>CAWAOG010000048.1:0-22059 GCA_963783625.1 uncultured delta proteobacterium | reverse complement strand
TAAACTTGCTCCGCAGAACCCTAACAGATCGTCGTCTCAGGTTCTACCCTCTATGCCGATCTAGGCTCCTACGGCATCTGGAAGTACAATGGAACGGCCTGGACGTTCCTTGCTCCGGAAAACCCCGAGAATATGGTTGCTTCAACTACCGATCTCTATGCTGATCTCGGATCATATGGATCTGGAAGTATAATGGGACTTTATGGTCGTTCCTAGCTCCCGAAAACCCAGAACACTGGCCGTGGGGGAATAAAAAACAACCTTTTGGACATCTATAACATCTTGTATACCCTGGAAGTGAGAAAATCCTTCCCGGGCTTCACAACAGCACTTATCGGATCACTTAGTCAGCCTTTCTCACAATGATATTGGTCGCTATACTTTATTTCGATCTGTACTGTACGATCCTGCCGAATAACTCCAATGCTTGCCTCGTAGGTGAAATTCCTATTCCTGTAGGCTTTTTCTAAGTAGGGGCTGGCTTATGCTGGCCCCTTTTTTCTTTTACTTCTGTAAGCAATTTGATAAATGACTTTATGGAACAAACCCATACCCCCTATATATGGAAAAGGAACTCCATATCTAAGCGAGTATTCAACGTCCACGCACAGCCACTCCATATTTCATGCACCTTTAGATTATCGGCCTAACCAAACCTTTGGTATATATTGCTTGTGTATTTTTTACCCTTCTCCGATATATTGCTGATATAAGTGTTCCCCGCTCCGTTTACTAAACGTACCTTGGGCTTTGTTTCATCACTGAAATCAATTGTCCCTGTAATCTCTGTACTTCCAGACTTATCATTTATCTGAGCGACATTTAATCCTATGAATATTTTTTGAAACAATTTTCTTTTCGAGGAGTTCAAAGACATATGGTTCCGTGTATATTTGGCCACCGATTGGATTAAATGTTACTAACTGAAGCGGATACTGAGGCGCATGGTTAGAATACTCTAATTACCCGATTATGTAATCATCTTTATTAATTGTGACCGGCAATTGGTATGCTGTAATCGGAATCCGAATTAATGACATTCCCTGACCATACTGATGTTGACCAGTAGAACAATACATAAACAAAGAATCCATGAACCTGACTGTCTCATTAAATCACCTCTCAATATACTTTCAATCAAGTTTCTTGCACGTCTCCCTCGAATAATCCACGATGACCCAAGTCTATGGACAGAGTCTTGCTCAGCATCGAGAAATAGCCTAGAGCTTTCTTGTCTAGACTGAGCAAATACCGGTCGCCATAGTCAATGATGAGGCAGTATTCGCTGGTCTCACGGGGTATCTCAAAATTCTATGTCCCATCTTCGTTACTCCACAATCCTACCCACCACCTGTACTCCTGTATCTGCATGTAAGCAGTTGCAGATTTTGAGTTATTCTTCGAAGTTAATGCACCCGAACATTGAAAGCGAGATGGCTCTTTGATGGAGTAAAAGAATACTATCACGCACAAGAAAATAACGATAACAACTAAAACCCCAAAGTATTTAAGTAGCCTTGCAATTATCCCACCACTGGAAAAGAACAAAAATATCTTTTTCCAGTTCCACCGGTCTTTTGTTGTGATGAAAAGCAAAACTACAGATAGTAACACCACCGAAAGAAATATTGATGTACCTATGCTCATTGGCAATCTCCAACTTTACTACTAATAACGACCTGACTCAAAGGCAGCTACCGTGAACTGGCGCCACCACCACCGAGGAACATCCCAGCACCAATTAGAAAACCGAAATCATACCACCCGCCAGAGTTTGGAAATGCATAAATGCGATAATCGGTAAAAAGGCTACCAATAAAACTGAACAAAATCAGAAAACCGTGAAGCACCCGGAGAAGAAACCCGGTGGTTCATATGCAGATGGGTACGGTTGTGTTGCACAACTAACCACGAAGAATACTGCAATGGAGCTTATGAACAAGCCAAGAATGCGATTTTCCCTCCGAGCAAGGATGTTCTTCATTCTGCCCTCCTTATCATTGTTTTGCGATTTGACAATTGACCAATGTTTCAATTGATTCCGCTGTTGTTTTATGAAAATAGTAATGTCTTCTCAATCGATCAGATATTTCAAAAAGCATTGTGAAAATAGCTCCCAAAAAAACCAGTATCGCATATCGTTCCGGAACAAAAATGGCCACAACAACTAATCCTGCAACCCAAATCCAATAATTCCGATTGCTCTTATTTTCGTTTTCTGTATGATTATCCACCCTGTCCTCCCTGTTTTTTCAGAGAATTATTCGAATAAAATACCCTTTCTTCAATACTACACCCATTAACCAAAATATGACAATATTTTTGATTTTTGTATTGAATTTCTGTAATACAATTTCCGTAATGCAAAAAGAATTATTACTTATGGTGATTTAGGGTGTAAAATATTCGAGGGATAGACAACCGGTGTCGACAAGGGACATTCTCCAGTCCCTTCCCCTGATTCACGGGAGAGTCCATATTGGAGAGGTGGATATAATGGCAAAAGGACAATGGCTAACAGGGCAAGAACTAATTAACCGTTGGCAAATTCGAGATTTTGAACTATTTGATTACATAAAGAAAGGGCTTCGACGAATACACAATTTGGCAATCCAATATATGATCCTGCAACTGCGCCTCGGAAGGCTCGATACAATTCTCTGAGGAAGCGAAAGCAGAAGCACTCTTGGATGAGACAAGGATCAGAGGTATCAGGCGAGCACAAATGTTTGTTGGATCGACTCCTAGTAAAGCTTACTTACCTCCCGTTTATTTACCTCCCGGCAATTACCAACCAAAGACAGAAACGGATGAGGAAAGAATAGAGAGGAGAACCAAAGAACTGTACCAAGAGACGGTACTCGATTGCCCCCTGATGCCATTATGAAAAGTTTGTCTCTACCCTCTAATCAGCAAAAAGCTTGGCTCATGATTAACGAGGCTATGAGATACCTATTTAAATTATCCGATATTTGGGAATTTGAAAAAAGCATCCAGAGATTACGGCAATAATAACGTCTTCACTTAAATCATTAGAGGTTGTTGAAAGTTACGGAGAACAGGTCGGGCTTTTACTTACCGAGAAGCTTGGAGAGAAACAACAGGGAACAAGGATGCCGAAGGATATTGTCAACGATCAAATATCAAAGCCAGAGACTAATAAGGTTGGCAACACTACCGAACAAAGACTCAACGGCAAGAAAGAAATAGCAAAATTCTTGAAAGTAAGTAACGATACTGTAGACGCATATCGAAGGAAGGGCATGCCTGTTCATACATTTGGTCGCAGAATATGGGCACTTCAAAGCGAATTAATGAATTGGTTGGAAAAAAATAGCAACAGAAAGGGTAGAAAAAATAAACTTTAAAAATCCCCTATTGTTCCCCTAACAATCCCCCACAAAACCCCCATTATTATGCTTCATAACTACTCGTAATTATTTGACTTTAAGTAATTATGTGGTATCATCATCTATGTAGCGAGACTACAATGAAAAGGAGAAGAGATGGAAGAATTTCTCGAAGTCACAGACCCCTACCAATTAAGTTACATCATACACGAAACACCAAGCATAGAAGATTATGTTTCCTATGTTGTCCGAGATGGGTTTACTTTTGCCAAGATACCGGCAACACCGGCG
Source organism: uncultured delta proteobacterium (assembly GCA_963783625.1). Classification (GTDB taxonomy): domain Bacteria; phylum Desulfobacterota; class Syntrophorhabdia; order Syntrophorhabdales; family Syntrophorhabdaceae; genus PNOF01. The sequence continues at coordinate 18,418 of CAWAOG010000048.1, read as the reverse complement.
GTATATAGGATCATGGCGAAATACAATTCTGGCAGTACCATCAATGCGATTGAGTTTACCCGGACAATTAAAAGGATTAGAGGCGCAATGATCCAAAAGAAAAATGAAACGAGAGGAACCCACAATGGCAGGCGTATTAAACAGTAACATCCACACCCTTTTTAAAAAAGAAGTTTTTGAAATCTTTGTACACCCCGGCGAAGTTGTCGAAGTCCGCGTACTTTCATTTAAGGGCCATATATGCAATGAGAACGCGAGAGGTACTATAACAGGTTACTACGACAATCATAAATCATTCTGTGAAGCAGTACAAGAAATAGACAGGCAATCTCACGGCGGTATTTACTTCACGTTACAAGTTATAGACCCGCGTCTATTAGCAAAAGCATTCAACAAGATGAAACCGGGCATTCCTGCAACCTCAGACAACAACGTCATTGCGTATAGATGGTTGCCGATAGACCTTGACCCTGTGAGACCTTCGGGCATTGCTTCAAGTGATGCTGAATTACAGGAAGCCCTGAACCTTCGGGATACTGTAAGCACATGGATTGCTGAAAGTCTTCAGTTCCCTAAGCCAATAAAAGCAATGTCCGGGAATGGTGGACACTTACTTTACAATTACCGGACTTGTCCGTCAACAAGGACAATCAGGCTTTTATCAAAAATACCTTGGAAGGATTATCACAACAATTAACACGGACAAAGTGAAGATAGACACCACTGTTTTTAATCCTGCAAGAATTTGGAAACTGTACGGGACTATCGCACGTAAAGGTGATGAACTACCGGCTAATCAATACCGTGAAGCGAGACCGCATAGAGTGGCCTATATTGAAGACTTGGGGGGTATGTAATGGAAACGATAAGCAGGGAAGCACTGGAACACGCACAGGCTATCTTTTGCGCAGACAAACAGGATATACGCACTGGGAACGATGCGGGCCTTAACATTGAAGCATATCTCAATCACTATGGCCGGGAGATTGTAAAGATTAAACCTCACGGAACCTCAACGCTATATTGCCTGAAAGAATGTGTTTTTGACCCTGCACACACAACGAATGAAGCACATATAGGGATAAACGCCGAAGGGGTTTTGTTTTACAAATGCTTCCATAATAGCTGTCAAGGTCGAACATGGAGACAAGCCCGTGAGATTATAAGTGGGCAAGATTCATTACTGTCTTATTGTCCTACTATATATATAGAGGACAGAAAGGACAGAAAGACAATCAAGGATTATCAAGGGTTTACAGAGGGGGGTATTCAAGCCCCTCTGGACAGAGACAAGCTGTCTTTTGACCCGCTTTCAATTCTAAAAAAGGTTCAGACCTCATGGCTCTGGACATTCATGTTGAATGGATTGTTGACCAATTGATACCGAAACAGAGCATTACTCTTTTACATGGCCGGGGGGGTATCGGAAAGACATGGATTACTCTGGTACTTGCTCATGTAGTATCACAGGGTATGCCCTTCATGGGACTAGAAACTGTTCAATGTCCGGTTGTCTATGTCGATTATGAAAACTCTCTCCCTGTCCTTGTGGAACGGGTAAAGAAGATACAGGCTTCAGATGTCCTTTACTGGCACAATACGAATGAAATGAGACCGCCGAAGATTGACGCGAAGGAATGGGAATTATACAAGGCCCTTCCCGTTGGACTTCTTGTTTATGACACCCTCAGAGCTTCACAGACAAAAGACGAGAACGATTCACGGCAAATGGCGGAAGTCATGACCCGGTTAAAGGAACTCAGGGACGCGGGGTTTACGATCCTACTTCTTCATCATACACCGAAAGGGAACGACCAGACCTATAAAGGCAGTACGGCTATTCTTGATCTTGCCGACCATGTCCTGAGCCTGCACAAGGTAAGAAAGGGCAGTCTCGAAGAAACAGACGACGAGGAAACCGAGAACGTCTTTTATCGTTTTGGTACAAAAGGCAAAACCCGGTATGAACCTTTTCACATCTTCCTTGAGTTTCAGAAGGAATACGGTTTTGTCGTAGCGCCCGACCCGGACACTGAAGAGTTGGAAGAGATATACGATCTTCTACAGCATCAAAAAGACCTCTTGAAACAATCAGAGGTATATGACCTTGTTAAAACAAAACTGAATATAACCTCAAAAGGGAAAGTAATAAAACTGCTCAACAAAGGGATAGGGAAATACTGGGAAACGAAGCGAAACGAAGGTCGGGGCCGGGCAGTTTTTTATTGTCCTATTGTCCAACCCTATATATATAAGGACAATAAGACAGAGTCCCAAAGCGATAAGACAGAATGCCCGGATACCACATTGCAGAGCGTTGATAATACTGTATTGTCTTTCTGTCCATCTAATAATAAGACAGAAAGGACAGAGACGGGAAATGACTTTCTTGTCCCAGAGGCACAAGACGAGGAGATACCGGAAATCGAGGGGGTAAAACGATGGAACTCTTGATTACCTTAAAGCCTATCCGCTCCGGTAATGAATTACTCAAGCCCGGAGATAAATTTCTCATTGAGGATGGGCAGGGACTTGTTGACCGCGGATATGCCCGAAGGCTTGCTCAACATGAGACACGGAGAATCCTTGACGATTATGTACAATACGCTGAAGACCTTTTTTCTGAAAAATCTGAGAAGAAAATCATGTCAATAAAGAGAAGGGCTACCGTTCAAGGAGGATTATTTTAGTGTATGGAAATTAACCAGATTAACCACATGGAGGAAGTAAAGACTATGGGTACGAAAATCATCAACGACAACAAACTAATAGAGATGTATAACGAGGGGAAACCACAAAAAGAAATTGCATCATATTTCGGCGTTAGTCCTGTTGCTGTCTGTAAAAGGTTAAAGAGGCTTAAACCAGTACCGGATATATTGGACAAATACAACCTCACCGATCAACAAAAGTCTTTCGTTGTAGAAAAGGCAAAAGGTAAAACGAATACACAAGCGGCACTTGAAAGCTATGAAGCCACTTCGAGAAAGAGCGCCAAGGTTATCGGCTCTCAACTCATGGATAATCCTACCGTCAAAATGGCTATTGATGAACTTATGGATCATCATGGGCTTACAAAGAGTTATCGCGTGTTGAAGCTGAAGCAACACGTTGATAATAGAGACCCGAATATCAGTCTTAAGGCACTTGATCAAACATGGAGACTTGATAAGTCGTACAAAGATGAAGAGGATAGAACAAACAACATTGCTCTCATCACTCAGTATGTAATGCAGATAAGAGACCAGATGGGAATGACAACGATGAAGAGGTAATAGAAATTGAAGCGGGAAATTAACCTTCGTGTGAGCCGGGAGTCTCTATGGCACATATATCAGTATTCGCATACCCGGCATCCCCCAAAGACGGGGTATTGTAGAGCATGACAAGCCTTATTTCGACAAGCCAGAAGGGAAACCGCGTCGGTGAACACTGCTCACAAGTCACTTTATCAAGGGAGGTTATTATAAAAATGAAAGAAAGCCAGAGTTTGAAAAAGTGTGAAAAGAAGCTGTCAATTAGAGAACGGTTAACAATCAAAGGTATCGTCGAGGGAAAGCCCGTAAGTAGGGCAATGCTTGACGCTGGTTATTCTCCTGCTACTGCCCACGGAAAATGCAGTGAAAAATATAAAGAGCTACAACCTACTATACAAACATTGATGGATAAAAAGGGCATTACCGATGACCTTTTACTTGATGTATTAATGGACGGGTTGAAAGCGACAAAGCCAATCGTAATATGAAGGTGAAACAATGACCGATAGGTATATGTCGGCAGAATCACAATCCATACAGGAGGAATACTATGCTGTTCGACGACGTAAGAACGTGGAAGGATTACCGAGGCAAGAAAGAACTATTAAAGCATCTGCCGGGGAACCGTTGACCTTGAAGCAGGCAGTTATAGCACAGTGTTATACTGCAACGCCGGGTATTTCGATGGACGCGTTGACTGTGAGACACCTGATTGTTCTCTCTATGGACACATGCCCTATCGAAAGAACAAAGTTACTGTCAAACGGGAACGATCTGAAAAGCAGAAAGAGGCTACTCTCAGATTGGCAAAATCAAGGCAAGAATCAACCAAGAAAACGCCGTTACAGGCATGCAGGGATCACATATGACTTTTGCTCTTTCCAGATGTACGAGGATGCTCTGAAGGCATGAAAACCACACTTGAACCGGAAGACATTCAGGCCATTGCAGAAAAGATGGTTGAAATAATGTTACCATTGCTCAACCAAAGGCAAGAACAGAAAGATACCATCCTCAGTATTGACGAAGCATCCGGGTTACTTGGCAAAAGCAAGGGACAGATATATCAATGGGTATCTGATTCACGGCACGGATTGAATACCTTCCCTTATCTGAAGGCAGGGAAGACCCTTAGATTTTCACAGAAGAAATTATTGAATGGATGTTTAAAAATGGAAAAAATGATTAATGTAATATATACCCTATTATATCCCTTTCTGAGATGCACGAATAGCAACGGTTTACAGGTTGCTTCTAACGCATTTCTAACCACTTGACTAAGCGTATCGCTTATGATATACTTCTCAGTATGAACCCTCAAGACCTTATCGATTGGCGCAAGCCGTAATGGATATACGCAGGTCACTCTTGCCAAAGCTCTTGGTGTTCATCCTATGACTGTGAGTAAATGGGAAAGAAGCGTTCACAGAAAGAAGAAATACCATCATTCTTGCCCTTGCCCTGAGGGCTTGGAATGTAAACAAAGGAGGTGAAGAAGGCAAGGGAAAAAGAAAACGAAAAAGGAGGCATGGTATGCGCAGGTAGCATTGTCAAGAAGGGAAACAAATATTATGCAGTCGTTGCCATTGGGTCAAAAAGGAAATGGATAAAAGGCGGCGATACCGTCAAAGACGCTGAACGGGTTTTAAATGATAACCTGCCCACAGCACAAGACGGCACCTTCCAGGACATTAAGAAAACAACATTCAGAGAATTTGGAAAAACATGGCTTGATAGCTATGTAAAGACCAATATCAAAGAAACAGCCATCCCGAATACACTATTGTTGTTGGAAGACTGACAAAGCATTTTAGTGATGCGCTTTTGCAGAACATAACAGGGGCTCATATACAGGGCTTCATTGGCAAGAGATTGAAAGAGATACAAGCTTCAACGATACAAAGAGAAACCATCATTCTGAAGCAAATGTTCAAGTACGCTTATGAAATGGGATACACAAAAAGAAATCCCGGTGAACTCATAAAGAACCCACGCAAACCGAAAAAAGAGAAAAATTCTTGATATATCCGAAGCCTATAGACTCTTGGATAATATAGACTCTCATTATCGTGTTGCGGACACTCACGGCAATCTTAACTGGACTGAGAGCGAATGAATTGTGGGGGCTTACATGGGACGATATTGATTTCAACAACAATATAATCCGGGTACAACATTCTCTCTGGAAGGGTTAAACTTTATGAAGCAAAGACAAAAACAAGTAAAAGGAATATCGACATTTCCCCTACCCTTGCTTTAGAGTTGAAAGAGTGGAAATTTCAATGTCCTGCAACCGATCTGAACCTTGTGTTTCCTTCACGGGAAGGAAATCCGGTGAACCATAACAACTTTTCAAAAGGATATTTTAAAACGGCATTGAAGAGGGCTGAGTTAAAAACGTTACATGGCACAGTCTGAGACACACCAATGCAAGTGTCCGGATATAACAAACAGAACCCGAAATATATTTCAGAGCAATTGGGGCATTCAAGTATCAAGATCACCTTTGATTTATACGGACATCTTTTCAAAGATGAAGAGTTTACACGTTCACAAGTGACAAAACTGGAGAACGTTTTTTATGTCCGTTAGAAGTCCGTTAGAAAAGGCAGTGTTTATGAATATGGTAGGCTTTTCTGATAGATTTACAAATGATTGATATAACTAATATATTTGACAATTATCCTTTAATGAGGTTGCTATTTACGCTAATATGACGCATATTATTCTTCATGATATCCACTGAAAAAAGGGTGTGCAATTGAGCGAAAAAGATCAAAATAACAAGACCTGTGAGATCGGTGAAAGATTTCAGGATGAAACAAAATACACACGGGAGACATTAAACGGGTATATGCTCGACTGGAAATCGATCCCGGAACCCTTTAAAGAGTATAAAAATTCAATTGCGAAAATATCTCTTCCGGAGCCTAAAACGGGTAACGCGAACCTCTGGAAAATTCTTCTGAAACGCAGAACATGCAGGGATTATAACACTCAAAAATCACTCAAACTCAATGATCTCACAGCTCTTCTCTGGGCCACACAGGGGTTAACAGCGCAATTCGGCGATACCTTCTTCAGGACTGCTCCATCAGCAGGGGGGCTCTATCCCGTTGAGACGTACCTCAGTGTTCGCGCTGTAGAAGGTCTCGAACAGGGCATATACCATTTCAGGCCCGGTGACTTTGACCTGGAATTCTTAAAAAAAGGTGATTTCTCGCAGGCGCTCTCGGAGGCCTCCCTCCAGCAGGCAGTCGTCCTCGGAGCACAGGCAACATTGATCTGGTCAGGACTGATTGCCCGCGGAAGATGGAAATACCGCCAGAGGGCTTACAGATATATCTACCTTGACGCAGGTCATGTCGCCCAGAACCTTTATCTTGCAGGTGAAGCTCTCGGCCTCGGCATTTGCGCGGTAGGCGCTTTCTACGACGATGATGTCAATCGTATCGTCAATCTTGACGGCACCGAAGAGACAGTCATTTATATGGCAACGATAGGGGTTAAGGCGTAGCGAATAACATAATGACTCGTATGGAAGCGAATAGCGCTGCGCTAGGGCATAGACTAGAAAGATGGAAGAGAAGAGCTAAGAGCCGTACAACTCGTGAAATGCGTATACGTAAAGATCATATATTTTACTTGTAAGAACGATATTCGCTATACATTTTACTATTCACTTCATTAGAACCTTGAACCATTGACACTTGAACCTAAACATCCCATAAGGAGTTAAAAAATGTACGAACAGGGAGTAATCAGACCGCCGAGTGAGGCACAAAGCCTTCTTGTCAGGGTCACCAGAAATTGTCCGTGGAACCAGTGTCTCTTCTGTCCCGCCTATAAGGGAACCAAGTTCTCACGGCGCACTGTGGAAGAAGTCAAGACCGACATTGATAATATGGCACGGGAATATGCCGGCCACATCAATATGATAAAATCCGCCTTTCTCCAGGACGCCGATAGTCTCGTACTCAAGACCACTGAAATTCTCGAAATTCTCAATTATTTAAAGTCCAAATTCCCCGCAATCGAGAGGATCACCACCTACGCGCGCTCTACGACACTGAAACGAAAGACCGTCGATGAGTTCAAACAGCTAAAGGAAGCCGGTCTTTTGAGGATCCACGCGGGTATGGAGAGCGGTTCGGAAAAGGTGCTTAAAATGATCAAAAAAGGGATCACTCCTGATGACATCATCGAAGCGGGAACAAAGGTCGTCGCGGCAGGCATATCTCTTTCGGAATATATCATGCCCGGTGTCGGAGGACGTACATTGAGTGAAGAACACGCGCGGGAAACGGCGCGCCTTCTCAATATCGTCAAACCCGACTTTATAAGGGTCCGCACCTTCGCGCTCCATCCGAAATCGCCGATGCAAAAAATGGTCCAGGACGGCACATTAATACCCATGACAGACGAGGAAATAGTTCTGGAGATCAGGCTCCTCGTCGCGAGCCTCGACGAAATGCACAGCTATTTTTCCTGCGGAGATTATGGGCCTAACCTTCTCATGCAGGTAGATGGATTCCTTGATGAAAAAAAGGCATATATGCTCAGCGAACTTGACAAATACCTTGCCTTTACGCCGGAGCAGAAAAAAATCTATTCACTCATCAGACGATCATCGTTCATGCATTATCCTCTTGATATAGTCAATAACGAAGAAGTGATCAAGAAGGTACTCCCGGAAATAGAAAAGCTTGAAAGAGGCGACGCGGAGGGATTTAATCGCCACATAGCAACCCTCATGAGCTATACAATCCCTCAGCCTCAGACCGACGACGAATGGAACTGAAGAAGTATAAGGCTGTAGTAGTATGTTCAGATAGATAAATGTTGCGGAAGGAGGCACTCATGATTTGGCAAGATTATGCGAGACAATTGAAGGATGTTCTGGGACTTGACGGCAGTCCGGTGGCGGTCACATTCAGCGATACCCCGGCAGTTAACGGCAAGGCAACAAATATAATGGCATGTGGCGCATTTTATCAAGCCGCTCATAAAGGGGTTACGTTTAATATTACCGCTGAGACGTGTGCCTGCCCAGGGGGAGCTACCTTCCTTGGCCTGGCTGTGCCATCGCCGGAGCGGGCCGCGACGACAAAGAAGTTTTTGATCGAGGGAGAAAAGTTCTCCTCCTGCGCTGCGTCCTTTTTCCGCACCAGGGCGTTAGGCCAGGGTCAGATACCCATAGGTGTGTCGAAGTTTGTGGTGATTGGTCCGATGGAACAATCCGAATTGAAACCTGATCTCGTGCTTTTCATTTGTACACCGGCCCAGGCCAGCCGTCTCGTCGTATTGTCATCGTACGAAACGGGGATCCCCGTTCAGGGACAGTTAAGTTCGTCTAGTTGCGGGGCCGCGATCACCTATCCTTTGTCTACGGGTCGGCCAAATATCAGCCTTCTGGACCCTTCTACCAGACATCTTGTAAAAGGCTACAAGGATTCTGACCTCATCTTCAGCGCGCCCTTCTTCATAGTGCGAAGTATTGTTGAGAGTATCCCTTTGAGTACAGCAGGAACCGCTGAACCCGGTATGGGTTACGCGGAAATCATGAAGGCATAATGCGGATTTGAAGTAAATGAGCATCCGCCCAGGAGCACTCTCTCTTGTTCAGGTATTGCGACTGCTATACATCTTCGTAGTGAGAAAGAAGAGGACAATGATGTCCACTCTTTCGATGGGGCAAAAATAAGGATCGCTCAAATAAACAATATTTAGATATTTTGGCCTATAAATTATTTATTGACGAGTCAAATTGAGAAATGATTTTATTAAGAATGCCTGGCAGGTGAATATATGGTTCAAATATCCCATGGCAGTGGATTAACCGAGCAAGATTTACGCGAGTATATGGCAGCATTCAATCGCGATGATTTCGATGGATTTGCAAAATACTATGCCGATAATATGATATTTGAAGGCCGCGGGCGACATTTTAAGGGTCGTGAGGAAATGGTGAATTTCTATCGGACGTTGAAATCACGTATACGCGAGACTGTTACAATCAAAGAAGCAGCAGTCGGCAAAAACGAGATGGCGGTCGAGATAGAGACAGAACTGTATGCTTTCGAGGACTGGCTCACCATGCCCACCGGTCCCATGCGCAAAGGCGAAAGGATTCGTTCGCAGAATTTCGTTTGGTATGAAATTCAGGACAACAAGTTCGTACACATTCGTTCCGCTCACTATCGCCGCCTCGAAGCTTCGGAGCCGTCGGCTGTAGAGACACCGTCAGATACACGTTCGCCAGTCGTGCCACCGGCCATGAGCAAAGAGCGGTTCGCGGCGTATATCGACACGCTTAATAACGAAAATTATGCCACTTTCGGTGATTATTACAACGATGATGTAGTGTTGGTTACCGCAGGGAAAAAAGAACTGCGCGGACGGCAGGCGATTTTAGATTTCTATGAGGCCGTTAAACCGCTGACCAAACGCACGATTCATATCAATAGAATAATTGCGTCAGGAAATCTGTTAGCAGCAGAGTTACAATCCAAATTCGTTGCTTTGCAGGATCTGCCGGATTTCACCGCAGGACCAATGAAAAAGGGCAGTTGTATCATCAGTGATACGTTTGTTTTGTGCAATCTGCGCGACGGCAAGTTTGCACGGATAAGATCAGCGGTGTTCCGTAACGTCGAATGTCCGTAAAGTATGGCGCTATCCATTGCACTATTAAGGAAAATACTTTCTCGTATAAGTGGCGAAGTACCTTCCAGATTGTTGACGCCAATGCATTTCTGTTATCTATTCCGAGTTACCTAAAGCGTGGATTGTCCCTTTTATTCCCGGCATTCCCTAAGATATTTCTTCCCTATCCTCAATGCCTTCTCCGGCTCCTTCTCCGATAGCAGACCGATAGCATATAGTATATAATGACTGTCGATAAAGAACTCCGGCGATTTCGGTCTCAAGGAAAGTGGGTCTTTTTCAGAAAAGAGGGCACCTTTCAAGATAAGGAGCGGCTCCCGGCCACTGGCAAAGATGCCACCGGTTCCGATGATGGTCTTTACCTCTGTTAAATCTTTTCCTACTTGTGTAAAAGATACTCCATAGGGAGAATAAACCTGTTCCAGACGGCCTGCATGTCTCTCGACAGCTATTTCCGTTGCCGCACGGGCAAGGCCGATATCGAGCCAGAACTCATGCTCATCCATGGGCACTGTGCCGGTGTTTTCCGAAAGGATATCTGACTCTCTCTTCTATGGAGACGGATGATTCCAACTTCATGTGATCAAGCAGTCGCTGTTCCCCGGCCGCTTCAAGAATGGTCAGAGCGTTGAAGCGAAGACCGAGATCACCTTCTACCGTTCTTTTGGCAAAGGGCTCCGGTATACCCTTTCTTCCCACGTTATCACTTTTGGGATATCCGTCGGCAAGAGAATGGATATCTGTGGTAGCTCCTCCGATGTCTACGACTATGAGTTCACCTAGCCCTTTTTCCTTTCCGGCGCCTACTGATAAGAGCTGAGCGCCTTTCAGCACTGCCATCGGCGTGGGCATAATAACGCTGTCCACAAGCTGTTCAGCTTTATCGAGGCCCTTCGCGTGGACAATCCTCTGCATGAATACTTCCCGGATTGCTGTGCGGCTCGCTTCCACGTTCAGTTTGTCCAGTTCACCGAGGACATTGTCTACTACCTTGACAAGTCGCTGGTCGGTTTCCAGAAGGCGTCTTATCTCGTCAGCACAGACTTTATTCCCTGCCATGATGACAGGAGCATATATACCTGATTCGGCAAGAGCCTGGGCGTTATGAAGAATAACCTCTTCGTTTCCTCCGTCTGTGCCACCTACAAGAAGGATGATATCGGGAGCAAGGTCAGTTATCTCTTTGATCTCCGATTGGTTCAGTTTATATGAGTAGTTACCGACCAGTTTGGCTCCGGCACCCAGGGCTGCCATTCGACCGGCAGACAGAGACAGACTGGGGACAAGGCCGATCACAACGAGCCGCAGTCCCCCTGCCGCGCTGCTGCAGGCTAACCTTAGCTTTGATGCATCTACACATTTTTTATGTGCTTCCTGTTCAAGCTGTTCGACAGCAGCCTTGAAACCAATAGTTAGATCAGTTTTTACGGTACTCTCTGCCCTGCCCTGTCCGATAATGATTTCTTCATCAAGGTCTATGGCAACCACCTTGGTATAGGTACTTCCAAAATCTACAAAAATGCCAATTTCAGACACGCTTCGTTCCTCCTGCAAAATAGTTTCCGATACACTTATGGAGCAAATAGTTCAGGGAATGTCTCTCCTGAGGATATGCTTTCCCTTGGACAATCTTTATATAACCTGTTTCGGCAAGCTCATCAAGCATAAGTTCTACCATGACGGGAGTGAGTGGAGGAAAAATGTCATCTCTCTCCCAGTTGGTGAACCGTTGTATGATCATTTCTGTCTGTATCCCGGGCTCGTCTTTTATTTTTTCCAGTATGCTCATTTCTCTCATGTAATAAGGTGTGTCAAAACCTCCTGAGGCGAGATCGAAGGCTTCCGCGATAAAAAGAGCCGAGGTCCTGCTGTCGTTGCAGACAATCGGCCAGCCGCCCTTTTGCAGGGAAGACATGGTTCCCATAGATGGGTTCTGTTTGACAGGGGCATATCCGACCCCGTCATATTTCTTCATGCCGGGATCAAGTTTGCTATGGCCGCCATATTTGATAATCGACCGCCCTGTACCGTTATTGCCAAGATCGTGAAGCATTTTAATCGCAGAAACCATATTAGGCAATAAGACTCAGACAGACCCTTCCGATAAATCGCTCCCCGTCGTAGACAAATTCATCACCTATTTTGTATCCGAAATGACAGGGATACTCCTTCTCGTTGCCCATAAACGCGGTAAGTCGGAATCTCACTTTAAATGGCATAAATCTTATCTCCTTGATTCTTGATCAATATGCTGCGTTAATGAACTCTCTCTGGTTTAGTTTTTTGGACGTTCATTTTACAGCGTTTTCCCCGGCGATATGGCCTGAAGTTAATGGCAAAAGCAAAGCATGATGCCACATCCACGCGTTTACCGATAAAATTCATTTTTGTGGCGTTGCCGACTTTGGGGGCGGTGGACCATCTGGTGGCAACTGTTTAGCCCTTGCAAAAAACATATCCCTGTATTTTTGAAGATATACCACATCGAACCTTTCTGTTCCGATCACCAATGGGTTTACATCACCGGTCTTACGTGAACGGAGTTTAGCCATGTCCCCCGCATAATCCATTGCATGGACACCCAGGCCTACATCGCACTTCGCTGTATTGCATGCTTCTTTGAAGTATTCAATGGACGCATAATAGAGAAAAGCTTCAGACCAGTTAGGTTGTACTGCGGTCCCGCCCATAATACCTATCGTGTGCTTCACACCGTTGTCTTTCACCGGTATAATGAAAGAAACACATCCCATGCTATGCCCTGGTGTAAAAACAACTTGTACTGTTGTGTTGCCGAGTGCGATTCTCTGTCCATCAGCCAGGACCATGTCAATCGACTTAGGCCTCGGATTATCATAAGCTCCCTCTATCGGCCTGGTCCGCAAATAATCCCACCCCACGCGGCTCAAGGCCACTTTAGCATTTGGACAGATCTTGCTCTTCAGATACTGGGTACCGCCGTAGTGGTCTATATGTTCATGTGACAGCAGGATAAGCTTGATATTTGCCGGATTGAGACCCAGCTTTTTCATACCATCAACCATCAAAGCACAGTCCTTTTCACTCCAACCGTTATCGATCATAATCAATCCGTCGGTCGTGTCGATAATGAACGAACCAACAGACTTTGTGCCCACGTAGTAGAAGTTGTCAAAAAGCCTGGTTGGTTCCATAGGGGTAAAGTCAATTCCTGGAGGTGGGTTCACCCATGGCGGATAATCAGACGGCCTAGCTGAAGTCAGAGGAGCTTGTATGGGGGTGTCTGTGATTGATGGAACCGATTGACAACCAATCATACTTGCACATAATAAAGTTATCGCGAGGAGCATTGTTGCTTTCAGTCTCGTCATGTTAACCGTTCCCCCCTCTGTTACGTAATATATTTTGTATTTCAAGTCTTTATACATGGTATCTCTGTGGTTAGAATCAACCATAGCTTGCTCCCTTTATTTTCATAATGCTGCTACTGCACACACCTTACCCCCTTCGGTAGTAACACTGTCAAGGATTAGTTATGGCAAAATATGCCTTGGCTACCTCGCGCGTAACACCCTCGTAACGTGTGTAACCATAACGGCCTATCACCCATGGATGAGGATCGCCTGGTTTACGGTTCTTGAGCAGTTTCATTAACCCTGCCGTATTATCGACGAATGGATGCTGATTGAGCGCCACGCCAACGCCGGCGGCTTTGGTGTATACAGAAAAATAGTCGAGGCCGTTTATGTAGGACGCCATGGTGCGCAGCGCAAATGCGGGTTTAGCGTCGTCGGTTAAGGGAGCCGCAGGAAGACCATTGCCGCCAAGCAGGGCAGCCATGTGCTGCACGCCTTTATCCTTGACCGGAATAATGAATGACGTGCAACCGGGAGTGTGGCCGGGAGTGACAACGGCTGTGACGGCGGTATCGCCGAAGACAAGTTTTTGCCCGTCTGCGATAAAGGCATCGACCGATGGCTGCGGCGGATTGGGTCTCGCTGTTGCTTTCATGAAGGCAGCATCAGCGGCGTTCATGAGTACCTGTGATCCCGGTGCCTGCGCCTTGAGGGCCGAGGCGCCACCAAAGTGGTCAAAATGACCATGTGTCAGCAGGATATACTTGATCTGTGTGGGATCCATGCCCAATTTTTTCATGCCTGGAATAATGATTTTAGCGGCATCGTCGGGGCTGTTCATAGTGTCGATCACGACGAGACCGGCTGAGGTCTTGAGCACAAACATTTTTACCCAACCGGTGCCGATGTTGGCCAGATTGTCAAAAATCCACATGGGCTCCTGCTCGGCATTGTCGTTGAAGCCGAGAGGTATGAATCTGCCCCCGGAGGATTCAAGTTGGCAGCGCAGGTTTGCATTCAAGACCATGTCGTTGCCGGCATAGGCTTTCGCATTAGCAACATGTGCCAAGTATCCGTTGACCGTGCTGAAAGAGGCGTTGGTGACCGCAGGAGTTGTGCAACTGTATGTTCCTGTGAGCATACCCGTTTTGGCATCAAGAGTCCCCGTGAATGTGATCGGTCCCACCGGCGCGGTTCCCACTGTACCGGCTGCGATGGTGGCGGAGAATTTATAGGTTGAAGCGCCCGCACTGGTCGGTGTGATTGCCGGACCTGTTATTGCGCCGTTGTTCAGCGCAAGTACTACGGCATTATTCGCATCTTTGTATCCACTAACAGCAAGGGAAGTCTTGTCTATGAGGAAAGTGACTTTGTTGAAAGCAGGCACATCCGGAATTGAAATGTCCGCTGTGTATGTTCCCGCCGGAACGAAGCCTTACCGGGCTTGCCGGGCGGTATGTAGTCTGTGAATGTGAGCACGCCCCACTGTGCGGGACGCGTCACCTTCATGTCTATCGACGCGTCGGGCTTTACCTTTGCGACACCTTCCTTTGTCCAGCTATTAAGAGCGATGTCGAAACTGTAATAATCGACAGTATTGCCCTGCGTGTAGGTAGCAGGGAGCTTGAGATTGACCGTGACGGGTGAGCTAAGAGCGCTGACCTGTTCTTTACCGTTGGTCATGATGATGTCAGCCGCGGCTACGACAGAATCAACCCCTTTCGTCACATCGCCGGTGAGCCAGCCGTTCTGGGCAGCAGGACTTATGGTGACGTTCGGCTTGAATCCCGGCGCATTAGGCATATTAGGGTCTGTGGCTGGAATACCCTTCAGGTTATAGATATTCGTCGTTATCGGTCCGGAAACGGGTTTCTTCTTTGCCGTGTCGGAGTAAAAGACTGTTTTTGCGGGAATACTGACTTTTACAGCACCATCCGATGAAACAGCCGTTGTCTGCCGGCTTGCTGCTCCTGCCGGAACTGTGTTACCACTGTCTGCACATACAAATAAAGCGACTATTGATAACCCTGCAAAGAATAACATGATCTTATTTACCATAAACCCTCCTCTATTCTCCTTTCTATTACTCATTGTTTAATGAAATTCTGACAGAAATATCATACCATTTGTATTTTTGCAGATATGCCACGCGAGAAACAGAACCATGTTCAATAAGGTACTCATTCGCATTATTGACCCATTCGCGGCACGCTTCTTCACCCTTGATCTGCATGGAGTCATGGTGAACGGGCAGTACAATCTGGGCATGGCTCATTTCGGCACAGGCAGCAAGATCCTCCCACATCATCAGACCGCGCTCAGTGTTGCTCTTTTTGGGCTGAGCTATTAGTACATTTGGTGCTTTTACCTTCCAGCGCTCGCAAAGTTGTTCGTATTCGATACCCGTCATAAAACCTATGCGTAGGTTGTCGGGTAAATTAAGTAAATAGTTCATATTAAAAAGCGTTCCCAGATCGTGCAACGCCGCGAAACCTTCAACACCGAATTCCATAAGTGTGGCATCCTGACCATCGTACGGCATGCCACTGCCGCCCCGATTGTGAGTTGCATGATAAGTGTTTAGTGTAAAATCAGGAAACACATATTCACGCTCTGACTCAAGAGGCACCACATCGCTGCCGGTAATGTGGAAGACCTTCACCAGTTCCGGTGCAACTCCTGCCGGACAAAGTACCCTGGAGTGGTACTTAGCATACAGATGTCCAACATCCAGGGCGTGATCCATATGTGTGTGAGTTAAAATGATGTAGTCCGCACTACCAAAATCGTCAATACAAAAGTCGTCTATTTTCAAGTGCTGCAAATACGGTATGCTCGGGAGTGGACTGGTAATACATGGATCTGTGACGATAGTCTTGCCGTTTGGAAGCATAATTTGATAACATTGGGTATGAATCCAGCGGATTTTAGCTCCAACAGAACCAACGCTTTTCAATGCATCATCGGGTCCCTTCTTAAAACTCGCATTCATTCCTTATCAACCTCCTTCCATATCGGCATTGTCATATAATAAAGCGTTATCCCGTGCTTCTTTGTTTTACGGTTCAAGTCTCCTTCCGACAAAACCTACTTACTTACCCACGCATCCTCAGGTGTCCACAAACCTGTATTGGGGTTCCCCAGAAATCCATGGTCATGCACGTAAGGATGCTGCGCCGCGAATTCCCGAACTACAAAGAGGTTCAGGAGCAGACAGTATTTATCGGTCTGAAGTTTCAGTGCCTCCTGGGTATATTTCTGCTTTGTCTTGAAGTCTTTCGCCTTGATTCCGTTCTCGATGGCCTTGAGGTAATCGGGAGGCACCACCACGTTAGCAAATTTGCCTGTGGCGGTATACATCTCGTTGAGCATGGCGAGAACATCGATGTTGGATTGCGCTCCCTGAAGCATACCTTCCCACTTACCACCCGCTATCAGCTCGTTGAATCTTCCCATCTGGACCGGCTCAAGCTCCGCGTCGATGCCTACCGCCTTCAGATAATTTTGGATTGAGCTGTATTCCTGATCATTCTGAGGGGAGCTGCGGTAGAAGATCTTTGTCTTGAACCCATTGGCATAGCCTGCAGCGGCAAGGAGCTCTTTTGCCTTGGCGGGATTGTAGGGATAACCGACGATGGAAGGATTGTAGGCCCAGCTTCCCTTAAAAACCTGCTGGAATGTCGGTTCATGTTCCCCGTAACTTAAGGTCTGGTTCATCGCCTTGGCGTCAACGGCGTACTGGGCAGCCTGTCTTACCCTCACATCGGCAAAGGGTGATTTGGGATTGGCCGAGTCGAATACGAGAGCTCTCGCACCAGCCGGCTGCGTGCGGCGGATAACAGCAAGACCTTCTTTTTCCAGGCCCTTAAGGTTATTAGCGTTGATTGTTCCCATCAGGTCTATCTCTTTCTTCTTGAGACTCATCTCCCTCATCAGGGGGTCCTGGATGGAGTGAACTCTATCTTGTCAAGATATGGTTTCCCTTTTTGCCAGTAACCATCGAATTTTTTGAAGGTTAACGTACATCCTTCTGACGGCTGACGATCTGAAAGGGGCCGGTCCCTACCGGATTATTAGTGCACCAGTCCTTGCCGTTCTTCTTGAAAGCTGCCGGTGATATCATGAGTCCCGTAGGCTGTGCCAGATTGGAAATAAAAGTGCTGTCCCAGGAAGTAAGGTTGATTCGCACCGTTGAGTCTTGATAATTTCCACTGACTTGATGTTTTCCGTTCCCAGGCCCTTCTCAGCTACCTGCTGGTCCAGGTTCCATTTGACCGCTTCGGCATTGAAATCCGTCCCATCATGGAACTTAACCCCTTTTCGGATGGTGAGTGTTATGGTCATGGCCTTGGGGTCTTCTTTTACCGCGGTGGCAAGCCATGGTACCGGCTTGCCTGTCATGTCGGTGCGCAGAAGCGTTTCCAGAGCGGGGCCGCTTTGCCTCATTGCCGGGGGCCTAAACATCTTCGGAGGATAGCCGATATTCGGCTCCTGAACGAAGTCACTCATTGTGAGTGTGCCGCCATGC
The DNA here is from genome assembly GCA_963783625.1 of uncultured delta proteobacterium. GTDB lineage: Bacteria > Desulfobacterota > Syntrophorhabdia > Syntrophorhabdales > Syntrophorhabdaceae > PNOF01. Next base: position 632 of record CAWAOG010000048.1, on the reverse strand, counting down.
CGAGCCTTAGACTCAGCAGCAAATAGCACCTGAGAATCTGACAACAAAAGAACTATAAAAATCATTAATCCGACTACCATCTTTGACCTGCTCTTTTTCATAGTGCCTCCGTGTTCAATGATTTTTTCTCCGAGATCCTTCATGCAAACATATACTGCCGATCAGTTTGGGTTATTCTGTGATCTTCTTTTCAACACTATGATCCCTCGTATGAAAGAAAAACACCGGTTTATTCACCTTTGCAAAATTCAAAGGGTCAATGGATCATTCTCGCAGGCACGTATACGATAGTGGGCACGGTAATGATATATTTCTCGCCCTCTTCTCCCATATAGAGTTCAACTTCGGCATCAAAATGGTTCATTCCTCGTAATTTGTACCCAGGATAAACAGGTATTATCGCAGTCGTGCACATGAGTTGTGCTCACCATCAGATGCGGTTTTGTGAAGTAGACGCCCGAACCTCCGATATTCGACTGCGGAAACTTTTCCTCGACCCTCCACATGTTGAAAGATCCCGATCCCACGGGACCCCATGATTCTGGCCGCGGTTTGGTACATTCACTGACAAAATACTTTTCGTATTTCCTTTCCTCCATACTTTTATATCCTCCTTTTCATAAGGCGCTTAT
>CAWAOG010000047.1:0-29504 GCA_963783625.1 uncultured delta proteobacterium | reverse complement strand
CATAAAAGTGCTTTGACTTCCGGATATCCCATAATGGGCTCCCGGCATGTGGTATCCGTTAAAAGGTTTGCGTTGGCACTCCCCGACCAACCATGAGGAACAAGCACTATCCCTTCGGCGACCCTTTCGCTGACAAGGACTTTCATCCTCACGAATCCTCTATTCGTTTCAATAATAACATCATCTCCGTCACAAATACTATAGTTACGGGCCGTTTGTGGGCCCATCTCTGCTTTGGGTTCCGGGTTCTTTTCCCGCAAAGCTTTTACTCTTCTGAATTGTCGGATGGGTGTAGTATCGGTTTCTATTTCCTGTGGAGAGTATCAAGGGATATTTTTCAAGTAATTCAGGGGGAGCTAGCGGGGCTCCTCTGCGGTTCAAGGTATGTAGGCAGCGGGTCAAAACCGATTTCCTCCAGCACAGTGCTGTATATTTCAAACTTTCGGGAAAGTGTCGGAAATCCTCCCTCTCTCATACCATATATCTTTTCTTTAAAATAAAGGCCTTCCGGTTTCTCGTTGAGGAGTTGCTCAAAGGTTAAACCTGTCGGCCCCAATTCAAAGGCAGTGAGTTCTTCTTCGGATTGCCAGGGAAACATATCTCCAACACCAAGCTTCTTTGCAAGTTCTGTAATCAATTTCCATTCCGACCAACTCTCATATAACGGCTCTATAGCCTTTTTTAGCACAGAAAGGTAAGCAAACCGTGGCATACATTATAGGTATAAGCGAGGCCCCACTTTTCGAGATGGGAAGACGCCGGCAGGACATACTGGGCAAGTTTTCCGGTTTCCGTCATGAAAAGATCGTGGACAACAAGGAGTTTCAACTTTCTGAAGGCCTCTCTGAAAGCATTTGAATCCGGCATTGACAAAACGGGGTTCCCGCCTATCATGAAGAAGGCCTTGATCTTTTCTGGAATGGCCTCGGGAACGCAGGTAACGACCCCGAAATGACTTTTCTTTCCGCGTATTGCATAGAAAAGCGGATACCGGTCAGCACCGAGAGGCTCTTCATCAACGGCCATACCAATATTCCCTACGGCAATCCCGGATTGATTACCCATCCACCGGGATTGTTGATATTTCCCGTGATGATCTGAAGGACTGAAAAGGCGCGGCTATTTTGTGTGCCGTTCGCGGTTTGGTCCTGCGTGCATGTCCCTTGATAGATACTCGCACCTTTTATGTTAGCAAAGAGTCCGGCAAGCTTACGGATATCAGACGCCTGAACCCATGTGATCTTCTCTGCCATTCGGGAGTATATTGCTGGATATGGGGAACGAGACCATCAAACCCAGTGGTATGCATTTCAACGAAATCGGTGTCATAAAGCCTTTCATCGACAATAACATAGATCATCGCCAGGGCTAATGCCCCGTCAGTTCCAGGCCTTATTTCTATATACATATCCGCGCGATCAGCGAGGGAAATCTTTTTGGGGTCAATGACGACCAGTTTCGCCCCCTTCTTCAGGTTCCTCTTCATGGCGAGGAGTAATGGAAAATCAGACTCCTGAGGATTGTGTCCCCACAGGATATACAGGTTTGAGTCGAGTTCTTCGGAGGAGTATTTTCCGAAAGTAATCTGCCGTGTTCTGATCCTCATCCTGTAACAAATACTTTCTACAGAAAAGAAATTCGGTGAACCAAAAGCGGCTTCAAATCGATGTGTCAACCCGCCATTTCAAGGTTTTCCACGCCGATTGATCCACTGAAAACGCCGAGAACCGCAGGGCCGTATTTTTTCTTGAGGGTCAACAGTTTTTCAGCAATTTCGGTGAGTGCCTGGTCCCACGTGATCCTTTCGAAACTGCCATTTACCTTTTTCAACGGGTATTTCAAACGATGAGGGTCATAAACATTTTCAAGGGCGGCTCTCCCTTCGGGCAAAGCATGCCATGATTCAAAGGATGGGATTTAAGCCCTTTAACCTCGATTGCTTTTCCATCTTCAACGGTCACGACTGTGCCGCAGCTATGGTAACACAAGGTACAGTCGGTGAAAATTTCTTTTACACTTTTTAACATCGGGCCTTTCCCCCTTCAGCCTTTTCTCTCCATAACATTCGCCTACAATTATACCAAAACCATATTAAGTTTTGTTGACATAAATTATTGAAAGTGCTATTATCACTCAATGAACATCTATTTCATTCAATGGACTGGGACAACTTACCTCCCGGGGAGAGACTTCAATGACCATATCTGAACGGGATTTAAAGATCGTGTTGGGAGGACCTATTTTATTGACTTGACAGAGTTTGTTGCGCCCAGTGCTAAATTATATTAAGGAGGCGGTTTTCGATGGCAAAGGACGAGAATACTTATTGGAATCCAATTCTGGAGACAATGCCGCGTGAAAAGCTCCGGAAACTGCAGGTAAAGAAATTCAAGCGTATTTTTGAATGGGCATACAACAACTCGCCATTTTACAAAAAACTTTACAAGGATGCCGGCATGGAGCCGGGAGACATAAAGACTTATGATGATATTAAAAAGGTTCCCACAACAGATAAAGGAATGCTCCGGGACGTACAGAACAGGCCGCCATTTCCCTATGGAGACATGCTTGCAGTTCCACTCCAGCAAGTAACCGAATTCAGACAGACGAGCGGCACCACTGGCACACCCGTATATCAGGCAGACACTTGGCAGGACTGGGAATGGTGGGCAGAATGCTGGGCCTATATCCTTTACGCGCACGGCTACAGAGATACGGACCGAATGTTCATCCCCTTCGGTTACAATATTTTTGTTGCCTTCTGGGCTGCCCATTACGGCGCAGAGAAATTAGGTTGTGAGGTTGTCCCTGGAGGTGTCCTCGACACAGAGGCGAGAATTATGAAAATGCAGGAGCTCAAATGTACCGCCTTCGGTGCTACTCCCACTTATGTGCTCGGTATGGCTGATACGGCAAGAAAAATCGGGATCGATCCAACATCAATAGGGATAAAGAGGATAACATGCGCTGGTGAACCGGGGGCAAGCATCCCCACAACAAAGAAACGGATGGAAGAAGCATGGGGAGCAAAAGTATATGACCACGTCGGTGCCACGGAGATAGGGGCCTGGAGTTATTCCTGTATAGCCCAGAAAGGTCTACATGTAAATGACGCATTCTTTCTCGTCGAGATTGAAGACGTTGAAACTGGAGAGATAATTGAGGAACCCATGAGGAATGGCAAGATGATTATCACTGCCTTTGATCGTATGGCAAAACCGTGCATCCGTTTTGATTCAAAAGACGTTATCCGCTGGGCAGATTATGAATGTGAATGCGGCCGCACCTTTAGAATTATTGATGGCGGCGTAGTCGGAAGGGCCGATGACATTACCAAGGTGAAGGGTGTTCTCCTCGCGCCCACAGCCATAGAGGAAGTTGTGAGAAGTTTCAGTGAATTGAGTGATGAATATGAAGTCATAGTCACAAAGAAAGGTGACATCGACGATATTATGCTCAAGATCGAAATCAGGCCCGACTTCAACGATCAGCAGGCTGAGATTCTGAATCGGCTGAAAGACCAGTTAAGGGTCAGAACAAACCTTGGCTACAAGATTGAGGTCCACCCATATGAGAGTCTGCCAAGGTATGCGCTTAAAGCAAAAAGGTTCAAAGATCTGAGACCACACTGAGATGAGGGGATAACCATGGTAAAAGAATATGAAATCAATAAAATTAGCACAAAGATACGAGAGATAAAAGAGGCTGCAGCAGAGATTGAAACCCTTGGAGGAGATGTTGAAGCGGTCAGAAAGAATCTTGTCCGGCTCCGCGCAAGCGTCAAGATGCTTGAATTAAACGTAACTGACGCTGAACTGGGAAACACTCCGTGAAATAAACTGTAAATAAGCCGGCTTGTATTACATCTTTTTGAATGTCTCCCGGCATTGCATAATGCTGATAAGGGCGATAATACTCGTAACAAAGAGTACCCAGAGAAGTATCTTGTATGATGCGGGCGCATACATACCGTCTATTTTACCCCCTTTATCAAGGACGTAGCCCATAAGGGGCTGGAAAATAACAGCGCCCACGAAAGGGAAAAGATTGGTTGCGCCCATAGAGGTCCCTGCCATTTCATGAGGGAATAATTCCTTCGCGGTGACGATAGCGATGGTCCCCACGGAACTGATCGTAATACCCATAAAGAAGAAGAGCACGTAAAGGGCGGGAATGGGCAGATTTTGGAAAAACATAAGCATGACAAGCCAGCAGAAAACATTGAGAACTGAAGTCCCGACGAGTACTTTTTTTCTGCTCATTAATATCTTATCGGAAATGTGGCCCATAGCAGGGCTTATCGATATGATCGCGAAGGCTACCATGGAAAGGATACTCCCCGCCGCGCTGCCTGAGAGCTTATAGACATCAATGAGATAGGGGCCCGCCCAAAGACCAAAAAATCCAAAGAGCGCGCCGCCGCGCATTATAAACCAGATTGAAATGGCCCAGAATGATTTGTTCTCAAAAATAGTTTTCAGATCGTCAATAGTATTTCTTTTTGTGGTAACCGGCCCGTCAGCTTTCCCGTCAATATGGCCGGATCCTTTTATTTCGGGTGCATCTTTTACCGTCAACCAGATGAACAACACAATGAGGAGTGACCCGACACCGACTGAAACGATGGATGCCCTCCAGCCAAAGCTTTGCGACAAGAGGGCAAGCGGGGTTGTCGCGAGAAACCACCCTGCCCCGCCGATAGCCATAAGCAGTCCCGAGATACGGGCCAGTTCAGCGGGACGAAACCATTTCACTAAAATACACATGACGGCTATAAAAGTAGCTGAAAGCCCGAATCCCACAAGACCCCTCGACACAATAGCCATAGTAAAATCCGGCGAGAACCCGAAACATATTGCGCCGAAAGACGCTATGAGACTGAAGAGGATGATAGTCTTTTTCGCCCCCCAGGAATCCGAGAGGATACCCACAGGAACCTGCATAATCGCATAGGGATAAAAATATGCTGACGCGAGAATCCCCAGAGACGCCCCTGATATGGAAAAAGCATTCGTCAGTTCAGAAGCAACAACAGCGGGAGAAACCCTGTGAAAATAAACAATAAGGTACTGGATTGCAAGTACCAGGAAAATCCACCATCTGTAAGGTAGTATGCTTTTCATTATTTTTATGTATCATGGATTCTAATGTCTTTTAAAGGAATAATATACAAAGACGCTGTTTTTTTATGTACAATATAACGTTCTGTCAATAAGAAGTACGAAAAGGAATATACTATGAACAATAAAACAATAAAAACATTACTGGATGTTGTGAAAGGAAAAACACAGCCCGACACCATCATTACTAACGGAAAAATCGTCAATGTCTTCACGAACAGTATCGATGAAAATCGCGCTGTCATTATCAAAGACGGTTATATCGCGTCGGTTGAAGAAAACATCCTTGCTTCTTCCTACAAAGCAACGCGGACTATCGATGTCCAGGGCCTCTATCTTTGTCCCGGCTTCATTGATGCCCACACACACATTGACGGCATCTATCCCTTCGCTGAATTCGTCCCTTATTCGATACGAGGAGGCACCACAACAGTTGTTACAGAGACAAGTGCCACCGGCTGTTCCGCTGGTATGAAAGGCATCAGGGCGCTCATAGATGGAATGAAGGACTATCCGGTGAGGGCTTTTTTTCTTGCGCCCCCTTTAACGCCTCCCTTTCCCAAAATGGAAAGTTCTCTCGGCTTGAACCTCAAGGAATTTTCTGCCATGCTCAAGAGAGACGATGTTGTCGGCATAGGCGAGGCATACTGGACCCGTATAGTGGACGGAGATAAACAGATCCTCGATCAGGCGTTGGCAGCGCTCTCTCTCAATAAGCGTCTTGATGGCCACGCAGCGGGCGCCCGTGGAAAGAGGCTCGTTGAATATATGCTGACAGGTATTACGTCATGTCATGAATCGATCACAATCGATGAACTCATGGAAAAATTGAGGCTCGGTCTTTACATTATGATCCGTGAAGGCTCCATTCGGCAGGAATTGCCGAAGCTCTCAAAATTAAAAGACCTCAATATAGATACGAGAAGGATTATTCTTGTATCGGACTTCTTCGACGCTGTTATGCTCTCTGAAGATGGTTATCTTGATTTCATCGGACGAAAAGCAATACAACACGGATTCTCACCTATTGAAGCTATCAAGATGATGACAATTAATCCCGCTGACTACTATGGCCTCAGATACCTTGGGGCCATTGCCCCCCTCAGATACGCTGATATGCTTTTTATCAGCGATCTGGAAAAGATCACCATTGAAAAAGTCATGGCCGGAGGAGAGATCGTTTGTGAATCAGGAAAGTTCATAAAAAAGATCAGACCCCACATATATCCTGAGGCATTGAAAAAAACAATACAAGCGTCAAAATTCTCTGAAGCAGATTTTAGAATCAAGGCCCATAAGAGCAAAACCGTAATTCGTGTTATCGAGATTGTAAATCCGACCATCACAAAAGAAACCCACGTAAAGACAACGACTAAGGATACCTTCTTAGAAAAAGACCTCAATAACGATATTATCCCTGTCGCCATGATTAATAAAAGAAAGATCCGTCATCTCGGCAAGGGTTTTATCAAGGGAACGGGCATTAAGAACGGGGCTGTGGCAACAACTATGACCTGGGACACCGGAAATATCCTCACGATCGGCAGCAGCGAAAAAGACATGGCATTAGCAGTAAACCGCCTCATCGAAATCCAGGGGGGAATCGTCATCGTCAAGAACGGTCGGGTTATCTACGAATTTCGTATGGAGCTTTTCGGCATCATGCCGCTTATGACCATGAAAAAAATAAGCGCAAAAATAAAAGAACTTGAACTGAAACTAAATGAGATCGGGGCCCATCTCGAAAAACCCTTTCTGAATATCCAGACAATCCCCTTTACGGGATTGCCTTTCTTACGTATCACCGACAAGGGCCTCGCGGACATTAAACAGAAAAAACTGGTATCGCTTTTTGTTAAGTAGTGAACCCGTGAATCGTAAACCGCTAATGGTAAATCGTTAAGTCAAAAACCGGTAATTGTGAATCGGACATAGATGATAGCACAGCCAGTATGTTTTTCCGATTCACGATTTCCGATTTACGGCTTTTTACCGACTTTGCTTTCCGTTCCCGCAAAGAGCCGTTTTATATTGTCCTTGTGCTTTATGAAAACGCCGCAGGCAATCAAAAAGGAGAGCAAGATATATTCCGTGGGTGTTTTGAATAAAAAGAATGAAAAAGGGATAATACCTGTGCCCGCAAGTGATCCCAGAGAAACATATTTCCATATCAGAAAAACAATGACAAAAATAATAAAACTTATGAGGATGACGAGAGGATTTATCGCGAGAAAAACACCTGCGCCTGTGGCAACACCCTTTCCTCCTTTGAACTTCAGAAAGATAGGAAAGAGGTGTCCTGAAAACGCCGCAAGGCCAACAAGAGCGATAATAAAGGCCGGCACTCCCAACTGTACGGCAATGAATGTAGGGACAAAACCCTTCAGAATGTCACCAACGAGTGTTACTATGCCCAGCACCTTTCCTGCTGACCTCATGACATTGGTGGCCCCGATGTTGCCGCTCCCTGTCCTCCTCGGGTCTTTTCCTTTCAACCGCGCGAGAAGAACTCCAATGGGTATTGAACCTGTGAGATACGCGAAAAGGATCAAAAGGACCTGGATCATTGCAGTAAGAATATTTAAAAGCACATCCATTGTCAACAACTAACCGGCGATTGTGATAAAAACTTATCTCATATTCAATCCTTTTACTCTGCCTATATTTCAGAAACAGGAGGTTTTTTTTCTGAACCTTTGTGTTGCTTAACGGCCCGGTTAATACTTTACAAGACTTACAATTCCTGATATATACATTAGAATAAAAAGAGGTTATATTCGGAAAGACCGGATATATCTGGAGGTAAAATATGACTCAGTGGCAATGTTCAAATTGCGGGTATACCTTCGGGGCAGATACTCCTCCTGATAAATGTCCTTCCTGCAAAGAAGATTGTACGTTCCGGGACGTAAGCTGTTATATACCCGATTGCGGAGGTCCCGGAAATATTGATCCGAACCTCGTCGGGCAGAAAAGAGACCCGATAAAAAAGAAAGGATAATAGTAAACAATGCCTGGGTGGCGGAATTGGCAGACGCAAGGGACTTAAAATCCCTCGGTCCTCGCGACTGTGCGGGTTCAAGCCCCGCCCTAGGCATTAATTATTTCAAAGACTTACAATACATTCTATCCTCCGTTCCTATAGCCTGAAATTGCGATTATGCCCGGTATTGTGCCCGCCTCGATATTTATAAACAAATGGTCGATACTCTGTGAACTACTTCCTGAAGTCCTTAACAGATAGGCTTTCCGAAACTGCCAAGATTTCAATGGGTAATCGTTAATCTGGCAAAAAATGGCAGAACTTATTTAACTATGCTAATATTCAAAAACATAGCACGGGACACGAGGAGGGCAAAAAGTTGGAAGTCGTCATCAAATTGGATCGGCTTTTGATCCTGCTTCTCATCGCAGGCGTGGTGGCGATACTAACGCGGCGACTCAGAGTTCCCTATACTGCTGGGTTGGTATTCGCCGGAATCATTTTGTCTCTTTCCCCTTTTTTTTCGGATATTCCCTTCACGAAGGATCTGATATTCAATCTTTTCCTTCCACCGCTTGTTTTTGAAGCGGCAATTCAGATCCGCTGGAAAGAACTACGAAAACAATTCTCTGTGATTCTTATGCTGGTAACGGTCGGGGTGTGTCTGTCAGCAGCCGTAGTCGCGTTGGGAATGAGGTATCTTGTTGGTTGGGAATGGCTTAGCGCGCTCCTGTTTGGCGCACTTATTGCCGCTACCGATCCCGTTTCCGTAATCGCCACCTTCAAGGAGGCGGGGGTTCACGGCCGATTACGACTCTTGGTTGAAGCGGAAAGCTTGTTCAATGATGGCACGGCCGCTGTCGCTTTTGCTGTCATTCTCGCCAGTGCGCTGGGGAGCGGTTTGAGCATCAGTGGCATTGCGGTAACGCTGATGGTTACCATAGTAGGTGGAGTGCTTTGTGGAGCGTTGGTAGCGGGTGCGACTTTGCTACTCGCGGGACGAACAGAAGATTATCTCGTTGAGTTTACCTTCACCACCGTCGCCGCATACGGTTCTTTTTTTCTTGCAGAGCATTTTCACGCTTCTGGTGTGCTCGCATCGCTGACAGCTGGACTTCTTGTCGGCAACCTGGGGCCCCTCCGGGCGATTTCACCCCGTGGTAAAGTGGCAATTACGGCGTACTGGGAATACCTTGGTTTTCTCGCCAATTCTTTGATATTCATAGGTATCGGGATAGGCGAGTCCCGCCAGCATTTTTCGAGTGTACTGGTACCAGCAATCATCGCTATTCTCTTTGTGCTGCTGGGCCGAGCGGTCACCGTCTACCCTTGCTGTGCCGTATTTGGCCGCTCTAACTTACGTGTACAGGGCAAGCACCAATTCGTTTTGTTTTGGGGAGGTCTTCGCGGCGCTTTGGCACTTGCATTAGCAGAGGGACTGCCACCCTGGGTGCCTAATCGGGAAGCGATCATCTCGGTTACATTTGCAGTAGTAGCCTTCTCTATTTTCGCACAGGGATTGTCCATGACACCTCTTTTGCGGCGCTTGGGTGAGATAGTGCCAACCAAGGCATTTGTGGATCAAGGGCAAGCCATGCATGAATGAATAGACAATTGCAAGTGGAATAAGAATCAAACTGACCCACTACCAAATACTCGATAGCTTCCTGAAGTCCACACCTTTGGTTTATTCGCAGTAGTACCACATTAGAGGTGGTAACAGCTGATGTATATTTGTAAAGTATAGTGAAGGGAAGCCACCATGTCTGACGCCGTTGCCATCCTCAACGCGAGTTCATCGAGTATTAAGTTTTCTCTCTATCTAGACCGTGATGGTACTCTTCTACGCCGCAAGCGGCGGGGATACAACCCAAAGAAATTTAAAATTGTCTTTGCCATCGTTTGACAAATCAGACTGTCTTTGATAGAGTTTAGACTGAATTGTTTTGGCCATGAACTTAAAGGAATATCACTAACTCCTTGCCACCCGATTGTAATTGAGACGAGGGTCCAGTCCACGCTGAAAGAAAAGAGTAGCAATGTCCAATAACTTGTCTAAGCGCACGACTCTTCGCCTATTGCGCCTTGTTTTCTCTATAGGGTTCCTTTGTCTACTTAGTGCTCCGGTCGATGCCCAGACACAGCCTCAAGTTGATTTGCGAGGAATGAACATCCTGATCGTCCACTCTCTCGAAGGGAGTGCCCCCGTTTTCGTAGAGACCGACAAAGGGCTCATAACAAAGCTGGAGTCAGGCGGGATACCCAGGGTTAATCAGTTCATCGAGACTTTGGACCTAAGGCGGAATCCTGGTCGCGAGCACAGGAGACTCCTGGTCGAGCAAATGCGCGTGCGATATGGCCATCGTAAACTCGACATGATCATCACCATGTACCCGGAAGCTGTGGAATTTGTGCTCAGGGATTGCAGGGATACCTTTGCCGGTGTTCCGCTCCTAGCCCTGTACCTGCCGCAGAGCTTCGAGTTGCCGGAGAGGGATCGCCTTATTATCGGGCATTCGGCCACACGGGATATCATCGGGACGTTAGAAATCGCATTGAAGCTTGTTCCTGGAGTCAAACGCGTCTACGTTGTGAGCGGTTCCCACCCAAATGACAGAGCAGTAGAGGATCAGGCTCATCGCGATTTAAAAAAATGGGAGACACGGCTGGAATTCCTCTACCTGAACCACATGTCTTTCAAGGACATCTTGACGACCCTGTCCAGGGCACCCCGCGATTCCGTGCTACTGCTGCTAATCTTTTCCCAGGACATTGCAGGGATCGGATACACCGCCCCGGACGTGACCCGGCAGCTGAACCAGGTCTCCACTGTCCCTATCTTCGGCCTTCTCGATGCTGGTCTTGGTTTCGGCATCACAGGAGGCTCTCTCATCAACTTCGAGCGCATCGGCAACAAGGCGGGTGAAATGGTTCTGGATCTCCTCAAACAGGTCCCACCGCCGGTAAATGTCGCCGGGGCCCTCAATGTGCCTCCGCTGCCAATGTTCGATTGGCGGCAGCTTAGGCGCTGGAACCTAAGCGAAGCCGCATTGCCCAAGGGAAGTGTCGTTATCAACAGGGAAGTCACAATTTGGGACTTCAGGTATTACATCTTTGGGGGCTTTGTCATCATCCTTGCTCAGACATTATTGGTCATCGGATTGCTTGTGCAGAGGGGCCGTAAACGAATGGCCGAGAAGTCCCTCTGGCAAAAGACCCAGGAATTGGACGAATTCTTTAACGTCAGCCTCGACATATTGAGCATTGCGAACACCGACGGCTTTTTCCTGCGCTTAAACCCTGCTGTGGAAAGAGTTCTTGGTTATACCCGAGAAGAGCTCACAGCCCAACCATTGTTTGAGTTCATCCATCCTGACGATGTGGAGAAGACCCGGGAGGCTATCTCTGCCCTGAGATCCCAGGAGAAGCTCTTCTCATTCCACAACCGTTACCGCTGCAAAGACGGCTCGTATCGATGGCTGGAATGGAGTGCAAATGCGGTTGGAGATCGGATCTATGCGGCTGCCCGGGACTTGACTGAGAGGAACCGGGCAGAATTGGAAGCACTTGAAGCGCGAAGAGAGCTGACCCGGATGGATCGGCTGTCGCGCATGGGAGAGTTGACAGCATCAATAGCCCACGAACTGAACCAGCCTCTCACATCGATCCTCAGCAATGCAGGGGCGGCCCTTCGTTTCATTAAGTCAGGCAGCCTCGATATGAACGAGTTAACCGAAATACTTGAGGACATTGCCAGGGATGACAAGCGGGCCGCAAACATCATCCGGAGTCTGAGGTCTCTGGTGGGACCGAAAGATGAAGAACGGGAGGTCATCAATATGAACGACCTGCTGGCCGAAACAATTGCCCTTTTCAATAGCGAAGCCATTATTCATAAGATAAGGCTGGAAGGCCAATTTGAAGATTCCCTCCCATCTGTGACGGCAAATCGTGTACAGCTCCAGCAGGTAGTGATTAACCTGCTGATGAATGCTGCAGAATCGATGAAAGAACATGAACACAAACGAATCACTGTTGCCACGCGGACAGTCGATGGCAACAAGATTCAGGTGGCCGTCCGCGATTCTGGCACAGGCATCAGCGAACAAGAACTCGGCAGAATATTCGAGCCCTTCTTCACCACCAAACGCTCCGGATTGGGAATGGGACTCTCATTAGCGCGCTCCATCATCGAGGCCCATGCCGGCCACATCTGGGCTGAAAACAATCCCGATGGAGGGACTACCTTCTATTTCGATTTACCTGGGATGCCTCATTTCAGCCAGTAATCCTTAGCCAAAGATATTGCCGTTGAGCACGAATTGTAGGTGCAGGCAACACCCTCTGGTTTTGTCTTTCATCGTCTGTAAGGCCGAGTTCTGGTTTCTACAGTAGAGTCTAACTTTCCACAATTTTTTGTAAGAACATTTCAGAGTGAGATTTCCTATATAAGGAGCTTGCATAGTAGTGTGCGACCGTCGTATACGCAGCTTAGATATGGAGTTCCTTTTCCGCATACAAGGGGTATGGGTTCTTGTTTCCCACAGTGCTATTTCATCAAATTGCTCATAGAAGTAAAAGAAGAAAGGGCCAACAGGTGCCAGCCCATGTGCCCAAAATTGTGCCCAATGTGCCCTTGATACTCTCGCATAATCCAACATAATCCAAAGTTGACAATAAACGTATCTTGTGAACATCTTTGATAATAGACGTTTTACCTTTTTGTTGGTTTTGACTTAAAATCCCTCGGACTTTATCACTGTACGGGTTTAAGCCCCGTCCCGGGCATTAATTATCAAGGGTTTACGAGCTATAGCCGGTAAACTAAATTAAGAGTAAAAAGTTGGGTAAGCACTGGGTAAGCAACAGACACAATTTTTACTCGATGAATATTCTGTAAGCAAAGTGTAAGCAGATAATAAGCAAGCCTCTAATACCTCCGGGTTCTGCTTTATGTAATCCCCCCCATGAGAAAATACCGAGGCAGGCCCGGAAGTTCCTCATAGCATCTTTTCATGAGCTCGTTGTGGACAAGTGTGGATGTCCACAAGTGTCCACAACCCAAAAACAGTCCTTAATATCGATTGAAATAATTATTGATCATCGTGTTAGCAGGGCTTCAGCAGGGCGCGCCCTCATATTTGCATTCTAACGATCTTTTCTGATGGCTTGAATGATAATTATACAAGGGAGGGCTGAAAGATGGATCAGAGGGCGTCCTGTGAAGACTCGAATATGGATCAAACTACGTACGGGGATTACAAAATATAACTTGTCATGAGTTGTTTGAAGGGTGTAGCATTGAGGAAAGTGTTGATCTGGCATGCAATAATTATTGTGACGATTTAACAGGGAGCAGTATGGAATACGAGGACAAATCTGATACATGGGCGTTCGAAATTATATATGTGTGGAAAAACCGGAACTGTGGGTTAACGAAGCAATTAATCTGAAATATTCAGCAATAGTATTGAACGAATATACGTCGAGTTGCCAAAGAAACATATTTGACAAGGAAAAACCTTCTCTCGATTTGCCCGCGTTCTGGACCCCGAAGATCGAAAGGATGCTCTGGGGATATGCTTTTGAGAATCTGTTTAAAGCCATCATTATAGTAAATTAGAAAGAGAACAGGAATTCGGAAGGTCCCTTTTGGTGAGATAAAAAATCATGATTTAGTCGAATTAGCTAAGATGGTCTGCTATCAACATTTCTGAGGATGAAGAGTTTTACCTTGAAATATGCCGCAAGTGCTCCGAGTGGGCCGGAAAGGTATCCCATTCCGCTCAACTTGCATGGTCTGCCACAAAAAAGAAAAGCGATGAAAACCACAGAAGAACTGATGGAACGGTCACTGAAACAGGGTAAGTTATACCTACAAGGAAAGATTAAGCGTCTTGTGGAAGAGAGCGACGTACTATTTTGGAATTGGCACGATAGAATTGAAGATATACGAGGACCTTTTTAGTCGGCTAAAAGGAATGTTTACTTGAGATAGGTCAGGTGCGGTATAATTGGATGGAGATTATTCTTTTGACACTGAGTATCCCTTAGATTCAAGGCACTCTTTCATGATGGTATCAAACATTTTCCGAGATTCGTCATGGCAGGGGATAAGCGCCCACCCCTGAATAGTGACACAAGCGTTCTTTGTCTCACGGTTCGCAACCAGTCTACATTCGTAAATGGCCTGCTTCTGAGCAAGGTCGTGTCGGCTTTCGTCTTTGCGCACAATGTAGTTAACCTCTTCACTGCAACCAGCTAAGAAGGCAATCAGAAGGATGGTTATGAACTTGGTTTTCATGGATATGCCCTTTCGATTATATATCTAGAAATAGTTATAGCATATTCACGCCAAAACAACGGCAAAAGATAGCCTTACAGTCGATTTTCTGTGATACCCGCGCATATTTGCCTTCACTGCACATTGAAACGTCACACAGCAAAAGTCTGATAACCACGGCCCGGAAATAAGCGAATGACCCAAAACTAAGCGGCGGGACCTCTTCTCAATAGAAGGTCAGTTTCCCATTGC
This sequence comes from uncultured delta proteobacterium, assembly GCA_963783625.1. Classification (GTDB taxonomy): domain Bacteria; phylum Desulfobacterota; class Syntrophorhabdia; order Syntrophorhabdales; family Syntrophorhabdaceae; genus PNOF01. Next base: position 14,866 of record CAWAOG010000047.1, on the reverse strand, counting down.
CTATGGTTCGGGTTTCTCAGGAAGTTTCCACTCTTTGATCCGATACCGAAGATACTGGTGATCATCATAGATGTCGGAACCCTTAATGACCCCATATCGTTTCCAATTCTTGTCATACAGGATGGTCCCCGGGATGTAATACTGTAGGTCCCAGTTCGGGCTGTAAAGAGCGTCACCTTTCATATAGTATGCAAGACCTCCGCTACCATCATAAACCCCTTTTTCTGGTTGGACAGTATCTCCTGCAAACGTAAGGCACAGGAGCGGAACTCCTATGATCAAAAGTGAGAATATTAGAACGGTTAACAGTCTCATTCGGCACCTCCTCTATTCTGCAATATAATCATTTGAAAACTGGCCTGCAATCGTTTCTCTGGGATATCCTCGCATATTTACCTTCATCACAGCTTAAAAGCATCACAGCGCAAGCACTGTGCAATGCCATAGGAGAATAGAAAACCCCGGACAGGATATTATATCTATCTCACTACAATGCCGATCTGATTTCCAGCGATCGACACTTCGTTCTAAACTATCGAGCCGCTCCATGATCGTCTCCCGAAGGCAGTGTACGCCGTGAGAGACAATATCCAGGTTTGACAGTTTCTTCTTCTCGCAGGAACGTTTTTATGATATGAATGTGTTTGAAATACTGATATACGGAAAAGAGGAGGTGTAATAATGGAAAACGAATTTCATCGATGGTTTCACGATCTCCAAGTGGCCCGGACAATCAGTGCCTTACAAAGAAATAACTTTGATGCGCACTGGGCCCCGGATGCCAAAACCGTGTTGGAAGCCATTTTCAAAATTATCCCGGACGACGCACTGGTTGGCGTTGGAGGTTCCGTGACACTCGACCAAATAGGTTTCTTCGAGAAGGCAGGACAACATAATATCAAGCTCATCAATCCATCTCTGCAAAAGCTCTCAATGGAAGATTTCACCGAACAGCGCAGACAGATTCTCCATGCCGACGTTTTCTTGAGTAGCGCAAACGCCATCACGGAAGACGGTGTTATTTTCAACGTCGATGGCACAGGGAATCGAGTTGCTTCAATGACGTTCGGCCCTAAGAAAGTTATCGTTGTGTGCGGAATAAATAAGATCGTAAAAGATATTGATGCGGCACAGAAGAAAGTAAAAGAGTACACAGCGCCCATGAATGCCAAAAGAATTGGTCTCAAGACACCCTGCGCTCAAACGGGCGTTTGCGCCGATTGTGATTCGCCACAGCGAATATGCAATGTCTTTGTTACAATGGCAAAAAAACCGACCCGCACCGACATGACGGTGTTTCTGGTAGGTGAACACCTTGGTTTCTAAACGGGGCAGGTTCGCCGCTGACAACATTTCATCCCGTAATCCGAGTTCTTCATGATATGCCCAATGCTTGCTTCGTAGGTGCTAGTAAATGAAAAAGAAGAAAAGGGGTGAGTATTTCACCTCTTTTCTTATGGTATTATTTCCCGGAATTGTGGAGTTATAGGAAATTCGTTGTCCACTCTTTCTTGTGGTGAGCATTTCTCTCTCAGCATCTTCAAATTGTCAAGAATTGTGAGTTAAATTGCACGTCAGGCAATTGTATGATACTCATGTTTCCATAAATAATCTAAGTATTTATATAAGCCACAATATGCTAATATTTTCCTTCCCGTACTCTCCATGTTTCTTTCGGTGTTCACAATGAAAGACAAAGGCCTAAGTATCTGATGAGGGACTGAAGCAAAGTATTGAGCTGCTTCCTGAACTAAGCGGTAATATAATGCAACGGTTTATCTTCACTTACAACCTGTAATTATTGCTTGTGCATAATGTTGCTTTTCATAGAGGTGTCATCAACGTCACAAGAAACGATTAGGGGCGGCCCTATTATGACAAAATACATCATTAATTATAAATAGTTATACATAATATTTAAAATATTATTTAGAAAACTCTTGCATCTTGCTAGTTTTATGGTATAGATATTTATAGCTGGGCTGAATTAACGAGCTTTTTTTGGGACTCGGACATCAAAAGGCTTGGAGACTCGTAGTTTGGCAAGCGTACTCCGCGAAAGGAGAGCCTAAGACGAAAACAATACTCATCATCGGGGTCATATGGGCCGGAATATGCCTTGTTGTTTTATGGCTAAATCACCGCTTTCATCGGCATCATATTTCCAATGGCGATCGACAGAACCTCGCCCCTCAAGTTTCTGTTGCAACGGAAAACAGGAAGAGCGTAACACAACTAACCAACGAAGACGATGCGAAAAAAATAGTCTTCACAAATCTTAGCCTGTCCCCAAAAACTGGAAAAATCACCTCTCCAAGTGGAGAAGTAGAAATAGAATCATACCAGAGACCGAAGGGGGCCAAAACTATCAAAAAAACACCGCCGGGTCGAGACGTTGACGAAAAGTGACTTGACCAGGAATAGCCGTTGAAACGGCGGGGTTATTCTCTTAGTTGTAATTCTTTGTAATTATGTACGTGAAAAAGTAATAAATAAGTGACCCCTGCTGTCAATAGTGGACACCAAACTATTCATGCCGCTTTCTCTCCCGATAGAATTTCTGTTCATAGGCTGCGGGAGATAAGTATCCTAATCTGGCCTGCCTGCGTTGCCTGTTATAGAATATTTCGATATATTCGGTAATCTCCCTGTATTGCCTGTTTTCGTGTTGTGTAACGTGATGATAGACAAGCTCGTTCTTCAGCGTCCCCCAGAAGCTTTCCATGGGGGCATTGTCATAGCAGTTCCCTTTTCTGCTCATGGATGCCTTCATGCTGAACCGGTCAAGGAGTTTTGTAAAGTCATATGAACAATACTGGCTTCCCCGATCAGAATGATGAATGAGGCCCTGTTCAGGCTTTTTCATTGTCTCTGCCATGAGAAGAGACTTGATGACGAGGTCTTTGGTGATTCTTCGCCCCAGGGCATAACCCACAATCTCCCCGTTAAAGAGGTCTTTATGGGCAGCACAGTAGAGCCATCCTTCGCCCGTAGAGATATAGGTAATATCACTGACCCAGACCCTGTTCGGTAATGAGGCTTCAAAGTTCTGTTCCAGGAGATTCTCCGCTACCGGCAGGGTATGTTTCGAGTTCGTCGTGGCTTTAAACTTCTTCACCTGTTTGCAGCGTATACCCAGCTTCTTTCTGATCCGTCTCACCCTTGAGGAACCTACCTTGATGCCATGTTCCGCAAGGTCCTTCTGGAGCCTTTCGGGTCCACAGGTTTCATGTGTTCTCTTATGGGCAGCCTTTATCTCTATCTCCAGTCTTGCTTCTTCCTGAGCGTGTTTTGAAGGTTTGCGTTTAAGCCATGCATAGTAACCGCTTGGCGATACATGCAACATACGGCACATAAAGGGAACTGTGAAGTTGAGTCGCAGTTTTTTCATGAGCGCGTACCTGACTGCGGCCCTTTTGCAAAGTACGCTGCTGCTTTTTTTAAGAAATCACGTTCCATTTTCAATTCTGCCACTTCCCGTTTGAGCCGTGCAACTTCCATCTCTTCTTCGGTTAAGGGTTTTGCCTGGCTGCCTACTCGTGAAAGAGTGCCTTCTCTCTCGGCCCTCACCCAGTAGGTTATGGTTGATTTGGGGATCGACAATCTCCCTGCATCTGGCAGTACAACGGTACTACATGGACCCGGCTTACACCCTATAGCCCAATAGACATGACAGCGGCAGGCTCTCTCCTCTATGGAAAGTACGATAACGGTATCTGGCAGTACAACGGTACTACATGGACCCAGCTTACACCGAGTAACCCTGAAGTTATGGTAGCAGCAGGTTCACTCCTGTATGGAGACTTTGGAACCACCGGCATCTAGAAGTACGACGGCACCACCTGGACCCAGATTTCACCGAATGACCCGACAGATATGGCTGTACCCCAATAGTGCAGTTGTCAGGTGTTAAAAGAGTTTCCCGTTCAGACTCAAGCAGGCTGGTAAACACTGCTCTTGAGGAGGCGACACCCTGACCGTACATTTGTAATCACGACAGAAGGCTGAGGGATCGACCTCAGCCTTCTTCTTTTGTCTCACTACAATGATGTATGGTTTAATTGGAATCGTTACCTTAAGCAAACACTCTCTGTGCAGGACTCGTAGGTGCTACCAACAACCTCTGGTTTTGTCTTTCATCGTCTGTAAGGTCGAATTCTGGTTTCTACAGTAGGGGCTTAACTTTCCATAGTTTTTTGTAAGAGAATTTCAGAGTGAGATTTTCCATTTAGAAACTTGCATGGCCATGTGTGACCGTTGTATACATGCTTAGATATGGAGTTCCTTTTGCCATATATAGAGGCGGGTACTTGTTGTGTTGTTCCACACGCCATTGCATCAAATTGCTCATAGAATAAAAGAAAAAAAGGGCCAGCGCATGCCAGCCCATGTGCCTAAATTTGTGCCCAATGTGCCCTTGATATCCTCACATAATCCAACATAATCCAAAGATCAAAATAAACGTATCCTGTGATAATCCCTGATAATGGCTGATTTACGAGTTCTGTTGGTTTTGACTTAAAATCCCTCGGTCCTTGTGACTGTGCGGGTTCAAGCCCCGCCCTAGGCATTTATAATATCAAGCCATTATGTTTGTGCCATTTCTCGCCATTCACAATTTCTCAAGGTTCTGTACTCTTAACAACTTTGTCATCAACAAACATCAATAGCTTATCGGGGCCATCTTCCGGTTCTTTAATGATTATCGTAATTTCTCCTGATTCGTTCCTTTGATCCGCCAAATGACGCCTCTCAGCGCCCAGGGTGAAAGCTCTTCGACCACTTCATCGTCAGTGTTCAATCCGCATGCTCCACTGAGGGCCACCACCTGTCTATGCACTCTGTTGTCTTCGCTGTCCACATAAAGTATGCCCTCTTTGCCGGCAATGCCAAGGCTGCTGCCGTGGACACGGGACGTGCGGGTGAGCAAAAACTCCTTGCCGTTTTCCAAGACCATATACGTGTTTATTACACCTGAAGCGTTGCCGGTTAATACCTGCGTATTGATCTTCTTGATCTTGATCTTCATATCCCTTGTCATCTTAAAGAAACTGCTCGGATTTTCCAAGTAGTTTCTTTAAGACAGGCGTCGATCACTGTTTTGCACCTGGCTCTTTCTATTCGGACATCTTAGGCTTCCACAGGGCAAATGCAGCGCCGGTCGGATCGAGGAACATGCTGAACCACCCCATGTCAGGAATTTCAGTAACATCCTCAAGGATTGTGGCGCCAAGAGATTTGGCCTTTTCGGTAGAGGCCGCGATATCCTCCACCAGGACGTAGGGCACCCATTGAGGCGGCGCATCGGGCATGGGACTCTTCATCATACCGCCACCGGTCCCCTCACCCACCTTGATGATGGTATAGTTCATCTCGGGATATTCCTCTAACGTCCAGTCAAAGAGGCTGCCGTAAAACTTCTTCGCCTTATCCGGGTCCTGCGTGTGCAACTCAATGTGTACGAATGGATTTGCCATAATCTTCCTCCTTTTCACACATTCTAAGCAGCAGGCAATATTCTGTAAAGACCCTTCACAATGACGGCATTAATCCCGGCCTCATTCCGATAGACTATAGTGGAGAAAATGACTTCAAAAGTGGTACAATAAACGGGCAAGTCAATATTACCCCTAAATACAGATACAAAAAGGGTGTGAAAATCGATTCCGGTCGATTTTAGAGGAACGTTAGATGCAGCAAAACAGTAATGTATCAAAACTTGTAGAGAAAAGCATACCGAAAACAATTATCGGAATGGCCATCCCGATGCTTGCGGGCACCTTTGCCATGACCATGTACCACCTCACAAACGCGTGGTTCGTCTCAAGGCTCGGGACCGAGGCCCTGGCGGCCATTTCTTTTACTTTCCCCGTCGTGATGTTCATCATGCTTCTGATCCGCGGGCTTGGCAGCGGGGCCATGCCACTCGTGGCGCATGCCATAGGCGAAAGGGACCACAAGAAAGCCGCAATGCTCTCAACCCACGCGCTTATTCTTGGCATCCCCTTTGCCGCTGTGTTATCCATCCTGGGCATACTCACCATTACACCTCTTTTTTCCAGGCTGGGGGCATCCGGCGAAGTGCTCAACTTAACCGCCCGTTACATGAAGATATGGTATTCAGGCATCGTGATTGTGGTGCTCCAGATGGTCATTATGGACATCATAATAAGCACGGGAAACACAAAGGCCGTCAGTCTTATCCTGGTCAGCAGCACGGTCCTGAACGCGCTTCTGGACATGGGGCTCATCTTCGGTATGTTCGGCCTGCCGAAGATGGGTATAGCCGGCGCCGCCCTGGCGACAATACTCGCCCACACGGCAGCCCTGGCAGTCGCATTCTATATACTGATCAAGAGATTGAAGCTGATCAATACAGATGTCCTTGACAGCAGCCGCGCTTCTTGACTCATGGGGCAAGTTCCTGAGGTTCGGCATACCCGGTTCCCTGGGACAGATAATGAACCCCATAGCATCTGCCGTCATTACGAAACTTGCGGCCGGTTACGGCACAGCGGCTGTGGCGGCAATGGGAGTGGCCAGCAGAATAGAAATGTTCTCTCTCATGATACCAATGACCGTCGGCATACCGCTTGATTCCATTTATCGCGCAGAACTATGGCGCGCGCAGGATGGACAGGATCAGAAAGGCAAGAAAAGGGACAATGATATTCGCGGCGCTTTACGGCATTTTCATCGCCCTTTTGCTCATTATTTTCGCCAGACCCATGGCGAGGCTCTTCTCTGCGGAAACGGCCGTCATAGACATCTTGTGTTCTTACATCTACATTACCAGTATGGGATACGGGATAGCGGAGGTCCACCGCTACGCGGGGTTTACAATGATAGGCACACATAAACCCTTTCGCGCGTCGGCGCTTAACATCTTGCGTGTCGTGGTCCTGCTGATACCCCTTACTGTAATAGGAAGCCATTTCTTTAAGCTTGAAGGGATCTTCTGGGGCAGATTCTCGACCGATATACTTGCCGGGCTCAATCGGAATCTGGTGGTCCGGAAAATGCGCAAGTGATAGGATTATGATATCTCCCCATGATCAACATCTTTCAGGAGGACCGCTAAATGAATCCCCATCAGGTCCTGCGGAAATATTTCGGATACGACGGGTTTCGCGTCCATCAGGAAGAGATCGTCAACCATCTCATCGGCGGCGGAGATGCCTTTGTGCTTATGCCGACAGGGAGCGGGAAATCTCTCTGTTACCAGATACCGGCTGTAATCCTCCCCGGCATTGCGTTGTCGTGTCGCCGCTCATCGCCCTCATGCAGGACCAGGTGGATGCCGTGCGCGAACTGGGCATCAGGGCCGGTTTTCTCAACTCGACCCTCGATGTCAATGAAGCCCGCAAGGTTGAAGCGCAGGTGGCGGGCGGAGAGCTTGACCTTCTCTATGTCGCCCCTGAACGGCTTGTAACCGACGGTTTCATGCGGTTGCTCACCAGGTCAAAAATATGCCTCTTCGCCATCGACGAGGCCCACTGCGTATCCCAGTGGGGACACGATTTCAGGCCCGAGTATCTCGAGCTTACCATCCTGGCGGATATGTTCCCGCAGGTACCCCGGATAGCGCTCACAGCTACCGCGGACGAGATTACCAGACGGGAAATCATCGACAAACTCCAGCTTGAAAAGGCCCGCCATTTCCTGTCAAGCTTTGATCGGCCTAATATTCAGTACAGGGTTGAATTGAAAGAACACGAGAGGACCCAGTTGCTTGATTTTATCCGTGGAGAACACCCCAGGGAATCGGGGATTGTCTACTGTATGACAAGGAAGAAGGTTGAAGAGATAGCCGAATTCCTCACTGAAAAAGGTGTTCCGGCGCTTCCCTATCACGCCGGTCTTGATCGGTCTGTACGCCTTGCGAACCAGAGAAAGTTCCTTCGCGACGACGGGCTTGTCATGGTGGCGACTATAGCTTTCGGCATGGGCATCGACAAACCTGATATCCGTTTTGTTGCCCACCTCAATGTCCCTAAAACACTGGAAGGCTATTACCAGGAGACGGGCCGCGCCGGTCGTGATGGCGAACCAGCCGATGCATGGATGATCTACAGTCTTGCTGATGTCGTGTTGCTGAGCCGGATGATCGAAGGGTCCCAGGGGGATGAACAGTTCAAGAGTATCCAGCACCGGAAGATGGAAGCGATGCTGGGCTACTGTGAAACAACGCGATGCCGAAGACAGGTCCTGCTGGGTTATTTTGGCGAGGAACATGGCGGGCAATGCGCCAATTGTGATACCTGCCACGGCAAAGTGGAAACCTGGGATGGGACCCATGCAGCAAAACAGGCGCTATCGTGCGTCTTCAGGACAGGACAGCGTTTCGGCGTGTCATATCTCATCGATGTCCTTCTGGGCAAAGCAGACGGAGAGGATCCGCGGCTTCGGCCACGACAAGGTGAGTACCTTCGGCATAGGACGAGAGCTTACCGAGATCCAGTGGAAATCGGTCTTCAGACAACTGGCAGCGGCAGGGATGATAACGTCGAGTCTGGAGAGCAAAGGCGGGCTCAGGCTATCTGCCAAAAGCCGACCGATCCTCAAGGGCGAAGAATCCTTTCAATTGCGTAAGGACGTAACCCCGGCGGTAATAAGCACAGGGAAAAAAGGCGTTAAGACACTACGGGGCCGGAAGATGAGGAGTATTCCCTGGGATACAGAGGATATACGTGCAGACCTCTGGGAGGAACTGCGGTCTCTGCGGGCTGAAATTGCCCGCCAGCATTCCCTTCCCGCATTCGTGGTATTTCATGACAGCACCCTCAAGGAGATTGCCAGAAGTCTCCCCGATTCCCTGGAAGAGATGGGAAGCATATCAGGTATAGGACAGAAGAAGCTCTATATGTACGGTGAGCAATTTCTCGAACTCATAGCCCAATACAAGAAAAAGCACCGTCTGCATTAAAGTGCTTATCTTAACTTCTCATGCTGCCAGATTGGTGACCTTTGAAAAACGGTTATCTGATGACTCCCCTTGTTTGTCTGTCAATTCTATCCACTCGGTCCTTTCTTTATTAATTGCCAGATATCCTACTTGTATATCCCTGGCCTGTTGAACTTCACACGCATTTGTAAGGACTATAAAACGCCGTTTATCGTTGATTACATCACTGATCCGAAGGTTTTCAGACACAAAAATATCACCAAGATATGTCTTTCCACCTGTCTTAACTCGTACTCTAATCAACCGGCCTTTGTTGTCCTTTGATACGCTGTTGAGATCTGCATAGCAGTAACGGCAGACTATTGCCATCATCTTGATCTCCTCACCACAGAATGGGCACTCTCTTGTCTCTTTCATCTCGCTTTTTTCCTTTAACAATGTTGTTGTTCTTTAAATTCATATAGTTCTCGGATACCTTCTTCATACAGTTCTTATAAGCAATATACATGCCGTGGCAATATATTTTTATAAAGGTAATATTAGAAGGTAGTTATGTTAAATAACAGGTATCTTATCAGCCTTTATTCAACAATTTTTGTTGTTTGCTCCCTTCATTTTAGAGGGAGATATGGTAGCCCCAAAACCTTCTACCTTCAACGCGCTGAATTTCTTCACCATGTCTTCCAGTTCATCCCAGCGATGATAGGCTTTGTCGAGCTCTTTTTCCAGGGCGTGAAGCCGGTCGTTAACACTGTTTATTCTGGCCAGGTCACGACTTGCGTATAATTCAGGAGAATTGAGGGTCGCCATGAGGCGCTCTTTTTCTTCTTCCATAGTTTCGATTGTTTGCGGCAGAGCTTCAAGCTCCCGGCTTTCTTTGAAAGACAGTTTTTGTTTTTGCTGGGGCAGTTTTTCCTTTTTTTGTTTCGGTTCCTTCGGGATGATCGATTTTGATAGTTCAACAGGCTCCTTGCGTTGCCGGAGCCAGTCATCGTAGCCGCCGACATATTCCTGCAGGTCTCCATTACCTTCAAAAACAATTGTCGAGGTCACCACATTATTGAGAAATTCACGGTCATGGCTGACCATGAGTATCGTGCCCTTGTATTCGAGGAGCCGGTCTTCGAGAAGTTCCAGTGTTTCGGCGTCAAGATCGTTGGTTGGCTCGTCAAGGACAAGGACATTCGATGGCACAGCAAACAGTTTCGCCAGAAGCAGGCGGTTGCGTTCACCGCCGGAGAGAGAACTGACTGGCCCCATGATCTGACCGGGCGAGAAGAGAAAATCCTGAAGATAACCCATGACATGCCGCGAAGCCCCGTCGATGCCGACGGTTTCGTTCCCATCGGCCACATTCTCCCTGAGGGTCTTTTCCTCATCGAGCTGTGCCCGGAGTTGATCGAAATAGGCTATTTTCATTCCGACACCAAGTCGGACCTTTCCCTGCTGCGGCGCGAGTTCTCCCAAAAGAATCCTGAGAAGGGTCGTCTTGCCGCATCCGTTCGGCCCGATGATACCCACTTTGTCGCCGCGCATGATAACGGTAGAGAAGGCATCCATGATTTTCTTGTCATTCCAGGCAAAACCGATTTTTTCGGCATCGACAACCATGCGGCCGCTGCGTTGAGCTTCCTGGATCACAAGACGGGCAACTCCCACCTGTTCCTGTCTGTGTGCCCGCTCCTCGCGCATGGCCATGAGAGCCCGGACCCTGCCCTCGTTGCGTGTACGCCTGGCTCTGACTCCTTGTCTGATCCACACCTCTTCTTTGGCTTGTTTTCTGTCAAATTCATGGCGTTCCTTTTCTTCTGCGTCCAGCAATGTCTGTCTGCGTTCGAGGTAGGTCTTGTAATCACAGGCAAAGGATATAAGGCGGCCCCGGTCAATTTCTATTATCCGTGTTGCCAATCGCTGCAAAAACGCCCTGTCATGGGTCACGAACATAAGCGTCTTTTCATATTTGAGGAGGAAATCCTCAAGCCAGAGGATCGTGGTGATATCGAGATGGTTGGTAGGCTCATCGAGAAGCAGGAGGTCCGGTTCATGTACCAGAGCACGGGCAAGAAAGACACGGCGTTTCAAGCCTGCGGAGAGCACTTTGAACCGGGCATTCCCATCCAGTTCAGTCTTCGCGAGCACTGTTTCCACCCGCTGGTGATAGTGCCAGGCGCCGCATGCTTCTATCCGGTGCTGGATCTCTTCGAGCTTTCTCATGAGGCCCGTATCAGCACCGCGGGCGATCTGAAGCTGAATGGTAAGTTCGTGGTATTCGTGGAGCAACTCCACATGTTCCTGACTGCCGGAAGCGACAACATCATAGACCGTTCCCGGCAGGTCGTCAGGAACATCCTGTGGGAGCATGGCGATTTTTACATTGCCGCTTCGAACGAGCTGCCCTTTGTCAGGGGCAATATCGCCGACAAGCAATTTCATAAGGGTCGATTTGCCTGAGCCGTTTCGACCCAGCAAGCCGATTCTTTCGCTGGCCTCGATCTGGAGCGAAACACCATCCAGGAGGAGCGTAGCGCTGAAACCAATTGAAACATCATTTAACCATATCAATCCCATATCATCTATTTCTGGGGCTCAGCGCCCCCTCTACCAGCTAAGCTGTCAGAGACTTCCCTCTCTCGCTCACTGCGTGAGCTATTTGAATTATACTAGGGCTCGTGTCGGCGCCCGGGTACATCTGGGTGCTATTTTTGACTGCAAATTTGGTATCACGGGTCATAGTATAGCCGACATGAGAGGGATTTGCCAGACCTAAGGGTCTATCGGGTCGGGAAAACCGCATAGTGCAAAGGGCATGGCGCATAGCGAGGGAGAAGCTCATAGCTCATAGCTGAGTAGCTCATAAGGATGAAATAATAGTCATTGGGTCGATGAGATCAGGTTTGAGGTGAAAGGTCAGATGTTAAAGGTGAAAGGCAAGGCAACAAAGGTTCTCTGTTCTTATTGGTCTCTTTCATTCTACTATTCACTATTCACTACTCTTCTATCACTATCTACTATTCACTAATGACTATTCACTTTATTATTTGTTATTGTCCTTTATATATCTCCTTGTACTCATCGACAAGAAGTATCTTTAAAAGATTCTTCATGTTGTCATCTGGTGTCCCAAGATAATCAAATTTACCATCCCCCGCGGAGATGGCGTAGCATTTCTTGAGTACAGGGTTGAAGAGGATGAGCATCTGCTTCGCATCGCAAAAATGGGGCTTGCAGAAAGCAATCATCACAAGTTGTTTCTGAAAGACATTGAACATTTTGTTTTTATTGCCCGTACCAGTTAAGGTGCGTACCCATTCCTCATGATTTTTTGAAGCAAGCATCTCAGTATAGGCCTTTTTGAATTCCTCTATAGTGGGCGTCTCCCAGGGATAGACATCATATCTTTTAAATATATCCGGGAAAGAAACCTGTTCTATGACAATCTTAGAGCTACTTCCCTTCTTTTGCTTGTCAGCCCCTGCTTTTCCGGCCGATTGAGCAGATGAAAGATCATTAAAGGAAAACAGCAGACATGCGCAAACGAGAAACATCCAGACAATTTTTCTCTCCATATGCGCCTCCCCTTCAAAGTTATGTCTTTTACATTATATCAGACAGCAAGAATCTGTCCATTTTCACATCATATATCGAGAATCGAACTGTTTTCCTTGAGCCACTTTCTGTATTTCCTGTATTCAGGCATAACCTCTTCCATATATTTCCAAAACCGCTGCGAATGGTTCTTGATTTTAATATGAGCAAGTTCGTGAACAATGACATAATCGATCTTAAGGTAAGGGGCCATGACAAGCCTGAAACTGAAAAAAACCTTGTTATCGGCAGTACACGATCCATAGCGGGTCTTGGCACTGCTGATTCTGATCTCTTTGGGATAAAGTTTCAATTTTCTGCTGTAAAAATTGACCCGTTCAGTAAATATTTCCCGGGCCCTTTCTTTGTACCATTGTATAAATATGTCTCTGGCTTTTGCCGTGCAATCATTATCAAGGAAGAAAGTGCCATGAGAAAGCGCCAGGCGGCTCCTCCCCTTTCCCGGCTCACGCATTTCAAGGGGATAATGCTCTCCGAGATAGAGGAACTTTTCCCCTGCAATAAATTGTTTAGGATGCTCCGCATTCTGGACACTCTTTTGCTTTTCATCGATTTTTTTCTTCACCCATGCTAATTTTCCATTGAAGAATGCTTCTATCTCGCGCTCAGGCGTGTAATAAGGGAACACGTATAACCACCCTGCCATCACGCTCTATTGTTAAAAGGAGAGTCTTTCGTCTCTTCCTGCTCCGCACTAAATGATAATCAATCTCTTTCATTTACGATTCACGATTCATTCCTTTGATTTGCATTTGTTTCTCGTCCTAATGAGCCATGCCCCGTGCAGGACGAATGATCGTCCCTCGTCCTAGTCCCGCTTCCTTATGCGGGACGGTCACCCTTCGGCTTTTTGCGCTCTACCGATTTTGCCATTTACGATTTCCGATTTACGATTTACCGTCTACGATTCTCCGATTCTCCGATGCGCTATGCTGTCTCTCAAATCTCCACTTCCTCTCCAAGATGTGGAACATAGGTAGAAAGACCCAATTTATTCTGGACAATCTTTTCAAATTCGAGGGACACTTTTTCTTCACCGTGAACAATGAAAACTTTCGGTTTATTCGTGAATGTGCCGAGCCACTCTAAGAGTTCGCCCTGGTCCGCGTGGGCCGAGAATCCGCCGATAGTATATACCCTTGACCGTATTGCCATATCTTCGCCAAGAATACGGGCATGTTTCGCGCCATCGACGATACGCCGCCCCAGTGTCCCTGCAACCTGAAAACCTGTAAAAATTACACTGCATTCAGATCTCCATATATTGTGTTTGAAATGGTGCTGAATACGGCCTCCCTCGCACATGCCGCTGCCGGCTATGATGATAAGCCCTGACTTTATCCTGTTTATCTTCTGCGACTCCTCGACTGTTGTCGTAAAGTGGAGCTTCATGCCTGCGGTGCTCTTGAACTTGAAAGAGTTCACCGCTTCAGCGTCGAAATATTCCGGGTGGGCCATGTATATCTTCGTTGCCTTGTCGGCAAGGGGACTGTCGACATAGACATCAAGATTGTGGAGCTTTCCTTCTCTGACAAGCTCGTTCAGGATATAGAGGACATCCTGGGTCCTTCCCACGGAAAATGCCGGGATAAGCACGTTGCCGCCCTTTCTGAAGGTCTCTTTAACGGCATGTTCAAGTTCCTGTATACTTGCGTTAAGATCTTTGTGGAACCTGTTGCCGTATGTTGATTCCGTGAGCACGTAATCGGCCTCTGTAACATGTTCAGGGTCTCTGATGATGGGGTTTCCGTTCTTCCCGACATCGCCGGAGAAAACAATCTTCTTCTCCGCACTCCCGTCCTTATACCAGATTTCCAGGGTGGCAGAACCGAGGATATGGCCCGCATCGATGAACCGGTATTTTATCGTATCACTCAGGTTTTCAATTGCACTGTACTGCTTCTTTACAAACAAAGGGATACAGTTCTTTACATCCTCTGTTGTATAAAGCGGCTCAATAACGGTATCCTTGCCGGACCTGAACGCTTTTTTCGTGAGCCATTCAGCGTCCTTTTCCTGAATATGCGCTGAATCATAGAGCATAATTTCGATAAGCTCCGCTGTAGCAGACGTCGTCAATATCTTTCCCTTAAAACCATCTTTCACGAGTTTCGGTATAAGCCCTGAGTGATCGAGATGGGCATGGGTGACGAGCAGATATTGAATCTGGCCGGGGTCAAACTGAAACTGCTTTGCTGTTGATCTCATCAGCATCTCTACCCTGATACATGCCGCAATCGACCAGTATCTGCATGTCGCCATCCGACAAATGGTAACACGAACCCGTAACCCGTCGCGCCGCGCCTAAAAACCTGATTTTCATCCTTTCACCTCTTCAAATTTTTCTGATTATAC
>CAWAOG010000046.1:0-7772 GCA_963783625.1 uncultured delta proteobacterium | reverse complement strand
AAGAAAAAACACTTGAGATACTCGCCTTCTGTGAATGGGACTGATTGCGGATGATCGATGCCGTGGGTGAACGTTTCGAGGATTTTGAAGCTTCTCCTCACCTTCCCTCCCGCCTCTGACAGAAGGAAGCGGAACTCCTCCAGCGATAGATGATTCGAGCAGGAGCAGGTAACGAGGACGCCATTCTCCGTGAGTGCCCTCATCGCCATTGTATTAATACTCTTATAGCCCTCAATACCCTCTTTCTTCTTCCTTCGGTCCTTTACAAAAGCCGGGGGATCAAGGACGATGGCATCAAATTGTTCTCCGTTATTTCTCAAATAAGGTTTCACGTCATCACAGATAAATTGGCACTTGTCCGCGTCAAAACCATTGAGCCTGATATTCTCCCGCGCAAGGGCAATGGCCGCCTCGGAGCTGTCGATGCTCGTCACCTTCTTCGCCCCACCCGCGAGGGCATACACAGAAAATCCTCCCGTATAGGAAAAACAGTTCAGCACTGAAGCATCCTTTACGTATTTTGTGAAGGTCTTCCGCTTATCGCGCTGGTCGAGAAAAAAGCCTGTCTTCTGACCATGCTTCACATCAACGAGAAACTGAAGACCATTTTCCCTTATTGTTATCAACTCAGGAATGGAACCGGACAGAAGACCCTGCACGTTGTCGAGATGATCAAACCTTCTCACGGCCACATCGGAGCGTTCATAGATACCTTTCGGGCGCATGATTTTTTCCAGAGCAATAATAATCTTTTCTTTCCAGGATTCGATACCTGCTGTGTGAAACTGGACAACGAGGTAATCAGCATATTTATCGACGATAAGCCCCGGCAGAAGGTCGTTCTCCCCATTGATGATACGAAAAGCATCTGTTTCAGGGCTTTCCAGATATCTTTTTCTTATGCTGTATGCTTTCTCTATTCGTCTGGCAAAAAAGGCTTCATCGATTGTTTCATCTTTATCATAGCCCCAGATGCGAACCGCGATCTGGGAATAGGAACTGAAATAGCCGGCAGCGAGAAATTCACCCTTTTCGCTTCTCAGATACACCGGCTCACCTGACGGAATACCATCAGGTATCTTTACAAGTGCCTGCGAAAATACCCAGGGATGAAAACCTGTTATGGGACCAGTACGTTTTTGCTTTACGGTAAGCGTTATCATCTGTCGGCCAATATAATACCTGTTATCGTGCAAAATGACACTAACAAATTTTTTGTAAATGTAAGTTTTGGGAAATTGTGTGATCTGCGCAGTGATCGAATAGATTGACAGTTCCTTCGTTCGTGTGGGACACTAAGGTGCCATGCACGATGAAGAAAGTATTGCTCAACATACAGGAAGGAGCATGTTCACTCGTGATTTCATTCTCGGGTTTTTTGCATTCTTCTTTTTCTTAACAGCTAACCAGTCCCTCACTCCTACCCTTCCTATCTATCTTACAAAATTAGGTTCTAACGAGAGAGAAATAGGTGTACTCATTGGAATTTTTGCAGTCGCGGCCTTGGCTTCCAGACTTTTCGTAGGTAGAGCTCTGCTCAAGTACCGGGAAAAGAGCATTATGATGGTCGCCGGGAGGCTCTTTGGAGGGAAAATTATGGACACCTGTAATAAGGAAAAACTTATCGTAACCTTTCTTCCTTCGATGGTGGTGATCCTGATAATACTTTCCCTTTCAAAAACCCTTCCCATGTTCATTATTGTGGGAGCGTTCTGGGGAATTGGAGCTGCCTTTTTCGTCCCCATGTCCATGGCATATGCCCTTGAGTATTCTGGCTCCTCCGATGGTGCTGCAGTGGGAACCTTTCGGGCAATTTCAGATTTAGGATTAGGTCTTGGACCTGTAGTTACGGGAATTATCATACCCTTCACCGGTTACCCGGTAATGTTTCTCTGTCTCGCCCTTATTTGTCTTATCAACATGAGTTATTTTCAGTTCTATGTGAGAAAAAAGGGTAATCTGTGAGTAGGGCAAAAAATATTATTATGCTTTGGAATGATTCCTGTAAAATTCTTCGTAATCTTCCAGCATTTCCCGTAAGAGTGCCGGGGTATCCAGATGGTATGGACAATGTTCCTTGCATTGCCCGCAATCCTGGCAATCTTTAATCAACATCATTTGTTTGTGCCAATCATCCTTCATAAACTGCTGAAAAGGCATTCGCCGGAGTAGTAATGACATCCTGGCCGCCATTGGAATTGGAATCCCGGCGGGACATGGCAGACAATAGCCGCAGGCTCGGCAGAAGGAGCCGCTCAGCGCGGCCCGCTCCTGTTCAATCAATTGCCACATCTTCTTATCCAATATTGGCGGCTGTTTCTCGTATATGAGGAACTCATCCAGCTCGGATTCCGTCTGAATTCCCCAAATCGGAATTACGTTCTCATACTGTCGCAAGAACGCGAAAGCTGCGGCTGCGTTCGTAAGCAGGCCTCCCGCTAAAGCCTTCATGGCAATGAAACCGAGATCGTGTTTCCGGCATTCCTCTATCACTTTTAAATCGGCGGCAGTCGAAAGGGCAGAGAGAGGATACTGGATTGTATCATATAAACCCGCAGCTATGGCCTCAAGAACCACCTCCAACCGGTGATTGGTAATCCCGATAAACCGGATTTTCCCCTGTTTTCGTGCTTCCAATAATCCACTAAAAGCGCTGGATGGATCATCCTGATCGGGTAATTTCGGGGGGTTGTGAATCTGATAAATATCGATATAATCCGTTCTTAAATTACGAAGACTCGTTTCCAGATTCTTTAAAACCGCTTCCTTATCACCAGCATGAGTCTTCGTTGCAATAATGATCTCTTTCCGGACATCCGAAAGGGCGGCCCCGATTTTTTCTTCGCTATCGGTATAGCCTCTTGCCGTGTCAAAAAAGTTTATTCCATGATCGTATGCTTTCCGGAGTAAACGCCCGGCATCCTCAAAACTGATCCGCTGAATCGGGATGGCACCAAAACCGTTTCTACTGACCAACAAATTAGTCCGACCAAGCCTGATTTTTTCCATTATGGAACCCCGTTTATAAACTTCAAATACCTTCACTTTCCATCAATCAGCCCAGAGATCAAGCTTATAACCATTGCTATATAGCTGACAACAATCATACAAGAAATCATGATTCACGACAATAAAATAATCAAATATAAATATCGAAAAAACGTCTTCAAAGTTCCGACAAACTGATTCCAGCAGGAAAAACCTTGCTTGATAAAATTCTGTTTTTGAAAATATCTGTAGCACTTAACCGAACATGCTGATAAGCTTATTCATGGGGCGCATCCTTCATGTATTGTTTGGTTTTTGGCAAATTAATTCTACCTTTTTGAAGTTGCCCCTCCAAGTTTATTTTGGACAGATGTAACTGATTGCTGGCGAGGAGGAATAGGTATGATGAAATACTACAGGAGGCCAGTGTTTCTATTGCTGGCATTGTCGGCAATGATTGTGACCGGATGCGTAGGTATCGGCCCAAACGCGGTGACGAGAGACCGGTTCGATTACAACGGAGCAATTGCAGATTCCTGGAAGACCCAGATGCTTCTCAATATCGTGAAGATGCGTTACGGGGATGCGCCTATCTATCTTGATGTCGCTTCTGTGATAAACTCTTATGAAGTCTCCGGTTCGACAAATGCGGGAGCATCCTGGCTCTTCAGTCCTTCGTATCAGGCAGGAGCAAATGTTGGCGCTGCCGGGTTTTTTGCCAATCGCCCCACAATTACTTACAGTCCCATGACGGGGGAACGATTTACCCGGAGTATGATGACACCGCTCCCGCCTTCGAGCATCTTTTTCCTTGTTCAGGCCGGTTACCCGGCGGATGGGGTCTTCAGAGCACTTGTTCAGTCGGTAAACGGGATTAACAACCGCTATGGCGGAGCCGGGAGAAATCTGCCCGCTGATCCAGAGTTCTATGTCTTGATTGAAAAGTTACGAAAAATTCAGGATTCCGGAACCCTTGAGATGCGAGTCACGAGAGAAACCAATAAAGAGTCTACTCTATTCGTCCTGGGAGAGAACCGTGACGGGAAGGCAGAAGCTGATAGTCGGCAGATCCGAAACATGCTCAATCTTGATCTGAAGGGGCGAGAATTCACAGTAGTCTATGGGTCAATCCCGTCAAACGATAAAGAAATTGCGCTCCTCACCCGGTCTGTTCTTCAAACGATAGTTGACCTTGGTTCATTTGTTGAAGTGCCCGATGCCCATGTCCAGGAAAAGCGGGTGTTGCCGACACTCAAAGAGCAGACCGCAGAAGGTTCTCCGGTCGCACCCATGATACGGATACACAGCGGGACCAAAAGGCCGGACGATACGTTCGCTGCGGTTTCTTACCAGGATTACTGGTTTTGGATAGATAATCGAGACCTGCCGTCAAAATCAACCTTTTCTTTTCTCATGTTCACTTTCAACCTTGTGGATACGGGCACGAAGGAAGGAGCCCCGGTCATAACAATTCCGGCGCGGTGACGGACAAGGCGAGAGGATCAAAGGAAGAAAGCAGAACGGATCCGGTACTTTTGTGCATATTTCACTTGCCAAACCACAGCTTAGATGATGACCCTGGTGGGTTTAAAGGTCAATCAATTTTGTTACGTAAAGGTAGATGCAAGTAATTTTTTTACATCTTCAAAGATCTGCCTTGTCGTATACAGGCATGCCTTTGTATGTTACAACACAATCAGGTTTACCGCAGAAGACAAAACTACTGTTCATATGATCACGTTCATCCAGGCCGATGCGTCTGAACACATCCGCCCAGGTTCCGAAGTCACCGTACTGTTTTACCACTTCATTATTAACAGGCTGGCTTTCCCATTCAGGATGTTCCTGAACAAATTGGGCGTAGACATGCTCGGCATGATCCTCGAACTCGGCATTGAAAAGAAAGGCCCGACGGATCGCGAAAAACGCCATCGCCCATGACATAACAGCATAAGAGGCGGCCATCAGACAAGGAATAGGCGGGAAGAGGTACCACGGGTCTTTTACATGATCCTCCTTCATCTTTTCGTTGAGAACAAGCAGATGCCAGTATTCGTTGTCCTGAGCTTTCCGCCCCCATGAAGCAATTGAGCGGGACTGTCGCACATCTTCCAGATTACGATAGCATTGAGTCATCCGCTTGTATTGACGGCTCTCCCAAGCCCGATAAGGTACACATGCCAGCGTTTCGAGGAGTTTTGCCTTGGCAAGGGTCACTTTCTTGCCGGTGACCAGGTCCATGGAGAGAAAAAAGAACCGTGCTATTGCCGAATATTTGTATCGCGGTCGTGCCAATGAGGCCTGTTGTTCCTGCTTGAGATCGATATTCCCGTTTTCCATGATCACCCTCCTGTTATTATAAGAATATAAGTCGCCTTCTCAGATTTTGCCGCAAGAATATCCATTATCTCAACTTTGGCCCAGTCGAAAAAGTCCAGCCCAAGCGTGATCTACAAGCCACAGAGTGATGGTATAACCGGAAGGAGACATTGTCAATTACTTAATTACTTGAGATGTCCCTATCGTCCCTGCTTGTCTGACATACTATTCCAAGTGATAATTTTTATGAAAGGGATACTGCGGAAATTTTACTTCGTTTATACATTTGCTTGACATATCTGTTATTTGTGCTAATAACAACATATGAGTCTTCAGAGATATAAAATAACTATAGGAGGGTACTATGAGTGTTTACGTTGTGAACGAGATAGTGGGTACCAGTGATAAATCATGGGAAGATGCAGCTAAACAGGCTATAGAAACCGCCGCAAAGAGCGTCAAGGACCTCCGTATTGGTGAAGTGGTAAAACAGGACGTAACAGTAGAAAAGGGGAAGGTGATAAAATATAGAGTAAGACTCAATATTTCCTTCAAGTATGCCCCAGGGAAATAGACTGGTCTGGAGAAATTGACACCGGTAAAAGGAAGATCAGCACTCTTTTTACGGCTTGAGTTCCAGGCAGGACCAGCAACGGTCCTGCCTTTTTGTCAAAAAAATATTAGTTTCCCCTCACCCAATCTATTTTATGCCGCTAATAGAACTCGTACAACAAAACATGATCCACAGCAATAAAAGAATCAAATATAAATATCGAAAGAGCCTCCCCAAGTCTCCCCAGGGCTTGTTTTATGGGTGACATCAACGGTCACAAAGTACTTCCTTATTTATTCCAGTCAAGTATTTTTATATCCTTTTAGCCTTATAAGTTATTTGTTTTGTAGGCGGTTATTCCCCATCTTTGTACGACATCCTACCCGACCCTTATAATTAGAAAGTCGCCTATGCGCTTTTACCTTGCTTAATTGGGGTTAGGATGTCGACGGGGAGTCGTGTATTCTGAACGGAAGGTCGCATGCAGCGCCTTAAAGGAAGAAAACGATGATCTCCCCGCCTACACAATTATACCTTACGCAGCCTTTTTTATCACCTTCCTTCTCAATTCATAATCCGACTTTGTACTCACTGTTATCCCTCACAATTGCATATATGATCCTCAGGAGTTTTCTGGTTATGGCGACAAGCGCCATCATTCTCTTCATGCCCCTGCTTATGAGGCCTGCATAATATTCGCACATTATGCCATTCTTTCCTATGGTTTGGATAGCTGCATAGTAGAGGATTTTTCTCAGAAAACTCCTCCCTCTCTTCGATATTTTCTTCTCTCCTTTTCTCTTCCCTAAGCTCATCTCGTAGAGATCGAGACCGGCGAGTTTCATGATTTCTGACTGGGTCCTGAACTTCGTGAAATCCCCCACCTCGCCGATAAGGCCTGCCACGGAGACTATGCCCAGACCCTTTATGGAGAGAAGTTTTATACTGTAAGGTATCTTCTCAGAGGGTTGTTTCCATTTCGGATTCTATCTCCGCGATAAAACCCTCTATTATTTCCACCTGCGTGAGGATATGTTTTATATCAAGGACAAGGCCTGCTATCCCTTCCTTTATCCCGACAGTTCTCTGTGCCAGGCTGATCAACATGTTTCGCATCCTTTATCCCGAACTTGCCCATGCTCTTTTTCCGCATCTCTTCCCCGAGAGTTTCCTTGACTACGGCGCCGATCGTTTCTGTGGTTGTATAGTGCTTCAGGATATACCTGGCGGTCTTGACCTTTATATCTTTCATGACTGTTCTGAATTCAGGGAAGAGGAGAAAGACCAACTGCTGGAGCTGATTGAGTAAGGCAGTGCGTTCCCTTATGTGTCTCTCCCTTGCATTGTTGAGCCTTCTCAAATAGGCTGCATCTCCTTCCGGAACGATGACGGTTAAGGCATGGCCTAATCTGATGATATCGGCAATCACCCGGGGTCCTTATCGTCGGTTTTTAAGGGAGAGTTATCGTTTACCTCTTTCATTCTCTTTGTATGCATGGGGTTAACCTGGACGATCTTTACGGGCTTGTTCCTTAGGTAATGGACTAGAGGCTCTGCGTAGGGACCGGTTGATTCGTATCCTACAATCACTTCACCACAGGCAAATCTGTTTTTGTTTATAACTATCATAGCCCAGAACTTATCGAAGCTTCTCTGGTATTATCGAACTTGAAGGGCTTTGTGTCTCTGCCGTTGATGGTAGTACAATACCCTGTATTGCTGATCATACCGATATCTATCGTTACGATCAATGTACCTTCCTTTACCACTCCCACTCCTCTTTCTACTTGAGGTCCTCTCATGGGTATTTCCTCCTTGAGTTCTTGTTGGAATAAACAAGCCGGCATCTGGAGGATATCTGTATTTCTTGTGGTTCAATCATGAACTACAATATAGCAAGCTGAAACACGCT
>CAWAOG010000045.1:0-52763 GCA_963783625.1 uncultured delta proteobacterium | reverse complement strand
GTTTAGTTATGATCTGCAATTGTCATATTCTTGCCAAAGCCACGAACTGCAACGCACGGACTGTCTTCACACCTTCACAGAGTTTGAGTAGCAGAATCGATAGTAACGGCCAAAGTGGCACGCAGCCAACTAAACTTTGCTTTCATGAATCAAAATCAGGCCCAGATGTTATGAAGGTCGCCTTCCCCTTGATCAAAAAACCGGTACCTGCTCCTTGCAATCCCTTAACCTTGCTGCTTCCCAGCGTCATCAACACATTGGGGTTGTGGGCAATGTTAGCTTCTGTCTTATGCATATAACCTGCAGGAATAAACAATCGTCCATCTGACGATATTCTGATGTAGCTATTCCAGGTGTTAACCATATGCGGCCCATCCTGTCCCAATGTCGCAATGGCAACAACCCCATCCTGTTTCAAAATTTCAAGCAATGTTTCTGGGATCATCGAGACCACCTCCTATTGTTTGGTTTGCCGTTCAACATATAATATACGAAATTCGCAATTGCCAAGTTGCTGATATAAAACCATTTTTTTGCACTTGTACCTCCTGTTTAATATTTAAAACTTTGCAGTACAACACTAATGCATCTTATTTCTGTTGGCAAGGTTTAAACAGTTGGGCTCCTCAATCGTCGGCAAATTGCAAGGAGAAAAGGTAACGGTTGGACAATCGAATTCCATATGAAATCTTGCATATTCAACAAGACGAGTCAATTGTGGACTGCAGGAAGGACTGGTCGCCCCCCATCAGTTATTATACAGCAAATATGCATCGGTAAAGTCCACCATGGTCCACCATTGATTTTTCATGCTAAAATTACGATCTTGAACGAATTTAACATCCTCAAATCAACACGAGATATCCTCCGCCCCAAGGCGATAAGAAAAACAACTCAATTAGTTCCTTATAATGACTTATTATCCTAATAAATCATATTGACCTTTCAGGTGTATTAAAATATCCTTTCTGAACAGGCAAAAGTAGCTAAAGTAAGAGTGGAATTTCTCTCAACAAAACACATTGATCTGAAGACTGTCAGACGCAGTCATCGATCCAAACCTTCAACACAGGTGGACTGAAATAAAAATAGCACTTATTATAGGGATCGTATGGATGACACTGTCGTCCATCTTTTTATGGCTGAATTACCGCTTTTATCGGTATCGTATAATTAGTGATCACTATGAATCCACCCCTGAAACTACTCTTAAGATTAAAAATAGAAAGAGGACAGCAGAGTTGTGTCGGGACGATTGATATTGATATTGGTAAGACAATCACAACACATATCTACAGCCTACAAAACCCGCCGTTTCGTTTGATCTGTTAAATCAAAGCCATCCCCCCCCCAATACGACTGAAACGGTGGGTATCTTTTAATATATTGCTATGATTTTTAACCACTGTCTGGTTTTTGTATGGTAGACATAACGTGGAAATACATAACCATGAATAAAACACGATTCTATGAAACCTTCAAAATCCTGAGAATCCTTAACGATTGTATGAAAATAGATAACTGATCATGGGGTATGGTGGCGTATCTGACAGTCAAGGGGTCGAGGGTTCAATCCCCTTCAGCTCCACTATTGAAATCAACGAGTTACAAATCGTGGCTCCTTAAATAATTCCCAAATTGTCTGGTTTTTGTATGGTTCATTTTTTTCTCACTCAATATAATTAAGGTGCCCACTCGCGTATAGCAGGCAGCATTCATTTGCTCAGCTAATAATTGTCTCCTTGAAATGTGCTGATTCTCCACTTAAAATTCATCTCCTACTGGCCTTTAAAGATCTCGATGCCTATATTCTCTTATGATAAAACGTAAAAGCTCTGAGTACTGTTAATATTACTTTAGGAGGCGTCATGAAAAAGGCCGAAATTTCCTTGCCAGATCTCGCACTCATTGTTGGTACACGGGCTATGTTTGGTGCTGGGCTTGCCCTGCTACTTGCAGATAAATTGCCAAAGGATCAGAGGAAAGCAGTGGGGTGGACTCTTACCCTCGTTGGAGCAGTGACGACAATCCCGCTTGCCATCAATTTTTTTGTTAAGAAGTAACTGGTCCACCTGTGAGGACGAGGAGTCTCATGAATCTTAACGGAAAAGAAATTGCACAATTGCTTAAATTGAGTGAACAGTATATTGTTATCGATAAAGCAATTTATGATCCAAACTACCCAAACGACCTTAAAGTCTTCAAATTGTTGGCCCAAGATGATATTGATTTCAAAAGCCATATACCGGACTACTTCGTTTATCCGGACTACGCTATTGGAAAAATTCTAAACCAGGGGATACGACTTCTCGTGTGTCTTCTTTATCCTGATTTTAAAGATATTCCAGCTGCTATGATTGAACATGCGAAATTGAGGGGACAACTATATCCAAACGATCAAATGAATATATTGATCAAAAAATGGCAAGATAGAAGCAAGATAGCAAAATTTGAAATTGTCATTGAGAATCAAGAAGGGATGATAGTGTACGAATCGACAATTTATGGAACCTTAATTAAGAAGAGAAAAGGCGTAGAAATATCCTGATTGTTCGGTATCGTTAGTCACAACCTGAAGACTTTGCATGTATCCTGGCCCAATTACAGCGAATTTTCTAGTGGCGTTAAATCAATGCTTTTTATTGTGGCCAGTGGAACAACGGTTAAAGTAGAATACTTACAAGAATGTTAGGATTTTAAGAACTATTATTTCTGTGAACTCTTTCATTGCTTTAAACGATAAAATGCAGCCAAAATAATCCTCCATGAAATGGGATATATTTTACAGATATGTGAGAGCACTTTAACTGATTAGGGGGGTATGGTGGCGTATCTGGCTGGTCGAGGGTTCAATCCCTTCAGCTCCACCATTGAAATCATAGAGTTACAAATCGTAGCTCCTTAAATAATTCCCAAATTGTATGGTTTTTGTATGGTTGATTTTGTCTTAGTAAGAAATTGAGTAACTAGCCCGTTGTCTGGTACACGTACGGGTCGTCAGTTCGAGCGATTAGAGATTTTAGCAATTTTCAGATGAAATGTACAAAAGAACAAGGCCATTTCTGGCCCTGCCCTTTTGAAAGCGGTATGCTAAGTAAAGACTTCTTTTCTAAAACATTCCCGTGTCGAAATCGCTTCGGTGGCACGCCAGAATCATTTTTTGCCGTACTCTTTGATGAGCCGCTTTACCTCTTGGAACATTTTCGTACCAGGCAGTCCTTTGGCATCAAGTTCTTTTGCTGTCTTTAGAGCTTCTTCATCAGTTAGCGAATTGAAATCCTCTATTTCTGACGGAGGCAGCTCTATGAACGTTATGCCAGCCTTTTTTGCCATATCAAAAACTTCTCTATCAGTCTTTTCAATCTCCTCGAGCATGAAGAAAGTCCATTTATCTCCGCTATTTTCGAAGATTTTCTGTATTTCTTTCGGCAGTTTGTTCCAGCTTTTTAGTGGCATTGCCTTATTAGGAAAGGGACCCATGACAGAGGTAAGGTTGATATCATATTTCACGACTTCAGTAAGTCTTGCTGCCTTGTAATATTGCGGTTGTTGAAATGCTGCATTTATGATGTTTTTTTGTAAGGTTTCATAGGTTTCCACCGAAGGAATAATGACCCCCTCTGCGCCATAGTGTTTCAGAGGAGCGATCAGCTCTCTTCCGGTCTTTATTCTCATCCCTTTCAAGTCGGCAAGGCTCCGAACAGGCGTTTTGGACATGAGCCGCAAAGAGGTTACCGCTGAGAGTGCAATAACTTTCATGTCCTTATATTCGTTTCTGAGTTCCGGAAATTTGTTCCAAAGTGACCAAAATATTTTGAGCTGTGCTGTTCCGCTGAAGAGCCTTGATAAAAACCCGTTTGTGCCCTTGTCAAATCAACCCCTGCTTTCTCATAGATTGGTGAGATACAAACTATATCGGCAACACCACTTGTTGCCTCTGTCATACTTTCCTTAGCACTGACAAGCGTACCCGCCCAATATGGTTTTATTTTAACGGCACCTTTTGTCTCTTTCTCGATCCACTCAATCCAGCGTTGATCTCCCACTGAGTAAGGGTGGTTCGATGGCCACATGGTAGCATAAGTCAATTGAAGAGGTTGAGTTGGCGAGGCTGCTAAGCCACTCGACGCTACAATGAACAAAAATAATAGTATAGTTCCCATTAAAAACGACTTGACCTGTATTTCTCGTCCCATCTTACCCCTCCTATGGAAATCATTGCTTTATTCGTTTCGGCGCAAAGACCTAAACCCTCAAGAGTTCCCGGCTTATTTGCTGTCATTTTGATAGCCTTTGTTGACCGTTTCACCAAATTGTTACATACACCAATGCATACATTAGTGTATGCATTGGTTGACTCTATGTGTCAACACAAAAAATGACCGAGTTCCCGTACCTCGATTCGGCAGAAAAGATTTCATAATCAGCAGAAGTAACACATTTTAGAGTATCAAATGAGGAGGATTGAGCCAAAGTGATCCTGCGTGAAATGGGATACTGTTTTACAGATATGTGAGAAGCGGTTTTCTATAATCTGTTGACCTGACAGGGTTGATTAAAGGTTTATTTCTGATATAACATACGATCAACTTGCAAGGAAGAGTTGTATGAAATCTATTACCTCTTTTTGGAAAACAATCATTTGGACATGTGTTGTCTTATTTCTATCGCTTTCTTCTGGGGAGAACCTCCCAGATCCCTTGTGGATAGAGTTTCCCCATATCGATAAAGTGGTTCACTTCATCATGTATTTTGTTTTTGCTTTAGTATTAATTCATGATTTGCAACACTATAGCAAAATACGCCTGAATCATGGACAAATTATTCTGATATCTGTTTTAGCAGTCATAGGCTGGGGCGGCTTTTTAGAAATATTACAGCGAATACCAAGCATCCATCGAAACAGCGATTTTTTTGATTTTCTGACAAATACTGTAGGTGCCGTTGTTGCTTCTCTGTTGTATAGAATATTTGAACCCTTATTGAATAAGATAAATAATATTATTATAAAATCATAGTGCCCCTTATATCTCAGTTCATTTCTGACATATTTGCAGTACTTTTATCATATCAAATTAGGAGGATTCAACCTGAGTAAACCTGCGTGAAATGGATGTTATCCCAATAATTGTGAGTACTTGTATGTAGAGATGTTATGCTTGAGAGCGTTCAGCTCCACCATTGAAATCAATGAGTTACAAATCATAGCTCCTTAAATAATTCCCAAATTGTATGGTTTTTGTATGGTTCATTTTTTTCCTCATTCAAATAAGAACGTGGGAACAAATTATTCTGGGATTGATTTACGCAGTCTGGAATTATCGTGTTCTTGCCATCAGTTGAGTTCAGCCGTAGATAAGTCACAAATGAACCAGCGCTAAAGCTCAGATTACCCTGAAGATGATTATAGTAACAGTATGGATGATGACATCCTCGATGTTCTCGATATTTCCATTGGGGTCTAGATGGTGTGATCTGAAGCGTGCCCCGTGTCTTCCGTTTGCTTCTTGTGAAGTATGTATTTTTGATGGAGAATGTTTGTTTGAAGCAGATGAGGATGACGATCGGTCTACTGAGAAATAGATACTGGGCAACTGGTATATCAGCAAAGGTTTGTGTAGGTTATTATCAAGCACTGGAGGAGCAGAAATGAAAAGAATCATTGTATCGGTGGCAATTGTCTTAGCGATAATATTGATTACGCTCACCCTGCAGAGTTGTTTTGCGGCTTACCCTGCCGCCGGGACCCGTGAAAGAGAGATCAGAGACAGACAGATTTGGGAGCAAATGGAAAGAGATAGGGGACGGGGGTAGTTAGGTGTTTTGGTTTCTTCATGACATTACCTCCTGAAATATAAAGCTGATCTTAACGACAATGTTTGCATTGGGGGCTCTAACCACAGTGCACCATTAAGAATCTGATGCAGAGATCGCAATCCGGAGAATATCGAAAATATCGTCTTGCCATAGAAAATGGAAAATAAAAAGGTTTTTCAAATATAATTATATTATTATTTTCGGGAATTCTTGTATGGATGATGCGAAGTCCGCCTACGAGTCAGCCATTGGAAATTGAATACACGGGATCGTGGAATACCGACAGAAACAAAGCATAACGACAAAAAGAGACGGAACAGGTTTATTGACAACAATGTTATCAGGTAATATATTCCGCTAACAAACGTTATTTTAGCTGAAAAGGGAATAAGACGATCTTAGGCTCTTAAAGCAAATCGACACGACTTAAAAGAATGGAGGAGGAATGTTATGGCAGAATCAATTCTTAATCACAAGAAATTACTTATCGTAGATGACGAACCAGACATTTTGACAACCCTTGAAGCAGAAATACTTGAGTCGTGTACAGGCTGTAAAATCGATAAAGCAACGAACTATGAAAGTGCCGCCGAGCTTCTCAAATGGAAAAGGTATGACCTTGTTGTTCTCGATATCATGGGTGTTCGTGGTTTTGATCTTCTTGACATCGCTGTAGCGGAAAAGTTCAAAGTCGCCATGCTCACGGCTAATGCCATGAATCCTGAAGCCCTGAAGAAAGCCCACGATATGGGGGCAATGGCTTATTTGCCGAAGGATAAATTGGGAGAGATAGTTCCTTTTCTTGAAGACGCACTGCAGTATGAACACAAATCGGCGTGGAAACGGCTTATGGAGAAGCTTGAAGACTATTACACTGAAAAGTTTGAATCTGTCGACTGGAAGAACAAACCCCCGTGGTATTAACGAATATCTGAAAATCGATACTTCGTTCTTTGAGTGTTACAATCAAATTCCAGCCCTATCATGAGTGTGTTAAAGGCAAATGTGCACCTGTAAAGTCCACCATGGTCCACCATTGATTTTTCAGATATGTTTATCTTGGGATAAATGGAGATTTCAACACATCATATTATTGCATCGCTCATTCAGCAATTAAGATTCAGCAACAGGTTTTTGCTTACCAACTGTATGCTTTTTGTATGGTAGACATAACATGGAAATACATAACCATTCATAAAACATGGTTCTATGAAACCTTCAAAATCCTGAGAATCCATAACGATTGGCTGAGAATAGATAACTGATGATGGGGTATGGTGGCGTATCTGGCAGTCAAGGGGTCGAGGGTTCAATCCCCTTCAGCTCCACCAATTTTAAAATACACAAGGGGTACGCTGTTTGGCGTACCCCTTGTTCTTTGTAGTTTTAAAAAGATCAAAGTTTATACGCCCTTTGGGTATAGGATTTGAAATAAGCTTCAAGAATGTTTATATACTGCAGGGCCCGTTGTCGATCTTCCTCTAAAAAAGGTTCCTTTATGAGAATACCCTTAACTTCTTTAGCAATCCTTTCATTCATTAAACTAACGGTTATTGCATGAAAGAGCTTATATCCATCTCTCATCGCATTATCGGCTTTCTTCTGATCATGAAGCCTCACCAGATAGTGGGTGTAAGCCAGGGTCGCAACAACATCGAGGATAACCGGCAGGACATGTAATTTTAGTTCATCTATCATTGTATTTCGAAATAGCTCCAACATGTCCACAATTAAATGAAATAAGTCAGGGCTGTAATCCTCGCCATTAAACTCGTTAAGATCATTGTTGTATCTCTCTGGATTCTTAAAATCTTTGATGGCAGAGGCAACCTCCAGGATACGGTTCCCGAAGAACTCTGTAAATTCATTTGTATGCTTATCCAGCGTAGACATAAAAAATTCCTCTGTCCGCCATTTCAGGACAATGCCATGAGAAATATTCAATTGTTCCGCAATCTCCTTGTACGTCATCCTCGTCAGCATGAGTAATCCTGCCTCATACTTCACTTTTGATAAACCGATAGGATCACCCTTCATCGTACCTTTTCGCTCAGGTTCAATATGGCTTTTCAACTTCTTTTTAATGAATTTTTGAAGTAATGTTGCCATAACATAAGTAATATGACAAAACAGTATTACCTATGTCAAGACTAAAACTCAAATTGTTTTCCTTCAAGGGAAGATCTTCTTCAGATTCACCAGTTTTAAAATATGAAGGGGTAAGTCGATTGGCTTACCCCTTAATGTGAAATAATTACAGGTGGTATATCCCGCAACCAACTATATAATTATCAATCTTCTCGATGTATGCTCGTTTACCTTCCAGTTTCTTAGATACCGGGTTAGTAAACTTATAATCCTGCCATCCTTTACCTTTTGTTTTGGCAATCTCGACACGCTCTTTAACGTAAGACTTTCCGTCGGGGTCTTTCATTTCAATTAAATCTACGCCAATCATCTTTTGATTAAATCCATGTGCCACACATTTCCCGCTCATGTCATATACGAATATATAGAGATCCCGATCAATGAACTTGCCTTTCGGATTGGATATTTCAACAAAAGCCTTCTCTGCCCCTTGGGTCTTAATAAGCGCTGTCGCCTTTTTTACTAATGCCTCCGCCTCAGCGGCAGTTCCGAATTCAGACGCCCTGACAACTGTCGCAAAACTGATCGACAAAAATCCTGCCAACAAAATCACTAAAAACCGCTTCATGTATTACCTCCTTTTTATTATGTTATTGGGCTTCAAGCCCTTAATAGCCTAAACTGTGAAACGCCCCACAATCTGCTGAAGATTGACAGCCAGATTGGACATCTCCACGGCTGACTGGGTCGTCTGTTCCGCGGCGGCTGAATTTTCTTTTGCCGAATTTGCTATATGTCCGACATCTTTAGCTATTTCATCTGTTGTTGCGCTCATTTCTTCCGTGGCTGAAGCAATCTGCTGGATCATGCCCTGCAAGCCTGTCACGCCGGTTACGATATGGTCGAGGGCTTTGCCTGACTCGTTAGCGAGAGCTACACCTGATTTTACCTTGGAAGCTGTATCGTCCATTGCGGAAATTGCCTTCTCTACCTCTGTGCGGATCGATCCAATGGTCTTCTCAATCTCTTGCGTCGCTGTCGTTGTCTGTTCTGCAAGTTTTCGCACTTCATCGGCAACAACAGCAAACCCTCTTCCGTGTTCACCGGCTCTGGCAGCTTCGATAGCCGCATTGAGGGCAAGCAGGTTGGTTTGATCAGCTATATCGCTGATTACACCAATAATATTTCCGATTTCCTTGGATTTATCACCAAGTGTCTGAACGATGCGCGATGACGCGGCGGCTGTCACAGCGATTACATCAATATCCTTTACGGTCCGGTTAACCATCTCTCCGCCTTTCTTAGCCGATTCCGACGTTTCCGTTGAAGAGAATGCAATGCTTGCGGCATTTTTTGCCATGTCCATCACTGTCTGGGTCATCTCTTCGCTCGCCACTGCCACCTGGGAAGCTCTGTTTGACTCCTCAAGGGCGTTTCTTGACATTTCTTCAGAACCGGCACTTAATTGCATGCTTGCTGAGGCAAGATTGTCTGCTGAATTCTTTATATTGCGGACCATCTCTCTTAAAATTACAGAGGTGTTTTGCATTGCGCCGAGCAACAAACTCATCTCATCTTTCCCGGTAGTCTCTAAATTAGCCGTCAAATCACCTGCGGCAAGCAGGTTCGCAGCCTGCAGGGCTTTTTGCACCGGTCTCACAACACTCCGTTTTAATAAACCGGCGATCATTGACGCGAGGAAAATAATGAGAATACTTATTCCTGCCAGAATATTTCTCACCGAAGCATACGTGTGTTCTGCATTGGTTTTCAAAAGGATGCTTTCTTTCGTATAAACCTCGACAATACGATCACAGGTTTCCAATATGATATTTGTAGTAAGCATATTTCCCATATAGGTACTCATAGCAAGTTCTTGAAGATCGGCTTGCGCAAGCTCAATAACCTTATTATTATCTTTGACTGCACCTTCGATTGTGGTTTTTAATTTTGAAATGAAACCCTTCATTTCCTGTGACTGTTGCGACTTTTCAAGCATTGCTAAAGAAATCTGATAGTTTTTGGTTGCGTTTTCCAGTATTTTTTTCTGCACTGTTCTTGTTTTTTCATCATTGACAAGAGCTACCGTCATTGCTGCACTGTTCACTTTCTGGATTTCATTTCGTACTGTGTTTGCAAACTCTATATTTCTGCTATTCTCTGAGATATAACCGAAATTTTTATTCATATGCCAAAGACTGTAAATTGCCACCACGGATAAGACAATCATGAGAATCAGAACAATGCCAAAAGCAAAACTGAGTCTCGTCCCTATTTTGTAATTATTTATATTCACAAGCTCTCCTTTAGTATCAACATTTACGTTCCTTTTTGGCTTATCGGAAATATTAAGGATTACTTAAAAGGAGGTGCTTATTTTAAGAGACATACGCCCATCAATTATCGATTTCTATTGTCACAATTCTCAAAACGAGTCACTCCAGGGTAAGCTTTCACGACATGAAAACATCATAGCCACATTTTTTATCTTGCAAGTGAAATCATTGTGAGGGGGGGGTGGTTTAATGATCAGGTGGTTTTATAACAATTAAAGGACAGGTCGATTGACCTGTCCTTTAATTGTTATTTTATTTCCAGGGAAACTATTTTCCTTTTGTCTGCAGATACTCGTCCATTGCCTTTGCTGCCGCTCTTCCTGCGCCCATTGCGAGGATAACGGTCGCTGCGCCGGTTACTATGTCACCGCCTGCGAAGACTCCTTCGCGGCTTGTTTTACCTGTTTCCGGATCTGCTTCTATATTACCGGATTTTTTCAGTTGCAATCCCGGCGTCGAGGAAGTAAGGATCGGGTTCGGGCCCTGGCCGATTGCAATGATCACAACATCAACATCGATGACATAGTTAGAGCCCTTAATCTCAATCGGCCTTCTTCTGCCTGATGCATCGGGTTCGCCAAGCTCCATCTTCACGCATTCGATACCCTTTACCCAGCCGTTCTCATCACCGATAATTCGTACGGGGTTTGTGAGGAGTCTGAAATCAATGCCCTCTTCTTCAGCATGGTGGGATTCTTCCGCACGGGCAGGCATCTCATCACGGGAACGGCGATAGACAAGATACACATCAGCGCCGAGACGTCTGGAAACCCTTGCTGAATCCATGGCCACATTGCCGCCGCCGACAACGGCAACCCTGCTTCCCACCCGTATCGGCGTGTCGTATTCGGGAAAAAGATAGGCCTTCATGAGGTTCGCCCGGGTGAGAAACTCGTTCGCGGAATAAACACCATTCAGGTTCTCTCCAGGGATGTCCATAAAATAAGGAAGGCCTGCTCCGGTACCGATAAAAACTGCATCGAAACCAGCTTCAAATATTTCATCGAGGGTCATGCTCTGACCGATAATCTGGTCAACCTTTATCTTCGCACCAAGCTTTTCCACATAATCAACTTCACGCTGCACAATTGATTTCGGTAAACGAAATTCCGGAATGCCATATACAAGAACTCCGCCTGCCTTGTGCAAGGCCTCAAAGATAGTCACATCATGTCCTTTTTTCGAAAGTTCTCCGGCAACAGTCAACCCCGCGGGTCCCGCGCCGATAACGGCGACCTTCTTTCCTGTCTTTTTCGCAATTGCCGGTGCTTTTACTTCTCCCTGACTCAATTCGTAATCTGCCGCGAAGCGTTCCAGACGGCCAACTGCTATAGGCTGGCCCTTTTTCCCCAGCACGCATTTCTCTTCACACTGCGTCTCCTGAGGACATACCCGTCCACACACCGCAGGCAAACTATTCGTCTCTTTGATGGT
Source organism: uncultured delta proteobacterium (assembly GCA_963783625.1). Taxonomy (GTDB): domain Bacteria; phylum Desulfobacterota; class Syntrophorhabdia; order Syntrophorhabdales; family Syntrophorhabdaceae; genus PNOF01. The sequence goes on along the minus strand of CAWAOG010000045.1, from coordinate 41,088 downwards.
ATGGATGGCACCCATGAAATCGCCTTCTTTTATCTTTTTTATAAACTCGGGGATCTGGACGCTAACCGGGCAACCTTCCACGCAGGGCGGTTTTTTGCATTGGAGACATCTGGATGCTTCCTTCAAAGCATTTGAATCTGTATAACCAAGGGCAACTTCACTAAAATTCTGAATTCTCTGTTTCGGGTTCTGTTCAGGCATTTTCTGCCGAACTTTCGATTTCTTCATCGACTGTGCCTTTGCTTCCAGCTTACATGTATGGTCCCACACCGCGCGCTTCTCTTCGCGACCGTACATTCTCTGACGAAGCACAAGTTCTTTAAAATCAACGAGATGAGCATCAAATTCGGGACCATCGACACAGACAAACTGGGTTTTGCCCCCGATTGTGGCACGACAGCAGCCGCACATACCGGTTCCGTCTACCATGATCGTGTTGAGACTGACAACGGTCTTGATATTAGACGGGCGGGTTACGTCGGCAACAGCTTTCATCATAACAACAGGGCCGATACCTACAATAAGGTCGATCTCTTTCTTTTCTTCTATAACCTGTTTCAAAACATCGGTTACGAACCCGTGATGGCCGTAAGTACCGTCATCTGTTGTCACATAAAGCTTTGTGCTTACCTGTTTCATTTCATCTTCAAGGATAAGCATCTCTTTTGTTCTGGCGCCTATAATTGAGATCACTTCGTTTCCAGCCTCAAAGAGGGCTTTCGCGATAGGAAGCACCGGGGCCACACCGACGCCGCCGCCAACACAGACAACGGTTCCGAACTTCTCAATATGACTTGGCTTCCCCAAGGGACCTACGACATCAAGATACGCCTCGCCCTGTTCAAATCTTGCCAGTTTGTGTGTTGAAGCCCCCACTTCCTGAAAAATAATTGTAATAGTTCCCTTTTGCCTGTCGAAATCCGCAACAGTAAGAGGAATCCTTTCTGCCATATCATTAGCCCGGATAACAATGAATTGTCCGGCTTTCACCTTTTTTGCTATGTCAGGAACATAAAGCTTATTCATGGTGATCGAAGGAGCTAAGAGCCTTTTCTCTATAATTTCGTTTGGTTTTGTTTCCTTTTTCGCCATATTATCTCCTTTAAAATAGTTGTCTGTTAAGAGTTATGCCTTCCCGGTCTTTTCCAGGAGAATGTTGATGCGTTTTATCAAATCTTCAGGCATAACCGGCTTGTTCACGAAATCATCAGTTTTCATCCAGTAGCCATCAAGTTCCTGGCAGAAATCACACCCCGTTTCTCCTGCGGCAGACGTGACCATAAGCACCGGAATCCCCTTGTAGCGAGGGTCAGCTTTAATCGCTTTCACCAGATTAAAACCGGCATCGTGTTTTTCGAGCATTAGTTCAAGGAGTATAATATCAGGCATTTCAAAAGAAACCTTCTCGACACCCTCGCGGCTATTCGATGCCGATATTACCTCAAAACCGTTTTCTTCAAGTGCTGCCTTATTCTGGTCAATGAAGTCGACATCATTGTCAATTATTAAGATCTTTTTCTTCCCCATAGTTATTACTCCCTGTCTTTATATTTTGAATGAACGCTGCGTCTCACTTACCCCTGAAAATTGCATAATAGTACTGTAAAATAGGTTCTTTGTCAATGAAGAGAAGTGGGCAAATTGCTTCATAAATATAGTGTTAACCGGAAAATACTCATCAGATAATCGCTGATTCATATCAGAGAAACTGAAGTACTATTTCGATAATAGTAAAGCGTCCTTCGGGCAGGTCATCACGCAGAGTCCGCATTTCAGGCAATCCCCCCTGAAAGACATCTTTCCTTTTTCTTTAAGCTCATGAGGAGCAAGATTCATGGGGCACGGTTTGCCACATAGTTTGCAGCTTGTGCAAAGATCAGTTTGCATAGAGAGTGGTTGTCTGTTCTTGCCTATCCAATTTGATATTGTTCCAATAGGACAAATATAGCACCACGATCGGTGATGGATCATAATCGCCAGAATTATACCTACAACTGTCGTAATGGTAAGGAGTGTCATGAATAGCTTGCCGATAGCATATGGGTCGGGCCATAAGTTGACAATCTGATATGTAAGCATGGACATGAGAAAAATGATTACGCCGATTCTTAAGGGTAATGATCTGAAATAATTGGGTATTTTTCTTTCCTGGCTCATCATTTTCATATAAGAATCTGAAAATGATCCTCGTGGACAGATCCAGTTGCACCACTTCCGGCCTTTCAAGCTCGCTATACCGATACCTGCTAACATGCAAAGCGGAATAAAATACCCTATGAGCGGATAAAACCATCCAAAGGGGATGAGGATCAGAAAAATTGTGCCCATAATATATTGTTTTAAACTTCTCGATTTTATTTGCCTTTTTAATATGCTTCTTTCTATTTTTATTCTCTCTGTCTATTATGGTCGTTACGAACCATGGATAAACCTCCCGGGGCTGATAAACCGCCCATTATTATCTATTTATTGCGAATATGTGCAACTATAATACTAATAATAATCTCTTTTTATTATCAACGTAGTTTTACTTCCTTTAGCCGTTTTGACAGCTTCACTTTTTCTTTGAGCATCTCGATAAGGACACTTCGCATAATCATGCATGCTTCTGTAATTTTCGGGTTTGAAATCCGATAATAGATCGTAGTCCCCTGCCGCCTGGTTTCAAGAATATTTTTCTGCCTTAAAATAGCAAGATGCTGGGAAAGATTTGCCTTATTGACACCCATCTCTTCTGTCATACCGGGCCACTGACATTTCTCCATCTTTCAGAAGATTGAGTATTTGCAACCGTTTAGGATTGGCAAGCGCGAGACAAACATCAGCCTGCATGTCAAAAATCCTCTTGTCACTATCCCCTGCCATACTGTATACCATCCTTATTGCTATATATTAGTTGCGCATTAATGCAATTATAATAGGCCTTTTTCAGACCCTTGTCAAGATTTTATTTCCCCCGATTTCCGATTTTCGAAAGTCTACCTGGGCTTGTGACTTGGAACTTGCAGCAGCCTCACTTTCGCGATTCGCATTTGCAGTTTGGCGTTGCCTTTACCATTTCCGATTTCCGATTGACGATTTACGGTCCCTTTCGGCCTTTGACTTGCGACCGGCAGCTTTTAGGCGATGTCTCAATTACCGGCTCTTATGTTGAGTATATCGCCATCTTCAACAATATAGGTTTTCCCTTCGAGGCGCCACACACCGGCTTTCTTGCACTCCGCCATACTGCCATATTTCATGAAATCCGCGTAAGAGACGGTTTCGGCCCGAATGAATTTGTTCGAGAGATCGGTATGGATCGCTGCCGCGGCCTCCTGGGCATTCATCCCTTGTTTGATAGGCCAGGCCCGGCATTCATCATCTCCGACGGTAAGAAAACAGATAAGTCCCATAGTGCGAAGGGCAAGGTTAATAATTCGCCCCCGGATAGACTCTTTAATGGCATACTCGTCCATAAAGGCCACCCGTTCGTCGTCAGCCATGAGAGCAAGCTCACTTTCCAGCTTCGCGCAGGCGGAAATAATCGGATATCCGGAAAAATTCTTTTCAAGGACCTCCGCCTGTGCTTTGCCCTCGGCCATATTGTCTTCCGACGAATTGACAACAATCATCATGGGCTTCAAAGAAAGAAACTGAAATCCCCTGAGAGCGCGTACTTCCTGCTCCTCAAGAGTAAGGGCAGAAAGGGGTTTTTCCTCATTTACATGGGCAAGACACCGTTCAAGGAGCGCTTCTTCCTGGGCCTGGGTGGTATCGCCTTTTTTTGGCTGTTTCTTCATTCTTTCGAGACGGGTCTCAATTTGTGCCATATCAGATAAGATAAATTCTCCCTTGATGGCATGAATATCTGCTGCTGCATCGGCTGGACTTTTTCCATCAAAATAGGCAATTGTCAAAATAAATGCATCACTCGTGCGCATCTGCTGGAGGGTTTTGGCATTTATGGTCCCTTTTTGAACATTTCCTTCTTCGATGGCCACCGTATCGGCAAGCTCAATCCGAGCGTAGACAGTCTTTTTCGGTTTAAAGATTTTTGTCAGCACATCGAGGCGCTCATCAGGCACATCAATCATGGCAAGGGTTGCTTTATCCGAATATCCCCCTTCATTTTTTGTACCGCTTAACGCCTGAAAAAGCGTTGTCTTACCTGAACCGGAATGACCGATAACTGATATATACATATCATCTCCTGCGAAAAATATTCATGGGGCCTTGCGGCGCTTCCTTGCGGTGTCTATTATACCGCAAATCGACAAAAAGGCAAAGACCGTAAAACAAACCGGGTTGCTGACCCTCCCTTTGAGGAATGGATTAAGATAAAGGCACTTCTCTATCTAAAAAGACATATTCTCAGTGCAAGCTGACCAAGAAAATTTGACAATTTTATATAGCACTATTAAATTGTCGTAATTTTGGTGGAGGTTTCGCTTTGCCGGGGCTTACGTTACCAGCCGTTTGTCAAGTACCCGATATTGCAGGGCTTCTGCTACATGAGCCTCTTCTATGTGCTCGGAAACCTCAAGGTCGGCGATGGTACGCGATACTTTTAATATCCTGTGATAGGCACGGGGCGAGAGACCATACTTTTCGATGGCTTTTTCGAGAAGGCTTTGGGCGCTGTCATTTAATAGACAATGCTTCTTTATTGTCCGCGTGGGCATCTGGCTGTTCGCGTAAATTTTCTTTCCTTTGAATCTCTCACTCTGGATCTTTCGGGCATTGACTACCCTCTCTCTGATCTTCTCTGACAATTCTTCCTCTCTGTCGAGGGAAAGTTCGCGGATCGTCACCGGTGGCACTTCGATATGAATATCCATTCTGTCAAGGAGTGGCCCTGAAATCCGCGACCGGTGCCTGTGTATCTGGGTCGCGCTGCAGACACAAGCCCGCCTCGTGTCCCCGAAGTAACCGCATGGACAGGGATTCATAGCAGCGACAAGCATAAATCGGGCAGGAAAGGTGATAGCGTGGGTCACTCTGGAGATCGTTACGTCGCCATCTTCAAGGGGCTGCCTCAAGGAATCGAGAACATTGCGTTTGAATTCAGGGAATTCGTCGAGAAAAAGAACGCCATTATGGGCAAGGCTCACTTCACCCGGTTTCGGTATGTGTCCGCCGCCAATTAGTCCCGCGTCTGATATGGAATGGTGGGGCGCCCTGAATGGACGATTGATGATGAGCGACCTTTCAGCATTCAAAAATCCGGCAATACTGTGAATTTTTGTTGTTTCTATTGCCTCTTCATAACTCAAGCCGGGCAAAATCGTGGGGAGTCGCCGGGCAAGCATGGTCTTGCCGGAGCCGGGAGGGCCCATCATGAGCATATTGTGCCCACCGCTCGCCGCGATCTCAAGGGCCCGTTTTGCCTGCGCCTGCCCTTTAATATCAGAAAAGTTCAAATCGTTGGTTTTGTGTACCCCGTCGTCAGTATTTTTGATATCAATAAACTTTTTCATTTCCCCGTCCCCTTTGAAAAAGTGAACAATATCGAGGAGATGAGTAGCACCGTAGACATCGATGCCATGGACAATGGCCGCTTCCTGTCCGTTTTCCTGGGGTACAATAATGTGCTTCATTTCTGCTCTTTCGGCAAGAATCGCGATGGGTAAGGCCCCGCGGATACCTTTAATTCTCCCATCAAGAGAAAGTTCTCCGGCTATGAGGTAATTTTTCATAGCTTCTTCTTTTATGATATTCATTGATGTGAGAATGCCGATTGCTATGGGGAGATCAAATGAAGAGCCTTCCTTTCTCACATCGGCAGGCGCGAGATTTACGGTAATACGGTCACCCGGAAATTCAAAACCGGCGTTTTTAATAGCCGAACGTACCCGTTCTTTGCTTTCTTTTACCGCTGTTTCCGGTAATCCCACGATATTAAATGCCGGCAGACCATAAGACAGATCAACCTCAACATCGATTTTTATTCCATCAATGCCATAAACAGTAGCAGTGGTAATTCTGGAAATCATCAAGCCCCCTCAATAACAGTGAATAACCATACGTGAATAATGAATAGCGTGCGATTGTACTATTCACTATTTTTTTTCGTCTATACTTTTCGCTATCTCCCGAACTTCCTGAACCCTGCTGCTGTCGCACACGAGAATGCCGTTTTTCGACGAAACGATAACAAGGTTTGAGACACCTATGACGCCGATTACCTTTTCGTCTCCAACAACAACGCAATCGTGTGTATCAATGCAGATCGTATCGCCTCTTGTATAATTTCCCTTGCCATCAAGATCAAGGACCCTTTGGAGCGATGCCCAGGTTCCTACGTCATCCCATATGAAATTCGCCGGCACCATGAGAACATTCTCTGCCCTTTCCATAAGCCCATAATCAATCGATTTTCTCTCAAACTCCCTGAAGAGGGCATCGGCCTTTGCCTTTTTACCCTCTCTGAGGGCTCCCTTAATGGCATGTAACCCATTATAAAGAATGGGCATATGCGTTTGCATTCCTTCGAGAACCGTCTTTGTCTTCCAGATGAATATGCCCGCGTTCCAGTAGTAATTGCCGTCTTTTCATATATTCAGCGGCTCTTTTTTGATCAGGTTTTTCAACGAACTTCTCCACCGTAAAACAGACAATATCCTTTTTCGCGTTGATGTTTTTTCGGGCATAGATATACCCGTAGCCGGTCTCAGCCCTCGTAGGTTTGATGCCCATGGTGACGAGGTAGTCGCCACGATCCGCCATCGCTACACAATTTGTAATGGTGTCGGCAAACTTCTTAACATCAGGGACATACTGGTCAGCAGGAAGCACAACCATGGTTGCCCTTTCGTCTTTAAGCGACAGGACGGTTGCCGCAAGTCCGATGCAGGCGGCAGTATCTCTTCCTACGGGTTCTACAATGAAATTATCCCGTGGTAATTCAGGGAGTTGCTTGAGTGCCACATTCAGATGGGTCCTTCCGAGGACAATGAAAATCCGTTCTTTCGGCACAAATAGCATGGCCCTTTCGACTGTCAACTGTATGAGGGTCTTTGCTCCGGTTAACGGTAAAAAAGGTTTTGGAATTTTCCCCGTGCTCAACGGCCAGAACCGTTCGCCCCTGCCTCCTGCCATAATCACACAATAGGTATGCCCCCTGGACGATTTGCGATTTGACGATTTGCGATTTAGATCTGTTATCAAGTTCCCCCGTCTGTAAAGCTTTTACAGGTACTCAACCAACTTTGGCAAGACCTCTGAAGCGGTCCCGGTGAAAAAATAATCAGTAATGGACGATGTAAAAGGTGTCGGTTCAATATTAATTTCCACGATCGTCGCGTCTTTTGATTTCGCGATATAAGGTATTTCCGCGGCAGGATAAACAACCCCTGAGGTGCCGATAATAAACATGACCCTGCATTTATTGGCTGCTTCATTTGCCCGAAGTGTGGCGATCATTGGGATACCCTCACCAAAGAATACCACATCCGGCTTTAAAGCCCTGTTACATTTCTCACATTGTGGATAGGGATGAATCTTGATCATTTCGGGCGTCAGAGGGATCCGTTTGGCGCAACTGATACAGGTAAGCCAACGATGGTTGCCGTGATATTCTATGACATCACTATTACCGGCAACGCTGTGGAGACCATCAACATTCTGTGTAATTATCGAATTCAGGTACCCTTTCTGTTCCAGCGTGGCCAATACACGGTGGGCCGGGCTGGGTTCAGATTTAAAAATGACTTCCGACATTTCCCTGAGCATAATCCAGACTCTTTCCGGATCTGCCACAAAGGCCCGTATATGAGCGTACTCCATGGGGTCGTACTTCTCCCATAATCCCTGGCCGCCACGGAATGCCGGGATACCGCTATCCACTGAAATACCTGCCCCGGTAAAGGCAACAACATTCTTTTCTTCCTTAATAATGTCGGCAACCTTTTGATATTCATCCATCCGACCGTCTCTCCTTCCCATAACTGTTCAACGTTCGAGCTGCAAGGCCTAAATCGTGAAAGTCGAATATCGTAAATCGTTATCATCAAACACGTCACATTCTGTGACGGCCATCTGCATCCATCTTCCCGCTTCTATCTTCCCATCTATACCTTTACCCTGCTATCTGCCTCTTCTGACTTGTAACCTGCAGCTTGCAGCTGTTCTGTCTCCTATCGTCCCACGTCCTAGTCCCGTTGTCTAAACGGGACGGTCGTCCATCGGTTTTTGCCCTATCGTCAATTCTATCGGCTCGTTTTCCATCCCTTTGCAATATCACGAAAAGCAGGTATGATGCCGAAGCCATCCGCTTTTTTTACGGCCCGCTTTATTGCCTCGGTAAGAACAAATTCTGCCAGCACTCCAACCTTATTAATGTCTGCCTCTAATTCACCCGTGGCAAGCGCGAAAACAAGATCACCGTCAAATGTAGTATGGACGGGGCTAATGGTCTTGATGAGTCCCCCTTGCGCCATTTGGGCAATCTTTGTGATTTCTCTTTTATTAAATATCGCGTTTGTCGCCACAACGCCGAGAGTTGTATTAACAATACCAAACTGCTTTTTTGTGGCGCCTTCTTTAATCTGTTTCACTGTATTGGCAAACTCGGAGCTGTTTTCCGATTTCCGTAAACCAGCTATGATCTTTCCCGTCACGTTGTCAATAATATCCCCAAAGGCATTGACAACAACCAGCGCGGCGACCTTAAGTCCGTCAGGCATTATCAGGCTTGATGTGCCAAGACCACCCTTCATTGCACGGGGCAATTCAAATATTTTTCCGACGGTGGCTCCTGTTCCGGCCCCGACGCTTCCCTCCTCTACTTCGTTACCCGCCTTCAGGCAGGCTTCATATCCCATGTCAGGAGTAGGTCTTGCTTTCGGGTCTCCCAACCCGAGATCAAAGATAACAGCAGAGGGTACGATGGGAATCCGCGCCACGCCTACATCGAAACCCACGTTTCTTTCTTCGAGATATCGTGCAACGCCGCTTGCCGCGTCAAGGCCAAAGGAACTCCCACCGGCGAGCAGTATACCGTGGATCTGTTCAACAATATGGCTGACACCGAGAGCATCTACCTGTCGTGTACCCGACGCGCTTCCCCGTACGTCGATTCCACAGACAGCGCCTTTTTCACAGAGGATGACGGTGCAGCCGGTATATCCCTTGAAATCAGAAGCATGGCCAACCTTGATGCCTTCAATATCCGTAATGGCATTTAACATGTCTGAACACCTACCGGTTGGTGATTTTGTTGTCAATGAGACAAAATTTTACGTACTTTCGCTGCTTTTTCTTCGTTTTCCTTCTTTAAATCCTTTTTCATTTTCTCAAGTTTATTTACCATACTATCATCTTTAATGGAGAGTATCGTGCATGCAAGGATTACAGCATTCTTTCCCGCGTCAAGGCCAACTGTCGCAACCGGTATGCCCTTCGGCATCTGCACTATGGAAAGGAGTGCATCGATCCCCTTAAGCGCACCGCCGCTTGTAGGCACACCAATGACTGGAAGCGTTGTATGCGACGCAACAACCCCCGGCAGATGTGCCGCCATACCGGCTACGGCGATAATCACTTCAATCCCTTCTTTCCTGGCCGTCTTTGCGTATTGTACTGTTTTATCGGGATTACGGTGCGCCGAGGAAATATCAACCTTATACTCAACATCCATGTTTTTTAAAAATGTAAGGCCATCTTCCATAACGGAAAGATCACTGTCACTTCCCATAAGGATTAATATTTTAGGCTTTTTCATACAAGCTCCTTCATGAAGGTACTATTTAGTTTCAAGCGATTAAGCCCTACCCCTGATACACTGCCATTTTTAAAACTTAAACCTAACACCTAAAACTTAAAACGAGTATTAATGATATATCATCATACATGAAAACATTTGTTTTTTCTATAGAGACCTCACAATAGTACAGTGTTGCCTTTTCACCGCATAGTCTGTAGTATATCTGTACTATAAAAGAGGAGAATACAGACATGGAAATGACTAATATGATCAGTAACATTCCTCTTTTTCAGGGGCTGCCTGAAAAACAGCTTGCTGAACTTTCACATATAATTGTTGACCGAAAATATGAAAACGGAGAAATTATTTTCTCCGAGGGCGATGATGCAACCGGTTTTTTTGTTTTACTTTCCGGGCGCTTAAAAATATTCAAGCTCTCTCCTGACGGGAAAGAACAGATACTCCATTTTGTAGATCCCGGAGACCCTTTCGCGGAAGTTGCAATGTTTGCAGGATCACACTATCCTGCCCACGCCGAAGCATTAAAAGAAAGCCAGGCTATTTATTTTCCACGGGCTGCCTTTGAAAAATTAATTAGAAGAGACCCTGATCTTGCCATGAATATGCTTGCAATCCTTTCGCAGCGATTGAAATATTTTTCCCGACTTGTCGAGGACCTTTCTCTTAAGGAAGTGCCGCAAAGGCTCGCGGCGTATCTTCTCTATCTTGGCGGCGCCAGGAATAACAATTTACCCGTAGACCTCAACATTTCAAAGGGGCAATTGGCAAGTCTTTTAGGTACAATTCCCGAAACGCTTTCCCGTATCTTGAACAAGCTGGCTTCCCAGGGGTTTATCGAAGTAAAAGGAAGAACGATGAAACTGTTAAAAAGGGACGCCCTGGAGTCGCTTGCTGCAGGTGAAAAGCTTTTTCTATAGTAATCGGAAATCATAGAAACAAAACGAAACTCAAAAACAGGAAATGACGTTTCTCGCAGAGACCCCGGAGGGCAGCAGAGGGTATATCAGGAGCGATGCGACAGATTTATACTTTACATATTTACGGATACAAGCGTAGACCGGATAGAACAAGATAGAAAGGACAACGATTCACATAATAGCAAACAAAAAGGGCTTATTATCTGATACGTCAGGTAACCAAACACCAAGTTAATAAATGTCATGATAATAATGAGAATTTATTATCGGCTTTCATGTATATAGAGATATACCTTTCAACAATTCTCTTGTTTGCTGATACGCTTTGTTCTTAAAAAAGCCAACTTTTGTTAGCCTTAGCTCTGTTTTTCTTTTTCGTAGGCCTCTTTACCGGCTTCTACGGCCTTGCTGATAATATTTTTTTCCTTTTCTATAAATCCCTTTCCTTTTTCCACATAGGTAGTTGCTTTCTCTTTAGCTTCTTCGATATAATCTTCTACCTTCTTTTTTGACTCTTCGGCAAGATCTTTAATCATCTTGCGGGTTTCCTCTCCCGTCTTCGGCGCCACAAGCAAGGCAACACCTGCCCCGATTATTCCACCGACGAAAAATGAAAGAACAACGGCGCCAACGCCAAATCCACTGTCTTCCCGTTCCATACTGTTACCTCCTTTTTATTGATCCTGTTGTCCCTTTGCGAAGAAATTCTTAATAAAATATCCGAAACCGGCCCTGACACCTGCCTTTAAACCCGTTACCTGGACAGCAGAAGTTTTTGTGATTGTGCTGACCGCTTCGCTGACCTGTTTCACGTTCGCGCTAATCTCACGAATTGAACCTGAAAGTCCCTTCACGTCCTCTGTCACAACGCCAACATCATCGGTTATTTTCCGCACACTTTTGAAGGTCATCTGTAATTCTTCCACTGTGGGTATAAGTATCTTCTCTATTGATTCCATAGACAGCTTCACCGAATCGATGGTCTTCTTCAGTTCGAGGATGATGTATATAATAAAACCTGTCAGTACAAGAACGGCAAGGGTTATAAGACCAAAAAACAGATAATTCATAGAAAACCCCCTTAAGCGATGAGCCGCGCGTATCTGGTTTGAAAACCAATAACACCACAATAATTATAAACCTGTTCAAATTATAATCACTATACCCATTCTTTGCAATGTCAATACACAAAAAAGTATTTTGGTCATGAAACATCTACGGATTAGTTGTTAAATCACGCCTTTCATGCTTTTCTTGACCACTGCCGGGGATTATACATATAATAAAGCACATATTAATAGAGGGAGGCCTCATATTGAAAACTGTTATTCTCTTCGGGAGCCCACGAAAAAACGGCAATACTATCCAGCTTGCGCGGGCCATGGTCGATGCGTTGAAAAAAAAGGGACACAGCGTCCGCATGCTCTATCTCAACGACCTCAATGTCAGACCATGTCAGGGCTGCTACGTCTGTCTCAAGAACGGGGCCTGTAAGATTGATGACGACATGAAGGACCTACGTAAATACATTCTGGAGTCCGATGCCATTGTCTACGCGACCCCTATCTACTGGTTCGGGCCTTCTGCTCAACTGAAACTTGTTATGGACCGCTCCATCGCGTTCATGGACAATGATTACAATTCGCGCGTCGCCGGGAAAAAAGCAGTCACCCTCATAACCTTTGCCGATAATAATATGGATACCTGCAAGCCTGCGTTAGACATGTTCAAAAAGTCCTTTGACCTCCTCAAACTCGGTTACGCGGGCAGTATTGAGGTGCCTGGCTGCACGGACGGGGAACCCATCAAGGAAGAGTATAAGAAAAAAATAAAAAAACTTGTCGATTCTCTCGCATGAATATAAGCGGGCCTCTCTACTTTGCGACAAAAAAGGTCGGCAAGGCCATCTGGGATTTTAAAATGCTCACGGAAGGCGATAAGGTAATTATTGCCGTCTCTGGCGGTAAAGACAGCCTTTGTCTTCTGAAAATCATGGAGGAAAGGGCAAAGTTTGTTCCTATCCATTGTGAAATGGTAGCCTGTTTTGTTGACATGGGTTTTTCATGGATCGACAAAAATATTCTCATAAAACATTTTGAAGAAGCATCCATCCCCTATATCATCGCACAAGCACCCGACCAATGGAAGGGTGAAGGGGACAGACTTCGGGTGTTTCTGGTGCAGTTGGAACCGCAGAAAGGCGCTTTTCGACCTTGCCCATGATATCAAGGCAAATAAGATTGCCTTCGCCCATCACATGGACGACATCATCGAGACAATGCTCCTTAATCTCTTTTTTCAGGGCGAAATCGGGACCATGCAGCCCTGCCAGGAAATGTTCGACGGCGAGCTTGACATCATACGGCCTCTTGCCTACGTTGAAGAAGCGGAATTGCTTCACCTCTCAAAAATCCTTGAACTGCCCGTTATTTCTTCCCAGTGCCCTCATGGCAACACCTCGAAAAGAAAGCTTGTGAAGGGGATCATTGAGGACCTCAAGGGTCACAATAAAAACGTGAAGAAAAACATCTTCAGGAGCCTGACAAGGATCCGGGAAGAATATCTGCTGGACCGCAAAAGAACAAGATGAGAAGAGGGAGAGGGGAGAGGGAGATGGAAGCGACAAAGCAAAAGAGAGAAACGGGGAGATAGACGAGAGAAGAAAGAAGAAGAAGGAAGACGGGGGGAGTAGATTACAGGTCGCAGGGTGCAACGACAAGACGGAAGAGAGAAAATGGAAGCAAGGAGCTGAAAAGGAGATAGAAGGTATGACGGGAGTAAAACACGGTATTCGATTTCACGATTTACGATTTCACGATTTACGGCCTTTCAGCCTGGGACAGTGCGACCTTGGCTTCGAACTATACTCTTAAAGGATCGGCAGGAGACACGCGAAAAACCAATAGAATATTACTGCCACGAGGACAACGATAAAGAAATAATTCATAACAACCGGCGCTATGGAAGGCAGTTTTTCCGCCTGCCTTCCGGGAACAATGCTTATAACAACCATAAAAAGAAGAAAAAAGGAAAAAGGGTTATAACCAAAAGCTCCCTGAAAGTCTCCCTTTGTTATGGAGAGTATTGCCCTCGTCATACCACAGCCGGGACAGGGGATGCCTGTCAATGCTTTGAAAGGGCAAAAAAGTGGAATGGCTCCCCCAATCCTGTCAGCCGAAAAGACGCCTGTAACATGCAACACGGTAATAGAGAAAAGAATGCAGGCAAAAACAATTGCAAGTCTTCTCGGCATAAAGCAACGTTCCATTTTAGTTCTCGAAAAACTTATTGATTTCATGTTGCTGGATAGCGTCGGTAATTATGTGCAGTCCAAAGATGGAAAGCACAAGAGAAAGCACCGGCAGATCGTTCGATAAAGTCTTCCCCTGCTTCTTTTGTATCTGCACGATGGCCTGCGCCATGATATATTCGTAGTAGATATTGAAGAGGAAACAGGTAATCAAGGACACCAGGAACCACAAAAGAAAATTGAACCGCTGTTCCTTCAATAAGTAATTCAATGCCCTCATCTGCCGTGCCTGCCAGAAAAACCAATAGATACCGCAGGTGATAATTGAAAGAATGATATCGAGGGCAATATTCGATGCGTATGGTCCCCTGTAAGGCTGTTGTCCCTGGGGACCCGGCGGATTTCCATAGCCCATATTTCTCTGCGGGGCACCGATAGAGGCACCACAAAAAGCGCAAAAAAAGATCCCCTGGAGATTCTCTTTTCCGCAAGAAGGACAATAGGTTTTACCGTTACCAGGCCCATCAACACTTTTTCCGCATTTTACGCAAAACCGGGCTTCCTCCTGGTTCTCCTGACCGCAGTTAGAACAATGCATGCCGCCCTCCTTTTTTTATACTATTATTCCGATTGTATCAGTCTTTGAAGAAATTGCAAAGGAAATTGCGAGAGAGGGGACTTGAACCCCTATGGTTTAACCCGCTAAGAGCAGAAACAGAAAAAATAGGTACTCTCTCAACTATCTGTAATCGTTTACCATTGATATACCCATTGGCGTTCATTGAAATAGATATGGTTGAAATTGATTTACACCCTCAGATATTTCAGACCAAAACAATTGTCGATAGATGGCACCGGCATCATCGCGTGGTACTGCTGTTCAAGACATTACGAAGGTAGTGAGGATGTGCTTTGAATACAAATATGCCTGCTGATAGTATAATCAGTAACAAACTGTATTCGTAGATATCTCCGAGAGAGATCTTATCGGACAGAAAACCGATGACAAGGGACCCGACCCCCAATGCCAGATCGTAGGAAACCAGGTAGGTAGAATTCGCCGCACCCCTTTCGCTGGAATCTACCAGATTATTAATGGCGGCCTGATGCGTCGGCAGAAGTATTCCAAAACCAAACCCGTTCATTATGCCCGCCACAAGAAACTGGGTCTGATTCCTTGCATATCCGAGACACGACATGCCGATGGCGGTAAGCACAAGACCGATCAGTATCAAATGAAAAACATACCCTCTGTCGAATAGTTTGCCAAGAAACACTCTGGATAAAAAGAGGGTTGTGGCAAAACAGAGGAAGAATGTTGCCACATTTGAAAAACCTTTTTGTCCGGCATAAACACCAACAAAGATCACTATTGATCCATATGCAATCATAAGGAAGAACATACAAATGGAAAGGGGGAGGGCTTTCCTGTGAAAAAGACTTGTGAAGGCGAACTTCTTTCTGACGATAATTTTAGAAGGAGTTTTCACAAAAAAAGCAATCAGTAAAGAAAGAAAGGAAATGCCGAGGATTGAAAGGAACATCACATCAGAACCAAGTTTTTTCAATATTTCGAGACCGAACATCGGGCCGATTGTCATTGCCACAGGAACGCTTAAAGCATAGATACCCATGCTTTCCCCTATTCTTGTTACAGGTACGCTGTCGGTAACTATTGGGGCAGTTGAAGAGGAGCATACCCCCCACATACCGCCGTGCATGAATCTCAACAGGAACATTGCTACTACACCATTGACCAAGGGATAGATACCATATATTGCAGTCATCAGGGAAAGGGAAAGGATAAACACCAGAAACCTGCTGTAATTATCTATGAGATAGCCTGCGAAGGGACGGATAAGGATTGCCGCAATCGAAAACGCTGCCAGTACCAAACCCGTATCGGCCTGACTGATCCTCAGATCTCTGGTCAGGTAAATAGGCAGTGTCGGCATTAACGCATAAAATGCCCATGCCATAAGCAAATTCGATGAAACAATAGCGGCGAATCTTTTCGACCAAAGCTTTTCCTGCATTGAGATCCTCAAATTTAGGGGGTAAGGTCAGTTTTCTCCCGATACTAACACAGCGAACTTTACCATTTCTTGCCCGTTCAACTTATAAGATACTAAGAAAGTGAACAGGAAAGTCCTGTACAGATCAAAAGAAAATAATAAAACCATACTGGTTTACGAGAAATATGCCGAGAGCAGGCGCCAAAGCGAGAGAAAGCGTAGGCGCCTGCATGAAATAGGTGGTGGCTATTCCTTGAAAGTATCATAAACCTGGTGGGTACCATATTCTTAGTGTCCACCAGGTTTATCTTTCATCAATCGGCAGATGGATCCAATTTCATAGTAACTCGATCCTTACTTAGAGCTTTTTACTATATCACGGACCAACTTCAACGTTTCTCTGGCAGGGACTTTTGGATTATTGGCTATCCATTGTTCTGGTATATCTGAAGCTGCTTTTCGCCAGCGAGCCAACTCTGTGGGTTCGATTGTATACACTTCCATCCCACTTTTGGAAAGTTTTGCCCAGCATTCATCGACATAAAGGGCATTTCTTTTCATTTCATCGTCATGAGCTTTCTTAGCGACTTCGGTAATTATTGTCTTCAGATCATTAGGAAGTGCATTGTATGTTTCCAGGTTCATCGTCAGGATGTAAGTTCCATTGTATAAGGGTACCTTTATTCCATATTTAGCTACCTCATAGAATTTACGATCAACGACGTCATCCACCATTGTTATGACACCATCAATCATTCCTGTCTGCAGGGCCATATACCTCTCAGCACCTGGTACGATGTTAGGACTGGCACCCAGTGCTTTTACCAAAAGACTGCCCATGCCGGGTACCGGAGCCAGTTTAAGGCCCTTGAAGTCTTCCATTTTGGTGACTTTCTTTTTCAAAAACATCATATGAGGATTGGTTGGTACGAAGAACAGAACCTTGAAATTGTCACTCAGCTCAGGCAACTTGCCTGAGGAAAAAAGCTTCGTCAAAATACTGTCACAAAGCTGGGCTCCCTCTATTTCAAAGGGCAACCCGATTACGGTTGTAAGAGGCATACGCCCGGGGCTGTAACCTTCACCGTTTACCGCCAGTTGGACAACATTATTCTTGACCATGTCCCAGAAGTCACCCGGTGAACCCAATGTTGCCTCGTATGCCGTAATTTTAATTCTGCCATTGCTTCTTTTTTGAACCTCATTGGCAAATTCAATAAACGGGATGTTAGGCATGGCACCGCTCGGTCTGGCCAGGACCATCTTCCAGTTATAGGTCTGAGAGCGTTTGTGCGGCACAATCATTTCTTATGGTCAATAAACAGACCAATACGAACACAGAAACCATACAAATACTTGCTAATCGTGCGACTTCTCATCTTCATCTGTTCCTCCTTTATTATTTGCTCCTCTTCGAAGAGCGTATTCGATCCGACTTTGCTCCCCTCAACTTATTTCCACCCCGTTTCTTCCCGGCCACTACATCTAATGTTTTAAGACAATACATCGACAATCTTCCAAACATCATCAATTTCTTCTAAACGCTTCAACATGTCTAAGAGTTCCTCGGCCCTGGCCGTAGATATCACTTTCGAAAAAGAAACATTCATTCTGAACTTATCCTCAATGTCTTGTTGACTTAGGGGCTTAAAGAGCGGATGGCCTTTAGCGTAGTGAACGTTTCCGATCAATTCGCGACCATCCTTCATCTTTACCCTAACCTCGGCCAGATCAAGCGAGTCTTCATCCGGGATAGCGCCTGGAGTTATGCGCACTCTTTCTATTAAATCTCTTATTTCATAACTGTTTATTAATTCATCCGTGTAGTATTCTAATTTTACCCCTTTTCTTAATAGAACACTCGCTACATTGTAAGCAATACTAAACATAGCGCTGCCAAAAGGAAATTCGCCAACAGTAAAAGGCACATTGAGCGGTCCAGAAGCTACTCGGGAACTGGTAGCTACAACGATACTGTCTATATCCATCGGATCCAGCTTCTCGTTATTACGTATTATCTCCAAGGCACAATCGATAAAGATATGCATTTGACGGCAGCAAGGATATGGTTTGAATGTGCTGTCGCCATAGTAAACCTTGCCCAAGTCTCTGGTTAAGATGCGCGTATCGTGTTCACCGGAACAAAATAATGTAAAATATCCGTACCTGCCGAAGAGGGGTTGCTTTGACCCCAGCCACCCAAGATCGGCTAATTCGGCCGCCACAATTCCATCTCTCGCGGACATGCCTTGCGTTAACTTGAAGCTGTGGACCCGATCATTAATACTTTGGAAGCTCCCGGATAATTGATCCAGTATGATTCCAAAGGCATTTATCATTTTGTCGGGGCTAAGACTGAAGAAGATGTCCTGCAATAGCAGTTGCCCCGAATCGATTCACGGTTCCGGTGCTATCCCAGTTTAGTCCTGCCGCATAATTTGAAGCGGCTATCAGCCGTGATGCTATATCGTCACCCAGAATCAAAGCAGCAGATCATTTCCTTTCCACTACGATGCCATGCCTCTGACAGGGCCAGAGCAGTCGGAACGGTGGTTTCGCTGAGATGGGCCTCGTAGAGCTTTCCCTCAACAGATGGAAGGATCACGCCAAAATCGAATGACCTGGCCATAATACTATTCACCATCGCTGCGTTGTGCGCTGCAACGCTGTATCCTCTTTTGAAGTCTATGGTTGAGCCATGTTTTTCCACTACTCCCCAGCTTCGAGCTAAACTCCAAACCATATCGCAACCGGCAGACTTGGCGCCGCTTATGATGCACCCGACAATGTCGATGACGCGATTCTTGGCGTGCTCTACATATTCTTTGTCTATATCGTCAAAACATACATTTGCGCTATGGACAGCCCATCTCTCAACGACGGAATCATGGTCTTTTTCTTCTTGAGAAGTTATGCCCGTAGCGCGATTCTGGTCAATCACAATCTTTCCTCTCCTTTTCAAAAAGTGACCCCTGCCAATTCATGAGATCAGCCCCTATAGCACAATTTCGCATTCTAATCCAAAGGATTCGATAAAGTGCTTAGCTCTTTGAATCTCCGGATCTTTTTGGGTTGTCAATTCGGTCAATTGGTATTTTCGGTCAAGCATTTGGTACTTCCCCATACCAAATCGGTGATAAGGTAAAATGTTAATCTTGCCCGGTTTCTTGAGACAATCAACCGCAAGTGAGGGCAATGTTCTTGAGCTCTTCATCCGAGTCGTTAACACCGGGAATCAACGGGATTCGTATTATCACTGGTGTCGCGCTGGCGGCTGCTATTGCGAGGTTGTGGAGTATTGCTTTGTTTGATCTTTTGGTCCATTTCCGGTGGGCTGCAGGATCGCTCAGCTTGACGTCATAAAGCACTAAAGAGGTATATGGCAGTACTTTTTCAAAGGCGTTGGCCCGTGTATATCCAGAAGTCTCAAGGCAAGTATCAATTCCCCCATCTCGACACAACTTGAATAGAGCTGCCACAAAGTCTGGCTGTGAGAGCGGCTCACCGCCGGAGACCGTAACTCCTCCTCCGGAATCCCGATAGAACTCCGCATCCTTCCTTATTAGTTGAAATACTTCCTGGGTGACATCGTATCTCCGAATAATTTGAGAGCTCCGGGAGTACACGCTTCAACGCACTTAAAACATTTACGACAGAGCTTTCTGTTTATAGATACGCTTTTATCGTTAACAGAAATGGCTCTTACATTGCACATATCTAAGCAACGCCCGCATTTTGTGCACAGGGAATCCCTGTGCACTATTTCAGGAGCAGTGTTTTGTGATTCCGGATTGGAGCACCATGAGCAGAGTAACGGACAGCCCTTTAAGAAAACTGTAGTCCTGATCCCCGGCCCATCTTGAATGCTATATCGTTGAATGTTAAACACAACTCCTTCTACGTGTCGTCTTCAACATTATGAATCCGGGTTAAACCATCAAGAGCCGTAGGCAATCTCTTTTCTCCAGTACTCGAAAACTACCAACAACTCATTATTGACGACTAAACTCTAATCGATGTTACCCTGACCAGCAGCAATCTTCTCGACGCAAAGGAACTATTAGCATCAGCAGATTCTACGGCTTACGCACCACTTTCCGCGCTAATTCTAAGGCTTCCTTGGCGGGATAACCTTTTGCAGAGGCATCTTTCACGTACTTGTCGGCAATGCTTTCAACCGCCTGGCGCCATTTTTCTGCTTCCGCTTCACTGATGGAATAGACTTCTGATTTCTTCCCGTAAGCATCCCAGTAGGACTGTTCTTCCTTTGTCCTTCTTTCCACTTCAGCGGCCGAGACTTCGCTGGCGGTTTGATCAATAAGCTTCTGGAGTTCCGGCGGGAGACCATTCCAGGTTTCCTTGTTCATCAAGACTGTATATATTCCAAAGTAGAGAGGCTGCTTAGGCACATACTTGGTTACTTCGTAAAACTTACGGTCATACATGATATCGACACCACTGACCGCACCGTCTATCATATGTGTCTGTAAGGCCATATACATTTCTCCGAATGGTATATTCACTCCGGTACCTCCCAGAAGAGCTACGCTCTGGCACTGTATGCCTCCTCCGCATCTGATTTTGAGTCCCTTGAAGTCATTCAAGGTAACCACCTTCTTGTTGGCAAGAAACAGGGTTAACGGGGAAGTGGGATAGAAGTACACCACTTTAAAATTATCAGTAAGCTCCTTTAGATAGCCGGCTTTTAACCACTCGTTCGCAGCAAGCCACACGGCCCTTGTATTAGGATATGTCAGAGGAAGACTGACCATATTAAGTATCGGTATACGGGCCGCGTTGGACGAGTCACTTGTAAAAGTAAACTGCACGGCGTTATTTTTCACCATGTCCCAATGGTCGGTAGGGGCTCCGAGGGTACCCTCATACAGAGTTATCTTCACTTTTCCATTGGTCCGTTCATCCATCATCTTAACAAACCGGATAAGGCCCTCGTGCGCGTTCTGACCGGACATTAAACCTGAGGTCATTTTCCAGTTATAGTTCTTGCTTAAATTGATCGTTTGCGCTCCTGCCGGGAGAACAAATGCCAGAAGTAATAGCGATACTGTCATCAAACTAACGAGCTTTCTAATCATAATATTTCCTCCTTTTTTGGGTTACCTTGGTATAAATATTTTGCCTTTCTCTTTTGATGATACTGCAATTTACTGCACTGCTTCCTGTTTAAGGCCATGCCTCTATTATCTAATTGCGATAGTCTTTTCATTGCATGTACCTAAATATCGACGGCATGTAGCTCCTCCAGCACTTGAAAACTAATAAAATCTAAACTACAGCCCGTGTTCTGTTCGACCTATGATCTCATCCTGAACAGCAGGAGGCAGATCCACGAAATATGCGCTGTACCCTGCAACCCTGACAATCAGGTGTCTCCATTGCTCGGGGCTCTTTTTCGCCTCCAACAAGTCCTCTCTGCTGGTAATATTGAACTGAATATGCCAACCTCCCCGGTCGAAAAACGTTTTCAGCAGCGAAAGTACTTTTTCGATTGACGGTCTCGTTTGCAGCATGGAAGGCGATAGCTTCATATTCAGCACCATGCTATCCATATATGGCATAATGTGGTCTGCTTTAGTGGCTGATTTTATCAAAGCGGTAGGTCCGTTTACATCGGCACCGATCATCGGGGATAGACCGGCATCATACAATGGCGTCTTCGCCTTTCTGCCGTTGGGCAAAGCGCCGGTTACTTCACCAGCAGGATAGTGGCCGGTGAGGGCCGGCCGTGAAACCCTCCATGGTCTCCCTGTACAGGGATTAGGCTTACTCAGGATGATTTCATTGCACCTCAACGAAACGTAGTTGAAAATATCATCGACGTAGTCGTCGTCGTTGCCGTATTTAGGTGCCTGGAGGCATAGCCGATAAATATCGTCGTAACCTGTCCCAGTTAGCCTCTAGGGCTTTCAAAAGCTGGGCCATGGTGACCTTCTGTTCATCGAAGACCAACTTCTTGATGGCGGCAAATGCGTCAGCTACATCCACGCACCCGCGCTGGCCGAAACAAACTCCCATCTCGGGGTATCGCTCCCCGCCTTCATACACATCCAGGCCTCTCGTCAGGCAGTCTTCGATTAAAATTGAAGTGAGAGGCGTTCCCAGATGCTCTACTTTGGATGAATAACCTACCCAATATTCCATGGCGCCTTTCTCAACAAAATGATCATACTGCGTCCAGAAGGCTTCATAAAGTTGCTCCATCGTAGTGAATTTGGTGACGTCACCTGTCTCCTTGCCCACTTTCATTCCGGTTCGGGGATCTACACCATTATTCAGGGCAACTTCCAATACCTTGGGGACGATGATGTAAGCCGCAATCTTACTGGCTAAATTGCAGTGGCTGACAACATAAGACAGACAACCAGCGGCGCTCCATTCTATGGCATCTTCGTAAGTATATCCAGTAGCCAAAAAGTTCCGTATAGCTATCCGATCATTAAGAAAGGCCGGGATGCCACCCCGGGTTTCACGGTTAGTCTCGATTGCTTTTACCATAAAATCATGGTCAATCCTATTGTGGAAGCGGATATAGATACCAGGCTGGGGCATTTTTATCTGCTGCGCCACTTCCAGAATGAGGTGGGAAAGGTCATTGGTGGCATCCATACCGTCTAAGGTAGCACCGCCGAGGGTGACCTGCTGTAAAAGTGAGCCCGCCGCCTCTTTCTCGAAGTAAGAACCGCTCACGTTTTGCATCTCATTTAATTTTACCCATACTAATCCGAGCAGTTCCGCCGCTTCCTGTCGGGAAAGCCTGCCGTCTTCCAAATCTTTCTTATAATAGGGGTATAACCACTGATCCATCCGGGCCGGGCAAGGGCCGGAATGATAGGGCGCTTCTTTCCGAATCCCCAGATGAATAAACCAATAGAACTGCAAAGCTTCACGGAAGGTCCGGGGCGGATTTTCCGGCACCCAAACACAGGTTTCCGCAATTTCCATCAGTTCCTGTTTTCTGACCGGGTCGCGTTCGGTCTTAGCCATCTTCCCGGCTAAGTCAGCATGCTTCCGGGCATATTTTATCAATGCCTCGCAGGTCATGATCATTACATCCAGAATAACGGTCTTGTGAAAGATGGCCGTATAGTCGTTAGGCACAAACTGGGCCGAGTTAATGGTTTTCTTCTTCTCTTCCTTTGCCTTCCTGATAATACCGCTGAGCCCGTCTTTCATTATTCTCGGGTTGTAAATCGTCTGCGTCTTATAAACTGTACCGTTGACGTCGGGGAGTATTGCCGTCTTGCCTTTCCTACCATCTATCAGATCAGTATAGCTGTCTCCCATTTTACTTTGCCACGCCCGATATACTATGTCATTGACCGATCTGCCGACCCAGTAATTGGCTACTTCTTTGATACCTTCCTCATCCGGGTCCATGGAGGCCATCATTACTTCGCTCATCGTGCGGTGGGTCCTCTGCTCCAAGGCTGACAGGACATCGTAAGGACTGCATTCCGGTACAATCTCGGCACCACGTATGCTTTTCGTTTCTGAGCCTACGATAAGTTCACCATCGCGAATAACTATGGCAGACTCTTCAAGTATGCGCGCAAAGGCTTTCCCCCACCTGAGACGGTTGGGGTCTGCTTCCGTCTCCTTCCATGAATTCGTAAGAGAACGGGCCCTTTGAAATAGAATCTCCCGAGGAGCATCATTACATTCTTGCTTACGCTTATTCACTCGATTGGTAAGAACGTTTACTTCTCTGATTCTCCTGTAATGTCCATGCCTCGTATTGCCATAGACCTCTATTGCCATAACTTCCTCCTCATCTCTTGCGAGATCCATACAAAGGTAATAGACCTCTTTAATGGTCTTTTCAAGAACCTCGATTTTATGTTCTATCGTGGTGTATCTGTTTATTAACTTTTGTCTATGCAGTCCCATTGGATACCCCTAATCTGTACTCTTGTTGCAATTATAGTGCAATAATTGCAATTATAGTGCAATTATAAAATGACGCATTATAACTGTCAAGTATTTTCTATACCTAAAAACATTCATTCTATGTAATAAGACGGATGAAAAATCGGGACTTACTGAACACGCAGCATATAGTAATATTCTATATAATATAAGTAGTGGAGCTTGACAACATGTCTTTTCCGGGAAAATTAAGTTAATACGGCGTATGAAAGGCAGGGCAAAGAGTAATTTTCATTTACAATTAGTATGTCAGATTGGGATGAAACGCAATCTACCCTCTAAATGGAATTTCCAGTATATCCCAACTGTTGAGAGACAAAAAAAGCTTTTGTCTTTAAATAGGTGGCAATTTCGGACGGCTCCTCCGGGGTACAGATATGATTTTCCTTCTACAGGCACGTTCAACGCTGCAACGAGACTGCCTCCTTTTTCAAACACCGGAACGGCAATGCCAATCACACCGGTGATCATTTCCTCTGTATCAAGCGCGTACCCCCGTTGCCTCACTTTTCTCAGCTCTTCCTTTAGCAACCGAGGTTCTGTAACGGTGGAGTCGGTAAGTCTGACCAAATCTATAGTTGCCAGAATATTGTCTTGTTCGTCCTCTGATAGGTAGGCAAGAAAAATCTTTCCATGAGACGACGCATGGAGGGGCAGGTTGGGTACATTAGCTTGATGACTTATCCCGCCTCCGGTAGTCTGAACCCGGTCTACTACAATAATCCTTGCGTTCTTAAAAACAGCGAAGTTTGATGAGTGTTTCAGTTCTGTAGTGATCTGTACCAGATGAGGATGTATGATCTGACGTAAGGGTAAATTGTAAACATATTGAGTCCCCAACTCCAGGAATCTTCCTCCCAAACCGTACTTTCCCGTACTTGGGTTTTTCTCGAAAAAACCTTCTGCTTCCAATGTACCAAGCATGCGAGAGACCTTGCTTGGGATTATCTGAAGCGACTTGGCAATTTCGAATACACCCATCGACTCCGCTCCAGTGTAACTGAAAAGCGAAAGTATTCTCGCTAGATCCTTAAGTGTCTTATATCCATATTTACCAACCGATGCACCGGGCCTCACTGAGTCCCCCTAAGTTTCCTCTAAAATCTATTGATGCTTCAAAACGATTGCAGATGTCTGCATAAAGTGACACAGATCAGGCTCGTTGTCAAGAATGACTGCCGTGAAGGTCGCTCCACGCAAAGCCATAGAAGGTGGTATAATTAAGAGCACAATATCGATGAAGAAGCATGGTTAAGATTTTATGGAAACCTATAAAACGTTGACTATCAACAATTGCGAGAGAGGGGACTTGAACCCCTATGGTTTAACCCGCTGGATCCTAAGTCCAGTGCGTCTGCCAGTTCCGCCACTCTCGCGCCGCCTAATATTAAAGGATTTTCTGCTCAATTGTCAATCGTTCAGGTCCATGGGCCGGAAACCGGATAACGTGAAACCGTAAATAGTGAAAAAATACAAAGGTAAAAAAACTGTTTCTCGCAGAGAGCACAGAGTTCGCAGAGAAAAGAAGCGATCTCTGCGTACTCAAGTGATCGCGCCTCGAGCGAGCGAGAACGGCAGTGTTTACGATATTCGATTTACGATATTCGATTTCCGATTTCCGATTTCCGATTTGCGGCTTTTCTATTTGTGACCTGAAACCAATAAAAAAGGCAGAGGGTCGCTCTGCCTTTTTTATTATCATCAGGATCTTTTCTTACGCGTGCGGCGGATATGACTGGACCGGTGTATTGTAGCGGTTCAGGACAAATCCGATGACTTTCTCCTGCGGAATAAGTTCAAGGGCTTTTTTTACGTCATTCGTTGAGGTCGTTCCTGCCTGGACGACCATAATGATATAATCAACGAGAGGTACAAAGGCAAGCGCGTCGGCGCTGCTCAAGATAGGCGGCACATCAAAGAAAACATATCGGTCCGGATAACGGGTCTTCATATCCTGCACAAGGTCTTTCATTCTTGTCGAACCGAGAAGTTCGGTGCTTTCATGAATAAGCCTGCCGCCTGAAATGAGGGTAAGTTTATCGATGCCCGGCCATGTGATAATCTCCGGAACAGGCCGATTATCCACAAGATAATCGGCAAGCCCCCTATCGCTTTCATAACCAAGTCGTTTATGGACATCCTGCTGACGGAGATCGCCGTCAACGAGGAGCACTGTCTGCTCAAAAAGCTTTGCAAAGGTGAAGGCAAGGTTGATTGCGGTGAGGGTTTTACCTTCTCCCGGCAGAGCGCTGGTTATCATTATTGTGTTGCCCCCTTTTTCCTTCGTATAACGCAGGACCTGGGTGCGAAGCACTTTGTATACTTCCGTTTCCCGGGCATAAGGAAAAATTGCCACACAGCGGTTATCGGCCAGGGTATTCATATCAAGTTTGACCATGCGTGATTTCGTATAGGCCGGCGAAACCCAGCCTGCCTTTTCTTTATCCTCTTGAGAGAAATCCTGCTTCATCTCCGTTACAAGCGGATATTCTCTTACGTGCTCTGTCTTTCTAAATTTCTTAAAGACATCTTCAAAAAGACCTTTCAGCTTCTCGGCCACTTTATTCCTCCTTGCGCCCGCGGGACCGCGGGCAGTTCAATGTTCAATGTTGAAACCCCGAATATTGTAAATCAATCATAAATCATGCAATCGCATATTGCCAGATTCAAGTTTAAGACCAGAAGATTTCACCCTCCCTTGTCCCTCCCCTCGAGGGAGGGGTTACTTTTTGCGCCTTGCGGCTTGTAGCCTTGACGGTTTCAGTTTCGCGATTCACGTTTCTACTTTCGCGTTTCACTCCCCCTCTTCCTCTTCCCTCTTTGTTTCAGCCTGTGCCATTTGCCATTCACGATTTATGGCATCTAACGCGTTTCGACTTTCGCTGTCTTTTCGCTATGCGCTTGCTCCATGCCCTGTGCCATTTACCATTCACATTTACGATCTATGCTCCATGCCATTCGCTACAAGAATTTGCGTGAAAATCGCGCCCACAGGATATCAAGGTCCATTATAAAAAAGTGAAAGAGAATCAAACCAGCAACACATGCTACTACGGCAGCGATTAAGAGTTTTTTCAGCATGGTCTTCCGGGCCAGGATGTCTTTTTCGATAATAATTTCCGGGACCGTGACGAGGACGGGCAAATGTGTTATTGCCGTCAGTACATCCGGGTTTCTCACTGACTGGTCGTTAAATTCCCTGAGAGATGCCGTGCCCACGCCCGCGCCTATACCGAGAAAGAGACCTATCAGGAGAATAGCGGGGACATTAGGCTTTACCGGTTTTTCCGGCAGTCTCGCCGGATCTATAATAGTAAAACGCTCACCCATTTTTTCTTTTTCAAGTCCCTGCGCTACTTTTGCTTCCATTGTTTTTTTCATGAGGTCATCAAACTTCAACTGGGTATTGTTCCGTTCCGACACCAGTGTCTTATACGATTCTTCAACCCGTGGCGATGCTCCCATCCTCCGGTAATACTCATCTCTCTTCTTGCCCATTTCATCTATCTGTCGCCGCACCGTCTCCATTTCACCCTGAACGCTGATAAGTTGTGACGCCAGGTTAACGTAGGCGGGATTGTCAGGCTGGTCAAGGGGCGAAAATGTCGGTTTTGTCGCACCAAGCGTCTTGCCTGCGGGCAAAGGAGGGGCTTCGAGACGCCTTTCGAGTTCTGCTATTTCTGTTTTTATTTTTTTCACATCGGGGTGCTTGTCGGAAAATTTGCTCTGCAGTTGCACGAGTTTCGCTTTCAGTTCCTTGAGAAGTGTCCTGTCCTGATTGGCCGCGTCAGTGGGGATTGATACCAATTGGGCCTGATAATAGCTTTCTCTTTCCTTGAGGGATGTCAATTGCTGTTTCAGCATATCTATATCGCGCTCAACCCTGTCAACGCTTGATAGATTGACCTGGAGGAGTTCCGGCAGTTCGTTGACATGTTTTTCTTTATATCTGGCAATCTTTGCGTCAATCTCAGCTAATTGTTGCTGCATAGCTATTGCTTCATCTCCAAGAAATTTGGAGGCCCCCAGTGCCCTTTCTTCGCGGACTTTCAGGTTTTCCTCCAGAAAAAGGGAGGAAAGAACTCCTGCTACCTGCTGGACGACCTGCTGGTTCTTCCCGTCATAGGAAAGTGTAAAGGCGATGGTAATGGGAGCGGGGGCGCCGCCTCTTTGCGGATCTACTATGTCGGCGCTGATTGTGGTGAATTTAATATCGTTGCGCATAATTTCCAGAATCTCTTCCATGGTCAGCTTTTTCTTTAAATCCTCGTAGAGGCTAAAGCGGTTGATGATCTCGATGAGTTTCGTGGAACTCATAACCCTCTGGTTGAGTTGCTGAAGGCGCTGTTCCGCGAACCCCGTTATTGTCGTTCTCACAAAATCGAGGGGTATTTCCTGCTCTTCAATGAGGATCGTTGCAGTTGAACGGTATATTGGCGGAATGATAAGGGCCACCATGAAAGCGATGAAAAAAACGATACAAACCGGGAGGATAAGGGCCCATTTCCTGCGCTTCAGGATATCAAGGTAATCACGCATAGTCTTTACATCTTCTTCCATCGAATCCCCCATCTTTTATATTACTTACTGTATATTATACACATTTCTCTTTTTATGGCACATATTTTATCTTTCTCATGCTCTCATAGTGAATAGCCATTCTTAGTAACACCCTACGCATTCTTACCACTGCCTTCTCTGTTTCATGCTCTATGCTCTACAGCATTTCCGATTCCCGATTCACGGCCTTTCCCTTATTCAAACAAATGGTGCTGTATTCTGAAACGGACAAAAAACATATTACTTTGAGCATAAGTACCGCTCAGATTATACCTCGTCTGGCTATATCGGTATGATGCCTCGATAGCTTTATCTTTATCGAATTCGTATCGTATACCCGGAGCAAGATATACGGCATTTTCGTCTATTCTTTGCATCGAAAATTCATTGCGGTCTGATCTGTTTATAAAGTATCCGGCCCAGAGGGTCCCGTGCAATTCATAGGTGAATCGTTTGTCCAGGCTCAAAATAAAGGAGGTGCGCTCCGAAGCTCCCGTGGTGCCGCTGGCGGGCATTATGTTGTGCGCCGCGCTCAAAGACCCGTTGTTGCTGCCTCGCTCTCCCTTATAAGCAAGTGTTAGCTGTCCCACAGCGCCCCAGCCGCTATTCGTTACTTCCCGGGGAATAAAAAATGGCGGGACCAATACAAATTCTATGGTCTTAAATCTCGAATCTGTATATCTTGTTCCACCATTGATAACGAGGTTCCATTTTTCGTTGAGTTTCCGTTCTATGCCCACTGTTGCCTCATAATTGTCAATCTTTGTTTGCGGCATGTTGTATTTCGCGTAACTCATATTCATCCTTGCTTTCGTTGATTCGAAAACATTGCTTATATCGCGAATAAACCCGAGATCAAATGTATGGGATTCCAGATCGCTATACAAGACACTGTCATATTTATCATTCAAATAATCATAGCTGAAGGTGGTCATTGTTTTTTCAGAGAGCAGGTAATCACCGGAAGCAATGTAATTCTGCCGCTCACGCTTTACGTTTCTATATGACAGCCCGGTTGTTTCAAAATCGCGGTCAGGTCGCGAATCATCGGAATAGAGGGCTTTTCCGGAAAGATTCAGTCTCGGGGTAAAGGCATACTTACCAGTGCCCTCATAATACTGGTCTGTGGCGTTCAGAAAGCTTTGACTTGAATACAACCTGCGATCAAGCCTTCCCGACAGGTAAATATCCATCCTTTCCGTCCTGTCCGTCAATGCGAGTCCCGGCGATATAGTTGTTATAAAACCTTTAAGCGTGTTAGTCCGTTCATAGAGAATATTGTCATTATACTCTTCTTTCACTGCCAGCGAAGGGGTCAGCTTAAATTCATCCGTATAAGCATTTTCCGCGATGCACATGATCATTCCCATAATAACAAGAAAAAGAACAGTTCGAAGTTCAAGGTTCAAGGTTGGGGCCTTTGTATCCTGCACCTTGCAGAGTGTGACACATCAATCTTCTCTCTTCCCTCCTCCATCCTTGTTTTTCCGCGGCCCTTACGGTACAACAATCACATCTCCCCTCTTGAGGGTAATGTTCTGATCAAGATTTTTCCCGTCCACCACCTCATCATACTTAAAAAGAAACATTATGGTTTTGTCCCCCTCCTGGCGAAAAATCTTTATCTGGTTCTTTTTCGCGAAAGGATTGAGCCCGCCCGCTGTAGAAATGGCCTGCAGGACCGTAATATTTGTATTAACCGGAAAACGGTTCGGGCTATTTACTCTTCCTGTGACATAGATGACCATGCTGTTTGACTGCTTTACCTCTATGGAGATAACCGCGTCAGGAACATAGTCAACGAGCTTGTCGGCAATGTCCTTTTTTAATGCCGCGATTGTTTTCCCTGCCGCGACGACCTCACCAACAAGGGGAAAAGATATCTTTCCATCAGCGAGTACGACTACCTGTCGGGCCAGGGCGTCATCCCGCCATAAGGCAATATCGAGCACATCTCCGGGACCTATGATATAGCTATCGCCTATTGTTTCCGATTGAATATCTTTGGGTTTTTGCGGGTCCTTCGGTGTCTGGGCCCAAACCGGCAGCGAGACACATAAGACCAATGCGATTATCACTATATAATATTTTTTCAAGTTTATTCTCTCCTTTTTCAATAGTCTTAGGAGCTATTTTACACAATATACAACTAATGTCAAGATGTTAGTGATATTATGTGATTTAAAATATTAAGTTTTAGGTGTTATGTATTAAGTTTTAAGTGTTAAGCCAGAAAATCAAGAAACCGTAAATCTGAAAATTAAAAGCAACGCAAAAGTTGCCTTTACCATTTACCATTCACGATTCACCATTTACGGTCTCAAATCTTCCCCAGGGTTTTCTTCGCCTCATCTTTTCCAAAAAAGTCTTCTTTTGCTTCTGTTGCCTTTTTAAGTTGCTGCTTTTGCTTCTGCCATTCTTCCCAGTTTATAATAGGACATACCTAAATGGTACATAATAACCGGATTGTCGGGGCTTTTTGAAAGGGCCTTTGCTGTCAGATCGGCAGCACGGTTCGCGTCTCCCTGCTTGAAGTAAACCCACCCCATAGTGTCCATGACTGCGGCATCTTCGGGACGAAGTTTTTGTGCCTGTGTGGCAAGCTTCAGGGCCTTTTCGAGGTCTTTTTTTGATGTACTGTGTTCGCTCAACAGATACGCGAGGTCATTGGCGGCAACCCAGAGATTCGGTTGCTTTTCAAGCACTTTTTCGTAAACATCTATGGCTTTCTTAAACTCCTTTGTCTGTCCGTATATCTGCGCCAGTGAAAGATATGCCGCTATGTTCTCGGGATTGCTTTTTATTGCTTCCTGAAACTTCTGAATAGCACTCGCGGTCTTACCCTCCATGAGATACAGACGGGCAAGGTTGTTATGCGGCGTCGGCCATGTTGGCTGGAGAGAAATCGCTTTTTGAAATAGTTCCTCTGCTCGTGGATAATTCTTCTGAGCGCCGTAAACCTGTCCGAGCAAATTGTACAAAAAGGTTCTTTCGGGTTCTCGCGGATCTTTCCTTCACAGAGCGCGACAGCGTCGGCAAACTTTTTGTTGTCCATATAGGATTGAACAAGGACAGTAAAAATCTGTGCTGATTGCGGATTCAGTTTATATGCCTGTTCAAACTCCGTGACGGCCTTGTCCGGTTTCCCCTGGCTCGCGTATAGTCCGCCCATTTTTATATATCCGAAAGGATTTTTAGGTGCTTTCCGTTTTATGTCAGAATACGCGTTCTCTGCCTCTTTATAATTCTTCTGCGCGGCAAAGAGATCGCCGAGATCAGCTTTTATGTCAATATCATCAGGATTGGTCCCGGCAAGCTTTTTCATGTATTCTTCCGCTTTTTTGTAGTCACCCTGCATTAGATATATGCGGCCAGTGGCCCTGAGAGCGTCTTTTGAATCAGGGTCTATCTTTAACGCCTTCTGCAGGGTATCCAGCGCGAGGTTTAACTCGCGGGTCGCGATATGCGCTTCAGCAAGTTTCAGATAGGCGGGAATAAACTGCGGCCTTTCGTTCGTGACGGTCCGGAATTCAGAGACTGCTCCGGTTCCGTCACCCTGCAACAAGAGGATGTTTCCTTTCAGAAAATGGGCTTCCACATTTTTTGGACTGTTTTTGATAACGTCATCAATTAATTTTTTTGCTTCTGCTGTTTCCTGGCGCGTCAAATAAATTTTTGCCAGTGAATTTTTTGCCTGGATCACTTCGGGGTCTTTTGAATCCTTTTTGATGGTAAGACATTCTTTCAGGAGGGCAACCGCATCATCGACGCGGTTTGTGTTGACGTATAGATCGCTCAAGGCAAAACGGATTTTTAGACTTTTTGAATGCTTCTGGAGTCCCTCCTTGAGGACCTTTTCGGCATCTGTGATTTTGTTTCTGCTTATGAAAAAACCGGCGTTCTGGACCCATTGTTCCTCGTTCTTTTCATCGGCAGCGAGAAGATTTTTCAGGACTTCCGATGCCTGGTCTTCTTTACCTGAATCCCAATAGAGACCGGCCAGGGTCAATTTATGGCGCATGTCTTTCGGTTCAAGAACAATGATTTTTTGAATAACAGATATAGCGTCATTAACCTGCTTCTCCCGCACATAGAAGTCCGCCAGGGACAGATAGAGCAGGGTAGATTTAGGATTTTTTTCTATACCGTTTTTGAGGGAGCTTTCTACCCCTTTTTTGTCACCTTTCTGAAGATACGCGGCAGACTGGAGCATATACAGATCGTGTTTTGTAATACCGTCCTTTATCAGATTCGTCAAGATATGTCAGGGTCTTATCATACTCTTTTCTAATGAGAAAGACCGCGGCTTTCAGAAGGTGGGCATCTTCATTTTTCGGGTCTGTTTTGAGGACCAGTTCCGCCTTTTCCATGGCTTTATCGGGCGCCTTGCCGAGAAGATAAAGCTTTCCGATCTCTACCTGGGCCTTTACATGGTTTGGATCAAGATCAGCGGCCTTGGAAAAATTTCCAAAAGCACTATTAAAATTTCCTGTTTTCATGGAAACCATACCAATCATGTAATAGGAGTCGGCAAATTTCGGATCAATCTGTATGGCATTCTTGAATTCAAGGTTAGCCTTTACGAAATCGCCCTTCTCATAAAGCGCTTTTCCCTTGTTGTAGAATTTCATCTTCTTAGCTTCCGGCCCGCTGCAACCGGCAACAATGGTCACTGCAAATAGTATTGTTACCATTATTAATGTAAGTTTTCTAAAATTAATCATTGTTTCCTCCTTATTAAGTCACATGTTCTCAAGTCGCAAGTCCGCAAGCTACAAGTCACAGATCACAAGTTACATGCGGCGAGATTCAAAACAAAATATCGCATTTAAGATTTGATGCCGGTCTTCAATTACCAGTTTACGAAGATTGTAGATTTTACGGCCATAGTTCAGCATAATTTGCCCAGAAAATGGTTAAATGTTGTCTTTTCCAGAGAGTTGGTCCTTATGAAGCATTGTCAAATGATATTTGGTTTACATCGCATCTGAAGCCAGGTGCGTAGGTCAATTTATTGGACGTATTACTCCTTTGATGCTTTTTTCTACCAAATGCCTTCCGACAATATTTGCATCCAATGAGACTTTGATGAAGCGTACTTATCGTTATGAATACTCCCTCTTCGATGACATCTCAGAATATTCGAGTAATTCCTGTAATGTTCATTTTATGAACCTCATACCGCAAGATCTTAACGGCAATGCTTTTAATATATCTAAGATCTTCATAACTCTTTTTCTCGTCTGTCGCTTCAATCTTCATAAATTACCTGTGTTCTGCGACCTATCGCTCTGTGTCTTTCTCGTTGCATCTGCAGCTCTGTGACCTGTAAACCTTACATCTCTGCAGCTCTGCTCATGCGGAGAGGAAACCCCGTGCTGCTATGACTATCAGAGTGCAAATCGTCGCGAAGGTGAGTTTATCAAAGCGTCCCCGCAATTCTCCAATCAATACTTCATAACTGAAAAAGAGCATAATTGTCTTAGCGGCTACGGCGCCGATTTCTTTATGTGCCGTATACGTCCCCGCGATATAGGGGGCAACGAGAGCAATGAATAAAATGAGGAAATCCATGGGCGTTACCTTAAAGCCGCGCCTTCTTCTCGTAAATTTAAGTGTCAAAATAACAAAGAAAACAAGAAAAACAAAGGAGTAATTAAAGAGTTCTTCGATATAATCAAGTCGTTCCGGTAATCTCGTATCCGTGCTGCTTAAATATACAAGCAGAGGAATGAGCAGATACAGCGTCAGCGTTAATATCGAGCGAAGCCAGTTTTTTTTCAAAAACCAGATAATAATAATGAGTACTATAAGAATTGCGGAAAAGATCGAGAAGAAACCCGGTATTTTCCGGGGAAGAAAACAGGTGGCAAACATGAGCAGCGGTATTCCAAATTCAACAATCCTGAAGAAAATCATAATAAAAAAGCCTTTTTCTCTCAATATCTTCAGTCGACCTTTTACAACCTTGTCGATAAGGTTGTACCGTTTCAGGGTAAAATGAGTATGCGCGGCAACAATAAATGAACCTACGATCAACAGAGAAAACAGCCCGTATCCGATAAGCAGCGACCATTCAGAATAAAATCTGAAAATAAAGGCAGAAACGACAAATAAAGCCTGAATAAGATAGATAGTAAAAACAGCTTCTGTATGAAAAAGACCAAGAGCCATGAGGCGGTGATGGAAGTGTTTTTTGTCCGGCAGAAAGGGGGAGCGTCTCTCTGACAAGCGATAAAGCATAACCGTCATCGTATCGAGTACCGGAAATCCGAAAATGATGAGCGGTAACACAGGGCTTAAAGCCGTATTCCCCTGGGTCAGAGCAAGAGAAGCGGTTACCATGGAAAACCCGAGGAATTGACTGCCCGTATCCCCCATAAAGAGGGAAGCAGGATAGGTATTAAACCGGAGAAAACCGAAAATGGCGCCGATAAGAGCCAGGGAGAGGAGCGTAACGGTTGTATTTTCAACGAGATAGGAGAGGTATCCGATACAGCAAAAACTGAGCAGACAAATCCCTCCCGCAAGCCCGTCAAGCCCGTCAGCAAGATTAACGGCATTGGTAACTCCGACAATGAGCACTATCGTAAATGGAATCGCTATCCACCCCGGAAGCAGCATATTGTCGGGAAGAAGGGCGCCGAGGTGTGTGACTTTGAGGCCCCCGTAGAAAACAATAATAAGGGCAGCAGCGATCTGACATGCAAATTTCATCTTATAATTGAGACCCTTCACATCATCAATGATGCCAAAAAAGACGATAACCGCAGAGCCGATTATATAGGCCTTTAAAAAGCCACTCTCATCTTTCCAGAGAAACATGGCAATGAAGACCCCTATGGCTATGGCAAGACCGCCGATCCGGGGTATGGGGACTGTGTGGACCTTTCTTTCATCGGGTAAATCAAAGACCCTCATTTTCTCAGCAATTTTTGTAAAGAACGGGATGAGAGAAATGGTAACAAAAAGCGCCAGTAATAGAGTTGATAAGTAGATCATCTTGGAATCGTGAAACGCGAATCGTGAAACGCGGAATTAAAGAGAATCAAGAAAAAGAGAGACAATGTGAAATGCGAATCGTGAAACCTTTAAAGCCAACGCGAAAGTTCAAACGCGAATCGTGAATCTCGTAAAAGGCAGCCTGTGACGTACCAGTTTTTTGTTTCGCGTTCCACGTTGCTCTCAATACAAACACTGCAGGAGAAATTTGAAGCGCTCCCGAAGCTTAAGTTGGCGAACATTGAGTTGACGTTTGCCGGATATGATTTCCGACACCACCCCCTGGCTCCCGATCTCGGGCAAGTCTGATTGTCTAAGGCCATGTTCTTCCATCAAGGTCTTCAGGGCATGTATCGGATCCCCCTCTGTATCAGGGTAGTTCTGGGATTCATAGGCTTCGATAAGACTTCCAATTGTCTCCATTAATGGAGATAAAAGATGAGACTCGTTGTTACCAACCTCGTCAATAAGACTGTCAAGAAGATTGACCAGGTTATTATAATCTTTTTCATTGTGCGGCACAGAAAATACATTCCGTATGTTCGGCCAAACTTTGGCAATTTCTTTAAGTTGAGTATTCATTGTTCCCTCCAATATCCCCGATCATATTCCTTGTGAGTAAGAACATGTCGAATATAGATTCGTCGCGTATTGTAGTGTATCGCAGCAATCAAACGGGCCTTGTTTCCACCAATATTGAAAACCGTTAAATTATCCACCTTATCAGCTCCCGGAAATGTATGACGAAGTTCAGCAAATGAATGAAAATCAGTACGTTTTACTATCCTATACCAGGATTCGATCGCGGGAGAACAATCAGGGTGCTTTTTGGCAAATTCGATCAACCGCTTTCGTGTGATTATATGCACGTAAATAAAATATCTCAATATGAGATAGTTGTCAAATGAAAAATGCAGGCGTCAATGATCAAGGTTGAAAACCCGTAAATCGCAACATTCGATGTTGTTGCTTCCCTCTTCCCCCTTCCCTCTCTCGCTTCGTGCTTGCACCCTGTGACCTGTAGCCTGCAACTTGCTTCACTTCGGCACATACTCATCGAAGCACCGGCAGGACGTTTTGAACAAATCCCTGGAGTATTAGAAAGGTTCAACGTTCGGGGTTTAAAGTTGCACCCTGTTTCGCGATCCGCAATTCAACTTTCGCGTCTTCCTTTCATGCTTTCCTCGTACTGCTTTTCTTTCATAAACTGTGAAAGTGTCCCCATCATATCCCGCACAAAGCCGTCCATCCTTTGCTGTGCGCTTTCAATGCTCTCGCCGGGAAGTATGAGGTATTTCATTACCCATTTTGTGCAATGCAGGAAATGGGTAATGAAATGAGGTTATAGACCGTTTTCCTGCTGATACCCAGGCGATCTGCTATCTGCGCGTTCGTGTATCCCCGCGCAAGAAGTTGTTCAACAACATATCTTTTTGCTTTCATATTTTCTGCCGATTTTAGCTTACGTATATTCTTAAATTCAACGATACTATCCTCCAAAAGATCAAATGGTGGTATCGGTGATATTTTGTTCTTCACCTTATCAGACGATGAGAATATCATGCTTGGATGCTGTTTTCAATAAGGTAATGAATTGCTCAATAGCCTGTTCGTCTTCCAGAACATTGCCAGATTCAACACCGGCTGCTTTATCAAGTAATTTGTTATATTTTTGCCTGCACTTCTCTTGATCGCCACTCAATAGAGATAACACAAGGCCGGGCTTGACAAATGATGCGGCGGCTTGTCCATTATATACAATCGACAAGATGAAAAGCGGTAATCACCCGGCCTTTCATTAATGCCGGCGCGAACAGGATTCAGATGGATATAAAGAGATGCCGCAAGAAGATAACTGTCATCAAGCACTACAGCCTGGCGAAACGCGCCGCCGAATAGATGTCCCTTTCGCTCATACCTCCGGTTAAATCGTCTTGCGTATTGTCCGCAAAGATCCCGAAAAAAGAGGTGGAGATTATCCTGTTCAGGACGAATAAGCAGATGGATGTGGTTGGGCATGAGGCAAAAAGCCAGGATTTCGATTGCGATACTCTGAGGAAAGCTTTTTCATTAGGCCAAGCATAGAACGATAATCTTCATCGTCTATGAAAAGCACGTCTTTGCCTGCTGCCCGCTGGGTGATGTGTGACACAAGTCCGGCATGGCAAAGTTTTTTCCGCGAACGAAAATAGCGACTGATTTTTCCTTGCTGAATGAGTTCGAAGATGTCCATTACGGCAACTATTTCATTACCCATTTTGTGCAATGCAGGAAATGGGTAATGAAGAATCCACCGGGAAGAAAAACCCCCAGTTTTGCTTCTTTTCTCTGCGTGCCCTGCGGACTCTGCGAGAAATAAGGTTTTCCCGATTTATGGTATCTAACACGCTTTACGGTCCTAAAGCTATTTCTTCTCTGCTTGACAAAATTTAAATGTTGCGATACAATTTACAAGATAGCGATACAGGAGGTACAACCATGCCTATTAGTTTGAGAATCCCGCCGAAAAAAGAAGAGCTTATCACCCGGGCGGCAAAAAAGGCAGGCAAGACCAAGACAAGTTTCATACTTGATGCTGTGGATGAGAAATTGCATTTAGCTGAAAACAGGGAACAAACCATCAGAAAAACCGCTGGCTGGCTTAATCCGAAAGGAGCCTCCCAATTGAAAAACGATCTGAAGGTCTTTGACATAATAGATGAGGCTGATTGGCAATGAGAATTGTCCTGGATACCAATATCTATGTCGACTTTGCGCGAGATAAACCGGACGTGGTGGAACTTTTAGCCATACAAAGTACGGAAATACTTCTGCCGGCCATCGTAATGGGCGAACTCTTTTATGGGTTCATGAAGGGAAGTCGTTCCAGATACAACGAAGAAAAATTCCATTACTTTGTTACTACTTTAGAGGTTTCCATTATCCCTGTAAACGAAGATGTTGCCCGCAAATACGCGATTATCTTTTCAGACCTTACAAGCAAGGGTACGCGCATCCCCCTAAACGATGTCTGGATAGCCGCCTGTTCCATGAGTACGGGCGGGACCCTTCTCACAAGAGACCGCCATTTTGAACAAGTGGGTCAGATCGACAAAATCATTCTTTGAGAAAAAGTTCTTGGGTGAGTTCTTGCTTTGATATTTTTAAGTATTCTGAGATATCGTACAAAATACTGTTCAATGTTCCTATTTTGATGAATTGGTGGTCTGGAATGGTAATTTTATGTTCTGTATCCTTATATATTGAGACCAATCTGATATGACTGCCTGTCTCTCGGATAATTTTATAACCCTATTTATCGAGAAGTCTCGCAAGCTCTCTACCGGAGATGTCCCTTGGTATCTTAGGCATAGGCAAACATCTCTTCACGTACTATGTGAAGTCGTATTATGGCAGGTATCTCTTCCTTTGTGTCAAAATGACAGTCAACAGCATCTTTAATATTGTCCTTAAGAGATTCAAAGGTGTCACCTTGCACAAATATTGATTGTCCAAGTGCCTTTGCGTTATAACCACCCTCAGGGTCATCCTCTACCAGGAAGATCAATTCATTCACTTTCATCATCTACCTCCTGCCTGAATTATAACCTAACTGACAGCAAATATCATCTACGGCTTAAAGACGGTTCAATGTTCGAAGCGCCTGTCCTCGCTTGGCGGGGGCCTGTCCTCGTGGAACGGGGGCAAAGTTGGGGAACGGAAATTGTAAATCGAATATCGAATATCGTTTGCTTCCCGCTTCCATCCTCAATCTCCCCCTCCTCCATCTTCCCTCTCCCATCTCACCTTGTTTCAGCCTGTAGCTTGCAGCCTGAGACCTGTGACTTTCACCTTTGCAGCCAATTCTCTATTCTCAAATCAGACACACGCTGAAACTCTTTCTCATTATCTGTCACAAGTACGGCGTCAAAGAAGAGAGCATGTGAGGCAATAAGCAGGTCCATGGCGCCTATCGGGGTCCCCTTCCTTTTGAGGTCCGAACGAATCCTTCCGTAAACCTCGCCTGCTTCAAATGGCCAGTCAAGCTGCGTTACATAGTCCAGGAAATCATTCAATGCAGTCTCGTTCTGTTTCTTCTTCTGTGAAAACGCAACACCATACCAAAGTTCAGCGGCTACAATACCGGATATGGCCACTTCCTCGATGGAAAGAGCGGTCAATCTGGCCTGAATCATATCCGGGCGGCGCTTGATGATCGCAATACAGGTATTCGTATCCAGCATGTAGCGAATCACAACGCACCCCTTTCCTCCGGTGGCATGTCATCGATCTGGTCAGGATAATCAGTCGTGAATCTACGGCCGCGACAAAAATAGTCCTGCCAGGTCTTTTTCATAGGTCGCAAAATTAAATCACCGTCTTGCCGGAATATTCCCACTTCTTTTACGTCAAGTTGAAATTCTTTGGGTAGCCTGATCGCCTGTGAATTTCCAGATTTGAAGACTTTCGCTGCTTTCATGAATTATGTACCTCCTATTGTATCTACATTAAGTATATACAATGCTCACCCAAGTGTCAACCCGCATGAAGACTGTTCAAAGTTCGAATGTTGAAAATCGTAAATCGAATATCGTGTAGAGGACGAGTTCAAGGTTCAATGTTGAAATTCGCAAACTGCCTTAGTCCCTCCTGCAATGTTTCGCGATTCACGTTTCAAGTTTCGCGTTTTACTCTTCCCTCTCCCCTCTCTTGTTTCAGCCTGTGACCTGTAACTTGCGACTGTGTTTGCTTCCCTCTTCCCTCTTGTTTCTACCTTCTGCGCACTCTGTGGTCTCTGCGAGAAACAAGGTTTTCCCGAGTTGCGGTTTCATAACAATTACCGTTTCGCGTTTCACGTTTCAACTTTCACGTTTTCCTTATACTACAGCTTTTTATAAACATCATCGTCATTACGCTTACCGACAAGAATCAATCGTAATGTGTCTTCCTGCAGGTCATAGATGATCCGATACTCTCCAACGTCGTTTCTGAGAAACGGATATCCTTTCAACTGCTCCGTATCGTGTGGTCTGGGGTCTTCCTGAAGTGAAAATATTTTCCTTACTATCTGCCGAAATTGCTTGGCAGGCAGGTCGTCAAGAAACTTGCGCGCCTGCTTACTTATGGACAGTTTCAGCATCGAGTTTTCTTTCCAGCCATTGTTTTGTATCTTTTTCGCTCACAAAACCTTCCCTGGACTGCTTTAAGCGCTTTCTCGCCCCAATAGCGGTCTTCAATGTCTGTGAGCCGCTGATACTCCTTCATTGACATCATGACAGCAACCCGTCTTCCTTTCTTCCCAATGGCGACGGGTTCAGACATTGCTGTCTCAAGTATTTGCCCGAACTTGTTTTTTGCTTCAGTCGCCCCTGTTTCCCGCATTTTTTACTCCTATTAGCTATTTCAGCTATATTAGCTAATTAAAATATATACGGCAGAGGAAGTAAATGTCAAGCAGAAGGCTAATATCGTGAAAGTCAAAACGTGAATCGCGAAACAAAAAAGAGGCAGATTCAGAATCTTTGAATCCAGATTCAAGCGTTGCCTTAGGTCTTCCATTTCGCGTTTCGCGATTCGAGTTTCACGTTTTATTCTCGCTCATTCCTTTTTGGTTTTGCATCTGGAGCGGTTCAACTTTGCGGTTTTACCTGAACTGGTAAAGATAGCGAACAATTCCGATGTTTCCCGCAAGAGAGATGCTGACAATGTTGG
>CAWAOG010000044.1:0-14276 GCA_963783625.1 uncultured delta proteobacterium | reverse complement strand
ACAGGCCGATCTCAGGGCTGAGAATGTTATCTATGAAGGGTTTACCACAAAATTCAAGGTCATCTACAAGGGCTATGAACTTGGAGAGATTGCGCTCAATATGCCCGGTGGCCATAATGTTGTTAATGCCCTTGCCGCTGCGGTGTGTGCATTGAGCTCGATATACCTTTCGCGACTATCAAGAAAGCG
Source organism: uncultured delta proteobacterium (assembly GCA_963783625.1). GTDB lineage: Bacteria > Desulfobacterota > Syntrophorhabdia > Syntrophorhabdales > Syntrophorhabdaceae > PNOF01. Next base: position 14,087 of record CAWAOG010000044.1, on the reverse strand, counting down.
CTGAAAAAGTTCTCAGGTGTTCACCGCAGACTTGAGGTCAAATGGAACGGAGAGATAAGACTCCTTGACGAATCGGTCATCACCCCACAGAGATTAAAGCAACCCTCGCGGCCGTGCGAAAGATAACGAAGGGACGAATCATAGTTGCCTTCAACCCCACAGATATACAAGGACAAAGGCCCTCATGGATGAGTTCGTCTCATCGTTCAATGAAGCGGATGTTCTCATTGTCACCGAGATTTACGCTGCTTCGGAAGACAGGATAGAAGGAATAACAGGGACAGTGCTCGCGGAGAATATACGCGCGAGCGGCCACAAACAGGTATTCTTTGCCCCCACAAAAGAGGAGGCAGCAGAGAAAGTACTGGAGATAGCGAAAAAAGGTGATGTTGTAGTCACCCTTGGCGCCGGTGATATTTTTAAAATAGACGAGAGATTAAAATCCGTATGGAGTGGAAAGGCATAAAAGGGACTGTGTTGAAAGAGGTACCGATGAAACGATATACCTCCATGAAAGTTGGCGGGCAGGCCGCATACCTTGCGTATCCGGCAGATGAAGCCGACCTTGTTGCCGCTCTTCAGTTTGTGAAGGATGAGGGTATGAGATACAGATTTCTCGGTAACGGGACGAATGTGATTGTAAGTGACAGAGGCCTTGATGTTGCCTTGATCAGGATTACGAGGATGAAACATATACGCTATACGAAGACAAAAAACGGTGCCATCGTCGATGTATCGGGCGGTGTGTCACTGAGAGCTTTCATTAAAGACATGGCGGAAAAGGGCTTGTCAGGTTTGGAGAAGCTCTACTGGATACCGGGTACGGTGGGCGGCGGCATCAAAATGAATGCCGGCAGTTTCGGGCAGTCCATTGCCGATACCCTGGAAGAAATAAACATTATCGACAAAAAAGGTTCTCTGACAAGGATCAGGAAAGATCAATTCAGGTTCGGATACCGTGTCTCTCCTGTTAATCCGACGGACTGTGTTGTGAACGCGCGATTCGTGCTCAAGAACAGAAATAAAAAAGAGATTTTACAAGACATGGACTATGTTTACAATGAACGGAAAAAGAGACACCCTATGGAATATCCATCGGCAGGATCAATTTTTAAAAGCGTGAATAATGAGCCCGCGTGGAAGTTCATCGAACAAGCCGGCCTTAAGGGGTATTCCATAGGCGGTGCCTGCGTATCGGAAAAACATGCCAATTTTATCATCAACCTCGGCTGGGCAAAAGCACAAGACATACAGGACCTCATAGAAAAAGTCAAAAAAGAAGTTTACGAAAAACTGGGCGTGGCACTCGCAGAAGAGGTGGAACTCTGGGGGTTTAATGGATAAGAGAACGTTGAAAACAAAGAAAATAGGGGTGCTTCTTGGCGGCAAATCTTCTGAGCGGGACATCTCTCTGAAAAGCGGGAATGCCGTTTTACAAGGCCTCAAACGGTGTGGCTATAAGGCGATCGCTATTGACGCGTCAAAAAACCTTATTGATACGTTGAAAAAAGAAAAGATTCAGGTCGCTTTCATCGCGCTCCATGGAAGGTGGGGTGAAGACGGGACCGTGCAGGGACTCCTCGAAATGATGGGTATCCCCTATACCGGCTCAGGGATACTCGGTTCCTCTATGGCTATAGATAAGGCTGTAATGAAACTCATCTGCGCGACGACCCGTATCCCTACTCCGAAGTATACGATCATATACAATGGAAAAGGAGCTTCCTTCCCTGTGCCCTATGTTGTCAAGCCGGCCAGCGAAGGCTCCTCTGTCGGCATATCTATTGTAAAGACAAAAAAAGAAGCACCTGCGGCCCTGAAGGAAGCTCTGAAATATGACAGCACAATTATTGTTGAAGAGTTCGTGGAAGGTCAGGAGATTACTGTTGCGGTCATTAACGGAAAGGCGCTTCCTGTCATCGAAGTTCGACCTAAATCAGGTTTTTACGATTTTGAAGCAAAATACAGCAAAGGAAAGACTGAATATATCGTTCCCGCGGAGATCAGCAGCGCAATGGTGAAAAAAGCCTCGGATATCGCACTGACAGTCTATACAACATTTAACCTCTCCGGTTCCGCGCGGATCGACATGCTTATTAAAGACAAGACACCGCTTGTTATCGATATCAATACATCCCCCGGCATGACGGAAACATCCCTTGTGCCGAAGGCATGGGCTTACACGGGAAGAACATTTGATGAACTTGTTGAAGAAATTCTGCTGGAGGCATCATTAAAAGTATGAAAAAATCCCTCTATATGCTCTTTATCGTGCCCGTCTGCATTCTTTCCATGCTCACCATCATCTATCTTGCTTCGAAAAAAGAGCCCTTCTTCTTTCTCCAGAATGTGAAGATAAACGGGACCAGCCAGTTGAACGACAAAGAGGTCATGGGAAAGGTATCTCCCTATTTAAAAGAAAGCCTGCTCAGTATTGATGTGGCGAAAATGAAAGATACCATAGCTGCCAGCCCGCTCGTGAGAGAAGTAAGAATAAAAAGGATATATCCCTTTTCCATAGTCATCGATGTGAAGGAAAAAATTCCGTCGGCAATCTGGATCAATCAGGATGGAGACCCTTATGTGCTTGATGAATATGGCGATCCCTATCGGAAACTTTCGAAGGGAGAAAGCAAGGGGCTCTATATCATAAACGCCAGAGAGAAATCCGACGTGAAGAGTCTTTTTAAGGAAGTCAACGGATGGGCGGCAGAAGGGATCCTCAAGAAAGAGAAGATTTCGGAAGTTGTTTATTATGCAGGCAGTGTTACAATTTTCGGCTACGAAGATCCTATCGAAATCATTCTCGGAAAAGAAGAACAAAAAAGTAGATTAAAACGCGCAGTGGCTGTTCTGGAAGACGCGAAAAAGAGAGGACTTATCATTAAATGTATTGATGCGCGGTTCGAAAAAGGCGCCATAATCCAGGAAAGGAAGGGGTAAGATGGTAAAAGACGATGAATTTATTGTAGGGCTCGATATCGGCACAACAAAGATATGTGTCGTGGTAGGAAGGGCCTCAGAAGGAAAGATCAGCATCGTCGGCATCGGTTCGCACCCTTCCACGGGTCTTAGAAAAGGTGTTGTTGTGAATATGGACAGCACCGTCAACTCTATAAAGAAAGCTGTCGAAGAAGCCGAACTCATGGCCGGCATCAAGATCGACTCATGTCTTGCCGGCATCGGCGGGGCGCATATCAAAAGCTTCAACAGCAATGGTGTTGTGGCCATCAAGGATAAGGAAGTAAGGCCCGATGACATTGAACGGGCAATTGACGCGGCAAAGGCAGTCGCCATTCCTGCCGACAGAGAACTTATCCACGTTATTCCCCAGGAATTCATTGTCGATGACCAGGACGGGATTAAAGACCCTGTGGGCATAACAGGTGTAAGACTTGAAGTGAAAGTACATATCGTAACGGGCAATATCTCGTCAGCACAGAACATCATTAAATGCTGCAGGCTTGCGGGGCTCTCTGTTGATGATGTTATCCTCGGCCAGCTTGCTTCTTCGGAAGCAACGCTTACAGAGGAGGAAAAGGAGATCGGCGCCGCCCTTGTTGATATCGGCGGCGGAACAAGTGATATTGCCATATTTTCCAATGGGAGTATCAAATATACTTCCGTATTACCCTTTGGCGGGAATAATATCACCAACGATATTGCCATCGGGCTTCGGACCCCCATCGATGATGCCGAAAAAATCAAGAAAAAATACGGCTGCGCCTTTTCAAACATGGTGGGTGCCAACGAAACCATAGAAGTGCCCAGTGTCGGCGGAAGAAAATCAAGGACACTCCAGCGAAAAACTCTTGCCGATATTATCGAACCGAGAGTTGAAGAAGTGGCAGAGCTTATTTATGACGAGATCAAGAAATCAGGGCAGGAAAAGCTTCTCGCGTCGGGGGTAATCATCACTGGCGGATGCGCGAATCTGGAAGGCATGCCGGAGCTTGCGGAAGGCATCTTCAATCTTCCGGCACGAAGAGGCAGCCCCATAGGGGTAGGAGGTCTTGTGGATGTTGTCAATAATCCATCATACGCGACAGGTGTGGGACTTCTCCTTTATGGATATAAACATTCAAAGGGTATTCGCCGGGGATTTCGTGCGGGAAGGTCCATGAAACGATTATTTAGCGGGAACAAATTACTGGATAAAATGAGCGAATGGTTTAAAGAAATTTTTTAGGAGGTGTCGAGTGAGCGCAATGTTTTATATGGACGAGACAAACGGATTTTCAGCAAAACTGATTGTCGTAGGAGTAGGAGGCGGGGGTTGTAATGCCCTGAACAACATGGTCGATGCCGGCATCCATGGCGTCGAATTCATCGCCGTCAATACGGACATGAAATCTTTGAGTACCTGTAAAGCGCCTCTGAAAATCCAGATAGGCACAAAACTTACAGAGGGTCTCGGCGCGGGAGCTAACCCCGAAGTAGGAAAAAAATCAGCCCTTGAAGACATGGACAAAATCAAGGACCACCTGAAAGGGGCGCATATGGTTTTTATTACCTGTGGGCTCGGTGGCGGCACAGGTACCGGAGCCTCCCCGGTCATTGCCGAAATCGCGAAAGAAGTAGGCGCGCTCACCGTAGCTATAGCTACAAAGCCATTCGCTTTTGAAGGAAAAAACAGAATGACCCAGGCGGAAAACGGCGTTCTTCAACTGAAAGGCCGTGTCGATTCGCTCATTACCATCCCCAACCAGAGGCTTCTCTCCATAGGGGGCCGCCACATGACGATCATGGAGGCTTTTTTGAAGGCCGACGAGGTGCTCCTCAACGCGGTCCGGAGTATTTCCGATCTCATCGTCGGTTCGGGCCATGTTGTTGTTGATTTTGCCGATGTGAAAACAATCATGTGTGAGAGAGGCATGGCAATCATGGGTATCGGAGAAGCAAATGGCGAAAACCGCGCGCGGGAAGCCGCCCAGAAGGCCATATCAAGTCCTCTCCTCGAAGATATATCGATCCATGGAGCCAGAGGGGTTCTCATCAATGTTACCGGCAACACCGACATGACCCTCAATGAAGTCAGCGAGGCCTCCACCCTCATCCAGGAACAGGCCCACGAAGAAGCGAAGATTATCTGGGGACTTGTCTATGATCACAGTATGGAAGACTCCATCAGGATTACCGTTATCGCCACCGGATTTGAAGAACAGGTGCAGACCGATGAAGAAACCACCGACACGTTTGCCCACGGAAGGCTCTTTGACGAGCAGAATATCCCTTCCTTCATGAAGAAAAAGGTAGCTATCGACTATAAGGTAGATTACAAGGAGATAAAAACAAAGAGCGACAGTGTCGATATCGATGATGACAGATATGATATTCCTACTTTTTTACGGAAACAGGCGGATTGATAAAATAGCACGCTCCTTGAACAATGGGGCCTGGTTTCAATAGCATCAGGGAGGAAAGGAAAATAACTCTTCACGGCAAGGAGGGACCATGATTGCAATTATTACCTTTTTAGCAGGGTTCTACTTAGGAATAATTGTCTTTTCATTACTGGTAGCAGCAGGCAGGAATGCCAGTAATCAGCGCCTGGTAAAGTCACCGATTATGCACCATTTTCGTAAGACTGATCAGATAATGAGAGCCCACAGGGCCCGATCGATCAATCATAGTTTCAGAGGTGTTGAGAATATACTATAACTTGTAAGCACTCTCCTTACCCCTTTAGAAAAGGGCTATAACTTTCCGGGTGTTTTTTCAGATAGTCTGCCAAACTCTGTGCCGGATGGCCTGTCAAACGTGGAACCGAATCCGAAACAGGGCCAGCTTCACCAGTTGCAATCTGAAGATAGTGAGAAATCCACCCCTCTAGTTCCATGTCGGTGATGCCAGTTCCGGTTGCTGCACGACGGATGGATTCATGTTCGGCCATACGACTCATGTTTCGCACAACTCTTGCCTCATGAGGGGTTTGAGCCTGGTATGATATATTCCTTCCTATTACCGCTGACAACTGTTCAGCTGTTTCTTCCATGGTGAGCTCTTCAGGGCCGGTGAGGTTGTATGTTTGACCTTCATGGCCGCTTCCTGTCATAACGGCTACCACAGCGTCTGCGATATCGTCACGCGCGATCCATGCGACTCGCCCCTGACCAGCGGGCGCCCGAATAACATCATCGCTCATAACGTGCAATGGAACATTATCCATGTAAAGACCCTGGCGCAGAAAAGTAAAAGCAACACCGGTCGATCTAATAAACTCCTCTGTGCGAAAATGCTCACGAGCTAGAATAAAGGTTGCATCGGGCGCCGCGTTGAGAAACGACAAATAGATAACGTGCCGGACACCGACAGCCGCGGCTGCTGAAACAGCGCATATGTGCTGATGTAACCGGTCATAGTATGGTATGGCTGTATCATTGTCCTTGGATTGTTTAATCACTCCCATAATCTCCTGCGCCGAAACAAGGAACAGCGTCTCCACACCGGTGAGTGCTTTTCCCATCGCAACCGGATCCCCGTATGAGAAAACTTGGAAGATATCAGCACCTGGGAATTCCGGCGCCCTTGAGCGATCTCGCACTATGAGCCTTTGCGGAAGACCGAGGAGTGCCAGACGTGCCGCTACTTTGCTTCCTATTTGACCGGTAGCCCCAGTAACTGCCAACATAATTCCACCTTCCTTTGATATTGTCTTAATGTTTTACTAATCGGCCTTGTATGAATCATTCTTCAGTATAATCGTCATTGAGAATACCCAGAATCCTCTGCGGCATCGATTGATTTTCTTTCCAATACCTGTTGCGCCTCTCTTACACAAATACACGGACAATGAACCCACCCGTGCTAAATCAGCGTACCTTAATTAACCTTTGGATCATGTTATCAAACAAAATTCCAGCCATGAGTGAACAGATACACAATAACAAGAATAGTGCTTTACTTACAATGATTACGCTCTGTGATCTATATCATGAATCTTCGTCATCCGGCTTTTGCCCGCGGAGAAGAAAGACCGTTTACTAAATTGCAGGAGTGACTGGAAGACAGAGAAGAATATTGGAAGACATTGGGATATGGCCCCTACCTATTGGGCCAAGATAATTATAGTAAGAATCCGACCCTACGACCGACCAGGGGAGTGCTCAGGAAAGTGACTCATGTTTCTCAGCTCAAGATCGTTGAGAATGCGTATTCTCCGTCGGTCCGAATCGATAATCTTCTGTCGCTTGAGAGCAGAGAGTATTCTTATTGTTGTTTCTGTGGTAGTTCCCGATAGTTCCGCGATTTCCTCACCACTAAACTGCAGTTCAGGACCAAACTTGCCTCGAAGCATGTAAAGCACATCACAAACTTTTTGACTCGCTCTTTCCCCGACAGCGTCTATAAGCCTATCATATGATGACCTCAGCGCTTGTTCCATGCTCAGGATTATTCCCATCAAAGGTTTCTGGTCTTTTGTTACAATGGGTACATAATCTTCTCTTCTGATTCGCAACAGTATCGTCGCCTCAATAGCCTGAGCGGAAAGAAAATGCGGCAATCCCGAAAATACTGCTGTTCCATTCAACGAACCACCGTAATTCGCTACGTAGGCAACGAAGTTCCTACCGGTTCCGGATTGCTTGAAGCATTTAACACGACCTTTCTGAACTATGAATAGAAACTTCGGAGCGTCTTGTTCTCGGAAAATCAGATCTCCCCTCATAAACTCAAAAGAAACTGCAACCGAGACCAACGGTTTTAGATATTCATAATCGATTTGCATAAATTGTGAAAACTGTCTTATGGTTTGGATCTTATCTTCCAGAGGTATATCTTTGATTACCGACATTGCAATCTATTATAACGTTAAAATACACGTTTTTCAATTCTACCTTCCTGTCACGTTCTATTTATCGTACCTAACAAGGTGTAGCTTCCTATACCCATGCTCAGGATACTCGCAATACGGCGATAAAGCCCAGTTTTAATACCTCAAGGGTTTGAACCGATTCCTATCCAATTTTTGAAGTCGAAGATTAGGAACAAGGATAGTTTCTACTTGCTATAGATAGATCAAGGGTTTGGGCTACTCTACATTATGCCTGTATCCGCAAACAGGTCGTCGACATCCCAAGCAAGCAGCTGGCCTGATTGGACTGGAATTAAACCGAAATGGCCTTATCGCCCACTGCGGAAGCACGGATGGCTTCAAACTGCGCAGGTCGAAAAGGACGACTGTTCTGAGAACCTTTCGGGCTTAATCATCAGCCTCAGATCACACTGGAGACACCGTCTCGATTCGCTCACCGCCGAGAGTTCCCATGTCTCTACCACCTTGCAGAAGGTATGAATCCTTTCACTTGGCGACGCATGCCTCTCTTCACAGCGGGTCATCCCGGCAAAGCCTTCCTCTTGTCCAAGACATTTCTCCGGTTCAGTGACCGGGGCAAACTTCTCCTCAATACTTCCTTGCCCTCCAAGAAACTTGTCGATTGCCATAGCTGCTTTTCTACCGGAGGCAATGGCTCTGATCACCGACCCTGTGCCTGTTACCGAATCGCCGGCCGCAAATACCCCATCCACGGTTGTGACAAAAGTGTACGGGTCAATCTCGATCAGGCCGTTAAGCGTAATATTCAGGTCTGTACCCTCGGGCACCTCCGGTTTCTGGCCCACCGCAAAAATAACCGTGTCGGCTTCCAATATGTGCCTTGAATCATCCACAGTCTCAATCTCTATATTCTTGTCTTCGTCAAAGCTGAACGATTCAACCTCGAGAAACTCTGCTCCCTCGATTCTCCCATTCTTCCTGATAATCCCGGTGCATGTACTTGCCGGACAGAGAATAATTCCTTCTTCTTTTCCCTGTTCAATTTCATCGTGTCCTGCCGGCATGTCGGCCTCGCATTCGAGACAGGCTATACGCACCTCATCTGCACCTATTCTGAGCGCGACCCGCGCACAGTCAAAGGCAACATTCCCGCCCCCAAGCACCGTGACCTTCTTCCCGATGTCGATTCGTTTTCCTTCGTTCACCATCTTTAAGAAGTCCGTGCCGATGAGGACCCCATCACCTTTTGTGCCGGGGACAGAAAGCGTTCGCCCCTTTGTTGGCGCCGACGGCGATGAGAATGGCGTCGTACTGACCATCTCTCTGGAGTGAATCAATTGAGCCGACACGGGCATTCGTCTGGATTTCGACACCCAGCTTCTCAATATCTCCGATCTCCTCGTCGATTACATCTCTTGGCAGTCGATACTCTGGAATACCGTAACGGAGCATGCCTCCCGCTAACGGCAGGGACTCAAAAATCTTGACCGAATGCCCCTGATTTACAAGATAATATGCGGCCGTGAGTCCTGCGGGACCGGATCCAATGATTGCCACCTTTCTGCCCGTCGATGGTTTCTTGACAGAATTTCTTTGCCAAAGCTCCTGTTCGTCATGCTCAACAGCGTAACGCTTGAGGTTCCGGATCGAAATCGCCTGATTTATTTCTCTCCTTCTGCATGCCCTTTCACAGGGCTGATCGCAAACATACCCAAGAATCCGGGGCAAAGGCACTTTTTCTCTTATTACAGCTACCGCCTCAGCGTACTTCTTCTCACGAATAAAGCGGATGTATCGTGGAACATCAATCTCCGCGGGACAGGAAAATCGGCAAGGAACAAGCGCTGCTTTCCGGCTTTTCCCTTTGCCGAACTCTTCTTTGTCCATGATAGCGCCGGTGGGACAGACTTCAGCACAGGCACCGCAGAACCGGCACCCGGATTCGGTGAGGGGAATGTTTTCGGCAGTGCCGATATACGTCTCTTTCCCGCTCTTCTTATAGAACAAGACGCCGACACCGCGCAGCTCATGACATGCTCTGACACAGCGGCCGCAAAGGATACATTTATTGGGATCATGAAGAAAAAGAGGATTCGAGGACAAAACCGGAAAAAGTTTCGACCGTCTTCTCACAATGAGTTCGTCACCCACCAGATATTGTTTTATTGACTGTAGTTCGCAGTTAAGATATTTAACACAGGTGCCGCAATCCGGGGGGTGGCCGGCGAGCATGAGTTCCATAGCCAGCCGACGCATATGGTCAACCTCCTCACTCTTGGTATTGACTACCATGCCCTCGGAGATGGGTGTTGTACACGCCGTTTGCAGGCCTTCCATACCGTCTATCTCAACGACACAGAGTCGGCACGCACCAATTGGCGGAAGATCCGCATGGTGGCATAAATGAGGAATGTATATTCCCCCGGCAAGAGACGATTCGAGTACGGACTTCCCCTCTTGTGCTTCAATATGCTTGCCGTCAACGATAAATCTGATCGTCACAATGTTCACTCACTTCCTGAATGGCGGCAAAGCGCCGATTTCCTCGGTAAGAAACAAGATGCCGCCTCTTTGACCGATGCATCGCTCATGATTTCAGAGGACATCTCTTCTCCCTGGTATGGACGTCGTATTCATGACGAAATAGTTCTATACTGCTGAGAACCGCGCGTGCCGCACCTCTACCCAAGTCACATAAGGAAGATACTTTCATCGCTTCAGCCAATTCGACAAGAAGATCAAGATCTCCGACCCCGCCGTCGCCCCGGGCAATATCACTCAGGATCTGTGAGATTTGAAGCGTCCCTTCCCTGCAAAAAACGCACTTGCCGCACGACTGCGTCTGTGTGTACGACATGGCACTATCCGTCATCTCCACAGCACATGTGCCATTGGCTATTACTTCAATGCTTCCCAATCCAGCAATCGAGCCTGCGGTCGCGAAACAATCGAAACCTAAATCCCGACTGAGATCACGGGCGCTGAGATACATGCCGGTTGGGCCTCCCACCTGGACGGCTTTCACCGATCCGCTGTTCGGTACACCTCCTCCTGCATTATACACGATATCACCAAGGGCGGAGCCGAAGGGGATTTCGACGGTGTACCCATGAACCACTGCGCCAGACAGAGTGATCACCTTAGACCCTTTGCTCGAGGCTGTCCCTACTGCGGAAAACCATTCGACCCCTCTTTGAAAGATCGCACTCACATTTGTCAGAGTCTCTGCACTGTCGACAAGTGCCGGTTTATCGCGGAACAGCGGCGCGCCGCCGCGATTCCGCAAGCAGGGAATAGCCTGCTTGCCTTCCAACAAACTCATAAGGGCCGTTTCTTCGCCTAATACCAGTGACGGGACCACCTCTTTTATCTCGATGTCGCAGCTGAACTCCGAGCCAAGGATGGTTTCCCCTAAGAGACCATAATCCATCATCTGCCTCAATGCTTTCCTGAGTCTTTCAACTTCACCGTTGTTGCTCGTTTCCACAGCAATTATACACCGCGAAGCACCCACAGCGTAAGCGGCAATCAGCATGCCTTCCAGAGTTGAATGCGGGTCTCCCCATAAGAGAAGTCTGGCTGTGCGTGTCCTCGGATCGTTGTCAACGGCATTGCAGATCACGTATTTCTGATCCTGTTGCGCATCGTGAATAATTTTCCACCTATCAGCCACCAAATCTCCTGTGCACCCTTCAACAAGATGTGACTCTCGCAGTCGCTCGGAAACCTCGACCTGACTCATCTCCAAAGCTTTTGCAAGCCCTGTATAACCCCCGTATGCCGCGACATAATGATTAACATCCTCCGGATCAACGAGTCCGCAGTTGCGCAAGGCAATTCGCTTTTGAAGGGTGAACACAGGTAGATCAGAGGCCGATGGGACATTCTTAATTTCTTCGCGCCCCAGATTGCAGAACGCAAGGTCAGGCCTGAGGTTGTCGCCCTCAATGCAATCCTGGATGAGCTCTGACACAACATCGATAGTCACGTGTGCATATAGAACGGAGGAATGGGCAGGTTTTTCAACTAACACCACAGGCTCGAGATCATAATAGCCCCATGATCCACTGACAATCACTCTTCTGTTTACATCATCTTTCTCCGCCCATTTCTCAAGAGACTTGACCTGACGGGAAATATCTACCCCGGGGGCAGCGGCAATAGTTACCCTCACACATTGTTTGTTATCAAGGAAACGACAATGCAGGCGAGCGTTCTCCGCAACTTGCTTAATATTCATTTACTGACAAATACCTTGCATCAATATAACTTAAACGTAAGCAACAGACCCTTGACGGCAATATGCTTATCCGCTGAAGTATTTCAGGATGCTCTTACCGGCTATCCGGCCGGAGTTCGCTGCAAAACCCGCAGAAAGGCCCGAGGACACCTTAATGCAGTAGCTGTCACCCCACATCCCTCCCGCATCAAATCCTCCCGCATAGAGACCCGGGATCACATTACCTTTCTTGTCCAGCACTTCTGTCCGATGGTTTATCTTGATACCACCGAGAGTCCCGAGGAACAGTGTTCGGGCTTTCACGGCGTAGAACTTCGGCCCCTTCAGGGCGCGTAGGTACTTCCGGTTCTTCGCAAAGAGGTCATCGTGGCCCTTTGCGCAGAAACCATTGTATTCCTCGACGGTGGCCTTCAGCACCTGTTTATCTACGCCCATCTTTTCCGCCAGCTCCTCAACCGAATTCGCCGAAAATACCTCCGAGGACCCTCTCTCTTCTGCAGCCTTCAGTTCTTTGTCAAAGTCCTTTGGCCGGGTACCGGGAGGATTGTCCATACCTAATTGCTTCTCAATTCCCTTTTCCATAAGGATAGCTAAAATCGAATCGTCAAAGAGCCTGTATGTGTACCCCTCTTTGTGTCTGGCATTGGCATTGCCCATTGAGGTATCGTAGAATGCGATGCTTTCGTCGCAGTAACGTTCGCCACGTGGGTTAACCCAGAGATCGGGCTGCGCAGCAGCCATTTCCAGAGACCCCTTCATGACAAAGTCCGGCCCAAATGGACCGGCGCTATAAAGCTCCAATACTCCGAGACCTTCCTCTGCTGCACCTGTCTCGAAGGCCATGCGTATGCCGTCACCCATCTTGTCCACATTTCCGATCGGCATTACGTTGACGTTGAGATCAAAACCGGCAGTATTTTCTAATCCATTCTTTGTTGTTTGCATAGCCGCCACTTGCTATGACAACTGCATTGGCCGCAACTCTTATCTCTTCTCCATCCCGCTCAGCGACGACACCCGTGACACGACCATTTTCTTTAATGATCTGCTGCACCGGCACACCCAATTCGAAGTCGACACCCTTTTCTTTTCCTGCTGCTGCAAGTGCCTTTATGATTGCTGCCCCCTGTCCTTTCACCGGTTGGTATGTGCGGGGTGCTTCAGGCATATTGATTGTCTCCGGACGAAACTCAACCCCGTATTGCATCAACCATGCAATCGTTTCCGCCGATTCGTTCACTATAGCCCGCACGAGTCGGGGGTTAGCCCGCCAGTGGCTGTATTCCATGATGTTTTTGAACGCCTCATCGCAACTGTAGGTAATATAATTTAATCGTTGCCTCTCGGTTTCCACGGCAAACATCCCGGAGAAGAAGTTTGAGGTCCCCCCCAGAGTACGCTGCTTTTCGAACACAATGACCTTCAGTCCTCCCTCAGCGGCAGTTACTGCAGCTATCATGCCGGTAACACCAGAACCGATAACAACAACATCCGTTCGCGCATTGTTTTCTATCATCGTCTTCCTCCAAGAAAACTTTTACAATCAGTTATATGTGTTCCTCTTCCGCTTCCTAGTCTCCTCTCATGTTATGATCCCTTCATGAGAACAGTCGGCAACCATGTCGCCAGGCCCGGAAAGAAAAACAAGAGTGACTAGAACGCGCGACCGCGATGAGGAATGGCATGAACCCTTGTACACAAGCCCCATCGATTCCTTCGTGATCACCGGCACCACAAACACTGCCATCGCCACAGGTGGTATGATGATACCGATCATTAACGTACTCCGATAATAACCGCAAACCAGACCGGATCGAATCCAAGCTTTAAGACCACTGGAAAAAAAATAGGAGTCGCGAGAATCATGAAGGCCATGATCGTCGATAAAAGACCCGCCCAGAAGATACACGAAAACAATGACGACCATGATCAGCCAGGGGCACAGGTAAACCACTGTCCATTCCGCCACAAGGGCCGGAATCTTCGCCATAGTCACGAAATGGCCGAGAACCGCCGACCCGGAAATGAGCATGAGTATCATGGCCGACATGCGAAGTGATTCCCGAACCG
>CAWAOG010000043.1:0-200598 GCA_963783625.1 uncultured delta proteobacterium | reverse complement strand
CTTAAAGGCCGTGAATCGGAAATCGTGAATGGTAAATGGCCTCAGCGCATAGGGCATGGGCATGGGGCTGAGAGACCGTAAATCGTGAATGGTGAAAAAAGCAACGTGAAACGCGGATCGTGGAGCCGGCAACCTGAAACTTGTGGCGCGGTATTTACGATATTCGATTTACGAATTCACGATTTGCGTCTTCACGGCCCCTATGCTCTGTGCACGAGGGGGTGTTTTGTCTCTATGACATGTCTCGTATCGACTATGGGAATACCAAAGGACAGAAAATCCATGTTTTTGTATTCATCGTGTGCCGTGGCAATCAACAGCATATCAAATCCTTTTGTAATCTCGACAGATTTCCGTCCGGCAAATTTCGCGTATTCCCGTGAAGGTCTTATTACCGGGATATAGGGGTCGTTGTAAGAGACTGTGGCGCCCATTTCTTCGAGCTTTTCCATGAGCCGGTAAGAGGGAGATTCTCTGTCATCATCCACATTGGACTTGTAGGCAAGGCCTAAGATGAGAATCTTCGAGCCCTTGACAGGTTTGCCGATGTTGTTCAACGCCTCGGCAACTTTTGACACCACATAATCGGGCATGTTCGTATTGATTTCACCGGCAAGCTCGATAAAGCGGGTAACGAATTCGTACTCGCGGGCCTTCCAGGTAAGGTAAAAGGGATCGATAGGGATGCAGTGCCCTCCCAAACCGGGGCCTGGATAGAACGCCTGATATCCGAAAGGTTTTGTCTTTGCCGCCTCTATAACCTCCCAGATGTCTATTCCCATTTTATCGAATAATACTTTCAACTCATTTATAAGGGCAATATTGACGGAGCGATAGATATTTTCGAGAAGTTTTGTTGCCTCGGCGGCTTTCGTTGAGGAGACGGGCACAGTCCTGTCCACAACGGTGTCATAAAGTGCTTTTGCCGCGGCGAGACAGGCCGGGGTGTAACCGCCGACAACTTTTGGCGTCGTTCTAAGGCTGAATTTTCCATTATTCGGGTCTTCCCTCTCCGGGGAAAAGGCCAGGTAAAAATCTTTGCCGGCCTTTAACCTTTTTGCCTCGAGGATTTTCCGCATATCTTCATCGGTGGTGCCGGGATAGGTCGTCGATTCGAGAATAATGAGCTGGCCCACGCGCAGATAGTTTGCCACTGTTTGCGTCGTGTTAAAGACATAGGTCATATCGGGTTCGCGATTTTTGTTGAGTGGCGTGGGGACACAGATGAGAATGCAATCCATCCCGGCAAGAACGGAGAAATCCGTTGTTGCCTTGAAACGGCCTGTTCCCGGAGAACCGGAAAAGAGCGGGGAGACATCGATATGTTTTATATAGCCTTTTCCTTCGTTGAGAAGGTTGACCTTTTTTTCATCGATATCGAAGCCTGTCACCTGAAATCCCTGCTTATGAAATTCGATGATGAGAGGCAGGCCCACATATCCGAGGCCTATTACGCCTATTGCAGCCGTTCTTTTACTGATAGCTTCTAATAAATCCATAGCATTTTCTCCTTAGGAATAAGAATGTTCAAATTCGAATTAAGTTAAATAGTAAATCTAAAAACATCAGAAAGCACAGAGGACGCGAGTGTGAAAACAGAGGTTATTTCACGGTGATGTAAGAGAAAGAGTAAACAAAATTGCAGTCGAAGATTACTAGGAATCAGTCTCGAACATGAATCTTTGCGGCTCCTCTGCGAGTGATCCGCGGCTTCGAATCATCTAACATTGACGGTTTTTACCGTGACGGTAAAAAACCATAGAGCGTGAACCAGATTATTTTTGAATATTCACCGGTAACAAACTTCAAATCACGTTTCTTGAGAAACCAGAGGTAATCGTTGTACTGCTCGTAACGGCTGGGAACAAAGATTAACTTGTAGTCTTTTTTTCCGAATACTTTGTTCGCTATAATGCTGATTCTCCTCATGTGGTAGGGCGAACTCACGAAAATTGCTGATTTAAAGCCAGCCCTGTCCATCATCTTTTTTGCTTCCAGTATTTCGATATGAGTATCTTCAAAGTATTTGGGATAATGGGCGGGCTTGACAACCCGGCCCCGGATTAGCGAGGAGGCCGGTTTCGGGTTTGTCTGCGCAGGCTGGCCAGAGAACAGTCCGGCGTCAGAGACCCTGCCATAGGCGGGTATAATGAGGTGCCGCGCATATCCGTCCTCGATAAGCCTGAAGACTTCCGCTTTTCTGGGCGTGAATTTGGAACCAATGAGGAGAACAATAACATCCGATTTTGCCGGCTTGTCGGTACGTGCCAGATAATACGGCGCGTAGGTAATTGCCCCGATAATAAATGCCATATGATGATTATGACGTAATCAATCGTTTCATGAATGATTACCGGATATCGAAAATCGTGAAATCGAATAACGGATACGTTAAGAAAACCAGGGGACGGATACCGAAAATCGTAAATCGTGAAAACCCGGAGGATGAAAATCGGAAATCTGTACGACACATGTTCATAGTGTTTGTTAACTCTCGACTTTGACGATTTGCGACTTTGACAGATTTACGATTTGCGATGTGCGTTGCGGTACCATTCAATGGTTTTCTGAAGCCCTTCCCGGAAGCCGGTAGTTGCTTTGAAACCAAACTCTTTGGAGGCCCGCGTCGTATCGAGCATTCTGCGGGGTTGACCATCCGGCTTTGCAGCATCAAAGACAACCCTGCCCTTAAATTCCATCAACTCTGTGATAAGACCAACCAGGTCTTTTATGGCGATTTCAAAACCCGCGCCAATATTGACCGGCTCGCTTTTACTATATTTTTCCGTGGCAAGGGTAATAGCCTCGGCGGCATCTTCCACATAAAAGAATTCACGGGTGGCCTTGCCTGTACCCCAGATCTCAACAATCGCCGGTTGTTGGCATGTCAAGTCGTGATTGTGATCGTGAATTCGGAGGTTCGAGGTTCGAGATTTGCGATCTTCGAACCTTGACCTTGACCTGCCAAGTTTCCGGCTTGTATCCCGATGGTGGCCAAATATTCGTTAATCGCATCTTCTGACGGTGAGCCGGGCAGGGCATTGCCGAAAAGCTTAAAATCCCGGAGAATACCCTTATAATCACCACGGGCAAGAAGGTCCGCGAGAAAGAACTTTCTGATTAAAGCGGGAACAACGTGTGATGACGCGAAATTAAAATTATCTCCGGGGCCGTAGAGGTTGACTGGAAGTAAAAAGATCGAATTGAACCCGTATTGCTGCCGATAGGCCTGGGACTGCACGAGCATCATCTTTTTCGCGAGACCGTAGGGCGCGTTTGTTTCTTCAGGGTAACCGTCCCATATTTCGTCTTCACGGAAAGGCACGGGTGCAAATTTCGGATAGGCGCAGATAGTGCCGAGAGCAACAAATTTATCAATCCTTCGTCTGTATCCCTCGTGGAGAAGCTGTATTCCCATCATGGCATTTTCATAGAAAAGCGACGCGGGATTTTCCCTGTTAAATCCGATACCACCGACCTTCGCGGCAAGGTGAATTACTACATCAGGTTTGTTTTCGCGGTACATCTTTCTTACGTCCGCGACACGCACAAGGTTATATTCCGGCAGATCGGCAATAGAGATGTGTTTGCAACCATGCTTTTTCAGGGAGTTGATGAGATGCTTCCCGAGGAACCCCTTTGCCCCCGTAATCGTAATCCGTTTTTTACGATATCTGGATCTTTATTCACGATAATTCCTTTCTCGTTTTGATAATACTTATCGCAGACTCGCATCATCTCACGCCCACTCTCTGCGTTCGTTCAAACTCACAGAGATCGCAGAGTGAGAGGCGGGCTTTGTTTTCGCGCCTGACGTTCCCGAGAATGAAGGAACGCTCAGGCAGACGATCCTGGTGCATTCATGCATTCTCATAAATTCACCAGGAAAATAAATCTGCCGTCATTATTGCATTTTCTCTCTGCGTACTCAGCGATCTCTGCGAGAAATAAGATTTTCCGATTTACGATTTTCGCTTTCATGAAATGCGTGAAAGCACTGTATGTCCCGCGTCAACAAGGGTTTTTTCTTTACGGGCAATCTCCATGTCTTCTTCGATCATCATATCAATAAGCTGCTCGAAGCCGACCTTTGGGGTCCATCCGAGGGCTTTGCGCGCTTTTGAAGCATCTCCGAGAAGCACATCCACTTCCGAGGGACGAAAGTATTTCCGGTCAACATCAACATATTTCTTGTAATCCAAATCAAGCTTTTCAAAAACCTTTTCCGCGAATTCGCGCACAGAATGGGTCTCACCGGTTGCTACTACATAATCATCGGGCTTTTCCTGCTGGAGCATGAGCCACATTGCTTCAACATAATCACCGGCAAATCCCCAGTCCCTCTTCGCATCAAGGTTTCCGAGATAGAGTTTTTTCTGGAGGCCAAGTTTTATACGTGTCGCGGCACGGGTAATCTTGCGTGTCACAAATGTTTCACCGCGACGAGGTGATTCATGGTTAAAAAGTATCCCGTTGGTAGCAAAGATATTGTATGCTTGACGATAGTTTTTGGCTACATAATAGGCGTAAACTTTCGCGGCGGCATAGGGGCTCTGGGGCTGAAATGGTGTGTTTTCGCTCTGGGGAGGCGGCGCGGCGCCAAACATTTCGCTGGAAGATGCCTGATAGAATTTCGTTTTGATTCTTGTCTTGCGTATTGCTTCAAGGAGTCTAATGGTTCCAAGGCCTGTAACGTCTCCCGTGTATTCCGGCATATCAAAACTGACTCTTACGTGGCTCTGGGCGCCAAGGTGATAGATCTCTTCGGGTGCTATATCGTGGAGGAGGTCTGTTAATTGTCCAGATACACTTAAATCGCCATAGTACAAAAAGATCTTCGCGTCAGGATCGTGGACATCGCGATAGAGATGGTCTATTCTGTCTGTGTTGAAGGTGCTGGCGCGACGGATAAGACCGTGGACTTCATAACCCTTTGAGAGGAGAAGCTCCGCGAGATATGAACCATCCTGCCCGGTAATACCTGTAATCAATGCTTTTTTCATATTATCTCCTTAGATAAAAACAGTTCATAGAGTTCAATGGATATCAATCGTTCAAATTGCGTTAAATCAAGTAAACAATGAACGTGAAGGCGATCTAAGCTTGTCCTCCGGTGTTCAGTGGACAGTTTTGTCAATCTTGAACTGCCCCGTCAAGCGAGGACAGTGAATTCGAACTCTCTGATTCACGGGAACAGGTCTTGACTTATCGTATTTATGTCGCGTGCCTCTTTAATCTTTAATCCTTGATTTCCTTGAACATTTTTCACAGTTTTCTTTCCCATTCCCATGCGGTTTTAATGATGAACTGGAGATCGTCATGGGCCGGTTTCCATCCTGTAAGTTTTTTCAGCTTCGTGCTGTCGGCACTGAGCGATGGAGGATCGCCGGCCCTTCTTGGCGCGTCCTGAACGGCGAAATCAATACCAGTGACCTTTTTCGCTGTTTCGACAACTTCTCTCACTGAAAACCCGTGACCGTATCCACAATTCATTACATCGGACTTCCCCGTCTCCATAAGATATACAAGGGCCTGCAAGTGTGCCATGGCAAGATCATCAACGTGTATGTAATCACGGATACAAGTTCCGTCAGGCGTGGGGTAATCATTGCCGTAGATCAATAGCTTTTTGAATTCACCTTTTGCGGTTTTCAGGGACCTTGTGATAAGGTGTGTCGCTTCTTTATATGCCTGACCAATCCTCCCTCCAGCATCGGCACCGGCAACATTAAAATACCGGAGCGCGATGTACTGGAAATCCCGCGATGCCGAAAGGTCCTTCAAAACCCTTTCGATCATCATTTTTGAAGCCCCATAAGGGTTTATGGGCACAAGAGGCGTTTCCTCATTAACAGGCATGTTTTCCGGCATGCCGTATGTGGCCGCAGTTGATGAATAAATGAGGTACTTTACATTATTTTCTGTCATCGCCTCCAGAAGGTTCAGGGTGTTTGCGACGTTGTTCTGATAATACATAAGGGGCAACCGCATTGATTCTTCAACCTGGATGGATGCGGCAAAATGAATTACCGCGTCAGGTTTAAAGGATTTCAGCGTTTCGCTTACAAGCGCTTTATCCTTAAGGTCCCCCTGCACGAGCTTTCCAAAGAGGACGGCCCATTCGTGACCTGTTGAAAGATTGTCAAAAACAAGAATATCGTGTCCTTTTTCACCGAGGAGCTTTACGATATGACTTCCAATATATCCCGCTCCACCTGTTATAAATATTTTCATGTTCCATCCTTTCTCATAATATTATGTGATAGAAGTTTTATGTGTACAATTCAAAAACAGATTGATATTACGGCAAGCTACCGCCACTGCAATGCTACAGATTGCGTATTAATCATGCATTTTTTCCCTTGATACAACCTCGTAAGGCACTATATTGACGAACCATTTTACCATAAAATTTAGATAACTGTGAAATTATTTTATTGTCAAGGGGTTACAAGCAGATAAAGGATTTTTACTTTAAGACCTTTTTATTTAAGAAAATAACGAATCGGAACCATTACAATAAACAGTTGATCCCGACAAATGTTGTATAACAGAAACATTTTTCTATATTATCAGTGAAACCGGGTTTAGACAAAGTCTCTATCAAGAAAAGCAACATGTCCTGGACGGTAGTAAAAATAGGGTCATTGCATAAATTCTTATGAATAATGTGACGACTTTTAATCTAAAAACAGATTTTTCTCTGTACCGGATTTGTTGATGTCGATATTTACAATAAATAGTATTAATTTTATTTTGTCTTGCGGTTTTTTAAGATTATGTTATACTTATTATACATTAAGTATATTGTGTCGTTTGTAACATATATTCTAATACATAAGGAGTACGGACAATGAAAAAAGATGTAACAATATGTTTTCGTACGAGCGATGATCTTCGGGCTTCTCTTGAAAAGGTCGCTGGCGGAGAAAGAAGGTCCCTGTCTTCAATCATTGAAACAGTACTCTTTAATTTTTTAAAAGATAAAAGCGGATTAAAAAACCTGAAGAACGAACGACGCAACTATCCCAGAAAAGAAGTTTCTCTACCGGCCTTTGTTTACAAACGTGATGCAAAAGAATCTACATTACAGACCGGCATCATCTTTGATCTCTCGCTTGGCGGTTTGCGAATTTCAATCCCTCAGGATTATGACGCCGAGCAGGATGGCCAATTCGACACAATCTTTACCATACCTACTGAAAAAACACCGATTAAAATGAAATGTACTGTTAAAAGAATCCTCGACGGGACTGAAAACACAAAAGAACTCGGCGCTGATTTTGTTGATGGCGAGTTTCCGGGTTACCAGAAATTACATAAATACCTTAAATAGACTAAAGCTCGGATATCGTTCAAGTTGTAAAGTCGGATTGAAAGTGCCGTGAATGGCAAATCGTGAGAATCGGAAACACGGTGTTATATTGTCCTGAAATATTGTGTGCTTGTGCCCTGATATTCTTGATAGCTACGATTGACGTTTTCTCTGTGATCTCATGACTTTATTGTTGCGCGTTTTCAACGATTACTAGCGATTTCACGATTTACTATTTACGGCCTCTTTCGCGTAACTTTTTAAAAATATCAGGTTTTCCTCGGTAAATCCTTCCCAGGCAAAAGGGAAGAGCGCGTTATTCTGATAAATCGCGTTTTCCATTATGGGATATCGCGCGGAGCGATAAAACTGCTCAAACAGGACCGTGTGAGGTATGGGAGTGTATTCGGCTATATAAGGTTTTACTCCTGATGCCACCACATAATCGATTGTCTCTTTTACCTCCTCCCATTTCTGAAAGGGAAGCCCGGCCAGTATATAGACATAGATATTATCGCTAAAACCCGCCTGCTTGAGCAGAAACAAAGCTCTTTCAAAGCTTTCCAAGTTTACTTTTCCTCCCATATCTTTCTGCGCATTGGGGTTGATTGATTCAAGGCCGATCCTCACTTCCCGAAAACCGGTATTCACAAGCAGCCCTGCCAGCTCTTCATCGATAAAGGCCGCGTTGACTGCGTTAGGATTGTATATGTCTATCTTAAATGGAAGCTCCCTGATGCTCCTTAAGAGAGGTTTCGCGTATATTTCTTTTTTGTACAAAAAACTGTCGTCGTAGATAACATACTTTTTAACGCCCCGGTCTTGCCAGAAGGCGATCTCGTTAATGACAGACTGAGGGCTTCTCCGTATGATTGCGGGATGCGTGTATGGCGTAGCACAATAGGTACACTTGAAGGCACACCCGAAAGACGTAAGGAGGGGAATAAAGGTTACGCTGTCATAGAGATCATAGCAGGGGAAAGGAAGCGCGTCGAGGTCGTCCATAAGAGGCTTCCTCGAAAGAGAAATAGAAAAAGCATCTTCAACGAAAGAAAAAAACTTTTCAATCTCATTGCTTTTCACAATCAAATCAGCACCTTTGAGGGTGTCCCCGGCCAGATTATCGCATAATGTCGGGTAGATTCCGCCCACAATGATTTTTGATCCGGGAAAAACCTCACGGGCTATTTCGACAACCTCTTCTGTGCCGGGATACCAGTATGTCATGATGGAGGTAACAAGAATGAGGTCCGGTTCATTGCCATCTGAAAGTCGTTTTTTTAATTCCTGTGGCGAAATGCCATATCGCCTGAAATGCTTTTTTATTCCTTTCAGTAATGCAGGCTTTGCAACTTTCTCCTTGATGAAGGGCGCTCTCCCGTCTTCTTTTCGCTTTTTTTCCTGTACTTCCATGCAGTCAATAAGCTCTATCTCGAAACCGTTTTCCCTGAGAATACTTCCCATATAGAGAAGTCCCAAGGGGCTTGACCAGAAGTTGTAGGCCGCGAAATCATAGATATAGGGATTAATAAGGAGGGCCCTGAGGGTTTTCATGACGCAGTCCGGGGGGGCCTGGATTTGCGCCCCGATTTCCTGACAAATAATTTTACCGTCAAAAGACCGAAAATGAACCCGCCTATGTGGGCATACCAGGCAACACCGTTCATGCTTGTTGAATAGAGGACCTGCATAAAAAACCAGATAGTTAAAAGTAAAATAGCGGGAAGCTCCACAATAAAAAAGAAAACAAGCGTTTTTATCCGCGCAAAGGGGTAGAGTACCAGATAAGCACCGAGGATGCCCGATATGGCGCCGCTTGCGCCAATCATGGGGATGTCTGATGACGGATCATAAGAAAGCTGAAAAATGGCGGCCACAAGACCGGACAGAATATAGAAGGGAATAAACCTCACATGTCCCAGCGCGTCTTCAATATTATTTCCAAAAATCCAGAGAAAAAGCATGTTCCCTGCCAGGTGAAGAAAGCCTCCGTGGAGGAACATGGATGTAAACATCGTCATGATGTTATAGGGGACAAGGGTCCACTGCGATGTCAGGGAAACGATAAACTCGTGGGGTACAAACCCATAATACCTGTAGACCTGTTCGCTTGCAGCACCCTGCAGTGCAAACCTCTGCCACAAAAAAATTAATATATTTACAAAGATAAAGCTCACTGCTATAATTGGTAGCGTGCGCGTAGGAATGTTATCTTTAAGCGGAATCACAGAAGTATTTCATATCACGCAGTATAAAACATGTCAAAACATCACATTGCGAGGGTAATACATGCCTGAATTACGAAAAGACCCCATTATCGACAGATGGGTTATTATATCTACAGAACGAGGTAAAAGACCTGTTTTCTTTATAGAAGAAGGGGCTCCATCAAAGGCCGCCGTGTGTCCCTTGTGTCCCGGTAATGAAAGCATGACCCCGCCTGAAGTGTATGCCATACGACCAAACGGTTCCCCTCCCAATTCTGCCGACTGGACACTCCGGGTTGTTCCCAATAAATTTCCCGCCTTGCGGATTGAAGGGGACCTCGATAAAGAAGGCCTGGGATTATACGATAAAATGAACGGCGTGGGCGCTCACGAAGTCATTATTGAAACACCGAACCGCGCCGAGGTCCTCTCGGACATGCCTGTGGAGCGTATCCAGGACGTCTTTGTCGCTTACAGGGAAAGGATCCTTGATCTTTCAAGAGACAGGCGGTTCAAATATATTATGGTCTTCAAAAACCATGGTTCTGTTGCCGGCGCGTCGCTGGACCATGCCCATTCGCAACTCATCGCGCTCCCCATTGTTCCGAGGAGGGTTGTTGAGGAAATAAACGGCGGGCTTTCTTATTACAAATTTAAAGACAGGTGCATTTTCTGCGATATTATCGCCCAGGAGAAAGAAAATAACGTTAGGGTGGTCTTTGAGAACGACCTTTTTATCGTCCTGTCGCCTTACGCGGCCCGTTTCCCTTTTGAAACATGGATATTACCGAAAAAACATGAGGCAATCTTTGCCGATCATAATGGCGCAGACAATTTTCATTCTCTCGCGGAAACGCTTTCGACTATCCTCAAGAAATACGTCAAGGTCCTTAATGCGCCGCCGTATAATTATGTTATCCATACGGCCCCGTCAGGAAACGGTAATGTACCTCATTACCACTGGCATATAGAGCTGATTCCGCGGCTTACTAAAATGGCTGGTTTCGAGTGGGGAACAGGTTTCTACATCAATCCTACGCCTCCGGAAGAAGCGACTGATTATCTTAAAGAAACACAACCATAGGGGGTAACATGAAAGTGTTAATCGCGTCTCCCGAAATTTATCCCTTCGTGAAAACAGGAGGTCTCGCTGACGTCACCGGGGCCCTTCCGAAAGCCCTCAAGAAACTCGGCATTGATGTGCGGGTGATTCTGCCGAAACATAAAGGCATAGAAGAGCAGGGATTCCCCATGAGGTACAAAAATTATAAGATTGCCTGCCAGGTATCACAATCTTTTGTAGACGCTGAAATTGTAGAGAGCGAATATGACGGGATACCCGTCTATCTCGTGGAACAGGATGAATATTATTACAGGGATTATCTGTACAGTACCCCTGATGGTGATTATCTGGATAATGCGGAGAGGTTTATCTTTTTCGCGAAAAGTATTCTGGAGGCAATGAAGGTTGTTGACTTTATTCCCGACGTACTCCATTGCAATGACTGGGAAACCGCGCTTAGTCCGGTATTTCTCAAATTGCTTGCCAAAGACGACCCCTTGTTGCGTAAGATCTCCACGCTTCTCACCATTCATAACCTCGGATACCAGGGTATTTTCTGGCACTACGATATGCACCTTCTTAATATCGGTTGGGAATATTTTACCCCTGGCGCTCTTGAATTTTTCGGACACATCAATTTTTTAAAAGGCGGCATCGTCTTTTCAGATATTCTCAATACAGTGAGCAAACAATATAGCAAGGAAATACAGACTACGGAATTCGGTTGCGGCCTTGAGGGCATTCTTACGACAAGAAAGAATGATCTTTACGGAATCGTAAACGGAATTGATTACGAAGAATGGAACCCGGAAAAAGACCACCACATTCCCGCCCGGTATAACGAGAAAGATCTCGCCAACAAGAAGGTCTGCAAGGCCGCGCTGCAGGAAGAATACGGGTTGCCCGTTGCGGAGAACATGCCCCTCATCGGAACAATCTCACGACTTGCTGATCAGAAAGGTTTTGACCTCATTGCCTCTTCCCTGGAAGATATGCTGTCAAAGGGCGTACAATACATTATTCTGGGTACCGGGGAAAGAAAATATCACGACCTTTTTACACAGCTATCCAAACAATTTCCGAAATCATTCGCTGTAAAAATCGCTTATGACAACAGGCTCGCACATCTCATAGAGGCAGGTTCGGACATGTTTCTTATGCCTTCCCAATACGAACCCTGTGGTCTTAATCAACTCTACAGCCTGAAATACGGCACTGTACCCATTGTGCGGGGCGTTGGCGGCCTTGAAGATACCATTATTGACTACACGAAATCGCCGGACATTGGTACGGGTTTCAAATTTTACGATTATACAGAAAAAGCGTTGCTCGACGCGATAGAGAGGGCCCTTGCGGTATACAAAAAACAAAGCGCCTGGCAGTCCCTTATAAAAAAATGCATGAATGAAGATTTTTCCTGGGAGAAATCGGCAAAGGAATACGTCGAACTGTATAAGAAAGCAATCGCAAAGCATGAATCCCTTTGAACTGCTCGGGAAGATCATTGAAATATCTCATTCTAATCTGGAGCACGCTTCCAGAATAGTATCCATACTCAATATTATTTCCCGGGACATGGAATGTGAAGAAGTCATTGTCTACACATTCGACAAAGACAAAAGGCTCACCTGCAGATACGGAAATTCGAAGAGCACACTCTTTAACATGCTTAATCAATACCGGTGCCACATTGGTGAAGGTATTATCGGGAGTGTGGCGCAAACAAGATCGCCCCAATATTTTACCATTAAAGATATTTCACCCCGGTTCGGTTGCCTTTTCTACCCCGAGCTGGACGGACTCATTCAAAATTACAGGGCTTTTTCGTTCCTTCCTCTCGCCGACGACAGTTACATTTACGGAGTGCTTGTTTTGTGTTCCGTATCCAGGGAGACTCTTCAGGATTCCGAAAAAATCCTTTTATCCGTAATTTCCCGTGAGCTAGGCGGCATACTTCGTTCTTTTGAACTTATTCTTTCATCGAAAAAAAGGATCAGCGAACTTGCCATGCTCTCAGAGCTCGGAAAAATTCTTATTTCAAATGTCGAACCCTATGAGCTTCTCAAAAACCTTGCTCTTATCATAACAAAATCGCTTAACGCAAGCTTTGTAACGATTAAGCTGGAATACACGCTTCTTAAGCTTGATTCTCAGAGGTTTACCTATGGTGTCATCGATTCATCAGTCAAAGATTATCTCGAGCAACTGGAGCAATCAGCGATTAAGCTTCTCAGGGCCGTTTCTTTTAAGAATTCTATTGATCAGTTCGAGAACTCTTTTAAGTTCAGTCTTTTTTCCGCGCCGATAACTTCAAAGAACCGCGTTCTGGGCACTATAACAATTTGCGGCGAAAGAACAACTCAGCCACACACCCTCGAGGAAGATGGCCAGTACATTATCAACACTATAGCGAATTATATTTCAAGCGGATTGGAAAACACCCTGCTGAATACACGACTCAGAGACGTTGTCAGAGAACTTACCGACGCGCAGAAGCGGCTCATCGAACAGGAAAAGTTCAGAAGCCTTGGAGAGATGACGGCCAACATCGCCCACGAAATAAAAAATCCTCTTGTTATTATCGGCGGGTTCGCAAAAAGACTTGCAAAGAAAATGCAAAACGAGCAAAAAGAGGATAAATATATCGAAATTATACTCAAAGAAGTAAGCCGGCTCGAAAAAATACTCAACGAAATCCTCAACTATGTCAAAGAAAGTCCATCTATATCAGAAACATGTATCATAAATGATTTTCTTGACGAAATTCTCTATCTCCTTTCAACAGATATATCCTGGGAACAGGTCTCTATTGCCAAACGTTTTGATACCACGCTGCCGCCCATTGCCTGCGACAGCCAGCAATTAAAGCAGGTCTTCATCAATATTTTTATGAATGCCTATGAAGCCATGAACGGTCGCGGCAAGCTAACCATTAAAACAACAACCGCTTCATTCAACAACAACCCCTTTGTCAGCATTTCCATTACTGATACGGGCGGTGGGATTAACCCTGCCTTTATCGATAACATTTTCAATCCTTTTTTTACGACAAAAGAACGGGGTACCGGTCTCGGACTTGCCATTTCCAATAAAATTATCAATAATCACAATGGTCACATAGATATTGAAAATACAGCAGGAAAGGGTGTAACATTTATTGTGTACCTCCCTTTAAAAAATAACATAAAAGAGGAGTTCCTATGAAAAATGTAAAAATTCTTGTAGTAGATGACGAGGAAAACATACGGCTTCTTTTCAAGGAAGAGCTTGAAGAAGAAAATTATCAGGTAGAAGTCGCGTCGAATGGTTATGAAGCGCTGGAAAAACTCAAAATTTCTCATTTCGATCTGGTCATCATGGATATAAAGATGCCCGGCATGGATGGCATACAGGCACTCAACGAAATTAAAAATACGAACAAAGACCAGCCCGTAATCCTCTGTTCCGCTTATGGTGAATTCAAACAGGATTTTTCAAGCTGGGCTTCTGACGGATATATAGTAAAGTCTGCAGATACCGGGGAATTGAAACAGACAATAAAAAATATTTTGAATCTTTAATGCGCTTTCGACGCCTTATTGCTGACAATTATCCGTGATCGCCGACATAAAAACCTTGATATTACAGCAAACTTGAAATACTATTATGCATCCTGGGGGTGTAGCTCAGCGGGAGAGCACCTCGTTCGCAACGAGGGGGCCACGGGTTCAATCCCCGTCACCTCCATATATAACATCACATAATTCTGGCTTTATAAAAAATTATAAATATTTGACTTTCTTTTCATTCATGCCGTATAATCACTGGATGAAAAAAATAGTAATCATATTTCTAGCGGTATTATTTCTCGCATCATGCAGCTACCTGCCTTTCGCTAACAAGAAGGATGACCCAACAAAGACTGGCCAAAAACAGTCTGCTCAACAAAAGGTGGATATTGAAGATTCCAAGGAACCGAAACCGGGCGATATCAAGGTTGTCGATGGCATTGAGTACATTTATGCCCGGAACAAAAAATGGGGGCAGACCCCTCTTGAGCCGGAAAATATGTGGATTAGAAAAGACCAGTACTCGCCGGGGATCATCGAATCCATGATTTCTTCCGCTTCTGGTACCAGCAAAAAAGAAAGAACAGCCATGGAAGACAGGATTGCGAAACTCGAAGAAGAGTTGAAAAAGAAGAACTTGCCTCCCCAGGCGGGATACCCGGTCCAGATGGGTACTTCACCAACAGGAATAGGTTATATGCCGGGCGCTTCTCCCATTACTTTTGACTATCCTTCGCCAAGAATGAAAAGACGGGTTATTGTTCTTCCAACCGAAGATCGGACAAATTATAAAAGCGAACAGCTTGGCGAGCTGGCCACAAGACGGCTCATAACAAGACTGGAAAGCTCAGGGGCAATCATCTGTATTGATCCGGCCACAACAAATATACAGGGTTCTTTTACTGATCCGACAAACATAAAAATACTCAATGAAGTTTTTGGGGTCCAGGCGGTTTTAAAGAGCGCTCTTTCAGACGTTTACACGACTACCACCAAGATTGAAGGCAAAAACGAAAATGAGGCTTCTTTTGCCATGTCCAAACTGAGCATTGATGTTTACGATACCGATACCGGTCTTATGCTCAAACAACTTTTCGGAAGAAACCCTGTTTCCCTGTCCAGAGAAAAAGGTGAGCTTAGCCCTGAAAAGGCTAAAATCAAGGCTATCGATCTTGCCATTGAGATAGTTGCCGATGACCTCCTGAGGTCAGTGCTTTCTTTAGACTGGCACGCACGAATCGCGTCCATCGACGAAGGAAAAGTTTATATAAATGCCGGAAGATTGTCAGGTCTGGAGAAAGGGAAAGTCCTTGAAGTTTACACCGCAGGAGAAAAAATCATTGATTCCAAAACAAAGGCGCCGCTTGGCACTACGAAAGGAAAATTCAAAGGAGAACTTGAGGTTGTTGAGCTTTTCGGAGTAGATGCAAGTTGGACTAAATCTAAAAAGGGTGACGCCTTCTCACCCACAGATATCGTATATATCAAACAATAATATCGCCTCAAGCCATTTGTTAAATAAATTTCACATGTTAACTATTTAGAATCTTTATCTAAAGAGCGCTATCGATATAAGTGCACCCGCAAAAATAACATAGAGAACGTGAATCCGTTTAA
The DNA here is from genome assembly GCA_963783625.1 of uncultured delta proteobacterium. Lineage (GTDB taxonomy): Bacteria > Desulfobacterota > Syntrophorhabdia > Syntrophorhabdales > Syntrophorhabdaceae > PNOF01. The sequence goes on along the minus strand of CAWAOG010000043.1, from coordinate 184,848 downwards.
AAAGCGCGATAAAAGACACAATGCCGAAGAGTGCTGCAAGAATTGTCCAGGAAATTGAAAGGGCAAATTTTATTGCCGTAAACAAGAGAAGTCCCACGAATGTCGCAAAAATAGCTCTCGTTGCCCGCACAAAGAACCGGGAATTTTTCAGTTTATCAAAAAACGGCGCTGTTATGAGGACAACGAGCAGAGATGGGGACAGGATTGCCACAGTACTCACAAGCGCCCCTGTAAAACCATACATCAGATATCCGATGAATGTTGCCGTTATAATAATCGGCCCGGGCGTTATTTGTCCAAGCGCTATCCCGTCCATGAAGGTTTTGCTATCGATCCATCCCTTCACATCAACAACCTGATGAAACATGAGTGGAAGCGCCGCAAAACCGCCACCGAAGGCAAAGAGATCAATTTTTAACATAACCGCGGCAACCTTCATAAGCTCTTTATGTGTAAAGTAAAGAAAAACCATTCCCGCGCAAATAAGGACCGTTGTTGCGACTATATATTTCAGACCGGAAAAATCGTGTTTTTCCGGGAGAAGTTTCTTTTCATTTGTCATTTCCTGAAACAATAAAAATCCTGTGGCCGCGGCGCCAAAAATCACGAGAAAGGGGCTGACACCCGTCCAGAAAAAGGCTGCCGAGGCAATAGCAATGAAAAGATCCCTATAGTCTTTTATCGCGCTTTTACTGAAGGAGGAGGCCGCGTTCACAATAATGGCGACAATTATTACCTTGAGTCCCATAAAGACCGCCTCGACCTGGGGCAAAGCGTGAAAACGCGTGTACAGGTAGGCGAGGGCCGTCATGAAAACAAAAGCAGGGAGGCCGAATCCGAGATATGACAACACCGCACCCATGGTCCCTCGTGTCTTCAGCCCCACATATGCTGCCATTTGCATGGCAATAGCCCCCGGCACAGATTGGCAGAGCACGACACCGTTTTTGAATGTTTCCTCGTCGAGCCACTTGTTCCGGCGCACCGCAAGGTCCTTTATATAGACAACCATAGCAGGGCCGCCATACGCGTATGATCCAAGGGCAAGAAAAGACAGAAATATTTTTGTAAGGGAAGGACGCTGCACGAACTATTTCACCAGGGGCAGAATAGACCTGAATTCGTCTGTTCCTGCTTTTTGTACTATCTCGTATATGAACATTTCTGTCGAGGTTATTGTCGCACCGGCATCTCTCATGCGTTGAAGGGCGATGTTCCGGTTATCGGTCAGGCGTGACGAGACAGCGTCGCTGACGATCTGCACGTTATAGAAAGGTATAGCATGGAGCGCTGTCTGCGTAACGCATATATGCGCTTCCACACCGGTAAGAATGATCGTCTTTCTGCCGGTTTTTTTAATCCTTTCAGCAAAATTTTCACAGGAAAAACAATTGAAATGAACTTTCTGGATGGCTTCTTCCGCGGAAAACTCATTATGTATTTCCGCCACGGTTTTTCCAAGCTTTTCCTGTTCGGTTACAACAACAGGAATACCCGTGAGGTGACAGACTTTTACGAGGCGTGCGATGTTTGATAGTACGCTTTCCCTGTCCGTTATAACGGGCATTAGTTTTTCCTGTGCATCAATAACAACAAGGACACATTCGTGCCGCCCGATGATATTGTCAGTTATTTTTTTATGAAGGGTTTCCATGTTCTCTTTTTTTCCACAGGGCTTAGAACAAAGCACAACGACATGCCCTTCAAATCAGGGACCGCCACGTCCTTTGTTCCGTGTTTTACTCATTTTTCAACAACACATATATCAGGACAGTTCCTGTACTGCTCCGCGTAGTCAATGCCGTACCCCACAACAAAACCGTCATCTATGGTAAATCCGACATAATCCCCCTCAATATTTACCTCTCTGCGAGCCTTTTTATCGATAAGCGCGCAGATTTTGAGGCTCTTTGGTTTTCTCTTTTTTATCATACCGCTTATTGACTTTAATGTAAGCCCGGAATCTATAATGTCTTCGACAATAACAACATTTTTTTCCTTAACATCTTCTTCCAGGTCTTTTGTAACTGTTATCTTTCCTTTTGATTTCATTGAGTTTCCATATGATGAGACCCTCATAAAATCTATCCTGGAGGGATTCCTGATGTTTCTTACGAGATCAGATGTAAACATAAAAGAACCCTTCAGAAGACAGACAAAGATGATCTCTTCTCCGGGGAAATCCTTTTCAATCAATCGGGCCAGACGCTTTACCGCAATAGCGATGTCCTTTTTTGAGAACAGTTTTTTAAGCATTCGGGATTCCCTTTTGGTTAATGTTTTCTATAAAGCGTGATGCATTACTATTATCTCGTTTATTATCGGTAACTTATCTCTGTTCATGAGAATTTCAGAGGCATTTGCCTCTTTCACGTTGTTTTTATCTTTTATGAATTCTTCCAGACCGTCAATGGGCATGGCGGCACTTTCTGTCTTGTAGTGCATTGGTATCGTTATGGCCGGACCTATATCATTCATGACCCTTGTGGCCTCTTTCGCATCAATTGTATAGAAACCCCCGACAGGCAGGAGCAGAATGTCGACCCTTCCGATACTTTGCAGAGCATCGCCGTCGAGGGTATGCCCAAGATCTCCGAGATGTGCTACGACCATATCCTCGGCGGAAACGACAAAAACAAGGTTTGCCCCTCTTTCGCGGCCTTTCGATTTGTCGTGAAAAGTCGGTATAGCCTTAATTTTTACTCCTTTTTCCTCATACTGGCCTGCTTCTTTAATATGGACATATTTCCCTTTTATGTCCTTTGTATAGTTATGATCCCCGTGGTCGTGGCTCGTAAGAACAATATCTGCTTCGTCATTTATCCTTCCATATGCGAAGGAACCGCCAAAGGCGCCAGACTCGTAGGGGTCGATAATAATCCGGATATTGTTTTCCGTAGTTATTTGGAAGGCTGAATGGCCATACAATTTAATTTTCATGGTAATTTCTCCTGTTTTCTTGATAATACAATGTGGTTTTGATGCTGTCAAGAGCGGATTAATGCTGAAAAATACTTGATAAAGTTGCGGCGCCGCTTTACACTCTTTTCAAATTCTTTCATGTACTACCTGCATTTTTACAGGAGGTCTCCATGGGACCCGAAGAGATTATAAAGGACATTTACCTTGTTGGAAGTTCAGACATAACTGATCTGAAGGATTGTTCCATATACCTTCTGGATCTGGGAGAGCTTGTTCTTATTGATACAGGGGCAGGAATGAGTGTAGACGCCATCATACATAACATCAAAGAACTGGGGCTTGATCCCGGAGATCTTTCCACAGTGGTGCTCACGCATTGTCACATTGATCACGTGGGTGGCGCTCATGAATTCAAAAAGCGCTTTGGGGCCCGCATTGTTATCCACAGCCTCGACGCGGCGGCTGTTGAAAACGGTGACAAGATATTGACCGGGGCATCCTGGTACGGAATCGACTTCGCTCCCCTGCCGGTTGATGTAAAGCTCTTAAAGGACGAGGAATTTCTGCACTTCGGCGGCCAGAAACTCGTTTGTCTTCACACCCCCGGCCACACGCCGGGGTCTCTTTCTCTCTATCTGGACAAAGATGACAAAAGGGTCCTTTTCGGTCAGGACATTCACGGGCCTTTTCTCGCACAGTTTGGGGCCAACATGTCCCACTGGCAGAAATCGATGGAGATGCTTTTGGCGCTCAACGCTGACATACTTTGCGAGGGGCATTTCGGCGTCTATAAGCCTGCAGGTAAAGTCAGGCAATACATTGAGCGTTACCTTGATGAGTATGGCGATTAATAACGTTGCCCTCACCGACGGACTGTTCGAAGTTCAAGGTTCAACGTTGAAAAGCGGGATATCGTAAATCGTGAATCGAATCGTAAATCGTAGGAAAAGTCTTAAGCCCCGTGTCACAATCTCAGGCTGAAAGGCTGTAAATCATGAAATCGTAAATACCACGTTGCAAGTCTCATGTCGCAGGGTTCAAGTTCAAGAACAGAGCCTTCTCCTCTTAACTTTGACTTGCGAGCTGCAGTTTGTGTGCTGTTTACGATTTCACGATATGCCGCATCTTACAGCCTCTTCGCCTCTTCTCTCTGTGGCCTCAGCGAGAGACAGTTTTGGGGTGCTTTTGCACTGAGAATCAGCATAACCATAATTTGTTTCACGTGAAACATTCCGTGTAATTCCCAACTGATAAGTAATTTTCTATTATGTCTGGATATATCGATCAGGGCTCGACCTCTTTGCAGCGAAGATTCCTTTCGACGTCCCGTATCTTTCTGCCCAAATCATTCTTTATGTGGCCGTCCATATCGAGAAACTGTATCGATACAAATGCGAGGCTTTTCTTCACCTTTTCATTCTCCGGCCCCCATACCCGCACTACTTTCGATTTAATTTGTGAAGCCCTTTCTCCGATAACAAGGATTATTTTTATTTCCTCATTCGCCTTAAAGGGATAAATCCTGTTGTGGCTGAAACTTGCCCCACCAATTGAAATATCCAGGATGCTCACTTTGTTTCCGTTAACAAAAATATCGATGCCACAATTGCCCGGCGGTTCAAGGCGGTAAAACATCCTTAGATTATATGGCTCCCGAAGCCCCTCCCGGAGCAGCACTACTGCCTGCGCTTTCTGTTTTGAAGCAAGCTCATAATCTTTGATGAACTCAGTTATCTTCGCGGGAAAACCGAATCGTGCGGGCCTTCCTGCCTCTTTTTCCAGGTACGTCGCGAAAACTTCTTTGTTTATGTTTATCCTTGAGATAGGCGGGTCTGTCTGGGCTATAACTATTCTGTTACCTGTCACATCATGAACAATGGAATTTTTTGTCTCGACTGTTTCTCTGCGATAATCGATGTTGATAATGATATTAATAGTCATTCCCGGCTTTATTTCCATATTATATCCGCACCACAAAAGACCGCCGCCAAAGCGGTCTACAACTATCCTATGTGTATATATTCGTCTATTTTGTATTATCCTTAATATCTTTTTTAAGGGTAAGCTGCCACAACAAGGATAAAAGTCTCCTCATTTCCTGTATTCACAAGGCTATGCGGCTCTCCAACGGGTATCCAGATTGCGTCTCCTTCTTTGACTTCTTTTGTTTCATTCCCGACTTTCATCATGCCGCCGCCTTTAAAAATGAGGTAAATTTCTTCAACGGGATCAATGTGTTCCTCCAGGGTATTTCCTGCCGGAAGTATTGCATATGCGAGAAATTCGATGGCCTTCATAAACTGACTTGTGAGGACCATTCTTGCGACAGCTCCTCCGTGGGCTATATACGTTGTGTCAAGAACCTCTTTGTCGTTAAAATTATGGACGATCATAAACCTCACCCCCGTCTTATTTTTGAAATTATTCAGCTAACGGCATTTGTGCCGGATGTTCTGCCGTTATTGTATGCTACTGTTAGTATATGACTTATTGTATTTCCTGCCTCGTGTGAATTATGATTAATATTTTTCTCAATTATGAGCATATAAGCCTTTTGAAGTCAACGCTTTTTCCTTCCATATTTCTTCCCGGGCCTTGACAGGCAATTAGCGGATAAACAGCTTTGGATACCGGATCGTTGACAGACATAGTATATTCTGATACTCTTGCCAAAGATAACAATATCTATTTCAAGGCACGAGAAGGGATATGAAGCTTACAGAGCGAGTCCAAAATATTTCTCCATTTTATGTCATGGAGCTTCTTGAAAAAGCCCGTGCAATGGAGGCGAAAGGTGAAGATATCGTCCACATGGAAGTGGGTGAGCCCGGCTTTCAAACGCCATCTTTTGTAAAGAAAGAGGCCGTACGGGCAATCATGGAGGACCGCACGTTCTACACTCATAGTCTTGGCATACCGGAACTGCGGGAAAGAGTGGCCAGGCACTACCTTGAATCTCATCATGTGAATATCTCTGCTGAGCGGATCATTGTCACAAACGGCACCTCTGGCGCCTTGCTCTTGTTGTTTGGAGCACTGCTTGAACGAGGAAGCCTTCTTGCTATGAGCGACCCCGGTTATCCCTGTTATAAAAACATTGCTATTTTTGTTGACGCTGATATTCTTCAGATTCCTGTTTCGGAAGATTCCCGTTTTGAAATAACCGTGGATCACCTGAAGCGCGCCGATAGAAGGCCCGACGCGCTTGTCCTTGCTAACCCCTCCAACCCGACAGGGATTATATACGGCAACGAAGGGCTTTCTTCTCTTTACGAATACCTCTCTTTACTTAATGGCCTTTTCATTGTAGACGAAGTTTACTCAGGGCTTTCCTATGATAAAAAACCAGAGACAGCTCTTGCCATCTCGGACAATATCATTGTGATAAGCGGCTTTTCAAAAACGTTCGCCATGACCGGCTTCAGGCTTGGCTGGATGGTCGTACCCGAAACGCTTGTAAGACCTCTGCAGAAATGCGCCCAAAATCTCTTTATCTCTCCCCCCTCTATCTCGCAATATGCCGCGCTTTCCGCCTTTAATAATCCCGGCGAAATTGATATTATGCGAAAAACGTATGAGGAGAGGCGTAATTTTATGGTACCCCGCTTAAAAAGCCTTGGTTTTTCGATTCCGGCCTATCCCGATGGGGCTTTTTACATCTATGCCGACATTGGAAAATGGAACATTGATAGCATGGATTTTGCGCACAGGGTGCTCGCGGAAGCAAGAGTGGCCATCACCCCTGGATATGATTTTGGCAAATTCAGGGCAGGCACTCATGTTCGTTTTTCCTATACTGAAAATCTTGAAAAATTAAAAACCGGTTGCGACAGGCTTGAGGTATGGCTAAAAACACTATAAAATAAAAACGTGATACACTTTTATTGTTATAATGTTTTTATGATTTTGTCCGATATATATCGTACAAGGGAAGACCGTGGCTAAAATAGCTCTTGATAAACTGGAATCCGGCATGAAGCTCGCTAAACCCGTTGAGAATTCAAGCGGGATGGTACTCCTCGGAGAAAACACCGAGCTTACCGTTGAGTTGATTGACAAAATAAAGGATATGGGCATTGATAGCGTTTTTATCCAGGGCATGTCGAAGCCTTCGGTACCCATTGAGGTCATGCTCTCCGACCTGGATGGGCGTTTTAAAACCGTGGAGAACTACGAACCTTACATGGATGTCCTGAAAAAGGTCTTTATAGCACATATTGAGAGTCTCTATGAGTAATATCGATGTCCGGGCAATCAGGGAAAAGATTGAAAACGTCAACGCGCTCCCTACAATCCCGAAGGTGCTGAAAAAGATCCTGGGAGTAATCGAAAACCCGAGGATTTCTTTGAATGAGATCAGCAGTTTTGTGGCCGGTGATCCTGCCCTTACGACAAAAGTCCTTAAAATGGTCAACTCGCCAATCTACGGATTTCCAGGAAGGATATCATCGGTAAACCAGGCAGTCATTCTGCTGGGGCTTACCGTTGTGAAGGGCCTTCTGCTCGGCGTCTCCGTCTTTGAACTGATGCAGAAAACTATGTTAGGATTATGGGAACACTCCCTGGGGTCTGCCATTGTATGCAGGCTCATTGCAAAAAGAAAAGGGCTTAAGGAACCCGATGAGCTTTCCATAGACGGCCTTCTTCATGATATCGGAAAGATCCTTCTTGTTCTCCAGTATCCCGAAGAGTATGGAAATGCTATGAACGAATCGGACCAGAGCGGTCTTTCTATTTATGATTCGGAAAAAAACCATTTTAACACTACCCATGCGAGCGTAGGCTCGTGGGTGGCACAAAAATGGCGCTTTCCCCCTAACCTTATAGAGGTCATCGAATACCACCACAAGCCGCACTTCGCGAAGATCGCGCCCATGGATTCCGCCATCGTGCACTTTGCGGATATCCTGGTGAGGGCTCGCGGTTTCGGGTTTGCCGGTGATCGCCATCTTATGCCCGTAAATCCCAAGGCGTGGGAGCTTCTCTCCCTCTCTGAATCGGATATTAAAGAAATTCTACTGGAGGCTGAAGATTCTTTTCAGATGACGGAAGACCTTTCTCTATGAATGAAAAAACAGTCATTGTTATTTCTCAAGACGCCGCGTTGTCGAGCATTATAGATCGAATTCTTAACAAATCATACAGGGTCCTTTCTTTTCGCAGCATTCAATCTGCTATTGATTACATATACAACTCTATACCTGACCTTATTATCATAGACATTAACGAGCAGGACAGCTTTACTGTCAGTCTATTAAACAACCTGAAGGCTGATCCAATTTTCCACCAGTTGCCGGTCCTTGTTGTCCTCGATGAAACGCAAAGCACTCCTCAATGGGACGTCCTTTTCGTTGAAGATTATATAAAAAAATCCGATTTTGAAAAAGAGGGTCTTTCACGCGTTGACCTCTCTATTATAAGGTCAGAAAGGGTCTCGGAAGTAAATCCCCTTACCAAACTCCCCGGTAATATCTCTATTAACAGACAAATTCAGGCCAGGATAGATGGGGGTGAAGTCTTTGCCCTTGCTTATGCCGACCTTGACCATTTTAAACCTTTTAATGATTATTACGGCTTCACCCGTGGTGATGAGATCATCAGGATTGCCGGCAGGTTAATCCTTAATATAGTAAAAAACATGCAAGCCCAGGGTAGTTTTATTGGTCATATTGGCGGTGATGATTTTGTATTCATTATGGACCTCAGCCTCGTTGAGGACACGGCAAAAGAGATCCTTGATGCCTTTGACCGCATCATCCCTACACTCTATGAGGCTGAAGACAGAGAAAGAGGCTATATCGAAATAGAGGACCGTCAGGGCAGCATCCGACAGTTTCCTTTTGTCGCTTTATCTATAGGCATTACAAGCAATAAGCAAAAACCCTTTACCCACTTTGGTGAAGTTACTGAAGTCGCTTCCGCAATGAAAGGACAAGCAAAACAGGTTCGTGGGAGCTGCTACATGATCGATAGAAGGCGGCCTGCCCTTTAATAACGCAGCATATCGTACAAAATACCAAATAAAGCACGAGTTGGAAGCAATAGCGGTCGCAGGCCGTAAGCAGCCGTAAATCGGAAATCGTGAACTCGTAAATGGTGCACAAACTTCAAACCTCAAGTCAACTGTTACGCGGGAAAGTCTCTGTTTTAAACTTGAAGCCTGGACATGGGGCTTGCGACTTTACGCATACGATTTTCGATATCCGATTTCCGATTTACGTTCAGGCCTTTCAACCTCGAACCTTGAACGTTTTTTCTATTGTTTCACGTGAAACATTCTGCTATACCTGCTCGTTATTTTCCTTTGTCTTCGCATTCTCCAGCATACTCTTGCTTTTTCGCTCAAAAATTACTATTCTCTGTTTGCGAGGAGGCCCTCTATGGCCGTTGGGATTGTAAAGGACAATATCTATCTGCAACACGTCACCGATAACTACCACCCGGAAAATCCGAAGAGGCTCGAATATATCTACGCCATGCTTGAAACCCTTGACCAGAGAGGGTTAACGTACATAACCCCTCGAATGGCAACGCATGAAGAGATCGCCCTTAACCACGAGCTTTCCTATATAGATTCTATTGCACAAACAAGCGGCAAATCCCAGACACATCTTGATGGCGACACCGTTGCATCTCACAAAACATACGAAGCAGCCTGTATGGCTGTCGGGGGAGTTTTGGAGCTTGCCGACGCCATTCAATCTTCACAGGTAAATACCGGCTTTGCTCTTGTGAGGCCGCCAGGACACCATGCGGAACGCTCAAAGGCAATGGGTTTTTGCGTTTTTAATAACATTGCCATAGCGGCACGGTATCTGGAACAAAAATATAACCTGAAAAACATTCTCATTGTGGATTTCGATCTCCATCACGGTAACGGCACACAGCATAGCTTCTATTCAGACAAGAGCGTCCTCTATTTCTCAACGCATCAATATCCCTACTATCCGGGTACGGGCTGGTATACTGAGATAGGGGAAGGGAGGGGAACAGGGTATACCGTAAACATTCCCATGTCTTATGGTATGGGCGACGAAGATTATCTTTACGCCTTCAGGGATGTTCTCGTTCCGGTAGCTGAAGCGTATGTGCCTGATATTATTCTTGTTTCTGCCGGTTTTGACACATATTACAACGATCCCCTGGGGGGAATGGCCGTCACGGAAGCCGGCTTTGCCGCCATGTCACGAATACTCCTCGACATTGCCAAAAAACACTGCGGTGGTAAGGCGCTTTTTGTTCTTGAGGGCGGGTATGATTTGAAGGGCCTTGCAAGCTCTGTAAAATCGGTTGTTATGGAACTGAAAAATCAATCTGTCTATCCCTACGAGAAAAAGGGGGAAGCATCAACCGCGATAGTTCAACTTACAACAATTATAAAACGTTTATTAATACCGTATTGGGGACATTTTTAATTATTTTTCTTCTTCTTCTTTCCATACCATTTCTTTTAATTCTTTACCGACTTTAAAGTAGGGAAGCTTCTTTGGCTCAACATTAACTGTTTCGCCGCTTTTCGGGTTTCTTCCTCTGTATGCTTTATATTCTCTCAGCGTAAAGCTGCCGAATCCGCGTATTTCCACGCGTTCATTGCTTGTTATCGCTTTTTTTATACTGTCTATGATTGTATCCACCGCTATTTTTGCGATCTTTTGATTAACATTTATATCAGTTGCGAGTTTGTTGATGATGTCCATTTTATTCATGCGCGTTCCTCCCTATTAATTTTCTAAAATATATTTATATGCATTTTTAAATATTTTCAGGCCATCCCCTTCTGTATCGAGGGGTTCCCTTGTCCACCTCGGGTGTTGCGTGTAATGAACAAAGGCCTCCGGGTGGGGCATAAGGCCGAATATTCTTCCCGTGTGATCACAGAAGGCTGCAACAGCATTAATGGACCCGTTCGGATTGCTCGGATACACATCTGTAACAATGCCCGCTTCGTCAGAGTATTGCATAACTATGTGACCCTTTTTAATCATCATCTCTTCATTTTCCGGCGTATCAATCACGCATTTTCCTTCACCATGTCTTACAGGAAGATAAATTTTATCCATATCTTTCGTAAATATGCAATGAGAAAGTTGGTTTACCTTCAGGTTCACCCATCTGTCCTCAAACTTACCGGAGTCGTTGGAGGTAAGCGTTGCTGTTTGTTTTCCGTACTCTCCTTCCATTCCCGGTAAAAGACCGGTTTTTACCAATAGCTGAAACCCGTTGCATATTCCGATTATAATTTTACCATCATAAACAAACTTCACCAGTTCGTCGAGGAACCTCCCCTGAGAGCCCTTTATCGTCTGATATTTCCACTTCACTGCCTGCGCTTTTGCAGATCCCAGATCGTCACCGTCAAGAAAACCGCCGGGGAAATTAATAAAAACATAGCGGTGAATGCTTTTCGGATTTTCCATCATCTCGTCTATGTGCATAAGATCTGTGTCAAACCCCGCGAGCTTGTTGGCATGGGCCGTTTCATACTCGCAGTTTATGCCGTTTCCGAACAATACCAGACTTTTTATTTTTTTCTTTCTCATGCGGCGTAACTATGTAGTCCTGATAATATAAAATTTACCACAAAATAAGTGACCATAACGCTCGCGAACCCTACCATGGATACAATAGCGCTCGTCTTGCCTTTCCATCCTCTCATCGTTCTAGCGTGCAGAAAAACCGCGTATATGATCCACGTTATGAGCGACCACGTTTCCTTTGGGTCCCAACTCCAATATGATCCCCACGCATAGTGAGCCCATACAGCCCCCGTAAGTATACCAGAAGTAAGCATCGGAAAGCCAATAATTATGCACTTATAATTTATTTCCTCCAAAATATCTCTCGGTGGAATTGGCCCTTTCTGCCCGATCAGGTAAAGCGTGCCGGCAACAAATGATATTGCAAAGGCTGCGTAGGCGATAAAGCAGGTGGCCACGTGAATGTGCAGCCAGTTGCTTTGCAGGGCAGGAACAAGGGGCTGTATCTCTCTCTCAACAGATGGCGAAATAGACGCAAAGCCCATGAGAAAAAGGCCCATAAGCGACGCGCAAAGGGTTATGCTTGGGTGTGAAAGCCTTTTTTTCATAAATATCAACAGGGCCATAATACACCACGCGTAAAAGATGAGGGATTCGTAAAAGTTCGAGAGCGGCACGTGTCCCATGTTCAACCGATACGACTCTGTCCACCGCAAAGCAATACCCACCGTGTGAAGCCCAAAGGCAACATAAAGCGTAGCCCCATATGACGGAAATAATCCGTTCCTTCCTCCACGCAAAATAGACGCAGTGCATTAAAAAAAGCAGAAGATAAAGTATAGTGACAATACCGAGTATTTTATGGTGCGCTGCCATATATTTCCTTTTTCAGTCCTTCAAATTCTTTTCCGAAGGCCTCTTTGTTTTTCAACGCATATCCCGCGATGATAATTCCTTCCGCGGTGGAGACCGCGTATATTCTCCGGTAATAGGTAAAAAAATTCACGTATAATCCAAAAAGCATCAACGCGAACCCTGCCCAAACCACAAACACGCCCGGGTCGCCGCTTACCTCAAGGCCAGTATAAGGCTCTTCGCGAATCTCTTCAAGTCTGACATTAACGCCCTGGATTGTCTGGGATCTCAGCCTGTCCACTTGTGTTAAGAACCACGCTGTTTTTAGCTCATTGCCATCGAGGTAAGCAATCTGTACCCCCGGACCAAAATTATGGACTTGTTCCTCAAACTTCGCCACCATGAAGATCAGTTTCCCCTCCCTAAACTCTTCCCCTTCCCCAAGCAGGACGTTTTTGTCACCCACGCGAAACGCAAAGGAGTTTGTTTTGCCATAACTCGATTGATAAAAACGCGTACCCTTATAATAGAGGGGTTCGTTAACCCGTATGTTTTTTTCAAGCACTACGGCCCCTCCTTCTATAACCTCTATGGTGCTTACATAATCCCTGGGCTGACCCCCCGGATAATAGCTCACCTTGAAATCCTTGCACTTTATTGTAAAACCAAGCATCTTTTCTTGTGGACTCCCGCTTTTCGTTGCAATGCGGTCTTTTGCTTCGCCGACCTTGAGGACGACAAAGCCGCGGAATCCAAAGACAAGTCCGATAAGGCTGCCAACAAGAACGGTAATGATACTCCCGTGTATAATAACCACACCCATCCGCGAAATGGTCCCCTTCTCCACTATCAGGCCCGGACCTTCTTCGCTGACAATCCTGTAATGCTTTTTCAAGTCTGCCTATGGCCTCTTCTTTCTTTTCAAGGCCCGCCTGCATACTGAGTTGCATCTTTAGTAATCTTTCGGGCTCCGGGCATTCCGGATTCACTCTTTTCTTTGATAAATCGAATAACCCTTCGGATTGTACAAAGAGAAAGGTTTATGGCAAAAAGCAGAATGAGCGAGTAAAACCAGGGCGAGTGGTAGGCGTTGTCCAGACTGAAAAACTTGATGATTCTGTATGTTGTTTCTGAATAGAACCTTAAATATTCATCCTCGGTAGCGCCCTGTTTTATAAACGTTCCCAGGATAGATCCGGCGGCAATAAGCGCGAGAAGAAACATTGAAAAACGTATCGATACAAGAAGTTCGTACAAAACCTCTATTGTCCCGCTCTTCTTTTTTGACTCCATGACTTCCTCTCTTATTTTTTATGGCAGTCATTGCAGCTGGTCGGGGCCTTTACCCCTTTTGCGGCATTTTCTTTGTGACAGGTCTGACATTTCCCGTGGAAGGCGTCTTGTGCCGGCGGGGCTTTTTCTTTTACTTCTTTTACCAGATGGCACGTTCCACACTTTTCCGGCCCTGTCGGGTTTTTATCTTTATGGTGGCAAATGGAGCATTTGATCGTTTTAGCGTGGGCATCGTGGGAGAAAACAACCGGCGCCATCTTCGCGTTTTCAAGCTTGAGCGTCATTGTATTGCCCGGCATTTTCTGTGCGCTTGCGCTGTTTATGATAAAAATAAAAGTGGAAATAATAAGAACCGCAATTATTATGGATGCTCTTTTTTGTCTCATGGCATACCTCTGGTTATTTGTTCATCTTATCCTAAAAACTTTTTCGCGTCAAAGTTGTTGATTATTCATTATTTATTCGCATGTTCCCTCTCGCAAACGATGCGTATATGCCTGCCACAGACATGAAACCAAAAACAAGAAAGGCTATCCGCACGCTTTTCATAAGGAGCGGGTAATAAACGGGAACTATTTCCACCTTTCCCATATACACCGCAAAGAGCAGCATGGCAATCCCCATGCTGAACATCTGTCCGAGCAGTCTCATCGTTGAAAGCATTGACGAAGCAACACCATAAAATTTCGTTTCTACGGAACTCATAATGGCGTTTGTATTCGGGGAAGAAAAAAGGGCAAATCCGAGGCCGAGGAGAACAAGGTTTCCCACGATGAGCCACATCGGGGTTGTTGCCTCAATAAAGGCAAGAAAAAACAGTCCAACAGCGGTTACCGCCATTCCGGTTGAAGCAACGAGCCTGGGCTCTATCCTGTCTGATACTCTTCCGGCAAGAGGCGAAATCAGGGCCTGCACAATTGGCTGCGACACAAGTATTGTGCCCGCGCTCATGGGGCTTAACCCCTTGATATGCTGGAGATATAAACTTAAAAGAAACCCTGCCGCGTATGTGGCGCTGTAGCTGATGAGAGCAGCAATATTGGAGAGCGTAAAAACCCTGTTCTTCATAAAAACAGTCATATTAATAATGGGGCTTTTTGTTCTCTTCTCCCAGAAAACAAAGGCCACCATTGCCGCTACGCCCGGCACGATGAACAGGAGTGCCCCTGTTTTTGGCAGGAGCTGAAAAGCCATACATTATTGAGATAAGCATAATAGAATAGATAAATGACCCGACGATGTCGTAGCTTTCCCCCCTGGCATGCGCCCATTCTTCCCGCAGTTTCCAGAGGCAGAAACACAGGATGGCAATACCAAGGGGCACGTTTATGAAAAAGACGCTCCTCCAGCCCAGATATTGCGTGAAGATGCCCCCGAGAAAGGGGCCCGCGGAAAGTCCGAGATAGACAGCCCCTACATTAATGCCAAAAACCCTTCCTCTCTCTGCCGCGGGATACACCGAGGTGAGTATGGCTATACCTGTTCCAAAAATCATGGACCCGCCGATACCCTGCATTGCCCTGAAAGCAATTAGAAAACCTGTCGATGGCGCTACACCGAGCAGAAAAGAGGCGACCGTAAAGATCCCTGTGCCGAATAAAAAAATCTTTTTTCTTCCGACAATGTCTGCCAACCTTCCAAGGGGGACAAGAAACATCGCGGCTGCCACCATATAGGCCGTCGCGACCCAACTCAACGACAAGGCGTCCATGGCAAGCTCTTTCGCCATTGTCGGCAGCGCTACATTTACGGAAGAGAGGGCCATGGGGGCAAGAAAAGAAGCAGTTGTTATGGCAATGAGCACAACTGTTTTGCTGGTGTTGGTTTCGGGGGCCCCTTCACTATTGTTTCCCCTTTTCGTGGGACAACCCCATGTACCCCACAACCGTATAGTGTGTGGCCCTGTCAAAAAAATAAACAAGCCGTTCCCCAAGTTCGAACATGCGGTAGATGTCAACGGCTTTCTCCCAAACACCAAAGGAATATGTGAACATCCATATGTGTTTCTTAAGAAGGCTCAAAGAGCTTATGAGGTCTTCGAGAAGCACTTTGTCCTCTTTACGTTTTTCCGCAAGTTCAAAATAAAAATCTTTGAGTTCCTCTTCGGTTTTCTCTCCTTTTAGCCACAACTCGAAGCGATCAACTATAAACGATGCCCTTTCGAAAAGGTCTTTTCTGTCAAGGCCATGGTAAGATTTTGTGGAGGGGTTGGTGGTAATATCGTCAAGCCATAAATCAATAATTTTTTTTGCGTTTTCCCGGGCAACCCTGATAAGTTCGTCGGAAAGAAGGTTTTTCGTGTAAGGAGTTCTTCCCTTTAACGGTTGCTTCAACAAATGTATCTGCTGAATCGTGTATGTTCCAGAGGTCTTTCTTCAGTTCAATATATTTCTGTATCGCTTTTTCCTGGGAATCGAAGGCAAGCTTTGGAAGGTTCATAATAGGAAAATATCTGCATTCTGAAGCGTCATCACCGGCAGTCTCTGTGCCGCTCACCTTTTCTGCTTCAAAGGTAATAATCAGAAGCTCTCCATAAAGCGGGTTCATGTGGGAACTTACATCGACAAGCTGAACAATCTTACCGGTAATTCCCGCTTCTTCTTTCAGTTCTCTCAGGGCCGCGTCTTCTATGCTTTCACCTGTTTCCGCGAACCCGATCGGGAAACACCACATGTCCTTGAAGGGTTCCTTGGCCCTTTTTACAAGAAGGGTTTCCCTGTCTCTGTTCGAAAGTATAACCGACGCGACAGGAAGAGGGTTTTCATAATATACCTCCTTGCAATTTTCGCAGACCTGTCTTTCTTTTTCGTCGAGAAGATCAATGCTGAGCGTCTTTCCGCAGAAATTACAGAAAATCTTTTTTTTCATTTCTTCACCAGAAATATTTTGTCGTTCTTGTTGAGGCGGAATTCTCCTTTTTTAAAAAGCTCCGCGAGCATTGTTTCTCTTACAAGATCGGGGTCTGCGTCTTTCCTGATAAATTCGCGCTTAAAATCGATATAGAGCGCCAGGTCCTCTTCGTCGCCCTTATGAAATATCAGCGAATTGCAGTAGTCAGCGGAGGTTATTTGTTGAAAGTATTCCCTTAGCATGCTTTCCCCGTTTTCCGCGGAGAATTGCTCAATAACGGTCCGTAAATTTTTGAAGTCGAAAAATTGCTTTCCTTCCTCGAGCATTGTTTCGCTGTGTGTTATTACAACAAAAACTCCTCCTTTACGGAGAATTCGTTTCACCTCCGGCAATATGCCGGGGAAAAAATAAAGCGAGTAAGCACAAATAACGAGGTCAAAATAGTCTGATGGGAAATCAATTGTTGCCGGCAGCAGGCACGCCTTAAAGACAGCCTCTTTCGCTGCCTTCTTCGCGTTCCGCATAAAAGGATCAGCATTCTCGACAAGGCAATCAATGCCAACAACAAGATCGGGTCTTTCTTTGCTTGCATCTTCAAGGGCCTCTTCAAACCAGCCGTATCCGCAGCCCAAATCCATTATGCGCCGCACGCTCTTCCATTCAATCATTCTCTTCGCAATATCGCGTATGTCTGTTTTGTTTTCCGAGTGGGTCCTGATAATACCACCAACTTTTGCATGGAGGGGGTGGTTCGAATAACTTTTTGTAATGTCTACCACGATGCAGTTATATATCAAAGGTTTCTCTTTGTAAACCAAAAACAGGGCTTGCGTGCCCTTGAAAGGGGAGTCGGAGGGTGATACTCTATGGGGTAAACAATCTTGTGCTTGTCGGGGGATCTTTTTCGGATGGGGGTCTACCTTTGAATTCGTGTTGCCGTGAAGATCCCCTTTCCTTCGCGTAAAATCTCTGCCTCATCATCGGCAAGACGAACGATTGTTGAGGGTTCGCTTATAATAATGCCGCCGTCGATTACTATGTCGACAGCGCCTTTAAATATTTTTTCTATCTGCCGAGGGTCCGTAAGGACCTCCTCTCCCGATATCTTCGCGCTCGTATTAATAATGGGTCTTTCCGCAAGGCCCGCAATGGCTGGCGGCACCGGGTGCGCGGGAATTCTCACGCCAACCTCCTTTCTGTCCGTCATGAGCAGTTTGGGTATTATTTTTTTCGCCACGAGTACAAACGTATATGGTCCCGGCATAAATCGTTTTAGAATCTCAAAGGAAAAATTGCTCATAACCGCGTATGTGCTTACATCCTTCAGGTCCCTGCAAATGATACTCAGGGCCCTTTTGTTGTCGAGCCTCTTCATGGCATATAATTTTCTGATCGCCTTTATGTTAAAAAGGTCACAGCCCATCCCGTAGTGTGTGTCTGTAGGATAGGCAACGATGCCGCCATTGTTGAGCGTGTTTAAGATGAGCTCTGTTGTCTTTTTTCTCGGTCTCTCCGGGTTCCAATCAACAATCATTTTTTTCTCCCGACCGCCCTTGCGACGGCCCTTTTTTTGCCACCGCTGTTTTCTATGATTTCTTCATAAAATAAAAGCTCAAAACCGCTGAAATAACCGATTAGTTCGCCATCGTCTAACAGGTGGGCCGGGTTTCTCGGCCTGTCAATATCGTTCTGTCTCTTCAAATAAGTTTCATATATAAATATACCACCTTTTTTTAAAAGGGCTTTTGTTTCATCAATGGCCTCTCTCTGAAGAAAATAAAAAATGATGACACAGTCAAAAGAGTTTTTTCTGTACGGCAGGGCCTTAGCGTCACCAAGGACCGGCCACATAAAAAGGTTTTTTAGCGCCATTGTCTCTTTTGATATCTTTATGGCCTCTATAGAGCCCTCAAGACCTGTAACAAAAAATCCTTTTTCGGACAGAAACAGGGCGTCTCTTCCGTTTCCCATTGCGATATCAGCCACGCGTCTTCCGGGTATTGTTGGCCAGAATTGTTTCAGAAGGGTGTGCGGTTCAATTGCGCCGCTATAAAATCCTTCTTTATATCGCCTGTTCCAATCAACTGTTTTCTCTCGTTCTTTTTGAACATCGTTGTCTTTGTCCATCGGTTATTTTCCCGACGATAGTATAGTCCATGAAGGGTCTTTTAAAAATAGATTTTTTTATCTGTTGGTGATATAAGAACTCATGCCTATTAAGGTTGTTTTTTTTGACTGCGACGGCACGCTAACCAAAACAAAGAGCAGTTGGGAATATCTTCACCGCAGACTTAATCTCTGGACAAAAAACGCTGATGCCTATCAGGCCCTGTTCCGGGAGGGGAAAATTGATTACAAAGAGTTTTGCAGGAGAGATGCTTTCCTCTGGAGGGGCCTGCCCGTTTCAATGGTTTATCAATTGATAAGCGAAATTCCTTATCAGGAAAATGCGGCCCGCGTTGTTGACGCGCTAAAAAAATCAGGGGTCTTTACGGTAATTATATCCAGCGGTCTCTCTCTTCTTGTCGACCGCGTTAAGAATGACCTTTCTGTCGACTTGGCTTTCTCTAACGAGCTTGCCTCACGGGCGGGTCTCCTCACGGGCGGCATAAAAATTAATGTCGAATATAATCAAAAGGGCGTCCTTGTCAGAGAGGTCCTCGATTTTCTTGGGTTGCGGAGAGAAGAGGCTTCTGCTGTTGGTGATGGCGATGGTGATAAGGGCATGTTTGATGAGGTTGCCCTGTCCATTGGTTTTGTTAACAACGGGGACTCCCCCGCTTATCCGGGTTGTGCCGGACCAGCCCACTGTCTTGACGATGTGGTCAGGCTCATAAGGGGGTATCCTTGATATGTGTTTGAAAAGAAATGCTTTTTTTAAAATCCTTATGTTGTTTGTTGTTTTTATTGTCCTCGCCGCATGCGCCCCGAAAAAGGTCCGGCTTTACGGCGTGTCAGACAACACAAGAAACAGTATAGTTGCGTCGGCCCTGGCGCTTCAGGGCAAACCCTATAAAAACGCGGCAAGAGGGCCGGATGCTTTTGATTGCAGCGGTTTTGTGTATTATGTTTTTAAACAACACCAGGTTTCACTTCCTCCTCCCGCCGAGGCACAGGGTCGGTCGGGTTACGAGATTAGTCAGAATGGTGTTCAGCCCGGTGATCTTGTTATTTTCAGGATTGATGGTGATTTTCATATTGGTATTGTAATAAGCGAGGACGAGTTTGTTCATGCGTCAAAGTCAAGGGGGGTTGCAATAGATAGTGTTGGTACAAGTTATTGGCACAAACGGCTCATTGGTTATAGGTCTGTTCTCTAAATTTTAGAAATATTATTCTGTACTTTCTGTCTTGAGAAAATCCCCGAGCCTGGTTGTTCTGTATCTTTTTTCTTTTAGTTACTGCAGTATTTTTTTGAATTCTTTCTTCGAAATATAGTCGGGTGTCCTGGCAATCGTTTTGCCTTGTTTTCTTCTTTTACCTTTTTTCTTCCATCAGGAGAAGAGTTTGCGTCAAGTACGGAAGAGCAAAGAAGTACGCTCAAAAGGGCTGTTGTTTTTAGTATTTTTCTCTTCGCTTCTTAGTGTAACCGAATTTGCTGGTGTCGGTAACATAACTTTATCTGTCTTGACTTCTGTGCTTTTCTCCAGTACACTTGTGTAAGTTGGTCGATAAAAAATACTTGAATTATTTGTTCTGTTATATTATTATCAGATTTTAAACCATCAAGGGCACATTTAGTTTTCCACATATGTGAATAAATTGTTGAAACTTTTAAAACATGCTAGATATTCTTTCACAAATAAAACCTAAGATTGCGAGCGTTCTTAGCGAAGACAGCTATAAAACGTGGATCGAGCCGCTTAAATTTCTTGGTTATGAAAACAACACCTGTTCCATAGTTGTTCCAAACGCTTTTTTCAGGGACTGGGTTTCGGAGAATTTCGGACCCATGGTGGTTTCGCTCCTAAAAGATGTCACCGGGGAAAGCGTAAGAATAGACTATGTGCTTAAAAAGGAAGACGTCGGTCTTCCGGTGGCCGAGGAAAAGAAGGGGGTTTTTTTAAGGAAATCGTCTCTTTATAATCAATTCAACCCAAAATATACCTTCGAAAACTTTGTTGTAGGTTCCAGTAACCAGTTTGCTAATGCCGCCTGCCTTGCCGTTGCTACAAACCCGGGAAAAACATATAATCCTCTTCTTATTTACAGCGGTGTTGGTTTGGGGAAAACACACCTTTTAAATGCGGTTGGAAATTTTCTTATCCATCACAGCAATGTTAGTTCTGATCGTATATGCTACATAACGGCGGAAACATTCACAAACGAACTTATTAATTCTATTCGCTATGAAAAAATGGATGAATTTAGGAACAGGTTCAGAAAAATGGATGTGCTCCTTATTGACGACATACAATTTATTGCCGGCAAAGAGAGAACCCAGGCAGAGTTTTTCCACACTTTCAACGCACTTTACGACAATATGAAACAAATCATTGTTACGAGCGACAAATTTCCCAGGGACATTGAAAATTTTGAGGAACGGCTTAAGTCTCGTTTTGAATGGGGTCTTGTTGCTGATATTCAATCTCCGGATATAGAAACAAAGGTTGCTATCTTAAACAAAAAAGCGGAGAGTGAGAATTTTGATCTCCCCCTTGATGTTGCTTTTTTTATTGCTTCTAATTCTGATGACAGCATAAGGTCTTTGGAGGGTGCGCTTATACGGGTTGGTGCTTACGCTTCTATAAATAATGTTAATATTACTATTGATCTTGTTAAAGATATTATGGGGCATATAATAAAAGAACGGGGCAGAGAAATTACTATTGATATGATATTAAAAGAAGTTTCTTCACAGTTTTCTATAAATATTGCTGATATTAAATCAGCAAAACGTGTTCGTTCTATTATGCTCCCCAGACAGGTTACTATGTATCTTGCCAGAAAAATGACAGATCTCTCTCTGGTTGGTATTGGTGAAAAATTTGGTGGTAGGGACCACGCCACTATTATACATTCTATTAAAAAAATAGAAAGCGAAATAAAGTTAAAAAAGGAGTTGAAAAATACTGTTGAAAAGATTGAACAGAGGCTTAAGTCAACATGAACCAACTTCCGCCTGCTGGTTTTGAACATGTTTCTTTTTTGTTTTTTTCTTATTTTCTAAATAGTTATAAGGCTTTCCACTTTTTAACAACACTTATTATTACGGGGGTCATTATATATGAAAATAATAATAGATAAAAATATTATGTTACAACCTATTTCAAGGGTGGTAAGCATAACAGAAAAAAGATCTCTTATGCCCATATTATCAAATATTCTTATTCATTTTAAAAAAGACAACGCTACCGTGTATTCTACCGACTTGGAAGTAAGTGCAATAACAAGAATTGAGTGCTCAGTAGAAAACGAAAAAAAGGTAGTGGTGCACGGAAGAAAATTTTTAGAGATATTAAAAGAATTAGACAGTGGGGATATTATAATAAACATTGACGAAAATATTATGTCAATCAAGCAAAAGAAAACAGAAATAACGCTAAGTCTCCAGGATCCCGAGGAATTTCCTGAAACAAAGGAGATAGAAGTAAAAGAAGAATTTTTAATAAAAGGAAAACAATTAATCGAAATGATAGAAAAAGTGGGTTTTGCCGTGTCTGTTGATGAGACAAGATATATTTTAACCGGTATGTTTATGAAGGGGATAGAAGGTGAAATAGTGGTTGTGGGGACAGACGGCTTTAGAATGGCGCTGTATCAGAAGAAAATGAAAGAAATAAAAGGGTTTCAGGGGATAACCATACCAAAGAGATCAATTTTAGAAATAGAAAAAGTTATAGACGACGAGGACGAAGTAAAAATAGCCATAGATGAAAAACATGTTCAATTAAGCACAGAAAAAATAAGGATAATATCAAGAATAATAGAGGGAAGTTTTCCTGACTACGAGAATGTTTTACCTGCAGGAAATACAAATATTGCAACTGTCCTAAGGGAAGATTTGTTAAAGGGATTGAAAAAGGTGTCGTCTATCATAGGAAGATCAGAGCCAGTAAAGGTGACGCTTCGAAGATAAAAGCATGATAATAGAAGCAGAATCAGATATAGGGAGGGCAAAAGAGATAATAGATATTACATACACAGGCGAAGAAACAAATATGAATTTTAATGTGAGGTTTCTTTTAGATGTGGTTACACACACTTTTGGGGAAACACTGACCATATCAGCACCAAAAAAATATGGCGCGGTTCTTTTCAGAGGGGAAGACGGGGAAGAATATAAAAATATAGTAATGCCCATAAGAATATAAAAGGAAATTAACGAAATGACAGAATATGGCGCGGAAAGCATAAAAATATTAGGCGGACTTGATGCAGTCCGAAAAGTACCATCGATGTATATTGGAAACACAGGCGTCGAGGGACTACACCACCTTGTTTATGAGCTTGTTGATAATTGTGTGGACGAAGCGCTCGAAGGATACTGTAATAAAATAACAATGACCATACACAGAGACAACAGTGTTACCGTAGAAGATAACGGAAGAGGAATACCTGTAGGAAAACACAGCGAAGAAAATATGTCGGCCCTGGAAGTTGTTCTTACAAAACTGCACGCCGGGGGAAAATTTGATAAGGATAGTTATAAATATTCGGCGGGTCTTCACGGTGTTGGTCTGTCAGTGGTAAATGCCCTTTCAGAATATCTCGAAGTTGAGGTAAAAAGGGGCGGAAAGGTATATTTTCAGCGATATGAGCGCGGAAACAGGATGACAGATCTCACTGTTACGGGCGAAACAGAGGGCACAGGTACAAAGGTTCGGTTTAAGGCAGACGACACGATGTTCGAAACAGTAGAATTCAGCTCTGACATAATTGTACACAGAATGAGGGAAGTTTCATTTCTCAACAACGGCATATACATAGTTTTTAGCGATGAGAGAAAAGGAAAAAAGATCGACATTAAGTATGAAGGAGGCATTAAAGCTTTCGTAAAATATCTTAATACCAATAAAAATGTTCTTTTTGAAGAACCCATATTTATAACAAGCGCAAAACAAAATATAGATCTTGTAGAGGTAGCAATACAATATAACGATAGTTACAATGAGAACATATACAGCTATGTTAATAATGTTAATACACAAGAAGGCGGCACACACGTAGCGGGCTACAGGGCCGCACTGACCAGATGCATAAACAACTTTGTACAAAATAACATGCAGGGAAAAATAAAAGAAAACCTTACCGGAGACGACATAAAAGAAGGGATGGTAGCAGTAATTAGTATAAAAGTACAGAACCCTCAGTTTGAGGGACAGACAAAAGCAAAACTGGGCAATAGCGAGGTAAAGGGCATTGTAGAATCCCTCTTGAATGAAAAGATATCAGAATATTTGGAAATGAATCCCGCCACCGCAAGGGCCATAATAAATAAAGCCCTAGAAGCGCGGCGCGCCAGAGAAGCAGCGAAAAAAGCAAAAGAATTAGTAAAAAACAAAAGCCTCATAGAAAACGGCTTGCTGCCCGGAAAATTGGCCGACTGCCAGGAAAGCGACCCCGAACTCTGCGAACTGTTTATTGTAGAAGGAGATTCCGCAGGCGGTTCCGCAAAACAGGGAAGAAACAGAAAAATACAGGCCATTCTCCCACTGCGCGGAAAAATTCTCAACGTGGAAAAATCACGAGAAGAAAAGATTCTCACCAACGCAGAAATTAAATCTATGTATCTCGCGCTCGGCACACACCAGGATAACAAGGGAAGGTTAAGATATCACAAGGTAATCATCATGACGGATGCGGACGTGGACGGCTCCCATATAAGAACCCTCCTCCTCACATTTTTTTACAGACAGATGCCGAACCTGATTACCGGCGGTTATGTTTATATAGCACAACCACCACTCTATAAGATAAAGCAGGGGGGCAAGGAAACGTACGCAAAAGACGAGGACGAGTTTGAAAAGACAATCTTAACAAGAGGTATGGAAAAAACCAAATGTTTTCTAAACGGCGAAAAGATAGAAGGCCCAAACCTTGCGGAAAAAGTAGAAAAACTAAAGGTAGTAGAGCGCTATCTGAGAAACAGCCAGGCTGACGGGACTGGAAAGAGACGTAATAGTATCACTCATGGGTTCTGACATTCTCAAAAGGGAAGATTTTGCACAGCCGCGAAAAAATGGACGTCCTCGCAAAACGCCTCGAAAAAATTGGTTATTCAGTAGAAATAAAAATGGACAAAGAACACAATTTATACGCACTATCCGCAAAAAAAGACACCGGCGGGGGACAAAAGACAGTAATTATAAACTACGAAACATGCACACAGGGCGACTATATTGACGCATACAACGCGTACAAACAGATAGAACACTTTTATGAAGAAGGTGTAAACATTTCCAACGGGGAACAAACACCACAATCCCTTCACGCGTCGGAATTTCTCAAATATATTTTTGAAAAAGGGAAAGAAGGGATAACCATGCAACGATATAAGGGCCTTGGCGAAATGAACCCGGAACAGCTTTGGGAAACAACAATGAACCCGGAAAAAAGAAGCCTTGTACGAGTGGCTATCGAAGATGCAGTAGAAGCCGACCAGGTCTTCACTGTACTGATGGGTGATAACATAGAAAAAAGAAGACTGTTTATAGAGGAAAACGCCCTCAGCGTCAGAAACCTCGACATATGATAGTTATAGGAATTACAGGCATAATCGGAAGCGGAAAAACAACCGCATCAAATTTTCTAAGGAAAAAGGGAACCACAGTAATAGACCTTGACGCCCTCGCAAAGAAAGCAATCACGCTCAAAGAGGTACAAGAGGAAATAGCAAGTCGCCTCGGTAAAGAATATATAAAAGATGGAAACCCTGTTATCGAAAGGCTGAAGAAAGATGTTTTTACGAATAAAAAAAAACTGCGTGCCCTGGAGAGCATAATACACCCGAGGGTAAGGGAAGACATGTGGAAAGAGATTGACAGAAAAAGAGGCACAGAAACAAGCTTCGTGGTGATCGACGGACCACTCCTGTACGAAACCGACTTGCACAAAAGTCTTGATAAAATAGTGGTTGTTTCTGCAGATACAGAAAAAATCAAGGAGCGCCTGAGAGAAAGGGGACTTCCCGATGACGACATAGACATGAGAATGTCTAACCAGATCCCCCTTAAAGAAAAAGAAAAAAAAGCCGACTTTGTTATATACAACAACGGAACAAAAGAGGACCTCGAGAAAGAAGTAGAAGGGTTGCTGAGAAGGATAAAAGAATGGGAGGTAACAGTAGATGCACCTTAATGAACTGAAAAGCAAAAAAATTGGCGAGCTGACCCACATGGCCCGCGAATTGAACGTAGAGAATGCGTCTGGACTGAGAAAACAAGAACTCATATTTTCGATACTGCAGGCGTATATGGACAAAAACGAATCAGTCTACGGAGAGGGCGTGCTCGAAATTCTCTCGGAAGGATTCGGTTTTTTGAGGTCAACAGACTCGAATTATTTACCAGGCCCTGACGACATATATGTTTCGCCGTCGCAGATAAAGAAATTCGGCCTCAGGACTGGCGACACAACATCGGGACAGATCAGGCCGCCGAAGGACAACGAGAAATATTTTGCGCTGTTAAAAGTCGAATCCATCAACTACGACGACCCGAGCGTCGTTAGAGACAAAATTATATTTGACAACCTGACGCCCATTTATCCCGACGAGCGCGCTATTCTGGAAACAACACACAACAGCCTTTCAACGAGAGTCATGGACCTCTTCACACCTATCGGAAAAGGACAGAGGGCCCTCATTGTGGCGCCGCCGAGAACAGGAAAGACAATGCTGTTACAGGCCATCGCAAACAGCATAACCGAGAATCACAAAGAGATATATCTCATTGTTCTCCTCATTGATGAAAGACCGGAAGAAGTAACAGACATGATGAGATCGGTAAAGGGCGAAGTTATAAGCTCCACCTTTGACGAGCCCGCCACAAGGCACGTTCAGGTGGCGGAAATTGTAATAGAAAAAGCAAAAAGACTTGTTGAGCACAAAAAAGACGTGGTTATACTCCTCGATAGCATAACGCGGTTAGCCCGGGCCTATAATACAGTCGTGCCTTCGAGCGGGAAGATCCTCTCCGGCGGCATCGATGCCTCTGCAATGCAGAAACCAAGAAGGTTCTTTGGCGCGGCAAAAAACATAGAGGAGGGAGGAAGCCTTACAATAGTGGCGACAGCCCTCATAGATACGGGGAGCAGAATGGACGAAGTTATTTTTGAGGAATTTAAGGGAACGGGAAACTCGGAGATCTATCTCGACAGAAAGCTCGCAGAAAAGAGAGTGTTCCCTGCCATTGATATAAACAAATCAGGCACAAGAAAAGAAGAGTTGCTCCTTGGAAACAGCGACCTTTCAAGAATATGGTTATTAAGAAAAGTGCTGCAGCCCATGAACCCGGTAGAGGCCATGGAGTTTCTTCTGGAGAAGCTGTCAGACACTGAATCCAATGTAGATTTTCTCAATTCAATGAGCAAAGGAGGATAAAATGAAAAAAGGTATTCACCCGGAACTGAAGAAAACAACGGTAAAGTGTTCCTGCGGGCACACGTTTGAAACCCTGTCGGTGAGGGAAAAGATCAGCGTAGAAATATGCGCCAAGTGTCACCCGGTCTTTACGGGCAAAGAGAAACGCCTTGATTCCGCGGGACAGGTTGAAAAGTTTGAGAAAAGGTACGGAAAAAAGACGACGTAATGTTTGAAAGGCTGGCACAAATTGAAATAAGATACGAAGAAATCGAGTCCGAAATGGCAAAGCCCGAGACCCTTGCCAACATGGAAGAGTATAAGAAGCTTGCCAAGGAACGGACCGAAATCAAAGACGTAGTCGATATTTACAGGGAATGGAAAAAAAAGCAAAGCGAGCTTGCCAAGGCCGGAGAGCTTTTTAAAACAGAAACAGACGAGGACATAAAAACGCTTGCCCGGGAAGAAATTGCAATGCTTGAGGAAACAACGGGCAAGCAGGAAGTAATACTTCGGGAAAAGCTTCTTGGAAAGAACGAAAAACAGGCGAAAAGCATTTTCCTTGAAATACGGGCCGGCACAGGAGGCGAAGAAGCAGCGCTTTTTGCAAGGGACCTTTTTACCATGTATATGAGATATTCCGAAACCATGCGGTGGAAAACGGAGCTCATGAGTTCCAGCATATCGGACCTCGGTGGTTTTCGGGAGGTTATTATGGTTATTGAAGGGAAAGATGCCTGGAACACCCTTCAGCACGAAAGTGGCGTCCACAGGGTCCAAAGAGTTCCCGATACAGAAGCGCAGGGGAGAATACACACATCAACGGTAACTGTTGCTGTGTTACCGGAACCCGAGGAGCTTGAGCTCAATATAAACCCCGACGAGATACGCATAGATGTTTTTCGAAGCAGCGGACCGGGGGGGCAGCACGTAAACACAACCGACTCGGCAGTGCGCATTACACACATACCTACCGGCACGGTGGTTACCTGCCAGGACGAAAAATCACAACACAAGAACAAAGCAAAAGCCATGAGGGTCCTGCGCGCCCGACTGAAAGAAAAGATGGAAAACGACAAAGAGCAGGAAATCTCACAGGAGAGAAGAAAACAGGTGGGTACCGGTGATCGAAGTGAGCGCATACGAACATATAACTTCCCGCAGGGACGAGTTACCGACCACAGAATAGGGCTTACCATCCACAAGCTGCAGGACATGCTCAACGGAAACATAGGCAATATCGTTGCACCACTCATGGCCCATTTTCAAGCAGAGCAATTAAAGAAAGGATAGGGCCCATTGGACATCAGGGATATTGTTTTACGCGAAAAGAACGTTTCCATGACGGATGTCCTTGGTATTATTTCCTTTGTCTGCGCCACAACAAAGGAACAAATTCTTGCGAATATGGACAGAGAGATCGAGAACACCACGCCTCTCGCGGATTGAGAAGCTTTTGAGCGAGCGAAGAAACGGAAAACCCCTTGCCTACATCACGGAGAAAAAGGAATTTTATTCACAGGAATTTTTTGTAGACAAGAACGTTCTTGTACCAAGACCGGAAACAGAAATCCTTGTCGAGGAAGCCCTGAATATTCTCGCCAAACGAAAAGACATGACGGGCATACTCGATATGGGTACAGGCTCCGGCGCCATCGGGTTGACAATCGCCCAGAGAACATTAAAACATGTTGTCTGCGTTGATGTATCTCAAAAAGCTCTGGGGGTAGCCAGAAAGAACGCTCACACAATGGGGGTAAGCGACCGCGCGCACCTTCTCTGCTCAAACCTTTTCGGAGGCATCAGCGCCGGGATGCGATTTGATATGATACTTGCAAACCTTCCCTATATTGCAGACGAAGAATGGCGAGCGCTTATGGCCGACGTGAGGGATTTTGAACCCGAAAAAGCCCTCTGCGGCGGAAAAGGTGGTATCGAAATCTACCAGGAATTCTTACGATTTGCCCACTTATATTTAAGAAACGAAGGATATATACTGTGCGAAGTCGGCGGCTACCGCCAGGCACATGCAATAAAAAACATTCTTGAATCGGCAGGGTTCAGCGTCAATATAAAAAATGACTATTCAGGACAGGAAAGGGTTGTTGTCGGATTATGGATAAATTTGTCATAGAGGGCGGCGAAAGACTTAAGGGAACAATAAAAATAAGCGGCTCCAAGAACGCCGTTTTGCCGCTCATTGCCGCAACAATTCTCCAAAGAGGCCACTATACAATAGGCAACGTCCCCCGGTTGAAAGATGTAACAACCATGGTAAAGCTCCTCAATATCCTGGGCGGGGAAAGTGAGTGGGTTGAGCCAGACACATTGAAAATAGACACGACAAACGTTGACAACCATGTTGCCCCCTATGAACTGGTAAAAGAAATGCGGGCATCCCAACTGGTCCTTGGTTCTCTTACCGGTGGATTGAGACGGGCAACGGTCTCTTATCCCGGGGGCTGCGCGATCGGGGAAAGACCTATCAACTTGCACCTGAAAGGGCTTGCGGCGCTCGGTTGCGAAATAAAGATAAAAGAAGGGTATGTAGACGTTATCGCAAAAACACTTAAAGGGGCACGGATAAATTTTGAAACAGTAACCGTCGGGGGCACGGAAAATATACTCATGGCGGCATCAATGGCTAAAGGGGAAACAATTATAGAAAATGCCGCCCGCGAGCCGGAAGTTGTTGACCTTGCCCGCATGTTAAAAAAAATGGGCGCCAGGATTGAAGGTGAAGGAACCGAAGTCATAAAAATAAAAGGCGTAAAAGAATTAACGCCCTGCTCCTACAATGTTATTCCCGACAGAATCGAAACCGGGACCTTTCTCGCGGCCTGCGGCATTACACGAGGCAGCATTACCGTGGAAGGATGTGTTCCCGAACACGTAGAAGACCGTTATTGATAAGCTTCGGGAAATGGGCATGGAAATCCTTTGCGACGGAAGCACCATAAAGGCGGCAATGACAAAAAAAAGACCCCTGTCGGTGGACGTGAAAACAACCCCACATCCAGGTTTTCCCACAGACATGCAGGCACAAATCATGGCGCTTATGAGCATATCGAAAGGGGCCAGCGCCATTACAGAGACCATATTTGAAAACAGGATGATGCACGTCGCGGAGCTTCGAAGAATGGGGGCAGACATAAGGGTGATAGGAAACACGGCCATCGTGAAAGGCGTAGAGACTTTATCGGGGGCCAAGGTGATGGCAACAGATCTTCGCGCCAGCGCGTCCCTCATTATGGCGGGCCTTGCGGCATACGGCACCACAGAGGTTTCGAGGATATACCACATAGACCGTGGATATGAAAAGATAGAAGAAAAACTGAACGCATTAGGGGCAAACATTGTGAGGAGGAAAGATGAAAATCTGGGACCTTGACAAGGAATACGAGAAATTCATCTCCTTTGTCCTCAACGGGAGAGAAAAAAAGAAGAAAAACGTCCGCAGTGCCGTAGAAACAATCAAAAACGAAATCATTTCAAAAAAAGAAAAGGCCCTTGTGGGATTCTCCCGGAAATGGGACCGATGGGATAAAGAGTATCCCCTTAAGCTTTCCGAGAGAGAAATCCGCGAAGGCGCATCAAAAATTGACAGATCAGACATGTCTGTTTTGAAGGGGATGATAGAGAATGTTACTTCCTATCATAAAAATCAAAAAGGGAAAAACAGGATCTATAGAAGAAAAGGCCTTCTTGTCCGCGAAGAGCTTGTTCCCCTCGAGAAGGCATTGGTCTATGTGCCCGGTGGAACGGCAGCATATCCCTCGTCGTTAATCATGGGGGCTGTACCGGCCAGGCTTGCCGGGGTAAGAGAAATATTCGTGACAACGCCAACGCTGGACGGGAAAGTTAATCCTTACATACCCGCGGCGGCAACGCTGCTTGGTATAAAAAACATTTACCGGCTGGGAGGGGCACAGGCGATTTATGCCTTCGCTTACGGTATCGGCACAATACCAAAGGTTGACATCATTGTGGGCCCAGGCAATGCCTACGTGGAGGAAGCGAAACGGGATGTCTACGGGAGCGTGGGGATTGATATGCTTGCAGGCCCCACGGAGCTTATTATCCTCTGCACGGAACCGTTTTCGCCAAAAGCGCTTACCTGGGACATGTTTTCTCAGGCAGAACACGACGAAATGGCAATGGTGGGCCTCTTTTCATCATCGAAAGCTCACCTGAAGAAGATAGATGATTATTTGAAACGCTTCCTTTCTCAAAACGAAAGAAAGGACACGATAGAAAAAGCATTGAAAAATAACGGTTTTCTTGTTTTTTATAAGAACGCAGAAAGAGCAATCGAAGCAATCAACCGCATTGCCCCCGAGCACATGGAACTTGTCGGCAACGAGAGACATGCGGAGAAAATAGACTATCCGGGCATCATCTATGTCGGCCCTCATACCACAGTGGCCATGGGGGATTACTATATCGGCACAAACCACGTATTGCCGACTGGCGGAGCAGGAAGGTTTACCGGGGGCCTGAGTGTTGACCGGTTTACAAAGAGAAAGGTAATTGTTACAATAGATAAATCGTTTATTGAAAAATATGGCGACAGCGCCATAAGGCTTTCCCAGATAGAAGGTTTATTTGCACACGGTGAAGCAATCAAGGCGCGAAAGGAGCTCTAAGATGAAATTAAAAATAGGACTACCGAAGGGGAGCTTACAGGAGACAACCTTCAGGCTCTTTAAAAACGCGGGCTATAACATAAAGCTCCTGGAGCGGTCCTATGTTCCCGCAATCGACGACCCCGAGATCGAAGGCCTTGTTATACGAGCGCAGGAAATGGCGCGCTACGTTGAAGACGGGATACTCGATATGGGCATTACCGGGTGGGATTGGGTACTCGAACAGAACGCCGAGGTTGTAGAGCTGACAAGGCTGAAATACGGAAAAGTCGGCTTCAGGGGTGTCAAGTGGGTTGTTGCTGTGCCTGCTGATTCGAAGATCAAGCGGATAGAAGACTTGAAAGGGAAAAAGATCGCCACCGAGCTTGTCAGTTTTACAAAACGTTATCTTAAAAAACGAGGCATTGACGCGCAGATAGAATTTTCCTGGGGCGCAACAGAAGTAAAACCGCCCCTGCTTGCCGATGCAATTGTTGAGGTCACGGAAACAGGCGCGTCGCTTAAAGCAAACAACCTGAGGATCATCGACACGATCCTTGAGTCGGAAACAGTCTTAATAGCAAACAAAAAAGCATGGAAAGACCCCTGGAAAAAACGCAAAATGGAAAACATCGTCATCCTTTTGAAGGGTGCTCTGATTGCCGAGGAAAAGGTAGGCCTCAAAATGAATGTTCCAACAAAGAAATTGAAAGAAGTCACCGGCATACTTCCGTCACTCCATACCCCAACGGTTTCCAGCCTTTCCGATAAAGACTGGGTGGCCATCGAGGTGATCCTCGATGAAAAAGTGGTAAGAGATATTATACCGGACCTGAAAAGGGCCGGCGCGCAGGGGATTGTAGAATATCCATTGAACAAGGTAATCATGTAGGGGGACCCATGGAAAGAAAAGCCAAAGTGGAAAGAAAGACGAAAGAAACAGCCATAACAATACAGTGGGCGCTCGACGGTGACGGCACCTATACCATATCAACGGGCATCCCCTTTTTCGACCACATGCTGAGCCTTTTCGCGAAGCACGGACTTTTCAACCTGGAAATAAAAGCCAAAGGGGACATTGACATAGATTATCACCACACCGTTGAAGACGTAGGGATTGCCATGGGCAAGGCGCTGAGAGAAGCCCTCAATAATTTTGAAGGGATTAAGCGCTATGGTTATGCCATTATCCCCATGGACGAATCTCTCTGCATGTTTGCCTGTGATCTGGGAGGCAGACCCGTCGCTTGTATGGAGGGGAAAGCTTGCCGGAAGGACCGGCGGATTTGATGCCGACGTGGTAAAAGAATTTTTTCAGGGCTTTGTCAACGAAGCCAAGATATGCATCCACGTGAATCTCCTCTACGGGAGCAATTTGCACCACAAAACAGAGGCCATCTTCAAGGCCTTCGGCAGGGCGCTCAGAGAGGCAGTCACAAAAGATGAACGCATCAAGGGTGTCCTTTCCACAAAAGGCGTGCTGTAATAATGCAAAATTAAAATGTAAAATGCAAAATTAAATGCAAAAACAAAAGGGCAAATTTTGATAGCGATTATAGATTATGGTATGGGCAATCTGAGAAGCGTTACCAACGCCCTTGAAAAGCTTGGCGCCGATGCGGTTGTAACGAGAGACAAAAAAGTTATCAAAGCATCGCGGGCGATTATTTTACCCGGTGTCGGGGCTTTCGGCAAGTGCATAGAAAACCTTGAAAAACTGGAATTGCTTGGTTTCATAAAAGAGACCATAGAAGAAGGAAAACAATACCTCGGCATTTGCCTCGGCATGCAGGTGCTCTTTGAATCGAGCGAAGAAGCCCCCG
This sequence comes from uncultured delta proteobacterium, assembly GCA_963783625.1. Classification (GTDB taxonomy): domain Bacteria; phylum Desulfobacterota; class Syntrophorhabdia; order Syntrophorhabdales; family Syntrophorhabdaceae; genus PNOF01. The sequence continues at coordinate 151,481 of CAWAOG010000043.1, read as the reverse complement.
GGATAGCCGGAATGGGTGTTTTAAAAGGAACAGTGCCGCGTTTCACGGGCAACATCAAAATACCCCATATGGGATGGAATAATATCAAGATCGTGAAGGAAACCGAAATCCTGAAGGGCATTGAAAACAACGAATACTTTTATTTTGTCCATTCCTATTACTGTTCACCCGAAGATAAAGGAATTGTGGCGACGACAACACCATACGGAGGGGAATTCGTCTCTTCCGTGCAAAAAGACAATATTTTTGCCTGCCAGTTCCACCCCGAGAAGAGCCAAAGCGTGGGGCTGAAACTCCTTCAGAATTTTGTAAACATCTCCACACAAGCTTAGATAACATTCCGTTATTTTCTAAACCCCCTCTGTGTTCTGAAAATATTCTACAATTTTAAAATACAGTTACTTTACTCACAGGGGAAAACATGATACATTCCCTTCAATGAAAATGACCTGCGCCATACTTGCCGGTGGGAAAAGTACCCGCATGGGACAGGACAAGGCTACCACAAAAATTGGAGAAAAACCCCTGATTCGCCTTGTCTATGAAAGGGCCAAAGAAACATTTGACGATGTAATAATCATCTCAAGACTTCACAACACCATAGAAAGCATCGACGCCCCCGTGCTGGGAGATATTGTGCCCTTCGGGAATTCCATGACAGGAATTGTATCGGCACTGCTTTATTCGGAAACGCCGTACACCTTTGTGGTTGCCTGCGATATGCCTTTTCTCTCAACAGAAGCGTTTAAGTATATGGTGAATGAAGCAACCGGTCAAGACGTCATTATCCCAAAGACAAATTTAGGCTTTGAGCCGCTCCACGCCATATATAACAGGTCCTGTATCGCGCATTTTCTTCGGCTTATCGGACAAGAGAGGTTTAAAGTAACGGGCATCCTGCCCCTTGTGAGCGTAAAAGAACTGAAAGAACAGCCCTGTTTTTTCAAAAACGGAAGCTCTGTGTTTACTAACATAAACGCAATGAAGGACCTCTCGATGGTAGAAGCAATATGACGGAAAAGAACACCGCAGAGAAGATAATAGACAGCCAGGATATGCCGAGGATTGTTCGGCAGATGGACGTGAACGACATAAGCCGGATTATAGAGATAGAAAAGAAATCTTTTTTCGCCCCCTGGTCAAAAACAATGTTTGAAGAAACAATCTTTTCAACCATTTCCCGAGGGCTTGTCATAGAACATGACAATATTATTGTCGGCTATATAGTGTTTTATACTGTCGATGTAGAGGCCCATATAATGAATCTTGCCGTGAACCCCGCAGAAAGAAAACAGGGTTATGCCCGGCAAATGCTGGATCATGCGCTTAAGTTTTTCAGGGAAAAGAACATTTCCGAATGCTATCTTGAGGTTAGAGAACACAACAGGGACGCGCAAAGGCTTTACGAGTGTTTTGGTTTTGAAGTAATAGGCCGGAGAAAAAAATATTATCCGGAAACAGGCGAAGACGCGTTGGTAATGCAGTTGTTTTTATGAAGGCCGTGAAGAGTAAGGTGCGAATGCACGAAGCGAGCTTCTGCGAGCGAGCAGGGAGGCTCCGGCAGCTTTGCTGCTGGAGGGGGCGCTGAGCCCCAGGAATGGTCGCGTTGGTAATGCAGTTGCTATTATAAGGGTCGTGATGAGGTAGTGTATAAAAACGTGGAGCAAAGCGAAACGAAGCGAGCTTCTGCGAGCGAGCAGGGAGGCTCCGGCAGCTTTGCTGCTGGAGGGGGCGCTGAGCCCCAGGAATTGAGATGGATGATATAGAAGCTAAGATCATAGATAACCGCAATATTGTTTCAAATTATTTTCTCCTGAAACTCAAGCTGTCCAAAACGATGGGCACGATAAAGCCGGGCCAATTTGTTATGCTGAAAGTACCCGACAGAGATATCTTTTTGCGAAGGCCTTTCAGCATATATGACTACAGCAAGGAGACTGTCACCATTGTATACAGGGTTGTGGGAAAAGGCACACAATCATTGAGCGAAGCCAAAAAAAACGAGAATACCCTTGTCCTGGGCCCCCTGGGAAATGGTTTCAGCATAACAAAAAGGGATGCCTACATTGTGATAACAGGTGGTATCGGTGTTGCCGGAGTACACCTGCTTATAAAGAGCCTCAAGAACAAAGCCCGTCTATTCTATGGCTGTTCGAGCAAAGAAGAGCTTCGCGTCATAGACGACATCATGCGCTTCAATCCTGAAATATCTACCCTTGATGGTTCAGATGGGTTTAAGGGTGATATTGTAACGTTGTTTCGAAAACAGAAAAAAGCCCTTGAAGGAAAGAACGTGGAGATTTTTACCTGCGGCCCCGAAGGCATGGTAAAAAGCATCAGGAAAGAGATAGAAAAAACGAAAATACCCTGCCAGGTGCTTGTGGAAGAAAGAATGGCCTGCGGCCTTGGACTCTGTTTTGGATGCGCGATAAAAACCATTGATGAAAAAGAGCCCTACAAAAGGGCCTGCAAAGAAGGACCGGTCTTTGATTTATGGCAAATCTCTCTCTGAAATTATTTGGAAAAAGGTTAAAAAATCCTGTCATGAATGCCTCGGGCACGCTGGGGTATTCAAACGAGATTGAATCTCTCTGGAAGATAGAGACCCTTGGTGCTTATGTCACAAAGGGGTTGTCGTTGAAACCGCATCACGGAAACCCAACGCCCAGGATCTGGGATGAACGCCACGGCATGATAAACAGTATTGGCTTGCAGAATATGGGATTGGACAGATTTTTTGAAGAACATTTCCCTTTCTTTCGGAAAAAGAAAACCCCGATTATCATCAATTTTTTTGGTTTTACCGAAGAAGAATATATAGCCTTTGCGGCAAAGGTAAAACCGGACAAGCTTAATCGTGGCCCTTGAGATGAACCTTTCCTGTCCCAACATAAAGGCCGGCGGTATCAGTTTCGGCAAGGACCCCCAGATGGTTTTTGAGATCGTGAAAAAGGTGAAGGCTGTAACGCAGATACCCCTTATCGCAAAATTAACCCCTGAGGTTAAAAACATTGTTGATATAGGCCGCGCGGCATTTGAGGCAGGTGCAGACGGACTTACCCTCATCAACACAATGCCTGCCGCAGTTGTTGAGGTGAAAAAAAAGAGGGTCTCTATCAAAGGGGGGCTTTCTGGACCGGTCTTGAAACCCATAGCGCTTCGGGCGGTCCACGAATGTTCACAAGCGGTGCCCATCCCCATCATCGGTGTGGGGGGTATCATGAACACCGAAGATGTGATCTCCTTTCTTATGGCAGGCGCAAGCGCCGTTCAAATCGGTTCCGCGACATTTGTAGACCCTTATGCTATCCCGAAGGTCATAGCGAGTATCGGTAAATATCTTGATAAAAACGGCTTACAGGGGCACGCAAGAGATCACAGGCATAACCCATGGATAAAAGCAATCAGGAGGAAGCGGCAGGCACAGATGAAAATCGTGCAAAAACTGTTCAGGCTATAGCAAGAGACCTGGGCGTGCCGGAACTCATCGCAAGAATCCTTGTTGCCCGCGGCATTGAAACCGCAGATGACGCGCGCGTATTTCTGAAACCAAAGCTTGAAGACCTCTCCGATCCATTTCTTATGCCGGACATGCAAAAAGGGGTGGACCGGGTTATTGCAGCCATGGCGCGCAAAGAGACGATCTGTCTTTATGGCGATTACGACGCAGACGGTGTGACTTCGTTGGCACTCATGATAAATTTTCTAAAACATTTTGATGTCACCCCTGTTACCCACATACCTTCACGACAGGATGGTTACGGGCTTCACAGGAACGCAATAGACGACTTTTCGCGAGAAAGGGGTAACGCTTCTTGTCAGTCTCGATTGCGGTTCTTCCAATATTGAAGAGAGTACGATACGCCAGGGATTGCGGAATCGATACGGTCATCATAGATCACCACGAGATGGGCAATGTTGCACCACCGGCACATGCCCTTATTAATCCGAAACGGAAAGACTCTCTGTTTCCGACGAGAGATCTTGCGGCCTGCGGGGTTACCTTCTTTTTTCTTCTTGCCCTCCGAAGAACAATGCACAAGAAAGGCCTTCTCGGCAAAGCAATGAACCTGAAAAAGGAACTCGATATCGTTACCATAGGGACCGTCGGCGACATGGTGCCCTTGACCGGCGACAACAGGATCATGGTGAAACATGGCATGGAGATGATGAACAAACACCCCAAGGCATGGCTGAAAGCCATGTATAAGAGCAGGACCATTACGAAAGAGATTATCGATGAATTTACCCTCGGGTTCATTATTGTTCCCAGGATCAACGCGGCGGGCAGGGTTTCAGAGCCGGAAAAATCCCTCCATTTTCTTGTCTCAGAAGATGAGACTTGGCGCGGCCTCTTATCTAAAGAGCCTCGAGGATGCCAATAAACACAGGCAGCGCATCGAGGAAAAAATCTTGAGAGAGATTGTCAACGATCTGAAAAAAGACCACCTTTCCGAAAGAAACTCCATTGTTGTCTTTAATGAAAAGTGGCACGTTGGTGTCCTCGGTATTGTGGCGCAAAAGCTGGCGGAAATGTTCAAAAAGCCATCCATTGTGATTACAAAGCTGAATGATATATGGAAAGGCTCCGGAAGAGGCGCGGCGGGGATGGACCTTTTTGAGACGATTACCTCCCTTTCCCCGCTGCTTCTTAAATACGGCGGACACCGGTATGCCTGCGGTATCTCCCTCGCGGAAGAAAACCTCACACTTTTTGCCGATGCTTTTGAAAAAAGCGTGAAAAGCGATGATATTGTTGTGAAAAAACGGGAAATTGCCTGTGACTCGAGGGCTGAATTCGAAGAACTGACAACGGAACTCATGGGGTACATGGGTCAACTTTCACCTTTTGGTATTGGCAATCCACGACCAAACCTTTCCCTGAACCCTGCCGGCATTGCGCCGCTGAAATATGGACGGGTGAAAATCACTGATAGAAATAAGCGGATCTGGTATGGCTACATGCAAGCCGACCAGCATATCCCCCGATCTGACAATCTCTATTGTATTGTGTCGCCCGTCCTCAGAGAGGAGATGGGCGAGCGCTTTATTAATTTGAATATCAAGGACATAGCAGATTCTCCCTTCACAGCGTAAACAGCCCGCACAGCGGGCGAGAAGGGGAGGCTCCGGCAGCTTTGCTGCTGGAGGGGGCGACGCGAGCCCCGGTAACAGAGGAGATGGGCGAGCGCTTTATTAATTTGAATATCAAAGACATAGCAGATTCTCCCTTCACAGCGTAAACAGCCCGCACAGCGGACAGAGGAGCGGACACTCTACGATATGGAGTGATAGAGGGGCACTCAGCCCCGGTAACAGAAACCCTTTCCTTCAATAATTCCAACGATTATAATATAGCAACATGGAAAACATCTTGAACATGCTTGAAAAATGTGAACTCTGTCCCCGCCAGTGTGGTGTAAACAGGCTGAAGGGGCAAAAGGGGTATTGCGGCGCAGGCGATAAAACAATTATTGCACATTATGGCCCTCACTACGGAGAGGAGCCCCCGATTTCAGGCAAGTCCGGCTCGGGCACTATCTTTTTTTCCTTCTGCAACCTGAGATGCATTTTCTGCCAGAATTATCAGATAAGTCATGATGGTATGGGACAGGAAACATCTATCAGGAAATTGACGGAAATTTTTTTGGAACTTCAGACGCGCGGTTGCCATAATATAAATCTGGTAAGTCCCGTCCCCTACGTACCTGACATCGTCGCGGCAATCGGGGACGCGAAAAAAGAGGGCCTCACCATCCCCGTTGTCTATAATACAAATGCCTATGAATCTCTTGAAGCGCTTAGATCGCTGGACGGTCTCATCGATATCTATCTGCCTGATTTTAAATACTGGAGCCCGACTGTTGCTGAAAGGCTTTCGGGTGTTCCAAAAGAGAAACCGTACCCTGATTTCGCGAAAAAGGCGTTATTGGAAATGAAGCGGCAGGTTGGCGATCTTGTAGTTGAGAACAAAACCGCGACAAGAGGGCTTCTCGTGCGGCACCTGGTTCTTCCCGGAGGACTTGCCGGATCAAAAGAAATATTCAAATGGATAGGCCAAAATCTCGGGACAGAAACGTTCATCAGTCTCATGTCCCAGTATTATCCGGTCCACAAGGCAAATACAATCCCCCTGCTCCGAAGGAAAATACGGCAGGAGGAGTACGACAGGGCTGTTGATTACCTTGTGGGGGAAGGATTTAAAAATGTTTTCATTCAGGAGACAACCAGCGCGCCGCTTTTTGTGCCTGATTTTGAAGAACCGGAACCGTTCTTATCAAAGTGAAAAAAATGCAAATATAGAATGCAAAATGAAGAATTATATACAAACGATAATTTTACATTATACATTTCAAATTTTACATTAGCGAAGCGTAAAAGGAGGAGAAAATGGAGATTAGAATAGTGCCAATCGACATTCCGGAGGGACTCAACATCATTATCGGGCAATCTCATTTTGTAAAGACAGTGGAAGACATGTATGAAATCCTCACGGGTTCATCACCATCATTGAAATTTGGCGTTGCCTTCTCTGAGGCGAGCGGCCCCTGTCTTGTGCGCTATGAAGGTAATGACGAAGGGCTTATGAAGCTTGCCGCCGAAACCTCTTTCAATCTTGCCTGCGGCCATACCTTTGTTGTTTTCCTCAAGGATGGTTTCCCCATCAATGTTCTCAATGCTATAAAAGTATGCCAGGAAGTATGCAATATCATTTGCGCGACGGCCAATCCTCTTGAAGTGATTGTCGCGGAAAGCGGACAAGGACGCGGCATCATGGGCGTTATAGATGGATCAGGTCCGATAGGAATCGAAGAGGAAAAGGACAAAAAGGACCGGAAAGCGCTTCTCAGAAAATTCGGGTATAAATTGTCATAACCAATCACCGATTTCTGCTACAACCCGATTGTAATTCTGTGACTATTTATTATATACTGGTAAATTCCAACAAAAGGGGTGCCATAGAATGGCCCACAGAAAAGACCTTATTATTACCATTGATGGTCCAAGCGGTGCAGGGAAAAGCACCATCGCGAAAATGCTGGCACAGAAACTTGGCTACAGCTATATCGACACCGGCGCCATGTACAGAGGGGTTGCGTACGCCTATAAAACAAAGATCGGAACCCAGCCGGTTGAGGGGGCGACCCCCGGCCAGAGCACTCGAGGACAGGCGCAAGCCCAACCAGGCGAAGCCCTCAGCTCACACGGTGAGCGAGAAGGGGAGGCTCCGGCAGCTTTGCTGCAGGAGGGGGCGACGCGAGCCCCTGCAATTGAGGATTTGTTGAAAGACCTGCATATCCGGTTTGAGTTCAAAAACGAGACAAGGGTCTTTCTTGACGGCATAAATATATCAAGGGCGATCCGCGCGCCTGAAATCTCACTCCTTGCCTCCGCCCTGTCTCAATTGAAGATCGTCAGAGAATATCTTTACAAGGTTCAACGGGAAATCGGGAAAAACGGCGGTGTAGTCCTTGAAGGCAGAGACACGGGAAGCGTTGTTTTTCCCAACGCGCAGATTAAGATCTATCTTGACGCACACGCTGAAGAAAGGGCAAAGAGAAGACACCTGGAGCTGACGGCAAAAGGAAATGCGGAAGCATTAGGAAAAGTAAAAGAAGAAATGGTCCTGAGAGACAAAAATGATTCCGAGCGGGACATCGCGCCCCTTGTTATGCCCGAAAACGCCATACACATCGACACAACCGGGATTGACATAGCCGGCGTGATGAGCATTATCTTGAAACATATCGCCTCAGAGGGGAGCCCATGAAGGTCCTCAAGACAAAAAATATCGGTTTTTGCTTCGGTGTAAAACGGGCCATTAAGATGGTGCTTAAAGAGGCCGCGGCGACAAAAGATACGGTATATACCGTTGGGCCCATCATTCACAACCCCCAAATGGTGAATATCCTGAAGGAAAAAGGAGTCGTTCCTGTCAATGATGTATTTCATATTAAAAACGGTACCGTTGTTTTTCGGACACACGGGATTAAGAAGGATGAAGAAGAATATATCAAAAAAACGGGGCTGAAGATTATTGACACGACATGCCCCTTTGTAAAAAGGGTGCGGCAACATGCTATGTATTTGAAAAAAATGGGGTATACGGTGGTTATTGTAGGCGATAAAAACCATCCTGAGGTCAAAAGTGTCTTGAGTTATTTAGATAACGATGGTATTGTATTACAGGAACCCGTAGGGCTCGACAAAAACAAGGTGGGGGTTGTAAGCCAGACCACGCTTGATAAAGATACGTTTGTGAATATTGTGAAAGAATTGATAGGGGGCGTTGAAGAACTCCGGATTTACAATACAATCTGTGAAAGCACAGAGGTTAGGCAGAAAGAAGCTGTTGTGCTTTCCGGCAAGGTGGATATGATGTTGGTCGTGGGGGGCAAGAATAGTTCCAACACAAGAAAACTCTATAAGGTTGTCCACAAAGTACAGCCCAATACCCATCATATTGAAACGGAAAATAACATAAACCCTGATTGGTTCAAGGGAGTCCATACGGTAGGAATTACAGGGGGAGCATCCACCCCCGATCTCATCATAGATATTGTGGAAAGGCGTGTAAAAAATCTTTAGGGGGCACAGATGGTTAACAGCGCAGATACTGAGACACTAAAAGAGAGCTCACAGGAGGAAATGAGGGCACTCTATGAAACCTCAATGAGGAGTCCACAAGAAGGAAACGTTTTCAAAGGCAGGATCATGAAGATCAACGGCGAGTCCGTCATTGTCGATGTAGGCTTAAAATCGGAAGGCACTGTCGCCCTTCGTGAATTCGCGCCGAAAGGTATAGAGCCGGAAGTTACTATCGGCGATGAAATCGAGGTTATGGTCGTTGGCAGGGACAGGGAATCAGGACTGCTTATTCTCTCAAAACAGAAAGTAGACGAAATAAGAACATGGGAAAAGATTGATAAGTCTCTTGAAGAGGGAATTCCAATAGATGGCGCCATCGTGTCGGAGGTAAAGGGAGGTTTTATTGTGAATACGGGCGGTATAAGCGCCTTTCTGCCCCTTTCCCAGGTTGATATAAAACCGGTGAAAAACCCCTCTTCATTTGTGGGAAGACACCTGAAATTTAAAGCGATAAAAGTGAACAAAAGAAAGGGGGGTGTAATCCTTTCGCGTAGAACACTCCTCGAAGAAGAACGGGACAAGAAAAAACAGGAATTCTGGAAAAATGTGAAAGAAAGCCAGGTCGTCTATGGTTTTGTCCGTAATATCATGGATTACGGCGCTTTTATCGATCTTGGCGGCGTTGACGGGTTTCTCCATGTAAACGATATCACCTGGGGAAAAATTACCCACCCCAAGGAATATCTCCGAATCGGCGATGAGGTAAAAGTAAAGATCATTGCCATAGACGACGAAAAGGGACGTATATCGGTAGGTATCAAGCAGTTGAAGCCCGATCCATGGGTGGATATCGATGAAAAGTATCCCATAAAATCAAAGGTAAAAGGCAAGGTAGTGGGTCTTGTTGATTACGGCGCCTTTATAGAACTTGAACAGGGCCTTGAAGGGCTCCTCCATATCAGCGAAATGAGTTGGGACAGAAAACTCAGAAACCCGGACAAGATTGTAAAAAAAGGAGACTGGCTCGAACTGATTGTTCTCAAAATCGACATGGAAAAGAAAAGGGTCTCTCTCGGATTGAAACAACTTGCCCCTGACCCCTGGGATGAACTGGAAACGACATATCCACCAGGGTCCATTGTTTCGGGAAGGGTAAAGAATTTTACGGATTTTGGTATGTTCGTTGGCATCGGCAATGGGATAGACGGACTGGTGCACATGTCGGAACTCTCGTGGTCGAGGAGAAAAGGTGTTGTATCGGAACAGTACAAGAAGGGTGCCAACATAGAAGCCCTCGTACTCAATATCGACAAAGTGCAGAAAAAGTTTTCCCTCAGCATAAAGCGGCTTGTGGGAGATCCATGGAAAGGAGCGGCATCGAGATACCATGTGGGCGATGTTGTTGGAGGCCACGTCACGAGCATCACCGACTTCGGTGTATTTGTCGAACTAGAAGAAGGAATAGAAGGCCTTATTCACCTGTCTGAAATTGATGATTCGCAAAGCAAACAGCTGTCGGAGGTTTTTCAGATAGATGATAGAATAGAGGCAATCATTCTCAATATCGATGAGAAAGACAAGAGAATCGCCTTAAGCACTAAAACACAAAAGAAGGATGATGAGAAAAAAGAAGCAGAAAATACCTCTGATAACGAAGGCGTTTTCTCCACCCTTGGAGATATTCTTGAGCCGGCAATGCAGAAGAATAACATGGAAAATGCTCCAAACTCTCCAGAGGAGGAAGCCTAATGGCCATCAATGAGGAGCTGCTGGCAATACTCTGTTGTCCCGGGGTGCAAAGGGGAGATAAAACTCAATGATGCGCAGGATGGCCTTGTCTGCAATGCCTGCAAGCTTTTATATCCTATCAGGGATGATATACCTATCATGCTCATAGAAGAAGCGCTTCCCATAGATTCCCTTGTTTCACCATAGGCAATTGTGTTTGTTGACCGTATACTGATTTTTTTCATCAAGTCCCTTCAACAAATGCTGCACGTTTTACCCGAAAAAGCGCAGCTCGCTACAGGAAAATTCATTGGAAGAGTTGTTTTTATTCTTTTACGAAACAGAAAAAAAGTTGCCCTCTCGAATATCAAGCGGGTGTTTACCGATTTCTCTGACGAAAAAATTAAGGCTACAGCAAAAAGTAATTTCGAGAAGTTGGGAACCAATGTTATTGAATTCCTTCTTATGCCCTTCATCGAGGATGGGCAAATACGCAAAAGATTTACCGTGGAAGGAAAGGAATTTTTTGAGGAAGCCCTACTCAAAGGAAAAGGCGCAATCGCCCTCGGTTTTCATTTCGGCAACTGGGAAGTGACCGGTATTGTATCAAAGCTCTTGAGACACAACATTGTCGCCCTTGCCCGACCCTTGAAGAAACGGGCCCTCTTGAACAATTTTCTCAATCATCTCCGGGAATCGACGGGACTTACCATCATCGTTAATGAAAACACCGGAAGAATGGTCATGAGGCTCCTGCAAGAGAATAAGCTTGTCGCTATTCTCGGCGATCAACGGGAAAAAAGGTCTCGGGGAGTTTTCGTGGAGCTCTTTGGCACGAAAGTCCCAACATCAAAGGGCACGGCCATGATCGCCATGAAAACAGGCGCACCCGTTATCCCTGTCTATGCCGTAAGGAAGGGTTTTCTTCGCTACACCATCGTATGTGCCAACCCCATTGAGATGGAACGGACAGGCAATATCGGAGAGCTTGTTGAGAAGAACACGAGAAAGATCAACGCGTTTCTGGAAACCATTATTAAACAATATCCTGATGAATGGTTCTGGGTCCACAGACGGTGGGGAAGACGCAGCAAAGAAAATAACCAATAGTCAACGGAGATGAAAGAAATGACCCGATCTATTGAAATAAGACATATTGCGCGTTAGACGCGTTTCGAAATATTTTCTACCCATGATGCTTACCGACACCGAACAGCTTCTTATTGATACCCTGAAGGCCTTCCCTCCAAACAGCGTCTATGCTGATGCCGGGAAAAAGACCGTTTTCAGGGGTTTTCAACTGTATATGAAAAGACAGGTTGCGGATATTAACTGGAAGGAAGACCAGCGGACTCTCGTGGTCGACGTGATGGATGGAAAACACAATACCGTATTGATTTTTCTCGATAGTGAAGGGCTGATCCGCACGTGCTCCTGCAATGCTCACACCCCGGAAGGGAGATGCGAACACATCATATGCGCTCTTCTTATGGTCATACATCTCCTGAAGCCACATCTATTCAAGTGGACCACGGAAGATGTGTCCTATAGAAACCATCTTCTGGACGGCATGTTGAAAAACCCCGACGAAGACAACGGGGAATATTCCACAAGCAGCTCAATAACACCTCGGGATCTCTACCAGAAAAAAACGGGATATGGTCATCTTGTGGCCGCCGGGAAGACCGAAAGCGACCCCGACTTTCAGATCATCATACAAAGAGTGGGGAATGGACTGAAATGCTCTCTGGAAAGGGGCGGGGAAAATATTGTGCCCTCCTTGAGGGGTCCCCTGTTGCCAGCGGGGCTCGAGTATCTCATGAGCTTTTTTCGGCAGGAAGATATGTCGACCCCTTTATCGGTATTTCTGAAGAGGTGGGGCAACACCTATCCCCTGTTCTATCGTTCTTCAGGGGGTATCCACCGGGTTAAGTGGAGAAGCGCTATCCCTTGCACCACGTGGACGGAATTCGATACATCCGGGAAGGAAGTTCTCCTGACAAAAGGATGTTCGGTAGGAGAAGATCGTACAGATGGCGAGATTGTGGGTGATTTTGCCTTTAACGAAAAGCATACAACGATATATTACATAGAGGACAAAAAGGGATGGGAGTTGTGGGACAAAATACGGCAGACATGCCTTCGCGAGCCCAGAATCGCGGACCGGGTCAGGGAAACGAAGGATTGGACTATCCATGTCCCGCAGGAGATCTTCAAAACATTTCAGCTAATCCTGAGTGACTACGCCGACGAGGGAGAGTCGCCTTCGGTCCGGTTTAAAATGAACGGAATTGAGGCGAAACCCGGCACCATGAGGGCCTCTGATTACAGACTCACAATAACGCGGGAAGCTAAACGAAAATCATATTTCCTCATCAGGCCGGAGTGCAGGAACGGCAACCATACTTTCTCGCCTTCAAAAAAGATGACCTCTTTCGCGAAAGCCGTGGAGTGGGGCCATGTACCGGTATCAGTGCGTACCCAGAAGAGAAAACCGATCCTCCTCGATGCCTACTTCTGCGCCCTTACTTTGGAAGATCGCAAGGCCGTCGATGAAATGTTGAGGAATAAGATCAATGAAGATACCTTCGGCAAAAGAGAATTCACTCATCTGGCACGAAGAACCATCAAGAGCTATCTAAACGAGATAAAACCGGGGGACATGCGGCTCCATTTAATACAGGGGGAGTGGCAGTTGTTTGCTTCAGACAGGGCAAAAGAGGCCCTTCTCTTTCTCATCCCATACAGAGTGTTCGGCCCCGGGCTCTTTGAGAGAATCGTTTTGAACGATAATGAGATGGCAGTGAGTGAAGAAGAGATGTTGAAGGGCCTCACCAGCCTCCACGCCCTGGCAAACGAGGAGGGTATCAGCCTCTATCTTGAGGGTCGCCCCGTTGAACAGGCAACCTGGGAATTTGAACTCGATGCCACTAGGCGGCACCATCGATTGGTTTGAAATCCGCCCGGAAATACGGTGCAAGGGGCAGACCATCGAGAGGCGGTTGTGGGAACAGGCCCTTGCCGGCAAAGGGGTAATCTATCGTGATGGATCTATTCATATTCTCGATGAAAAGACCCGCGATACTCTATCCATTATTGCGCGCATCGCCGAAGGAAGCAAGGCCGCGAACAGGGACATCGTTTCGGTCCCCAGGCTTAAAATAATTGACCTTTTTTTGTTAAGAAAAGAGGGTATAGCCGTGAAACTAACTCCTCACGACGAGGAGGTTATGACACGGTTGACCCAATTCGACAGGATTGAAGAAAAACCAATTCCCAAGGGGCTTAAGACCAAGCTGCGCCTCTACCAGAAGGAGGGATACTACTGGCTCTCTTTTCTCTATGAGCACAGGTTTGGCGCCTGTCTTGCCGACGACATGGGGCTTGGAAAAACAATACAAGCCATCGCCCTTCTGGGGGCAATTAAGGAAGGCAAGATATCCAACCCATTGTCTCCAGTAGCCCCTTCTCTCATCGTAGTGCCTCCCAGTCTTATCTTTAACTGGGAACAGGAGATCGAGAGGTTCTATCCCAAACTCAGGGTCCATGTCTACAGGGGAAAAGACCGCACAATCAGGTCAGAGGGATATGATGTGATCCTTACAAGCTATGGCCTTATCAGGAGGGATATTGCTCGATTGAGAGAGATCCCCTTTCATGTGATTGTCTTCGATGAGGCCCAAACAGTAAAGAATATCTTTGCCGGGGCCACCGGGGCGGTCCGGCAGCTTAAGGGTTTTTTCAAGGTTGTCCTTACGGGAACTCCGGTGGAAAACCACATCGGCGAGTATTACTCTATTCTGGACCTTGTGCTTCCCGGTTTGCTCGGGGACTACAGAGAATTTCAGGGCAAGGCCAAAAAGGACCTCTTATCCTTTCTCCCTATTGTGGCAGAAAAGACAAAGCCATTTGTGCTGCGAAGGACCAAAGAACGGATATTGAAGGAACTTCCTCCCAAGGTTGAACATGATGTCTACCTTGAACTGACAGACAAGCAGAAGACTTTCTATAATAGAACGGTGGAAGAGGTAAGGTCCACTATTGACGCTGCTTATAAGCAAAAAACAGCTTCTCAGGCAAAAATTATAGCTCTCACAGCCATTATGAGGCTTCGGCAAATTTGCTTAAGCCCCGGGCTCCTCTTGCCCGATATTAAAGAGATCTCCCCCAAGATAGAATTCCTCAGAGAGAAGCTGGGAGAATTGCAGGACGAATCTCACAGCGCCCTTGTGTTTTCACAGTTCACATCCTTTCTCGATATCGTCGAGAAAGAACTTCGGTCCGGTGGTTTTCGGATTTTCCGCCTCGATGGTTCCACGCCTGTGGTAAAACGAAAAGATATCGTGGAAGGTTTTCAGGGATGCACCGACCCTGCCGTCTTCCTCTTAAGTCTCAAAGCCGGCGGGCAGGGATTGAACCTGACGCGCGCCACCTATGTGTTCCACCTTGACCCCTGGTGGAATCCGGCCGTGGAAAACCAGGCTTCAGACAGATCGCACAGGATCGGCCAGAAAAATAAAGTAATAGTGACGCGACTTCTCATGCGGCATACGGTGGAGGAGAAGATGATGGCGCTGAAGCAAAGGAAGCTCAGCCTCTACCGCGCCTTGATGGATACACCCGAAAAGAGCGCCGGTAAGGCAATAACACGAGAGGATTTTAACTTCCTTCTCGGATTGAATTGATGTTGACGATAGGCCCTATGTTAAGGACTTGCGCGTCGCCATATTTACAGGTGGAGAAAAAATGAATGACCAATCAATAATGTTTCGCCGTTTTAATTCTGATGACCTTCCCGAGATTCTCAGAATTCAAAAAGCTAACCTCGTTTTCGAATATGTCGGAAAATGATAAGGCGAATGGTTTTCTTTCGGTTGAGTTTCCTTCTCAACAGTTTATAGAAATGAATTCTGAAATACCCACTGTTGTAGCTGATCTTGGGTCGAGCCTGGGAGGTTATCTCTGCGGGAGCAGTATCCAATACAGTCGGCAGATTCCCATACTTGCCCGTATGATAGGTTTATTCCCGAAAACATTCTTCAGGAAGAAAATCTCTGGAGCAATACCAACCCTTTATTTACGGACCTGTTTGTATCGATAGGCCATTGCGGGGACGTGGAATTCTTGAAGGTCTTTATGATGAGCTGCTGAAACAGGTGGCCGGAAAGTTTGATATGGGTATACTCTTTATTTCTCAGGCCAACCCGCGTTCTTTTCGCGCCCACACAGCCAAACTCGGCATGGAGAAGTTGGCCGATTTTACATTCAGCGGAAACGACTTCTATATGCTGGCCTTTGAAGTGCCCCATCTTCCGGAAAATGGACAGGTCGGGCATTGAACAATCATCAACTATTGGTTGTTGTTTCTTTCTGTAGAGAAAGGACTCTAAAAGCCATCCAAGCTTATAGGACCGGCGCTTATTCTCCAGTTGCTTCGCCATATCTTTCATGATTTGCAGGCCGGAAAGACGTTCAAAGGTTCTCAGAAAGAACGTCTTTTCTTCGATGGAGACCAAAAACTCTCCGGCATTTTCTTTTTTCTCGGCGAACCTGTTGAGCCTCCAGAACATGCTTTTTATATCTTTTTTTGTAACCACCTTCCGGAAAGCCCCGTCGAAATCAAGAAATACCATAGCACCAGCTTTCGTAACGAGAACATTCTGCAAATGGAGATCGGGATGATAAATACCGAGTTGCCCCATCTGAAAAAGAAAGCGGGCCAGGTTTTTAATGGCACGCAGCCTTTCCTTTCTGCGAGCGGACTTCAAAAACTCCAGGAGATCAAGGGCATCTTCTTCAAAACAGGTGAGAAAATAAAGGTCTTTCGTGGAAAGATTATTTTTTGTTATATATCCGCAGGGGCGAACGACAGGAAAACCATTTTCTTCAAGAAACATCATTGTTTCCAATTCAGCAGCAGCACGTTTTTCGCTGAAAAAAGTATCTCCTGTAATTCCTCTGAGCAGGCCGCCATGTATATACTTTCTGCAGGCGAGAAGCCTGTTGCCGACCGAAAGTATCTTTATCTCACCCCTCCCTTTTGTTATTGTTTCACCAGGGTTTGATAATTGTCTCATTACAAGGGATGGGTCGATCAATCCCTGTCGATAGGTGACAACAAAACTGCCAAAACGCTCTTTTTTCAAAATATCCATAGAGCATGATTGTATACAATACAGGCCCATTTTTCCAATAGATTCGTGCCGATAAAACCAATGCGACGCAGAGCGCATGGGGCATAGAGGATAGAGCAAAACCGTATACACGTAAATCGGAAATAACGGAAATAATATGGCAACTCTTCGCTGAAGTTTTGGTTCAAGCCTGTTTTCAAAAGTTTTCAAATCTATTAGATGGACGCAACAATTCTTAATGGGGCTACAGGGTTGATTTCACTTGACAAATCAAGGTATTATGTCATATATCAATTGTCCGAGGCGGTGTAGCTCAGATGGTTAGAGCATGCGGCTCATATCCGCAGTGTCCGGGGTTCAATTCCCTGCACCGCCATTTATAATTTCTTTGCGCACAATTTAAGATTACCACCGAAAGGAGATGTGAATCCCATGCAACACATTTCAACGACAGTAAAAGATAAAGCAATTACGAACGCTACGATGCTCAGATATAAAAAGATTTCCATGCCCCTCTTTTTCGTGGCAGCGCTTTTGCTTTTGTTGATGGCGCCTTCCCTCTCTGTCGGTGCGGAGAAAAATCAAAAACCGCAGCCAAAACCGCAAGCAGCACCCGTTCAAAAAGAGCTTGTTGTCAATGACGCGAACCTGCAATCCCATCAGAAACGAGTAGAAGACCTCGTTTCAAAGGGCGATTTTGCCAATGCCCTGAAGATCATGCTGAAAATTAATGATTACACGAAAGAAGTGCTTTTCACAGTGAAGGCCATTAAAACACAGTATGAAAAAGCCGTTAATGATCCTTCGGTGGCACAAAAAAACAAAGAAGACCTCTTTATTAAATTGAGAGGATTGAACCAGTTAATACCACGTTACACGACTTATTATGAAGCGTCCACCTTTAACCTCGGCTATATTTACGCGAAACTGGGAGAAACAGAAAAAGCAAGAAAATATCTTGTAGAGTTTTTACAGATGACCCCCTATTCCAGCGGTCGCGATTCGCAGTG
Source organism: uncultured delta proteobacterium (assembly GCA_963783625.1). GTDB lineage: Bacteria > Desulfobacterota > Syntrophorhabdia > Syntrophorhabdales > Syntrophorhabdaceae > PNOF01. The sequence goes on along the minus strand of CAWAOG010000043.1, from coordinate 134,020 downwards.
GATGAAAGCCAAAACACTTCTTCTTGAACTTTATAGCTTAGAAGGAGAATTCTAATCACAGGCTCACGCCTGCCATAAAGGCTGTTCAAGGCTCGAGGTTCAAGGTTGAAAAGCCGGAAATCGTAAATCGAGAAACCATGATTTACTCGCCTCTGATTCTATCACTTAGGTGTTCTTTGCTTCCATCTCCCATCTTGGCCTTTGACCTCCGGCCCCTCTGCTCTATGCCCTATGCGTCCGTGCCTATTGCATCTCTTCTCAACCTCTGCAGCGCCAGCCAAAAGTATATTCATAAAGATGGAGACCCTTGCTGACGGCTGTAATGGTTCCGTCTTCAACGCCGATCTCCTGACACATATACTCCTTGAGAAGCTGGATCGCGGCGAGATTGGAGGGAAAGCCGGCCCAGAGGTCCCAGCTTCGGAAGTAGAGAACAAAATGGAGTTTTCCGTTCATGAGCCGGGTGTCGATGAGGCGAAGACAGGGAGGGTCTTCGATAATAATATCCTGGGGCATGCCTATTTCCATGATTGCCTGATTTGTACCGCGGCCACCTTTTTTGTAAATATCGATAACTTCCTGAACCGGGTTAACACCGAGCGTATGCTCTTTCCCATCGATAATGACCTTTGGGTTTGTCAGTCGTTCGCCGTAAGTGTACAGTTCGTTTTCGGCCTTTTTGTCAGTCATGAGGTACTGTAAATATTCTTCGACATATTCCATGGAAGTGGGGACCGGTATACCCAGTTCTGTCGGGATGTCGGGAATCAGAGGCTGTGTGCCCGGATATTTTATATGGACCATAACGATATCGAATTCTCTGCGCTTGTGACCTTCAAAGGAACCCCGGTCAATGACATACTCGTGGACCCCATCGTCCTCAAATATGCGGTAAATACACTGGAACCAGGCATCCGGCAAATCTCTTGCCTCTATGTAAACAGGTTTCATTACCCCTCCATTTTTTCTTTTATTCTCACGCGGCCCTAAGATATTATCAAAAAATTTGATAAAGAGCACGAAAAAGTATTAAATTAGTTGAACAAGACAGGAGGTTCACATGTTTGTAAAGCAAGTCGAAGTAGGGGGTATGGCTATTTTTGCCTATCTCGTCGCATGTAAAGAAACGAATGAGGCACTTTTCATTGATCCTGCCGCCGAAACAGAACGGCTTCTCAAGGAAGCACAGAGCAGGGGATATACCATAAAGTATATTGTTAACACACATAGCCACGGCGACCATACCATGGGAAACAAAAGGATGAAAGAGCTTACCGGCGCCAAAATCATAATTCATGAGGAAGACGCCCAGGGCATCATCCACCAACCGCTCCAGATGATAGCGGCCATGGGAGGAGAACCATCGCCACCTGCCGATATTATGGTGAAAGATGGCGATCTTATAACCATTGGAAAAACATCATTGAAAGTGATCCATACGCCGGGCCATTCTCCCGGCGGTATGTGTCTCTATCACAACGGCATGGTCTTTACCGGCGACACCCTTTTCGTGGGCGCCGTGGGAAGGACAGACCTCGGCGGCGGTTCATGGGAGGTTCTTTCGTCGTCTATCCGTAATAAACTTTTTACTCTTCCCGATGAAACGGTGGTTGCCCCGGGCCATAATTATGGTGATGCGCCAAAGAGTACAATAGGAAGGGAAAAGGTATACAACCCCTATGTTGGGCAAAGAGCCGGCTACTAAAATAATTCTACTCCTCAGTGTACTGGCAATATTTATCTGTTCATGCCAGACAATACAGCCCCCGTCGGGCAAAATAGAACCAAAACCAGAAGCGAAAAAAGAACCGAAGATTGCCCTGGTTCTTGGCGGCGGTTCCGCCAAAGGATTTGCCCATGTGGGTGTTATACGGATTCTGGAACAGGAAAAAATACCGATCCACATGATTGTAGGAACAAGCGTCGGCAGTCTCATAGGAGCTATCTACGCGTCGAATCCCGACAGCTTTCAGCTCGAATGGGCCACCTTTAAAATAGAAAGAGGCGATATTCTCGATTTTTCCATCGTTAATTCAAAACTTGGCCCTGTCCAGGGCGCGCGGCTTGAGACATTTGTTGAACAAACAGCAAAAGCAAAGAAAGTAGAGGATACAAAAATACCCTTTTACCCTGTCGCGACGGACCTGAATACAGGAGAAACCATCATCCTTGCAAAAGGATCGCTTGCGAAAGCAGTACATGCCTCTTCGGCAATACCCGGTATTTTTATTCCCGTAACCTTCGATAACAGAACGCTTGTCGATGGCGGAGTTACCAATAACGTGGCCTGTGATATCGCGCGATCAAAGGGCGCCGACATTGTCATCGCGGTAAACCTGCAGCAGGACATCAAAGATCCCGATATAAGCTCTGTCATTGATGTCATCGCTCAATCGATAACCATTATGATGCGCGAGAACAGTAAGGTCAAGCTCCAACAGGCCGATGTTGTCATTGAGCCCGAAGCAAAAGGTATTTCCGTATTCGATTTTTCCCAAAAGAAACTGCTTGTTGAAGAGGGGATGAAAGCAGCGCGGAAGACTATGCCGAAAATCAGAGAAACCATCGCCCGATTTCAATGAAAGACTGCTTGCGCGATAATCCTCTTGATGCATCATTTTCCAATGGTCGATTTTTTCATCAAGGCGTATCTGCATTGATTATGTTTATTCTGAAAAAAATCATTACCTCGATTTTCCTGCCTCTGGGTTTTGTTATTATACTCCTCCTTCTCTCCGGGGTGTTTATGAAAAAGAAGCTCAGGATATACGCGATAATCCTGGCTGTGCTTATCTATGTTTTAAGCATAAACCCCACGGCGGAACTTTTCATAAGACCTCTTGAGGATGCTTATAAGCCTGCTTCTCTCGCAGAGGTCGCGACATGTGACGCCTATGTTGTGCTTGGCGGAGGGATAAACGAAAATGTACCCGATATTGACGGAAAGGGGACCTTGAGTGCCTATGCCTTGCCGCGGGTTTCGACGGCATACAGGCTTTATATGAGAGACAAAAAACCGATTATCTTCACCGGGGGCAAAATATTTAACAGAGCGCCGGAGGCTGAGATCGCGAAAAGATTCCTTATCTCTCTGGGGGTCCCGCCTCACCATATAATAACAGAAGAAAAAAGTATGGATACCTATGAGAACGCTCAGTATGTCAAAGAGATAGCCGACAAACACCAGTTCAAAAAGATTGTTCTCATTACAAGCGCCTTCCACATGAAAAGGTCTTATCTGCTTTTCAGTAAACGGTTCCAGGAAATAGTTCCCTATCCTACCGATTATTGGATTCACGGGGCAGTTACGATCTTTTGAGTTTTTTGCCAAACGCGTGGAACCTTACCTTGTCGAGATCGCCGTGAAAGAGTATCTGGGCATCCTCTTCTATCAAGCTCACCCTCGTAAAGCCTGCCTGGGGAGCACAGCATCAATGGTATCCAAATTAAGCAGAGCCATGAGGAGTCTGTCTACACCAATAGAAACACCGGCATAGGAACCGGTGAGTTGCCCCAGTGACGCAAGAAATTCTTCATCGATTGCAAAGGTGGTTTTACCAAGCCTTTTTCGCTCTTCGTTGTCATCAAGAAACCTCTTTCTCTGTGCTGTTGGATCGAGAAGTTCCGTGTATCCGTTTGCTATTTCCAGGCCCCGCATGTAGAGTTCGAAGCGCTCCACCTTGGCAGGATTATCGCCCTTTTCTTTTGCCATTGTGGAAATCAATGCAGGCCAATCAATGATGAAACAAGGTTCATCCTTGCCTATAGTTCCCTCGATATGCTGAATAAAGAGTTTAAAAAAGAGATCGCTTAAAGCATCACCATCATTTATGCCGGGGAAACCCTTTTTCTTCATCGCTTTGAAAAGCTCATCCCTTCCGAGACCGAAAGGGTTAATGCCGGTTTTTTCCCGAAAAAGGGTTTCCAGTTCATAACTTTTGAAAGCCCCTTGGTATGATCGACCCTCTTCTCCCAGGAGCGCTCCGGCAACAGAGGATACAAGTTCATTCGTTTCTTTCATGGCCTCAATATAGGTGCCTTCACGATACCATTCAAGCATGGTAAATTCTGTGTTGTGTATCTCTTCGTGTTCTTCTACGCGGTAGACCTTGCAGATCTGAAATATCCTGTTTTGTCCCGAGGACAACAGCTTCTTCATGCCCATTTCCGGCGATGTATGGAGAAAATAAGGCCCCTTGCCGCCCACAAAGGCTTCGAGAGGATCAATATGCGGGTCAGGCGCCGGCATCCTCATGAGGTTTGCCGTCTCCACCTCGATGTATTCCCGGTCATAAAAAAATTGTCGTATGGCACGCAGCAACTCATGCCGCTTTCGCAATATTTCTTTTACGAAGTTCTGATCGTAGAGCATTCTTAAAATATCCTTGTCCTTTTAGAATACATGAACGGGCCAGGCCGAAATGAAAACGGTTTGGCATGGTGTCATATTGCAATTTATACTCCAATTCAGTATACTTTGTCCACGCTACGGAGAGGTGACCGAGTATGGCCGAAGGTGCTCGCCTGCTAAGCGAGTGTACGGGTTAAACCGTACCTAGGGTTCAAATCCCTACCTCTCCGCCAGTTATTATCTCCCCGAACCACCAATCTTTATAGTGTTGCAGTATATCTAAGGAACAATCTAATTGCCTTGAACCCTCCCGCCGATATTATGGTCTTTACAATGAGCACTATTAATAGTATTATTAACAGTGCTAACTATAGTTCTGTTGCGAAAGGCAGGAGGTTATGATGAGCAAAATTATTACGGCTAACGATCTTAAAACAAAAGGTGTTGCTGCTTTGGACATGGCCACGAATACAGGCGATGAAGCTATTATATCCGTGAGAGGCAAGAACCGTTTTGTTGTTCTCCCGATCGAGAAATACAACTATCTGAGAGACTGTGAATTAGAAGCTGCCCTCAATGAAACCCGGAACGATCTCAAAAAGGGTATGATTGTAAGAGAATCCGTTGAACAGCACTTGAAGAGAATAACACGTGGCTGAGATAATATACACGGATAGCTACAACAGACGGGCAAAAAAGTTTTTCAGGAAGCATCCGGAACTTCTCGGCCAGTACGAAAAGACACTCAAACTGTTGGAAGCGAAACCCATTCCATCCTTCGCTAAGACTTCACAAGCTTCAAGGACGACTATCCGAGTTACATTCGGTTTCTATAAACATGGCATACAGAATCTCAATATTTTTCATTATTGAAAAAGATCAAATAATACCCGTCGATATCGGCACTCATGACGAGGTATATTAAAGTTTTTCCTCCTTATTACCCCTCGTAAGATCTAAAATCCCAGATTTATGATCATCTTGCGAGGATATAGCCCGGCCTGCAAACGCGAATGGGTCAGAGCATTTTGTCGAAAACCGGCGGTTAAGTGTTCCGAGTGTCCCAACCGGGAGTTTTTCCCTCTCGATGAAAGGGCCATAGAGCAGCATCTTTCCGGAAAACAAGTCATCGGTATATATCCGATGCTGGAAAACGAACAATGCTATTTTCTTGCCATCGATTTTGATAAAGATGAATGGTTCGAGGATTTGAAAGCGCTCAAGACTACATGCGACGAGGAAAGGATCCCAGCGGTCATGGAAAGGTCCCGCTCCGGTTCGGGGGGCCACTTATGGATTTTTTTCAGCGAAGCAATCCCTGCTGTATTGGCACGACAACTTGGCAGCTATCTGCTGACAAAAACAATGGGCAAACGATATCAGATGGATATGAAAAGCTATGACCGTCTGTTTCCCAATCAGGACACAATGCCCAAAGGCGGTTTTGGCAATCTGATTGCCCTGCCCCTTCAAAAAGAAGCGACACAAACCGGCAACAGTCTTTTTATTGATGATACCGGAACGCCATATCAAGATCAGTGGGCATTCCTCGCATCTATCCAAAAGATGGAGCCGAAGGAAGTACAAGATATTGTTGATGAGGGAATGCGACATGGCCAGATAATCAGCGCCAGATGGAGCCCCATTGATGAAAACGACGAACCCTGGATGCGGTTGCCCTCAGGAAAGAAACGGTTCAAAATCGATATGAAAGACATGCCTGAAAAAGTTGAGGCCGTTCTCGCCAATCGTATCTATATAAAAACACATGGGATTTCCCCCACTTTGCTTAATCAACTGAAGCATCTGGCGGCATTTCAAAACTCTGAATTCTACAAGAAGCAGAAAATGAGGTTTTCAACACACGCTACACCGCGCGTTATCTGCTGCGCGGAAATTACCGACGGTTATCTGTCATTACCCCGTGGGTGTCATCGAAGATATTCGTGCGCTTCTGAAGGAGTATGAAATACCCTTTAATGTTGAGGATAAACGATTTGCAGGAAAAGCCATCGATTGTAATTTCAAGGGATCACTGAACGATGCACAGGAAGAGGCCCTCAAATGAAATCTTGTCAGTAGACTTTGGTGTTTTTGTTGCTCCTCCCGGTTCGGGCAAGACAGTGCTGGCAATTGCGGCAATCGCACGCAGGAAGACGAATGTCCTGATTCTGGTGCACAGAAAACCTATTATGGACCAATGGTGTTTACAGATCTCTTCGTTGCTTGGGCATAGACAAAAAAGACATAGGCCGGATTGGCGGAGGTAAAAATAAACCGACAGGCTTTATTGACGTTGCTATGGTACAAAGCCTTGATGACGATCAAGGTGTAGACGACAGAATCGCCGAATATGGTTTTGTCATCGTTGATGAATGTCATCATGTAAGCGCTTTTTCTTTTGAAAAGGTCTTGACGCAGGCGCGTGCAAGGTTTGTTCTGGGGCTAACAGCAACGCCTTACCGGAGAGATGGGCATCAGCCGATTATTCATATGCAGTGTGGCCCTATCTGCCATCAGATAAAGCAAAAAGACTTTTCATCCCACCTGTCCGGTTCCTTTGTTTATGTTAGAGAAACCGGTTTTTCTTGCGAATGGGATGATAATTCAAAAATTCATGACGTCTGGTCAAAACTCATTGACGATGATAACCGCAATCAAATGATCATTGTATGATATTGTTAAGGTTTTAGATGAAGGCCGATTTCCTCTAATCCTTACGGAGAGACGCGAACACCTGGAGAAATTATCACAACTGCTGAAAGATAAAGCGGATTTTATAGCGCTTTTATATGGTGGTCTGAAAAAGAAAAACACTCAGGGAATCTTCGATAGGCTGAAACAAAACCAAGATGTGAGCAAAACAGTTATTCTTGCCACTGGTTCATATATCGGTGAAGGTTTTGACGAACCCAGACTGGACACCCTTTTTCTCACAATGCCCAGCTCATTTAAGGGAAAAATCGTTCAGTATGCGGGACGCTTGCATAGATACCACAAGGACAAACGGGATGTCCGCATCTATGATTATGTGGATAACAATGTTTCGGTTTTGGCAAAGATGTTCCAAAAGCGGTTAAAAACGTATAAGATGCTGGGCTATTCTACAGATGGAATTTCCTCACCACCTTGACCAATTCCAGTAATCGGGCCTATACTCTAAAAATGTTTCGTGATAGATAGAGAAAACCTGCAAGAAAGGAGAAATTGTATGGACGATAAAGAACGCCTCAACGCATTGGAAGTGGCCCTCAACAACGAAATGAGGGAGCGTGAGTTTTATCTCAAGAACGCCGAGAGAACGAATAATCCTCTTGGTAAAACGATGTTCAAGCAAATTGCCGACGATGAACTGGAGCATTATACGCGCCTCAAAGAACTTCATAAGGCTTGGGAAAAACAGGAAAAATGGCCTGAATCAGTGCCGCTCACGGTAAATAAGACCGACATTAAGAATGTACTCCTCAATACGATCAAAAATATTGATAAAACAGCAAAAGCCGATGCCGGCGATCTCGACGCAATCAAAATTGCTGTTGATTTTGAAGAAAAGGGTATCAAATTCTATCAGGGACTGCGGGATGCCTCGACAGACAAACAAGAAAAAGCATTTTTTGACCTTCTTTCCATGATTGAATATGAGCACTTTATGTCTCTCAGGGACACCGAAGAATATTTAACCAGTCCCGATACGTGGTTTATCAAAGCTGAACATCATTCCATGGATGGCTGATAATGCCCGGCAAACAAAAATAATATAAATGGAGGTTTTTATGGTCTGGGAATGCAGTGTATGTGGCTATCGTTACGAGGAGGATGTTGAAAAAGTACCCTTCGAGCAGTTGCCTGATGATTGGACCTGCCCGATTTGCAATGCGCCAAAGAGCGCCTTTGAAAAGTCGGCAACATAAAAAGCAAATCCTCGCGTTTCTCTTCCCTATCCTCATAGTTCCCTCCCCCAACGGGAGGGAACTATAACAATTCTAATTCATTCATATAATAAAGCTTTCCTGCGACCCGCAAGGGGTATCCTCGGCATCTTCATTCTGTTTTTGACTTAGAATTGTAATGTATCTGGAACTATTTTCATTGACAACTTGATGTAAGGGTAGTAATTAAAAAGGGAATGGAGACCGGATTTGATCGGTCAACATTCATAAACCACAATTTTATTCTACAAGATGGGGCTCACAATAGTTCTTTTTGGGACCGGAGCATAGAAGCATCAAGGGGGAATGGGGGTTAGCGTTATGGACATGGGTGGCCCTTTTGTTCTGAATATTGATCCTGTTTTGCTGGACATCGGGGGTATCAGGCTCTGGTATTATGGTCTTGCCTATACGCTGGGTTTTTTAGGTATTTTTCTATGGCTCATGAAAAGGCGCTTAACCATAGGGCTGCCTGTCAATGAGGTGTGGAGCCTCTCGATTATTTTTGCTGTATCATCCCTGATCGGTGGTCGCGTTTTTGAAATTCTGGTTTACGAGTGGGACATCTATAAAGCAGATCCTCTTGAAATGCTCAGGTTCTGGCATGGAGGTATGGCATCGCATGGGGTCATTCTCGGAGCCCTGGCGGGCATACTTTTCTTTTGTCTTGTATACAAACGGAATGTATTTCGTATCGCTGATGAACTTGTTATCCCCGCCGCGTTATTTCTGGCCCTGGGACAGTTCGGCAATCATATTAACGGTGAAGTCTATGGGTATTCAACAGGTGTCTGGTGGGCAATAAAATTTCCCTACGCGGAAGGCTTCAGGCACCCTGTCGCGCTTTATGACGGCATCAAAAATCTTCTTTTAATCCCCATTCTTTTATCAGTACGAAGAAGGGTTGTCCCGATACCGGGCGTGCTCTTTGCCCACTTTATTTTCTGGTATGGTTTCCTGAGGTTGTTTGTGGATTATTTCCGCGATAATGGCACCGAACTATTCGGCATCGGCACGGGCAATATTACAATCTGCTGATAGCGGCGGTAGGGCTTTTACTCATAAGCCGTTTTTCGAGGAAGCGTTATAGCAGAAAAATTGACCTGAATACCATTAAATTTGCCCCTGCAGCCATCCTTTCAAGAATGGCTGTCACATAAGAATGACAACCAATTATTTTCAAGGCCATTATTTTTATTTTACTGCTTCTTTTTTCAATGATAATCCCAAGCGGCTGGAGCCAGGAATGGCTCAGACAACTTATTGTCAATAAAGGTATATGAGAATAAAAGAAATAAAAAGATCATTACCGACGAATTAAATAAATCTGAAATAAAATCTCGATAAAAATCTATTTTTCTTTCTCTCCCAGGTCAACGGAAAATGCTTGACTCACCCAGTGGGCTTTGGTAGGATGCTTAACAAATCCCTCCTGAAAGGAAAGTGAAAAATGGAAAATCCAAAGAAGATACCCGGTATCGATAAAGTCCTCATCATAGGGTCCGGTCCAATTATTATCGGCCAGGCATGCGAATTTGACTATTCGGGCACTCAAGCCTGCAAGGCGTTGAGGGCAGGGGGTTATCAGATTGTCCTTGTGAATTCAAACCCCGCGACCATTATGACAGATCCGGGGATGGCAGACATCACCTATATAGAGCCCCTCACTATTGAAGTGCTTGAAAAAATCATCGAGAAAGAGAAGCCCCAGGGTTTGCTCCCGAATCTGGGGGGACAGACAGGCCTCAACCTCGCCGCCGCGCTTTCGAAAAAAGGCATCCTCAAAAAGCATGGCGTGCAGATCATAGGCGTACAGGCCGACGCTATAGAGCGCGGTGAAGACAGGAGCGAGTTCAAGAAGACAATGAATGGACTCGGTATCGATATGCCCGTCAGCGAGCTTGCATACTCGGTGGAGGAAGCTCTTGCAATCGCCGACAAACTTGGCTATCCGGTGGTCATACGGCCGGCATATACCATGGGAGGCACAGGAGGCGGCATTGCCTACAATAAAGAGGAACTGAGGACCATCGTAAGCCGCGGTATTTCGGCAAGCATTATCGGACAGGTGCTCATAGAAGAATCGGTCCTTGGCTGGGAAGAGCTTGAGCTCGAAGTGGTGCGCGATGCCGACAACAAGATGATCACTGTCTGTTTTATCGAAAATATTGATCCTATGGGGGTCCATACGGGGGATTCATTCTGCTCTGCCCCCATGCTCACCATTGCTGAACCGTTGCAGCAAAAACTCCAGGAATATTCCTACCGCATTGTTGAGGCAATTCAGGTCATCGGAGGGACAAATATCCAGTTTGCCCATAATCCGAAAGACGGGAGAATCGTTGTCATCGAAATTAATCCGAGGACTTCGCGGTCATCGGCCCTCGCGTCAAAAGCAACCGGTTTCCCCATAGCCCTTATCTCAGCGAAACTGGCAGGCGGGTACACCTTGAAGGATATCCCTTATTACCGAAGCGGTACCCTCGACAAGTACACCCCATCCGGAGAATATGTAGTAATCAAATTTGCCCGCTGGGCCTTTGAAAAATTCAGAGAAGCGGAAGATAAACTGGGCACCCAGATGAAGGCTGTTGGTGAGGTAATGAGTATTGGCAAAACATACAAGGAGGCTTTTCAGAAGGCGATCCGGTCACTGGAAAATAAGCGCTATGGCCTTGGCTTCGCGAAGAATTTCAACCAGCTTCCTCTCAATGAACTGATGGTCATGTTGAACGAACCTTCCTCGGAAAGACAGTTCATTATGTATGAGGCGTTGAGAAAAGGCGCCACCGTTGATGAGCTCTTTGAAAAAACGAAGATTAAACACTGGTTTATTCAGCAGATGAAAGAACTGGTGGAGGTTGAGGAAGAGGTCCTTACATACAAAAAGAAGAAACTACCCGACGCACTCCTTGTTAAGGCTAAAGAGGATGGTTTTTCCGATAAATACCTTTCCCAGATACTCGGGATCGCGGAAGCAGAGATCCGTGACAAGAGGATCTCACTCGGAAAGCAGGAAGCATGGTGTGCTGTTCCGGTAAGCGGCGCAGACGCGGCGTACTATTATTCGACCTATAATGCCCCTAATGAAGTGAAGGTCAGCGAAAGAAAAAAGATTATGATCCTCGGCGGAGGTCCCAACAGAATAGGCCAGGGCATTGAGTTTGACTACACCTGTGTCCATGCCGCCTTTACCCTGAGAGACGAAGGCTATGAATCAATCATGGTAAACTGCAACCCCGAAACAGTTTCCACTGACTATGACACATCGGATAAACTCTATTTCGAGCCCCTTACCGTTGAGGATGTCCTCAGTATCTATAATAAAGAAAAGCCAATCGGCGCCATCGTCCAGTTCGGCGGCCAGACACCACTCAATCTTGCCAGGGAGTTGGAAGACGCGGGAGTAAAAATCCTGGGCACATCCCCGGAGAGCATCGACCTCGCTGAGGACAGGAAACGCTTTAAGAACGTCATTCAGAAGCTCGGCATACCCCAGCCGGAAAGCGGAACTGCCATTACTCTTGAAGAGGCCCTTGTGGTTGCCCATGAAGTTGGTTATCCACTCATGGTACGGCCCTCGTATGTGCTCGGCGGCAGGGGTATGGAAGTCGTCTACGATGATGACCATGCTTACCGCCTATGTCAACGCGGCTGTCGATATTACACCGGGGCGGCCCATATTGATTGACAAATTCCTCGAAAACGCAATTGAAGTAGAGGCTGACGCAATCTCGGACGGCGAAGATGCCTTTGTTCCGTCTATCATGGAACATATAGAACTTGCCGGGGTCCATTCCGGTGACAGCGCCTGCGCCATACCTCCACGGACACTCTCGAAAAAGCACATTGATACGATCGACGATTTCACGAAGAAACTGGCCAAGGAATTGAAGGTCATCGGACTTATGAACATCCAATATGCCATTGCCGACGACAAGGTCTATATCCTTGAAGCAAACCCGAGAGCAAGCAGGACCGTGCCGCTTGTCTCCAAGGTAACAGGCGTGCAGATGGCCCGTATCGCCACACAGCTCATGCTCGGAAAGAAACTGAAAGACATGAATCTCAAACACAAAACATATCCCCACGTCGGCGTCAAAGAGTCTGTTTTTCCTTTTAATATGTTCCCGGAAGTTGATCCCACACTGGGACCGGAGATGAAATCAACAGGCGAAGTCCTCGGCATCGCCGACTCCTTTGGGCTTGCCTTTTTCAAATCCCAGGAAGCGGCAGGACAGCGATTACCCCTGAAAGGCAACGTGCTGATCACAGTTACAGACAGGGAAAAGAAAGATATTCTGGATGTGGCCAGGTCGCTCAAGGAGCTTGGATTCAACATCACGGCCACGGAGAATACTCACAAATTCCTTGCTGAAAACAATGTTCCATCGACCTATGTCAAGAAACTTCACGAAGGAAGACCGCACATCGTGGATGCCATACACAATAAGGAAATAGACCTCATCATCAATACACCAAGCGGGAAAGAGCAGTAAGTATGACGACTCCTACATCAGAAAGGCTGCCATAAAATACAAAATACCCTACATTACAACAGCCGCCGCGGCAAAAGCAGCAGCCGAGGGTATCAAGGCCTGCTTACAGAAGGACGGCTATGGAGAGGTGAAGTCTCTCCAGGCCTACCATAAGGAGATTGTCTGATCAAGGCGCGGTGTCTCGCGTCTTGATCAGTGGGGAAGAGGGGTTAAGTGAAAAGCTACAGGAAGGAACTCTGGTTTCAGACGCCGACGAGAAGGGCATTTATCAATATTACCCCGCAGGTGGAAGAGTGCCTGCGGGAAAGCGGTTAGCGAAGGACTGGTGCTCGTCAATGCCATGCATATTACGGCGTCGGTTTTTATCAATGATGATGAGTCGGGGTTGCATCATGATTTTGACGTGTGGCTGGAGAAGCTTGCGCCGCATGAGCCGGTGTCGCAGTACCGGCATAATACCGGTGAGGATAATGCTGATGGGCATCTGAAGAGGCAGATCATGGGGAGGGAGGTTGTCGTGGCTGTCACAAAGGGCAAACTTGATTTCGGCCCCTGGGAGCAGATCTTCTACGGCGAGTTTGATGGCAGGAGAAAGAAGAGGGCGCTGGTCAAGATCATCGGCGAGTAATCTAATTATTTATTGTTAACGTTGTGTTATGTGAACCCACCAGGTGAAGATTTGGTGGGTTTGGTTTTATAATAGGGACGACGGCTTGGAGCGGAAAGTGCCTATGCGCGCTCAGCCATGTCTTGCGCCGTCAGGCGTACATACCGTACAGCCTTTGGCCAGCAAGACACGACAGCCCATCGCATATTCATCTTTCCACTCCAAGCCGTCGTCCACTTTCACCGAAATTTCCAGTAAGTTCTGGAAATTTCGGAATCGTCGCGGAGTATTCAATTAGTTGCAGCTTCGCTGAAAACAGGACACACAGGTAATTCACTAATGTGCTTAAGATGAAATATTGAAAATTAACATTTAGCGACTTGCAATATAACATTAACATTTTAATGTTATATTGCTTGCGGTAATTTGTTGACATGAATTTTCTCTGTTTATTATTATACAATTTTATATTGATTGGCTTAATATTTGAAGATTGTATAATCCTTGATTCCTGCAAATCAACAACCATAATACTAATATTTGACTTAGTATAGCTTGCAGCAGATTAATTGCTCGGCATAATTAGAGGATTAATTTAACGATTCATTCTGGAAATACTTCAATCATGTAAGGAATTTCTATGAACCGAACACTAATAGCTGAGATGGCGTGTATATCCCTTTTCCTCGGGATGTCATTACTCTCTATCCTTTGTTACCGATTTGGACGTCGGAGGCTGGGGGAAGAGGACACTCCAACGGAGGTTTCCGGTGCCATTATCGGTGCAGTCTTTGCCCTTTTTGGTCTCTTGATCGCGTTCACATTCTCGGGTGCCTATTCACGTTTCGATGGACGGAGACAGCTGATTGTTCAAGAGGCAAACGCGATTGGGACAGCCTATCTCCGATTGGATCTGTTACCAGTTTCTACCCAGGCTCCCTTGCGGGAGACGTTCCGGGAGTATGCCGCTTCCCGTGCCGCCATGTACGAGAAGCTTACCGATATTGCGGCGGCAAGGGACGAGCTTGCGAGAGCCACCACGCTTCAGAAGGAAATCTGGGCTCAAGCAGTGGCTGCCAGCACTGGTCCGGAGAATCAGTCCGCCCGAATTTTACTTCTGCCCGCACTCAATGAGATGATTGATATCGTGACTACCCGGGCCATCGCCATACAGACACACCCTCCTTTGCTTATTTGGGCCATGCTGTTTGCGATAGCCCTTTCATGTGCCGGGTTGACAGGATATCGATCGGGTTTTTCAGCACGCCCCGGGCACTTCTACCATATATTATTGGCTGCCATTACTGCATGTGTTCTCTATGTTATCCTCGATATTGAATACCCGCGCTATGGCCTGATACGCCTGGACACGGTGAACCATATACTGCGGGAGTTGTTAGAAACAATGAAATGAAAATGCTGACCAACAAAATAATCCAGCGGAAGTTTTGCAACCGCCGCTGACTTCGTCGTTAGCCACTATGAAAATATCAGTCATTCTTGCACATCCTGATCATAACAGTTTCAACCATGCCATTGCGCGGACTGTGGTGGAGCAACTGGAGAAGAACGGGCATAGTGTCTGCTTTCATGATTTGTATGAAGAGAAATTTGATCCGCTGCTTGTTGCGAAAGAGATTCCTGATGATGCTTTTTTGCCGCAGGTCATTAAAGAGCATTGCGAGGAGATTGCCGAAGCCGAGGGGATTGTAATTGTCCACCCAAACTGGTGGGGTCAACCTCCGGCAATACTGAAAGGCTGGATCGACAGGGTGATTCGTCCTGGAGTTGCTTACGAGTTTCTGGAAGGAGACTCGGGGGAGGGTGTGCCGAAGGGATTACTCCGAGCCAAGAGCCGCCATTGTTTTCAATACATCGAATACTGATCCGGAAAGAGAAATGAACGTCTTTGGAGACCCTCTTGAAATGATCTGGAAGAATTGTGTTTTTGGTCTCTGCGGTGTCCATGTCTTTCTATCGCCGGACATTCAGTGTTATTATTACCAGTACAGAAGCTCAACGAAAGCACTGGCTCAACGAGGTGAAGGCAACAATTGATTCGATGTTTCCTAATGAAAATGACCATGAATGAACGTGTATAATCGGGATACTCAATCAATAGCCGACAAAGATCGCCCCTTCGCTGACACCGCTGTTACGCCTGTGATTACAAAAGAAATTTCCTATCCTCGCTTCGTGTGGTAATATATTAAAAGGAGAGTAACCTTAGGAGGTTGCAATATGGAAACGAAGTTAAAAATGATTTATTGGAAGGGTGACAAATTTTGGGTAGGGAAACTCCTCGAACATCCAGAGATAATGACACAAGGGGAGACCCTGGAAGAACTTGAAGAGAACATGAAGGATGCCTATGCCTTGATGACCCTGGAAGATGTTCCCGAGCAGCACGAAATCAAAGAACTCGCCATGAATGTATGAAGAGAAAGGAATTACTGAAGAAACTAACATCTGCCGGGTGTGAGCTTGTGCGGCATGGGGGCCGCCATGATCTTTATATAAATCCAAAAACAGGCAAGAAACAGCCCATACCAAGACATGATGAAATTGATGAACACCTTACGAAACACATAATAAAAGAACTGGCATAATAACGGAAGCAACTCCTGCCGACCGCAACCGACTTGTATCGTTATACTCTTTTTCAAATTGATGAAAGAAAGTTTTCAGCTATAACGCAATCAGAATGCATATTGGACGATAATTATATGACGGCAACCGGACTGGTAACAGTGCTACTCGGTCAGAAGTTCATTCAATTGTGCTTCAAATACTTCTGATTTTCTCTCGTATTCACCGGTTGCCACATCCAGTTCCTCGAAGAGTACTTCGATTCTGTTTCTGGCGTTATGGATAGAGAGGGAAAGTGATTCGATCTTTTTTCCTTCTCCGTTTTTCGATGCCTCGATGAGGGACTTGTTATCCCTGTCGATTCCGTCTCCAGTTCGGTAATTTCCCGTTCGAGTTCTGTAATCTGTTTTTTGAGAGGGGTAAGGGCCTTTGATTTGTCGCCTATGATCTGGGCTCGCAATTTCCTCAAGTCTTTCCGGGTCGGTATTTTCTGCGTTTCTTCGCCTTTGATTTCAGCATCCGGCGTGGCCATTGCCTGCTCATCTGCCCAGCCGACCCTTTCCAGAAAATCCGTATAACCGCCTTCAAAAAGGCTTACACTGCCGCCATCAAAGACAACGAGTCTTGTCGCGATGGCTTTTAGAATCATTTCGCTGTGTGTTACGATCAGTATTGCGCCGTCAAAGTCGTCGATAGCTTCGATGAGGGCGTCTATCGACTCCGCGTCGAGATGATTGTCCGGTTCATCGAGGAGAATCATATTTGCCGGTCTGGCAAGGATTTTACCGAGCATGACCCTGCTGCGCTCACCGCCGGAGAGCACCGAGATTTTTTTCAGCGCCTTATCATCCTCAAAGAGCATGGCGCCGCAGATACCTCTTGCGCTGCCGAGGGCATACTCAGTGTGGGCGCTCAAAACCTCTTCCAATACGGTCTTGTTTGGGTCGAGACGGTCGATATTCATCTGCCCGAAATAGGCGGTCATGAGATTCACATTTGGCCGCACGGTCCCCTGACGGGGCGAAAGTTCGCCGGCAATGAGCTTGAGGAGCGTTGTTTTGCCCTTCCCATTTTTTCCGATAATAGCGATGCGGTCATTTTTCTTGACGGCCATACGCAATCCATCAATGATGGGCGGGCCTTCTTCAGAAAAAGAGAAGGAAAGGTCATCTATTTCGGTGAGCCATTTACCGGGGAATGGCGCTGCCTTGAATGCAAAATCAAGGTTTCTCTCCTCAGCAAGCTTACCCTTTTTTTCGTGTTTCTCAAGCATGCGGATTTTTGATTGAACGGCCTTGGCACGCGAGGCCTGTGCCCTGAAACGGTTAATAAACTGCTCGATCTCGCCGCGCTTCCTCTCATCGTTGATCCGTGTCTTTTCGTAAATCTCTTCTTCCTGGATGATCTGCTGGTAGAGCTTTTCCGTACCTCCGGCTACCTTTCTGATCTTTTTGCGGTGTATACCCATGGTGTGCGTGGTAACGCTATCCATGAAGGCCCTGTCGTGGGTCACAAGGATAATCTCGTTTTTCCAGGCACGCAGGAATTGGATGAGCCACCTGATGGATACGATATCGAGGTAGTTTGTCGGTTCATCGAGAAGAAGGAGGTTCGGTTCCGAGACGAGTATTTTCGCAAGGTTCAGCCTCACCTGGTATCCGCCGGAGAGCATCCGTGGATCAAAATCAAAGCGGTGAGGCGAAAAACCGAGCCCCAGAAGGATCGATTTCACACGGTATGTCTCATCCCTGCCATCATCGGAAACATGCATGTTCGCGCAGGCCTCTTTGAGGACGGTCTTTTCTGTGAAACGTATATGCTGGGAAAGATAACGCGCGGTATATCCTCTGGGCATGGAGATTGTGCCGGAATCAGCCTCTTCTTCCCCGACAATGAGCCGAAGGAGCGTCGTTTTTCCGGAGCCGTTCCTGCCTGTAAAGCCCGTCCGCTCTCCGGGGTTTATTGTAAAAGTCACATCATCGAGGATGATTTCTTTGCCGTATGATTTCGTGAGGCCTGTAACTGTGAGCACCGCGCACCTTATTGGTTTATTTTGTTCCGCATTAGCTTACTGGAATTGGACGCAAAAAACAATGAAAGGGAAAAGTTTTAAGGTTTTTTCGA
This sequence comes from uncultured delta proteobacterium, assembly GCA_963783625.1. GTDB lineage: Bacteria > Desulfobacterota > Syntrophorhabdia > Syntrophorhabdales > Syntrophorhabdaceae > PNOF01. The sequence goes on along the minus strand of CAWAOG010000043.1, from coordinate 115,921 downwards.
GGTGCACTGTCCCTGTAAATAAGCGTATATCTCCATGAGGTTGTCAAAGAGGGGATGGTTTTCGTGTTCATTCCAGGGATTTCTGAGACCTGCCCTGACAATACCTGCCTTTAAGCGCTTTGTCGAGGGTAACGGGACTGTCATCAACAATGGCCCAGGCATCGGAGAAGAGCACTGATTTGTCATAACTTAAATGGACTTCGTCGAAGGGAAGCTCATGTTTTTTGAGCCACCGTTTAGCCGCATGAATTGTGCCTTTCTCGCGGTGGCTTGCAATAATGATATAAAACCCTTTTTCTCTGAGGGAAGAGAGAAACTGTTTGGCATCTGGATAGACGCCAAAATGGTCCTGGCGCAGATGGATGTCCCGAATTACCGTATACAGCATCTTCTCCGGGGCATACCCCTCCCAGAAATTCCATTTTTTCCACATGGCAGGCCCGGGTATCGAGGGAGCTACTTCTTTCATGTGTCGGTACAGAACGGGAGCGAGGTCCCAGAGTGTATTATCAATATCAACAATAATTTTGCGCATAACCTCTTTCCTTCGATGCCCTGTCACAAAAAGTAAGAGAAATTATCGACCAGAACAAATAAGAAACCAGATCATTGGCTCCCTCTATACTTGTTTGTTATAGGCATTCGTCTGTCTTTCCCGAATGCCTTTGGCGTTATTTTGATTCCAGGAGGCGATTGTCTGCGTTTATATTCGCTGTTGTCAACCATGCCGAGGACCCGTTCGATCTCTTTTTTTGTCATGGCAATGTTAACCATGGCATCGACGCCTTTATCTTCCTCAATATAGTTTTTCAAAATCGGGTCAAGATATTTATAAGGGGGAAGCGTATCGCGATCTTTCTGGTCAGGCCTCAGTTCTGCTGTCGGTTCTTTTATCAATATGCGCTTAGGTATGACGATATTGAGAGCGTTTCTATATTGAACGAGTTTGTAAACAAGGGTCTTCGGCACATCTTTAATAACCGCGAAACCACCTGCCATGTCTCCGTAGAGGGTCGCGTAGCCGACGCTCATTTCCGACTTGTTGCCCGTTGTCAGTACAAGCCATCCGAATTTATTTGAAAGGGCCATAAGTATATTGCCGCGAATGCGCGCCTGGATGTTTTCTTCGGTGATATCTTCTTTCAAGCCTGAAAATAGTGTTTTGAACATTGAGAGGTAAGAGCCATAGACTTCGCTGATTGGCACTTCCAGGAGTTTAATGCCAAGATTGCCGGCCAGCTCTTTTGCGTCGGTCTTTGATTCGAACGATGTGTATCGGGAAGGCATGAAGACGCCGATAACGTTTCCGGCTCCAAGGGCATCTGCGGCTAAGGTGGCAACAATGGCGGAATCAATACCGCCGGAAATACCGATCACCGTTTTTTTAAAACCATTTTTTATAACATAATCATGAAGACCCAGCGTAAGTGCCTCATAGACCTCTGAAACGGCATCTAATTTCCTGATTTTCCGTATTGGAAGGTGTTCTTTCTTCTTTGGTATCCCTTTTGGCGCGGCTGGAATAATATGCACCTTTTTGCATCCTGCTGTGGAGCTTTCTTTTTTCTTTCTTCTTCGTAATTCGCTGACAGGGATGTCTACAATGAAGAGGTCCTCTTTAAATGCCTCTCCACGGGCGATAATGTGCCCCTTTTTGTCCATAATAAAACTTTGTCCATCAAAGACCATCTCGTCCTGGCCGCCCACAAGGTTCACATAGCAGACATAGGCATGGTTTTCCTCTATTCTTTCTTTTACTGCCTTTTCCCTGAGGACGATTTTACCCGCGTGGTATGGTGAGGCATTAATGTTAAAAATCAAACCAGCGCCATTTGCCGCTAAAAGCTTTGCGGGACCTTCCCTGTGCCATATATCCTCACATACGCTCACGCCAAAACCGAGGCCGTTGAGTTCAAAAACAAGGGTCCCGGTGCCGGGAGAAAAATATCTTTTTTCATCGAAAACACCATAGTTCGGAAGAAGTTGTTTGTGGTATACACCCTTGATCTTACCCTCGTGGAGAAGGGCCGCGGCATCGAAAAGCCTGCCTTTTTGCCTGTCCACAAAACCTACGATGACCGCAATGTCCTTGACCTGCCTTGTAAGTTCATGGAGTATTTTCAGATTATCATCAATAAAGTTTGTTTTCAGGAGGAGGTCCTCAGGTGGGTAGCCGGTAATCGCAAGCTCCGGAAAGGCAACGATATCCGCGCCGGATGCCCGCGCTTTCTCGATATATTCCAGTATTTTCGCACAATTTCCCTTCAGGTCACCGACAGTGCTATTGATCTGTGCTGCCGCGATTCGTTTCATTTTCTCACCACCATTTGGATTCTCACGGGTAATCATTGCTATTGGTTCCGTAAAATATATGTTTTCTTTGCGGGTAACAGGCGTCACATCCCTGTGAGAGCAAAAAGGGTATCTCAAACCACCCCTAGTGGTCTGGACACCCTTGTCCTTCCATTAAAAAGCGTTCTCGCAAACAGCGCTAAAAACGCGTACCTGATTGTATTAAAATAAATATTTCCCACACCCTTGTCAAGCCTTTTTCCTCATGTCAGAGGCGAGAATAACGGCTTCGGCGATCTCTTTCATTGTTTTTCTCATATCCATACTCTTCTTATGTATCTTTTTATATGCCTCATCTTCAGTGAGCGACATCTCTTTCATGAGTACACCCTTGGCCCGTTCAATAATTTTTCTCGACTCCAGGGCTTCTTTCGCGGCGAGAATCTCATGGCTCAGGTTTGTGTTTTCGATAGCCACGGCAGCCTGGTTCGCCACGGCCTGCAGGATATCAATCTCTTCTTTCTTGTATACGTGTTCGCTTTTTGTATAGCTGTTGATGACGCCGACAACCCTGTCTTTAATCAACATGGGAACTGAGAGGAGTGATACGATACCTTCCTTTTTCGCCACGCCGGGATACATATAGCCGGGTTCCTTTGTAACATTCAGGACGGTAATCGGTTTTTTCTCAAGAACCACCTTACCGCTTATGGACTGCCCTACTTTGATGCTGGGCTTGTTGATATAATCATTGCTTAAGCTCTGGGTTGCAGAGATAACGAGTTCTTCTCTCTTTTCATCAAGGAGCATAATGGAGCATATCTTCGAATCCATCACCTTTGCTGTCATGGCAACAATGAGCTGCAATATCTCCTTGAGATAGTGGTCCGAGACGATTGTCCGGGATACCTGTGATAGCAAATCCAACTGTTTCGCCTTTCTTACGACCTCGTCGTGAGTTATGGCGTTGCGTATGGCGCTTCCGAGATATCTTCCTATGGTGTGGAGGAGCTTGATCTGTCCTTCAGGGTAGGTATGTTCTTTTTTGTGCTGCAGATTCATAACGCCTACGATTTCATTCTTGGAAAGGATCGGCACAGAGAGAAACGCTTCATACCTGTCTTCTTTCAGCGAAGCGAAGGCTTTGAACCGTTTATCCTTGTACGCTTCCCGCGAGAGTGCCACAGGTTTTTTCTCCTTTGCCGCCCACCCGGTGACGCCTTCCCCCATTTTGAGCCGTAAGTCACCGGGGTTTTTTATTTCAGGGTCGTTTGATGCTGTGAGGACAAGCTCGTCGTTGGGTCTGTCATAGAGATAAATGAGACAGGAATCAACATTTACAAAATGGATAATAGTGTCGACAATGCTCTTGAGCAACTGGTTTAAGTCAAGATCATCGCTTATGTCCTTGGCAATCTCATGAAGGATTTTAAGTTCCTGACCTTTTTCATCTGTTTTTCGTGTCTGTGTCATGGTTGTTATCCATTAATTCCGTTGAATTTTCAAGATGCCTAATCTTATTGTATCCCTCTCGTATTTGTCAATTAATAGATTCCTCGAAGCTCTACTTCGGGGTAACCATATTCCCTCGCCCCTTGTGGGAGAGGGCAGGGTGAGGGGTGAGTTCCCGATATCACCCTCCCCTTTTCTTCCCCTCCCCTCAAGGGAGGGGTGCAGTCGATACCCCACTTGCTGTGGGGTAGATTACAAGAACAGTTTCGCATTCTTCTCGCGATACATTTGCAAAAAAGGTCTTTTTTAGAATGTCAGAGGGCCCGGGCTGAGCGTATACTGACGTCGTCTTACACTGACAAAGCCTTTCTTTATAAGCGATGCTACCATCCGTGAAACAGTCTCCCTGGAACAACCGCAGGAGTTAGCGATCTCAATTTGTGTTGGCCCTTTTTCGATAATGACGTAGTCCTTTACCTTAACGCCCGCTTTCGCGCCTATTTCCAGAAGATATTTCAAAATCCTGCCTTCCACATTCAAAAAGGCAAGCCATCGTATCCGTTCGTCAGCCACTCGCAAGCGCCGCGAAAGGACCTTTAAAATTTCGATGGTAATCGTAGGATTTTCCAGGAGAAGCCTCAAAAAATCAGGCCTTCTGATAATCAAAAGTTCCGAGCTTTCCATAACGACAGCGTTGGCAGATCTGGGTAGTTCATCGATAAGAGAAAGTTCACCGAAAAAACCGTCCTTACCGATAACGTCGAGGATATATTCTCTGCCTTCTTCATCGTAGAGACAGACTTTCACCCTTCCTTTCAATACAAGATAAAGCGCGTCCCCCAGCTCGCCTTCCTGGAAGATTGTCTGATTTTTGTAATAGGAATTTACAAGAAGGATCCGCGAGACAGCATCTATCTGGTTTTCTTTCAGTGTCGCGAAGAGGTGTACGTTCCGTAAGTTGTCCGCGTATTTACGCATCATAAGCTGTAACCCCCTTACATAATACTAATTATCAAATAAATGTTCAATGTTTTTAATAAGATCTTTTATTTTTTCACCCGGTATACCACCCTGAGCGATGCCTGCTCCCCCGCCCCCCTTGCCGCCGTATTGTTCGGAAATCTTTTTAACAATCTTGCCGGCATTGTAGAGCGACTGTGCCTCCTTGCTGACGGCAACAATGAGAAGTCCCTTTTCATCATCACCGGAAGAGGCGGCAATAACAACACAGTGCTTTACTTTACTACGGACTATATCGGTGATTTTTCGTAAGTCGTCGGCCACAGCGTTGGCAAGAAAGAGAGCGACTATTTTAGCGCCCTTCTTTTCAGACGCTTTCTCTATTGCCCCATCTACTGTATAGACCATGATATCTTCTTTAAGGCGACTGATTGTTTTTTCTTTCGCGACAGCTTCCTCAAGGAGCGCCTCAACTTTCTCCTGGACCCTTTCTATTTCTGTATTGGTTTTCTTTGAAATGGCCTTCAGGGTGTCTTCCATTTTCCTTTTGCAGGAAAGCGCGCCCATACCGGTTGTGGCCTCGATCCTCCTGACCCCTGACGCGAGAGAGCCTTCGCTTATAATGTATAAGCTGCCGATCTCGCCGGTGTTCTTCACGTGGGTACCCCCGCAGAGCTCCATGCTGAAATCGCCTATGGTAATAACCCTGACCTTTTCTCCATATTTTTCCTCAAAGAGCGCTGTCGCGCCTTCACGGATAGCATCCTGACGGTCTTTTTCTTCTACGGTTACAGCCATACACTCCATGATTTTATCGTTGACGATGTCTTCAACCCGCGCGATCTGTTTATCGTCCATACCCTCAAAATGGGTAAAGTCGAACCTCAATCTGTCCCGATCGACAAGGGAACCGGACTGTTTTACGTGGTCCCCAAGGACCGCACGAAGCGCGTAATGAAGTAAGTGCGTGGCTGTATGGTTTCGCGAAACGGCCTTTCTTTTTTCGCTGTCCACGATAAGTTCAACAGCATCGTCTTTTTTAATGGCGCCCTTTTCCACAACTACCTTATGGGAAAAGAGGTCTGCTTTCAGCTTTCTTACCTCAAGGACCTTTGCTTCTGCTCCGGTATTGGCTATCTTTATAAAACCTTCGTCACCGACCTGCCCTCCACTTTCCGCGTAAAAAGGGGTCTGAGTAAAAAAGAGCTCACCCTCTTCCCCGGCATCGATTGAATCAACGATGTTGTTTCCGACGAGAATTCTCTGGATAGTACCCATGTCCTGTATGTTTTTGTATCCGGTAAAGGCACTTGAGATACCTTCCTTAAGGATATTCAAATGGCCCCGGTCCCACTCTTCGCCTTTTATTTTCGAGCCTGTCCGAGAGCGTTCCTTTTGGTCCTTGGCGGCTTCTTCAAAACCTTTCTTGTCGATGGTGAGCCCGTCTTCTTCTGCCATGTCTGTCGTGAGATCAAGGGGAAATCCAAAGGTATCATAGAGTTTATAGACAATATCGCCTGGTATTATTTTTTCGCCTTTCTTTTTCAGTGCCTCGGCGTACTCTTCATAGAGTTTCATGCCCATAGTCAGCGTTTCTACAAAGCGCTCTTCCTCGCCACGAATCACCCGCACAATATAGGGGTGGTTGTTCTTAATCTCAGGATATACACTTTCCATGGTATCGACAACCGTTTTGGAAAGATCATAGAGAAACTCCTTTTCAATGCCGAGCTTTTTACCGTACCTCAATGCCCTTCGGATGATTCGCCGCAGCACATATCCTCTGCCGTCTTTCGAGGGCAAAATTCCATCATTGATAATAAAGGCTGCTCCTCTGGCATGATCGGCAATGACCCGCATGGCAATATCTGTCTTGTTGTTTTCTCCATAGACGTGACCGGAAATATCTTCGAGGCGTCGGATGATGGGCACAAAAAGGTCTGTGTCATAGTTGCCGATCTTGCCCTCCATAATAGAGGTAATCCGTTCCAGCCCCATGCCCGTATCAATAGACGGCCGGGGCAATTTTTTCATCTGCCCGTCGGCGCTTCGTTCAAACTCCATGAATACGAGGTTCCATATTTCAAGGTATCTGTCACAATCGCAACCGACCTGGCACGTGGGCAATCCGCAGCCAACACCGGGGCCGAGATCGTAGATAATTTCTGAACAGGGGCCACAGGGGCCTTCATCGCCCATAGACCAGAAATTGTCTTTCTCGCCGAGAGGTACAATCCTGTCTTCTTTGACACCGATACTTTTCCATATATTTGCCGCCTCGTTGTCGTCCTTATAGACGGTTATCCACAATTTGCTCCGTATCGAGGACAAGTTCTTTCGTCAAAAACTCCCATGCGTAGGCGATGGCCTCTTTCTTAAAATAGTTCCCGAAAGAAAAATTACCGAGCATCTCAAAAAACGTATGGTGTCGCAGTGTCTTGCCGATATTTTCAAGATCATTATGCTTACCGCCTGCCCGTACACATTTCTGAGAGGTTGTGGCCCTCACATAGGGTCTTGTCTCGACGCCGAGGAAAACATTTTTGAATTGGACCATGCCGGCGTTGACAAAAAGAAGCGTAGGGTCTTTTTCGGGCACCAGCGAGGAGCTGGCTACTATCGTATGTTCATGCCGCGCGAAATAATCTAAAAACTTTTTTCTAATCTCTTTCGATGTCACACTTCACCTTTCTTTAACGCTACCTGCGCGAGAATCTTGCTCTCTATTTCTTTCATAATGTCAGGATGTTTTTTAAGGAAATCCTTCGCGTTTTCCCGTCCCTGGCCGATTCTTGATTCGTTATAGGAATACCACGTGCCCGCCCTTTCAATGATGCCCATATCGGTCCCGAGGTCTACCACATCACCTTCTCTCGAAATGCCCTGTCCGAATATGATATCGAATTCCACTTCCTTAAAAGGAGGGGCCAGTTTGTTCTTGACGATCTTTACCCGCGTTCTGTTCCCCACGACCTCCTGTCCGTCTTTTATGGCGGCGATCCGCCGGATATCGAGACGAATTGAGGAATAGAATTTCAGCGCGTTGCCGCCCGTTGTTGTCTCAGGATTTCCAAACATAATGCCGATTTTCTGTCTGATCTGATTGATAAAGACAACTGTTGTCATGGATTTGCTGATTGTCGCTGTTAGTTTTCTTAGCGCCTGGGACATGAGCCGCGCCTGGAGCCCCATATGGGAATCGCCCATTTCACCTTCTATCTCGGCCCTCGGAACGAGTGCCGCCACGGAATCGACAACAATAATATCAACGGCAGCGCTCCTGACAAGAATCTCGGCAATATCAAGGGCCTGTTCACCTGAGTCGGGCTGTGAAATGAGGAGATCGTCAGTATTGACACCGATCCGTTTGGCATAGCCCACATCAAGAGCATGCTCGGCGTCGATGAAAGAAGCAGTACCACCCTGTTTCTGCATCTCTGCAACGACCTGGAGCGCCAGCGTGGTTTTGCCCGATGCTTCCGGGCCGTAGATTTCAATGACCCGGCCCCGTGGAAGGCCTCCGATACCGAGGGCTATATCCAGTGCGATGGAGCCTGTTGAAACAACCTGGACAGCTTCAATTGGTTTTTCCCCAAGTTTCATGATGGAGCCCTTGCCGAATAATTTCTCGATCTGTGTTACCGCCATGTCTATCGCTTTTGTCTTGTTGCCTTCTTCTTGTTTGCTTACGTTTTCTTTCACGTCATGCCCTCCCTTTTTCATTCAATATTCCTTTCAAGTTTTATTTCCTTAAGCGGGGCATAGAGCGCCCCTTCTCGCGTTAATGTGCTCTGATAAAGGACAAGATTATCTAATAGAACCCTTTTTTCCTCCAGAGGCAGTATGTTCTTTTTCAGTAAGGGGGCCGCATCCTTTACTCTGCCAATCGTTATATGAGGGGTAAAGCCCCGTTTTTCCCTTTCAATTCCTACCGCTAAAAGACGGCTTTCTATATCATGAAATATCGCCTTCACATTGTCAACCCCTTCCTGAAATGTGACAACGATAACCCTGGGACGCATCAAATCGGGAAAGGCGTTTATCTCCTTTAATTGCACGGGCATTGCCGGGTATTGTTTGTTAATCCCCTGCAACGCCGCTTCTATTTCCTGTACTTTTTTCTCTCCTATCTCACCGAAGAATTTGAGCGTCACATGGAGTCCTTCCGCTTTTACCCATTTCACTCCCGAAATCTTCTGCGACATAGTTTTTGTAACCGTCATCAGATACTCTTTGATGGCGCCGGGGAGTTCCAAAGCCAGAAACACCCTCATGCGAGCCTCCCCTCAAGGTAATCAAGCAGCATGGTGAGCGCCTCTTCTGATGAGCGCTTGCGCACTTCGCGCCTGTTGCCGCTGAAGAGGAATTTTCTCACAAATACTTCTTTCCTTGTTGCGAGGGCCATGAAGACAGTGCCAACGGGTTTCTCGGGGCTTCCACCAGCAGGCCCGGCGATGCCTGTAATAGAAAGACCGACATCAACCCCCGCCGCCGCCCGTACACCTTTTGCCATACGCTCTGCGACTATGTTGCTCACAGCGCCATGTCGCGCTATTACCTCATCGGGCACTGAAAGAAACTTTGTCTTTGCCTTATTACTGTATGTAACGAGACCGGCTGTAAAATAAGCTGAAGATCCCGGTACATCGGTAATCCTGCTTGCAACAAGACCCCCGGTACAGGACTCCGCGAGTCCTAAGGTGAGGGACCGTTCCTGTAATATTTTTCCTATCTTTTTTTCCAGTTTCATAGGAACTGTCCCAGAATAATAAGAATAACATTCGCGAAAATTCCCGCGATGACATCGTCGGCAACGATACCGTAACCGCCCTTCAGACGTTCCGCCTGTTTTATCGGGAAAGGCTTGGTGATGTCGAAAATCCTGAAGAGAACAAAACCAATAATCGTGTTCATGGGCGTAATGCTATGACCTGCCATGGTAACACAGATGCCCGCCAGTTCATCGATAACAATGTAGCCGGGATCTTCCCCGTCATACCTGAAAAGATTGACGCATAGTATGGAAAAGAGAACGAGACCGACACAGAAAAAGATATTACCGAATATTGACGGAAAAAAATAAATAAGGATACATCCGAGCTACCGACGCGTATGTCCCCGGCGCGCCGGGAAGGTATCCCACATAACAACACGTTACAATGCACGCCAGAGCTCTATTGAGTGTTTTTTGTATCCCCATAGACCTTTTTTTCATTAAAAATCTTTTCCCCCACGACTTTCCATCCCTTGTCCCAGATTCGGTAAAAGCAACTGCGAAATCCGGTATGACAAGCGGCCACTTTTTGATCAACCATAATGAGTATCGTGTCATTGTCGCAGTCAATAAAAACGGATTTGACCTCCTGGATGTGCCCGGACTCTTCTCCTTTCAACCATATCTTTTTTCTCGACCGCGAGTAATAGTGGGCCTTATTGGTTGTGAGCGTCAGGTCAAAGGCTTCTTCATTCATATATGCCACCATAAGGACATCTTTTGTTTGAAAATCCTGGGCTACAACAGGCACAAGTCCTTTTTCATCCCATTTTATCTGTTCTTCCATAAAATCTCCTGTTATCATTTGGCTGTCAGTTAATGAGTAAAATGCCTTTGCGAACGTAAAGCGAAGCGATTCCCTTATCTACAATCTGACGTTGACGCCCCGTTCACGCAAATATTTTTTTGCGTCTTTGACGGTAAACTCCCGATAATGAAAAATCGACGCGGCAAGGACGGCATCTGCCTTGCCTTCGACAAGACCTTCATAGAGATGTTCGAGGGTGCCGACACCGCCCGATGCGATCACCGGTATCTGGACCGCTTCCGCGATAGCCCGGGTAAGTTCAATGTCAAAGCCTATCTTGGTTCCATCCCTATCCATGCTGGTAAGGAGTATCTCTCCTGCACCCAACTTTTCCACACGCTTTGCCCACTCTATCGCGTCTACTCCTGTCGGCTTCCGTCCGCCATAGGTATAGACTTCAAAACCATCTCCGCGGCGTTTTGCGTCAATGGCCACACAAATGCATTGGCTTCCGAATATCCCGCTCGCTTCCCTGACAAATTCGGGTTGTTCCACCGCGGTGGTGTTGACGGTCACCTTGTCGGCCCCAGCCCGCAGTGTTTCCCGTATATCATCGATGGTCTTAATGCCTCCCCCTACTGTGAGGGGCATAAAAACCTCATGGGCCACCCGTTCTACCACATCGATGATTGTTTTTCTTTTCTCGTGAGAGGCTGTTATATCGAGAAAACAAAGCTCGTCAGCCATCTGTTCTTCATAGGCTTTCGCGTTTTCAACAGGGTCTCCGGCATCTCTCAATTCGAGAAAATTAGTCCCTTTCACAACCCTGCCTTCCTTCACGTCAAGGCAGGGGATTATTCTCTTAGTCAGCATAGGTTGCCGCCTCTTCGATTTTAATGAGGCCTTCGTACACTGCTTTTCCGAGGATTGTGGCCCATACGCCTGAATCTTTGAGCCTTTTAACATCGTCGATGGTAGTCACACCGCCTGATGCGATAATGGGTAGTTTTGTCATGGCGGCCAGCTTTTTAAGACCTTCATAATCGGGCCCTGTCAGCATACCATCCCGTTCGATGCTTGTGCATAAGATGGCCATAATGCCAATACGCCCGGAGGCATCGAGTATTTCCTGTATGTCTTTATTGACTGTTGTTTTCCAGCCCCGCGACATGGGTTTTCCTTCATAGAGATCGAGACCGAGAATAATATTTTTGAATGCGTTCAACCCTTCAAAAAAGGTGTTGTCTTCAAGGGCCCGCGTTCCCACGATGATGCCGTTCAGGCCTATTTCGCCATAGTGTTTAATGTCGCCTACCTCTCGTATACCGCCGCCGACCTCCATATATCCTTCCACTTCCTGTCGTATATTCCGTATGATTTCGTGGTGTATCCGCGCACCGGTCCGTGCCCCGTCGAGATCAATGATATGAAAATCGCGGGCGCCTCTCTCACGCATTTCTTCAATTTTTTCCACGGGATTTTCGCTATATACGGTAACCTGAGTAAAATCTCCCTTTTTCAGACGCACGCTTTTGCCGCCCATGAGGTCCATGGCAAAAAGGGCTTTCACTGCAATATCTCCAGCAGATAGTCCGTCCCTTTGTTTATTCCTTCTTCCGCCAGCTTGTCGACAGTGATCCATTTGCCGCCTCTACTGAAAAACTTTCCGATATGCAGTATGTCCTGGCTCAACGCCTTCTGGTCTTCGTCAAAAACAAAAGTGCGCCCCACAATGGTGCCTTGAATAAGATGCATATGAAAACCGACACTCGCCGGTTTATCAACAGCAAAATTACCGCCCTTTCTTTCCTGAAACCGGTAGATGAGAATACTGATATAAGGCTGTTTTTCTTTGCCGTCTCTATATCCTACGCCCCGCTCTGTGAGCGCTTGGAGCAATTTCTCTTTCACGATTTTTTCCGCGTCGCTGTGGATGTTTCCCGTATTGATGAGTTTACCGCAATATTTGCACGTATCGATCTTTTCGTTTTCTTTCGGCTCAACTTTTTCTACAACAATCCCTACGTCGCCGGTGGCATGGCATGAAAAGGCGGGAAAAAAGAAATACGAAGCCGCTGTAACGCACAGACATAAAAGGAATATTATTTTGAATCTTCTTATGATATCCATGTATAATTCTATAAAAAAACGCGCCTAAAAGGAAGGGAAATCAACACGTATACGCTTTAAACAGAAAAAGACTTTTGCAAAACTTAACAATTACCGTCATACCGGCGGATATCCTAATACCCTGAAGGGCACGGGAGGACACGCGAACCGGTATCCAGAAGTGCTTCTATTTTTTTCTATTTTCAGAGAGGCTGCAAGAGCTTTTCTGAAAAAGAAGCTTTTTGACCGCTTATTCCCCGCTTCAACTCCCGAATGCCTACCGATTTCAAAGTCGAGTACCTCCTGCTCTATAATGTAGTCTATATGTGGCCTTATTGTCATATGCCCGTCAACTTAACCATATACATGCCAAAAACCTCTTGACAGGATTTTATTTAATGTTTTTCATGCCCCTCAAGGGCGACCCCGACTTGCTCGACTTTGCTTGTTATCAAGGCCCAAATAGATTAAGATAATGTATGATGCGCTTTGTTTTTGTTCTTCTCCTGCTTTTTCCTCTCTGTCTTACTGCTGCTGAACCGGAGGGCGTTACCGCGCCGTCATATCTCCTTGTTGAAATGGATAATCTCCAGATCGTCGTGGGGAAGGACTATCACAAGAGACTTCCGCCCGCGAGTACCACAAAAGTCATGACAACACTCCTTGCTATTGAAAAGCTGGAGGGAAACGAGACCATTATACCGGGCAAGGAAGTGCGCACCATATCTGCGTCAAAAATGAACCTCATTCCCGGAAAAGGCTATAAGTCCGTTGACTTGATGAAAGGGGCCATGGTGGAATCGGCCAATGACGCGGCATACGCGCTGGCAGTATACATTGGCGGAACAGAAAGTAATTTTGCGGCTATAATGAATGAAAAGGCCCGTGAGCTGGGTGCTATAAATACAAATTATGTAAATGCCTCCGGTCTTCCCGTCGATGACCAGTACACGACGTGCTACGATCTGGCGATTATCTTCAGGCAGGCCCTCCTGAGCCCAAGGTTTAGAGAGATTATATCAACAGAATATTTCCTTTTTCAGGATGCCTACAAACGTGTCCAGTATAAAAATCACAACAGACTTCTTTTTTGTTTTGAGCCGTCAATCGGTGGAAAAACCGGTTACACAAGAAAAGCAAAACATTGTTATGTGGGGGCTTTCGAAAAAGACGGCAAGGTGTATATCCTGACACTGCTTGGAAGCCGCAATCTCTGGGGCGACAGCGTCCAGATTTTAAAGACCCTCTACAATCGGGTACCCACCGACGAAGAGCTTCGTCTCGCGAAAGCTTGTTCGGCAACCCTCACGTCACACCAGGTAAAAAAGGTAGCGAAACCGGCGGCGAAGAAAACGAGCAGCAAAACAAAAAAGAGCAGCAAAACAAAAAAGAGCGCCAAAACTGCCGGCTAATGAAATGAAATACAAGAGTTTTTTAATTATCATTCTTATTCTTGTTTTCGCGACTTCCTCATTGTCGTTTGCCCTCACATATGACGAAGAAAAGAAATACGGCAAAGAGATCTATCGGGAAATCATACAAATGGCTCCTGTCAACAATGATCCTTACATCTCCTTGCGCGCTGACAGTATCAAGAAGAAGCTTGAAGAGAAAGCACAGATGCCTTTCCCTGTCACCCTGACCATCATTGATTCGGAGAGCGTCGATGCCTTCGCGACCATGGGAGGGTATGTATATATCACCACAGGCCTCGTTGGCATGTGTGATAAGGAAGAAGAACTTGCGGGTGTTATTGCTCACGAGTGTGCCCATATCAAAAAAAGACACATCGCGAAGAGAATGGAAAAAGAGAAATATCTCAACATCGGCATGATTACAACGATGCTTCTTGGTATGCTCGTCGGTGGAGGGTCAACTTCGGAAGCGATAATTACTGCGGGGATGGCGGGTGCCCAGACAATGGCCCTGAAATATTCCCGCGAAGATGAAGAAGAATCCGACAGGGAAGGTTCAACAATTGCCGACAAGGCCGGTTATGGTGGTCTCGGGAGCGCTGCGTTTCTGAAAAAATTAAGAACGACAGGGACAGACAAACTGCTTCCACAATATTTGCTTACACACCCTTACCATGAAGCGAGAATTGTTTTTCTGGAGGGTATGTGGGAAAAAAATAAAGTCACCATAGAGGCACCTCTTTTTCCGTATCTTGCTCTCAGAGCGCAAATTCTCCATAAGTCCGCCAGGGTTGGCGGTGATGATATAATAATAAACCGTTACCTGAAAGACAAAGCAGACCCCATTAATAATTACGCGGCATGTCTTGTCTATTCCCTTAAGGGAAATACCGATGAATCTATCAAGGTAGCGGGTGAAAATACGTCCCCGTTTAAAAATCTTTTTCTGGGTGAGATGCTAATCAACGCGCGGAAGTTTCCCGAAGCGGTCGATGTTTTAAAGACCGACACAGATCCAGTCGCGCGGTTTTTTCTCGCAAAGGCCTATGAAGGTCAGGGCAAGAATGAAATGGCCCTTTCCACATTCAAAGATATCCTTCCCTATGGAAGTGTTTTTCCGGAAATATATTACCGGCTTGGCATGCTCTATGGCCGCACAGGGGCAGAGGCCAAAGGGTACGATTATCTTGGAAGGTTCTACATTGAAACGGGTAAATTTGCCCTCGCTAAAACAAATCTTGAAAAAGCAGCGTCCCGCTATGGAATAAACTCGCCGGAAGCAAAAGAAGCCTTACATCTTCTTGACAGCATAAAAAAACGCTAAGAAATAGCTATGACCTATCGTTTCTTTTTCATTTACCCATTTTAGATAATAATCATCTATCTTTTTTACAAAAACCCTTATGATTCCAATACCCGTTCTCTTAAAAACCTCATGTAGTGGAGACCAGCCCCTTGCCAGGGATCTCTCGTTGGGGATAATATCGTTCATGTACCTTCGCCCCAACAAAAGAAAAAAGAATGGTTCCGATTATGAGTACTGGTCTCTTGTTGAATCAGTCCGCACAGCCAGAGGTCCCAGACAAAGTATCGTCGCTACCATCGGCAAACTCCCCGGTCTTGATAAGGAAGAACGAATTGGTTGGGAAGAGATCAGACGGATCATTGATAACAAACCGATACCGCAACAGGATCTCTTTGAAGAAGATGATGATCCCCCGTCATGGGCAACAATCAATATCAGTAAGGTAAGCGTAGAACGTCTGCGCCATTTCGGCGATGTCTATATAGGTCTTCTTTTATGGAACAAACTCGGTTTTGCCGACTTCTGCACAGAACATATACAGGAAGGTAAAGAAGAGATACCCTGGTCGGTTATGGCATCCATCCTTGTCCTTGCCCGCTTCTGTGCTCCCTCCTCAGAACTGCAAGATCGCAGAGTCGTGGTATGAGAAGACCGCCCTCGATGATCTTTTGGGTGTTCCCGCCGACAAGATCAACGATGATCGCCTCTACCGCGCCCTCGATGTCCTTCTTCCCCACAAGGATGATCTCTGCCGTCATCTTCAGCAAACGCTACGGTGAGATGTTCGAGACCACCTTCGACTTTCTCTTCTACGACATCACTTCCACCTATTTTGAAGGAAGTACAAACAGTAATCCTCAGGCAAAGAGGGGCTACAGCAGAGACAGCCGTCCCGACTGTCCCCAGGTATGCATCGGTCTTGTGGCAACGAAGGAAGGACTGCCCATTGCCTTTGAGATCTTCGACGGCAACCGTCCCGATGTGACCACCACACAGGAGATGGTCCACATGATGGAAACCAAGATACGGACAGGCCAACCGGGTCTGGGTCATGGATCGGGGCATGGTCAGCGAGAATAATCTTGAGTTCATGCGTGCATCGAATGCCCGCTACCTGGTCGGTACCCCGAAATCACTTCTTAAGAAGTTCGAACAAGACTCCTTAGGAAAGACTGGCAAGAGGTAGGGCCCGGGGTGGAGGTCAATCTCATACAGTCACCGGAAGGCAAAGAGGAGACCTTTGTTCTCTGCCGCTCCCTCGGAAGAAAGGAAAAAGAGAACGCCATTCTCAACCGTTTTGTCACAAGGCTTGAAGAGAAACTGACAAAACTTGCCGACCAGGCCGATAAGGGCCGGATCAGAGACAGGCAGAAGGTAGAGCGACAGATCGGGCGGCTCCTTGAGAGAAACAGCAGAGCAGCCTCTCTGTTTACCGTCACCGTTACCGAGAAAGATGGCCGTATTGCTGTTACCATCAAAAAGAACGAAGAGCGCTTCCACTGGGCTATGGAAACCGGGGGAGCTATATCCTCCGTACCAACTGGACAGAGACTGATCCAAAAACCATCTGGAATACCTATATCCAGCTTACCGAAGTTGAAGATGCCTTCCGTACCACAAAACATGATCTGGGGATGAGACCCATCTTCCATCAGAAGAAAGAGAGAACCCACGCCCATATTCTGGTCTGCTTCCTCTCTCTGGTAATGTGGAGGACCCTTCAGCAGTGGATGAAAGCATCGGGCCTAGGCACTGCGCCGAGAAAACTGCTCGAAGAAATGAAACAGATACAATCCCTTGATGTTCTTTTGCCCGCAAAGGATAAAACCATCAGACTAAGGTAGTAGCGACGCGTCATCGGCACTGAAGGTATTGCTCCAGAGATGAAGATCCTCCTGCCAACAGACAAATAGTAGAAAATGTAGTGGAGAAAAACACCCCATTTTAAACGTAACTACCCGAAATCACTTGATCTGGATTTTTTAACTGCGGAAGATCGTAGGGGAATCAAAAAAGCAGCCTCAACTTTCCAACAAGACAAGATCTGCAGGCAATCTTCTCAGATGTGTGGAAGACAATTTCAGCAATGGGGATCACTGCAACAATGGAGCGCTGCCGCTCTATTGTGCTTATTGAGGAGCAAACCCCGAAGCTTGGGGCTCCGCGTTCTTGACTGCCTGGGCAAACAGCCGTTGCAGAAGCGATTTCAAGTCATCGTGTTCTGACCGAGAAAGGGAGGACATGATTTCTGGCAGGACCAAACCTCTCATCGTTTTTTTTGTCACTTCTTTTCCCTGGCGCGTAAGCACGACCCGTACTCCATTCTTCCTTTCCATGTCCCATTTTTTTTCAACGAGGCCGTCTTTTTCGGCCCTGCCTAAGAGCTCCGAAATTGAGTGACGTGTCCGCAGCAAATGTTTTCCAATGGCAATAGGGGTAGCTTGATTACCCAATGAGGCAATAGTAATCAGCACGCCGCTACGCGCGGGTTCTATGGCGTATTCACTCAATTCCCTCTGACGGGCCTTTAAGATTGCTTCCGTGGTGCTGATGAGCAGCCCAAACAATTCGTAGTCCCGGTCTCCGGTTTGAAGTTCGGGAACCGTTGATTTTAAGTTTAGTTTTCCGAGGGTGTAGTCTCGCAATGTGATCAGGTAAGATCGTAAGCGTTCTGCCTCCCGGGGTGTTAGTGCGGACATAACAGCGTGAATCGACCTGCGTTCACCCGATCGCCTGGATATTTCACGACCTTTCGATGTAAGTACGACCCGTACTCCATTCTTCCTTTCCATGTCCCATTTTTTTTCAACGAGACCGTCTTTTTCCGCCCTGCTTAATAGTTCCGAAATTGAGTGACGCTCACGAAGCAAGTACTTACCGATTGCAACAGGTGTGGCGTTGTCTTTGAGCGCATCGATCGCCAGCATTAGAGAGACCCTGTTTGACTGAACGTTGTATTGTGTCAGTTCCTGGTTTCGAACTTTTCTAATTGCATCCCTTGTGATCAGCAATAGTCTCGAGAGTTCATAGCTTTCCCCAGGAAGAAGGGGATTTAAATCTTGATCATCGAAACAGTTTATACTAATTCATTGTGAAGTTACAAAGTTTTATTACGAGATTGTTTTGGTCGCATGCATGCCCCCTACCAATATAGGCGGTCGTTACATTCCAAATCTCCTATGCGGACAATCAGACCTTAATTGCTTCCAGGGCTTTGTTGAATAATGCAAAGAGAAGTATTCTCAGGTGCAGTCGTTCTTCTCGGGAAAGAGAATACATTATTTTTGGAAGGATTACCCCACGCAGCGTTTTTTCGGTTACTTTCTTTCCCTTACGGTGTGAGTACGACTCGAACATGATCCTTCCTTTTGAGGTCCCATTTCTTTTCAATAAGTCCGTCTTTTTCCGCCCTGCTCAAAAGTTCCGATATTGAATGTCGCGTTCTTAACAAATGTCTTCCTATGGCAACAGGGCCAGTCTTTGTCCTTGAGCTCACTAATAGTCAGAAGCAGAGATACTTTCGTTGAATCAACATTGTGTTGCGCCGGTTCACGGTTTCGGTCTTTTTGACTGCGTCACCGGTGACCATTAATAATCTCGCCAGCTCATAACTTTCATCTGGAATAGTAAGTTTTCGGTTGTTGGTCATGGAGATAGTCTATGCACTAATTCAACGCTAAGGTACAATCTCATCCGGCGAGGATGAAGCAGGTGTAATTGCATTCTGCCCTCGTCCAAGTATCTCTGCACGTATAATCACCGTATTAATGTCCCTTCGAGGTGTAAATGACGTTAATGTTTTCAATACTCACAAATCCTTGTTGACATAGTTAGAAAAGAAGACTACGCTTTTAATAAGTCGTATACGACGATAATTACAATATTCTTAGTGAATGGAGGCTGAATGATGAAAACACTCTTGTTACTCGGTGTATTTTGCATGGTACTTTTGGGGACGGTATGTTTCGCTGAACAGCAGGTTTGCGGAAGCTGGACACCTGCCATGGTGGGAGGTCCGGTGGCTCAGGGCAACGACCTGCTTGCGGTAAGATGGATAGAAGGACCAAATATGGAACTGACGTATAACGGCCAAATAATTCTTTTAAGCGCCTATTTCTACAGAGGCCCTGATTTTCCAAACATGACTGTTGATCCCAAAGAGGTGAAAAAAGCCGACGCAATTTTTCTCGGTCATGGTCATGGCGACCACATGTTACAGGCCGCACAGATAGCGAAACAGACCGGAGCGAAAATATATGCGCAAGCCATAACTATTGATCTGCTTAAGAAAGCAGGTGAAGTGCCTGCAGGTCAACTCGTCACAGTAAAGGACGGGGATGTGATCAATTTCAAGGGTTTTAAAGTAGAAGCAGTCCACGCGTATCATAGCGGCAAGGACAAACCAGGCGATGGTGAGCGGCAATATGACCAAATAACTTCTCCGGAAGTAGCTGCTGCATTCGGCCCCTTTTTTATGGCTATGATTAAAAGGTCGGCTGAACAGGAAAAATGGGAGGCAAATAATCCGTACAGAGTATCCCCAGCTTCTCAGGCTTCCAAAGATATGGAAAATGATGCATTCGCTTATCTGTTTACGTTTGCAGACGATTTTCGGTTTTTTTATCATGACAGCTCAAATCATGCCATCACGAAACAAATGAAGGATTTGATGGCCAAAATTAAGAGTACCGACATTGCTTCAATAGCCTATGCGGGTACGCCGGCAAGATATGCGGTACCGTGGAATATGCCGGAAACAAAGTTGCTGAATCCGCGCTATGTCATCCCGAACCACCACCACCCCGCATATGAAATGGACTTGATCCCATACGCTGTGGAAATTCGAAAACAAATAGCTGGCGCAAGTCTGCTTCCTCTTGTGCCTAATCAAGTGGCATGTTTTAACGTGAAAAATCATAAGCTGATGTTGGAAGGCATAATACTGCCTTAAGCCGGAATGTCCAAGGAGTGTCCTCCGGGTGTTTGCCACTTCAAGTCCCTCGAGGACACTCACACCTTCGATATTCAAATACTAACTGTCTACAGAATTTCGAAATAACAAAAAACTTGTTGACATCTTTATAAAAGAGGTCTAAGCTATTAATGCGTCGTACACGACGGTTATGGCCGCAATAGAGAGGCGAAACTTTAATCTTATTGATAGGCAAGGAGATGCATATGGCCGAGGAAACAAAGCAGGAAGGCAAGGGCTTTCAAGGAGGCAGAAGCAGGAAACGTCTGAACGCCGCCAAAGAGGCAACTGCTCTTAACAGGGAATACAACGCGAGAATGTGGGAGGACATTGCCAAAGGAGAACCGTTTATATTTGGATACGGGCCGATGGAACTTTTCAATGCCATGGGTCTTTATCTCGTGTTGCCGGTGACCTATGGGTCAGTTCTGGCGGCCAAACAGATGTACAACTATTATCAGGGGCGACTTGAGGAAGAAGGCTATTTCAGCAGCCTCTCCGGATATGACACGCTCGCGCTCGGATACTGCTTTGACAAGAAGCCCGAAATCGCACCATATGGCGGACTTCCGAAACCGAGTGCAATAGTAGCTGGCTTTGTTGCTGAAACTGCCACGTATGAATTGTACGCACGAGAAATGGGTTGTCCGACCTACTTTATGGAAGATCCCTATAGACAGGCTAAGATCCCGCCGCGATGGTGGGAAGAAACGGAATGGAGAGATCCTAAAATAATTGATTTCTGTGTGAAGGAACTCGAGGGTTGTGTCAGATTCCTCGAATCGGTTACCGGCAAGAGATACAGCGACGCGAAGCTAAGAGAGTACCTCGACAGAGCAGACGAAATGGCCGAGTATTACTGGAAGATTGCCGATCTGGCATGCACGACCATACCTGCTCCTATCAGTGCAACAGACTGCTATTCAGAAGTCGCTGTTTACGAAACTCATTTTGGTGATGAATGGGCATTGGAGCATGTAAAAAAGTTCTATGCTGAGGTCAAGGAGAGAGTGGATAACGGGGAATCCGTCTGCGCCGAAGAGAAGGTCAGGCTACTGTGGATATCCACTCCGCTCTGGTTCAATCTCGGTTTTTACAATCAATGGGAAGAAAGCCATGGAGCAGTTTTTTTGGAAACGCTCTACCTACCTCGTGGACAATTCATGATCCAGCATGATCGCAGCAATCCCCTGCGGGCCAATTTTCTCCGGCGACATATGAAATACAGTGGTCCGAGTCCCATGGCTGCAGCCGAACTTGTCATCGATCAGGTAAGGAGGTACAAGGCTGACGGAGTTGTTATCCCTAATCGAGGAGCCAGTCGCGATCCCCAGGCAAATTCACTATTTGTAGCGGAACTGCTCAAGAGAGCAGGAATTCCGGTACTTACACTAGATTATCAGCCTCTGAACAGCAGGTCATGGGATGATGTGAAAATGAAAGCCATCGTCACGGAATTCATAGAATCCCTCAAACCACAGAGATGATGTGTAAAAAACAATGTCTAAGGAAGACGATGAGGGATATGATATGACTATATTGGAAACGTTTCAAAAATATGTAAATGAGCGATGGAATTATGAACTTTTAGCTAAGGAATGGAAAGAAAGGAATGGAAAGTTGATAGGGTACCTTGACGTCAACTGTCCGGAAGAATTGATAATGGCTGCGGGCTGTCGTCCGTTGCTCATGTCAGGAGATCCCAAGAGCAGTATAGAAAGAGGCGAGCGATATCTGGATAAAAGTGCCAGTTTTGTGGTTCGCCATCTGTATGAGGCGATCCTCACAGGACGGTATGATTTCGTAGATGTAATATGTAGCACGGGAGGAGATAAATGGTTGTCAAACGTGTATGGTTTCCTCACTACCGAGAAGGTGTTAGATCCGTCACTTAAAGTCGGCGACGTATACTATATTGAACGCCTCAGAGGCACTTTCAGACAACATCGTGATTATAATCGCGACCGCCTTCTGGAGTTCAAAGCGTATCTAGAACAATATACCGGCAAAAAGATTACAGATGACGCTTTATCCGAGGCGATCTCAACTACCAATGAAACCAGAATACTCCTCAAGCAGGTTTCCGATTTGAGAAAGGCAGACGTGCCCCATATTTCAGGCTGTGAAGCCCTTACAATTATCATGGCGTCCATGTTTATTCCAAAAGCGGAATATAACGCAATGCTCAAGCGGTTCCTGGAGAAAGAGGTAAATATGCTTCCGCGAAAAGATGCCTCAAAAGTGAGATTATTCCTTTCCGGCAGTAATGTGGACAACCTCCAACTGTATGACCTTATCGAATCGCTGCCGGTTATCATCGTGGGCGAGGACACCGCACTCGGTGACCGTTATTTCGAGACACTTGTTGACCCAGAGATGGAGCCGATGGAAGCGCTCGCTGACAGGTACACATACAAACCGCTGGATCCCTGGATGTACGGCCGGTCTGATAGAATTCGGTACAAGGCAGAGGCCGCACTTTCAGCGAAAGCACAGGCGGAGGTGTTTTTTCATATAAAGTATGATGACGCTGTTGGTTGGGACTATCCGGATCAGAAGAAAGAACTTGAGAAGAAAGGAATCCCTGTGTTGGTTTTTGAAGAACAGCAATATAAGATAGAGAACAGAGACGAAATAAAAAACAAAGTCCGGACTTTTCTCGACGCGATACGATAGATCGCTCGAGACTGTCCCAAAGGAGTGGAGAATGGGTAAACTTGACGGTAAAGTGGCCATAGTAACGGGTGCAGGCTCGCTCGGAATGGGCAGGGCGACAGCGATTTTGCTTGCCCAGGAAGGGGCAAAAGTGGTGGTAAACGATGTCGTGATCGAAGACGGTGAACAGACCGTCGCGATGATAAAGGAAGCCGGCGGAGAGGCTATTTTCGATTCCGCCGATGTCTCTCAGTCTACAGACGTGCAGCGCATGGTCAGGACAGCAGTAGATACCTATGGGCGGCTGGACATTCTCTTCAACAACGCCGGGATTTTCGGGCCTCCAGGGCTTTCCATCGCGGACTATGCGGAAGAGGACTGGGATAGACTTATGAGTGTCGATCTAAAAGGTGTTTTTCTTGGAATGAAATATGCCATTCCCGAAATGCTGAAGGTCGGCGGAGGTGTTATTATAAATAATGGTTCCACCTCAGGCCTCAGAGCCAATCCGGGTGGAGGTCTGTATGGTTCTGCAAAAGCCGGGGTAATTCACCTGACCAAAGTAGGTGCTTTGGAATACGGCGGCCAGAATATTCGGATAAACTGCATATGCCCCTACGGTATACGTCCCACCGGAAGAGGGACGACAGGATTAAAACCGACAGAGAAGACTGCCGTCAAATCAAAAGACGAGGACGATGCACGTTGGCAAAAAGCACAACTGCCGATGAAGAGATCGGGGAAGACGGAGGAGATTGCACATGTCGTTCTTTTCCTGGCATCCGATGAATCTTCATGGGTAAACGGGGCCGTATTGCCCGTGGATGGCGCTTCGGTCGCAGGATATTTCGGTCGTTTCAGGTAACACGAGACTATGTTTGAAGAGATTGCGGAAGATCTTTACAGAGTAAAAATCCCTCTTCCTGGTTTGTCGTTGGGTTTTGTCAACTCGTACGTTGTAAGAAGCGACAGACGGTCTCTCATTATTGATCCTGGTCTTTACCACGATAAGAGCTTTGAAGTTATGCTGAATGTGCTCAGAAAGCTCGATATCAGTCTTGAAGAAACAGATTATTTCATAACTCACTCGCATGGTGACCACATCGGACTTGTTTACAAGCTGGTGCGGAGCGGATCGATTGTTTATATCAATGAGCTGGAAACACAGACGATTTTCAAGATTCAAACAGGAATTCTTTCTTCGGAAACGGCGGATTTTCTTCGTCTCAGCGGTTTTCCTGAGAAAGACCCTGATAAGATCATCCCTCCACGAGCCATCCGGGAATTTAAAACGGGTGGCTCGCCCCCCTTTTCCTTTATTAACGACCAGGATGCGATACAGAGAGGTATATATCGGTTCACGTGCATAGCGACGCCAGGCCACAGTAAGGGGCATATGTGTCTATTCGAACCAAGCAAGAAGGTTCTGATTGCGGGCGATCATCTTCTCCGGGAAATTACGCCCATCATTCAGGGGAAAATCGATGGTGAAAATCCTTTGGAAGACTATCTAGGCAGCCTCGATAAAATCGATCGACTTGATATTCGGACGGTTTTGCCCGGCCACGGTGATGTTTTCGGCGATTGCAAAGAAAGAATTGAGGAGATCAGAAGACATCATCAGGAAAGAAATAGTGAGATTTTGTCGATACTGCGGGGGAAGAAAAGGAATATATATGAAATTGCCAAGTTGATGACGTGGAAAACGGAGAGTGAATCATGGGAATCTATGCCTCCCACGCAACAGTATTTCGCTGCGGGAGAAGCTTTCTCACACTTAATCTATCTGGAAAGAGAGCGAAAGGTCTCAAAAACATTAGAAAACGGCGAAGCACTGTATTCTCTGCAAGGCTCTCAATGAAGAAATCTCTCACCCGATACGCATTAAAGGACATATTAACTCGCGATTTTATTTTCGTTTTCTTAGCATCTTTTGCTTTCATAAGTGGTGTTTTTGCGTTGATTCCCACTCTACCGATATTTCTTTCGAAGGCCGGTTCGAGTAAAACCGATATAGGTATACTCGTGGGTATATATGCAGCTTCATCACTGCTTTTTAGGTTCGTTGTGGGCCAAGCACTTGTTAGATATACGGCAAGAAGTGTTATGATGTTCGGGTGCTTGCTTTCCGCCTTCATCTTCATCAGTTACCTCGTCGTAACTCCTTTCTGGCCCTGCCTTGCCCTCAGGTTTTTTCAGGGGATTACCCTTGCATGTATCGATACGGCTGCACTTGCATTCGTCATCGCCGTAGCCCAGAAAGAGCATCGGACGAGGGCTCTCGGCTATTATCTTTTGGCCACAAACTTTGCTTTGGCTGTAGCTCCTTCTTTTGGAATGTTTCTCGTAAATTATTATACATTTCCTATTTTCTTTGTCGCTTGCACGCTCTTGTCCATGTGCGCCTTCATCTTCTCGTACAATTTGAAAGAACCGCAGATAAAAGGAAGTGAAGAGCGAAAATGCAATCGCAATACCCTGTTCCTCGATCGAAAGATGGTTGTTCCAGCCATTACTGGTTTTCTGCATAATCTTGGTTGGGGAGCTGTCGCAGCTTTTTTCCCTCTTTATGCTATCCAGTGCAATGTAGAGAACCCAGGGTACTTTTTCTCGGCGATGGCAATTATGCTCATCGCAGGCAGGTTACTAGGCGGCAGAGTACTGGATGTCCTCAGTAGTCAAACGATCATGCTGACATTCATGTTTACTTCATTGGTGGCTATGTGTATCCTCGCTTTTTCAAAAACTCTTATGATGTTTCTTATTGTGGGGATAATTTGGGGTGGAGGGAGCGCTTTTCTATACCCAGCAAGCATCGCATATGCATTTGAATACGCCGGTTCCTCTGACGGGACGGCGATTGCAACTTTTCGCGCATTGACAGATTTGGGAGTAGCCTTGGGGCCCGTAATTGGCGGGCTGATACTGTCCTTGACGGGCTACCGTATGATGTTTTTCAGCGTGGCGGTGATATATCTTTTGAACATTTGCTATTTTCAGTTTTATGTGCGGAAGAGACGGACAGCGATCCTACAATTAGACGCGGGACAAACCTGCTAAGTGTTCATGAGAACCATGGGTTATCGATATATTACAGGGAGGATACAATGCAGTATCGAAAATTGGGAAGAAGCGGCCTGAAGATTTCCGAGATAAGTCTGGGCAGCAATACCTTCGGCGGATTGTTGAGTGAAAAAGAAGCGATTTCTGTAATTCTTCATGGATTAGGTCTGGGCATCAACTATATTGACACTGCTGATGTCTACAATCAAGGGCATTCCGAAGAGGTTGTAGGGAAGGCTATTAAGGGTAGGCGCTCCGACGTTATTATTGCCACTAAATTTTCAGGAACTATGGGCAAGGGCCCTAATGATGCCGGTAATTCCCGATACCACATAATGCAGGCCATTGATGCCAGCTTAAAGCGTCTCGGAACTGACTATATTGACATTTATCAGATCCACAAACCGGATCCAATGACCCCTATCGAGGAAACACTGCGGACCTTGGACAATCTGGTGCGGTCAGGCAAAGTACGGTATATCGGGTGTTCAAGCTTCGATGCCTGGCAGCTTTGCGATGCCATCTGGACGTCAAGAATGCATAATCTTGAGGGCCTCATTATGGTGATGACCGAATATAACCTGATCCATCGGCAGCCTGAAGCTGAACTGATACCATGCTGTGAAAAGTATGGTATCGGGGTCATACCGTATAGACCGATTGCCGCCGGCTTTCTCAGCGATGAATATGTGCCGGGGAAACCGATACCGCCCAATACCCGCCTGTCCGAACAATCTCCCATTATGCGGCGGGTGGCTGCCGAGGCTGTGGAGCATGACGATAAACTCAATAAACTGCGTAAATTTGCCGAGGACCGTGGATACCACCTAAGTGATCTGGCCATAGCATGGTTGTTATCACACCCGTGGTTAACTACGGTCATTGCCGGAGCAACAACACTTGAACAAGTCTCGTCAAATGTTTCAATAGCGGAATGGAGATTGACTGCAGAGGACTGTTCAGAGATATCGAGCATTCTGAATGAGTAGATGATTGGGAATGCTTTAAAAGCGCTCTAAATGTGAATAAGAAGAAAATGATAAACAAATATATTGACTTCCTTGACCTACAGGTTTACACTTTCAATATTAGTCGTACACGACGGTTAGTGGTTTTAGAAACGTGATAAAGATGATAGCGAAACACAATTTATAGGAGATAAACCGATGACAGTGATAGAAGAGAAGGTGTCCGGAATCAAGGATTTCGTGAACGCTGAGGAGCTGGAGAGAATCAAGACGAAGATGGGCAAACCTGAAAGAGTCATCTGCCCTTTTAACAAACGGTATTGGCAGCTGCCTCTGGAGTGCACGGGATACCATTACGTCTGTCCTCATCTGGAGCGGGTATGTGTTGTCTGTGATCATCCGGAAAAAAGGGAGTGGAAAGTCTCGCATGCAAGCGCCCATGTGAAGGTTTTTACCCGTTAGAGGAAGGAGGTAGTAAAATGCGCGAGACTCTGCTAAGTGGTTGCCGAGCACTAGATTTAACCGACGAGAAAGGTTTTGCCTGCGGCAAAATTCTTGCTGCAATTGGAGTTGATGTCATCAAGGTCGAAAGGCCTGGCGGAGATCCGTCCCGTGGCATACCGCCCTTTTATCAAGATATCCCTGGCCGGAGAAGAGCCTTTATTGGAGGGCTTTCAATACAGACAAACGTGGCATCACGCTCAACATAGAGACAAAAGAAGGACAAAGACTTTTCAAGAAATTAGTTGAGAAGGCAGATTTTGTGATTGAATCGTTCGCTCCCGGATACCTCGATAGTCTTGGTTTGGGATACGAAGCTTTGCATCTTGTGAATCCCAGGATTATTGTCGCGTCCGTTACGCCATTTGGGCAAAATGGTCCTTACAGTCAGTACAAAGGCTCAGAGTTGGTGGCCACCGCCATGGGCGGAGTCGCTAATAACACCGGCGACACCGACAGACCTCCTGTGAAAGAATCTCTCGATTCAACCTATTTCCATGCAGGGGCTGTAGCCGCATTAGGCGTGCTAATCAGTTACTACCATTGTGAGCTGACGGGTGAGGGGCAGCAGGTAGATGTGTCAGTTGAGGAGGTCACAGCTTTCAGAATTACAGGGGTTCTGAATGCATGGCAGTTCGACCGGATGCTGCTTAACCGACAAGGCCCCCGGCAATTACTTGGCCGCGTTGCCACTCGCTGGGTTTGGGCCTGCAAGGATGGATATCTCTTCTGGCACATGCTCGGTGGTATGCAGGGAGCTCCTGCCAACAAAGCTCTGTCGGACTGGATAGATGAAACAGAAACTGATAATCCGATGAGAGAGATCGCAGATTGGCCCGCATTTGACAAAGCAAGGATGCCTCCGGAGCAATGGGATCGAATGGAGGCTAAAATAGCCCCTTTCTTTATGAAATTTACTAAGAAAGAAATAGCAGAAGAAACCCTGAAGAGGGGAGCAAACGCGGTTATCGTCAACGATCCGGCTGATGTGCTTGGGAGTGAGCAGCTTGGGGAACGAGATTTTTGGTCACTCATTGAAGATCCTGTATTCGGTAAGACTTCAATACCCTAAATATTTCTTCCTCTGCAACGAGACGGAGAACTTCTGCAGACGACCAGCGCCTACGGTTGGTGCGGACAACGATGATATCTATACAAGGGAACTGGGTCTGACCCCGATGGAAGTCTCTTCCCTGAAAAACGCAAATGTTATCTGAAAAAGAGAGGAACATATAAATGGAAAAACAGGCGCTGAAAGGAGTCAAAGTCCTTGATTTTGGTTGGGCACTGGTGGGAGCTCTGACGGGCCGATATCTGGGTGATCATGGAGCAGATGTTGTTCGGGTTGAATCGAGCACACGACCAGATTTCTCGCGGATTGACAAAGGATATCCTGGGCTGAAACCTTCGGCTGCGAACGATCTTGACGACAAACCGTGGTTTGCCCAGCTCAACGTATCAAAATACAGCATGGCTCTTAATCTAAAACACCCCAGGGCAAGAGAAGTTGTGACGAGGCTTGTAAAATGGGCTGACGTCGTTAATGAAAACTATACCCCCGGAACGATGGAGAAACTCGGCTTTGGCTATGAGCAACTCAAGAAACTTAACCCGGGAATTATCATGGTGAGCGGCAGCGTGTATGGCCAGACCGGTCGCCTTGCAAGAGAATGGGGAATCGACGGAACGGGTGTGGCCTTATCCGGCCGCCTGGCCCTCACGGGATGGGCCGATCGAGCTCCGGTGATGCCCAGTTCCGGCATTTATGGAGATTATATCCTTCCCATAATCAATGCGTCAGCTGTTGTGGCGGCGCTGATCCGCAGACGAAAGACAGGTAAGGGCGAATACATAGATGCCAGTATGTTCGAGGTATGCTCTCAGCAGATTGCTCCCGCTCTTCTGGATTGGCAGGCTAATGGGCGCATACAAACCAGGACAGGAAATCGTATTTCCAATGCAGCCCCGCACGGAGTCTTTCCCTGCATGGGCGAGGACCGGTGGTGTGCTATCGCGGTTTTTACATCCGAGGAATGGGAGTCTTTTAAGCAGGTGCTTGGCAATCCGGCTTGGATCAGTGAACAGCGATTCTCCACACTGGAGTTGAGGAAAGAGCATGAAGATGAACTGGAGCAGCTTGTTTCCGAGTGGACACAAAAGCATACGGCGGAAGAGGTAATGGAAAATATGCAGAAGGCACATATAGCATCAGGTGTGGTTCAGAATGGCCAGGATATCCTGGAGAAAGATCCACACTTGAAGGATCGCGGATTACTCGCCCAACTGACGCATCCGGTGCTCGGGACTTTCGGCCACCAGGCTACTCCTTTCAAGCTGTCGAAGACACCCTCCACATTGAGGGCAGCTCCCTGTCTTGGTGAACACTCAGAGTTTGTGTGTACTAATTTCCTTGGCATGACTGATGAAGAATTTGTCGATTTGGCAGGCGATGGAGTTTTTGAATAACAATTGTACTTAACTCGTCTATTCTAAGGAGGACAGAATGGGAAGACTTGAAGGTAAAGTAAGCATTGTGACGGGTGCGGGAACCGGGATAGGCAGGGCCATTGCGGAGGTGTTTGCCAGAGAAGGTTCCAAGGTTGTCGTCGCTGATCTGAATACACAAGGTGCCGATGAAACTGTAGAAGGTATTAGAAAGCAGGGCGGTGATGCAGCAGCTATTTCAACGAATATTTCGAAAGCTGCTGATGTGGAAAACATGGTGCAATATGCCGTTGAGAAGTATGGGAAGCTCAATGTTCTGGTTAACAATGCAGCTATTTACGGGTTTGACACTCCCGAGATCACGGATTTTCCCGAAGAGGACTGGGACCGGATGATGAACGTCAACCTGAAAGGGGTATTTCTCTGCTGCAAGTACGCGATTCCTGCCATGCGACAGGCCGGAGGAGGGTCTATTGTGAGTATCTCTTCGATAGCCGCGCTGGTCAAATCGGTCCAACCTGCTTACGCGGCTTCCAAGGGAGGCGTTCAGGCTTTCACAAAGGGCATTGCCGCTCAGGTGGCCGAGTATAATATCCGGGCTAACATTATCTGTCCCAGCACTATCGAGACACCCGGCAGGACAGCATCAATCAAAACGGGCTATTACAAAAACGATTTTATCGATCACACGGCAGATGCAGAGAAAGGAGCCGCCCGACCAGCGTTGGCCCGCGCTCTTCCCAGATTTGGAACTCCCGAAGACATAGCGTATACTGCACTCTTTCTCGCGTCCGATGAATCATCGTATATCACTGCAGCAGTATTCCCGGTTGATGGCGGTACAGTGCGCACGAGGAGTGATGGTTGATAGCATGCGGTGTAGGCGAAATGCGACTGTACGGAAAGTCAACCTGAAAGGAGGAAAGAATGGATAGACTGAAAAACAAAGTAAGCATAATCACTGGCGCGGGGAGCGGGATCGGCAGAGGTATTGCGACTATGTTTGGCCGCGAAGGTTCCTCTGTTGTTGTGGCAGATGTGGTACCTGATGCCGGCAACGAGACCGTCAAAATGATCAAGGATGCAGGCGGTGACGCCCTCTTCATAAGACAGATGTGACGAAAGCGACGGAAGTGGAAGCTATGGTCAAACAGACGGTTGAGAAATATGGAAAGATCTCCGTGCTGTGCAACAACGCAGGAATTTCTGCCGGCGATACTACCAAAATCACGGAATTGCCAGAGGATGTCTGGGACCGGATCATGGGCATAAACCTGAAAGGTCCTTACCTCTGCTGCAAATACGTGATCCCTGAAATGCTGAAGACCCAAGGAGGCTCAATCATCAATATTGCCTCCATGGCAGCTCTTACGATGGCGCCCCGTGCAGCATATGCTGCATCGAAAGGAGGGGTGGTTTCTCTCACGAAGTCGCTCGCCCTGCAGTGGGGTTACTACAACATCAGGGTCAACGCCATCTGTCCAGGTCCTGTTGAGACCCCTATGCAGATAGCTTCACGAAAGAGTGGTGTATACACAGGCGGAATCGTCGATCGCCTCATTGAAAGGATGGGAAAACCTGAAGACATTGCTTACGCCGCGCTATACCTTGCCAGTGACGAGTCCTCTTACGTAAGTTCTGACATCATTGTTGTTGACGGAGGCACATTGAGGATGCGGGCAGAAATGTGGGCGCCGGAAGAGATAGAGTCTCATCAAAACTAAGTTGCGAGACTATTCGCATGTGGCACAGCAACGAAAAAAAGATAAGGGGTGAATGTATGAAAAAAGCAGCGTTTATCAAATTAGCAGTGTTTTTAGTTTTTGTTTTATTTCTTTTCAGCACAGCGCTATCAATAGCAGCTGAAACAAAGAAACCGGCGCCTGCCCAGAAGACAACTGCGCCGGCAAAGGCAGAGAAACCGAAATATGGCGGGACACTGAGGATATCGGATATTTCAGATGGCGCCTCATTAGGGTACCCTGCCAAAATCCTCAGGACTGACGCTAACAGACAGGGCGGGACTGCCATAGAAACGCTCTTGCGCTATGATAGCAGCGTGAAACTTGTTCCCTGGCTTGCAACAAATTACAAGGAAAACGCAAAAGACAAGAACATCGTGCTCACGCTCCGGAAGGGAGTAAAATTCCACGATGGGACAGACTTCAATGGTGAAGCAGTCAAATGGAACCTTGAACAGTTTATCGCCGCTAAATCTCCCGCTGCTAAGAATATCGCCTCAATCGATGTAGTAGACCAGGATACTGTTCGCATCAACCTTTCTGAATGGGATAGTACAACAATCAGCAATTTCGCTGCCCAGATGGGTATGATGATATCGCCCACGGCATGCAAAAAGAATGGACCTGAATGGGCGGCCGCACATCCGGTGGGTACCGGCCCTTTTGAGTTCGTAAGCTGGGAGAAAGATACTGCCACCACTTTCAAAAAATTCAATGGATATTGGCAGAAGGGTAAACCTTATCTTGATGGTGTGAAATGGACAAATATTGCCGACCCTCTCACGAGAGAGATGGCGCTCAAAAGCGGTGAACTGGATGTTGCAATCATACTGGACAGTCAGAACATAAAGAAACTTGAGAACGATGGTTTCGTTAACAGTCGTATAGGCCAGAGTGGAGCAAGCACCCTCGTCCCCGACTCTAAGAATCCAAACTCGCCCTGGTCCAAACTGAAAGTACGCCAGGCTGCCCAGTATGCGATCGATACGGAGGCGATAGCCAGGGATGTTTGGAAAGGGGAAGCTCAACCCGGTAAACAGTGGGTTTACAAAGGCCACTGGGGCTACAATCCTGCAGTAAAGGGTTATCCGTACAATCCGGCAAAGGCAAGACAGCTCCTGACAGAGGCCGGTTATCCAAACGGCTTTAAGACAAAGCTTACGTACCAGAAGGGGTTCTACGAACTTGGCGTCATTGCTGTCCAAGGCTACCTAAAGGCAGTGGGTATAGATATGGAACTCGATGGAACCCAGCCAGGGCGGTGGAACACGTTGGCGATGGGAGGAAATTGGGACGGTCTCATATTCGGATCGGCCTCAGGAGACCCGGAGTTACTTGCGCTGATGGATGTGAGGATGTCGGGTATCGGCAACTGGTATAAGTCCACCGAGTTTCCCGCGGACTACACCGCCGTAATCAAGAAGGCAATTGCCGCGCCTGATTTTAAAACGAAACAAAAACTGGTTTGGGACGTGCAAAAACTGATGGTAGACAAGTACTGTATCTCTATTATGCTTTGGTGTATGATGTCACCCGCAACGGAAGCGCCTTATGTGAAAAACAGCAATTTTTTCAGACTCTCACACAATGGTCTCTGGACACCGGAAGAAGTCTGGTTGGCAAAGTAAAATAACTCTGATTCGTCCGCCCGGCCAGTACTGGCCGGGCGGATCTGATCCTGGGTGCATCAAAAGTGCTATTTTTCCAATGAACGGTTAGCAGAGAGCCAAGGACACATTCATGAAGGTGCTCCATGGAAGTTGGATATTATCTTTATGCCGGCAATTGATATAATTTTGTAACACCACGAAACAAACTGTTGTGAGAGAGGAAGATATTAAATGAAAGCTTCAATAGTTGTGTCGGTAGAACCGGGATATGTACCTCTTGGAATCGGCGGAGATTTTGCAGAGAACGCAAAATTGATCGCCGGACTTGGTTTTAACGGTGTGGAACTGCATGTTGACGAACTCGAGAAAATTGATACCGGCCGTATTAGCGATATTGCAGGCCGACACGGTCTGAAAATTACCGGAGTGGGTTCCGGTCAGCATTACGTAAAGCATCACCTAGGTTTATCAACGAATGACAAGGAAGTGAGAAAAAGGACTATAGACAGGGTTGCACAACTCTGCAGTTCGCATCGGAGCTCAAGAGTAACATTCATATCGGCGCCGGGCAGGGGACTTATACCAAAACATATGAAGAGGGCCTCAGCCATCTTACGGAATCTCTGCGAGAGTGCGCAAAAGTGGCCCAGGAACTAAGCACCCGCATCGATATAGAAATCTGTAACCGCTATCTGCCAGCTATGATCAGAACCATCGATCAGGGAAAAATACTTATCGATGCGGTAGGTTCCCCCTGGGTGAGACTCCTTGCTGACACGCACCACATGAACATCGAGGAGGCGTCGCTTCCGGAAAGTATCAGGGCCGCAAAAGGCTATTTAGCATATATGCATTTCTCCGACAGTAACCGGCTGGCCCCCGGGATGGGACACATAGACTACCGTGCGATAGCGGAAGCCTTAAAAGACATCGAATATGAGGGATTTTGTACTGCTGAGTTTATTCCTCAGCCGGACCCCATTACCGCTGCCAGGCAGATGATCCAATTGATGAAATCACTCCCATACTAATGAACCGACCGACGATATTAAATAAAAACTACGGCACAGAAAAAGGCGTATAATAGGAGATAATAAGATGTGCAGGAATGTCTTATCCGATGGGCCGGGCACCTGAGAATAAGTCTTAAAGTTTGTGCCTGATATGGGAGACCATAGTTTTCGTGAACAGCAAAGACTGGATTCATAAGAAAATCCTGGGAGAGACCCCGACATCGTATAGCTTTGTTCTCATGTTCCTCACCTATTTTGTTTTCGTAAGTGCAAATGAATCCCTCATACCGACTTTTCCCATTTTGCTTTCAGCATTGCGTTGCAATGAAACTGAGATCGGCGTACTCGTAGGTGTATTTGCTATATCATCTATGGTTTCCCGAATCTTTGTAGGTAAGGTTCTTTTCAGGTATTCCGAAAAATCTGTACTGCGATTGATGAAATCACTTCCCTATTAACCTCGGATGGATTGGTCGGATACAATGACGAGTATCAAAAGGAGGAAAGAATGCGTGTTCTAGTCACAGGCGGCGCTGGTAGAATTGGTATTGTTGTGTGTCAGTCTTTGTTGAGCAGTGGGTTTCAGGTTCGTGTGTTTGATGTAAAGACAAAAAGAACAAGGAAGAGTGTCGAGGTTCTTCAAGGTGATGCAGAAATATTCTGGGAGGACATCACTGATCCAGATTCGGTTCGGAAAGCGATGCAAAACGTGGGTGCGGTCGTGCACATGGCCACCCTTCTCCCTACAAACCCCCAAGCCAATCCTGAGCGAATTGAGAAAGTAAATGTCGGTGGAACTCAGAACGTGGTTGCTGCAATCAAGGAATTGGGCAAACATATTCCCTTCGTCTACGCCTCCTCTGTCGCGGTTTTCGGCCCTACTCCTAACGCCACAGCTCCTCTTGATCCCGACAAAGACGCACCTAATCCAACGGGCGTATATGCAGAGACTAAATTTAAGGGTGAGCTGATAATCAGGGAATCCGGGGTTGACTGTGTAATTCTAAGGTTGGCTACCCACTGGCATTGCCAAATCTTTTCGCTGGTAGAATTTAGGTACATGTTCAATAGATCCCTAGACAATCGGGTAGAAGTTGTCCATCCTGAAGATACCGCTTTGGCAATTGTCAATGCGATAAGAAATTTTGATAAGGCCAAGGGAAACACCGTGGTCATCACCAGCGGTCCCAAGGGGAGGATGTTTCACAGAGATCGGGTACAGGCCCTAATGAAACTGTTTAGTCTGCCCATGCCTCCAGCTGAAAGGTTTATTCAAAAACCAGACCCTTCCGACTGGTACGACACGGAAAAATCACAAGAACTATTGCACTATCAAAATAAGACCTTCGACGACTGCATGAAGACCTATGAAAAGGAGTTGGCAACCCGTTACACCCCCTTATTCTTGCCTCTTCTTCGTTATGTCGTGGGGCCCTTGTTCGGCAGAATTATTGTGCGCAAGATTTGAAAACAACGCAGCTGTGGATTTGACGTATCTTGGCCGGGACTAAAGATGAATGCATAGTCCCTTTCAAAAGATTGACAGATTCTGTTCACAGATATGATGCCAAAATTGTTCTTCAACTCGTTCATGCCGGAAGGGAAAGAGGCAATTGGTTCACAGACAACTATGTGGTAGCGCCTTCAGCTTCTAAAGAGGATCCCTTTTTTAAGGGAGCTTCGTATCGTGAAATAACGGAACTTGAAATCGAGGATACTATATTTTCTTTTGGCAAGGCAGCAAAGAGAGCACGAGATGCAGGATTTGACGCTGTTCAAATTCATGCCGCGCATTCCTTTCTTTTAAGCCAGTTTCTTTCCCCCTTCACTAATCATCGAAAAGATAGCTGGGGAGGAATCTTTGAAAACAGAATTAGAATTCACCGGGAGATCTGCAAAGCTATTCGGCAACAGGTCGGCCAAGATTACCCCATTCTCGTGAAACTTGGAGTGGCAGATGCCTTTAACGGAGGGCTTGAGTTCTCGGAAGGTTTACAGGGGGCGATTATTCTTGCGGAAAATGGCGCCGATGCATTGGAAATCAGCCAAGGCTTACGCGGTGTCTTCTTCCAGGAAACTGAATTTCGGACGGGCATCGATCATGTTGAGCAGGAGGGCTACTTCAGAGCATGGGCGGCGGAAGTGAAGAAACATGTTTCTGTGCCAGTAATGACTATAGGTGGTTTCAGGACATTCAGCCTCATGGAAAGCATTGTCAAAAATGGTGAAGCTGACTATATTTCCCTTTGCCGGCCATTGATCAGAGAACCGGATCTGGTAAATGTTTGGAGATCAGGCGATCTCCGACGATCGAAATGTCTATCGTGCAATGATTGTATCGGAGTGTTAAAAAAGGGCCAACCTCTTCATTGCCCTCGAAGAAAACATCTTAAGCTGCGATAATGAATCAGACTGTATGCTTCAATTTAAAAAATCACATTTGTTATTCAAGTTTCTCTTAACATTCTTTAGAGAGTCGAGACTCAGTCTTAATAAAGCCGGACCGGCGGATAACATGCGCTTATCGACGTAAATAAATACAGGTTGTACAAATCCGCCGACTTTCCACCTGATTATGCACATCCCGGACCCCGTTTCTGTTTGGTTTTAAAGTCAGGAGGGGCAATGGCAGATTTTACTGCCTTCACAATGAAGGAGGACATTATGTCGCCAAGATATCGAGCAACACTGACCAGCGAGGAGCGCAAAGAGCTTGAGGCAATGACACGCCGCGGAAAAACACATGCCAGAAGATTTATCCATGCCCGTGCATTACTGCTGTGTGACGCCGGCGCGGATGGTCCGGCATGGAATGTTGCCGATGTTGCAGGAGCACTCGGAGCGACCAGCAGGACGATTGAGCACCTCAAGAAACGCTTTGTGGAGGATGGACTCGAAGCGGCACTTGAGCGCAAGCCAAGAGAAAAACCTCCACGGGAAGTCACGTTTGATGGAGCATTTGAAGCAAGATTGATAGCATTAGCCTGTTCAGACACTCCGGAGGGACACAGGCGATGGACCGTCAGACTACTTGCCGACAAAGCTGTCGCGCTCAAGTTTGCTGAATCAGTTTCGCATATGACCGTGCAGCGGGTTTTAAAAAAAATGAACTTAAGCCTCATCTCAGCAAATACTGGAAAATCCCTCCCGAAGGAAGTGCGGCCTTTGTAGCGCATAGGGAGGATATACTGGAAATCTATCACATGCCGTATGATCCTGACTACCCGGTGGTATGCATGGATGAATCCTGCACACAAATGATCGGTGAAGTTTGAACGCAAATACCATGCATACCTGGACAGCCGGCAAGCATTGACGACGAAAAGGAGTGCCCTCCAGGGCGTTTGCCCCTTCAAGTCCCTCGAGGACACTCATGCCTTTGATATCAAAATCTAACTGTTGTACGAATTTCGAAATAACCAAAAAAACCTGTTGACATCTTAACGAAAGAGGTATAACGTTTAATACGTCGTACACGACGTTATAAATATCTCATAAAGGAAAGAGTAAATAGGACTCAAGCATATTATATACCAATGGATAGGGTACTATGCTTTTGTGGTTTACGAATAGAAGGAATCATTCACACGGAAAAGGCATAGCTCCAAAAAGGAGGTGATTCCATTCAGTTATCTGCAGCAGCTATTTTAATGAAAATGGAGGAGGTACTAAGTATGAGATCAGCAATTTTAGTCAGGACTTTGATTTTTTGTCTCATTCTCATCACAACACCATGTTTTGCGGAACCGGATGTATCAAACCTCAGGAAGCAACTGGCGGAAAATCCGAGGCCATTGCCACCGGAAGTCGCGAGTCTTCCGACAATAGTAGCAGAGCCTTGGTTGATGGTCAGCTCAGAACCCCTAAGCCCGGAAGGCCCGGTATTTGACAGACAGGGGAATCTCTATGTTACTTTTGGTGGTCCAAGGGCTACTTCGAGGAAGATACTCAAGATTACAAAAAACAGAAAAGTGTCGGAAATCTTTAGCACACAGCTTGCAATGAATGGAATGGCTATTCACAAAGATGGGAGAATATTTGTAGCTTGTATGACTGGAGAACTAATTAGCATGAACCTCGACGGAAGCGAAATGGTGACGCTAAGACCGGAATGGAAGGGAGGACCCGCTTGGTTCAATGATCTTGCGTTTGACAAAAACGGTAATCTTTACGGGACAGATTCAAAGGGTACTGTTCCCAATCCTACAGGAACCATCTGGAGACTGGATGCACCAGGGTATACCGTATTCCATGAAGTCCTCGGCGGGCTTGCTCAACCGAATGGAATATCTTTTGCCCCTGAAGGCGATGTGATCTGGGTTGGAGAAACTCTTCGCAATGCAATTGTGCGTATAGAACTTAGTCCTGATGGATTGACGCCAAAGCTATATAGTGGAGTTGGTTACCCTTTTTACTCAACAGGAATCCCTTTTGGGCCTGATGGTAACAAGGTTGATAGTGCAGGCAATCTATACCAGGCATTCCATTCTCAAGGGAGGGTATTAATTCTGAATAAGTTTGGGGTACCAATAGCGAACGTTATTGTTCCAGGGCGAGAGGAAGGAGAACACCTTGGTACTTCCAATCTTGTCTCTTCAACCAGGCACGGATCTTGTGTATATGATTGCGGCAGGAGTAGGGGGACCATGGATTTATCGGTTTCGCGGCTTAGCTCCTGGACTGAATCTATATTCGCATCAATAAAAAGCGAGAAGCAAAACCAGATGTTTTGCTTTTGGTGACTTTGCAGTGACTTTAATGGGGTACTCTTGATGGCGCCTGCGAAGATTGCCCAGGAGTACAGTAACACTTTTTGTAGAGCACCAGGGAAAACACCACGGAAATCCTGATAATGCTCCAGTGGTATTCGAAGGGACTCATACAGTTAAGGTCACGCAATAAAGAGGAGAGGCAAGTAAGAACAGAAGAAATCGGTATGAACAGAACACACCCGGTTTAGCGCCCATAGTTACGAATGAAAGAGGGAAAAGCTGTGGCTGAATCAATCATTCAGTAGGTGGAACGTCGGAGTGCTGTAATAATACCGTAGAAATCTTACGTGTAATACAAAAACCCCGGAAATATACTTCCGGGGTTTTTGTATCAACCAACAGCAATGCCTGATGTATGATGCTTCTCGTGGATACCAAAGTTAATGTACAATACAAAAACGGAGGTATCAGAATGGAGAAGATTCCCAATGCGGTATACACAAAGGAGTTTCGGGAGGAAGCGGTAAGAATGGTATTAGAACATAACCTCAGTGCATATGAGGTGGCGCAGAATTTATCGATTCCCAAATCAACAATAACCTACTGGGTCAGAGAAAAAGAAAAGGAAGACTTTCTCTGGTAGGTAATACAAAGAAAACTTTATCAGAAACAGAAATGGAATTAGCCAAAGTGAAACGTGAACTTGCCCAGGTAAAGATGGAGCGTGATTTCTTGCGAAAAGCGGCAGCGTACTTTGCAAAAGAGCCGCAGTCAGGTACGCGCTCATGAGAAAACTGCGGCTCCACTTATACAATTTCCTTTATGTGCCGGATGCTGAATCTATCGCCAAGCGGCTATTATGCGTGGTCTTACACGTATGCCTTCGCAACACGCCCGGGACGAAGCGAGACTGGAAATAGAGATAAAAGCTGCCCATAAGAGAACCCGTCATACCTGCGGACCGGAAAGGCTTACAGGAGGACCTCGCAGCGCATGGCATCAAAGCGGGTATTTGCCGGATCAGAAAGATAAGAAAGAAGCTTGGGATACGTTGCAAACAGATAAAGAAGTTCAAAGCCACCACAAATTCAAAGCATACACTCCCTGTTGCAGATAATCTGCTGGAGCAGAAATTCGACGGCAGAAGCCCCCAACAAAATCTGGGTCAGTGATATTACCTATATCCCTACCGATGAAGGATGGCTCTACTGTGCTGCTCACAAAGACCTCTTCAACGGAGAGATTGTGGGCTATGCCCTGGGATCGAGAATTACCAAGGAACCTTATCATACACATCGCTTATTGATGGCAGTGAAAAGGAAACGACCTTTAACCGGTCTCATCAATCATTCTGATCGGGGAAGGCAATACTGTTCCTCAGAATACCGGAAACTTCTCGATATATTTACCATGAAGGCATCCATGAGCAGAAAAGGGAACTGCTATGACAACGCTCCCATGGAAAGCTTTTGGGGAACGCTCAAAAATGAGCTTGTTTATCATTGACCTCGGATGGATTGGTCGGATACGATGACGAGTATCAAAAGGAGGAAAGAATGCGTGTTCTAGTCACAGGTGGTGCTGGTAGGATTGGCATCTTTGTATGTCAGTCTTTGTTGAATAATATCATATTCTCCTTGACATGACATTATAATACGCATACAATCCTTCTAATAGCAATATCTATCAAGGAGGATGAATATGTCACGACCGAAATTGAATATTGATCCAGAAACTGTAAGAAAAGCAGAAACAGAACTCAACAAAATCAAAGAAAGTAAACTGTCTATTCAGCTAAAGGGTATTATTGCCGCATCGAGTCACCCCGTCAATCAGATTGCAGACATCTTCCATGTTTCTCAACGAAGCATATTCAGATGGGTCACAAAGTTCAAAGAGCAGGGAGTCGCAGGCCTTCGCGATCAACCGAAAGGCCACATGAGATCCAAGCTAAACGATGAGCAAAAAATAGTTATTGAAGAATGGCTCATAACCGGCAGGAACGCATCAGGGGAACGAATCCACTGGACACTGAATAGGCTGAAAAGGGAAATAGAAAAAGAATTTGATATCGAAATAGGCACTACCCCTCTGTGGAAACATATACGGGGCATGGGTCTTGTTTTAAAGAAACCCCGTCCCGTCCATGCTAAGGCAAACAAAGAAGAGCAGGAAGGGTTTAAAAAAAATTGAACATCGCCGTTCATGCACAACCAGAAAGACTCCTCTTCTTTTTTGACGAAGGAAGATTCGGTCTTCAATCAACCCTTATCCGTGTATGGGCAAAAAGAGGCATCCCTCTTTCCCAAAGAGTACAACAGGGATATCAAAACTTTTATCTCTACTCCTGTGTGTCCCCTTTTTCAGGAGAGTCATTTACGCTCTTTCTACCGGAAGTAAATACCGATATGATGAATATCTTTCTTGAAGAACTGGCAAAGGAATATCCGGACAGAGAAATCCGTATCGTTATGGACCAAGCAGGGTGGCACAAGGCAAAAGATCTTACACATCGTGATAACATTGTCCCCATATATCTTCCATCATACTCACCGGAACTGAATCCAATTGAAAGACTCTGGCAATGGTTACGGAAAGAGGTCACGCATAATACGGCTTTTCGAGACGCTTGAAGAGATGATGGATGCCTTGGAACAGGAGTTCCGAAAGCTTACACCAGAGAGATTGGCGCAACTATGCCATTGTTCCTATTTATGACATTACAAAGAGGAAACGATATAATAAACAAAATAATAAAAATAAATATATTGACATCTTTAACATGACAGCTTAATCTTCATTCAGTCGTAAACGACGCATTATAGTTTTAGAAATGTGGCACAGAAATTGAGGACACTGAAACAACACATTCACAGGAAACGAGCAGATGGCAGAGATCGAACCGGGATGGTCGGCATGGATAGGAATCAGGCAATAGTGTCTGCTGACTCGTTATGCAGAAGCCGACCAATCGTGTCATGCAGCGAGTGTGCAAAGAAAAATAAAGCGAGGATGAGATAGAGATATGGTAAAGATTGATGTTTTTAACCATGTACTACCAGAGAGATTCCTGAAAGCACTTCCCACCCCGTCCGTCTATGTATCGAATATCTCGAAGAAGGATTCGGCAAAGTCTGGAGGTTCTGAGCTACTCGCCAATCGCCTCGCCTTACATGATCTGGAAACAAGATTTCGAATAATGGATAAATTTGATGGATACGTTCAGATAATATGTATGGCTGAGCCTCCCGTGGAAGATGTGGGAGACGGAAGCTCCGCTGTCGAGTTAGCCAGAATCGCCAATGAGGAGATGGCTGAATTGGTTGGTAGATATCCGGATAGATTTATAGGTGCAGTAGCCTGCCTACCCATGAATGATATTGATGCAGCGCTGTGCGAATTGGACAGGGCTGTACGTCAACTGAAATTCAAGGGAGTTCAGATATCGAGCACTATTATGGATAAACCCCTGGACTCACCCGAATTTGATCCTTTCTTCGCAAAGATGAATGAATACAACCTGCCAATTCTTATTCACCCTCGTCACAAAAGGAGTGGTCCGCGCGCCTATGATTTTTCCAACTTGAGCCGATCGGGGCCGCAAGAAAGATCGACTGAATCATTAGCAGCCAACCCGTTCAACTGGACATTTGAGACCACGCTGGCGATGGGTTGCTTGGTAATCGGCGGCGTTCTCAATAAACATCGCAATTTGAAGATAGTCACGCACCACCTTGGTGGCTTTGCACCCTATCAGGCAGCCAGAATTAAACGCATGCAATATAATTTGACGCCCGAAGAACGGGTAAGGATAGGCAGGGATAAAAGCCTCTACGAGTGGTATCAGATGATTTACGGGGATACCGCCTTATATGGAAATACCGCGGCTCTATTATGTGGATTCGAATTCTTTGGAGCTGATCATGTGCTCTTCGCCACCGACATGCCGTTTGGACTTCAAGGTGGCGAAGCATTCCTACGGGACACGATACAGTCTATCGAAGAAGCAAACATTACGGCAGAAGCTCGCAGAAAAATTTATGAGCTTAATGCCAGAAGATTATTTGATATTCCAA
Organism: uncultured delta proteobacterium; assembly: GCA_963783625.1. Lineage (GTDB taxonomy): Bacteria > Desulfobacterota > Syntrophorhabdia > Syntrophorhabdales > Syntrophorhabdaceae > PNOF01. Next base: position 73,108 of record CAWAOG010000043.1, on the reverse strand, counting down.
TCTAGTGTCATGTCACACTTGTATTGTCGTATAGAATGATATAGAAACATCCTTAGATTCCATTTCTTTTCAGAGGAGGAGCGTGAGAATGAAAAAGTACAAAGTGACGCTTGAAAGAAAGGAACGTCAAGAATTGAGCACCATAGTGACCAAAAGAAGTCATAAGTCCCAGAAGGCAATGAATGCCCTTATTACACTAAAGGTAGACCGACGGTTGTCAGTCTCCGCCGGGCGGGGAGGGATGCGATGAAAAATGACAATGAAAGGCATAGGGTAATTGAGACGGACGTACTTTGTATTGGAGGTGGAATTGCAGGACTAATGGCTGCCATTCGAGCCAGAGAAAGCGGTGTTTCTGTGACCGTTGCAGAAAAAGGAGTCACAATTACAAGCGGTATGGCCAGAAGTGGGTGCGACCATTTCTGGTGCTACATCCCTGAGGTGCATGGCCCAGATATGGGGTTGTTCATGCAAGAATGCCGCCTCACACAAAAGGGCAACTCTATGACAGCACTTCCTCCCGCCATCGTGCAAACCTGGTTGGAGAACGCCTTCAATATTGTTGAGCTTTGGGATAGCTGGGGCATACCTATGAAGGAGAACGGAAAATGGCGATTTGCGGGACATTCGTTTCCCGGCAGAGTCATGACCCACCTCAAGTTTAAGGGGAGACACCTCAAGGAAGTGTTGACGAAGAAGGCTCTTGAAACTGGGGTCACTATCCGGAACAGGGTCATGATCTTCGAGCTTCTCGGGGGACCGAGCGGCGCAACAGGCGCTCTCGGAATCGACACGAGAGAGGGCAATCTCGTCGAGTTTCGGGCAAAGAGCGTTTTTCTCGGTACGGGTAGTGGCAACAGAATGTACCCTGCTTCTGTGCCGGCTCTTCTCCATTATAACTACTCGTTCAGCAACACCGGGGACGGCCGTGCAGCGGCGTACCGCCTCGGAGCGGAGCTGTATGATATGGAAATAGCGAGACCTCACGCAGGAATCAAGAATTTCTGCCTGGCTGGTCAGGCCACGTGGGCTGGCGTCTGCCGTGACCCTCAGGGCAGACCGGTGGGCAAGTATCTCACTAAGCCGAACATCCAGTACCCTGACATCATCATTGAGGTGGACAAAAAGGTCTTCGAGCGCTATGCCAAAACGGGCAAAGGCCCGGTCTACATGGACTGTACGGGTCAGAGCGAGGGGTACTACAAGGTTCTCATGGAAGACTTGGAGCACGAAGGGAATCGATCTGTCCTGGCCCATCTCCAGGAAGAAGGGATTGATCTCAGGAAAGACTCTGTCGAGTTCGCAACCTTTGGTCTGAACTGTTCGGGTCGGATCGTGATATCAGAAAAGACCGATACATCTGTTGTGGGACTTTTCGCAGGGGGGAACGAGACGGTGTCGGACATATCAGGGGCAGCGGTGTTCGGCTGGATCGGGGGGAAACGTGCAGCAGACTACTCTACACAGGCAGGGGCTCACCGGGCAGACGGGCGCGAGACGATCGAAGCAGTGAAGTCCTTCATCGACGACATCCGGCAGCGGGACAAAGGGCCTGACTGGAAGGATGCCAACATTGCGCTCCAGCAGATCATGGGGGACTACGCCGGAGCCGTGAGGTCCCAGACGCTCCTCGAAGCAGGTCTTGCGCACCTCCGGAGGTTAAAGAAGAAAGTGCACGGCACTATCAAGGCAAAGAATCAGTGGGAATTGACCCGGTGTCTTGAGGTCATCAACCTCTACGATTTGGGTGAAGTTATCTTTCTCGCTGCGCTGGAGAGGAAGGAATCGAGGGCGGGGCACAACCGGACGGATTACCCTTACACGGACCCCCTTCTCAATGGCGAGGTTCTCGTTGTCAAGAAATTGGACGGAGAGCCGGCCTTTACCTGGAGAAGTAGAAGTATATGAGGATATGCCTGGATATGTTTCGTGATATCATGGAGGTGAAAGGTTATGCCACCGGAAATCGATTTTGAGAAGTGTATCTGTTGTGGAAGATGTACTGACATCTGTACAGAAGATGTCTACTTTGGGACGGAAGGCTTTGGCAAGACTGAGGGTGCAAAACCTATGGTAACCTACCCAGAAGCATGTGTCCATTGCTATCGGTGCGTCGAGGAGTGTCCTGTCAGTGCCATATGGCTGAGGACCCCCCTAGCGATGCACATACCCTTTAGGTGAGGGAGGGCAGAAAATAGAGATAACGAATCACAAAGAGAGGATGCAAAATCAGCACAAGGCGCTTCAGCGGGTCTGAGGTGTTCTTGTAGTGTGCTGGATGACCAGATAAAGGGGTGAAATATGAAATGTATGAGCAGAGAAGTGGTTCGGGGGGATCGCAGTATTACTCATGGTGGGCATCTTTCTTGTTGGCAGGCCCAGCCTGTCGGTGGCTGCTGAACCGAAGAAGACGGCGACACCACAGAAGAGCGCAGCGCCCTCAAAAACGGAGGCGCCGAAGTATGGTGGGATATTGAAGGTATCAGACCTTCAGGACGCTCCGTCTCATAGGTTACCCTGCTAAGATTACGCAGAACGCACCTCGAACAGACAGGGCATGTCCGGCAATAGAGACGCTTTTACGCTACGACACCACGGGTAAACTCATACCGTGGCTTGCAGAGGGCTTCAAAGAGAACGCAAAGAATAAAAACATTGTGCTCACGCTCCGGAAAGGGGTTAAGTTCCACGATGGAACGGACTTTAACGCCGAGGCGGTCAAATGGAATCTGGACCAGTTTGTTGCTGTCAAAGCTGCCGGGCCCAGAATTTTATCTCCATCGATGTGGTGGACGGTTATACCGTTCGCATCAACCTCACAAAATGGGACAGCACAGCGATCAGCAATCTGGCCGGGACAACGGGAATGATCATATCACCCACGGCATGCAAAAAGAATGGACCAGACTGGGCGGAAACACATCCGGTAGGTACGGGCCCTTTCGAATTTGTAAGCTGGGAGAGGGACACCCACATCACCTTTAAGAAGTTCAATGGTTACTGGCAGAAGGGTAAGCCCTATCTGGACGGCGTCCGATGGACAAACATCATCGATCCCCTCACGAGAGAAATGAGTCTGCAAAAAGGTGAAATAGACGTAGGGATTTACCTAGATCCGCAGAACATGAAGAAATTGGAGAAAGATGGCTATATCATTAACCGTTTGCCTGCAGGAGGTGCCAGCGCCCTCGTCCCTGATTCCGCCAACCCTAACTCGCCGTGGGCCAAACTGAAAGTGCGCCAGGCTGCTCAACACGCGATCAATACGAAAGACATAGCCGAGACGGTCTTTTACTGGTGAGGCCCAACCTGCGAAGCAATGGATCTACGAAGGCCACTGGGGCTATAATCCGGCAGTGGTCGGCTATCCCTACGATCCGGTGAAGGCTAAGCAGCTCCTCAAAGAGGCGGGTTATCCCAACGGGTTCAAGACGAAGATTATGTACAATAAAGGCCTCTACGATTTGGGTGTAATTTCCGTTCAAGGCTACCTCAAAGCTGTAGGCATCGATGCCGAAATGGACGCAGCCACGGCCGGACGATGGAACCAGACAACCATGGGGGGTGGGCGATGGGATGGCCTGGTATTCGGAGGCGCAACAGGTGAGCCAGATATCGTCGCGCTACTGGCAACGAGGTTGTCCGGCTCCGACAACTGGTATTCTAACCTTTCCTTGCCTGCCGACTACCTCGAAGCGATCAAGCAAGCAATAGCCGGCCCCTGACTTCAAAACCAAGCAAAAACGGGCCTGGGAAGTACAGAAGTTGATGGTTGACAAATATTGTCTTCAGATCATGCTCTGGTGCGCCAAAGGGAATGCCGTGCTGCATCCTTACGTGAAGGATAGTGGGTTTCTTGAGGTTCCCCACAACGGGAACTGGACACCGGAGAGCACCTGGCTGGCAAAGTAGATAAATCTGACCCACCTCGCCGCAGTGTGGGGTGGGTCTCGACAACCACAGGCGGTCAAAATGTATATACAGTCTGATTGCATCAGTGTAGTGAAGAATAGTCAACCTCTGCATTGCCCGCGAGAAAAGGAGACCTGAACGGGTCGAGAAAGGAAAGGGTGTTGAATGAAGGCTTCTATCGTCATGTCCGTTGAACCGGGATATTCATCTCTCGGCTGCATTTCTCCGACAGCAACCGGCTGGCCCCCGGGATGGGACACATAGACTACCGTGCGATAGCGGAAGCCTTAAAAGACATCGGATATGAGGGATTTTGTACTGCTGAGTTTATTCCTCAGCCGGACCCCATCACCGCCGCCAGGCAGATGATCCGGCTCATGAAATCACTCCCATACTAATGAACCGACCGACGATATCAAATAAAAACTACGGCACAGAAACAGGCATATAGTAACAAACAATAAAATATGCAAGAATGTCTTATCCGATGAGCCGAGCACATGAGAATAAGTCTGTAAAATTTGTGCCCGATGTGGGAGACCATGGTTTTAGTGAACAGCAAAGAGTGGATTCATAAGAAAATCCTGGGAGAGACCCCGACATCGTATAGTTTTGTTCTCATGTTCCTCACCTATTTTGTTTTCGTAAGTGCGAATGAATCCCTCATACCGACTCTGCCCATTTTTCTTTCCAGATTGGGTATCAACGAAAGAGATATCGGCGTGCTCTTGGGTGTTTTTGCAATATCATCCATGATTTCACGGTTTTTTGTGGGAAAGGTTCTGATCAGGTATTCCGAAAAATCCGTGACTGAAAGTAAGCGCCTTAGTATTGATCGCAGTCTTTCTTTGTTTTATTGTACTCCGCTCTTTTTGGTTCATTCTTATGATGAGGATCATTCAGGGGATTGCATACGCATTCTTTCATACAACGGCTTTTACATATAGTATCAACATCAGTTCGCCGGATCGTCGGGCTCAGAGCATTGCATATTTTATGATAGCACCCAATATTGCGGCAGCTATTATAGCTCCTTTAAGTGTATTTCTTCTTAACCGATATTCTTCCACTATTTTGTTTTTATTTGGTGCCTGCTTCTATGCGTGTACATTGCTTCTTGTATGGAATGTAAAGCAGCCGAAGGATCCGACGCATCACAGTGGACCAAAGGATCGGACGCAATTTGTTGAATGGAGGATAATTATTCCAGCCCTCACAAGTTTCTTCCAGGTGTTTGTTTTTGGTGCTATGGCCGCTTTTTTTCCACTATATGCTATTCAGTGTGGCGTGAAAAACCCGGGATTCTTTTTCTCAATCAATGCTATGGCAATTATTGCAGGGAGGATCTTTAGCGGCAGGGTCCTTGAAGCTTATAGCAAAGAGAAGATCATTCCAGCATTCCTTTCACTATCAATAGTAGCCATGACCATACTCGCACTCTCAAAGACTTTCCCTCTGTTTGCTTTGGCCGCGTTACTTCTTGGAATAGGGGTAGCGTTCTTTATTCCTGCCACTATGGCCTATTCATTAGAATATGCGGGCTCCTCAAGCGGAACTGCTGTTGGAACCTATCAGGCTTTGATCGACCTGGGACTTGCTATTGGACCTCCGATCATGGGCATTATTATTCCTTTTGCGGGTTATCGCGTGATGTTTCTTTGCCTTGCTTTTATCTGCTTCATCAGCCTTTGTTATTTTCAGTTTTATGTGAGAAGAAAGGCAAAAATCGCTGAGGTTCGGTAAGCGCATTATTGACATTCTCGCGACAGGGAGCTACACTTTCATCATAAATGAGTCGGTTCCGACGCTTTTATGATGCAGGGATGAAATGAAAAAGGCTGACGGTAAATAATTTGTCCGCTTAGGAGACAAATGTATGACAGAGCATTGAAGAGAAAATAGCCGAAATCAAGGATTTCGTAAATACTGAGGAACTGGAGAGAATCAAGGCGAAGATGAGCAACCCTGAGAGGGTTATCTGCCCTTTTAACAAACGCTACTGGCAGCTACCCCTTGCCTGCACGGGATATCATTACGTCTGTCCTCATCTGAACCGTGTGCGTATTGCCTGTGATCATCCGGAAAAGCGTGAATGGAAAGTTTCCCACGTGAGTCCGCGGTGTGAAGGTACTCACCCGTTAAGGAAACAGCGTTCATGAGACGTGAATCACGGACGAAGGAGTGTTTAATATGGGAGAAGAAATGACGACAGAAGATAAGGCCGAGCGAAAAGAATGGAAAGGAGAAAAGAGCACAAAGCTCATGAAATGCTCTCAGGATGCCACCATTCATCAAAGAGATTATATCAATGACATGAGGGCGAAGATTAAGAGCGGAGAGCAAATGATCTTCGGTGACGGCCCCAGGGAACTCTTCTACTCAATGGGCCTGCAATTTGTCCCGCACGTCTTCTACGGTTCGCTCATGGCAGCCAAGCAACTGTACAATCATTATAAAGGTACCCTTGAACAACAGGAATATTACAGTGACGGATGCAGCTACTGTGCACAGCCCTTTGGGTATTTACTGGATGATCATCCGGAAATCGCACCGTGGGGAGGCCTTCCTAAACCTTTAGCCATAATGGCGGAAGGCAGCTACACCTGCGATACGATCATGAAAATCTTTGAGCTCTGCGCGAAGGCCCTCAACGTTCCGTACTATCCGATAAGCCTCGCTCACCGGGTCAATATCCCTCAGCGATGGTGGGAAGCACAGGACGGAGATTCTTACATGATAGATCAATGGGCGAAGAAGTATGAAGGGTGCGCCATTTTTCTCGAAACCCTGACTGGAAGAAGCTATAATCCAACGAAACTGAGAGAGTTCCTCTATCGTGGTGATCAGTCTCTGGAGATTTATTGGAAGGCCTGCGATCTTGCGTGCAGTACGGTTCCGGCGCCGATCAGTGTCTCCGATGTTTTTGCAAATGTCTCTGCCTATAACTGGCATCAGGCCACTGAATGGGGCCTGCAGCACGCGAAGAAATTCTATGCGGAAGTCAAAGAAAGAATCGAAAAGGGCGAAACAGCCGTTCCTGAAGAAAGGGTCAGGTTGATGTGGGCAGACACCGTCCCTATCTGGTTTTCTCTCGGGTTCTATAACTATTGGGAGAAAAGCCATGGCGCTGTTTTTATCCCGCGAAATTATTTCGATATGGCGCAGCGCGTTATATATTACGACCGCTCCGATCCCCTCAGGGTGCTTGCGAAACGGCGGAACCTTAAATACACGTTCCCAAGTCCGGCGGCCACAGCGGAATACCTCATCTATACCGCAAAAAGATTTCAAGGTCGATGGAGTTGTTGCCCCGCTGAACTATTCCTGCAGAAAGCCCCACCAGGCATTTGCAGCTGAAGCCCTCGAAAGAGCCGGAATACCGACAATGAAAATCGTGTATGATCCCCTTAATGCCGACATCATGGGATGACGTGAAGATTAAGGCCCGCGTTACAGAATTTATAGAAAAAATTACCCCGGCGGCAAAAAAGAGAATCGAGATGAGCTCGGGAGGAATAAGATGACCGCACTTGAGACATTTCAAACATTCTACCGGCAAAGATGGAATTACGATCTGATAGCGCGGAACTGGAAAGAGCAAGGAGGGAAAATAATCGGCTACTCTGACATCAACTGTCCTGAAGAGATTGTTATGGCTGCAGGCTGCCTGCCCCTCCTGATGACGGGAGATCCTGAGAGCGGAACAGAAAAAACGGATAAACACCTGGAACCTTATTTCAGCGATTCAGCACGACATTTCTACGAAGCCGTTGTGACTGAACGCTATCATTTTGTCGATCTGATCTGTTTCGTTACGGGGGATTGTTCTCTGAGCTGGATATTCCACTATTTTCAGGAAGAGAAAAACCTCAATCCGATGTTGAAAATGGGAGAACCGTACTTTCTGGATCGGCTTCCCACAAGGTTTGCCATGGACCGTGAATTTAATCTCGGAAGGCTTGTTGCCTTTAGAAGCTTTCTTGAGGATTTCGCAGGAAAACGGATTTCAGATGATGATCTTGCCCGGAGTTTTGCCGTAACCAATGAAACGAAGAAACTCCTGAAAGAAGTTTCAGCGCTTCGCAAGGTTGATCAGCCCCGTATCACAGGTTCGGAAGCCCTTCAGATTATCATGGCATCCATGCTCATGCCGAAAACCGGTTACAATGCCCTGCTCAAGAAATTCCTTGATGATGAGGCACCGAATAGACCTGCACAGAAAGATTCCAATGTCAGGTTGTTTGTATCGGGCAGCAATCTTGATAATCTAAAGCTTTACAATATTATCGAATCATTGCCCGTTACCATTGTCGGTGAAGACACCGCCTTTGGAGACAGATATTGCGAAGAGCCCATTGATGAAAACCTTGAGCCGATGGAAGCGCTTGTAGACAGATACATGAATAAGCCGCTGGACCCTTGGATGTATGGTATCGATGAGATAGTCAAATATAGAGCAGATGCGGCACAGATCGGCGAGAGCACAAGGCGTGGTTTTTTTTCAATTGAGAAGAGATGATCCGTTGGCATGGGATTACCCCAGTCAAAAAAAGGAACTGGAAAAGCGAGGAATACCCGTCTTGCTCCTTAGAGAACAGGACTATAGAATCTCTGATCCGGAAAAGATTTTATCAGAGATTGGATCCTTTGTTGAGAATCTTTCCGGCAGAAAGTAACTGAATAATATTCAAGGAGTATATCCGAGCCGTCGGTTATGATAGATGACGTGAAGCGTATACCAGATAGGTGAACGAAACACATACCATAAAGAGAGGTGCAAAATGAAAAGTGTGAAAAAAAGTTTTATTCGATTTGTTGTATTACTGATATCTGTTTTCTTTCTTTTCGGCAGTACAAGCCTGTATGCTGCTGCACCAGCAAAAACCGCTCCACAAAAGTCTGAAACACCGAAATATGGCGGAATATTGAAAGTTTCCGACGTTGCTGATCCACCGTCAATCGGTTACCCTGCAAAAATGATCAGAGGCGACGCGAACAGACAGGGTGGTACCGCAATAGAGACACTCTTCCGTTATGATACGAAAGGAAATCTTACTCCCTGGCTTGCGACAAGTTTTAAACAAGATGCAAAAAACAAGACCATTACTCTGACCTTAAGAAAAGGAGTGAAATTTCATGATGGTACGGATTTCGATGCCGAAGCAGTCAAATGGAATCTTGAACAATTTGTTGCTGCCAAAGCGGCTGGAGCACAGAGATTTGCATCTATCACAGTAGTTGACAACCATACCGTTCGTATTGATCTAACTGAATGGGACAGTACGGCCCTTGGAAATCTGGCGGGTACGGTGGGAATGATCGCATCACCGACAGCGTGCAAGAAGAACGGAGTGGACTGGGCAGCGACACACCCCGTTGGTACCGGTCCATTTGAGTTTGTAAGCTGGGAAAAGGATAAACGCACTACCTTTAAAAAGTTCCCCGGATACTGGCAAAAAGGTAAACCCTATCTCGACGGCATAGAATGGACGAATATCACCGATCCCGTGACGAGAGAGATGGCTTTTAAGGGCCGCGAATTGGACGTGGCCCTTTTCCTGGATTGGAGCGGCCTGAAAAAACTGGAGAGTGAAGGCTATGTGGTAACCCGAATCGGACTCGGCGGGGCCAGTACTCTTGTCCCTGATTCCGCAAACCTTAATTCACCGTGGTCCAAACTGAAGGTAAGACAGGCGGCGCAGTACGCAATCAATTCAGAGGAATTGGTTAAGACGGTCCTGAACGGGGAGGCCAATCCCACCAATCAGTGGACTTACAGGGGTAATCCGGCCTATAACTCTGCGGTAGTTGGCTATCCCTATAACCCGGCTAAAGCGAAACAGCTTCTCAAAGAGGCAGGTTACCCCAATGGCTTCAAGACAAAAATCCTGTTCCGAAAGGGTTTTTACGAACAACAAATTGCGGCAGCCCAAGGCTACCTGCAGGCAGTGGGTATTGATGCCGAACTTGACGCAGGCATGCAGTCGCGATGGGACCAGGCGGCTATGGGCGGCACCTGGGATGGACTCATATTCGGAGCCGGTTCAGGAGAACCGGATGTTCTTACACTGATGGCTGTGCGGATGTCAGGCATGGCCAACTGGTATAAGGCGACCGATTTTCCTGCAGACTATAAGAATGCGATCAAAGCCGCAATTGCCGCGCCTGACCTTAAAACCAAACAAAAACTGGTTTGGGATGCGCAGAAATTGATGATTGATACGTACTGCGTCGCCATCATGTTATGGTCCGGCTTCCAACCCTCCACAGAGCATCCGTATGTAAAGAATACCGGTTTCATGAAGAACATAAACAGTGGTTTCTGGACACCGGAAGACGCCTGGCTGGCAAAATAGTGTAATTGTTTCCCACCCCGCTGCAAGGCGGGGTGAGTTTTTTAGATTAAATTATCGACTAAATGGCAGGACGACAGATGTGATGGGAGAGGCTTCATGCCATCTCGATTGAAAGACAAGATAGCCATTGTTACCGGGGCAGGATCGGGTATTGGAAGGGGCATTGCTCTTTGTTTTGCTTCAGAAGGAGCAAAAGTGGTGATAGCCGATGCTGCTCCGGAAGGTGGCGAAGAGACGATGAGAATGATCAATGCAGCGGGCGGGGAGTCCATGTTCGTTAAAACTGATGTGAGCGTGGCAAAAGAAGTCAAAGAAATGGTACAATCCGCCGTTGATTGTTTCGGTGGCCCAACCATTCTCTGCAATAATGCAGGTATCATGGGCGGGGATGGACCACTTGACCCCATAACGAACTTATCTGAAGAAAAGTGGGACCAGATCATCGATATAAATCTGAAAGGCACTTTTCTTTGTTGCAAGTACGCTATACCGGAAATGATGAAATGTGGAGGTGGGTCAATCATCAACATCTCCTCAGTCGCGGGTACCACAGTTGCCCCGCATGGAGCTTATGCGGCTTCTAAGGCAGGAATCATTGGTCTTACCAAGTCGATTGCTCTTCAGTTTGCCAGGCAAAATATTCGTGCAAATGTTATTTGTCCGGGTGCCGTCAGCACACCCGGCGCTCTTGCCTCCCGAAAAGCCCGGGGGTACAAGGGAGATACGCTTATATCGAGACTCATCCCCCGATCTGGCACCCCGGATGATATTGCTCATGCGGCACTATTTCTTGCATCATACGACTCATCCTATGCGACAGCCGCGGTATTTACTATCGATGGAGGCATGCTCGGACCAAGAATGGAGACGTTCTTTGGTGGTAAGGAAGACCGGATCGAATGAGGAAAAAACTTAGAATGAAAGGTTCCATTGTCATGTCCGCAGGAGCCATGCATTGTGTGGCTGAATAGCGAACCGCAGAATTAAGTGTAGATCTGCAATAGACCTCCACTTGCAGTCCAAACGTTTTGTATGATCAAAAAGTAACCAAAATAGAATTTGACATCGAAAAGTGATCATGATACAACCAATTTAAATAATCGGTGCCGACGCTTTTGAAAAATATGGATTGTCTCAATACGGAAAATAAACAATATTGATTATAGGAGGAGAGAAATCATGAGCTATCGTGGGAAGAAAAACTTTTGTCGCGCTATTAGGAGCCTTGCTCATCATGATTTGGGCAGCCTGCTGACGGCCGCACAACCAAAACCCCAGCAGGCACAATCAAAACCACAGTATGGGGGTATTCTGAGAATAAGCGACCTGACCGATGGGACCAACATCGGGCTTCCATCAAAATATTCGGCTCTTTACGCCCAGCGCCAGGTTGCCCCTGCAATTGAGACGCTTTTTCGCACCGATAGTACGGGGAAACCGATACCTTGGCTCGCTGAGAGCTACAAGGAAGATGTGAAAGGTAAAAACATTATTCTTAAACTGCGAAAAGAAGTCAAGTTCCACGATGGTTCAGATTTTAATGCCGAAGTAGTTAAATGGAACCTGGAACAATACATGGCGGCCAAAGCCGGCGGAACTGAAATGTTTACAAGCGTGGACGTTGTGGACAACTTCACTGTCCGTATTAATCTGAAGGAGTGGGATAACACGGCCATCGGCAATATGGCATACATGATCGGCGCGATCATATCGCCAACGGCATTCACAAAGAACGGGGCAGATTGGTGTGCCAATAACCCTGTCGGGACCGGCCCCTTCCAGTTTGTAAGCTGGGAAAAAGGTGTAAAGACGGTCTACAAGAAATTCCCCAACTACTGGCAAAAGGGTAAGCCTTATCTTGACGGTGTCGAATGGATACCCATGCAGGACACGATGACACGACTGCTCAGCCTAAAAAAGGGTGAAATTAGCCTGGCCCTTTCTATTGCGGCAAAAGATGTGGCCGACCTGAAAAAGGAAGGATTTATAGTGGTTCGCCGGTACGCAGGTTCCGGTGTGCTCGGCGTTATCCACGATTCCGCTAATCCGAACTCTCCCTTATCGCAGCTAAAAGTGAGGCAGGCTCTCCAGTACGCAATCGATACGAATGCGATAGCTAAAACAATATACGTCGGTGAAGCTGAGGGCGTAAACCAGTGGATATATCAGGGGCATTGGGCCTACAATCCGGCTATAACAGGTTATCCTTATAATCCCGCCAAGGCCAAGCAACTCCTGAAAGAGGCAGGATACCCTAACGGATTCAAGACGAAAATTACCTATATCACCAGCCCCCAGGACGATCAGATTTACACCGCGGCCCAGGGCTATTTCAAAGCCATTAGCGTTGATGCGGAACTGATTCCCATAACCTCACCAGCATGGATGCCCATTGCGCTCGGAGGTGGCACCTGGGATGGAATGCTCCAGGGTGGTGTTACGGGCAATCCTGACGTTGCAGGTACCCTGGCATCGCGTTATATTGGAGGCGGCAGATACTATACACAGATGCTGATTCCCGAAGACTATGTGAAGGCTGTAAAGAATGCGATTACCGCGCCGGACTTCAAAACAAAACAGAAATGGACCCAGACCGCAATGAAGCTGACGATTGACAAATACTGTATGAGAACAGTATTTTGCAGTCGTCCTGAATTCGGGGCAGGAAAGAAGACTCTCCACAACCACGGGTTCCTTGAGACCCCCAATACGGCTTGGTGGACACCTGAAGATACCTGGATAGAGAAGTAGAGTTAAGGGTTTATTGAAATAAGATAAGCCGATTCAAAATAACCGGCAGTATACCTGAAAGGTCAGGCTGCCGGTTGTTTAATATATGCCTGAAGTGCCAGCAGGAAAGATCGCACTCCGCACGGTGTCATTTGGAAGCATCATAGTACTGGATCGAATCGTTAAGCTTACGGGGATGAAGTCGTCCAAGGCTCTTTAATGCTTCATTCCGCAACAAGCGAAGGCACATCTTCAGGTGTTCCCGCTCGGATTTCGTAAGCGAAGAAACGACTCTGGGGAAAGCAGTCCCTGCCCGTGATTTCTCGTAGACTTCAAGGCCTTTCGATGTGAGTACGACCCTCACCCGGTTCTTTCGGTCCAGGTCTCTGATTTTTTCCACAAGACCATCGCTCTCCATTTTATCAAGCAGTTCCGAGACCGTGTGCCGTTCCCTGAGGAGCCATCTCCCGACGGCAATGGGCGTGGCCCGATCGCCAAGAGCTTTGACCGTCAGCAGGATAGCGCTCCAGGACATATTGATGTTGTGCTCGAACAATTCCTTTTGTCTGGCTTTGTGCATTGCGTCGGTGGCTTCGATAATCAGCCCGAATAACTGATAGTCGGGATCGCTATCGGGCAGATGGGTGATTGTAACGTCGAATCCGATTTCCTTCATTGCCCGGGCGCGGAGTTTCTTAAGTAAGCGCCTGAGTCGCTCTTTATCTTCCTCTGAGAGGCATGAGATGATCTGGTGAAGGCTTGTCCGCGCAATTGACTGCTGAAGCATTTTGGTACCTTTCGCTGTCAGCATTACCCGTACCCGATTCTTGCGGTCCAAATCCCTGATCTTTTTCGCGAGACCTTCGGCTTCAATCTTTCCCAGGAGTTCTGAAACGGTATGCCGCTCCCTGAGGAGCCATTGGGCTATAGCAACAGGTGTCGCCTTGTCCCCAAGAGAATCGATTGCCCTGAGCAGCGAAGCCCTTCGGATATGGACATTGAATTGGTCCAGTTCTTTCTGACGGGCCTTTCTGATCGCGTCACGGGTGATGGTGAGCAATCGCGCAAGTTCAAAATCTTCAAGGACAACCGATTCTTGTTTCATCTGCGTACAGAAAGGATACATCATTTTGTTCTTTCCTTGCAAGGTGAAATGAGACCTCACGAGAGAACAGTTCGTTTGAAAATGTCAACGGTATTTATGCCTCTGCCATGAAGAGAAAGATGCGAGATAAGAAGGAACAATCACTATAGTCAATTATGGGATAAGGTGTTAGAATGGTTGACAGGTAGAAAGCAATCAATACATGCCGACAAAAGGAGGTCCGGAACATGGCAGAATCAAGGTATTGCAAGTATATTGTGAGTGAATTGAAAACAGACCGGTTTGATGCTGAATATAATGCACGCTATGCACAATGGGCAACGAGAATACTCTGGATGGATGACCGGGCAGTCGATGGGGCTTTTCAGATGAACTGCTCCTGGTATTTAAGGCCGCCAGCCGAAAAGATGCCTGAAGGGAGCGGATACACCCACGATTGTGATGAAATCCTCGGTTTTTTCGGAAGTAACCCCGATGATCCCCATGATTTGGGAGGGGAAATTGAATTATGGCTGGAGGATGAGCAACACATCATCACCAGAAGCAGTCTTGTCTTCATTCCAAAAGGTCTGAGACATTGCCCGCTGATAATACGTCGTGTTGACCGGCCGATCTTTCATTTCAGTACCTTTACCGGTGGCCAGTACAAATATATCAAGGCAGCGGATAACGCTTGAACGGGTCTTGACAAGACTGACTGATATTGCTATAAATATATCAAAGAGTCGGTGCCGACGATTCTGCCATGAAAGGACAGAATTTAGAAAAACACATAACAATAACCTGTGATCACGTGACGACGAGGTATCGATAATAAAAAAGGACAGACGATGCAGACAAAAGCAGATAATATTGATCAAAGGATCGACAGGATCAATCCGAGGACACCAAGAATACAGGCCCTGCTTGATCGTTACTATAATAGCCCCGTAAGAATATGCCCTGCGAGGTCCCATCTTGCGACCTTGTCCTGGCAGGAGACGGAAGGGCAGCCCATACTCTTGAGACGCGCTCGCCTCTTCGAAAAGATTTGCGACGGAATACCCATCGCTATATTCGATGGCGAGCTGATTGTGGGAGCCCAGACGGCTTATCCGCGGGGAGTAGGTCTGCAACTCGATTTTAGCCCGCAGGTAGGTTTTGAGATTGAAGAGGGCGACCGGAGACTCCGGGCTGAGCAGACAGAAGGCTTTCTCGATGACCATGATTTGCAGACAGTCATCGAAGACAGCCATTACTGGAAGGGCAGGGCGCCGGGAGAGGTAATGCTCCGGGAGATCAGGGAGATTATGGGGCCGTTATTTGAAGATGTCTCTGTGGGGCTCTGTACGCGGTCCTACGGAAGTAACTCCATTTCTTCTCCAGACGCGGATTTTGTGAAGGTGCTGCGGCTTGGCCTCGCGGGTATCAGATCGGAAATCGACAGCGAGCTAGCCAACATTCAATTTACGTCCACTGAAGACGGGACAAAATTCCACCTTCTCAAGGCTGCAAAAATATGTATTGACGCGGAAATCAGGCTGGCAAAACGATACGCAGGGTTGGCGCGGGAGATGGCCATCAAGGAAAAAGACCTCACTCGGAAGAAGGAACTGGAAGTGATCGCTCAGACATGCGAGCATGTACCGGAGTATCCGCCGAGGAACTTCCGGGAAGCATTACAGAGTGTCAGATTTATTTTGCTTGGCCTTTACCTTGAAGAAGGCAACGGCAGCGGGATTCCGCTGGGACGGATGGACCAGTATCTTTATCCTTTCTATCGGGCAGATTTGGAACGAGGATAAAATGACCCGTGAAGAGGCGGCAGAACTGCTGGCGTCATTCTGGATAAAGGTCGCGGCTACCGACGCGATCACGCCCGCCGGTATCAAGATCAGCGGCGCGGGATATTTGAATACGAGAATTGTCCTCGGAGGAGTTGATAGACAGGGCAATGACGCCTGCAATGAACTTACTCGCATGATACTCCATGTGGCAGGCAATATGAAAGTTGGAATGCCGGTCTACCTGCGGTGGCACAAAGGAATGAGCAGGGAGATTATGCTGAAAGCTGCCTGGACGAACAAAGAGGTGGGATCGGAACCTGCATTCCACAATGATGAACAGATTATCCCGGCCCTTGTGGCCGATGGCGTTAATCTGGAAGATGCCCGCGATTATGTCATCGAGGGTTGCGCGAACCCATTTCCGTATGGAAGCTTCTATAGTACATACCACTTCATGAATGGCCCCAAGATACTGGAACTGGTGATGAACAATGGTCGTGATCCCCGAAGACAGAAAAATGATCGGCATTGAGACAGGCGACCCCCGGCAGTTCGAGTCAATTGACGACTGGGTCAAAGCCTTCATGAAACAGTGGGACTACATATACGATATTGTGCTGAAGGGATATAAAATCGGCGAGTTGACCAAGATGACCGTCTATGCTCAGCCCCTTGCTTCTGCGCTCATAGCCGATTGCATGCAAAAGGGGCTCGATGTAAACGCGGGAGGAGTGAGGTATCCGCAGTTTACCGGTGACATCTATAACAAAGTCTTCGCCGATGTTGCCGACTCGCTAACGGCTATCGACAGGCTTGTTTACAAAGAAGGGAAGATTGCTATTGATGAACTGTTGAAAGCTCTGTGCCGATAATTTCGAGGGAAAACGGGGTGAACAGGTGCGCGCGATGCTCGCCGCCGCCCCGAAATATGGCAATGATTCCGGGGAACCGGAGGAGATGTATCGACTGCTGAATGACCACGTAAGCGCTTATGGCCGCTCACAAAATGGTTATTTCGGATATCCGAAACGGGACGCCCGTCTCGGCGGCGCGGTACACAGTTCCATGGGCCGGATCGTTGGCGCTCTGCCAAACGGCAGGAAAGCGGGAATACCGCTTGCCGATGGCGGTATTTCTCCCTGTGCCGGCTGCGACACGCAGGGGCCGACGGTTACGTTGCGGTCCGTCGCAAAAGCGCTCGATTATACGACAAACCGCTCTGCTGTCCTCAATCAGAAGATGCCGAAGAGCATGATGAAGACAGCCACGGAGATGAACCGTTTTGTCGATCTCGTCGAGACATTTTTCCGCGATTATAACGGTTATCAGGTCCAGTGGAATATCGAAGACAGGGACATTTACCTGGCCGCGAAGGAGAATCCGGCAGAATACAAGAACCTCATCGTCCGGGTCGGAGGGTTCAGCGCCTATTTTGTGGAGCTTGACCCGCTTCTTCAGGACGAGATTATCGCGAGGACTGAACAAACGAGTAAATAAGTAGGGGAAAGCCATGATTGCAGCGGATAAGGACTACAAGAAACAGATCGACGCAATCAACCCGAAGACGCCAAAGATAGAAGCGCTTCTTCATCGCTTTTTCAATAGTGAAGTAAGGATATGTCCGATGCGCTCGCGCCTGGCAACGCAGTCTCTTGGAAAGAAACCGAGGGCCAACCGCTCCATATCAGGCGGGCAAAACTTTTCACGAAGATCTGTGATGAGATCCCTATTGCAATTTTTGACGATGAACTCATCGTCGGCTCCCAGACGATCTACCCGCGAGGCGTTGGGCTCCAGCTTGATTTCAGCTCCAAACTGGGTCTTGAGATCGAGGCGGGAGACCGCCGGTTAAGGGCCGAACAGACAAAGGGTATTCTTGATGATACAGATCTACAGACAATCATTGAGGACACTTATTACTGGAAGGGCCGGGCCCCCGGTGATGTCATGCTTCAGGCAATAGAGGACGAAATGGGACCGATATTTGAAGAGGTCTCTACCCTGCTGTGCACCAGGTCTTATGGTACTGTGACTTTGTACTGTCCTGATGCCGATTACCAGAAGGTACTCCGCCTTGGCCTTAAGGGTATTATTGCCGAGATTGATGCCGAGACTGGGTCAGCTTTATTTTGAATCTCTGGAAGATGGTGAACAAGTATCAATTTCTCCGGGCCGCCAGAATTGCCTTGGAGGGTTGCGTAAGGCTTTCCAAGCGTTATGCGGCGCTTGCCCGCACGATGGCCGGCGAGGAAGAAAATGCGATACAGAAAAAAGGAACTGTTAGAGATAGCCGGGGTGTGCGAACATGTGCCGGAAAACCCGCCGAGGGACTTCCGGGAGGCGCTGCAGAGCGTCAGATTTATCCATCTTTGTATCTATATGGAAGAAGGAAATGGAAGCGGAGCTTCCCTTCAGCGGCCTGACCAATATCTCTATCACTTTTTACAAAGCTGATCTCGAAGAGGGAAAGATGACCCGAGAAACCGCCGCGGAACTCCTTTCAGCCTTTCCTGGTTAAGGTGGCCTCTATGGATTCGATCCAGGTGTCCGGGATAAAGATCAGCGGTTCCGGATATTTGAATACGAGGGCTATCCTGGGGGGAGTTGATCGGGCGGGAAACGATGCATGTAACGAACTTACTTATCTTATACTCCATACGGCCGGACATCTTGGGATAGGCCTGCCCTCTTTACCTCCGGTGGCATAGCGGTATGGATAGAGATATCATGTTAAAAGCAGCATGGGTAAATCAAAAGATCGGCTCCGAGCCTGGGTTTCATAACGATGAACAGACAATCGCAGGACTCGTGGCCGACGGCGCCTCGCTTGAAGATGCCCGGGATTATGATCTCCATGGGTGTGCCCATCCGTATCCTTATGGCGCGGTCTATGGCACATATCATTTCGTAAATGGCGGTAAGGTATTCGAACTGGTGATGAATAATGGTCTTTGATCCCCGGACAGAGCAAGCTTCCTGGGAACCAGGACCGGTGATCCGCGAACATTCAAATCAATCGATGATTGGATTAATGCCTTTGAAAAGCAGTGGGACTACATGTATGATCTTTTGATGAAGGGTTTCAGACTGGGTGAATTGGTCCAAATGCAGGTCTACAGTCAGCCTTTCGTGTCAGCCCTTTTCGCCGATTGCATCAAAAAGGGTAAGGGTGTCCATGAAGGCGGGAGCAGATACCTTCAGTTTACCGGTGATTTCTACAACAAGATCTATGCCGATTCGGCGGATTCTCTTGCCGCGATTAACGATCTGGTCTACAAAAAGGCCAGACTCACCATTAATGACATCCTTGAAGCATGCGCGAATAACTTTGAAGGAAAAAGAGGTGAACAAATACGTGCTATGCTCGCCGCAGCCCCCAAATATGGCAATGATTCCGGTGAACCGGAGCAGTTCTATCGTCGCCTGAACGAGCATGCTGAGGTCCACTGCCGATCAATAAAAGGCCCTTTTGGCCACGTAAAAAGGGACACGCGCCTTGCCGGGGCGGTCCATAGCTCTATGGGGAGAGTGGTCGGGGCGCTGCCGAGCGGGAGAAGGGCAGGTGTTCCTCTGGCCGATGGAGGCATATCCCCATGCGCGGGTTGCGACGTCAATGGGCCTACGGTCACCATGAGATCAGCCGCAAAAGCGCTCAATTACGATACCAATCGCTCTGCCGTGTTGAACCAAAAGATATCGAAATCTCTGCTGAAGACAGCGGACCACATGAACCTTTTTGTGGACCTCATCGAGACTTTTTTCAAAGATTACAATGGGTACCAGATACAATGGAATATTGAGAATCGTGATACATATCTTGCGGCTAAGGCAAATCCCGAGGCGTATACAAGAATCTACTGGTGAGAGTCGGTGGATTCAGTGCCTACTTTGTGGAACTTGACCCGCTCCTTCAGGACGAGATTATCGCGAGGACCGAGCAGGTATTTGACCGGTCCATGCTGCGCGGTGGCTTGATGTCTGCGACACTGATAATACGGTCAAACGGAGTCGATGAAAGCCGAACCCACAGGCATAGTCTTTAATATCCAGCACTATTCAATCCATGACGGACCGGGCATCAGAACGGTCGTCTTTCTGAAAGGGTGTCCGCTTGCCTGCCGGTGGTGCTGCAATCCCGAATCGATGAGTCGTAGTCCTGAACTGGGTTTCCGTCACACCCTCTGTAATGGATGCGGCGAATGTGTGCCGGTGTGCCCGCAGCATGCGCTGACATTGAAGAAAGAACCAACGACCCTGACAATCGACCGACAACTTTGTACCAATTGCGGAACATGTGTTACGGCCTGTGTCCGTGGTGCTCTCACTATCTACGGGAAACGGATGACGGTGGCAGAGGTGGTTGATGATGTGGTGAAAGATGCTCCCTTTTTACCGCAGATCAGGCGGGGGCGCCACCATATCAGGAGGTGAGCCCTGTATGCATCCGTCATTTCTTGTGGGGATACTGAAGGGTTGCCGGGAGGCGGGTATCCATACTGCCATTGAGACCTGCGGATATGTGAATGAGCGCTTCTTCAGCCGGCTGCTGGAGGAGGTAGACCTCGTTCTTTTTGATCTGAAACTGATGGACTCCGATAAACATTACATAGCAACAGGCAAAAGGAACGAACGCATATTGAGCAATGCCAGGTTTCTTACCAGGTCAGGAAAAGCCGTTCGGTTTAGGATGCCGCTCATACCGGGTGTCAACGATAGCGCCGACAACCTCAAACAACTCGCTGACTTCCTCACCACGGTCGGCCAACCCTCTGTTGAACTTATGCCCTATCATCAGTTCGGAAGGGGTAAATATTCGGCAACGGGCAGGGTATACACGATGAATGATGGACCGGCCGCCACGCCTGAGGTTGTAGAGAGCGCCTGCCGTATCTTGAGTGATCAGGGGATAGAATGCGGGGTTTCTTCATGAACAACCAGACAATTCCTTTTTCAGTAATGGGTAGTTTATGCCCGTGTTCTTGACCGGCAGGGCAGGGGGGGGGAGATGGTCCTTATGGGAAAGATTTCATTCTTTTGCGGCGCGTGGGATTCGGGATAAAAAGATCGATGACGTCATCGACGGTGATAACACCTTTGATCCTTTTTTCTTCATCGAGGACAGGCACGGCGATGAAATCATATTTTGAAATCAACTGCGCTATCTCTTTCATTTCAGCATCAAGATGGACATACTTCATATTTTGCGTCATGAGATCGGAAAGTTTCATGTCCAGTGGACTTGTCAGGACCTTTCTCAGCGATACAATACCCAGCAGATGGTCGTCATCATCGACTACATAAATGTAATAGATAAATTCAACATCAGGGACGAGAAGTCTCATATTCGCGAGGGCCTCATCGACAGTTGTATCGGGAGGGAAATCGAGCAATTCCGTCGTCATGAGACCGCCTGCCGTGTCATCTTCATAACTCAGGAGGTCCTTCACCTCTTCGGCATCTTCTGTTTCCATGAGAGACAACAGTTCCTGTGAAGTTTCTTCGGACATATCTCCCAGCAAATCAGCCGCCTCATCAGGAGGCATCTCTTCGAGAATATCAGAGATAGTTTCTTTGTCCATTTCTTTCAGGATTTTTTCTCTCACTTCCGAGGAAACTTCATGGAGTGCTTCACCCGCGAGTTCATCGTCCACTGACGAAAGAATTTCTGTAACCTGTTCCGGCGGTATATCTGTCAATATCTGGGCCAGATCTGAAGGGTGAAGTTCTCCCAATTGTTTTCTTGCCACATTTAACGTGAGGTTTCTGAGGTCCGGATCAATTGTTTGCAGGAATCCCCAGTCGATAATATGTTCCTTGATGGGTTTATTAAATAACGCGAAAGTGTTCTGAACCGCCTTGCCCCCGTCAACCCTCCGGAGGATTCCGTTGAGACCAACGTCAATACCCATGATGCAGATCGCTCCGTCACCCTCGCCAAGCTTCAGGTCGTTGACGCGAACGATCTTTGCTCCGTTTACATCAAGTATCTGCTTGTCAAGGATGTGCCTTCTGATAAGGATGTCCTCTTCGTTGAGCTCGTAAGGCTTGAGGACGTTTTCCGCGACGGTTACGGTGATGACATAACGGTTAAAAAGATTGAGGAAATCAACGGGGAATTCATAGAGCTGCTGTCTGCTTTTGATGATGAGCTTGACAACACTGGGAGATTTTGCGCCGGGAACGATTGCCATGTCCCAGAGAGTGCCAATCTTCTTCCCGTACTGGTCAATGACGTCCTTTTTGAGTACTTCGCTTAAATATACATCCGCCACATATGCCATGAAATAATTCTAACACCGTCGGAGGTCCGATGGCAATTCTTTCTTAAAAACAAAGAGCTTATCGAGAATTATTGATTGTTTGCGTAATGAGCTTTTCGAGAAAAAGCAGGTCAGGCATATCTTGTCCCTGGACGAGAGCTATGTTCCTGCCTCTCGGATGCCAGATAGCCGGATCGAAGTTGGTAAAAATAGTGATGGTAAGAAGGCCCGATGCACCGGCGAGGTGAGCCATGCCGGAATCATTGGACACAAATATGCCGCCTTCAGAGAAAAACCGTTTTACCTCTGTGAGGTCTTTAATAAACACTTTATCTTCTACATTAATTGATAGACCGAGGGATTCAAGGAGAATGACATCTATATCGTGCGATTTTAATGCTTGGTAGAGGTGCATAAAATTATCGTGATGCCATTTCTCTTTTTCAAAACCTTTTTCAGGATAAAGAATCACTCTCAGCGATTTTTCCCAGAGAGGTATCTTTTGTAGAGGTCCAATGCCATATTGTGTCAGTTGGGCCAACTGATAACTTTCGATATGGACTTTTGGAGTGTATTCTGGCTCCGGTGACCCGCAAACTGTTGCTCCCACTGCGAAGGCGTTCTCAGGATACATATCGATGAAGATGATCTTTTCTTCCGAGTGTGCCCGCCAGCGATTTCTGAGTATGCCTTCACTGTCTTTGCCGATGAAAATGATCTGTCGCCATCGCGGGCCATTCAGCTTCTCCGAGAAGAGATAAAGCCATTTCCTTGATTCCACGCCTTCCACTCTCTTAAAATATTCTTTGAAAAGATCGAGAAACCGTTTGTTGCCGAGACCAACAAGGCAATCACCGAACTGTTTCTGAAAAGAAAGAAAAAGTGATTCTGACAGGCAGACATCGCCGAGACCGCCGAGATGAATGAGGAGAATTTCGTTATTATCCAACTGTTTTAACGGGGACCGAGATACCCTCTTCGGTGTATCTCTTGTGGAGGGCCTTGATGAATTCATGCTTTACAAAATAATGGGCGCTCCATTCTGTTGCTTTAAGCGATACGGAAAAAAGGATGCCCGTTTCACCGAAAGTGTTGAAGCGCACCGCGGGCTCGTATCGGGGCACACCGCCCGGCGTTTCATTCATGATCTTCTTCGCGACATCGAGTGTTACCCGTTCTATCTTGTCGAGGTCTCCGGTATATGCGGCATTTACCTGTATCGCGAAAGTTACCTCACTGTCAGGAATAGCGTAATTGGTGATCGTGGCAGCGGCAACCTTTGCGTTGGGTACAATGATAATATTTTGCGCGGTAGATGATATAGATGTTGAGCGCCAGGTGATATCTTTTATGGTACCTTCTTCGCCGGAATCGAGTTTTACGTAATCTCCGGGACGCACCTCTTTGGACGCGATCATATGAAGTCCCGCGAAGAGGTTTGAAAGGGTGTCCTTCAGCGCGAGGGCAACGGCAAGGCCGCCTACACCCAGGGCTGTGATAAGGGGTGTTATGGAGATGCCGAGAACGTTGAAAATAATGAGCATGCCGGCCACGATAATGGCGCCTTTGAACACGCCGAAAACAATACCGGTGGCAGGCACAGTAATGTTCGATTTCTGGATATAGTTTTCAAAAATCCTTACGAAAAGGTTTGCCACGACAAGGGTTATTGAGAAGATGAGGATAATGTAGATCGTCTTGTCAACGTAGAACATGTATTTTCTCGGAAGGTCCGAAATTTCAATGCCGATATAAAGCCCTATTGCGATGCACCAGTATATGGAGGGGACTTTCAGCGTGCCCACGACAAGATCATGCACTTTCGTTCCCGTCTTTTTCATCCATCTGCGCAACAGGCTTATGGAGATGCTTCTGAGGATAAACATGATAATAATGGCAATAGCCGATACAAGGGCAGGAGTCAAAAGGGTGTTCAAGATTATTTTCATGTTCGCGGTCAGCATGTGGATTGCAAACATTGTACCCAAAACAAGACAGAGTATCCAGAGAAATTTATGGTATTCTTTTTCGACTTGCAGGAAGAGGCTGTCTGTGGTAGATTCGCCTCATGCAGACAGTGAAACCGAAAGCGCTGCAACGTGGCGATAAAATCTGCATCGTGTCACCGAGCTCACCGATCTGGACAGAAACATACTATGACCGGGGAAAGCGTACCATCGAGGATATGGGCTTTGAGGTCATCGTCGGCAGATATGTTCAAAACAAGCACCTTCTTTTTGCCGGTGAAGCAAAAAAACGTGCTGACGATATCAACAAAGCATTTCAGGACAAGTCCATACAGGCCATCTTTTGCAACCGTGGCGGCACAGGTACTTCGCATATTCTTCCCTATATTGATTTTTCTGTCATCAAAAATAACCCGAAAATATTAGTTGGCTACAGCGACATTACGACCCTGCAGATCGCCATATTGAATGAAACGGGACTTATAACATTTTATGGCCCTATGGTTTCTACAGACTTCGGGAAGGGGATTGCTCAATACACGATGGATAATTTTCTTGCCGTACTCAGGGAGAAGGAAAAGACACTTGAACTTAAAAATCCCGCTGACAAAGAAATCATCATCATACGCAAGGGAAAAGCAGAAGGCCCTTTGACGGGAGGATGTCTTTCGATAGTAGCTGCCACAATGGGCACAAAGTATGAGTTGGATGCGAGGGGCAAAATCCTTTTCTTCGAGGATATCGATGAAAAGCCCCATCGGATTGACAGATATCTAACACAGTTGATACTTGCCGGCAAATTGCAGGAAGCAAAAGGCATTATCTTCGGGACCTTCACGAGATGCAGGTATCTGAAGCGTGATGCCTACGAAAAGTATGGTGTCACCCTCATGGACATCATCAGGGACCGTATTGTTCCTCTGAATATACCCTGCATCTTTGGTCTCCAGTTCGGCCATGTCGCAAAAAAACTGACCATCCCCGTGGGCGCTCACGCAGAGATGGACGCGACAAAGGGGCGGGTCATCATCGGACCGGCAGTGCGATAGGGTGGATTACCGGTTGGAAATGAGTAGCCCATGAAATCTCATAGCAAACAACGCAAGATCGATATTAACCCTGAATTCCGCAAGGCCCTTGACGTTATGGAGAAAACGGAAAACCACCTTTTTATTACGGGAAAGGCGGGAACAGGGAAATCAACGCTGCTTGATCATTTCCGTCGGACTACAGGAAAGGAAGTGGCTGTCCTTGCCCCGACAGGGGTAGCAGCCCTCAACATTGAGGGTCAGACTATCCATTCTTTTTTCAATTTCAAACCGAATATTACGCCGGAAAAGATTAAAAAGGTACCCGGCGCCGATGGCCGACTTTACAAGGAGTTCGATACCGTTATCATCGATGAGGTCTCTATGGTACGGGCGGATCTCCTCGATTGTGTCGAAAAATTTCTCCGCCTCAATGGCCCTTCCCGCAAAAAATGGTTCGGTGGTATCCAGATGGTTTTTATCGGCGATCTCTATCAACTTCCGCCGGTGGTGACAACAGCGGAAAAGGAGATATTCAGCCACCGGTACGAGACGCCCTATTTCTTCTCCGCCCAGGTCTTCAAAGAGGAGACCTTCGACATGGAGTTCATCGAACTGGAAAAGGTATACCGGCAGACAGAACCCGATTTCATAGCGCTCCTCAACGCTATCCGCAACAGGACGTGTACCGATGAAGACATCGAGCGGCTCAACGGCAATTACCGGCCCGGCTATATGCCTTCCGACGACGGGTTTTGCATTACGCTCACAAGCACCAACGACCTCGCGGCAGAGCGGAACCTGGAAAAGCTCGACGAGCTGTCCGGCGACATCATGGAATTCGACGGGGCCATAAGCGGACGGTTTGACAAGTCTTCCCTTCCTGCTGACGGAAGTTTAAAGCTCAAAACCGGCGCGCAGGTCATGTTGGTAAACAACGACAAGTTCGGTCAATGGGTCAACGGCAGTCTCGGCATGGTCGCGGGGATTGGGGAGGATGAAGAGGGAGAAAAAGCGGTCCTCGTGGAGCTTCAGAACGGCGCTATCGTATTTGTGACCCCCCATACCTGGGAAATCTTCGAGTACCTCTATGACAGATCGACAAAGCAAATTGCCACACGAAAGGCTGGTTCCTTCACCCAGTATCCGCTCAGGCTTGCATGGGCAGTCACGATCCACAAGAGTCAGGGAAAGACCTTCGACAACGTCGTCATTGACATAGGCCGGGGTGCCTTTGCCCACGGACAGGTTTATGTGGCCTTAAGCCGCTGTACAAGCTTCGGCGGTATCGTACTCACGAAAGAGATCACGAAAAAACATATCCGCATGGACTGGCGTGTCGTCAAATTTCTCACAGACCTCCAGTATAAAAAGGCTGACGAGGTGACGGGTGTTGATGAGAAGCGTGGGATCATCGACGATGCCATACGGCGGGGTATCGATCTGGAAGTGATCTACCTCAAACCCGACGATACAAAATCGACGCGGACCATCCGGCCCATTGCCGTCGAACAGATGGAATACAAGGGCAGGGCCTTCGAGGGCCTCAGGGCTTACTGCCGTCTCCGTGGCGACCAGCGCACCTTCCGCATCGACCGCATTCTGGAAATTTCCTATAGCGCGGGCGGTTAACCTTCCACATTTCACCACATCTGCTTGCTTCTTCCGTAATGCTTCGCCGAAAAATTTATCCCATCATTATGGTGCAATTACGGCGTTATCGCGGGATGTGTAAACACGTAATCATTGTGTTTCATGGGTGTGTGGCAGCTATAGCATTCCTGCACAAAGTCGGCATCCTTACCGTAAGGCTTTTGCTCCATACCGAGCCATCGCGCGAAGCCCCATCCGCCGGTGGCAGCATATTTCTTCGCATCCTTGATCATGAATTCCGCGTGAACAAAGGCCCCCGGGATAGTTGCCGTCGGCCATTGTTCGTGTGTAGCATCCTTCCAGACAAGTTTTGCCAAAATAGAACCGTCAGGCCAGGGGTTGGTTGAGCCACTCCTTGCCGCCTGGACCGCTATATCATTTCCAAGGATTGCCCGGAGAGTGTTATTGTCAGTCCGATGGGTAGACGAGATGAGCTGCCAGTTCTTATAACCATCGGGAAGCTTAATTCCGTTTGGAGCTGATGGGACTTCCGGTTTCTGTGCCATTACAAGACCGATTACGGCAGTAGACAGGAGAATGATTAAGACCGTAAAAATTACGCCATGCTTTTTCTTCATGGGCATACCCCCTGAATGTTTGTTTCAGCACTTAGGAAACATATTGACCATCCGCACTTTTGTCAAGGCTCTCTCGGTTAACACGGAAAGCTTTATGGATACTCTTTAAGTATTGATGTTTCACTCAATGTGCGTTTAGCACACGAGGAATATGCCTGCTAATCCCACCCTCTTTCTTTTATCATACAGACATGAATCTGCTTTTTTGTCAGGGCAGAAGATGACATTTTTTGTCTCAACAGAAGAGGTCTTTCGACAATTTTGCGTATAAATGTGGTT
This sequence comes from uncultured delta proteobacterium, assembly GCA_963783625.1. GTDB lineage: Bacteria > Desulfobacterota > Syntrophorhabdia > Syntrophorhabdales > Syntrophorhabdaceae > PNOF01. Next base: position 45,474 of record CAWAOG010000043.1, on the reverse strand, counting down.
ATTTAATGAAACGTATGTCTGGAATAATCTATCATTACAGTTAGATATGCAGGCAAGAGACCAATGGCACGGTAACTGCAAGAGTAATATCAGAATGAAACAGATACCGATATTAAGATGGCTGATAATCAGGAAGGAACTCATCGGTGGTGGTCGCACAGGATATTCAAAAAGAGCAGAGGTATCCAAAATAAGGAAACTTGCCCAACATTATCTTAACGGTTTGCGAATCGCAGCTTTTTTTATCCGGCTCGGATTCAATCGGATGAAAGTCAGGCATTTTGTAAGTATATATGAGAGTTGTATTTATCCGGTTCTTTATCAGAAATTAATGAAGATAAATTGAGAAAAGGGAACTGACCTGCTTCCCTCCGCCTATCGTCCTCCGGTGCAGTAGCGGAGAGAAAGTGCATGCGCAGAAACTGCTGTACGGCACGCAGGGAACCGCAACCGCGACAATAAAGACCGGTTAATGTATGAAAAGGGCAGGGAGCGTAGAGAAGCGAATCGGCAGGATTAAATATGTAGAGCACGCAAACAGCGGCTAAGCCGATTACTGAAATTAACAGCACCTTTGTCGGATGAAGATTGCTTCTTTTTTTCCTGAGAAGATGCAGGCTTCGTCCATATTGTTTTAGCGTCGCCCTGAAATAGCTCCTGCGATGATAACAAAGAGATAAACGACAGAAACCGCTCTAACTTCCTTAACGTTTAAAATATTGACTGCAATATCGGCTGGTTCTATTTTATCTGGGCGGCTTCTGCCTTTGCCAGCACGATCTTTGCTCCGGCAAGCTTTTTGTATTCTTTTTTGACCTTCGCCATGTTGCCTGCCGCGATGGCTTTTAAAAGGTCTCCTTCAAGTTCTGCCACATCGAGAAGTTTGTAATAATCGAGAGATTCCTTGAGGTGAGCAATGACGATCATTCCCGTGATGATGGGGTGGTTGTTGGTCACATTGGCATCTTTGAATCTGACGCCGTGTTCCAGTTCCACTTCCAGTCCTTTGCGGAACTCTTCAGGATCGATCTTCATTTTTGTGGAGTTCACTTCAGCAAGGATGATCTTCGCTTCTTTTGGAGGCACCGTCGCCTCTTTCAGTTTTGCCCAATCCCTGATCTTGAGGGCCTTGCAAACTCTACCCACTTCGTCTTTTGTAATATATTCCGGTAATTTCATCTGTTCCTCCTTCTATCAATTCCTTTTCTTTAAAAGATTAGCATATTTTGTTCGATGCAGGAAGTTTTTACAGATTTACGAGTTGTTATTCTTCGCGAGATACTGTTTCAGGACTCTTCACCCATGACAAAGCGCCACTTGCAAAAGCAGTTGGGCGGATGGTCGGGGGGTGCGAAAACACATTCGACCCTGATATTTTTGTCGACTCCATGCGCGAAAGATTCAAATTCACGCTGATGCATGTCCCGACAATGAAACTCCGGCAAACCATGCTTAACGCGGGCCACCTGAGTAACACAGGCAGGTGCGGAGATGAGGACCTCGTCAGCTTTTTCTTCTATTGCATAACCGACTATCATCGTCCAGGGGCAGAATTCCATAGCCCTGGCAAAACCTTTGAGCCCCTTCTCTTTGATATGGAACCTTTGTACTATGTCTTTCGATGACATGCCGGCAATCTTTCCCCAGACTACTTCATCGAGGTCTTCGGCTGAGGGGCGATCAAATTTCTTTTCCACAGAGAGGAACCAGAACCCGTCAACAACACGATAGTGCCAGAGAAGAAACTGGAGATAATTTCTCAATTCATCGGCGCCAAGTGATTTCAATATACCGAGATCAACGTGTTCTATCATGGTCTTTAAAGTACCTGAAAGCGGTATGGGCTGTCAAGAAAGATGGTATCGAAAGATCTATTACCAGCGAAGAATAGATGATGATTATTGTATCGCCTGTGGGATTTACAAGTAGGCCACAGGGATATAAAAAAGGGAAGCGGCTCTGGACCGCTTCCCCTTTTAAACATTTAGCGTAAATTCGTATGAATCTACTTCTTTTTTGCCGGGGCTTTTTTCACCGCGGTTTTTGCGGACATTTTTTCCTGTATTGCTGCCCTTGCCGCCGCCAGTTTGGCCACTGTTACACGGTATGGTGAACAGCTCACATAGTTGAGGCCGATCTTGTGGCAGAATTCAACGGATTTGGGTTCGCCGCCGTGTTCTCCGCAGATACCACACTTGAGGTTTTTCCGTGTGCCCCTGCCGAGTTCAATGCCAAGTTTCATGAGTTTTCCTACGCCGCCCTCATCAATCCTCTGAAAGGGGTCAACAGCATAAATCTCTTTTTCAACATAGGGAACAAGGAACTTTCCAGCATCATCACGGCTCATGCCGAGAGTTGTCTGTGTCAGATCATTAGTTCCGAAGGAGAAGAATTCCGCTTCAGTCGCGATCTCATCGGCAGTAATGGCGGCCCGCGGTATTTCGATCATGGTGCCCACCATATAGTCGATTTTTGTTTTGTTTTTCTTAAATACCTCTTCAGCTACTTTGACAACAAGATCTTTCTGGAGCTTCAGTTCTTTGACGTTGCCGACAAGCGGTATCATTACTTCGGGTTTCACGTTGATGCCTTTCTTCTTTACCTCACAGGCGGCCTCAAAGATGGCCCGCGCCTGCATCTCGGTAATCTCAGGGAAAACGATGCCGAGCCTGCACCCTCTGTGACCCAGCATGGGGTTTGTCTCATGGAGGCTGTCTATTTTTACCTGGACTTTTTCCGCGGAAACACCCATCTTCCGTGCGAGGTCCGTTACCTCTCTGTCGGTATGAGGCAGGAATTCGTGAAGCGGTGGATCCAATGTCCTGATCGTCACAGGAAGGCCTTTCATGACCTTGAAGAGACCAACAAAATCCCTTTTCTGTATGGGAAGCAGTTTCTTGAGGGCGGCTACCCTTCCCGCCTCGTCATCGGCGATGATCATCTCCCGTACCGCGTCAATCCTGTCGCCTTCGAAGAACATATGTTCTGTCCGGCAAAGACCAATACCTTCAGCGCCAAATGCAACGGCAACAGCCGCCTGATCGGGCTGATCGGCGTTTGTCCTGATACCGAGCTTACGGGCTTCATCGGCCCATTTCATAAGGAGGGCAAAATCCTGATAGATCTTTGACTGCGCCGGTTTCAATGTCTTGTCCACGAGGACACGGAGGATTTCCGATGGTATTGTCTTGATCTGTCCCGCGAAGACTTCGCCGGTGGAACCGTCGATGGAGACAAATTCTCCTTCTTTGATGGTCTTTGCCTTTGACGCGGATGACCTTCTTCGCGTAATCGATGTCGAGTTCACCGCAGCCGGCAACACAGACCTTGCCCATCTGACGGGCAACGAGTGCCGCGTGGCTTGTCATACCGCCACGAGATGTGAGAATGCCCTGTGCCGCGTTCATACCCCGGATGTCTTCCGGTGATGTGTCGATCCTTACGAGGATCACCTGCTCGCCTCTTGCCGCCCACGCCTCGGCATCTTCGGCGTTGAAAACAACCTTACCTGCCGCCGCGCCGGGCCCCGCGTTCAATCCTTTTGCCACCATGTCGCCCGCCTTGAGGGCTTTCTCTTTTTCTTTCGGATCGAATATGGGCCTGAGGAGCTGACTCAACTGATCGGGCTCAACACGCATAAGGGCTTCTTCTTTGGTGATGAGTTTCTCTTTTACCATATCGACGGCGATCTTGAATGCCGCAAAGGCCGTTCTCTTGCCGGTCCTTGTCTGAAGCATCCAGAGTTTCTTGTTCTGAATCGTAAACTCTACGTCCTGCATGTCGCGGTAGCTCTTCTCGAGGATGTTCCTGATTTTGATGACCTCTTTGTAAATATTCGGCCAGAGTTCTTCCAGAGACTTCACCGATGCATCGGTCTTCTGTTTTTTATTAATTGGCAGCGGCGTCCTGATACCGGCAACGACATCCTCACCCTGCGCGTTGACAAGATATTCGCCATAGAATTCATTTTCACCACCGGAAGGGTTCCGTGTAAACGCAACGCCTGTGCCGCTTGTCTCGCCCATATTGCCGAAGACCATACACTGTACATTGACGGCAGTTCCCCAGTCACCGGGAATATTGTTAAGCTGGCGGTAGGCAATGGCCCTGTCAGTATTCCATGATTTAAAGACGGCCCCGATGGCGCCCCAGAGCTGCTCGAAGGGGTCTTCGGGAAAATTTATTTTCAATCTGTCCTTAATAGCCTTCTTGAAGCTCTTTACAAGGTCTTTCAGATCGTCAACACTCAGATCTGTATCAACTTTTATCCCTTTCGCTTTCTTTTTCGCATCGATGATAACCTCGAAGGGATCATGCTCTTCCTTGTTTTCCGGTTTGAGACCGAGGACAACATCGCCGTACATCTGCACAAAACGGCGGTAACAGTCATAGGCAAACCACTCGTTCCCGGACAATCGAACGAGGCCTTCCACGGTCTTTTCGTTGAGACCCAGGTTGAGTACCGTATCCATCATACCGGGCATACTGACCCGTGCGCCGGAACGGACAGAAAAAAGGAGCGGATTTGCAGCGTCGCCGAATTTGGCGCCCATGACCTTCTCCGTTTTTTTCAGGTTCTCCAGGACTTGTTCCTTGAGGCCTGCCGGGAGCTTCATGCCGCCTTTATAGAAGACCGTGCATACATCGGTGGTAATGGTAAAACCGGGAGGAACGGGAATACCACGATTGACCATGTCGGCCAGTCCCGCTCCCTTACCGCCGAGCAGGTTTTTGAGACTCATGTTACCTTCTGCCTTGTTGCCTCCAAAAAAATAGACATACTTTACTTTTGCCATATATTCCTCCTCATTATTCAATGCGGATTTTTGAAAAATCTGCAAATGTCAGAAACATGTTTTTTATTTTTGTGAGTGCCGCAAGCCTGTTGTTTTTTACAGCCTCATCTTTATCCATGACAAACACTTTGTCGAAATAGTTATCAATGCTTTCCTTGAAACTTACAAGCACAGAAAGCGATTGAGCGTATTTGCATTCCTCCATGAGCTTGAAAAATTCTGCATGCTTCGCCTCGTAAAGACTGAAGAGGTCCTTTTCTTCGGTGAGGACAAAAAGTCCGGGATCCACGGCAGGGTCACCTGCAATCTGTTTCGTAATGTTGTATACCCGTCTGAAACCGACCATAAGCCTGTCGAAATCTTCTTTCGATTTTTGCGTTTCCAGGGCAATGAGCCGCTCATAGCCATCGTAGATATCCCGGGCGACGCAGGGAAGCACGCTCTCCACGTAATCCTGATTGTGACCCTCTTCGAGCATGGAAAATTTGAAGCGTGTGGCAATGAAATCAAGAATGGCTGCCTTTGTTTCTTCGAAGGCGAGCTCTCTTTGCAATCTTCGCCCCGCTTTCATAAGCGGCCCTCAAAAGGTCATCAAGGGGGACACGGAATTTTTTATCGATAGCAATCTTGATAATCCCCAGGGACTGTCTGCGAAGCGCGTATGGGTCAAGGTTCCCTGTGGGAGTAATATTGACGGAGAAAAAGGACACAATGGAATCGATCTTGTCGGCAATGCTGAGGATTGCGCCCGGTAAGGTCTGTGGCAGGTTGCCATTGCCGCCAGTGGGCAGGTAGTGTTCTTCGATTGCCTGCGCCACCTCATTGTCTTCACCTTCGATGGTCGCGTAAATCCTTCCCATGGTGCCCTGAAGTTCCGGGAATTCTCCTACCATATGGGTGAGGAGGTCTGTTTTCATGAGACGTGCTTGCGGCCTTGTGCGATTCGTTCGGATCGACTATGTACTTCGCGAGGCTCACAATGATTGATGCTGAGGTAAGTCGACGCAATGGTGCAATGCTACCGCGCTCTGTCTTGTCTTTCAATGTGCCAAGCTTTACGTGAAAGACGATGGAGCTGAGTCTCTCGTACCGATCAGCGAGTTTCGTTTTTTTATCTTCTTCGAAAAAGAACTGCGCGTCGGCAAGTCGTGCCCGCAAGACCTTTTCGTTCCCACGGATGACATTTTTGTCTTCTTTCGGGATTGTATTGGCAAAGAATATAAAATAGGGCATGAGTTGCCCGTCATCTTTTTCGATGGGAATATAACGCTGGTGGCTCTTCATGACATTGACGAGGACTTCCTTGGGGATATTCAGGATAGGCCTCCTCGAAGGAACCAAGGAGCGGATAGGGATATTCTGTAATGTAGATGATCTCTTTGATGAGTTCTTCGTCGCGAATAGCACGACCCTTCGTCTCATCCTCAATACGCTTGATCCCTGCCCGGACTGTCTCCAGCCGGTCAGCTTCATTGATGATGATATAGTTGGCCTTCAGGGTATCGATGTATTCCGCCGGATTCCTGATTATCACCTGCCCGCTGGACAGAAACCGGTGGCACCATGTGGTGTTGCCGCTTTTGACGTCGGCAACGGTAAATTCGACAGGCACATCACCGAAGAGGCAAAGGACCCATTGAATCGGTCTCGCGTATTCAAAGGTCTCGGCGCCCCAGCGCATCTTTTTCTGAAAGGGTATCTTCGCGATGATATCGGGAAGAAGCTCCTGGAGGACATTTATTGTTTCTTTTCCTTTTTCAAATTTTTCAACCGTAACAAACTCAACACCATCCTTGATGCCCTTCTTCAATTCCTCCGGTCCAACACCCTGCGACTTTGCAAAACCTGTGGCAGCCTTTGTCAGCGCCCCTGATTCGTCATAGGCCCGGTTGAGAGGCGGCCCGAATTTGATAATCGTCGTCTCGTCCTGTTTTTCAGACACATTGCTCGATGAGTGTCATCATGCGCCGTGGCGTCGCCTGGATATTGATATTGCCGAAAGTAATACGGGATTGGGCAAAACCATCTTCGAGCAGTTTTTTCAGGCCTTCTTTCGCGGGCTCAAGAAATCGTGCGGGAATCTCCTCTGTCCCGATTTCCAGCAAAAATGTTTTCATCAAACTCCGTGTTAAAACTTCGAATCTTACTTCTTCAGCAAGCGGAAAACCAAGTTCTTCTCTTTTTTGCACGTATAGTTCCGCGCACATCTTGGCGAGGTTGCGTACCCTGGCGATATAGTTCGCGCGCTCAGTGACGCTGATGGCGCCCCGTGCGTCGAGAAGATTGAATGCGTGGGAACATTTCAGACAGTAATCGTAGGAGGGGTAAATGAGCCCTCTGTTTTTTATCAGTTTTTCCCCTTCGCGTTCATATGTATCAAAAAGGCCCCGGAGCATCGCGGCGTCTGATTCTTCAAAATTGTAAATGGAAAATTCCCGTTCCGGCTCAAGGAATACGTCACCGTAGAGCACATCCTTGTTCCACTTGATGTGGTAAACATTATCCACATCCTGAAGGTACATGGCGATGCGTTCGATACCGTAAGTGATCTCCACGGTAATGGGCGAGAGGTTTATACCGCCTGCCTGCTGGAAATAGGTGAATTGCGTGATCTCCATACCGTCAAGCCACACTTCCCATCCGAGGCCCCATGCACCCAGTGTCGGTGATTCCCAATCATCCTCAACAAACCGTATGTCGTGATAGGATGTATCGATACCGAAACTTTTCAAACTATCAATGTAGATATTCTGGATGTCCTTCGGGGAAGGCTTCATGACAACCTGGAATTGATAGTAGTGCTGGAGACGGTTCGGGTTTTCACCATAACGTCCGTCGGCAGGCCTCCGTGAAGGCTGTACGTATGCGGCATTCCACGGCTCAGGGCCCAGACATCGCAGGAATGTGGCCGGATGGAATGTGCCTGCGCCGACTTCCATGTCATAAGGCTGTTGGACAATACAGCCTCTGATCGGCCCAGAATTTTTGTAAAGCAAGGATCAAATCTTGAAAATACATGCGTTAAACCCGCATTTCTATACCACAAAACATGCGGTTTTTGCCAATAATTTCGACATACAGGGACGATAAAAAAGTTATTTCAAGCATTACTTTTGATTATATAAAGGCATCGCGGGCCCCGTTGATCGGTATGGATTGTTTTGATTAGCTTCATACCTATCTTTTCAAGGGCGCGCAGCGAAGCAATGTTTTGCGGATGAGCAAGCCCGAGAAGACGTGGCACATCGAAGTTTTTAAAACCATATTCAACCTGTGCCGCGCCGATCTCAGTCGCGTAACCTTTCCCCCAGGAGTCTTCACGCAGGGCAAAACCCAACTCGAAATCGTCTTCATAGAGATAACGACATGGCAGAAGTCCGGCAAAACCGACAAAATGGTCTGTCTCTTTGGTACACAAAACACCCAGACCATATGCCTGTTTTCCAAAAGTAAAATTTTCGTTGATAAAACGTCTCGCCTCATCGACTGTCATCGGAGCAGCTCCGAAGAGCCATCGCATTACAAGCGGGGCACTCAGCATCTCCATGAGCGGCTGCATATCGCTATCCCTGAGATCTCGCAGGACTAATCGTTCCGTTTCTATAGTACGCGCACGCATTTACACGTCTCCTGCCTGAACCGAGTTAAGTAGTAACCTCTTACGTTCTGCACCTCAGTATTGTATAAGGTTTGAAAGACCACTGCAAGGTTTTCATTTGCTTCGCGATTGCGCTGCGCAAATAAATGCACTAAAGTATTATTGCCCGCGCAAAACGTTTGACAGGCTTTGTTGTGAAGTGGTAGACAAAAGGGGAAGCGCAAAGACATCAGAGAGGTGAGGAGTGCCGCGCATAAAGCTGGTTGAGCAGCAAGAGTACGAATTTCATTTTACGATAACAATTCAGCCACGTGACATCAATGTAGGCGGACACATGGGCAACGATGCTCTCATCTCTCTGGTCGGTGCAGCGCGGGCTGATCTATTTCACTCCATGGGCATGAGTGAACTGGATCTTGGCAATGCTCAAACAGGTGTTATCATGTCGGACCTGGCAGTGAACTATTTGGCTGAAGCTTTTTTATTTGATGAACTTTTCATTGACACACATATCGGAGAAATTCAGCCGCAACGGGTTCCGGTTATTCCATCGCATAACAAAAAAGGAGATTCTTATTGCCCTTGTTGAAACGGGTTTGGTCACCTTTAATTATGTTTCTAAAAAAATTGTTTCGGTGCCGGAGACATTTTTGAAACGATTAGAACAACAAAGAGCATGAATGGTGGTGTTAAAGCAATGCATCTAAAATCCGTTACACTTCATCCTGCCCAATATCCGGACAGGGACCATTACCCCTTTAATCTCCCTGTTTTTAATCAATCAGAACAAATCATCTTTAATGCGCCGGTGACACTCTTTGTCGGGGAAAACGGCACAGGCAAATCTACCCTGATTCAGGCGCTTGCGCGTGCGTGTGGTATCCATATCTGGCAGGATGAGGAACGAAAGCGCGCTGAATACAACCCTTACGAAGACAAACTCAGCGATTGTATGTCCATTGAATGGGTCGATGGCCCCGTGCAGGGGAGTTTTTTCGGATCTTCGGTATTCCAGGACTTTGTCCGCATTCTCGACGATTGGGCCGCCGTATCTCCCGGACTCCTTCAGTATTTTGGCGGTCAATCGTTAATGACCCAATCTCACGGTCAATCCATCATGTCTTTTTTCAAGGCCCGTTATCAGATAAAAGGCCTCTATCTGCTGGATGAACCGGAAACAGCCCTCTCACCAAAAACCCAATTCAAGCTCCTGGAGTTGCTTATGAAGATGGGAAGAGTCAGGCCATGCTCAATTCATTGTTGCCACCCATTCCCCGATTCTGCTCGCCTGCCCGGAGGCAACCATCCTGAGCTTCGACTGCACGCCGATCAAAGAAGTTCGATACGAGGAGACAGAACATTACAAACTTTACAAGGGTTTTATGGAAGATCGAGAGAAATAATAGACAAGTTAATGACCAATTTACCACTCGTACATAGACTATATTTTCATGTAAGATTGTATACCCAGATATTAGCGGTTGCACATATAATGCAATTCTAAGTCAAAAATAGAATGAGATGTAGAGGAGGAAACCGGAGCTACATTAGTACGTGAGGATTTCCGACGAGGAGAAAGCTTCATTATATGCATGAATTAAAATTGGCACAATGCCTGTTGTGAAAGTAGACCAAAGATGGTAATACATATCGGGATAACAATTAAAGTACAGGGAGGGTGCGATGCCATACGTAAATATTAAAGTCACAAAAGAAGGTGTTACCGCTGAGCAAAAGGAGAAATTGATTCAGGGCGTAACGCAATTGCTTTTTGATGTCCTTGGGAAAAAACCCCAGACTACCTATGTAGTCATTGATGAAGTAGATACCGACAACTGGGGAGTCGGGGGTGAAACAATCACGGCAAAAAGAAAACGGGAAAAATAATAACAGCTATTTCAGGGATACAGGCAATGGGTACAAGCAAACAAAGATTATATAGGTGTGAAGGGTTGGCTGTTACTCCTCTGCGTGAGCATGACAATTCTCACGCCCTTGACTGGGCTGACAACCCTGATGGCGGTCAGCGATGCGCTGAAACCCCATTTTGACAAAGACCCGGCACTATTCAAACTCTTGCTCATCAGCGGCATATGTAACATCTGCCTGTTAGTATATAGCATGTACGCGGGAGTGTCCCTCTGGAGGGTTGCGCCCAATGCTGTTTTGAGCGCGAAAAGATACCTTGTTGTGCTTTTCCACTATTCATTTCTTTCCATCTTTCTCCCTCAACTGGTCGGTCTGTCGGAAAAAACCCAGACAGAGATCTACAAAACATCTCCGATATTTAACCTTATCGTTATGCTTGAAGCATGCATGTGGTACCTCTATCTGCGTAAATCCAAAAGGGTAAAAGCAACCTATGGAGAGGACGGGTCCGCTTCGTCATGACTGAGATTTGTATCGCTCCTCTTTGAAATAACACAGCAGGAATTTCTGTTCTTATGGTAAGATTATAGACAACGTAAAGAGGAGGTAATGTATGAAACCATTCATATGTGCTGCCACGATGCTGGTTTTTCTTTCTCTTGCTCCTCTCACCGTGCAAAGTATGGGGCAGACAGCAACCGACGCGAAAACCTTGTTTGAAAAGAAATGCAGCGTCTGCCATAGCGCGGATCGCGCGAAATCGCTGAAGAAGACAAATGAAGAATGGACGAAGACGGTAACGCGAATGAAAGAAAAGAGAAATGAAAATATCTCCAATGATGAAGCTAAAATAATTATTGATTACCTCACGACAACATACGGGAAATAATCAGCAAAAAATTCAGATTCATGCGACAGACCGTTGACACGGAACGGATGGGCTTATGAACTTGACTTTACGGGCATAAACTATTAATTTAATGACTGGTTTTCGGGGGATTACGTCAAGGAGGAAAGAGATGTTGCGGGCAAAACTTTGGTTTCGATGTGCGGCCATGCATGACCCTGTGACTCCTGTGGTGGCACAGCCCGCGCTTGTTGGCTGGGAGGCTAAAAAACGCCGGGTGGACCTTACCATTGAGCGTGCTTTTACCGGAGAAGAACTGGTGAAACGGATGAAAGGGTGGGTAACAACAGACCCCTATAAGGTCATCGAGATCGTGAAGCAATATGGTAAACTGAAAGTCCTTGACGACCGTGAACTGGTTATCGAGATGGAAAAAGAAGACAATTTCAAAGAACTTGCAAATGCCCTTCTTGAGACCTTCGGTACAGAAGTAGATATCGAGATGGTTAAAAAAACAGGAAGATAAACCCTCCGCCACGACACCGGAGGGCAGGCGAAGGAAGAGGGAAGAGGGAAGAGAATACAGTAAATAAGCCCTGTTGCTGAGAACCTCAGAGACCCCAAAAATATAACCTATGAAACATATCAGAAATTTCAGTATTATCGCCCATATAGACCACGGTAAGTCGACACTTGCCGACCGGCTCATTCAGTACACGCACCTCGTTGAGGACCGGCAGTTCCGCGATCAGATCCTCGACAATATGGACATCGAGCGCGAGCGCGGCATTACGATAAAAAGCCAGACCGTTGATCTGCCCTATACCGGCAAAGACGGAGTATTTTACGAACTGAACCTCATTGACACACCGGGACATGTCGATTTTTCGTATGAAGTTTCGCGGGCACTTGCTTCCTGCGAAGGGGTCCTTCTTCTCGTTGATGCGGCACAGGGCGTAGAAGCGCAAACCCTCGGAAATCTCTATGCTGCCATGGAGCATAATCTCGTCATTATTCCTGTCATCAACAAGATCGATCTACCTGTCGCGGATATTGAAGGGGTAAAGAATGAAATCGATCGTGAACTCGGGTTGGACCCCGATTTGGCCATTCTCTGTTCTGCCAAGGAAGGTATCGGTATTGAGGACATTTTTCATGCCGTCATCGAAAGGGTCCCTCCACCGACAGGCGACGCGGAAAAACCGCTTTCGGCCCTTATCTTTGACGCCCACTATGATCCCTTCCGCGGCACTATCGTCAGTTGCCGTGTATTTGACGGAACAGTAAAACCCGGTGATATGATCCGCCTTATGTATAATGGAACGACATATAAGGTGGAAGAAGTGGGGGTTTTTCGTCTTGTCCGGGAACCGAAAAAGGAACTCACGGCAGGCATGGTGGGTTATATTATCGCCGGTATAAAAACGGTGAGCGACACGAGGGTCGGCGATACCATTACGCTCGATAACAACCCGATAGCAGAACCCCTTCCCGGTTTTGTTGAGGTCAAACCGGTTGTTTTCTCTTCTATCTACCCGATTGCTTCCGACGATTACCCGTCGCTCGCTGAGGCGCTTGAAAAGTACAAGCTCAACGACGCCGCGCTGGTATATCAAAAGGATTCCTCAGCGGCCCTCGGCCAGGGTTTCCGGTGCGGTTTTCTGGGACTCCTGCACCTTGAGATCGTCCAGGAACGCCTTGAACGTGAATTCGACCAGTCTATCATCATGACGGCCCCAAGCGTCCAATACAATTTCTTTTTGAACGACGGCACCATGGTAGAGATTGACAACCCGCTCTATTATCCCGACCCTGCGAAAATAAAAAAATCCGAGGAACCTTATATCCGGGCAAGCATTCTTGTACCCGAACGTTATGTGGGGGTCGTGATTAAGCTCTGCATGGAGCGCCGAGGCGTCAATTCTCACCTTAATTATCCCGCGCCCGGCAGGATAGAGGTGACCTTCGATATGCCCCTTGCTGAGGTGATCTTTGATTTTTACGACAAACTGAAAAGTGTTACCCAGGGATACGGTTCTTTTGATTATGAGATTATTGATTACCGCGAAAGCAATCTCGCTAAACTTGACATACTCGTTAACGGTGAAAAGGTCGACGCGCTCTCCATTCTTGTCCATCATGACAACGCGCGGGAACGGGCGCTCCGGGTTTGCGAAAAACTGAAGGACGAAATCCCGAAACAGCAATTCAAAATCGCTATTCAGGGCGCCATCGGCGGAAAGATTATCGCCCGCTCTACCATTTCGGCGTTCAGGAAAGATGTTACCGCCAAGTGTTACGGCGGCGACATTACCAGAAAAAGAAAGCTCCTCGAGAAGCAGAAGAAGGGCAAAAAACGTATGCGCATGGTAGGAAACGTCGAGATACCCCAGAGCGCCTTTCTGGCCGCCCTCAAAACAGATGATGAATAAAAAGGAATTACCGGGGTTGTATGTCCACATCCCCTTTTGCAAGACCAAATGTCCCTATTGTGATTTCTATTCCATCGTTGATCAAGCCGCTATGGACAGGTTTCTCGCAGCGTTAAAGCAAGAAGCTGTCCTGTACAAAAAGGTTTTCCAACAATTCGACTCGCTCTATTTCGGTGGCGGAACACCATCGCTTATCGATGAAAAAGGATTCGCAGAGATTCTCACTGCCCTCAGGACTCAATTCACGTTTTCACCCGATACGGAAATCACCGTCGAGATGAACCCCGATGATGTGACAGCGGAAAAACTGGAGAGCTACAGGAAACTCGGCATAAACAGGATTAGCCTCGGTGTACAGTCGCTAAACGATAAAGAACTTGCCTTTCTGAAAAGAAGGCACACGGCGGAAGGGGCAAAAAAAACACTTACCCTCATCAAGGGACACGGGTTTGACAATGTCGGCATAGACCTCATGAATGGTCTCCCCGGCCAGACAGAAAAACACTGGATGAAGACGCTTGAAGAGGCACTTTCTTTCGGACCAGCCCACATTTCCTGCTACCAGCTCACCATTGGCAGTAAAACAGTCTTCGGTAAAATGGTACAGGAAGGGAAATTGAAGATGCCTTCAGAGGAAAAACAGAGGAAAATCTTCTTGTCCACATCGCGTTTTCTTCAAGAACAAGGATTTATCCATTATGAGGTTTCCAATTTTGCCACGGGGTGAGGGTTACCGCTCCCGTCATAACCTGAAATACTGGAGTCATATTCCCTACCTTGGCCTCGGCCCGGCAGCCCACTCTTTTCACGAATAACAGACGATGGTGGAACGTGAGGTCTGTCGAGCAATACTGCGCTGCATTAAACAAAAACACTAAACCTATAGAGGGAGACGAGCGATTATCTCCAGAGCAATTGGAACTGGAGAGGCTCTTCCTTGGTTTCAGAAACCTGGAAGGGGTAAACATAAGAAACACCTTTAATAGGCCCCCATGTGAAAACGCTTTGAAGAAACTTATTACATCAAAACATGTTGAGGTTCATTCACGGTAAAATCATCCCTACAGTTAAAGGATATCTCATCGCCGATCGTCTCCCACTCATGTTTTCCCGTTGACTGTTACCCCTCTGAGAAAAATATATTGACAAACAATTAGTCGTGATATATATTATTACAGTTATGTTAATTAATTCACATACTCAATATTTAGAAATGTTGTATTTATTGACTTTATCGATAACACAAGATGTATTGACAACTTCTTACCGATCCAGATATGATCACTAAGTGCAATTATTCACAAAGTATTTTATAAAACTGAAATTCACCTCCATAAGCTTCTCATAATAACCCCCCTTCCCCCGGGCACCCACCCGGGGGTTTTTCTTTACATCGACCGGTAATTTATTGTATGCTTTTTTCACACGATGGATATGGGCACTGCAAATATGTATACAGGGGGGCTCCTCGGACTTATTTATGCCGCGGGGCCCATGGCGAAAGCCGTAATCGGCATCCTCATTTTCTTCTCCATCGTATCGTGGACAATTATTTTCGTTAAGATGAGACAATTCAGCAAAACAGAGGAACAGGCTGATCGTTTTTTCAGGGCCATTAAGGACGCCGACTCTTTTAAGAGACTCGTTTCGGTGTATAGGGACAGCAATGATAATGCTTTTTACAGGTTGATTCTTGCCTGCTATAAAGAAGTGACATCGAGACAAAAAGAGAATCCCGGTCCTATAAAGCCGGAGGCGATTCCCGCCATAGAGAATATTTTGAAAATCACCATAGCTGAAGAATCGGTCAAGCTTGAAAGACGGCTTACTTTTCTCGCGACCACGGCAAACACGGCCCCTTTTATCGGACTTTTCGGTACTGTCTGGGGCATTATGGGCTCTTTCAGAGAAATCGGCGCAAGAGGAACGACAAGCCTCGCTGTTGTCGCTCCCGGCATCAGTGAAGCCCTCATCGCGACAGCTATTGGTCTTGCCACTGCCATACCCGCTGTTCTCGGATATAATTACTGCCTCGGAAGGCTGAGGCGGCTCACTACAAGAATGGACAATGCCGCCATGTACCTTATCAATATTATCGAAAAATGAACACCTCCAGGAAAGACTCAAAAGGACCCCTCTCCGAGATCAACGTAGTACCTATGGTCGATATCATGCTGGTGCTCCTTATTATCTTTATGATCACCGCGCCCATGATGCAGCAGGGATTGGGTATAGATATTCCCAATGTGACAGCCAGACCTCTTCCGACAAAGGATGAACCGCAGATACTTGAACATTACAAAGGACGAAAGGCTGGTCCTCAATGAAAAAAAACTGGACATAAAAAACCTCAAGGCAGCCATTCAATTTCTCTTTAATAACAAGACCAACAAAGAGATTTTCCTCCGTGCCGACAAGGATGTGTCATACGGGTTTGTGGCGAAGTGCATGGGCATCGTGAGGGAAGCCGGCGTGGTAAAGATTAATATGGTAACAAAACCATTGGAAAACGATGAGTGAAGAAACCTGGTACAAAATGCTTGCCGTTTCTTTCGCGCTGCACATTCTTTTTGTAGCCGCCGTCAGTATCCCCTTCAAATCAACAAAAAGAAAGATTGATCTATCCTCTTCGTATTCCGTAAATCTTGTAGGCGGAGTGGGCGACACAGGTGGCGGCCAAAAAGAGGCGGCAGTGCGGAAGCAAAAAAAATACCAGGTAAAGCCTGTCCCTGCAGTCAAGGAAACCAAACCTGCCCCTGCCAAAAACAAGCCCATTCCGATAAAGAAAGAAGACCTCGTTTCACTCTCAAAAAAAAAGGTCCCTGAAAAACCGGGAACAACCGAGGAAGAACGCGAGCAGCTCGAGAAAAAGATTCAAAATCTCAGAAGAAAGACAGAATATCTTGATGTGGCAAAATCCGCGCGAAGCGGCTCTGCAACTTCCGGCGGCCTCATGAGCGCAGGTAGTGGTTTGTCCGGCTCTGGTGGGGGAGGCGGCGGCATCGTCGACCCATTGATGCAGAAGTATCATATGGATGTCAAGGAAAAGATAGACGCGGTCTGGCGCATACCTGGCATCTGCAAAGAAAAACCTCTTAACCGTAGTAGTCATTAAGATAAGAAGAGATGGCTTAGTCGTCGATATCATTCCGGAAACAATGTCCGGAAACAGAGCCTACGATGAATCAATAATGCGCGCCATACGCGCAGCGGAACCGTTGCCCCGCATACCAACTGCTATTAAAGAGGATACTGTGGAAGTAGGCTTTAATTTCCGTCCGGAGAATATGTAGTGACGGTCCTCCAGAGCATCATCATGGGCGCTGTACAGGGCATCACTGAATTCCTTCCCATCAGCAGTTCGGCGCATCTCATTATTATTCCCTGGTTTTTCAATATTCAGGACGGGAACATCAACAAAATCACTTATGATGTGATGCTCCATCTGGGAACGCTCGCGGCGATCCTCTGCGTATATGGGAAAAGGTTTATTCGTATTGTTATGGAAGGTTTGGTCGATTTCAAGGAAGGCCGCGGCAAAGAGTCGCTCCTCGCGAAACTCATTGTTGCCACCATCCCTGCCGTTGTTGCCGGTTTTTTTGGCCAGCATATCGTCGAAACCTATCTGAGAACACCTTTTGTGGCGGCATACATGCTTGCTCTTGTTTCAATCCTGATGATTATCGCCGAAAGGATACACGTGGAAAGAAGTGATATTTCCTATCCTGTTGCCACCGCTATAGGTGTTGCGCAGGCCGTTGCCCTGGTGCCGGGCACATCACGAAGCGGCGCGACTATCACTATGGGAATGCTTCTGGGGCTCAAACGCAGCGAGGCCGTCGATTTTTCCTTCATGCTCTCTGTCCCTATTATATTCGGCACCGCTCTGTACGAAATGAGACATTTTGAATACCACAGCGGAAATATGGGTATATATGTTTATGGAGCGCTTTCCGCCTTTATTTTCGGTGCCCTAAGCCTCAATTTTCTCATCAGATACCTGAAAAATCATCCTCTTGACATCTTTGCGTATTACAGAATTATTCTTGCCCTCGCCATCCTCCTTTTTGAACTGCAACGTAATTGATTCGACTGAAAAAAACCGGATATGAACATGAAAAAAGAAGAACAAGAAATCAGCAAAACCAATATTGAAGAAAGCTTTGTTATCTATGACCCTGACAATCTGCCCTATGAAAGACTGCATCTCTGTAAATACCTCCTTGAATTGCCTGATTTGGAAGAAGAAGAACCCGAAAACCGACTGAATAACACCCCGATTAAAATATTTTCCAGCTTTCCTGAATTCTTATCACAAATATCATGAATAGACGGAAACATTACGGATAAACAAGGCAAATTTCCTTGACAGAAATTATCTTCGATATATATTATACCTACCGGTAAGTAAGTTATGAAAAAGTTTCTATCGCTCATGCCTTTGCCGGAAAAAAGAAGGTAGTCTTTAAATGGGTCGCTTAAAAGGAAATATTGATTCGCCTGATATGACACAGCCCGCAACCATT
Organism: uncultured delta proteobacterium; assembly: GCA_963783625.1. GTDB lineage: Bacteria > Desulfobacterota > Syntrophorhabdia > Syntrophorhabdales > Syntrophorhabdaceae > PNOF01. The sequence continues at coordinate 27,406 of CAWAOG010000043.1, read as the reverse complement.
TGCTGGCAAGCGCCCTGAAGTTGTTCAACGAGAAGGGTATGCCGCGACGACAGTCCGTGAGATCGTCGCCGACGCAGGCGTGACCAAACCGGTTCTCTACTACTATTTTGGCAATAAAGAAGGGATTTATCTTGAAATACTTGAAGGTCCTCTCCAGAAATTTGAGGAGCTTCTTGAAGGTTTTTGCTGCGAAGGCGGAAGGGCCAGCGAAAAACTAACGGCCCTGTGCGAGAGCCACTTTTCAGCTCTATCGCAATAATATCGAAAAGGCAAAACTGTTGAACGCGATATATTACGGCCCGCCACAGGGCGCGCCATTTATTAATTTCGAGGCATACCATGCTAAACTTCTCGAATGCTATCGAGCAACTCGTTGAAGAGGGGATAAGGACACGATGAATTCCGCGAACTGGATGTAAAGGATATAACGCTTGCTATTATCGGAGCGTTCCATATTGCGATGGATATGATGCTCTGCCAGACTCCGGAATCACGATCAGACAAAATGCTCTTTCACAGCATACTTAATATTATTTTTCATGGAATTTTAAAAAAGGAATAGACAGGGGGAGCAATGGCAAAAAAACTCTATATATGGATATTGTTTATTTTTATGGCGGCTATCTGCTTGTCCGGGTGTTCGGATAAGAAGCCGGTGGTCCAGCCCCCTGTGTCGGTTGAAGTAGTCAAGATTACCGCAGCCGAAATGACTCAGAGCATTGATGTGGTTGGGTCTCTTTCACCCAAGTTTCAGGCTGATGTAAAAGCAGAGTACTCAGGCGTCATTACTCAGATATACGTAAGCGAATGGGTGCGGGTACAGAAGGGAACGCCACTTGCTCAGCTTGACACAAGGGAACTGGAACTCGTTATCCAGAGATCGGAAGCGGCTGCCGAGGCCGCGAGGGCAAACGTTGTACAGGCTGAGGTCGGCCAGAACCGTGCTGAACGGGAATATGCCCGTTTCCTGAAGCTCAAGGAAGCCGGTCTGGTAACACAGCAGAACCTCGATGATGCCGCAACAGAAAAAGAGGCGACGGCGGCACGGGTGTCCGCGGCAAAGGCACAGCTCAGGGCCGCGCTGGGTGAATTACATCAAACGCAGACGCGTCTCGCAAAGGCGGTGATCCGTTCTCCTCTAAACGGGGTTGTATCTCAACGCAGCATGAACGTGGGAGATTTGACCGGCGACAAGATGATCTTTCACATTGTTGATAACCGTCTTCTCGAACTCACGGTGACCGTGCCTTCCGGAGAAACAGGAAGCGTAAAGGTCGGTCAGCCGCTTACGTTTTCGACTGATTCCCTGCCCGGCAAGACATTCACGGGAAAGGTCGCCTTTATTAACCCGGCAATCAGCGAGGCCGATCGTTCGGTTAAGATCGTTGCTGAAGTGAAGAATGAGCCTGAAACGTTAAAGGCCGGTCTCTTCGTCAAAGGGAAGATCGTCACGGGCAGCCGGACCGGAGTACTGCAGGTGCCCCGAACAGGCCTCATCACGTGGGATGTGGCAAAAAAACAGGCTGAAGTGTTTGTTGTAAACGGCGATAAGGCACAGCGCAAAACCCTTACTACCGGGGCTTTATCAGGAGATCAGGTGGAAGTCTCGTCGGGGCTCACTGCCGGAGAACTCATTGTGACCCGTGGAGGATTTAATCTGAAAGATGGTAACACCGTGAAAGTGATAGCGGGCAATGGGAGATAAGGCGCATGATACTTTCTGATCTTTCAATAAAACGTCCTGTCTTTGCCGCGGTCATGATGCTGGCCCTCGTTACTGTCGGACTCTTCTCATTTAAACAACTTTCTATCGATATGTACCCCAATGTCGATATTCCTGTTCTCACTATTGTGACGAAGTTTCCCGGGGCATCCCCTGAGGCTGTGGAACGGGAGGTAACCAAACGGATCGAGGATGCGGTCAACCCTATTGCCGGCGTGAAACACGTCACTTCTTACTCAATGGAAGGCTTTTCGAACGTCATTGTCATGTTTCAACTGGAAGTAAAGATCAATGAGGCATCACAGGACGCGCGGTCCAAGATCGCCGCCATCAGGGGCGAATTACCTCAAGGGATCGAAGAACCCATCGTGCAGAAATTCGATGTGGCAGGTCTTCCCATCGTATCGCTTGCAGTGCGCTCGAACACGCTCACGTCCCGCGAGTTGAGTACTCTTGTGGAAAAGAAGATCAAAAAACGCATCGAAAATATTCCCGGCATCGGAAAGATCAATCTCGTCGGCCTTTCAAAACGCGAGGTAAATGTTAATGTAGATCCTCTCCGGCTTCAGGCCCTCGGTATGGGTGTCGATGAGGTCATTGCCGGTCTCCAGTCGGAGAACGTCAATACCCCGCTGGGCCGTCTGAACCGCAATGGTTCAGAATTTCCTCTGCGTATCTCCGGTAAACCCGCTGTTGTGGAACAGTTCAAGACAATGGTCATCGGGGAACGCAGTGGCCGGCCAATACCGCTTAGCGAAGTTGCTGATGTAAGGGATGGCGTTGAAGAGACACGCTCCCTCGCTCTGGTGAACGGGGTCCCGGCAATCGGTATTGACGTGCAAAAACAATCAGGAGCAAATACGGTCAATGTCGTCGATATGGTGAAGAAAGAGATCAACAAGTTGCAGACGGAACTACCCACCGGCACGATTATCGATGTGGTGACTGACGGATCGGTTTTTATCCGTGATTCAGTCGAAGACGTTGAGGTTACACTCTTTCTTGGCGGGTTTCTCACCATTCTCATCGTCTTCTGCTTTCTCAACTCATGGCGTTCAACGATTATCACAGGCCTCACCCTGCCGATATCGGTAATATCTTCCTTCATTATCATGTACTTCCTCGGCATGACCCTCAATGTCATGACCCTTATGGCTCTCTCGCTGGCAATAGGGCTTCTCATCGATGACGCCATTGTTGTGCGGGAAAATATCGTCCGTCATCTTGAACTGGGCCAGGACCACTATACAGCGGCCAAAGAAGCGACGAGTGAAATCGGTCTCGCTGTTATGGCTACCAGCTTTTCCATAGTCGCCGTCTTTGTACCTGTGGCATTCATGAAAGGTATTGTAGGGCGGTTCTTCTTTCAGTTCGGAATGACGGTCACCTTCGCGGTGCTCGTCTCTCTCTTTGTTTCTTTTACCCTCGATCCCATGCTCTCTTCCCGCTGGTACGATCCGGACATCGAACGGAAAGGGAAACGGCACATTGTGGCCCGCATACTGGACCGGTTTAATGGGTGGTTTGACGCCACAGCGGATAAATACCGTCTCCTCATCGCCTGGGCGCTGGACCACAGAAAAAAGGTTGTGGTATTGACCGTAGCTGCCTTCCTGGCCGGAATTGGCCTCTTCATGACCCTTGGACAAGGTTTTTTCCCGGACTTTGACCGGGGAGAATTGCAATTGAGCTTTAAGACAGCGCCGGACGCCTCCATAACGGAGACACAGGACCGGTTGAACGCCGTTCTCGCCGTACTGAAAAGAATACCCGAGGTGAAACACTCCTACGCGACCATCGGGGCCGGAGATACAGGTACGGTCCGTGGTGCACGGATTTATGTGAAACTCGTTGATCAGAGCGACCGCAAGCGGAAACAGGATAAGATCCAGGAGGACCTTCGGGTCCGTCTGCGGGAGGTCCCCGGCATTATCCCTTCAATAGAAGAGGTGGGCCGCATGGGAGGAGACAAGCCGCTCATGGTAAGCATACGGGGTGATAATATTGATCTGCTGAAAAAATATTCCGCTGCGTTGAAGGCGGAGATGTATAAAATACCGGGCATTGTCGACATGGAGGTTACTCTGGAGCAGGATATTCCTGAATTCCGTTTCACCATAGACCGCGAGCGGGCCGTTGATGCCGGTGTCATGACGAGTACCATTGTCCGCACTGTCGGGTCTCTTGTGGGCGGACAGGCGGTTTCCACCTATGAAGACGAGGATGGTGACGCCATCGACATCCGCGTAAGACTGCCGTTAGCGCTTCGGCAAGACCCTTCGCAGGTGGAACAGCTTCGCTTGAGTGTCCGCCAGCCTGTGGGGCCGCCTGCCCTTGTACCGCTCGGCGGACTCGCCACCTATGAGATGACGGACACACCTTCCGAGATTACCCGGCAGGACCTGTCACGCCAGGTGGTGGTCTCCGCGAACCTTGAGGGAATTGCCCTCGGGACCGCTGTAGCAAAGGTCAAGGAAGCCGCGACAAAGGTGGAGATGGAACCGGGATATCGGGTAGTCTTCTCAGGTGAGGCCGAGGACATGGTGGAGTCTTTCGGTTACATGGTAGAGGCCCTGCTTTTGGCCATCATCCTTGTCTATCTTATCCTCGCCGCGCAATTCGAATCATTTGTCGACCCTCTCGCGATCATGCTTTCCCTGCCCCTGTCGTTGGTGGGAATGGCCGCCATGCTCGCCCTCACCCGTGATACGGTCAATATGATGTCCCTCATCGGGCTTATCATGCTCATGGGGCTCGTGACGAAAAATGCCATACTCCTTGTAGATTATACAAAGGTCTTGCGCTCCAAGGGAGTTGAGCGCAGGGAGGCCATCATTACAGCGGGTCGCACAAGACTTCGCCCGATTATGATGACTACACTCGCAATGATATTCGGTATGCTGCCCCTCGCTCTGGCTATCGGCGCAGGCGCGGAGATGCGGGCGCCTTTGGCTCGGGCAGTAATCGGCGGGCTCATTACATCGACGTTTCTGACACTGCTCGTTGTGCCCGTCATGTATACCCTCCTTGACGATGCGGGGGCATGGGTTGGCAGACATAGAAAAGGAAAGAAGGAGGTTATTACGGATGAACCAATGCCGATTAAATAAAGGGTATCTGAAACAGATGGTCCGCTTCACGCTCACTCTCAGTATGGTAATCCTTCTGGCAGGTCCCGGCTTTAGCGCTGACGTGAAGATGCTCGTGCTGGATGAGGCCCTTAAAATAACACTCGAAAAAAATCGGGATATACAGAAGGCAGAAGAATACAAAAACAAAGTAAAGGGTCGATATGTTGAAGAACGGTCCGCGGCTCTGCCGCAGCTTGCCGCTACCGGTATCATATCGCGCGGCTGGGACGCAGCATTAGCGCCACTGAACAGGTATGACCGGCTGGAAAACCGGCATGTGGAATTGAGCCTCTCTCAGCCGCTCTTCACATGGGGACAGGTCGACGCAGCAATACGGGCGGCAAAGTTCGGAATTGCCACGGCCGATGATCTTCTCCGGCTTTATCGACAGGCGGCCCTTCGCGATGTTTCGGCAGCTTTTTATGACGCACTTCTCGCTAAAGAATTCAGCAAAATTGCGCAACAAGACCTCGATCAGAAAACGAAGCATCTTGACGAAACGCGCAGGAAATTCGCTATTGGCGTGGCAACAGAATACGATGTGCTCGCGGCAGAAGTTGCTGTTGAGAACGGGCAACCGGAAACCATCAGGACGGAAAACCTGATCAGAACGTCACGGGAGCGACTTCGGTTCCTGCTCGGTCTCTCAGGACAAGAGGTTGATGTGGCCGGGCAACTGTACACACCCATTGAATCTGTGGCGCAATATGAAGAAGCCCTTAAACAGGCTTATGAGAAGAGACCTGAACTTGCCGAACTTCGTAACCGCCTCGGACTTTATAAGGAACTTGTGACGGTCGCGGGGGCAGGAAACAAGCCACGACTCGATCTCAAGGCAACAACAGGTTATAGAGATGTCTTTCTCGGAAACAAGGATAACGAATACGACGGCAAGACATGGTCCGTGGGCCTTATCGCCACATTTCCTTTTTTTGACGGATTCCGCACAAAAGGGAAGGTCGCCCAGGCACAAAGTGATGTCTCTTCCCTGAAAATCGAAGAAGCTAAAACTATGGACTCCATATCGCTCCAGATCCGGGAAACAGTCAACGCGGTAAAAGAGGCTGGAGATATCGCACGGGCATTGGCTGGTACGGTTTCACAGGCGGAAAAGCTCCTCCAGATGGCTGAAAAGGGTTTCGAATATGGAGTCAAGACACGCCTCGAAGTGGAAGATGCCGAGCTGAGCCTCAGTCGGGCGCGGTTAAATCTAGCCCGGGCTCACAGGGACTACCGCGTCGCTAAGGTTACCCTCACATGGGCAATGGGTATCCTGGGCGAGCCATAATCCTGGTGTCGGGGTAGGATAAGGGAATGGAAGCTCGTCTGTACCGGATGCCCTCTACGTGAAAGCAGACATTGCCAGACTTTTCCTGCAGAAAATCAGGGATTACCTCAAGGCGTAAGAACTCTTACCCTTAAATCTCATCCCCCGAAGAACCCTCTTTTGGCTTCTCGTGCTTCCCTGTAAGCTTTCAAGACATGTTTACGCAAGCTGCAACAAAATCATTTTGGCGCGAGAGGATCAATTCATGGTCAATAACTTCCCTGGCTTGCGGACTTTCAGTTGTTGCAGGGCATATACATATCGCTTGACGATACGTCGTTCTAAGGTTACAATCCCTTAAAGTGTACCTCGAGAAAATCTTAACTAAAAACCGTGAAGAAATCATCAAGAAATGGATACACCTTCTCCGTGCGGAGGTGAGCGAGCGATACAGAAAAAGGCCTGAAGGGGAACTTTTTGTTACCGTTTCCGCCGCCTGCGATGGCGACTATGCGGTTCTCGTAAAAAACGATTACTCAAAGATAGATGAGCATATAGAATGGATTACAAAGGTCAGAATCGAGGGCGGGTTCTCTCTCTCGGAGGTGCAGAATGCATATGAGCTTTACAGAACGGTCCTGACACCTGTTTTGGTCAAAGAATTAGAGGGCGAAAGGTTGTTTGACGCATTGGAAAGAATGAACGCCTGCCTTCTCTATACGATCAAGAAGTTCAGTAACTACTTTCAGTCCCTCCATGAAATGGAAATCAGAAGCCACGCGGAAAACCTGGAGCGAGACGTGGAAAAACGCACGGGGGAGCTTGCCGAGTCGGAATCGAAATACCGGATCCTCGTTGAAGATATAAATGACGGCTATTTTGTTGTCAACCGGAACGGGCGTATCGTATTTGCCAATCAGGAATTCTGCAACCTTTACGGGTATCCTCTTGAAGAAATGATCGGGAAAGCCATCACGGACCTTATCGCTCCCAGATCACTTCCGGCTGTTCAGGGCTTTTATCAGAAAAGATTGGCGGGAAAGGTCTCGAAGGACCTCTATATTTACCTTAGGCGGCACAAGAACGGCAGTGTACTGCCCACTGAGAATAAAGTGAAACGCATTCTCTATCAGGGTGAATACGCGGTTGCCGGCATATGCAGGGACATTACAGAAAGAATGGAAACAGAGAAGCGGATACGTGAATCCGAACGGCTGGCACACATCGGGAAACTGACGACCTCCCTTGCTCACGAAATACGCAATCCTCTGTCGTCAGTCAAGATGAACAGCCAGATTATTCTAAAGAACTCTGCCCTTGACGGCAATGACAAGAGGCGCATGGAAATTGTCGTCAGTGAAATATCCCGCCTCGAAGGAATTCTTGATGAAATGCTCGACTTTGCGCGACCGGTGAAGCTCAAATTTGAACAGACCTCAATAAGTCATGTCGTAGATTCCTGTCTTGAGATTATGGATACCAGGATCAGAGAGAAAAATATCACTGTAATCAGAAAGTATGGGAAACGTGTTACTCAAGTCTTTATAGATCAAGAGAAGATAGAACAGATGCTGATTAACGTTTTGTTGAATTCAATTGAGGTCCTGCCGCTTCAGAGAGGCAACATTGAAATCGTCACGAAGCAGCCCGGAAAGAACAACAACCTGTTGCGGATTGAAATCAGTGATGACGGTCCAGGGATCAACGCAGGTGATCTTCCCTTCATATTTGACCCATTCTTCAGCAATAAAAAGCAAGGTACAGGGCTCGGGCTGTCGAATGTGAAGAAGATCATTGAAGCCCACGGCGGGAACGTCGAAGTGATGCCAATAAAACCTCACGGAACAAGGGTTTGTCTTACCATCCCCCACAAGGAGATGCCATGAAGACGAAGAGAATTCTTATCATTGATGATGAACGACCGCTTCTGGAGTCATTGGAGATGTTTCTCACAGAGAAAGAGTATGCAGTGAGGTGTGCCACAACAGCCGAAGAAGGCATAAGACAATGCACTGCCTTTGATCCCCACGTGATAGTCCTCGATATTCGCCTCCCCGACATGAATGGTCTCGATGTGCTCCAGGAACTGGTCCGCACGGGCAGGAGAAACATCATTATCATCACGGCCTTTCACGACATGGATACCACCATCAAGGCGGTCAAGTTCGGCGCTTTCGACTATATCCCTAAACCGATCGATGTGGAAGAACTCGATAGTGCCATCGAAAAGGCGCTGAAGACATCGACTTCCACGCGATCTGACACTGCGGTATCCCTGGACCCTTCCTCGGCCTACATGGAAGGGAAGATCATCGGCAAAAGCAGAGGAATGAAAGATATCTTTAAGGCAATAGGGGTGCTTTCAGGAAACAGGATCACTGTCCTCATAGAAGGAGAAACAGGCACAGGCAAGGAACTGATAGCGCGGGCAATTCACCATAACAGTCCCTGCAAAGAGCATCCTTTCCGCGCCATTAACTGTTCCACCATCGTGGGAAATCTTTTGGAAAGTGAGCTTTTCGGTCACGAAAAAGGAGCCTTTACCGGCGCATCCCACGCAAAGAAAGGTAAGTTCGAACTTGCCGGAGAGGGAACAATCTTCCTTGACGAGATAGGCGAGATCCCCTTTGAACTCCAGTCGAAACTGCTCAGGTTTTTGCAGGAAAAAGAATTTGAGCGTCTTGGCGGTGAAAAAAAGATCAAATCGGATGCACGGGTCATTGCCGCAACGAATAAGGACCTGGGGCAGATGGTGGATCAAGGTCTTTTCAGGGAAGACCTCTACTACAGGCTCAATGTGGCCACGATCAAAGTCCCCCCTTTGAGACAACGGAGACAGGATATACCGCTGCTTATAGATTACCTCCTGAAAAAGATCAATCGCGAAGTAAATAAAGATGTGCGAAGAGTTGAGGAACCGGCGCTCAAGTGGATGATAGAATACGAGTGGCCCGGCAATATCAGAGAGCTTGAAAATGTCCTCACTCATGCAGCGATTCATACTCAGGGCGACACAATCTTCGAAGAGGTTATTGCGCCTCTTCTCGGAAAAAGACTCAATAATCAGACGAACTCCGTGGAGACTGTTGATATGGAGCAGAGTCTAAGAGATATAGAGAAAGACCACATCATAGCAGTGCTTAACCGCACACACTGGCATCTGGGGAAAGCATGCACGCTTCTCGGGATAACACGCCCCACGCTTCGGCACAAACTCAAAATGTACAACAAAGATATCGAAACTCCATAAATTATTTCCTTTGTTTCATTCTGTGATCGGAGTGATCGTTTGTTGATTGAAAATATTTATCAATAATTGAAATAAATCCTTCCCTATCGCAGGTTGTAAAGCCTGCGACAATTCGATTAATCAAATAATATTATACAGTTATATTTTCAGGAATAGCTGGCACAACTATTGCTTTTACAGTTGCAAGGTGCACCTGCTAAAACAGAAGGGCACAGGGTCAAAAGGGGTTTGGGTCATAAAGACTATAACAAGGTTGATATGGTATTTCGGCAAAAGGTGTTTTGAAGCCAGAGGAGTAATCTGGAAGTTACAAAAAGGGGGTAGTTATGAAGCGAGTACTTTTATCATTGGCTGTTTTTCTGTTTGTTTTCTCATTTTTGTGTGTTGCATCGCATTCGGCTGAACCGCCCATAGTGATCGGGGCGCCCTTGCCCACCGCATTTCTTTACGGGTGGGACGCGGAGCGGGGTATTAAACTTGCCGTCGAGGAGATCAATGCCGCGGGTGGCGTGGCCATCGGCGGGAAGAAAAGACCCTTCAAAGTGGAAGTCATCGATACGCGGGATCTGGAACCGGGCGTGCCCGTGAGTGAGGCGTTGATGGCTCTGGAAAAACTGATCCTCGAAAAAAAGGCGGATTTTATTATCGGAGGACCTGTCCGTTCTGAAGCTGCCATGGCAGCCATGGACATATTGAACAAATACAAAAAAGTGAGCATCCTTACCACCGGAGTATTGACTCCCGCATATACCGCCAAGGTTGCGGAAAATTATGACAAATATAAATACTGCTTCAGAAACACGAGCCATGTCGGGGTCATGACGGGCGAATTGGTGGCGCTTTTCGAAGACATGAAGAAATCTCACGGTTTCAATAAGGCCTATATCATGGTTCAGGATGTGGCCCATGCTCGGGGAGGCGGTGAAGCCATGAGAAGGCCCTTACCGAAAAAGGCTGGACAATCATCGACACGAAGATATATCCCACGGGAACGGGCGATTACTCCGTGGACTCCTCGATGCAGGCAAGAAGGGCGCCGAAGTACTCTTTCTGTGGATGGATATGCCGGAATCAGCCATTCTTCTGAAACAGTGGAGCGATATGAAGCTGAAAGCGATACCCGTCGGTTTTGTGAATGCGGCAGAACAACCCGGCTTCTATAAAGCCACAGGAGGCAAAGGGGAATATCTTATCGTCAACCTCGTGAATGGCGGCAATGCCCCGGCAAATATCACCCCCTGGACCATGAAGTTTGTTGATGCCTATAAGAAAAAATGGGGTCTGGAGCCTGAAGGATACGGGACCTCATCAAGCTACATGGCTGTGTATCAGCTGAAGGATGCCATTGAAAAGGCAAACAGCACCGATTCCGACGCAGTCATTACTGCCCTTGAAAACGGCGATATTATGGGTGTATATGGAAGGATGCGGTTTGACAAGAAAACCCATCAGATAATACCCTCTCTTGATCCGAAGGAAGGCGCTGTCACGGGGATCATCCAATGGCAGAAGGACAAGAGGGTCCAGATTTTCCCTCCAAAGGTGGCCGACAGGAAAGGTGCAACTGCCTCCCTGGATGAAGTAACTTACAAGAGGAGGAGCCGTGGATATTCTCATTTACGGAATAACCAACAGCATTATTCTTTCGCTCATGTCTCTGGGATTTGCCCTTGTGTACAGCATAAGCAGACTGCCTAACTTTGCTCACGGCGCGCTCTACATCACTTCGGGCTATATCGTATGGCTCCTTATCAATAAGGCCGGCCTTCCCTATCTGCCTTCAGTGCTGCTGGGCCTGGCAGCTACAAGCCTCATCGGCGCCCTCATATATCGATTCATTATTATGCGCATACGGGGCATGGAGATCTCGGAAATCATCGGCACCTATGCCATAGGGCTTGCCATTATCGAAGGGCTGCGTTGGGGGGATTGAGGGGCATGACATACACGCTTCCCGCCTTTGTCGCCGGCTCCACCGAAATAGGGGGCGTTTCCATCGACTATCAGAGGATCATCATTGTCAGCATCAGGGATAGTGATCTTTATCCTCCTCTTTTTATTCACCCGATACAACAGGATCGGCCTGGCCCTGCGCGGTATCGCACAGGATGAGCGGGCCGCCATGATGCTGGGAATCGATTCGGACATGACGGCCATTATCTCGCTGGCGATCGGTTCCGGTCTTGCGGGATTGGCCGCGGTCCTTCTTCTGCCCCTTGGCAACATTGTGGTGGAGCAGGGCTATAATGTGCTCATATTCGCTGTGGCGGTCTGTGTTATCGGCGGTCTCGGCAGTTGGGGAGGGACTATTGTCGCCTCCTTTATTATCGGATTTGCCCAGATCCTGACGGAAAAATTTATCTCATCCCACTTTGTTATGGTCGTGGCGCTCCTTGCCATCGTTGTCACGCTGCTCATCAAACCCTCCGGTATCTTCGGAAAGCAGAAAGAACTGGAAGAGAGGGTATAGCCATGAAGGCGAATAAGAATATGGTTGTGGTGACAATGAAGAGAAAAGAAAGGATTGACCGGGGATTAAAGGTAAGAACGGAGGGTATCTACGCGATTTCGTCATTCAAGGAAATCGCCTATCTCATCGGGCCGCGCCTGCTTCTCGATCGGAGGTGTGCTGCTTCTTCCCTCTCATCTTCGAGTTCGCCCCGTATTGGAAAAGGGTCGTCAATTATATGTGCGTCTATGCTATTCTTGCCATTGCCTTTGATTTTCTGGCGAATTATGTGGGCCTTGTTTGTCTGGGAGGGGCGCTTTTTATCGGTGTTGGCGGGTATCTTGCGGCCATATTCAACACGTACCTTTCGCTGCCCTTCTACCTGTCCATACCTTTCGCCACTGTGGGCGGGGCCTGTATATGCACTGCCCTCATTCTGCCGTGTCTGCCGCTCAGGGGGGTCTACTTTGCCATCGTGACCCTCATGTATCCCATCCTTTTCTCGCGGATCATCGAGGCCCTCAATATATTCGGCGGCACTAACGGCATATCCGGGATTGCCAGCTTTCCCAACCAATATCTGGAACAGTACCTGATTATCATCGTTATGCTCATTGCGCTCTTCGCAATGAGGAGGTTTGTCAATCGAGGATGTTGGACTTGTGCTGCGGGGAGTCAAAGATAATGACCAATCGGTAAGGGCTTCAGGCATAAATGTGACATATATGAAGTCCATAGCGGTGTTTATCGCATCGCTCATGGGATGCTTTGCCGGCGCCTATGTCTCCCATCTGTATATGTTCGCCGGTCTTTCGCTCTTTGCCCTTGATTTTTCCATCATTCCCATTGCCGCCGTGGTTATGGGGGGTGGCGGGACCCTTGTGGGCGCTGTGATAGGATGCTTTATCCTTGTGCCCCTTTCGGAGGTCCTGAGGGATTTCGGGTCCTTCAGGATTGTCATTTATTCCGCTGATCCTCACCGGTTTCATCGTTTTCAAGAGCGAGGGAATCATGGTCTACCTCCAGCGAAAATATCACCAGTTCGAAAGGTGGGTCGAAGGTATGAGTGCAACAAGCCGAAGGATGACGTTCGCTAGGACGATGGACGAAGGACAAGGAAGATTAAGTCATAGGGTAAAGAGACATAGGAGACATCAGTCTCAAGCGCATTCTTGCGGCGAGAAGGGGAGGCTCCGGTAGCTTTGCTGCCGGAGGGGGCGACGCGAGCCCCGGTGACAATATGAGCGAGACAGTCATTCTTTCTGTGAAAGGTATCAGTAAGACCTTCGGAGGTCTCAAAGCCCTTTCGGATGTGAGCTTCGATGTTTACCAGGGGGAGATTTACGGGATCATCGGTCCAAACGGTTCCGGGAAGACGACCCTGGTGAACTGCATCACGGGGTTTATCAGGCCCGACGCGGGTCATGTCTATTTTCGCGACGAGGAAATCACCCGATGGCCGGTCCATAAAATCTGCCCAGGTGGTGTAACAAGGACCTTTCAGACTCATGAGACCTTACTATTCACTGCCCGCTTTCAAGAACCTGATCATACCGCTCTGGTCGCCGAGGGCAAAGAAAACTGGCGGCTGGCGAGGGGGCGGCAAACACGGCGACAGAGACACGGTGGCCATCGATATCCTTGAAGAAATTGGTTTTGAGAGGGAATCGAGGGTCCCTTACAAGCTTGCCGGAACCCTCCCCACGGGATACCAGAAGAGGCTGGAGCTGGCGCGGTGTATTGCTCTCAGGCCTGATGTGATCTTTTGCGATGAGGTCTTTTCCGGACTCAGCATGAGCGAGATCGCCGGTATGGTGCCCCTTATTGAAAAACTGAAGATGGAAGGTGTGACCCTTGTTATGATCGAGCACAGGCTCCGTGAGCTTTTCCGGGTTGCCGACAGGATTATGGCGCTCAACTTCGGCGAAAAGATCGCAGAGGGAGACTACACGGATGTCATCGAGGACAAACGGGTGAAAGAAGCCTATCTTGGGAGCGAAGAGGTGTAGACTATGCTTGAAGGACGCGAACTCATGGTGTTCTACGAAAACATGCTTGCCCTTAACAACGTGAGCATACAATGCGAAGACGGTAAAATCATCGGTGTCTTCGGGTCCAACAGCGCGGGCAAAAGCACCCTCATGTATGCCTTATCCGGCATCATCCTCGACATCAGAAAAAAGGAGGAGATGCGCGGCGGCGAGCGGATATCGGTGTTTGGCAATATCCTCTTCAACGGAGAAGACATTACAGAACTGAAGCCCCATCTCCGCGCAAAGGCGGGCATTGTCCTCTGTCCGGAGAGAAGGAGGATCTTTCCGGAAAGCTCTGTGCTCGAAAATCTGAAGATAGGCGGCTTATCTGTCAACAAAGCGGGAGACGAAGGATACCATTGAATATGTGCTCGACCTTTTTCCCAGGCTAAAAGACCACCTTAAGCGTCAGGGTGGCTTCTTAAGCGGCGGCGAGCAGCAGATGCTCGCCATCGGCAGGGCGCTCATGGCAAAACCGAAGGTGCTTCTTCTCGACGAGCCGCTTTTGGGTTTAAGCCCCGCTTATCAGGAAATTGTCATTAACGGGACAAAAGCGATACGGGACACAAAAGGTATCTCCATCATTGTGACGGAGCAATATGCAAGGCCTGTCATGCCTATCATCGATTACGGATATATCATGGAGAACGGTTCAAACGTCCTGTCGGGAACCAAGGAAGAACTGCTTGATAACCCTGATGTGAAATCAGCATACTTTGGAGTGTAAAGGAGCGTGACAATGGAACCATACAAGGAAGAGTATACATTCTCCCGCTTCGAAGAGATGTGCCGGAAATATCCCGGAAATACCGCCCTTTATTATCTCGGAGAGAGGTTCAGCTACAGCAGACTCAGTATGCTCATCGACAAGTTCGCAGCCGGGCTTGTGAAGATCGGAGTGCAGCCGCAGGACCGGGTCATGCTCTATATCCCGAACTGTCCGCAGTGGATTATTGCCAACTTCGCCATCAACAAGATCGGCGCTGTCATGGTCCCTGTCTCACCTATCTATACGGCTTTTGAGATAGGCTATATGATAGAGGACGCGGATATAAAAACGGTAATCTGCCTCGATACTAATTTTGTCTATATCCGGGAGGTGATGAAGAAAACGCGCCTCGAAAGGGTCATCGTCACCAACCTTGTCGAATTTATCCCCCTCTGGAAACAGGCCCTGGGTCACCTCTTTAATAAGATACCTACGGGTAAAATAGAAAAGGGCAAAGAGATATTCTCCTTTGGGAAACTTGTCAGAGAAAACTGGCCTAAGCCGCCGAAGGTCGAGATCGATCCCTGGAAGGACCTTGCATACATCATGTATACCGGCGGAACGACGGGTTTTCCGAAAGGGGTCCCCGGAAACCATATGGGTGAGGTCTCCTACATCAGGGACGTTATGGATGATGTTATCGACGGCCACATGCAGGAAGGCAAAGAAGTGGTCCTCATGGTAAACCCGCTCTTCCACATTATGGCAAAAGGGTTCACCATTGGCTTTCGGCTTCAATTTCGGGAATACGGTGATTCTCATGCCTTCTCCGGAAGTCGATGCCACTTTGAAGGCCATCGAGCGTTACAAGGTCGGCTGGATGCTCGGTGTCCCGGCCCTTTACAGGATGATGCTGGAGAATGACCGCATAGACCAGTATGATCTGAGTTCACTGAAGTACTGCTATTGCGGTGGTGATGTACTCCCTGGGGAGGTATACAAGACATGGAAGGAAAAATACGGCATACCAATGTACCAGGTGTACGGATCAACGGAAGTGGGACACATCACGTACAGTCTTCTTGATAAGGAACCGAAGCCGACGGTGGTGGGCACGCCGCTGAAGTCACGAAAAGTGATCCTCGCGGACCAGGAGACCCTGGAGCCGGTGGCTCAGGGGGAAGTGGGCGAGCTCATGGTGACATCGCCTTATACTATCAAAAGTTACTGGAATAAACCCGAAGAGACAGAGCGTTCCTTTATCCAGATGAACGGGGATATCTACTATAGAATGGGCGATTTCATGAAGATGAACGCCGACGGAGACCTGGAGTTCATGGAGAGAACGGCTGACACCATCAAATACAAGGCATACAGAATATCCGCTTCAGAGATCGAGGCCGCGCTTCAGGACCACCCCACGGTCATCGGGGCATGTTGTATCGGTATTCCTGACCCGAAGGTTGGAGAGCGTATCAAGGCAATTGTTGTCTTGAAAGAAGATGCAAAAGGTGTAGGCAGCAGCTGACCTCATCAAGTGGTGCAGAGACCGGCTTGCGCCATACAAAATCCCGCACTATATAGAGTTCCGCGATATGCTGCCCAAATCAAAGGTCGGCAAACTCCTGCGACGGGAGATACGGGACGAGGAGAAACGAAAGCTCCAGAAGGAAAAGAAGCGGGCCACGTAATTTATTTCTCTGTGCTTTATTTCCAGAAACCGAATAGTTCATAGGCATTTTTGAAGCCTATCAATTCCATGGCATTTTCATCCTCTATGAGTTTCTCTATGGCTTCATAGTTTTTCTTTATGCCGGGAACACCGGGAAAGTCTGAACCGAAAAGATATTTATGGCTGAATTTTTTCATAGAGGGAAAATATTCTAAAAGGTTTTTTGGCGGAAGCCCTGATATATCGATATAGACGTTTTTATAACTTTTCACCATGAACTCCGCGATCTGATACCAGAATCCCCGGCCTCCATGGCAGAGAATTATCTTCATATCCGGAAAATCGCTTATCACATCATCGAAAGTATAGGGATCGGCATATCGCATCTTCGCGCCCGTAAAAAGGGTCGTGCCCGCATGGAACATAACGGGCAAACCCTCTTTCTGGCACTTTTCATATACAGGGTACAGCTTCCTGTCATTCGCATAAAAAAATCCGTGAATAGGGTGGATTTTCAATCCTTTTGCCCCATTTTTAAGCTGATTCTCGAAGTCATGCATAAGATCAGCATGATAATTGGGATTCAGGTTTGCAATGGGTATAAATTCAGGATGATATTTATGTATCTCCTGGGCGCGCTCGAAGGGCATTACCCCTGCGGTGAGCGGCGAATATTCGGGGATCAGGATGCCTCCGAAAACTCCTTCACGCTTTATAACGTCGCCGTACTCCTGGGGCAATTGCCTCTCGTTTTTGTCAAATAGTTCCGGCACGTATGGGCCAGTATCCATCCACACTTCTTTTGCCCTCTCCGTCCATTCAAATCTGTGCCCTACATGAATATGCACGTCGATGATCTTCATATTGTTTGCACCCTTGTTTCCTCCGTTTATTTTATTTGAAACCAATTAAACCATGCAGTACATTTTTTACCCGGAGTCCTCAGGACGACCGTATTCTTATCTCTCTGCCATAAAATATCCTGTTGTATTCATCAATCCTTTCTTCTGTTCTTAAACTCTTTTGCATTTAAAAACTTCATTGTGTAATTACTTTACTATTATATCTGCTATGTGTAATTTGCACAATCATCATGTTAATAAGATGGTGAATTCTAATAATAAGCGTAATTATCGGTGATATTTTCTCAGTAGTTATGATATGTATTTATCGCAATTGATTATGGCCACGTCCGGGAAAAATTCCCTGACGGAAATATTTCTCCGTATTTAGGGATATACATTCATTATTATGAAAATATCGGCTATATCTGGTATATATTATTGAATCGCACGTTATCGCTCTTGCGATAGGGTTGTGCCTTGCCTGTCAATACGAGCCAGTGCTTTACAGAAGAATGGTTTTATAAATTTATTTTCATTACACAGGAGACTTTATTTAACTATGTGCCGAATCATTGACCTGTCACTTCTATCCAGTAAGCTTCGTCTTATAGTTTTCATTATATTCATTTTATCTTTCCATGGATGTGCTGTAATGAAAAGCGTTCAGGAGAAAGCCCCGCCGCCAGTTTCTCGATTTATCCGGAGAACTATTTAGAACGGAATGATTTTTCGATTGCAAAAGAAGATGACATCATTGGCCGATTGGCATTCGTCAGGCTTGAAAAGGGGGATACGCTACCGGATATTGCGAGACACTTCAGTCTGGGAACCAATGAAATCAGTGCGGCCAATCCAGGGGTAGATGTATGGGTGCCTGAGGCTGGGAAACGTATCATGTTGCCTCTGAGTTTTATCCTGCCCGACGCTCCCAGAAAAGGCATCGTGATCAATCTTGCCGCTATGAGGCTCTTTCAATTTAAAGGTGACAGCAAGTCACCGGCAGTGTCGACCTACCCGGTCGGTGTTGGTACCGAAGAGCGACCCTCGCCCATGGGTGAAATGTATGTGGCGCGCAAGACAGTCCGGCCTACCTGGCATGTACCTGCCTCAATTGCCGCGGATCATCGAAAAAAAGGAGACCCTCTGCCCGCTCAAGTTCCGCCTGGTCCCCTGAATCCCCTGGGGGAATACGCGCTCTATTTGAGCAAGCCGAGTTATCTGGTCCATGGCACTAATAAACCGGCCAGCATTGGCCTTAGAGCAACCAACGGCTGCATAAGGCTCTATCCGGAAGACATAAAGAAGCTCTACGAAAACACTCCGGTTAATACACCTGTACGCTTCGTTAACCAGCCATATCTCATAGGTCAATATAATGGAGTAGTTTACATGGAAGCGCATACTCCCCCGGAAGACTCAGACCTTGGTGAGTTTGATAAGATGTATGCAAAATTGAGGAATATTGAAAAGGAATCAAAGCGCACGCTTGACTGGAGCAAAGTTAAGAAAGTATTGGCCGAGGCCCGGGGGATTCCTGTTCCCATATTCGAGATAAATCAAGGAAGTGAAAAGGAAGCTGCGGAAACCATAGAAGTCAGGCACCCGGAGAAATTGTATGGCAGACCGGAAATACCGGAACTGAAAACAGAGGCGTGGTCTGTTTTGGCTGCTGACCTGCGTGACGAGATTGATGCCGTGAGGCTCGCCGCCATTATCAACCACCAGGGTCCGCAAATCCCGGCAAGGGTCTTAACAAAGAACGATAACTACCGTGTTATCGCCGGCCCATTCAATGATATCAAAGCGGCCAGAGATGCAATCAAACGCTTGAAAATTGATTTGGAAATAGATGGCATATTGATTGAACCTGTCAGGAAGAGATAGTCGATCCCGCCTTTTTTTATGTTTTAATTACAGGTGAAATATTGTCAAGCGGAACTCCACTGAAGGCGAAGAGGTGTATGAAATCCCCTTCACACAAAAATATAGCGTATTCAAATAGTTACGCTCATTGCTCCATAGTTGTCTTTTCTGACTGTAGTGAAAACCCTTCAAAATGCCCTTGTCCTGCATTTCTTCTTTTTGTCATTCTGCTTAAATACCAGTACGTTAGTTCGAGCATGTGCCTGTGGCATGCCAATTGCTTATTTATTATGTGTAATGGGTGGAGATGTTTGTCTCAAAAAGAACAGAAAAATAGAAGGTGACCGGTGAAGATTCATGGGATGCGGTTGCTTGTCTTAAATGACGTTGTGCTTTAACTTAACATGTGGTACATGTTTTTTAATCGAGAACCAATGTAAATATTTTTGTGAAGCAGCGCTGAATTGTAAGATTCACTGTAAAATAAGGTAAACCGAACAAAAAGGAGGTGACTAGATGATGAAGAAGAGTCTTTTAGTGATTTCAATGATGCTTGTTCTCGCTATTGCCTTGGGGGGCTGTGCAACACAAAGCGACCTCGAGAAAGTCCAGGCGCAGGAAATGCAGAATCGTGCTAAAGCTGATCAGGCAGCGCAGGATGCGCAAGTTGCCAAAGCGGCAGCTGATGCGGCCACGTTAAAGGCAGATGCCGCGGCCGCCCGTGCCGACAATGCTGTGAAGATGGCAGAGGAAAGGGCGAAGCTCGCAGAGGAAAAGGAGAAACTTGCAGAAGAAAAGGCGAAGCTCGCAGATGAAAAGGCAAAGCAGGCTGATGCCACTTTCCAGAAATCAATGAAGAAGTAAGAAAATTTTATGGGGAGCTGTTAATTTTTGTTTTTATTGCTTCGAAAAGGAAGTGGCAGGGTTTTGAGACCCTGCCGCTTCCTTATATTTCCACACTTCAAGTCTGTCCGGACTACTCAAACATTCAATGCAATTGACGATTCTACGGGTAACGATATTCCCTTGCCCTTGGGAGGGACGCGTGCCCTTCGGGGTATCTGGGTAGAGGGCAAGGGAGTGTGTGGAGTTCAATCTGTCAAATGGTAATAATGAAAAAATTGCAGAATTCTAATTTATAATGTGGTACATGTTTTGGATATATCAGGAAGAGGACTGGTTCCGCGATCATCAAGCATATTATTAACAAACAGGAAGGGGTATATGGGTAAACAGCAAAGTAGAACAGGTGGGAATCTTTACTTTTTCTTTGTCTGCATCATAATAACAGCGATGCTCATATGCGGGTGCAGTCACCTTGATGAGGGATCTCAGCCCAGGTCCACTTTTAAAGAAGCGAATGATCTTTTCAGCCAGGGAAGCTACAAGGCCTCTCTGAGCAAATATGAGCAGATTATTGAAAAGTATCCCACGGCAGGAGACAGGGTTCTTTTCGAGATGGGTGTTATTTATGCCTATCCCGGGAATGAGCAAAAAGACTATCAGAAATCTCTGGAATGTTTTCAGAAACTCATAAAGGATTACCCGGAGAGTGTTTACAGGAAGGACAGTGAGATGATGATATTTCACATCAATAATGTCACTCTCAAGGATAAGACGATTGCTGCGCTGCAAACACAGATTGAGACTCTCCGGCAAGAGATTAAAAGCAAGGAGAACGAAATTGCTGCACTGCAAAAAAAGATTGAAGCGCTTGAACAAGAGGTCAAAACCAAAGAGAACGAGATTGCTGCACTGCAAAAAGAGGTTTTTGCACTCCAGAAGGGACCGGCAGATAAGATCCTGATAGAAAAGAAAGAACGACGATTGACGTTGATCTCAAAGGGCAAGGTGCTCAAGACTTACAAAATAGCCTTGGGTGGAAACCCGAATGGTCCAAAAGAAAGGCAAGGCGATAACAAAACCCCGGAGGGGACCTACGTCATCGATGGAAGAAACAAGGACAGCAGTTATCACCTGTCTCTTCATATTTCCTATCCAAACGAGAAAGACAAAAAGAGAGCAAAAGAACTTGGTGTTTCTCCGGGCGGAGACATCATGATCCACGGCATTAAGAATGGTTTCTCGTGGGTTGGTGATTCTCACACAGAGGTTGACTGGACGAAAGGGTGTATTGCCGTTACAGACGAAGAAATAGAGGAAATTGACAAGTTAGCGCCAAATGGTACGATTGTTGAGATAAGGCCATAGAAGGCCGCATAGCACGCATTGTATGTAAGGGGTTCATGGTTTCCACTAAAAGCTCACAGATATTACCAATTCACCTACACCCGCCCGCCAAATTGTAATAGGGATTGTTTTGGGTGGCACTGTCTTCTCTAAAGCGGACTCCAACTCTTCGTCATCATTTACTGTTTGCTCGGCAAATTTGAGAATAATGTCGTCCAGGTGCAATTCGGAATCGAAGGCCGCACCAGGTTCAATATAGATGATACGGGTTCCCTTAGGTTCTTTCATACCCAGCTTGTTTGCTGCGGCCTGGCTTGTCTTAACCGTGACGGCGCCAAGTTTTGCTCTCGGTTTGACGATCCTTTTGTCGCTTTGTGTTTTGGACTTCTGTGCCCCATCTGTGGGCAAAAGATCACTGGATTTCATGACATAGTTGGCAAAACTTGCTTTAAGCTCCAATATGCTTGGTGTACACTAAAGTCCAAAGTATCCACGAACAACTGGCACGAAAGTTAATTGTATATGTTCCGGGCTCGGCTTCAGTTTTTGTAATTGAAATAATTGCGGAAGCGCGGTCAGACGGAACATTTGTAGTGATGATTGTCTCATTGGCGATCTGTATCGTGGGCTCGGAGTTATTCTGCACCCATTTCAGGGCACGGTCCCATTTTGCTTCACAATCGGGACCCTTGGAACAGGTGAGAGGTTGCGCGGCATCCTGGTTCCATTGTGCCCGCTGTGCTCGTGATGTAGCACATGCCGAAAGAAGCAAAATAAGACACATAACTATTGTCAGATGCTTTACCATCTTATACGCACTTGAAGGTCCACACCAAATACTCTCTGTTTTCATTTATCTCCTTTCAATCCTGGCACTAACGTTTTGAATAGCGCCCCTCTTTCCATCGCTGAGTTACTTGTATCAATTGTAGCGGAATTACTCTTTATCCTCAAGAGAAAAGACAATACCTTCCAATTTTTACTGACTGCATACAGCATGATAAACGGGGAGCATACATCAATTCTGCGGCCTATCATTTGGTAAGCCCGCGTTCGGCAAGTCCTTGACCGTGGGCTCTTGAAGAATTTGTTTCACGCGGTCCCATTTCTGGGGGAGTTCCCGAGAGGGTTTTGGCGAAAGCTTGCCACAAAACTGGTCATGTCGGCCGAACAGTGTAGGCACTGCGCAGTCAATAGCTTCAGTATCGGTCAGTCCGGTACTATCATGCCGGTACCACTGTCTAAGTCTGAAATCGGTGGGGTAAGGTTGAGTTGATGCCGTAAACACTCAGGGTCAGAAGGATCTTTGCTTGTGCAGCCCTCAACGTCTCCTACTTTGTCGAAGGACAATTGGATGAACATAATCTTTTCGCCGATGGCGTTGTTCAGCGTCTGCCAATAGACGGGTGGTTTCCTGCAGTACTTCTCCGTATCTTCGTCACTATGAAAAAAGTCCTTGCACCTCTTATTTATTTTCCCGTCTGATCCCATGGCAAAGGGGAAAAGATTGGGGTGCTCCTGGTCAAACTCTGTCAATAACTGTTTCCGATTGGCTTCCAGGAGGCAGTCTGTGGCGTCGAGAAAATTCATGTCCATGATGAAATCGAACCCGCCTCGAGGATCGGATTTGCTAGGATCTACACCGTGGAAATTGGTAAATGCATCAACCAGGATAATAATTACATTTTTGTAGGGCAGGGAAGGCTGTGTGTCGCGGTCATTTAGAGACGTCCAGATTACTCGCTTGAGGCTGGTGAGGCCGAGATTGTCAGCATTGCCGCCATCAAAAACATGCAGGTAGCGTCGGTCTTCGGTATCACTTACGCTGTTATTCCGGCAGTAATTGCGCAGAGTCATGAAGTTAAACACTCCCGGAAAAGCGGCTGTTGCCATAACCGCACGGCCAATGGAATAGTTCTCTATCGACGAGCAAATACGGGCGAAATCCTCCGTTGTAAAGGTGAAGACCTCGCCAAAACGGATGCCCATGGGCTCGTCGTCGATACCTGTGGTGGCGTTAAGGATCAGGTTTGGGCGCAGTGGGTTTAGTTTCCCAAGGGTGAGATCAATCCCCGTTATTTTTCTATCGAACATATTGTCGGCCAAAGTCTGCGCCATGATGTCGGTGCGATCATACTTGGTAAACCAGAAACGTGCGATATTATTTGGATAGAACCATCTTCCAATCCACCGCGAACGATAGTCCAAGGTCATTAACTCACGAACCTTTGCATCATTCCATGGGTGGTTCGATCCGGCACATTCACTTCCAGGGTCATGTGATAGTGTATAGTAAGCGCCTGCCAGCGAACCGCCGGAAACCGATGAAATGAAATCAACTTCATGCAATACGTCGCTCTTCAAGTCCCCAATTTTGAGCTCAATGTTCTGCATCTCCAGCATTGACAGCGCCGAAAAATAAGCCGCGCGAGACCCACCACCAGACAGCGCAAGCAAGACGAGAACATCCTTATTTAGCTTCGGATCACGCATCATGCCGTCCTCGCAATTCTTCGCCTCACGTTGCTGGCGCACGACAAAGCTCGTCTGTGAGGTCGCCTGGTTCTGCGTCGTTTCGGCCCGTTTGTTGAAGGAAGCCCCATAATCAAAAGCAGAACAACCGGAAACACTGATGACTGCGATTGACATCACTAAGTAGTAATTGATTTTTGTCATTTATTGTCAGTCCTTTTAAGGTAATCCACTTTATACAATGGCTATAGCATAAGGAATCAGGACATTCATGTGCGCAATCGCCGGGCTAATAACTCTTTTAGCCATTATGCCACCTTATTTTTCAAACTCGCTTTATATCATATAAGAATTATAACTTGGTAAATAGGGCTGTCAATGTATATTTGTCGGAAAAAACAAGTTGGTTGAAACGTTAAATACGGGAAAGACAAAAAGGGATTAGAGCGCATTTTACTTCACCTGCCGTTGTCGCTTAGGAAATCCATAATTATTTTGAGGGTTTCCGCAGGTTTCTCTTCTTGAGGGGTATGGCCGCACTCCGGTATCACCGACAATGTGGCCTTACGCATTCCTTTAGCGAGAACTTCGCCATTGATCAATGGGAAAACCGAGTCTTTGTCTCCCCAGATTAAAAGTACGGGGATTTCAGCATGGGTAGCAATTTTGAGTAAATCATCTGAGTTCTCGTAAAATAACTTCCGAGCGGTTTCAGTCATCGCGTGAGATGACCCCGGTAATCCAATGTAATGTGTATACGCGCGCAGCATCTCGTCGGTTATTTTTGAGCTATCAAGATAAGAACCTCTTAGAACTATACGTGCGCAAAGGTTAGCTGGCAACAATCGCATCGCAAGACAACTTACAATTGGTAAAGTTACGATCTTCATTTGTGCTGAGAGGACAGGATTTTGAATGAAGGTATCAATCAGAACCATCTTCTTGACTCTTTGCTTTTCTTCTAAAAGGCTATCGTACGTAGATAATGCAACGGCGCCGCCGAAAGAGTGGCCAACAATTGTAATGTTTTTCATATCCTCTTCAAGTATCAGTCGACGAACAATGTCAGCCTGATCACGCGGAGAATAGCGGGTATCGGCCGGTTTATCAGAAAGACCAAACCCCTTGAAATCCAGTGCGAAGACAGTGTGATTCTTTGATAGAGCTTCAGCTATGTGAAGCCAGGTGAACGAAGATGATGCAAAGCCGTGGAGCAGTATCACGGGGTCACCGTTGCCGATCTGGTAGTATTTGATCTGGGTTGAAGAATCAGATGTTTCGTAATAGATTGTCTTAGGTTCTCGCTGGATCATATAATTTGATCTTTCTCTCTCAGCAGAGATATGGCTGCAGCTGAATAGCAGTCCGCTACTCAGAATAAGAATTACCAGAAAGCGATAATTGATAGTTGTGGCCTTGGTTGATTTCATCTTGCGCCTGTTCAAAGCAGCGATTCAGTATCGCTCTTTACATACAACTTAATAGATGGATATCAGAAATTTGTTAGATACTATTATTTTGGTGTGTTTGGTGTCAAGGCAATTCCGTCTCAGGCTGCCCTTCTATTGCCCCCGGCTTATTCTATTGCACTGTTGAATATGCTACTCTATATACCGCTATGACCCCTGCTAATCGGGTACGCAGAACATCAAGTTCTATAATTAAACAACGCCGGATCCTTGTTCTTATTTTAATCTGCATTTTCCTCGCGGATTGCTCGATCATTAAATTACCCTACAGGGTGGTCGCCGGTACCGTCATGGGCGGCTATTATGTCGTAAAGGGTACCTATGAACTCACTGCAGGTACAACGAAACTTGTTTACACGGTTGGAAAATATACCTTTAAAGTGGTAAAGGCCCCCATTGGCTGGGCGCTCATGAACGAGGACATTGAAACGATTGACGATCTGCCTCCCAAAGAAGCCATTCGCAAGGGTCGGGTAAGAACCGCGCCGTACACGGTGAAGGGAAAAAAATACTATCCCATGTCCGTTGAGCAGGCGAAAACTTACCAGGAAACCGGCGTAGCATCGTGGTACGGTTACGAGACCCTGCGTAATAACAAAGGGCGCATGACCGCTAACGGCGAGATCTTCGACCCGGAACAGATGACTGCGGCCCACAAGTACCTGCCGCTTCCAACACACGTGAAAGTGACAAATCTGGAGAACCAGCGTTCCATCATCGTAAGGGTTAATGACAGAGGTCCCTTTCCCCAGCAGCCGAAATCCCTCATCGGGCGACAGGATCATCGATCTCTCCAGCGGCGCCGCCAAAAAGCTCGGATTTCACGATAAAGGACTGGCGAGAGTGAAGGTCGAAGCAATAGAACTGAAAGAAGAAACAGCCGATACGCCTGTTGGTTAATGAAAGATCACATTCAATAATTCTATGGTGGAGAAACAAACTCTGAAGGTGGTAGAATGAGTGGGGACAGATCAGTGCTATTTGAATAAAGCGGTCTGTTGAACCTAAAAAGCATTTGGAGCACGTTTGAATGTCTGTCCATATCATTCCGGTCGATAGACTCAGTTCTAAAGCTCTGCAAGGTGTTATTGAAGAGTTTATTTCAAGAAATGGCACTGATTATGGTGAAAAAGAGGCATCCCCGGAAACAAATTTAAGACAAGTAAAATATAAACTTGAAAAAGGATCGGCAGTCCTTGTTTTTGATGATGAGACTGGAACTACCAATATATTTACGGCTGATAACCCGATTTTAAAAAAGATTAAGGCGGCAACAGAGTGATCAAGAAACACGTATTACAAACGAGACCGGTCTATCTATCTATGCCCGGCAAAGCAACAGAGTGCACCCGGAGAAGTCGTTGTCGTTATATTGGTTTTACATCAGGGAAACCAGACCATCATACGACAGGGCATGATAGGGGAATCAACAGATAATACGAAACCTCAGAGGAGATCTTATGGAAAAATCCAACGAACAAGAACAGCGAATAACACAAATATTAGGCGCGGATAGTCTGGCTGTTAGCATGAAATCACTGATGCTGTATCGGGACTATCTCAGGAAAAATCTTGATACACCCTGCATTATGACCGGGATTGAAGGTTTTCCGTGGGAAGAAACTCCTGTTTTTAATGATGAAAAAACCGAACACGAAGCTCTGAAAGAGAAACAGCCTTCCTGTACCGATATCTATGAACTGAAACGCTTTGAAGACCTCATCGATGAAGTTCACGGAATATTGGTCAAAGTGAAGCGGGTAAATGACAACCAGCGTTTCATTCTTGACCTTGCGTGGCTGAAAGGGGTCGATGAGACATCAAAGAATTATACGCTTCTTGGTGATTATTCGGAATGGTTCGTCAACTACTGAAATGAAAAGAATGCAGGTAGGTAGCAATGCAAGGATTAAAGACCGACGAACGTCCGCCCCGCAAAGACTTGCGACGAAGGACGTGAAACGAAAAGCAAAGCACAAGCCAATTGTATATTCAGATGCAATATCCGCGGACTCAGCAGGAGAGATGAGGGCCGCGGGTGGAATGGACGACGGCTTGGAGTGAAATCTTCAGATGTGGATGGGCTGTGAGCCTTGCTGGCGCGGACGTGTATATGCATACATGGAGCAGCGCAAGGCGAAGCAGACCGCCGCAGATGAGGTTTCCGAACGAGCCGTTGTCCGTTTCACAAAACACAGTATCATGCAGTTATACGATCATGAGCGCGATTCAGTGACTACCACTTCTATCTTCCCCTTGGACAGACTGACTACGAGAGCTTCAGCTTCTTTCACGTCAGCGCTATCGAGTACGATCTCTCCCGTATCCTTTTT
>CAWAOG010000042.1:0-61093 GCA_963783625.1 uncultured delta proteobacterium | reverse complement strand
CTCCCTGTATTATTGAAATGATAGAAAACAATGTCGCCGATATGTCGGGCAAACAATATTTTGTTGAAACGAACAAAGCTGATATATGCAGGGATTGCTCCTTCTTTCGTTCATGCTGGAAGATGGAAGAATACAATCGGTTGGCAAAATAATAGTGCGTCTTAGATGCTCGAATCATGATTAAATAGGCCGCCACAATAATCGGTTCCGTATTTGATTCAAACGATCACGGCCACCCAATGGCGCATATGCTAAAATACGTAAAGCATAAGAATGAGTGGTATAGAATCATGTGTCAAGAAAAGCGACAAAAGAAGCAAACACAATAAGATTCATCGACAGGTATAGACATTTCACGGGCGAGGCAGCTTCATGCCGACATCTTTCTCAATTTTCTCCCAGTCCCTGCCCCACAAATCAGTAAAGATCCCTCGCAATGCTCCGAATAGGCGTTTCCATCCCGGCTCGAACTCCTGTTGTAGAGCATCCTCAAGAAATGGAACTATTTCCCCAAGTTTCAGTTTTGGCAAGTATGCGCGTGCTCCCATGTCGTAGGAACGCTGGAGGTTCTCCGGGCTCAAAGCGTGGGCGGTAAGCATGACTGCCTTCAAGCC
The DNA here is from genome assembly GCA_963783625.1 of uncultured delta proteobacterium. Lineage (GTDB taxonomy): Bacteria > Desulfobacterota > Syntrophorhabdia > Syntrophorhabdales > Syntrophorhabdaceae > PNOF01. The sequence continues at coordinate 60,479 of CAWAOG010000042.1, read as the reverse complement.
CCTTTTCACCGCGATTTCCAGGAGGTCAAAACCTTGAACCCCCATGATATCAAGAACAATGAGATCGTAATTGTTCGAGGCAAGATATTTCAAGGCCTCATCATAACTTGTGGCCATATCAACAGTGCAATCCGCGCAATGTGCCTCAATCTCTTCTTTGAGAACGTAAAGAATGTCCGGCTCATCATCAACCGCCAATAGTTTCTTGTTATGCAGAATAGAACTACTCATGGCTGAAACCCCCTGTTTATGGTTATTTTAAATACTGTATAAATATATGGCCGATTGTCTTCTGAGTCAATACATTGTTCTTCTCCGCTTAACCTCCATGCTGTTGCGAGCGACGGACTGATGAGCTTCGTGTCGCTGGAAAATGATCTTTATTTCTTACATAGAACTGAAAAAGAGCAAGATTGATAAGATATACGAGCGCCACACAGAGAAACATTATCCGATATAACAACCGTTCCGGTAAAAAGGAAAGTCAGAAATTACCAACAATTAGGGAAGATATATATCGAAAAATGTCTTATAATAGAAACACGTTCGCAAATGGACATCATACTGTGAAAAAAAACGACAGGGGGAAGTGCCCGCACCCGATATGACAGAAATAATTCTCAATACCGATTGTCCGCGAGAATCTCAAACAGAATTGGAAAAACTTGTAAACGTACTCAAGGAAAGCGAAGCTAAATACAGAAATATTGTTCACAACGCCATGGAAGGAATATTCCAGACAGACCCTCAGGGCCATTTCACACACGCCAACCCTTCTTTCGCCCGCATACACGGTTATGACTCCCCTGAGGAAATCAAGGATTCGATTTTCGCCAAAGACCTTTTTGTAGATCCATCGGACCATAGCAAACTAATAGAGCTTCTTCGTGCATCCGGTTCCGTTCAAAACTTTGAAGCCCGATTGAGAATAAAGAACGGAAGCATGCACTGGGTTTCCATGAACGTCGCGGTCTTTCGTGATGAAAACGGTAAAACCCTTCGGTATGAAGGCACTATGCTCGACGTCACGAAGCGTAAAGAAGCCGAGGAAGCTCTTTTGGAGAGTGAAGTCAAATTCAGAAATATCGTTGGCAACGCCATGGAAGGAATATTCCAGACAGACCCTCAGGGCCATTTCACACACGCCAACCCTTCTTTCGCCCGCATACACGGTTATGACTCCCCTGCGGAAATCAAGGATTCGATTTTCGCCAATGACCTTTTTGTAGATCCATCGGACCATAGCAGACTAATAGAGCTTCTTCGTGCATCCGGTTCCGTTCAAAACTTTGAAGCCCGATTGAAAATAAAGAACGGAAGCATACACTGGGTTTCCATGAACGTCATCGTATTTCGTGATGAAAACGGTAAAACCCTTCGGTATGAAGGCACTATGCTCGACGTCACGAAGCGTAAAGAAGCCGAGGAAGCTCTTATGGAGAGCGAAGAAAGATACAGAGTTGCCATTGAAAATTCCAACGACGGTATTTCGATCCTGCAGGGCGATATATGTCAGTACGCAAACAAACAGTATATCAAAATGTTTGAGTTTGACGGTCCTGAAGAAATCATCGGAAAATCAATATTGACTACCATCCATCCCGACGACGTCGAGAAGGTTCGCAACATCATGAATAAACGGCGCCGAGGCGAGCCTGTTCCATCACAGTATGAATTCAAGGGTGTCACGAAAAAGGGGAACGAACTCTATGTTGAAGTATCGGCTGCAAGTATTATCTATCGCGGCACGTTAGTCTACCTCGTCTACTCCAGGGATATCACGGAAAGAAAACGTGCTGAAGAATCGCTCATAAAATCCCACAAAGAGCTTGAGCGATTGAATAAGGCAAAAACCAAGGCGGTGGATCATATCTCTCATGAACTGAAAACGCCTCTCGCGGTTATTCAGGGAGTTACCAATATCCTGAAACGGAAGTTCGAAGATGTATTGACCCCTGCCTTCAAGAACATTATCGACACTCTGGAGCGAAACACAGAACGTCTCGTTGAAATATCACGGGAGACTGATGAGATATTCAGGGTATCCCAGGAAGTTGAGGCAGGAACGGTCCTCAACGATATTGATCGTCTTCTGGAGAGGGTGGAAAACTTCTCGGAAATACCGGAAGATGTACGGGCACAGTTGGAAACTCTCAAAGAATGGACAAACAAATATCTTGACGACAGTCCCTGGTTATCTCAGTCTGTAGACCTTTACTCGACTGTCGTTTCTGTAGTGGAAAAGATGAAGCGGACTGCCGTGCACCGAAATCTACAGTTCCAAGTAGAAGGACAGAACGACCTTTTTGTTTTTATAGATCCCTTCATCCTCAGAGAGGTGGCTGAAGCTCTCATCAAAAACGCTATCGAAAATACACCTGACGGAGGCCTCATTGAAGTGAGCGCGGAGCAGAACGACGCAGGCATTCTTCTTCGTGTGACAGACCGGGGTATCGGTATCACTGAGGAAAACCAGGCGTCACTTCTCGATGGCCTCTTCCACACAGAGGAAACCGATCTCTATTCAACGAAGAGACCTTTTGAATTCGGGGCGGGTGGTAAAGGTCTTGAACTTCTTCGAATCAAACACTACGCCGAGCGTTATGGGTTTGACATTTCGCTCAAGAGCACGCGATGTATCTATATTCCTACCGATAGAGATATCTGTCCCGGAGATATTGCGCAGTGCAATCATTGTAAAACTGCCGATGACTGTACAAAGTCAGGCGGAACAACATTCACCGTGACATTTCCTGTCGGGAAAAACGTGATTTCAAGGGGTAATAATTATCAATAGCCTGCTTGATTCTTTTTCCTTGAGTTCCGGCACCAGACCAATTGAAACCATACGTAACCCACCTGCGGCACTACTGCATGCGGCTATTTCCATATTTTTATCAAGAGGCCCTGTCTGAATTTCTATTATCTTTAAAGCCTCAAGAACCCCGATTGTTACACCGTTTTTGATAGTAGTGGGAGATTTGACAGAGGAAAGGACAATTTCCTGCTCAAGATCAATAGCTACTATCTTGGTAAAAGTGCTTCCAATGTCTACGAGGAGTTTTTTCTTCCCCATTGTTTTGGCCTCCGGATAGAATACGCAGGAAGAATACTGTCAAATGTAGCCGAATATTTTTCAGTTTAATATGATTTAAATCATATTATCCATTTTCTAAAAATCCTAAAATCACGTCAATAATGAAACTTTTCTTCAGTGCTCTGTTTGGGAAACCATAGAGACACCGGGATTCGGAGTGAAACAAAAAAATGATCGCCAACAAGAACCATAAACCGGAACCGACCGGGCACGGAACAGACAAATTAATAGCTATCGATGAGGCTGTAAGGCGATATATCCAGCCGGGTATGACCGTGCATCTCGCAGCAGGTATCGGAGGACCTTCTGCTGCAATATGTGAACTTATCAGACAGTTCAAGGGGAGGAATCCCGCTTTTACGGTGGTCCAGAGCACAGTTACAGGGCATGCCCTTAACCTTGTCCATTGCGGCCTCGTGAAAAAGCTTATCTGTGCAGCCTGCATAGACATATCAAATTCATCCAGGCCGAGCAAAATCATACAGAAGGCACTTGAAGAACATGCTATTGAATTTGAGAATTGGTCACTTTGTTCCCTCCAGCAACGACTTATGGCAGGCGCGTTCGGCTTCCCATTTATTCCGACAAGGTCTGTTGCGGGGAGCGGTATTGCCACTGATCATGTGAATTTGTTCAAAGAAATTGAGGATCCTTTTGGTTCAGGTGCTAAAACGGGAATTGTCAAATCTCTCAACCCCGACGTGTCGATTATCCACGGATGTGCTGCCGATATGGACGGAAACATTATTCTATCGGCCCCTTACGGTGATGATATCTGGGGCCCTCTTTCGAGCAGCGGCGGTGTTATTGCCACTGTGGAGAGAATTGTGCCGTCTGACTTTATCAAAAAATATGCTGCCTTCGTCAAGATACCCGGCTATATGGTGAAATCCATATCTGTTACCCCCTTTGGCGTTCATCCTTTCTCATATACAAATCCGGGCATAGAAGGCTTTGAACCGTATGAGAAAGACAACGAATTCCTGAATGGGCTGCACGAAGCATCCTTAAAGAAAGAGTCGCTGGATCAGTGGGTAGAGTCGTGGATAATCGGGTGCGTTGACCATCAATCGTATCTCGACAAGATCGGTGAACAGAGATTGTCTGTTTTGAAACGTCATATTCCTAAGGCAGTCGAGATAACAACAACCGGGATTTCAATACCTTCTTCTGAACCGGCTCAACAGTTTTCCGCTGAAGAGATGATGTTTATAGCCGTGGCCAGAGAAATTAGAAAGAGCGCGGAACGAGAAAATCACAAAACGATCCTTGCCGGTGCTGGTATGGGAGCTACAGCCGCATGGCTCGCATATTACCAGCTTAAGGCTGAAGGACGTGAAGTAGAGCTCATCACCGGAAACGGACTGATCGGATATAGCCCGCTCCCCGGAGAATCGGTGCTCTCCAGTGAGGCCGGGGTTCGAAGCGCGAAGATACTGACTGATACGGTGACAACTCACGGAGTTTTTGTCGGGGGGAGAAACAATCGTTGCCTCAGTGTCCTGGGAACGGGACAGATCGATAAATACGGTAATATTAACTCAACAAGAACAGGTTCGGGGAAATTCCTGGTCGGGTCCGGTGGTGCAAACGATGCTGTAAACGCACAAGAAGTTATAGTCACGCTTACACAGTCAAAGGACCGCTTCGTGGAGACGCTGTCTTATGTGACAGGACGAGGGGATGCTGTTACAACTGTGATATCGACTATGGGCGTATTCCGAAAAAAAAGTTCCTCAGGAATGTTTTACCTCGACGCGTGTTTTCCCGGCACGTGGGCATCCAGCCTTAAAGAAAAAGTGAAAGCAATAGAAATGGAGTGCGGATGGTCGTTGGAGAAAGCAGAGGAGATTGATGAAATCGCGCCACCATCTGCAGAAGAATTGGAGTTGCTCCGGTGGTTGGTTGCATTGCCGGACGAATAAGAACGGTTAGAGAAGTGACAAAATACCTATTCACAAAGGGAGATTAACTATGGGTGGTCCATTAGAGGGTTTGCTGGTCATAGAATGCGCAGGTTATCTGAGTGCACCCACTGCGGGCTACATGCTTGGAGACCTGGGGGCTCAGGTAATCAAAGTGGAAGATAGAGAAAAAGGTGATCCCAGCCGGGGTACCGAAGCCATTTTCGGCTCATCCATGTCCATGGCGAATGGTGAGAACCTTCTCTTTGAGACGGCAAACCGGGGAAAAAAATCTATCACCCTGGATCTGAAAAAAGAAAAAGGAAAGAAACTTCTTTATGATCTTGTTTCTAAGGCGGATGTATTCTGCACAAATTTTACACAGGCGACCATCACGAGCCTTAAGATAGACTACAACACGCTGAAGCAATATAATCCGAAACTTATTTACGGGGTGGCTACGGGCTATGGTCTCTCGGGGCCGGAAAAAGACAAACGCGCCTTCGACAGCGTGGCCCAGGCACGATCAAGCATTATGTACTCTGTCGGCGGTGAGCCCGGTTCTCCACCCGCACAGATAGGAGGACCTGTATTCGACCAGATGACCGGCACCGTATTAGCTTATGGAATACTGGCTGCCCTTGTGAAAAAGGATAGAGACGGAGTTGGGCAACAGGTTGATGTATCGCTTCTGGGATCAGGCATTCATCTGCAGGCATACAATATCAATGCCGCCCTTCTCAGGGGCAGACAGATCCCCAGACCATCCCGAAAAGCTATGAAAAACCCCATGTCCAACCATTTTGAATGCTCCGACGGTGAATGGCTTCTTCTTTCAGAGGCGCAGGCGGATAAATACTGGCCCAAGTTCTGTGATGTGCTCAGCATACAACATTTGGAGAATGATCCAAGGTTTGCGACAACTGCAAACAGGAGGGAAAATAGCACGGAGTTGACACCGCTGATTGAAGAAGTCTTCAAAACGAAACCGCGTGATGAATGGATGAAATTGTTCGATGAGAAAGGCGGGGGCATGGCATATTCACCGGTCCTGAAACCCACGGAACTTGCCAACGATCAGCAGGCTCTTGCAAATGGATACATTGCGGAGATTGATCACCCGTCCCTTGGATTGGTTAAGGTGGTAGGAAATCCGGTGAGCTTCAGCGAGACGCCCGTCAAGGTTAACGGTTATGCGCCCCAGTTTGGCCAGCACACGGAAGAGGTGCTCCTTGATGTGTGTGGATATTCCTGGGAGCAGATAGAAGAACTGAAAAATGAGGAAGTGATATAGGATGCAGACCTTTTCTCCGCGGAGAAATGTCTACAGGAGCGAAATCCACGGAAGGCGGACGGGTAACAGCCAAAATCGGAAGTGAAAGAGTTCAACAGCATACAGGAGGGATGAATGAGATTTGAAGTGAAGCAAAAACGTATCGATGAAGACCAGTTTCTCAAAATGAGGAAGGATGTCCTTTCTCTTTGGCCCACCGGCAAAGAAGTGGATCTCGAAGATGGTATTGAATACCAGAAAAATCTGCCTGAGAGTAAGAACTTTCTTAAGATCACGGAGAAACTCCACAGAGAAGGGAAAACCGTTGTCTATCCCCGCGCCGGGACTGCCCTTGTCGATGAAGAGATAAGCCTCTGCAGAAAGCTGGAGGAAACCGGCGTACCCTATATTCCGGTTACAACAGACAGCTACACCCGTCTGCTCCAGTTTAAGAAGATAGAGGATGCCCTGGAGGAAACCCGCCGAACAGGAAAGAAACTCCTCAACGGCTATCCTCTCATTAATCACGGAGTAAAAGAAACAAGAAAAGTGATCGAAAGCGTCACCACTGGAGCTTTTGACCCGCGCGTGTCATACAAAGCCCAGCCTCTCGGGGCCGAAATCGCCTTTGCATCGGGTATGACGGGTATGTCATCAGGTCCTTTCATCTCATGGGGCGCCTATGAAAAGAATGCCACTCTGGAAGAGGTCATGACGGCAAGCATGTATGTCCAAAGGCTCATGGGATACTATGCCGAAAGAGGGGTTATAATCACTACCGACCTTCACGGATGGATACCCACGGGTGTCCAACCCATGACGGTAAATCTTGCGGCAATGATCGCTGAAGCGCTTATGGCCGCTGAGCAGGGTGTCAAGAGCATTGTACCCCTTGTCCACTTCATGGGCAATATGGCGCAGGACCTGGCAATGGTTCGGGTGCAGCCTCGTTTAATGAGGGAATACCTTGATAGATTCGGATATAAGGATGTGATTATTCCCGGTACCTTTGGCTCTCAAACACCGCTCTTCCCGATGCCGCAGGGGATGGGCGGCGCCTTTGCTTTTCCTAATTATGCCTGCGTCGTTGGAGCATTGGGAAAAGTGGAGTCCATCAATGTAAGGACTATCGATGAGGCCCTCGGCATTCCAACGGAAGAAAGCCACGCGGTCACGTATGATTCAGCCAACTGGCTTCTCAATGTAATCAGGGGACAGCAGATAGAGTTTGAAATGAAGGAAATAGACGTGGAAGAAAAGATAGGCGAAATGGAAATCCGGTCAATGGTAGACAAACTCCTCGACATGGGAAACGGTGATATCGCTATCGGTTGTCTGAGGGGCGTCGATGCCGGAGTAATCGATTCGTCCTTCAGCCCCAACAAACAGGTAAAGGACAAAGTGATTGGCGTAAAGGACGTAAGAGGGGCCATTCGCTGGGTAGAGTTCGGCAACCTGCCTTTCCCGGAAGAGGTAAAGAAGTTCCATCGTGAAAAAGTAGCGGAGAGGGAGAAGGCCGACGGTGCAAAAGCTGACTATGAGATGACTGTCCGCGATTTCTGGGCCTTCAGCAAGGGACGGTTAACCGGAAAATGAGATGTTTTAATAGGTCCTATAAGACCTATAAGACTTATTAAAAAGGAGACTTTCATGAAACAACCGACAATCATCACCGGAACGGTAGGCATGGATGCCCACGTGATTGGTACGAAAATATTATCCCGTGCTTTCAGGGAGGCTGGCTTTAATGTTGTGGAACTGGGCATCATGACACCTCCGGAAGAATTCATTCAGGCGGCAGTGGAAACGAATGCCGACGCGATCCTCATGAGCTCTCTTTACGGCATGGCTGAACTGGATGTGAGAGGTCTTAAGGAGAAGTGCGTGGAAGCAGGCCTGGGAGATGTGCTCCTCTATATTGGCGGCATCCTCGGCGTGGGCAAGCATGATTTCAAGGAAGATGAAGAGAAGTTCAAGGACCTCGGGTTTGACAGGGTCTATCCTCCCGAAGCAGACCTGAAAGGCGCCATAGCAGATCTCTGGAGTGATCTGAAAAATAAGGGAAAAGCATGATGGAAACGCCAGCTCCTCCAACCCTCCTGAGCGGTTGTCGGGCTCTTGATCTCACCGACGACAAAGGATTTCTCTGCGGCAAAATTCTCGCAGATCTGGGAGTCGATGTCATCAAAGTTGAACCTCCGGGCGGTGAACCGTCACGGAGAATAGGACCTTTCTGGCATGATATTCCTGACCCTGAGAAAAGCCTCTACTGGTTTGCCTATAATTCAAACAAGCGGGGAATCACGCTGAACCTGGAAACAAGGGACGGAAAAGAGATTTTCAAAGAACTGGCGAAAAAAAGTGATTTTGTCATCGAATCTTTCAAGCCCGGTTATCTGGATACAATCGGACTCGGGTTTTCGGTTCTATCCGGTCTGAATAAGAGGTATCATTCTTACTTCCATTACACCCTTTGGGCAGACAGGACCGTACAAAGATTACGAAGGAAATGATCTTGTGATTATGGGAATGTCCGGCCAACTATATCTTACCGGTGACGCGGACAGGCCGCCGGTCAACATAGGTATTCCCCAGGCTTGTCTCCATGCAGGGGCCGACGCCGGCGTGGGCAGCATGATCGCTTTTTACCACAGCCGAAAGACAGGCGAAGGACAGCATGTCGACGTGTCGATGCAACAAAGCGCGGCCTGGTTTATGGCGCAGACGATACCCTATTATGAACTGAGCGGAGTTGTGCTGTCCCGTATGGGAACATTCAGAACGGGAAGCAGCAGCGGCACTATTCAGAGACAGGTATGGCCCTGCAAGGACGGATACGTATTCTTTTTCATGCTCGGCGGGGCCCAGGGCGCTAAAACGGGACGGGCACTCACCAAATGGATGGAAGAGATGGGGATGTCTAATGAGTTCCTCAGCACTTTTGTCTGGGAAGAGCTTGACATCGCCATGGCGCCGCAGGATCTCATGGACCGTCTTTCCGCGCCCATTGAAGCGTTTTTCAGGACCCGTACGAAAAAGGAAGTGCTCGACGCCGCCATGGCGCGCAACATTTCCATTTGCCCGCTCTTCAGCATGGAGGATCAAGTGAAGGACCCGCATCTCGCGGCGAGAGCATACTGGATCCAGATGGAACATCCCGAACTGGGGGCAACCATTTCTTATCCCAGGCAATTTGTGAGATCATCGGAGTGTGAAACAGGCACCAGGTTCAAAGCCCCTCTTATAGGAGAGCATAACGCCGATGTATATGGCGAAATCGGATTATCGGGGAAGCGATTGGTAGCCTTAAAAGAAGCAGGTGTGATCTGACAAAGGAGGTTTGCAACAGGTGAACAAAGTTTTTTCTGATCTTAAGATAGTTGCCTTTAACTGGGCCATGGTCGGTCCGTTGACGCTCAAGTTCTTTGCTGATTATGGCGCTACCGTTATCAGGATCGAAACGAACAGCCGTCCCTGTGTAACCCGGACATCATCTCCGTACAAAGATGGGAAGCCGGGGGTCAACAGAAGCGGGTATTTCAATCACTTCAGCGCGAACATGATGAGCGTGTCACTCAATATGGGGCATCCCAAGGGAATCGGTTTAGCCAAGGAACTTGTGGCTCAGGCGGATGTGGTTATGGAGAATTTTACACCCGGTATAATGGATCGATGGGGACTCGGCTATGAGGAACTCAAGAAGGTGAAATCCGATATTATCATGGTAAGACAGAATGGTTTCGGGACCGAAGGGCCTTACAGAAACCTGGCGGCTTTCGGCATGATACTAGCTGCCACAGCGGGAATACCTAATTTTATCGGCTGGCCGGACAGAGGCCCCCTGCCCGTCGGTGTCGGAGCTTACACGGATTGTATCAGCCCCCGTCTTGCTTCTGCAGCGGTTATAGCAGCCCTTGATTATCGCGACAGAACCGGGAAGGGTCAGCTCCTCGATCTGGCGCAATATGAAACGGCACTCTATTTTGTCCTGCCGGGCGTGATGGATTGCGCGGTAAATGGAAGGGAACCTGAACTTAAGGGCAATGCCTGTACCTATGCTGTGCCTCACGGTGTCTATGCCTGTAAGGGTGAAGATCGTTGGTGCACCGTAGCGGTTCTCAACGACGGCCAATGGGCCGATTTGTGCCGTGCTATAGGCAAACCGGAATATATTGCTGATAGTCGTTTCGACACTCTGGTGCATCGAAAAGAACGCGAGAAGGAGCTGGATGCGCTTGTTGAAGGCTGGACGAAAGAATATACGCCGGAAGAGGTCATGACGATATTGCAGAAAACCGGAGTGCCCGCCGGCATCGTGGAAAATCCGGCCGATGTGTTTTCCGATCCCCAACTGCGTCATCGCAGGCTGTTCTGGCCCATCAACCACAGTGAGATTGGAATGTTCAATCATCTGGGATCCAGCGTTGAGATGTCCATGACACCGGGCCAAGCGCAGACACCCAGTCCGTTGCTGGGTGAACATAACGAATATGTGCTGACAAAGATTTTAGGAAAAAGTGATGAAGAATTTCTCGATCTTTTTACATCCGGAGTACTCGAATGAAGAGAACTCCTATTTTGAATCACTGTAAAACTATAAACTAAAGGAGGCTGTTATATGGAATATGAAAATGTAATCTACGGAAAAGAAGGAACGTGTTGCAACCATCACTCTGAATCGCCCTGAGCGATTGAATGCCGTATCACCCGAACTGGCTCGTGACTGGTCCGCTGCTCTCGACGAGGCCGCTCAAGATGATGATGTGAAAGTGGTTATTATCAAGGGAGCAGGACGTGCTTTCAGCGCCGGCGCCGATCTGACTGGTGTCGGATTTGTTTACGGAATGAAGGAAGCGAAACCGGGAGAAACCGGCGGTCTGCGAAAGATTCCTCAGCGCGTTAAACTGACCTTTGACAGGAAGATGTTTCTCGATTTTCACCGGAAGTTGCTTTACTGCCCCAAGATCACCATCGCTCAAATGCATAAGTATTGTCTGGGCATAGCCTTTAATCTCGTGCTCCACTGTGACTATCTCATTGCCAGTGAAGACTGTAAGGTTGGCCATGTCGAGGAAAGACTTGGCCAGGGAGGTATGACGATCTCCCCTATTATGGTCCTGAGATGCGGACTCACGAGAGCAATGGACCTGTGCCTCACAGGAAAGATGATTACCGGCGCACAGGCCGCTGCCTACAATCTCATCAACAGGGCTGTGCCCGAAGAGATTCTCGATGATGAGGTAAGGGAACTCGCTCAATGGACTGGCGCTGCATCCTAAAGATGGCATCGCAATGGGAAAAGCCATGAGAGAGATGATGTATACCACAATGGGTATCGACCGCGGGCCTGGTGGACCACTATATCATGCACAGTTTTCAGACCAACAAAGTCTATGATCCCGGGGAATTCAACTTTTTCAAGCAGCGGAGAGACAAAGGGGTGAGGGGCGCCGCGCATGATAAACATGACCATTTCAAAGTGCTCGACAAGTAATCCGTCTCTGAACATATTTCGCCATGCGGAATGCCTCGGCACCCCGTCCTATGGCTGTTGCGGAGAAAAATTGAGGGACTGAAATGAGCTGAAGAGGAAGATTCTTACATGTATTGATTTGGCATTATCAACAGGTAATCAACTAATCAAAGGGAGGTATCTATGAAAGGTACATACAGCTACGGTAAGGTTGTTTTCCTGGTTTGTTGTATTTTTATGTTGTTTTTCGGGACGTCCCTGGCACAAACGTTCCCGACAAAACCGGTTACCCTGCTGATCAACTCAGCACCCGGACAACTGGGAGACGTTACTACGCGCGCGACAGCCGCTAAGGCAGAGAAATTTCTGGGTCAGCCCTTTACCTTCGTAAACAATAATGCGGGAGGCGGCGCTGTCTCATTCGGTATCATCAAGAAAGTGAAACCCGATGGGTATACAATTATGTCAACGGCGACGGGTAATCTCATCTGGCTGCCCTTCACGAGGTCCGTCGACTATAAACTGGAGGACTATACGCCCATTGCAACCAATCTGGTCATGACGAGCGGTCTGGTCGTGAAGGCTGATGCGCCCTGGAAGACCTTCAAGGAGTTTGTTGCATACGCGAAACAGAACCCCGGCAAGGTTTCTTATGCCATCACATCAGCAGGTGTACCTATGGACATTGCCATGCAGTATGTGGCAAAACAGGAAGGGATTCGCTGGACTGCTGTTCCTACCCCGGGCTCTGATCCGAATACCATGCTCCTTGGTGGTCATGTGACTGCTTATTCAGGATCTACTTCATGGCTGCCTCATGTCAAGTCCGGGGCATTTCGCCTATTGGCGATGCACAGCGCCAAGAGAATGAAAGAATTCCCCGATGTCCCCACCTTCAAGGAATTGGGTTATGATTTTATCCATGAAACGTATAGCGTTTTTCTTGCGCCGAAGGGAACGCCGGCACCGGTCATCAAGAAACTGGATGAGGCCCTCCGTAAGGCCCTCGAAGATAAAGAGGTTGCCGATCTTTACACGAAATTCGGCGTGAACCTCTCGTATCGGGATCACGTACAAACCACAAAGGATATATATGAGTCACGTGATATTGTCGGCAGAGCAATGAAGGCCATCGGAATTACACCGGAACCGGCAAAGAAGTAGGGATTATAATGTCACATGATCGCACATCGAGTATGTTTTTTCTGGCCGTATCGATTATTGTCATCGTGGGGTCCATTCAACTGGGGCTGGGTACTACCCATCAGCCTGGTCCCGGTTTTGTGACCTTCGGCGCTTCCGGATTGCTGGGGATCCTTTCTTTGACAGCGTTCCTAAGGACGATTCTAAAGAAAGGTTCGGGCGGGGAAGCCCTCTTCAGAGGCATCCTGTGGTGGAGAGTGTTATTTTCCGGTCTCGCGATCCTTGCTTTTGCGCTGGTCATGCCAACCCTGGGTTATCTGACCACTTCGTTTCTGCTTATGCTCTTTCTTTATTTCATGATCCATGAGCAAAAGTGGTATTGGGTTATTATTTCCTCTTTGCTCAGCAGTCTGGCAAGTTATTACCTCTTTTCGAAGCTCCTGAACTGTCAGTTTCCCGATGGACTCTTTGGACTGTAGGAGGGAAGATGGACTGGATACATCACATTCTATACGGCTTTCAGGTCACCTTCATTCCCATTAACCTGCTGTTTTGCAGTATAGGTGTTGTGGTGGGGACGCTGGTCGGGGTGCTCCCGGGAATTGGTCCCACTGCAGCCATGGCATTACTTCTTCCAGTGACCTTTAAAGTCAGCACCACTTCAAGCATTATCATGCTTTGCGGTATTCTCTACGGCTCCCAATACGGCGGATCTACGACCTCCATACTGGTTAATATCCCGGGAGAGGCGGCATCAATAGTCACCTGTCTCGATGGGTACCAAATGGCGCGTAAAGGCAGGGCAGGTCCTGCTCTTGGTATCGCGGCATGGGGTTCCTTCATAGCAGGGACCATAAGCGTAATTGCATTGATGATTGTTGCCAATCCCCTTGCGAAACTTGCACTGAAATTCGGCCCCCCGGAATATTTTGCTCTTATGTGTACAGGTCTGATTTTTGTCACGTATCTTGCCCAGGGATCTGTCTTAAAGGCGATTATGATGGCCCTCACGGGCATTATTCTCGGGAGTATCGGGCTCGATCTTGTGACAGGACAACCGAAATTTACTCTCGGTATTCCTCAACTGGAAGATGGAATAGGTGTGATGCCTGTGATCATGGGCCTTTTCGGTCTTTCGGAAGTATTTCAAAACATTGAGTCAAAACAGGTAAGCCGCATCATATATGAAACAAAGGTCAAGAATCTCTGGCCTTCGCTTAAGGACTGGATTGACGCAAAATGGGCAATTGTGAGAGGAACGCTGATAGGATTTTTCCTTGGCATACTGCCCGGAGGGGGCGGCACTCTTGCCTCGTTTCTGTCCTATGGAATTGAAAAAAGGGTGTCCAAACATCCTGAGAAGTTCGGAACAGGGGTAATCGAAGGTGTGGCAGCGCCGGAGTCGGCAAACAATGCCTCCTGCGGAGGAGGCCTCATTCCACTTCTTTCGTTGGGTATACCTCCCAATGTAACCATGGCTGTCCTGTTTTCCGCGTTCATTATTCATGGCATTACCCCTGGCCCTCTTCTGATCACCGAACATGCAGATGTGTTCTGGGGACTCATTGCCAGTATGTATCTCGGCAACGTGCTTCTGCTTGTACTTAACCTCCCGTTAATCGGGCTTTGGGTTCAATTGCTGAAGGTCCCATACGGTATCCTTTTCCCGTTGATTCTCCTGTTTTGTGTTATAGGCTCTTATTCCACCGGGGGATCAACAACAGATATCATCCTCATGCTCTTCTTTGGTGTTGGGGGCTACCTGATGCGGAAATATAAATATGAGGCAGCAGCCCTGATTCTGGGTTATGTGCTCGGACCGATGATAGAGCGTTCTCTTCGGCAGTCGCTCCTCATTTCCGATGGAAGTTTCGCTATATTTTTCACCCGTCCGATCTCTGCGGTCACGTTAGGGATAGCGCTTCTCCTTTTGTTGTCCAGCGTCACGGGTTTTGTCAAGAAAGGGCGCCGGGCTTACGAAGAATTCAAGGAATAAGGAGGCGGTAAATATGGATGTTGCTTTCACCCTGGCAGAAAATGTGGTACGTGTCGGTTATGAGGATTTGACGCCCGTAGCCGTTGATATGACGAAAAAGGATATACTCGACGTATTAGGGGTGGCGATGGCCGGAAGCGCGGCACTCGGTGTTGCCGAGGTCGCCGGATTATTCAAGGAGTGGGGCGGCAAAAAAGAGAGCACAGTCATCGGTTTCGACTGTATGTTGCCTGCGGCTTCCGCGGCCCTGGTAAATGGCATGATGAGCCACGCACTGGATTATGACGATGGCCACGACAAGTCCATGGTCCATGCTGCGGCCTCCGTTGCCTCCGCTGCCTTTGCGGTAGCTCAGCGACAGGGCAAGATAAATGGAAAAGACTTCATTACGGCGGTGGCCCTGGGTATTGACCTCATGTCCAGAATGGCAATGGGCGCTAAAACAAATCTGAGGGTCAGCGGATGGGTTTACAGTTCAATATTCGGCTATTTCGGAGCCGCCGCGGCAGCGGGAAAGATATTGAGACTTGACAAAGATAAGATGGTCAACGCCTTTGGTATTACCTACAGCCAGACAGCCGGCAGTTTTCAGTCTATTGCCGATGCCGTATTAACAAAACGAGCACAGCTTGGTTTTGCCGCGCGTGCAGGTGCATTTTCGGCGCTCCTTGCCGAAAAGGGTATTACCGGCCCTCAGAATTGCATGGAAGGGGAGTACGGGATCTATAACAACTACATCAAGGGTGAGTACGATCCTGTACCTGTAGTATCTGATCTGGGCAAACGGTTTGAGGTGGAAGGCATGGGATTTAAGGCCTATCCAAGTTGCGGATACACACACGGGCCAATATTTTCAACATTGACTCTTATGAGGGAGAACGGGATCAAACCTGATGATATCGATGAAATCAATGTGTCGACAGGTAAGAATGCGGAGACCTCTTCGAACCATCCGAGAGAAAACGCCGTCCGCCAGGTTGTCCCGATGCGCAATTCAGTATTCCCTACACGGTAGGTGTTGCTGTGATAAAGGGAAACGTGGGCATCGGAGATTTCACGCCTGAAGCGATAAAAGACATCGTGTCCTTGATATAGCGCAGAAAGTAAATCCCATAATCCTGGCCGAACTCACTCGAGAGAAGTGGATCCCTCCATTGTAGAGATCGTAACCAAAGAGGGTAAACAGTTTTCGAGACGAATGGATAACCGGAAGGGGACCCCGGAGAACCCCATGAGCCCGGAAGAATTCGCAGACAAGTTCAGGGATTGCCTGGCGCATGGAAGAAAACATATTTCAAAACAAAAGACGGAAAAGATAATGAAACTGGTTAATGGACCTGGAAGAGATTGACGACGTCGGAATAATTATACACATGCTGGGATAGATAGGAAACGCCAAGGGAGATACTCGGTGACAGTTTCAGACATGAGTGTAGCACATGACGCATGACAAATGGACAATCTCACCACTTCTTCTGGCTACAGCAAAAGTTGATCGATCTCAGGGGCTTTTGTACCGGGATATAGGCGTGAAGATAGAAAGCGGTGTGCTTGCTTTTCTTCTCAATAACGGAGAGGACAAGGTCCTCGTCGATTCGGGTGTCTGCGGTGTTACGGAGACTTCTCAATTCCTGCGATACTTTAGCAGGACGCCTGAACAGACGCTTGAAGCTCAGTTAGCGCGGTTTGATACCTCACCAGAAGAGATAAGCATGATCATTAACACACATCTCCACATCGACCACTGTGCCGGCAATGTTTTATGCACAAAAGCCCGATGGCTTGTTCAGAAAAAAGAGATGGAGTACTGGAGATCCCCCTTGCGGGTTCACTGGCAGGCCTACAGGGTGGAACTGATGGAAGCAGGATTTGGTTTACTCGACGGAGATACAGAAGTGCTGCCCGGAATTGGAGTGATGTTCACCCCGGGCCATTCACCCGGAAGCCAATCGGTACTGGTAGAGACCTGGAAGGGCTTTATGTTCTGCCGGGAGACAGCATACCGCACTTCGCGAATATGAATGTACGTGATGGGGACCCATTCTGGCCCAACGGAATCTACGTGAACCTCATGAATATTACGAGACTCTTGACCGGCTGAAAGGTCTGAAAGGTGTTATTCTGCCCGGTCATGATCTGCTTGTTTTACAGAAGAACCGGTATCCTTGACTTGATAGTGTGAGGTGACAGACAGATATCGCTTATATAAGCGCTAACGAAAGGAGGTAGGTACATGGATGCTACGTTTGATTTTGCACAAAATTTTGTAAATGTAACCTTTGATGATCTGCCGACGGAAGTAGTAGAAATCACCAAAAAGGAAGTACTGGATACATTGGCAGTTGCGGTTGCCGGTTTGGGACAGCCCGGACCAAAGGAACTTGTGGAACTGGTGCAGGAATGGGGCGGCAGGGAGGAGGCCACTGTCATAGGCTGCAGGCAGAAGGTGCCGGCGCCGAATGCGGCACAGGTGAACGCGACCTTGGTTCACACACGGGATTATGACGATGTCCACGAACAGGCCGTAATGCATCCCGGAGTGGCAACCATACCTCCGGCATTGGCCATGGCCGAATTGAAAGGGGGATTGGACGGCAAGGAGTTTATTACCGCTATTGCTTTAGGTGTGGATATGATATGCAGACTCGGTTTAGGCACCCGACCCGGAGTAAGCCCTATCCAGACCGGCTGGCACTTCACCACCCTCTATGGATACCCTACTGCGGCCCTCACGGCGGGAAGAGTCCTCGGGCTTGACGAAGATAAAATGATAAACGCTTTCGGTATTGCGTATCATCAATGCAGCGGGAATGGCCAATGTACAATTGACGGGGCTTTAACGAAAAGAATGGGGCCGGGCTTTTCCGTCAGAGGAGGTGTAACGGCAGCACTTTTAGCACAGAGAGGAGTGACCGGTGCAAAAAACTGCCTTGAAGGAGAGTGCGGACTTTTTAAAGTGTACCAGCACGGTGAGTATGACAGAGATATTTTGACGCACGATCTGGGTCGCTTTTTTGAGGGTATTAATGTTTCTATTAAGCCCTATCCATGTTGCAGAGGAGTTCACCCTTCCATTGATGCGGCATTGGCCATAAAAGCAAAACACAATATCAACCCCAAGGAGATAAAGGAGATTCGTTTTGCCACCGGAGCTGCCAATTACAAGCTTCTCTGTACACCTTTCGATGCTAAAGTGAAGCCGAGGAACCCTGTAGATGCGCAGTTCAGCATTCCCTGGGGAATTGCGACAACACTCGTCAAAGGCCGTGTTACCATGGGAGACTACACCCCTGAAGCCATTAAAGACAAGCAAGTACTCGAACTTACCGGAAAACTGAAGGCTGAAGTGGATCATGCTCTTGATAGTCCGAGGGGGATCGAACCCGCAAGGATAGAGGTTATAATGAACAACGGAGATACTTTCTCTGAACAGGTACAGCTTGCACTCGGCACACCGAGCAGGCCCATGTCGTTTGATGATTGTGTGAAAAAGTTTGAAGACATCATTTCCTTTACCGGAGGCTGGATGAAAGAGGACAATGTCAGAAAGGCGATAGACTTTGTGGCAAATCTTGAAAAGAAAGCAAACGTGATTGATTTAGTAGGTTTTTTTACGTGAAGCGGCACTGACAAGGAGTTACTTGTGAATTCGGATTTCCAAGAACAGATGGTATCAGGATGCATAGGTTAAGATACTTTGATAAAGCCATGGAAAAACAATGAATATCAGTTTGTGAGTATTTTCTTGTTTGAGTCGGTATCTGCGAAAGGGAGATAAATAAAAAAAGGAGGAGCAAAATGAGTAAAGTAAGCGTAAGAAAATGGAGAGTTTGGTATGATGATTGCCGCACTTGTGATATTTTTTGCCATGCCGATGGCAGTGGCAGCGCAGGATTATCCGACAAAACCGATAAACCTGACTGTCTGCATAGCAACAGGAGGGACAGTTGATCTTTCAACGAGGATCCTGGCGAGCGGCTGAGAAATTCCTGGGACAACCGATCGCGGTAAGCAATAACGGCGGTGGTGCCGGAACCGTGGCCATGGAGCTTCTCAGTAAGGCCAAGCCTGACGGATACCAGATTGTCAGTTGCCCTCAAACGCCCCTTGCGGAAATACCTCATTTGAGAAAGATACCATACAAATACGAACAGATTCAGCCTGTCATGCAGTTTGCGGAGCCATACGGCGGTCTTGTTGTTCAAAAAGATGCGCCCTTTAATAGTCTGAAAGACCTTATCGAATACGCCAGAAAAAATCCCGGGAAGGTTACCTATACCACTTCGGGAACCCTCACTCCCTGGCATATCGCAATGATGTATGTGGGAAAGCAAGAGAATGTCCAGTGGACCGCCGTTCCTGTTCCGGGAGGCGACCCCAATATGCCGCTCCTCGGCGGACATGTGACTGCTTTTACGGCGGCAAGTTCCTGGAAACGATATATAGATCAGGAAAGTTGAAACTTCTCGTTGTCTATAGCGAGAAGAGGATGCCTGCATTTCCGAATGTTCCGACCCTCAAAGAACTGGGATATGATTATGTTGTTCACAGCCTTTATTATATCTATGCTCCGGCGGGAACACCGGCACCAATAGTAAAAAAACTGGATGAAGCATTTAAGAAAGCCATGGATGATCCCGAGTTTATCGCTTATATGAAGAAAGCAGAAATTCCGGCAATCTACAAGAATACAGCTGACACGAAGAATGCCCTTGAACGGGCGAACAATAGGTTTGAAAAGATGGTCGTTGATCTCAAACTGCCAAAGGAACAGTAAGATAAGGGGTTGCAGATGAAGACCTACGATCGGGCAAGTGCTGTTTTCTGGTTCTTTTTCTCCACAGCCGTTCTGGTACAATCCATCAGGATGGGAGTGGGTACTCTCGGAACCCGGGTATGGGTTTCATGGCCTGCGGTGCATCAGGGATTATGGCTCTTCTGTCCTCATTCTCCTGGTCCAGTCATTATTAGGGAGAAAGGGGACGGAAGAGTCAGCCTCATCCTTTTGCGGGACTCTTGTTGGGAAGGGTTGTTGGATTTGTTATAGCCGTTTTTGTATACATCCTTGTTCTTCCCTTTCTGGGCTATCTGGTAGCGACTTTCCTGCTCATGGCATGCCTTCTTTTGATCGTGGGAAGGCGGAAATGGTGGCTGCTGATTTTTTTTCCTGGCCTGAGCAGCCTTGTGAGCTACTATGTCTTCGCAAAGCTCTTTCATTGTCCGTTCCCGGCGGGTATTCTGAGTTTTTAAGGGGTGAGTCATGGGTTTTTTCCATAATATCCTGATGGGTTTTGGCGTTGCCTTTGAGCCTATGAACCTTTTCTTCTGTTTTGTGGGGGTCCTGGCAGGGACTCTGGTAGGGGTACTTCCCGGCATCGGACCTACCGCTGCAATAGCCCTTCTTCTTCCTGTGACCTTCGCGGTGACACCCGCATCGAGCATCATCATGCTTGCCGGCATACTGTACGGCGCCATGTACGGCGGCTCCACCACATCCATTCTTGTCAACATACCGGGAGAATCGGCAAGTATTGTCACCTGTATTGATGGATACCAGATGGCCCGTAAAGGCCGGGCAGGCGCCGCCCTTGGTATCGCCGCATGGGGTTCTTTTATTGCTGGGACATTGAGCGTAATCTTTCTTATGTTTATAGCTGAACCGCTTGCAAAAGTTGCATTGGCATTTTCATTTCCCGAATATTTTGCCCTCATGGTGACAGGACTCATGACAGTCACCTACATGGCCCGCCATTCCATTGTGAAGGCCCTCATAATGGCCTGTCTGGGGATCCTCATAGGCAATGTGGGGCTTGACATGATATCCGGCCTCCCCCGATTCACCTTCGGTATTAACGAATTGTCCGATGGGGTCGGTGTGATCCCGCTCATCATGGGCATTTTTGGCATCTGTGAGGTTCTTGAGAATATTGAAAAAGAGCTCTTGACCCGCACTACATTCAAGACGAAATTGAAAGCATTTGTGGCCTTCACTCAAAGATTGGGCCGACTCCAAATGGGCGATCCTGCGGGGAACTTTTCTCGGGTTTTTCATAGGTATCCTGCCCGGTGGTAGTGGAACAATAACTACTTTTCTATCGTACACGATGGAGAAAAAGCTATCCAAGCATCCTGAACAATTCGGTCAGGGTGCTATCGAAGGCGTGGCCGGACCGGAATCAGCCAACAATGCGAGCTGCAGCGGCGGCCTCGTACCCCTTATGTCGCTGGGAATTCCACCCAACGCGACCATGGCGCTCCTTTTTGCAGCTCTTGTCATTCACGGTATTACGCCGGGACCAACCTTCATCGCTCAGCACCCTGATATCTTCTGGGGTCTCATCGCAAGTATGTATGTAGGAAACATCATGCTTCTTGTTCTCAACCTCCCCATGATAGGCCTCTGGGTGCAGGTGCTGAAAATACCTTATCATCTTCTCTTCCCTCTTATTGTGCTTTTCTGCATCATCGGAACATTCAGTATTGCCGGCTCCGTGTTTGACCTCAAGCTCATGCTCCTTTTCGGAGTACTGGGTTATCTCATGAGAAAGTTTCGGTATGAAGGAGCACCTCTCATTCTTGCCTACGTCCTCGGACCTCTCATGGAACAGGCGCTGCGACAGTCACTCCTGCTTTCCGGTGGAAGTTTTATAATTTTTGTGACCCGTCCAATTTCGGCGGTCACCTTGGCAATTGCTTTGTTCCTGCTTATTTCAACCATTTTTCCCCATCTCGAAAGCGCAGGGATAAACTGGCGGAACTTGAAGAGGAAGAATGACACAAAAGTTGGTAACAAGAGATTTGTCTTTACGGGGAGTTCATTTGTTTGACTGAAAAGAAAAAGTAATGGAGTTGAAAGAAAAGGCCACGGCGAAAAAGAGAAAGGCGTTCAGTTTTACTGCGATTATTAGGCGCGAATGGTTGCAACATTGATACTTCAAAGAAGACGTGAAAAAGGCCAATAAGTTGATATAAAGGGAAGATAAGGAATGGAAACAAAAGAAATCATCTACTTCCATGAGCCCGGGCCTTCAAATACCGACCAAATTCTGGAGCTGGCAAGGAAACGAGTAGAAGCCCTGGGGATACGTTATGTGATCATAGCGGCACAGACAGGTGTTACCGTCGGGAAATTCATAAAAGTAGCCGGGAACTTAAACCTCAACATTGTGTCCGTAACAAATCCCAAAGAAGGCAGGATGGCCGTATCAGTTCTCTACGGCAAGTACGAAAAATCAAAAATGCTTAAAGAAGATTACCGGAGACAGGGGATTGAGTATTTTGCCTCGGCGGTGTCGGACGAAGATCGGGAAAACTTTGAGAAACAGGGTATTAGAGTTTGTTATATACGGGATATCCTGGGCATAGGAGGACGTGGAGCAGATGAACAAAGGGACGTCAAATCGAAATTAAATCCATTCATGCCAAGACACTTGCGGCCACTGGATATTGAGGCGGGTGCTGATTTGTCTCTCCTTACCATCATCAGTCAGGGTTTCAGGGTGCTTGTAGGAATTACGGTGGTGGCTGTCGACCGCGGTCTCGTGCCTGAAGGAGAGACTGTGCTTTCCATTGCTGGTACGGGTTTTGCTGGTGGTGGAGCCGATACGGCTGCTGTTCTCAGAGCGGGAAAGACAGCGAAGGGGTGTCTGGTAAAAGAAATCCTTGGGTTTCCAAAGATGAAATGAAATAAAAGGTGTGTTTCTTAGAAAAAGACGATGTTTGGACTCATGAATTAAGGAGTGAAGGATGAATATATCCCAGTTTGATTTGACGGACAGGACAGCCGTTGTGACGGGTGGAGGACAAGGGATTGGCAAGGCAATATGCCTGGCATTGGCTCAAGCAGGTGCGGATGTGGTTATAGCGGATATAGACGGTGATAAGGCTGAGAGCACGGCCAGGGAGACCGAAGAATTGGGTAGAAAATCTTTTGCCATACAAACAGACGTATGCAATCGTAATCAAATCGAGGCAATGACAGGTCAAATACTGGACAAATTCGGGAAGGTAGATATCCTCGTGAATAATGCTGGTGGTCCGAAACACTCTGTTCCTGTGATGGAAATGAGTGAAACGGACTGGGATGAAGTAATTGGGGTTAATTTGAAGAGTGTTTTTCTTTGCAGCCAGGTTGTTGCAAAATCTATGATGAAACGAAAGAAAGGTAATATCATAAATATTGCCTCTATATCAGCTTTTGTTGCCTATCCTTTATGCGCTCCTTATGGAGCGTCGAAGGCTGGCGTCGTCAACCTTACTCAGACCATGGCAAACATACTGGGGCCTCACAATATCCGTGTAAATGCTGTGGCACCGGGATCCATCTCCACTGAAAGTAGGACCGCCTTTTTTGCCCTTCACCCTGAGTTGGAGCATTTTCGTCCGGAAATGGTCCCGCTGAGAAGATTAGGCACACCCCAAGACGTTGCCTGGGTGGTTGTTTTTTTGGCTTCTGACTCATCGGCCTATGTCAACGGGCAGGTAATTACCATCGATGGAGGACCAAGGTAGACTGACGTTATCTAAAATATAACAGGAGCAGAATCCTATGCCACTCCAAAATAAGATTATGACAGATGTCCTGGTTGTCGGCGGCGGCATTGCCGGCTGTTTTGCTGCCATAAAGGCAAGAGAGCATGGACTCGATGTGACGCTGACAGACAAAGGTTACGCCGGTAAGGCAGGGGCCGGCTATGCTTCAGGTATGGGTTACATGGTTTACAATCCAGATTTGGGTTTGGATCTTGATGCCTGTGTAGACGCGATCAATGTGAAGGGCGAGTATCTCAATAACCGTGAATGGACCGAGATTGTGTTTAGGGATTCCTGGGCTACTTATCAGGACCTTCTATCATGGGGAGTGGAATTTCCTGTGGAGGAAGATTCGCAGTTGGTAAAAGGCTTTGAACCATTTGGTATAGTCCGGATAAAAAGACGGAACACTACCCCTTTTCTGAGACGGCAGGCTATTAAAAGCGGTGTGAGAATCTTCGACAGAACCATGATTACGGATCTGTTGAAACAGGACGGGAAGGTTGTCGGGGCAATAGGCTTTCCAATGGAAGAGGGCAATCTGATTGTTTTCAATGCTAAAGCGGTTATTATGAGCGCCGGTTATAACAGTTTCAAACCCGCGGGCGCTGAAATACATGCGCTTACCGGTGATGGAGAAGCAATGGCCTACAGGGCCGGTGCTGAAGTTACGTGCAGAGAGTTTCTCGATTCGGGCAACTACGGCATGCTGCCGTATCCTGCCTGGAGGGGCGGCAGGGGAAGCAGGGCAACATTCCGGAATTATGTGGACGGAGAAGGCAGTAAAGTATTTACCCACTATCAGGCGGAAGCCGATCTCTCCCTCGACTTTGCTATTCATGCCGGCAAAGGGCCAATAGTCTGGGACATTGATAATGCTTCTCCTGAGGATATAGAAAGAATGCGCAAGAGGATGGCAAACTCCGATGCTATAGAAAGCGATCGCATGGGTTTTGATCCCGCAAAGGGCGGCAAATTCGTTCAGGTAGGAGGCGGAGCGGCAGGAGCCCCTAATGCTCAGACAGGAGGTATATGGCCTGTGAATACCAAATGTGCCACTCGGATTCCCGGGCTTTATGTTGCCGGCGAATGCTGTGGTACAAGATACCTTGGCGCGTATCACCCCGCGCCGGGGTTCGGTCTTACCGGTTCGGCGGTCACGGGAACCAGGGCTGGAATGGGTGCTACTGAATATGCCATGCAGGTTAAGAAGATTGAAGTTGACAACAACGAAATAGCAAGGGCAAAAAAAGGTGTGCTTTTTGCCATTGAAAACAAAAGCGGCTACAGCCCCAGATGGGTCACTCAGGTATTGCAGAACACGATGATGCCCTATTTCATCCTGTTCGTAAAACATGAGAAACGTCTTTCAGCGGCACTCACAATAATCGAATTCTTAAGGGACCACCTGGCACCGAAGTTGATCGCCAAAGATAGCCACGAATTGCGTCTGGCTCACGAGACCAGAAATATGATTTTGAACGCTGAAATGATTTTGAAGGCATCGCTCTATCGAACAGAAAGCAGGGGCCAGCATTACCGGGAAGATTATCCGCGGAGAAACGATCCAGAATGGTTGGTCTGGCTGAAATTGCGGGAAGAGCAGGGCTTGATGACGGTTTCAAAAGAGCCAATTCCGCAGGCCTGGTGGCCGGACCTTTCAAAACCATATGAAGAAAGGTATCCCAAGCGGTTTCCTGGGGAATAACTATGGTAGTGAAGTTGGTGTTAAATGAAAACAACTTATCGGTTTTACGGAAGGAAGGAGAAAAACCATGTCTGTCGAACGAATCGATCCTGAATTGTGCAATGGTTGCGGTATATGTGTTAACAGTTGCCCTGTTGATGTTATAAGGATGGATAAAAAGAGCATGAAAGCAGTCATCATGTATCCTGAAGAATGCATGTGCTGTGACTATTGTGAGCTCGACTGTCCACAAAAAGCAATCTACGTTTCTCCATTGAAAGTTATGCCGGTCATGGTGTCTTGGTAGAAAAAGACATGGCTTATGTAAACGAGATATAAGTTGACAACATCTAAAGAGGAGGAATTATGGAATACGAACAAATCATTTATGAAAAAGTAAGTCCGCACATTGTCTATATTACGCTGAACAGGCCTGAAAAGATGAATTCGGTTACCCACGAAATGTTCCAGAGCTGGGGAAAGGCCATTACCGAGGCGGAAAGAGATGATGATGTAAAAGTAATCGTGTTCAGAGGCGCCGGCAGATGCTTCAGCGCGGGCGCCCCACTGGATCAGGTGGGCTATGTCTATGGCATGACAGATCCGAAACATGGTGAAAGAGGACTCAAAATACCTCTCCGCGTGAAATTCGACTTCGACAGAAGCCTGTTCTTTGAATTTTTCAGCAAAGTATTATTCTGCAAGAAACTGACGGTCGTCCAGATGCATAAGTACTGTCTGGGCGTGGCATTCAGTATATCAATGCACGCCGATCTGCTTATAGCCGATGAAGACTGTAAAATGGGCCATGTTGAAGAGAGGTTGGGGCTGGCAGGCCAGACGATGATGCCGATCATGGTGGAGCGATGCGGGCTTACCAAAGCGCTTGATCTCTGCCTTACCGGCAAAATGATCACCGCGCAGCAAGCCCTCGAGTGGAACCTTATTAACAGAGTAGTACCTACTGCAGACCTTGAGAGGGAAGTCCGGGAACTCGCGGAAGGGCTTGCCTTGTACCCGAAGGACGGTATAGCTCTCGGCAAAGTGTGCAGAGAGCAGTTATATGAACTGAGGGGCATTACCCGGGGTATGATGGACCACTACATTACCCACACGTTGACTACTTTCAGGACCTACAGCGAGGACGAGTCCAATTTCTTCAAAGAAAGAAGAGACAAGGGCGTAAAAGAGGCAGCACACAAGAAACATGATTACTACAGGGCATTGGACAAATAATGAATGAACCGTTCAAAATTTGCTGATCGGCAATTCCGGAGATCCGCTGTGAAGGCGCTGGTTGTCGGCGGTACCGGTCCTACGGGGCCGTCTGGTCGTGGAAGGTCTGAGCAGGCGCGGATACGATGTTACCATATTGCACAGCGGGAAACACGAAGTCGAATTCAAAGTCCCTGTGGAACACATCCACGGTGAACCCCATTTTCTTGAACTCTTTGAAGAATATGCTCCATGGGCGTAGTTTTGATCTGGTTATCGGCATGTACGGCCGGCTGCGCTTTCTCGCTGAAGCGATCAAAGGCAAAACACCTCGATTCATTGCAGCGGGAGGTATGCCCTACGAGGTTTTCGTAAACGGCAATAACGCCACAGGCAGTGTACCGGTTCTCATCAAAGAAGATGCCAGGCTTTTTCGGGACGAGAAGAAAAGCAAATTTACCTACATGATGACCATGAGCGAAGAAAGTGTTATGGAAGCCCACCGCGAAGGATATTACAATGCTACCATATTGCGCTTTCCCATGATTTATGGTCCGCGCCAGGTTGCACCGAGAGAATGGTGTGTTATCAGGCGTGTCCTTGACGGTCGCAAGCGTCTTATTATCCCCGACGGAGGCCTTAAGCTGGAACGGAGAGGTTATATTGATAACGTGGCCCAGGCGGTTTTCCTGGCAGTAGATAAGCCGGAAATATCTGCAGGCCAGACGTACAACGTGGGTGACGAAGTAATCTGGAGTGTCAGAGAGTGGGCGATCTTGATTGCCGGTACGATGGATCACCGGTGGGAACTGGTTAGCATGCCTTTCAGTATAGCAAGGCCGAGCAGACCTTACGCGGGACGTGACTTTCACTGGCTTCCTGACATTGATAAGATCAGATCTGAATTAGGCTACAAAGATCAGGTACCCCCCGGCGAAGGGATGAGGCGCACGGTAGCCTGGTACCTTGAAAACAGACCGGATCAGAATGGAGAGATTGAGCGTGCTCTCGACGACCCCTTTGACTACGCCGCGGAAGATATGCTCATGGATAAGTATTTATCATTGATTGAGAAGATCAGGGAAGGCCTGCCCAAGGGGTATCATTTCCACCATGCCTATGATCATCCGAAAAAGGACTAAAACATGAGACGATCACATCCAGAAAACAGTGTACCGGTGCGCGGAAACAATGACCTGGCAAAAAAGGTTGAAGTGTTCAAAATGTCAAAAGGTTTTCTCCAATTGCCCGAGGAAAGCATCAGGAAGCTCGCTCTTTGTGCTGATTCTTGCCACTTCAAGAAAGGAGAAATTATTTTTCGGGAAGGCGACCCTTGCGATTATTTCTATATCATACAGAAAGGTCGGGTAAAATGTTTCAAAGAATCCCCTTCCGGAAGACGGTTGATTATTCTTATCGGCAAGAGGCATGAAACGCTGAACGCCGGGGTGCTTTTCGGGGGGCAGCCATATATCTTTTCGGCAAAAACCATGGAGGACACAATTCTGCTTCGTGTTGAAAGAAAGGATTATCTGTCCTGGGTTCAAGAAAATCCGATGGCTTTGCGGAAGTTCCTGATCTTAATAGAACAGGCTCTCGGCAGCGTTTACAATAAACTCCTTAACACAATCGGCGAGACGGTAGAACGCAGGGTATGTGTGGTCCTTTATATGCTCTACGGCAAATTTGGATGCGATCTCAACTTTACGTGCAAGGAAATTGCCGAACTTGCGGGAACAACGACCGAAACAGTTATCAGGACTATATCGAAACTGAAAAAAGAACAGGTGGTCGCTTCGACAAGAAGAAGAATCGAGATCCTGAACCCCGATGAAATAAAATCCTTAAGTCGTGAGCAACCGCAAACCCATGGTTGGGTTTAGGCAGGCTTGTATGATCTAAATCATGGTACCGCATTAATTCTCTTGTTAGAATTGCCAATTATATCCTATCCAGCAACTGCAATGGTCGCCCATAAAACGATGAAATAGCTCGGAGGACGAATGATAGCGCAAGTTAGTCTAACCCCAACTGAATCGAAAAAATTGATGGCAAAGCAATTGCCAGGATGGACTTGGTGAGGGTGCAGCCAAGGAAGGTATGATCGTGATCCATCCGAGCAGCAGCACCTATTTTCTTGCCGAGGAACTGACGGGTGAGAATCCAAAATATGATAACTGGGTTTGCGGAAGCATCACACCCAAGGGTCTTTGTGTGGAAATGGGCATCATGTCCAGCGGCCCGCCACGTGATAACAATAAGGTGCTCGACCCCGGGGGGTTCCCGTTTCAGGTGGTTGTCAAAGGCGGGGAAACCTCTACAGGTAAACCGCTGGCTTCTATCCTTGAACAGATGGGGCCGAAGGACGTGTACGTCAAAGGGGTCAATGCTGTTGATATGGACCGGAATGTGGGGGTCCTGATCGGCCATCATTCGGGTGGTGGAACGATCGGGAAGGTACTTGCCGCCCAGAGAAAGACATCCTTCAATATAATCTGGGTTGCAGGACTGGAAAAACTGATACCAACGCCAATCGATGAAGCAATGAAGGCCCTCAGAAGGGCGGATGTCGGGTACGCCATGGGTATGGTTGTGGGAATGGTTCCGATCAAAGGAGGGACGGTAATAAGTGAGCCTGACGCGTTCAGGATTCTTGCAGACTGCGCAGCCATTCCGGTGGCAGGAGGAGGTATAGGTGGAGCCGAAGGATCAGTAACGCTGATTCTGGAGGGTGAGGAAGATGCGGTACGAACTGCAATCCAGTATGCGGAGCAATCCAAGGGAGCAAAGTTGCCCCAGTTTCGGGGACGCAGTTGCACGGCGTGCCCGAACGCGGACTGCCAATTCCCTGTCGGAAAGAAACCCTGGGCTTGATGAAACGGCGGATATACATTTCTTTTATTGATGATGTGAAGCAAATATCTTTAAAGAGGAGGATGAAATACTCAAGTATGGACCACACCGGCATCGGTGGATTCAAGTTGGAAGGCAAATCATGGGTTGTATGGTGTACAGACACGAACTGGTAAGAGGAACGACGGCCGGTTTATACGGCTGACACAAAAAAAGAAGGGAGGCTAACAATGAAAAGTATCAGAATGTTTTTGATGGCAGTGATGGTAATGGTGTTAATCATTGGCATAGGATCACATGTAATGGCTCAGGTGAAACCGATCGAGCTCAAGTATGCCACGATCTATCCCCCGACCCATCCGTTTTCAATAGCGGATCAGCACTGGATACAGAAGATTGAAAAAGAAACAAACGGCAGGGTGAAGATCACGCCGTATTGGGCAGGCACACTCGTCTCCGCGAGGGAAGGCTATCAGGACGCAATAGGAGGCGTGGCTGACATTGTGAATGCTTCGATCGCTTACGAAAAGGCCGGTTTTGACCTGACCAAAGGGCAAGGTGGTTTTTACCAGGGCGTAAAGGATCAGGAGACAAAATTGAAGATTTACTGGCAGCTTTGGGATAAGTATCCGGAAATGAGAAAGGAGTTTGCCAATGTCAAAGTGATCGGGCTTTTCACTGCGCCTAACATGACACTGATGACAAACAAACCCGTGAAGAGTCTTGCCGACCTGAAAGGCATGCGGATCAAAGCGCCCGTCGAGCTTGTCAACCCCTTGAAGGCGCTGGGGGCGGAAGCATTAATCATGCCCATGACTGAGGTATATGAAAGCGTGAATAAAGGAATTCTCACAGGACTTTGGGGGAGCCACGAACTCTACAAGTCAATGAAGTTTGTTGACGTTGTGAAGTACGAGATAGAACTCACGTCGGTCATAGGGCCCATACCCGCCCGTATCATGCCGGATTCTGCCTGGAACAAGCTACCCCCGGATATTCAGAAAATTATTGAAGCCAACAAGGAGTGGTGGTCCCTGGAATGTGTAAAAGAGGTAGAGAAAGTAGATGCGGAAGGTTATGAATTGGCAAAGAAACAAGGGATACAGTTCAGCAAGTTACCTGCGTCGGAAGTCCAGAAGTTCAATGATCTGTATGACGCGGAGCTTGCGAAATCGGCCAAAGCCCTTGATGATAAGGGTTTGCCAGGCACGAAATATTACCAGGATGTACGGCGTCTCATAAAAGAGGCAGGCGCAAAGAAATAGATCGCAATGTCCGACCGGCAGAAGACGAAGAGCATCGGAATATGAGACCGTTTGGCCGGCATGGGTGCATGCTACGGAGAAGGCACCCATGCGCGTCGACCAGGAGGAAGGAATGAAGTATGTTCAACTGGTGGTAAAGGGTGTCAGTGTTCTGGGAAGAAACATAGGGGCCGCCTTCCTGCTGGGCTGTGGTGACCATCATGTGCGCCAACGTGGCCTACCGGGCGATCGGAGGGATTATTCCGGGGACCTTTGACCTCGTGGAACTTCTCATCATTCCGGCAATCGGTTTTGCTCTGGTGACAGTGGAATACCAGAGACGCCATACGGTGGTGGATATGATTACGACCCATCTGCCTGCCGGCGTGCGGTCATGGCTGGAGATTGTCGTGTCAATAATCAGTCTCTTCTATTGGGCCGCACTCTGCTGGGCCGGCTGGAAGATGCTGCTCAGAAAGATGGCAACAGGCGAAACTACCCAGCTTCTCCAGACTCTCCGTCACACCCTTCAGGATGGTCTGGGTCTTTACCCTGGCCTGGATATGTGTTGTGATAATCTGGAATGTATCGAAGATGATCAAAGAGATAGGGGGAGAAGAAATGAGCCCGGAACTGGTCGGCGTCCTTGGTTTTGCCGCACTTTTTGTCTTTCTCGCCTGCAGGCATGCCTATCGGAGTAGGCATGGGGATCGTGGGAGCCGTCGGATTGTGCCTGACGCTCTCCGTCCCGGCAGCCATCACGAAGATGGCGACGGCTCCCTTTGAACTGGTTTCGAACTACACCTTCGCGTCTTTGCCCCTTTTCCTGCTCATGGGCCATGCGATCTTCTCTTCCGGGCAGGGTGGGGTCGATGTTCAAGGCGGCCGCAAATGGTTCGGCAGGGTGCCTGGTGGACTTGCCATGGCCACCGTTGCCGCATGTGCCCTTTTCGGGGCCGTGAGTGCTTCCAGCGTGGCCTGTGCGGTCACCATGGGGCTTGTTGCGTTGCCCGAGATGAAGAAACGCAATTATGACCCGGCCCTCTCGACGGGGGTCGTAGCCGCGGGAGGAACCATAGGGAGCCTCATCCCGCCGAGCAACTATCTGCTCATTTACGGCATCCTCACGGAAAACTCTATCGCCAAGCTCTTTGCAGGGGGAGTGATTCCCGGCATCATCGTCTCAGCATCTTATATGATTGTCATAGGGGTGAGGTGTTGGAGGAAGCCCGAGCTTGGTCCCCATGCGGGAAGGCATTCGATAAAGGAGAAAATCGCTCGCGCTGGGCGATATCTGGGAGATCATTGCCCTCGGTATTTTCGCAATCGGCGGGTTGATCGTCGGTATCTTCACGGCAACAGAGGCCGGAGCAGTCGGCGCCGGCGGGCGCATTTCTCTCCTGCGGCGATCAGGGGCAAACTGACCTGGAAAAGCTTCAGTCAGGCGGTCCTTGACACGACTGACCACGACAGGCATGATTTATGCGATTCTCATAGGCGCTTTTATATTCAACTATTTCTGTGCAGCGAGCAGGCTCCCGACGGCACTGGCCCAATGGGTGGCGGCCATGGCGCTGCCGCCTGAAGGCATTATGGCGGTGATCGTCATCATCTACCTCATCCTTGGCTGCTCTTATGGATGCACCGTCGATCCAGATGCTTACCACGCCTATCTTCTACCCTCTGGTGATGAGCCTCGGTTTTGACCCGATCTGGTTCGGGGTCATTCAATGCAGGCTCCTCGAGTAGGGATTGATCACGCCACCCATGGGGATGAACGTGTATGTCGTGGCGGGCCTGGATAAAAGCATTCCCATGACTACGGTCTTCAGGGGTATTCTCTGGTTTCTCGCTCATGGATATGGTAACGCTGGCTATGTTTGTATTCTGGCCGGGAATCAATCACTTTCCTGCCGAGTATGATGAAATAGGAAAAGAGGGGAAACGCGGGAATATCCCATGGAAAAGAAGAAGAGAGGAGACCCGATGGATTTCAGAAAGCAGCTTGAGACAGTGGTGAAAAAGCTCAAACGGAATCGATTCGACGCGGTGTTCGTTGAGAACCTTGAAGCCGCGAGAAACAGGATACTGGACATAGTACCTCTTCAAGCTACTGTCGGCGTTGCAAATTCCGTGACCATACGACAGCTCGGCATCGTGAAGGCCTTGCAGGAGAGAGGAACCGCCGTTCTCGACCCCGTGGCCCCCTCGTATGGTCTTGCCGAATTCAAAGAAGAGATGATTATGCCGACGCTGCTGAAGGCCACGCTGGGCTCCGATGTGTTCATATCAGGTACCAATGCCCTCACGGAAGACGGCAAACTGGTCAATGTCGACGGCCTGGGGAACCGGATCGCGGGGATCATGTTCGGAGCAAGGATGTCCATTGTCGTCGTGGGCCGAAACAAATTGGTGAAGAACATAGATGAGGCCCTCGACCGGATCAGGAACACAATAACGCCCGCCCTCACTAAAAGGAGAGAACTTCCACTTCCCTGTGCGAAGGCAGGTAAGTGCATGGACTGCAACATGCCGGAGAGGGCTTGCAACGTTACCGTCATTATTGAAAAGAAACCCCCTCTTACAGACTTAAAGGTTGTTGTGGTTAATGATGACCTGGGGTTAGGGTGGGATCCCAAGTGGCCTCCGGAAAGGATTGAGGCAATCAGGAAAAAATATGAACAATTCGACTGGCCCTACGTGCCTGCCTGGCAGGAATTCAAGGCGAAATCGCGGAAACACTGAAGATGGAAACAGGGAAATGCGGTTTGAAGGCAGGGAAGGAGCCAGGTCCCGGAATTCGGTTTTTAAGAAAAGAGGTTGGGAGGGCGCGAGAAAACCAACGGAGCCTGGGAGAAAAAGTAGCGACAGCGATCCTGTGAGGAGGAATGGAAATGAAGAAAACTTTACTATGTGAACTACTGGGGATCGAATATCCGGTGGTTCAGGCGCCCATGAACTGGATAACGGGGGCAGAATTGGCCGCCGCTGTTTCCGATGCGGGAGGGCTGGGCGTTATAGGTCCGAATGCCGGGGAACGAACGCAAACGGATGATGTCGTGGAGACTGGTGAACGTTTACGCCGCCAAATCAGGAAGGTAAAGTCTATGACGGACAAGCCTTTCGGAGTGAATCTCATGACATTTTTCGCCGACCATGCCGATAGCAGTAAGGCCTTCAGCGATCAATGCCTGCAGGTGATTCTGGAAGAGAGCGTACCCGTTGCCGTGCTGGCTGGAAGCGGACCAAAGGAATATACGGAGCGCCTGAAGAAAGAACAGGTAAAAGTATTATTCCGTCCGCTGCAACCCAACGTTGCCACTGCCAGGGAAGCGGAAGAAGCAGGGGTCGATGCTTTAATTGCTGTCGGTTTTGAGGCCGGCGGACATGCGGGATATGATCGTATTCCTACCCTTGTTCTGATTCCGCAGATAGTAGACGCTGTTCAGATTCCGGTGGTTGCGGGCGGGGGTATCGTAGACGGCAGAGGCATGGCGGCAGCGTTAGCTCTGGGAGCGCAAGGCATATTTATGGGCACTCGCTTTGTCGCTACCCCGGAATGTTCGGCCCACCAGAATGTCAAAAAAGCTATCGTGGACGCTGCGGATACGAGCACAGTGACCGTCACTGGGACCGTCGGAGTTCTCCGGGCGCTTAAGAGTCCGCTGATGGAGCGTTGCATCCAGTTGGAGGCCAGTGGCGGCAGTTTGCAGGAGATGTCAAACCTCTATCGTCCGGGATATGCGATAGGGATGGTGCAGGGAAATATTGCGGAAGGGACTTTTGTCTGTGGGGCGGGAGCAGGTCTGATAAAGGAAATAAAGGGTGCGGCCGAAGTAGTACGGGATATAGTCAAAGAAGCCGGGCAGATCATCGCTGCTCTCTAGATGGGCTGCACTTACCTCAGTGTTGACGGATTGACATGTGCATGCTTCTCAAAGCGACACTGAGTTCCGAAGGTCCATGGTAATTGTTGACACATGATAATTAAAGAAATGAAAAGGATAGGGAGTTCTTGACAGGCTAAAAATTCAGGAGGTCGGAATATGGCGGAATCAAAATACGGAAAATATGTTGTTACGAATCCCATTCCCCATCCGAAAGTCCAGCCGCACCTTGCCCACCACGTAAAGCGAAGGGATAAAGGCTACCTGGAAGGATGGATGCGTCCCGGTGAAGGCCGGTATCTCCCCCAGGAAAACCTGCCTAAGTGCCAGTTGCGTGTAATGGTTGCCAGACAATTGGGTCTTCCGGACCCGCAGCCATTCCTTGATGCCCATAAACATGGAGCTGATGAGCTAATTATGTTCCTTTCTACTACCCCTGACGGCAAGCTTGGCGCGACAGTCGACATAGAGATGGGCGATGAAGGGGAGCACCATTTTTTCGACGCGACCACAGTCGTCTACGTCCCTAAAGGCTTGATGCACGGCCCTGTCTGGTACAACAATTTCGAAGAGGGCAGGGTGTTTTATCTGATAACAGTAATGCTTCAGGCTGAATATGATTAATGAGGAGGGACCGATGACCCTGGAAGATAAGAAAAAAGTGGTGCTTGATTTTTTTAAAACCGCGTTTGAAGAGCAAAATCCCGAGAAAGCGCTTCGGCTCTATGTCGGTGATTACTACCGACAGCATAATCCCGCTGTGCCTGACGGCAAAGAGGCATTTGCGGCGTATGTGAAAAGTCGCTCGGCGAAGAATCCGGGTCGAAAAATTCTTCTCAAACGTATAATTGCCGAAGGCGATCTCGTCGTAATGCATTCTCACAATGTTTTCGCGCCCGGTGACGAAGGCTACGCAGGAGCTCCTTACGGTGTTGCCTCAATAAATATATTTCGTCTGGAAAATGGTAAAGTAGTGGAGCACTGGGATGTGCGGGAGCCGGTACCGGCCGAGGCAGTGCATCAAAACACCATGTTCTGAGATACGGGAGAAAGAAAACCGGGCCGGGGAAGAAATCAGCACAGCTGAGTCACTCATCCAGGGAGGGAAAATGAAAACATTCAACAAGCTTCTCGAACCTTCGTCTATAGGAAAAGTGAAAACCAGAAATCGGATCATCAAAACGGCTGCCGGAACAAGTTTCTGGAGTCCGGGGGAGCGCCGTATTACCGAAATGGCTCTTGCTTATTACGAGGCGGTAGCAAAAGGCGGCGCCGGTCTTATCATGATGGAGTCCCCCATAGTTGAATATCCTTTTGACGAACCAGGGGATGTCCGTATGCGAATAGACGATGACCGTTTCATTCCGCAATTAAGCGAGCTTGTAGAGGTAATTCATAAACATGGATGTCCGACCTTTATACAGTTTTATCACCGGGGGCCCTGGAACCAGCCATACGCTCAGCATCGACCGCGGTACGCGGCATCGGCGGTTGCTCCTCCCGAGTCTGAGTTTGATTTTCCAAGTTTAGGGATCCCGCGTGAACTGACAGTTGAAGAAATAGCCGGGCTTGTTAAGCTCTTTGCCGAATTTGCAGAGCGTGCCAGAAAGGCCGGTTTTGACGGCGTGGAACTGAATGCCGGCGGCGATCATCTGTTTTCCACTTTCTTGTCACGTCGAAACAACAAACGAGAGGATGAGTACGGCTACGCCAACATGGAGAAGAAGAAGCCGTTTCCTTGTGGAAATGATACAGGCGATAAAATCAAAGTCAGGCAGGGATTTTCCTGTCAGTGTTCTTTTTAATGCCGTTGAAGGAGGCGCCGGAGAAGAGGGCATGACGTTTGCCGAGGCTAAAGAGCTTGCCGTTATTCTGCAGAAGGCCGGAGCCGATGCACTGCATGTGAGATCTCACTGGTTTGGCCATCATCTTGGCTCATACAATCAGGACAATCTGTTCTACCCGGAACCCCTTATCCCTCTGGACTCTTTTCCGAAAGGTCCCGACTGGAGTCACCGGGGCAAGGGCGTGAATGTACCGGGCGCCAGGGAGGTCAAACAGGTAGTCACGATACCGGTCATCACGGTGAGCGGGATAGAACCGGTGCTCGGCGAGGAAATCCTTCAGAAAGGCGACGTTGATTTTATCGGCATGTGCAGACCACTTTTTGCGGACCCCGAGCTTCCTAATAAACTCGCGACAGGGAGGTTTTACGACATTGCGCCCTGTACCAGGTGCAGTACCTGCCAGAAGATGAATGGGCTTCCCAAGGAATGCCGGGTAAACGCAGCCTTGGGAACAACGCACTACCAGATAGAGAAAGCTATCGTAACGAAGAGAGTTCTTGTTATCGGCGGCGGGCCGGCCGGCATGGAAGCTGCCCGGGTTGCTGCCTTACGAGGGCACGAAGTAATGCTTGTGGAGAAACAGCACGGACTGGGAGGGGCCTTGCCGGTAGCTGCGCTGGTGAAAGGACTTGAAATTGAAAACTTGCCTTCGCTCATGGCTTATCTGGAAGGACAGATAAGAAGATTGGGTGTCAGGATCAGAACAGGAGAAGAGTTCAGCATGTCTATCATTGACGAATTTCGGCCGCATGCCGTAATACTGGCAGTTGGAGGCCTCCCGTCGGTTCCCCGGATGAAAGGAGTTGACGGCCCGAATGTGGTGAAAAGCGCCGACCTTCATCACACCCTCAAGAAGCTGCTCAGATATTTCGGCCCAGGAGCCCTGCGATGGATGACAAAATTCTGGATGCCCGTAGGGAAACGAGTGGTAGTGATCGGCGGGAAAATAGCGGCATGTCAGCTTGCGGAATTTCTTGTTAAGCGGGGGAGAAAAGTCACGATAGTAGACGAGGGGGATACGATAGGAGAAGGTCTTGTCCCTGAAAGGAAGAACCGGCTGCTTTACTGGTTCGGTAAAAAAGGCGTAACGATATTGACCGGTGTTACCTGCGACGAGATAACAGATAGGAGTTTAATTGTGAAGACCCGGACAGGGGAAAGATTGACCCTTACCGCCGATACCATTATTCCGGCCATGCCACTTCTGCCAAATACTGCCGTGGCTGACGCTATCCGGGAAAAAGTGTCCGAGGTGCACCTTATAGGCGACTGTGAAAGCCCTCGCCTCATAGTCGATGCCGTCGCAGGCGGATGGAGGGTGGCAAGAGACCTGTAATCGTGTAGTGAAGGTTTTAAATAGGCGATCTTAACGCAATACCGATGAACCATCTCGGACACATGAGTCATAACAACAAAGTATCACAGGAGCGTATGATAGTTACATTTCTTCTTAATATGATTCAAATCACAGTCAATTCTCTGAACGGATTGATAAAATGGCTCCAATGATCGGATGCTTTTGTACTTTCTTCTTGCCGCACCGGGCGAAGATATTAGGGAAGGGAAGAGGCGCAGGAAATCTCTGTTTATTTGGCTGTAAATCTGATAACATGCATTATAGACGGCCGTTTTATGGAATCGACCAACTTCTGAAATGCGATCAGCGTTGGATAAGGAGGAATGAAAGTGGCTGAACTTCCTGCCGGAAAAAGTCGTACCAGTTTTATCGAGAAAGTTTCCCTCACCTTGGTAATAATCAGTTTTGCGGCCCTGGCCCTTTTAATGCTCTGGATGACCGCTGATGTAGTCCTCGTCCTGTTCGGTTACCCGATTCCGGGGACGATCAATTACACGGAGATCCTGAACGTTATCATCCTTTTTCTACCCCTGGCATACGTAACGGCCAGGCGCAGTCACATCGTCGTTGACGTTATCCGGTATACCGGAAAAGCCAAACGGATTACCGATTTTATCGCTGACTGCTCGGTGTTCCTGTATTGCTTCGTGTTTAGCTGGCAGCTTGGAGTTAAGGCATGGAAGAGTGTCAGCACCGGGGAATTCGACATGATCGGAGATCAAGGTATTTGTATTCCCCGCGAAAATCGCACTTGCCATCGGTGCGATAGGCTCGGCCCTTGCCGCTCTGTTTCTCATACTGGATCGTTTTACGGGTGAGAAACGTGCCTGATTTCCTCATCAAACCTCAGCAAAGTCATGAGACGTTCAAGAAAAGAAGAAGAAAGAAGGGCTTCGCTGGAGAATCAGCAAAAAGTCCCACAACGCACGCTGTCGAAGGAGGGGAATGTTTATGGATCCAATTGCCCTTGGAGTACTAGCTTTCGTTCTGATGATTTGTGTGGCTCTCATTGGAGTGCCCATATTCGTCTCCATGGGTCTTGTTGGGATCATAGGCCTGATTTACACGTCAGGGTTTACCGCGGCGATGGGCACTATCGCTTCCCTGCCCTTCGCGGTGTTCGCAAATTATGGCTTGGCGGTTGTGCCCCTGTTTTTCCTTATGGGGGCCTTCGTGGGTGAAGCGGACGTGACGCAGGATGCGTTTAACAGCGCTTACAAGCTGATCGGAAAGGTGCGCGGGGGTCTGGCTATGGCAACGTGCATAGGCAGTGGGCTTGCTGCCGCCACGATGGGTTCGTCGGTGGCCAATGCGGCCCTCTTTACGCGCATGGCCTACCCGGAAATGCGCAAATATGGTTACGACAAGAGTTTTTCCCTCGGCTGCATCGCTTCATCGGGAACTTTCGCCATTATGATACCTCCAAGCGTGGCCTTTGTTATTTACGGTATTCTTACCAACGAATCCATTGGAAAACTTCTCATTGCGGGGGTTCTGCCCGGTATTCTCACCGTGGTCGTGTATCTGGCTGCTATCTGGACCATGGCCAGGATGAACCCGAAACTTGCCCCTCCCCCTGCCGTCACCTTTACAGGAAAAGAAAAAATCAAGGCGCTGTTTGGTCTCTGGTCTGTTGCGGTGCTGTTCCTTCTTGTGGTTGGAGGCATCTATTCGGGTGTTTTTACCCCCACTCAGGCGGGTGCGATAGGGGCATTCGGCGCTCTCATCATCGCTTTAATGAGAAAGAAGATCACGAAAAAGAATCTCGCCGGTATCGCCGTCAATTCCATAGAGGGTATGAGCGCCCTGTCTGTTGTGATCCTGGGTGGTTTTGTCCTCATGAGGTTTCTGGTCGTCTGCGGGTTTGTCGATGAAATTGTCGGTTTCGTGGAAAAGGCCCATCTTTCCCCGACAGGCGTCCTTTTTGCCGTCGTTATTCTCTACCTGATCCTTGGGGCCCTGATGGATGAACTTTCCATGACTGTCTGCACAATCCCTTTTGTTTATCCAATCATGATGAAGCTCGGGTATGATGGTATCTGGTTCGGTGTTGTCTACACGAAACTTTGCCAGATCGGCCTTATCTTCCCGCCCGTAGCCATGAATCTCTTTGTCGTGGCCGCCGCAGCAGGGAAAGACACGAGTGTTCTGGACGTGATAAAAGGGATATGGCCGTTCATTTTCCTGGAATGTATAGTCGTCCTGCTCCTCTGCATATTTCCGGACATCAGCCTTTTCCTGCCCCGTCTCATGTACGGGCGTTAGGAATTGGCATGGAACAGAATATTTGTATCAGGCCGGCAGGAGACTGGAGTGTAAATCCGGTGGGAGGTGAAGCAAGAAGGCAGTAGAGATTATATCAGGGACTACAGTATAATTAATAAAGGGAGGTGCTTCATGAGAAATAGATTTTGGCAGCAAAGTATTTTTCGTAATAGCGGTGGTGCTGGCTCTGGTTGTTCAATTGACTTTTATCGGCGGGGCGACGGCTGCTTCGGCAGTCAAGGAGCTGAAATGGGCTGTCTTTGTTCCGGAGAATGACTATATGGCGTCGCCACTCAAGCAATTCAGGGATGACGTTGAGAAGCTTACGAATGGGGCAGTAAAAATAAGGATTTACTGGCCCGGGCAGCTCGCAGAAGTAAAGGAAATGGTCGACGTGGTGAAAACGGGAAGCGTTGAGATGTCAACGAGTGCTCCCACGTTCTATCCGTCGATGTTTCCTCTCAACGTGGCGCTCCAGTCGTTTCCTATGCTGCTGACCAGCCCCGAGCAGGCGACGTACGTGTGGCGCGGCCTGTTTCGTGATATCCCTGAGATGCAGAAGGAATTCACTGGGCAAAACCAGTTTTGTCTCAATCGGGCGACCCTTGCGCCTTACCTGACGCTCTCCAAGAAACCGTACAGAACAGCAGCCGACTTCAAAGGCCAGAAAGTGCGGTCGATACCTGGAAAGTACTTTTCAACAATCATGCAACAGGCCGGGGCTGTACCGATTGTCAACCCCATCGCGGAGGTATACGAGGGCCTGATGAGAGGGACTTTGGATTCGGTGATGCTGAACGTCCAGGTCTTCGATGCTCTCAAGTTCTATGAATCTGCGAAATACGTGAGTCTTAATGCAGGTTCACTCGTTGGCTTCTGGATAAGCATCAACCAGGACGTGTTCAACGGTTTTACCCCGCAAATCAAAGATGCTTTCAAGAAGGCCGGGTTCAATTGGGGCGCTAATGTGCTTGAACTTGTGAAATCTACTCAGGACGTGAGCATCAAGAGCCTGAAACAGAAAGGTGTCCAGTTTGTGGAGTTCAATCAGAAGGAATGGGAGGGCATGATCGCGAAAGCCGGCGATCCATGGACTGCCCTGCGTGATTATCTCGTGAGTGATCTGAAAGTCGAAACAGGACTCGCTGACAGGTTTGTAAAGCGCTGGCGAGATCTGGCCCAGGAGTACGACAAGAAGTATCCTGCAGGAAAGGCATGGAAATACGAATAGCCTTTTGCAGAAGATGATTTGAGGGCCAGGATAACGGAGGAGACTTACTGTTATGGACCTCCCTCCGTTATCCTCCCGGCTTTGAATACATATTTCAGTTCTTTTGAGGGGCCCATGATCGATTTATCTGTAAATTTTGCCGGCGTCGAGCTGAAAAACCCGCTTGTAGTTGCTTCAGCGGACATTGGGCGAGATATAAGACAGATCAGGAAAGCTGCAGAATATGGGGCCTCGGCGGTCATCGTGAAAGGTATGCTCCCCGATGACTCCAGCGAGCTAAATTCCATTATGCGTGTGCTTCTGGATGAAAGAGGGCACACGGTATACGGTTCCGCCGGTGCAAGCAGATTGAGTTATACACGGGGTGTAGAAGTTATCAGGGCGGCGAAGAAAGAGACCCGGATAAAGATCGGAGCCTGCATCCCCTATCTACCTCTGCCTGATCGAGATATCATCGCTGACGCGGCAAAGAGGGCCGAGAAAGCGGGTGCGGATTTTATAGAAGTCAATTTTAAACCACAGGTTACCAACTATCTGAGTGCCATGGAAAAGATCGCAGGTCGTACCTCCGGCGCCGAGATGGATGCA
The DNA here is from genome assembly GCA_963783625.1 of uncultured delta proteobacterium. GTDB lineage: Bacteria > Desulfobacterota > Syntrophorhabdia > Syntrophorhabdales > Syntrophorhabdaceae > PNOF01. The sequence continues at coordinate 18,887 of CAWAOG010000042.1, read as the reverse complement.
AACGAGGTCGGGGAACAGATGCGGAATCTTCTTTCGCAGATATCAGAGGGTGTTCGCCGCATGAAGCAGGCCGTTGGCGTTCCTGTCCTCGCGAAACTGAGCCCTGATGGGGTGGACGTGCTGTCTCAGGCGATGGTCGCCCGGAAGGCGGGAGTTGACGCTATTGACGCCATTGGAAGTACCAACGGTGCATTTAAGATAGATATCCACGACGGGGGGAAAATGACAATGCCCTGCGCCCGGACCGGGGTTTTTCTCCTGAGCGGGGCATTGTTGAAACCATATTCTCAGAATGCTGTGGCGCGGATATCAAGGGCACTCGATGTGCCTGTCCTTGGAACCGGCGGTTTGATGTCATGGACCGATGTTGTGGAGACGCTCATGTTCGGCGCCACTGCGGTCTCGTTCTGTGCGCTGTTCATGATACAGGGTTTTGAAGCGCTCCGGAAGATCGAGAAAGGACTGAGAAAGTATATGGAGCAGCATGATTATCGGAAACTCGATGATTTCAGAAATGCGGCCCTCAACTATGTAGCCCCCTCGATGGCTGATTGTGAGGTCATTTCTTCTGTTGCGAAAGTGGACAGAGAAAACTGCAACGGCTGCGGCAGGTGTTTGAGATTGGGGCACTGCATCGCGATTTCCCTGGTAGATCAAAAGGCGGAGGTCAATGAGGCTGAATGCCTGGGATGTGGCGCCTGCTTCACGGTCTGTCCCCGGCACGCTGTGTCAATGGTGGAGCTGGAGTCATAGAGTCATTGAGTCGTCGGGTCATAGAGTCATAGAGTCGCTGGTCCGAAGTGTCAAGGCGCGTTTCGTGTTTGTTGTTTGGTAGAACGATGGACGGTGTAGGCTTTAATCAGAGGAGGCATATGATAACATTAGAAGAGTTGGCAAAAAAGGTCCAGGCTATAGAAGATCTTGAAGAAATTAAGAAACTTCACCACGATTACATCTTTCTGCTTTGCGATAAACAGTATGAGAAAATGCTCGACTTCTTCACGGATGACGCGCAGGTACAGATAAACACTCCCTATGTCTGCAATGGAAAAGAAGAGATTGCAAAGCATTTCAGAGAGGTCCTTGCGAACAGGGGAGGAAAGAAAGGGGGATCGATCCTTACCATGCCTGTCATCACTGTGGATGGCGACACGGCAAAGGGATACTGGACAATGCACAAACTGTTTGATGATCGCGATGTCCCGGAAATCATCGCTCCTTCCAAATGGCTGCAGGGAAAGTACGATTGTGAATACGTGAAACAGGAAGGCAAATGGAAGTTCAGTTACATGAGGTATATGGCATGGCCGGTACCTCTGCCCGGACTGGCACAAACGAGCGAGTAGCGGATAGTGAATAGTGAATGGTGTCAAAAGCGGTGAATAGTAATCGGATTGATAGCCGAGGGACGATGGACGTTCAGTCCCACCACCAAAGCTCTGGTGGACAGGCGCTTAGCCCCTTGGGAAGTGGGACGATTTACGATTTACGATTTTTCCACGCCACGCGCTATGCTCCTATGCTCGACGATATACAGCTTCTACAGTTCCCTTGAGGAAACCCGATATGCCGCATAGACAAATCTGGCTAAAAAGTAACAAACGGAGGAATAGATGAATAATACATGGACCATAGCACCACTCAATCTTGGATCAGCGGTAAGAGACAAATCCCAGACGCTTCTCTGCCGAGATTACGGAGTCCCGCTCAACGGTGCCATTCTGGCGTGGTTGCTCAGAAAAGATGACGAGAAGATACTTGTCGATGCCGGTGTATTCGGCCCGGTCGCCAGACCGGAGATTTCGAGCCGCTATGACCAGAGTCCGGATCAGACAATGGAGGTACAACTCAAGCGTTTTGGGCTGGTTCCCGATGATATACGTCTTGTCATTAACACGCATCTTCACCTGGATCATGCCAATGGAAATAATTTTTTCCCCGGGGCACGATTTTTCGTTCAGAAGAAAGAGATGGAATATGCAAAAGACCCGCTGCCGATTCACCGAAACGCCTATGGCATGGATTATTCAAAGATGGATTTTGAATTCGTCGATGGCGATACCGAAATAGTTCCCGGGATCAGGGTGGTCTTTACCCCGGGACATTCTCCGGGTGGTCAGGCCGTCCTGGTTGATACCGAGAAGGGGCTCCACATTATTGCCGGAGACACGATAACCCATTATGTTAATATGGACGTCCTGCCGGGTGAATCTTTCTGGCCGAACGGTATTTACGTCGACTTAAGAGAACATTACTGGAGTCTTGATCGGTTGAGAGACCTCGGCGGCTCAATCCTTCCGGGGCATGACCCACAGGTGCTTGAAAAGAAATCATATCCTTGATGAGGCAGGTTGCACAAATTGCGACCAGGTTGTTTCTATTTTCTCTTAATATGATTTAAATCATGTTTCGGACAGTTGACATAGGGTAGAAGAAGACACATGCGGCTTTGCTATCAGGATACACTTGAGCGTCGAAGAACAAGAACAAGTATGTTTAGCTGTGATTTGACGTGAGACATGACAAATTATTTTTACAGGGAGGTCTCTATTATGAAGAAGAAAGCGTTGTCGGACAAATTTCGTTTCATCACCATGTTAGTGAGTGTTTTTACTTTTCTCGTGCTCATCGCCATCGGTTTTTCCCTGCCGTTGCAGGCTGCAACTCCGGGCAAAACATCTGCTTCACCGCCTCCCGCGGCTGTTAAACCAGAGTCGGGTGGAGTACTGAGGATCGCCCACGCATTGGATGCCGATACCCTGGGAGATCCGGTGGCCCGACCCATGAGTTCCACGGGAGTCAGGATAGCTTATGCGGCCTTGGAGACCCTTGTCCGGTATGATAAGAAAGGCTTGCCAGTTCCCTGGCTCGCCACCGGATGGAAAATTGCTAAAGATCTCAAATCCATTACTTTCATGCTTAGAAAAGGTGTTAAGTTTCATGACGGCACCGATTTCAACGCGGACGCAGTCAAGTGGAATCTTGATCGGTACCGGACATCGAATAATGCGGAGTTGAAAAGCGTCGAATCTGTTGATGTGGTGGACGTCTCGACGGTAAAGCTTAACCTGTCTAAGTGGAGCAGTACTATCATTGATAACTTTACCATGCATGCCGGCATGATGATTTCTCCCACATCTTTTCAGAAAAATGGCGCTGACTGGGCCAAAACACATCCGGTCGGAACCGGTCCCTTCAAGCTTGCAAGCTGGCAGCGCGATACCAGTGTTAAATTTGAAAAATTTGCCGATTACTGGCAAAAAGGTAAACCATACCTCGACGGAGTGGAGTGGATAATTATAGGCGACATGGTGACGAGGACTATGGCTTTTAAGAAAGGAGATGTTGATGTCCTGCTTATCCTTGAACCAAGCGATGTAAAAGACCTTGAAAAAGAAGGTAAATTTTATTTTACCGCCGCTGGTCTCTCGGGATTGAACATCTGTATTGCCGGAGACAGCGGACACTCGGATTCACCTTTCGCTGATGTAAGGGTGAGGCAAGCGGTTGAATATGCGATAGACAAAAAAACTATGGTAGACAAATTGATTCTCGGTTATGGCAAGGTCTGTAATCAATATGCTTATCCGGGAACATGGGGTGAGAATCCAGCCGTCAAAGGATATCCATATGACCCGGCTAAGGCAAAAAAACTCCTGGCAGAAGCCGGGTATCCATCAGGATTCAAGACAACGCTTTACACCCCCACATGGGGTAACTATATCTATCCCCCTCCTGTTATTCAGCAGTACCTTGCACAGGTGGGCATTGAAGTTCAATTGGAACCGGTAAACCAGGGGAGGCATCAGCAGCTCCTTCGGGGCGGTTGGAAAGGGCTCCTTATTCAACAAACTCCTATGATTCTTCCTGATGCCACGAATAACCTTGCAGTAAATGCCTCATGCAAATCATACCTGAAGGGCTCTATCACCTGCGCCGCGGATTACGAAGATCTGCTGGTGAGGGCGCTGAATGCCCCGACGTTCGACGCGAAGAAGAAATTGACCTGGGAGGCACAAAAACTGCTGATAGATAAGTACGCACTGTTAAATTTCCTGTACACGCAACCGCGTATGAATGCTTTCTACAAGAAAGTTCATAATTCGGGAATTGGAGAGACCATCGACACACAGTGGGCCCCTGAGGATGCGTGGATTAGCAAGTAATTTAGGACAAACAGGTAATCCGGAGGATGGCAAATTAAGCTGCATCGCCCTCTCCCCCCTTGTTCCATCCTCCGATCCTGTTTCCTTACAACCGATGTTTCAGCAGAGCGGTCGGTTGCGAAGAAAACCAGGTTACAGGTCAAATGTCGGATTATAAGAAACAATCTGCTGATGACAACCCAAGTTCGGGAGGGTACCAACCATGAAATCACGTAAAAGCGCATTAACACCGGCATACAATACCGATGTGGTTATCATCGGCAGTGGCGGAGGCCTTGGCAGCAGCTGTGGCAGCGGCGGAAAAAGGAGCCAGGGTAGTTGTTCTCGAAAAGCGCAAAGTCTTCGGCGGCAACTCAGCCCTGGCCAGAGCACTTATGGCGGCTGAGAGCCCTGTTCAGAGAAGATTGCGAATCGATGCGCGAAAAGAGGACCTCTTTAAGGCCAGTATGTCTTTTTCTCACTGGAAGGTCAATCCCGAGATTATCCGGGCATTTATAAACAAGTCAGGCGATACTATAGGGTGGCTTGAAGGACTGGGAGTGAAGTTTCAGGATGTCCCCAACGCCTATTTCAACCAGGTGCCCCGCATCTATCATTTACCGGAAGGCTATGGGGCTGCTCTCACAAGGGCCCTTGCAGAGAAGTGCGCACAATTAGGTGTGATACTCATGAAGGAAACACCGGCAAAGAAGATAATTGTCCGGAAAGAAAAGGGCGTGTCGGGTATCCTGGTCGGTACGAAAGACGGGGAGAAGATGATCTCGACAAGGAGCGCTGTTATTGCGACCGGTGGTTATTCAGGTAACCGCGAAATGTTGAAGCGGTACTGCCCCAATTACACTGAAGACGCGCATGTCCATGGTGTCCCGCTGATGGGAGACGGGATCATTATGGCAGGAAAGGCAGGGGCAGCATCAGAAGGTCTCGGCAATCTGCTCGCCATGGGTCCTTTCTATACGGGATCTTTACAGGTTGGAATTGTTTCTGTAGAGGCAAATACGATATGGGTAAACAAGCGGGGTGAGCGATTCGCCGATGAGTCTACCCATATCCCCTCAGAAAGTGCCAATGCCCTGGATAGACAACCTGATAAAATTTCATACACACTCTTTGACGAGACGATCAAACAAAGTTTTATAGACGAGGGGCTTATGAGAGGCCATCATCGGCTGTATCCTCCCGGATCGAGGATGGTCGATATAGATAAACACCTTAAAAAGGACATGCGGGAAGGAAAGGTCAAGGTGAGCGATTCCTGGGAAGCCATAGCACAATGGATAGGGGCTGACCCGGAGAGACTTAAAAATAACGTTGAGGCATATAATCACTCCTGTGACCGGGGGTTTGATGAGTATTTTTACAAAGACCGCAGATATTTGCAGCCTCTCAGAAAACCGCCTTACTATGCCCTTATCTGCCATCAGGCCTTTCACGGCACCACCGGTGGGATCAAGATTAATGAACGCATGGAAGTACTTAATGAACAAAACAACATCATAGCGGGACTGTTTGCTTCGGGAAACGACACCGGCGGGTGGTCAGCAGATACTTATAACTATACTCTTACCGGAACTGCTTTTTCCTATGCCATCAACTCCGGCAGGATCGCGGGTGAGAACGCTGCTGAATACGTGTCGACTCGATGAAAAAGAAGGGAGGAGCGCGGGAATGACAGCCATTAAAGCCTTTGAAAAGCTTATGGAGCCGGGGTATATCGGCAGCCTTCGACTAAAGAACCGGATTATCAAAACAGCAGCAGGTACAGGCTATACTTCCGATCAAGGAGACCCCACGGATCAGCAGGCAGCCTTCTATGCGAGCATTCGCCAAGGGCGGAGTCGGACTTGTCATTACAGAGAGCTGCGGGGTAGAATGGCCCCGCGGCACTCATTCCATCCAATTGGGTTTTCGTTTTCACGATGACAGCCGCATTCCCTATCACGCTCGCATGGTAGATGAGATCCACAAATATGACTGTCCGATTTTTATCCAATTTGTACACGCCGGGCCCTGGCTGGTGAAGTATGAAGGCATGGGTAACCCGGAAAGGATTGCTGTATCCAGAATAGAGGAAGACGAACTCCCCAACGATGCCTGGGTTCCGGGCAGAGAACTCACAATACCGGAGATTCACGAACTTGTTGAGATTTTCGGAAAAGGCGCCGAGCGGGCCAAGAAAGCCGGTTACGATGGCGTAGAGATAAACGGTTCCTACTACCATTTCATCAACATGTTCCTTTCCCGTTTCTGGAACAGGCGGCATGACGAATATGGGTGTGACAGCATTGAGAACAGGACCAGATTCTATTGCGAGGTCATTCGCGAGGCAAAGAGGCTCTGCGGCAAAGATTATCCTATCGCGACCAATATCAATGCGACAGAATTTGGTTTAAAGAACGGGTTGACGCCTTGATGAGGCAAAAGAGATTGCGCCATTCCTTGAAGCTGCCGGCGCTGACCTTATTCAGGTGAGAGTTACAGGTTATGGCGATTACATGAGCATGCTTTTTCCCGAGCACATCCTTCTCCCCGATCCGCTCAAGCACCTCGATCTGAATCCGATGGATGTAAGCAGGGGCGGGAAAGGGATCATTGTGCCTCTCGCAGCGGCAATCAAACAGCAGGTAAAGGTACCCGTCGCATGCGCGGGCAGATTGGATCCCGTGCTTGGTGAAGAAATCCTGAGACAGGGCAAGCTGGACTTTATCGGTATGACGAGGAGGCTCGTTGCAGATCCGGAACTGCCGAACAAGATCAAGAATGGAAGGCTTGAAGATATCGCCCCTTGCGCAGGCTGCGGCTACTGTGTCCACACCCGTCAGGGCGACAAACCGATGAAATGTCGCATAAATGCGGCCGCCGGAAAAGAACGGGAGTACGAGATCAAGCCGGTGGAGAAGAAGAAGCGGGTTTTGGTTGTGGGTGGCGGACTGGCCGGGATGGAAGCCGCGCGTGTGGCGGCGCTCAGGGGCCATGACGTGACCCTCTGCGACAAGGCACCGAAACTGGGTGGGCTTGTCCCTGTGGCCGCCATCGTGAAGGAGCGCGAACTGGACGCGCTTGTCGACACGGTGCGTTATTTCGCAAGACAACTCACGAAGACCGGAGTGACCGTGAAATTGGGGACAACAGCCGATATGCCGATGATACGGGAGTTCAAACCGGACGCGGTGGTCCTCGGAACGGGCGGGTTAACCGCTGTGCCGACCATACCGGGAATCGACAACCGGAAGGTGGTTCGCAGTGAGGAACTCCATCGCATGCTTAAGAGGGCCTTGAAGTTTTTCGGACCAAAGACCCTTGAGAAGCTGACAAAGATATGGATGCCTCTGGGCAAAAGAGTGGTGATAATCGGAGGCGGTATACAAGGATTCCAGCTTGCCCATTTTCTCACTTTGCGGAAAAGAAAGGTAACTATCGTCGATACGGCGGATGTTCTCGGTGAGGGAATTCCCTTCCAGGCGCCCCTGCGTTACCTTAAATGGTTCGAACAGGAGGGCGTCGCCTTAAGGCCCGGGGTCACGTACGAGAAAATCACTGATGATGGGCTGATCATAAAAACAAAAGATGGAACACGCGAAGTCCTTGCGGCAGACAGTATTGTTCTGGCTTTACCACTTATGCCCGACAACAGTTTTTATAATGAACTGCAGAAGGAAGCTACGCAGGTCTTTCAGATAGGAGATTGCAGGGAGTTTGGCCTGATGCACGGGGCGATTGCAGACGGGGCAGAGGTTGGCCGCGCAGTATAAAGGGAAGTGGATAGTCGTTAGTGAATAGTGAACACAGCTTGGGGCCTACCCACGCCATACGCTCCGCGTTATGCTCGTTTTCCGCTTACTCTTACAGCTGACGGTTTACGGTTTCACAATTTACTTTGGGAGGGTTCAAGGAGGAGATGAAGACATGAGGGCACAGAAAAGTGGAAAGAGCGCTGCCTTTACGTGTGACGTAGCAATCATCGGAGCCGGAGGAAGCGGTCTTGCTGCTGCCATTGCCAGCTCCGAGAAAGGTGCCAGGACAATCGTCCTTGAAAAACGGCATGGCACCGGGGGTGACACAGCTCTCGCCGGAGGTCTCTTTGCTGCCGAAAGTCCTCCGCTGAAAAGGCTGAAGAATGATTCCAACGCAGACGAGCTGATAAAGCGGGCCCTTAGCTACGCGCACTGGAAAACAAACCCGCGGATCGTTCATGCCTTTATCAAGAGATCCGGTGATACCATCGGGTGGCTGGAAAACATGGGCGTGAAGTTCTTTGAAATTGCCGAATACTATCCCACGCAGGGGCCGCGCATCATGCATCTCCCCGAAGGCATGGGCGCCGGTCTGATTCAGGTTCTGGTCGCAAGGAGCAGTTCTCTTGGGGTCACCCTTTTACGTGACGCGGCGGCGACAAAGATACTGACGGACAGGAATGGAGCAACAGTCGGGGTTAACGCCACGACAAAGGAAGAAAACATTACCATCGCCTCGAAATGCGTGATAATTGCTGCCGGAGGATATGGAGGAAACAGAGACCTGCTGAAGAAGCACTATCCCCAGTACACCGACGAACTTCATCTGGTAGGTCTGCCGCATCAGGGCGACGGTTTACGTATGGCCATTGAGGCCGGGGCTGCCACAGAAGGTTTGGGTACCTTACTGCTCAGAGGTCCTTATTTTCGGGGATCAACCCAGGTGCTCACGGTTGCTACGGAACCGGTGACAGTATGGGTTAACAGAAGAGGAGAGCGTTTCATCGATGAGGCAATGGGTTTCAACTGGCCGGAGGCAGCGAATGCCTTGAACAGACAGCCCGGCAGGACCTCTTTTACGCTTTTTGATGAAGCGATCAAACGGGAATTCATGACGACGGGTCCGATCAAAGGGTACCGGAACCCGGCACTGAAACCGCTTGACAAACTTGAAAAACAGCTCCATTCCGAAGCTGCGAAAGGTTCCGCAATGATCTCTGATTCCTGGGACGAGATTGCCCGCTGGATAGGGGCGGAACCTGAAGTCCTGAGAAAGACTGTCGATGAATATAACAACTCATGTCGCCGGGGCTATGATGGACTACTCTTCAAACAGCGGCGATTTCTCATGCCGCTGCAAACACCGCCATACTATGCGCTGCGTTGTTGCCAGGGATTTCTCGGTACCATCGGCGGTATAAAAATTAACCACGATATGGAGGTCGTCGATGAGCATGACAGGACGATCCCTGGATTATATGCTGTGGGGGCGGGCACAGGGGGTTGGGAATCGGATACCTATTGCCTCGAATTAAGTGGATCGGCCTTTGGTTTTGCAATCAACTCGGGCAGGATTGCAGGTGAAAATTCCGCTAAATATGTTGGAATCAGGTAAGGGATAGAGTTGACGGAGGACCACTCAAACGTCCAATCCTGCATTTTACTACCGCACCAATGGGTGCTTATACGAAAAAAGAAACGTCATCAAAATGACCGGTTCAGCGTGAGACGGTTTAGATCCAACCCTCATCTTCAACTACGAGGTCATGCAGTCTGGCCATATCGGAGATGATTATCCCGCCTCTTCCGGCGGCACAACCGATGATACCCTGTTTCTTGAGACGGCTCAGCACCCTGATAGCTGTTTCTGTCGTTGTTCCCGCGCAATTTGCAAGCTCTTCGCGTGTTAACGACAAAGTTGTGCCGAACTTTCTGGCAAGCGTAAAGAGGGAAATGATGAGCCGCTGCTCTACATCTTCACCGAGGAGCCGCACGACCCTGTCACACTCTCTGTTGAGGCGGCTGGAAAGCATTCCAATGAGTTCAACAGCGATACTCGAGTGTTCAGTGAGAAAAGCATGGTATGGTTTCCGCCCTATCTTGAGGACAGTGACTTCATTGAGTGTTTGCGCGGACATATAGTAGTTGTCCCCCGATACCGCCGTCGCATTCAGGGTATCACCTCGGCCCGCAACAGTGAATGTCAATATTTTGCCCGTCGATGTGCCCTTGTAGACTTTAACGAGGCCATCCTGAACAACATAAAAAAAATCAGCAGGATTGCCTTCCTCAAAAATAGAAGTGTTTTTCTTGTAATGAACCACGGCGGCGTGAGAGGACAACCCCTTGATATCGTCGACAGACAGTCCGCGAAAGAGGCGGCACTGCAGGAGCGTATCAACTTTCATTTTTTCCTGTAATTCAGCATTGTATTTTTGGAAATCTTCATGAGGTTTTTCCCGGAGATTTGTGCGCATGTTTATGTAGATACAACAAAAACCATGTGCTTGTCAATCTGCGCGCAACCATTGGTATCCGAAAGGAAAATTCGTTTTCTGCCTGTTTATTGAATGATGGGGAGTATGATTTGAATCATATGCTTTTCTCTTGCAGACTGTTAATAAGTGTCAGATCATAGTTGACGGTGGGATCCTTTTATGAGAGCTGGAAATGTACCAATATCCGATATAGGAACCCATGGGTGTGATTAGAATGTTTTTCGGCCGGAGTTTAGAGCGAGAAAGTCAGATGAGAACCCTTCGCTGATGTGAAATACTGAAATACCATGGAAAGAGAGAAGGTCCCTCCATATCTTATAAAAAGTATATTGAACAGAGATTTCGTTTTTTGTTTTCTCGCGTTCTTTATTTTTGCCGCGGCTATCCATGCCCTGACTCCAACTATTCCTATCTATCTTGCAAGATTAGGCTCAGGTGAGAGGGAGATAGGTGTGCTGGTTGGGATTTTCGGAATATCATCATTGATATCAAGGTTTATTGTGGGAGCATGCCTCCGGAAGTTCTCAGAAAAAAGTGTTATGATGGCAGGCGCCTTAATATTTGCTCTGGGATCTCTCGCTTTCATTTTCCTTCATCCTTTCTGGCCCTTCTTCGCCGTCAGGTTTATGCAAGGTGTTGCGTTCGCCTGTATGGATACAGCCGCCCTCGCCTTTATTGTCAATGTCGTTCCGGGGGCATACCGGGGTCAAACTCTGGCATACTTTATGCTGGCGCCTAATCTTGCTTTGACTGTAGCCCCTGCTTTCGCCATGCTCCTTATCAACAGGTACAGTTTTACCCTTTTATTTCTGACCGTTATGATCGTTGCTTTGGGTGCCTTTGCCCTTTCGTGTCTACTGAAAGTGCAGAAGACGGACAGATTGGAAGAAAGAACGGGTGTTTCCGGTAACCGTTTCTTTGAGGGCAGAATCGTTGCCCCCGCTGCTATCGGTTTTATGCATACCTTTACTTTCGGGGCTATAGTAGCCTTCTTTCCCTTGTATGCGATTCAGAGAGGTGTCAGCAATCCGGGGCTCTTTTTTTCCGCAGTGGCCATAATGATTATAGTGGGCAGGATCTTGGGAGGCAGGATGTTAGATGCCTGGAGTAAAGATAAAATCATCCTGACATTCCTTTCTGTAGGACTGGTTGCCATGATTATACTCTCCTTTTCAGAGACTCTTTCCATGTTTATAATCGTGGGAATTCTTTGGGGAACGTGTACTTCTATCCTTGCTCCCGCGACCATGACGTATGCATTCGAATATGCAGGTTCTTCGGATGGCACCGCCGTCGGGACCTTCCGGTCGTTGACGGACTCCGGAGCGGCTCTCGGGCCGATGATCATGGGTATACTGATTCCTGTTACCGGCTATCGCGGAATGTTTCTTTGTCTGGCCTTTATATGTTTCATTGATCTTGGCTACTTTCAGTTTTATGTCAGGCGACATCGGCCCGTGTAGAGCAATGGATCTAACGCTTCCCATGGGTGTAATCACCTGTAAAATATCATTACTGTCTTTTACCCGGAGATAAGAATATCGTGCTATATCACCGTAAGCTCTTACTCCGGGCCGGTTTTTACGTAGTCAAATGAGTTGACAGTAGCTTCTCCCATGTGTGACACTAAAGCACCATGGATAAGTCAGGAAGCATTTCGCAACATGCAGGAAGGAACATATTCACTCGTGATTTTATTCTTGTGCTTCTCGCGTTCTTCGCTTTTATGGCTGCCTTCTATGCTCTTATTCCTACGCTCCCTATCTATTTTTCACAGTTAGGTTCCAACGAGAGACTGGTAGGCATGTTGATCGGGGTTACCGGAGTAGCCGTCGCTTATTTCCCGATTTCTTGTGGGGGGATTTCTGCGGAGGTACTCCGAGAAAAGGGCCATGATATTTGGCGCTGTGCTTTTTTCGCTCACCTTTCCCGCTACTATTCTGTTTCACTCTTTCTGGCCTTTACTTGCTGTGAGGATTCTACAGGGAATAGCTTTTGCCTCTATGCACACGGCTGCTATTACATATGCTATCAGCGTTATCCCGCCAGCTTATCGGGGTCAGGGCCTCGCCTACTTCATGCTGGTACCAAATCTCGCTATGGCTCTGGTCGCTCCCTCTAGCATGTTTGTTATCAATCAATATGGTTTCACTATTTTCTTTCTGAGCTGTACAGGCCTGACTGTGTGTGCCCTCCTTCTGTCGTGGAAGGAAGGGGAACACAAGGCTGTTTCCTCGACTGAACAAAGCGCTCCCTCTGCCAGTATCTTTCTACCCGAATGGAAGGTTATTGTTCCTGGTCTCGCGAATTTCCTGCAAATGTTTGTCTATGGAGCCCTTACGGCTTTCATACCCCTCTATGCACTGCGGTGTGGGATTACAAACCCGGGGCTTTTCTTTACCGCTATGGCAGTGGCGATGATCACAGGCCGAATATTTGGAGGAAAAATCCTCGACACCTATAACAAAGAAAAGATCATTCTGGTGCTCATTCTCATATCAATGATAGCCACGGTGATACTCTCTTTCTCGAAGACTCTTCCTTTATTCATTTTTGCAGGATTTCTCTGGGGAGTGGGAGCAGCGTTTTTCATGCCCGCTTGCATGGCCTATGCTCTTGAATTTGCCGGTACTTCAAGTGGCGCGGCAGTGGGGACCTTCCAGGCATTGACGGACCTGGGGATGGCCCTCGGGCCGGTAATTATGGGCTTAATAATTCCCATCACAGGGTATCCGGTGATGTTCCTTTGTCTTGCATTCATATATCTCATAGACATGTGTTATTTTCAGTTCTATGTAAGGAAAAGACGTCGTATGGCAGTGTCGAAGTGAAAATAAAAGAATGAAGCCCAGCATCGTCCTCTGCTCCGACAAACCGGAAATCTCGTAATGATTTCAATGTAACATTTATAAGGTTTTGGTATTATTAAATGCGCCCAGCAAGAATCGAACCTGCAACCTTTGGATTCGAAGTGCGAGAAAGGCAATTATTACTGAGTATCATTGGTTGCTATTTATTACTATATGGTTCTATTGTATCGAGAACCGATGTGGTGGGCGTCTATTTAAATCCGCCCGATAAGGCGGTGGTATTCTGTGTGGATGAAAAATCCCAAGTGCAGACATTGGACAGAACGCAACCGGGGCTTACTATACTTGAAAAGGTGAATCGTTGTAAAGGTGTTATTGAGGCAGTACACTGCTTATTGTTTCGAAGTCTCCGTATGAATCTGGTAGTTTTTCCCCATCCCCACTTTATTGATTCCAAGCTTCCTCATACGCGAGGCTAATGTCCAAGGATTAATATCCAGAATCTTGGCCGCCCCATTGGACCCGTGAATCTTCCACCGCGCTATGCTCAAAGCTTCGAGGATATGACGCCGTTCCATATCTTCGAGGGTGCAAAAGTCAGTTGACTGAGGAGCTTTCTCTTGATTCATCTCCAGTGCGGGCAAGCGGAAATGACTTCCAGAAGTTGACATGATAATTCTTCGGATTACGTTCTCCAACTCGCGAATATTGCCAGGCCATTCATGGTGGACAAGTTTCTCCAGTATCTCATGAGGAATTATGCTCGGACCATTGCGTTCTTTATCCGCGTGTAGCCGAAGGAAATATTGCGCCAGAAGAGGGATATCCTCCTTTTCTCTCCCGAAGCGGTGGAACGTATAGGGGAAAAACATTAATCCGATAGTAAAGATCCTCTCGAAATCTCTTGGCCAAGACCTCTTTTCGAGATCTCGGTTAGTAGCAGTTATGAGCCTGAAATCCGAGGTCAGAGTGACTTTCCCTCCTCCAACCCGTTCGAATTCTTTGCTTTGTAGTACTCTCAACAGCCGCGCCTGCACCTCAAGGGAAAGATCACCAATCTCATCAAGGAAAAGGGTTCCCTTGTCTGCCAGTTCAAATCGCCCTAGTTCTCTATGGGTAGCCCCAGTGAAGGCCCCTTTTTCGTGACCGAATAATTCACTCGTAATAAGACTCTCTGTTAAGGCACTGCACTGAACAGTGATAAAAGGGCCATCCTTACGGTGACTTTGATGATGGATTTCCTTGGCCACCAGATTTTTCCCCACTCCTGTTTCCCCAAGAATCAGGATAGCGGAGTTGCTCTTCGCCACCTGGGCTATTTGTAACATAACACGCTGCAGAGCAGGGCTCGTGCCCACGATTGCTTCAACTTCGTCTACTTCGATGCTGTTTCTCTCACGGTCAACCTTCCTTTCCTCGTACCTTTCGCGAAGTGATCGAACTTCCTGATGAGCCTTTTTTATCGAGATCTATAGCACACAGAGCGGCACAATAGGTAAGGTATGTCAAGTCTGACTGTTTGAAAGCGTTACCAATGAGACGGTTATCATGGTACAGAACCCCAATCACTTGCCCATTAAGGGATACTGGGGCGCATATACCGAACGGACGATTTCTCCGGCAAGCCAGGGCGCCATCCTCGGCTCGTTCTATCTCAAAAATACGGCCCCTCCCTGAGGAAGCCACTTCTTCGATTATTTTCCGCGATGAAGCGAAGTTCGGATGTCTTATGTGTTCTTTGGTAAGGTTCTTAGAAGCACGCACTTCTATGTTCTGATCTTCACTCAAAAGCAGAATAGCACCTCTTTCTGCTCCCGTTATCCGATTAGCCGTTGTGACGATTTGCTGAAACAGCTTTGTGTTATCTTGTTTAGCAACCATTTGGGTCGTCAGATCTAGAATCTCTTGAGGAGCGGTTCCTTGGAAATCTTGGCTTGAAACCAGGGTTCTTAGGTCGTCAGGGATGAGATCGGCATGAGCGGGTGGGAGTATATCGATGGCCATTCTCATCGCTGTCTTCGCCCTCTTGCGATCGCCCGACAAAAGATAATGCCGCACAAATTCCAGATGTGTTTTGAATAGTTCGATGCGACAGCCTGATTTCCCGAGCAATTTGGCAGATTTGGTAAGAAGTTGGACAACCTTCTGATTGGTCAAGCCTTGCGACTTCGCGAATAATGCTTGATAACGATATGCCACCCCATTGGTATAAACGTTATTGGTTGCAAGCGTTTGGTTCATTTCCTGCTCAAAAGAAAGACCAGACAACCCAGGGAGAACTCCGGTCTCGGTAGCCCAACATATTTCCATGAGGTAAGGGTGCATCAACAAGACTCCCGCAATGCTTTCCCGTCTATTTTTGAGAAATTGACGCAGATATCTAAGAGATTCCTCATAAGCCCCTTTCATGCAGTAGGACAATGACAGTATCAATGTTCCCAAGAACTTAACCGTGTAGTTGCCGGAGGCCTCAGCATTTTTCAGGGAGGCCTTGGAATAGCGTAATAGCATCGTCAAAGCGAGTAACAGAGAACATTATCATCGCAATGTTTGCTTCTGCGTGCCCGGCAAGATAGAAATCACGGTTTTGAAGACAATATTCACGGACAGCGTCTGCCATTCCCAGCCCTTGGGCGAACTGACCTGTCATCGCATAACAACGTCCCACCATCATGGCGGCCATAAGCGGAAATTGACCGATAGGCCGTCTCTCCACATCCGGTAACGATCTTTCGTAAAACTCAACAACCTCTCGAAAACGGCCTTGCCAGAAGAGAAAATAGGTGCAGAACATAGTTGCCGAAACCATGAGTCCTGAATCACCTAATTTTTTTGCCTTGGCAAATGCTTGTTCGAAACGATTCAGAGCTACGTTAAATCCAGACACAAATCTTTCGTACTTAGCTATATGCATATCAAGAAGAATTTCGCCGGATATGTCGTTCAATCTTTTTGCCCGTTCTTTGGCTTCTCTGAGTGATGCCAGATCGGCGGCAACGTTGTGTCTGGCTATAGAATGAATAGAGTTTCCCATCGCGGCTCTGATAAAGAGTCGATCCTCATTGGTTCCTTTTTGAACTGAGAGGTCATTGATCACCTTTCGGAAACAGGCAATGGCTTTTTCGGTCGGCAATGATTTTGCGAAGGCATCCCCTGCCTTTAATAACCATTCACATGTCTTCCAGTTATTGGTGAGATGAAGAAGGTGTTCGGCAATTCGGCACGCCTTAAAATCATCATCGGGAAGTTCACGAATAAGAATAGTCGTAACGCCTTGGTGACATCGCTTTTTTTCTTTTAGGATAGCTTGTTAACGCATTTCAATTGTTCCTGGGCGTTCTTGAAAGTGTAGATGCCGGGACTTATTTTGGCCAAAATCTGCTGTTCAGCTGCCTCTTCCAGTAAGATGAGGATCGCTGTGGCTTTCATGCCTGTCAGCTCTTCCAGCCAATCTACGGAAAACTCTCCTTCGAAGACCGCAGCTAAACCAAAGAGAACCTTCCCTCTTCGAGAGGTACTTTCGAATATTCGCTCGGTTTTTGCTAACCGCTTTCCTTGAGGCCACGATGTTCTTTGTAGCACGATCTTCAAATAATGTCAAAGTGTAAATTCGTATGTAGTGGTGATATAAAACCAATTATGGTGATATTTAATCATTTAATGCAAGGCCGAGCGCCAAGGTGGTACACACCCTCGGTTCGTCCTTGTTCTGGTCAATCTGGGCTAACTTATTGTATTCATGAGGCTAAATGGCCTCCCGTCAGACCTCACACCGCATTCGCCATTTCATTTCCTCATTGGTATATATCTTGCTTACCTTTAAGTCATGTGTAAAATACCTTAGCGAAAAAGAAAAAGGAGGATTCATATGTTGGATTTCAATTTGCCCTATTTTACAGATGAACAAAGGAGCCTGGGAATGCTTATGAAAGAATTCTGCGAGAGGGAAGTGGATATGAAAACCCTGAATGAGAGGGCAGATCAGCTCAATTCCGCCAAATGCCACACCGGCGGAGTTGAGAAGCAGACTCCCTTCGATCTGATGAGCAAAGCCCATGATGCAGGTTTGCGGCAGATAGTGGTACCCATTGAATATGGTGGCGGGGGTTATGAAGATGATTATCTAGCGCAGGGAATGATGGCTGAAATAGCCGGGTATCATGGGGGCGAATTCGCGAGGCTCATGACCGTACCGTGGAAGCATATTATTTCCCTTACTTTTGCACCTAAGGAAATAGCGGCAGAAGTCATAAACGATTTTATGACAGATCGGACGACAATGATCGCTGCATCCATAACGAGCCCAATAGTGGCAGTGACATGCTCGTTCCGTACGATGAACCAGGAGTAGCAGGACAGATGCTTGCAAAAAAAGATGGGGATAACTGGATTTTGAATGGAGATAAGATGTTCTGTACGGCAGGTGGTGTGTCGAATTACGTGTTAGTCACAGTGAGAACCGATCCCAAAGGCCCAATTTCAAAAAGCGTCACCCAGTTTGCTGTGCCCACAAAGACGAAGGGTTGGTCCATCAACCGGGTCAATGATATGATGGGGAACGAACTCGTTTCAAATGTGCAAATGCATTTCGAGAATGTGGTAATCCCGGACAAAAATCGTCTTACCCCTGTTAATGGGACCTACGAACATGTTAAGTCACGTCTTGCCGCTAAGGCGATCCACCTTTTTGGTCACCTCGGATGGGCGGAACGGATGTGGGAAGATATGAAAGAATACGCCAAGGCGAGGATTCAAGGCGGCAAACCGATTATTCAGCACCCGAATGTTGGTATGCTTATCGCTGAAACAGACACCCTGTTATACACCTGGAAACTTTTACAGTATCAGGATGCCTGGACAACGATGGGAAAGGGTGCCGAGAAGCAAGTCCTCGGATGGTACCGCATCAACTGGTTCGGGAAAACGTCGTGGAAAGGGCTGATCCAGGTGGGCCTTGAGGTTTACGCTGGTATTGGAGTGCAGAAGGAACTCACCTTTGAACACTTTGTACGCGTGTCTCAGAGCATGTTCCACGGCGGCTCAACAGGAATTCTCAGCCTTGTTAAAGGCAGCAAGTATCATCGAGAAAGGGTAACACTTCTATATGCCTCCAGACTGACACGTTAGGTGGGACGTGAGAATGTAAGAATCATTCCTGAGGGGCAGCCGCACAGTGGTGCCCCATCGTGTCAAGGTGCAGGCCACTTTTGAAATTATTTTTAGGAGACCCGAATGAACATCATCGTATGTGTAAAAGAGATTGCAGATCCTGAAGCACCCTCTGAAGACTTCAGGCTCGATACGGACAAGAATGTGCTTGTGGCATCACCGAAGGTGCTCAAGGTGCTCAACCCCTTTGACGAGCAGGCCGTTGAAGCGGCCCTTCAGATTAAAGACAAAGTTGGAGCAAAAGTTACCGCCCTCTCCATCGGCAAAGGACTGGACAGGGTTGTCACCAAAAAGCCCGTCTTCATGGGAGCCGATGAGTTGATCCTCCTTGAGGATGATCACCTTTGCAGGAGGAGACAGTTGGTCTACGGCACAAGCCCTCGCCGCCGGTATAAGAAAAATAGGAGAGTGCGATTTGATTCTTTGCGGACGGCAGGCCGCTGACTGGAACGCCGGCCAGACGGGTTCCGGCATTGCAGAGATCCTTGGCCTCCCCTGTGTAACCGTTGC
>CAWAOG010000041.1:0-49784 GCA_963783625.1 uncultured delta proteobacterium | reverse complement strand
GCAGCCATATCCCTCGATGGGAAAATACGAAAGGGAGGTTCAACGATAATGGAATCAAAATATGGAAAACAGATTGTTACGGAATTAAAAATGAAGCCTGTGAGTCCGGAAAAAGCCGCCAATTACGCCACATTCGCGAAACGCATACTCTGGATAGATGAAGATGTGGTGGAAGGGTCCTTTCAAATGAACTCCTCCTGGTACCTTCATCCCAGTGGTGCATCGAATACACCAGGACCACATTGGCACGATTGCGATGAGATTATCGGTTTTATCGGGAATGATCCTGAGAATCCCAGTGACCTGGGGGGTGAAATAGAATTCTGGCTGGAAGATGAGCAGCATATTATCACGAAAAGCTGTTACATTTTCGTTCCCAAGGGTATGAAGCACTGCCCGCTTATTGTAAGACGTGTCGACAGACCTATTTATCACTTTTCTACCGTGACCGCTCGTCAATACGAGGTGATCAAGGACGAGCAGTAATGTCCTCCCGGGACCATGGATGCATAACTTGAAAGGTAGGGCGTGAGTGTAAGCAAGGTTTATTTTACCTACCTCGGCACTTAGTTGATTGCTCAGAATGTTCCTCTTCCTGATGCGTATCCCGACAAGTATCGCAGGCGAGCGGGGGGTACCGTACCCATTTATGAGGCAGCTGCCATCGGACGAAAGGCCTCTGTAGCACACGAGTGTCGTGATACCATAAGAGTCTTACTACCCACAAAATGGCCTGTTTAGAAGGTTGGGCCATCGGCAGGGATTGCAATTCCTTGGAATATGTTTGGGGTGATTTGGTAGTCCCGAAACGGATTGACAACGGCACTTCGTGGTCTTAAACTGACATAATATTGCTGCAAAATAGATTGGCAGAAAAGAACGGAGGAGACCCATGACGAAAAGGAAAAGGTTCATAATCGTCGTTATCTTATTTACGAGTCTGATTATTAGCGGTTTCACAACTGCCGGCTATTCTCAGCAGAGCTCAGAGACATCCAAAAAGCCTGCTGCAGCTCAAAAACAACCGGTAGAGAGGCAGCCATTCCAGAATCGTTTCCAGTGGCAGGCAGGGCTTGAAGTCATCGCAGACCTGAGGGCAGACCAGCTTACCTATACAGGCTCATGCCCAACGACTTTTATCTTCAAGGGCAGTATCTCTACAAACAGGGCCATGACTTTGCACTACAGGTTTCTCCGAAGCGACGATGTTCGGACGGTTCCAGTAGCTCTTAAGTTAGGGAAAGATGAGAGAAAGGAAATAACCTATTCCTGGGAAGTTGCGGGTACAAGTGGGTCCCCGGAATTCGATGGATGGATATTCCTTCAGGCTATCTATCCAACCAACATGAAGACCGTATCGAATGTAGTCAACTTCAAGGTTAATTGTACAAACCGGGAAGAAAAATCAACACAAGACAGCACAAAACAGCAGAATTTATCCGGTCCACAGCAGGGTCAAAAGATGCCAGGACTCCCATTGAGTGGTACCCCGGCTCAGTTGCCCCAAGGGAAAGGACCTGTGCCGTCCGGGCCTCCCATGATCCAACAAGGATCAACCGTTAACAGGCGGTCTTCCTTTGATGCCATCCCCTCAGAGTGGACAAGGGCCAGGCGGTATGCCTGTGCCCCAACCGGGTCAACCAGGACAAGGACCAGGTGATATGCCTATGCTTCAACCGGGTCAAAAAGGACCTATGCCCGGTAACACTTCAATGCCCCTTCGGAATGAACAAGGACAAGCCATAGCGATGAAAGAAGATTGCATTTCCTTTAATCCGGACACAACAACAATGGAGCAGACATCATTTGGGTGGAGGGTAATGGATGGCAGCCAGGTAGTATTCGGTTTCGATTTCGATAAGACCGAGGCGATGATTGCCCTCGCTACAATCAAACATTACAAAATGACGCAGTCCTGTTTTGTGGGACGCCCCGGACCTTCTTTCCATTATATGCTTGCAGGGGGTTCCGCGCCGGTTGGTTCTTTTAGGCCTATAGATTGTTCACCTTTTAATCCGGTAACAACGAATGTCAGGCAGATGAATGGCAGATGGAAGGTAGCCGACGGAAGCAAAGAACTATTTGATTTTGGCGAAAAAAAAGATGAAGCGGATCAAACTATGGCCATTATCAAAAAATATGGTTTTACCTATTCCTGCATGATAGCAAAGGGCAAGGTTGAATACATATATATGCACAAGTGATGCCAATTCGCATGCAACATTTTATCATTTGATAGCGAATTGGCATCACCGCATTATGTGAACCCCTATCCTGGAAACAGAGGTTTGTCGGAAGATCATTGTTCTTATGCCGGTGTTTCCCTGGCCAGACTCTTTTTTCTCCACAGCATATAGATAGCAGGGTAGATGGTGAGTTCAAGGATCATGGACGTCACGAGACCGCCAACCATGGGTGCCGCGATGCTCTTCATTACCTCCGAACCGATGCCCGTATCAAAGAGGACGAAGATGAGCCCCATATCCGTGGCTACTGTCATGATTTTGGGTCTCAGTCGTTTTACTGCTCCTTCCATGATTGCACCCTGCAGGTCTGCAATGTTTTTTAATCGTCCTTCTTTTTTCCATTTATCATATGAAAGATCGAGATAGAGGAGCATGACTACGCCTGTTTCCGCGTCAAGACCCGCAAGGGCGATGATGCCGACCCAGACGGCGGTGCTCATATGATATCCGAGGATATAGAGGAGCCAGAAGGAACCCACAAGGGAAAAGGGGACGGCGAGAAGCACGATAGCGGTTTTCACATAAGACCGGGTGCTGAAATAAATGATCATAATAATCAGAAGGAGCGTAAGGGGTATGACGGTTTTGAGGTGTTCGCGGATACTCTCCAGACGCAGATAATCACCGCTCCATTCGAGACGGTAACCTTCGGGGATTTTCAAAGAGGCCAAACGCTTCTTTGCCTCTTTGATATAGGCCCCGGTATCCCCTCCGGTGTAGTCAATGTAGACGTATCCGGTGAGCATACCCGCTTCGCTTTTAATCTGTGTCGGGCCCTTTACTATCTTGATATCAGCGAGTTGCGAGAGAGGCACCTGAGCGGTGCCGGGTGCGGTTACAGCGGGCAGGTCCGGTTGAGTTGCTGAAAAGGAAACAGGAACAAGGACCCTTTTGAGAGTGTCTATGTCGCTTCGCAGTTCCCTGGCGTAGCGGATATTGACGGGATAACGCCCCCTCCCTTCGATGGTGGTGGTAATATTAAGGCCTCCGACAGAAGACTGGATAATACCATTGACATCATCTACGGTGAGATTGTAACGTGCCGCCTCTTCGCGGTTAACAGATATGTCGATAAAATAACCCGTATTTACCCTTTCGGCGTAGACGCTCCGTGTATGGGGTACGTTCTTAAGAGCCTTCTCTACTTCGATTCCTATCCTCTCAATTTCATCGACGTGCGGACCGAATATCTTCATCCCCAGAGGCGTCCTGATGCCGGTGGTGAGCATATCGATTCTTGCTTTGATGGGCATGGTGAAAGCATTGGAGACGCCGGTCATAGCCAGGGCTTCGTTCATCTCCATGGTCAGTTTTTCGACAGTCATCCCTTTCCGCCACTGAGACCTGGGTTTCAAATTAATCGTTGTTTCGAACATCTCAAGGGGCGCCGGGTCAGTGGCGGTTTCAGCACGGCCCGCTTTGCCGAATACCTGCGAGACTTCAGGGAACCCTTTGAGAATTTTGTCCTGTTTTTGAAGGAGCGAAGTCACTTCTGAAATCGATACACCGGGGGTAGTGACGGGCATGTAAAAAAGCGCGTCCTCGAAAAAGACCGGCATCGATTCATTGCCCAGCTTGAAGAATGGATAGATGGTCACGGCCATAAGAATCAGCGCTCCGATGATTACTTTTTTATGAAACCTGAGGCAGAAACGGACGATGGGTTCATAAATCCTTTGCAACCCACGATTCACAGGGTTATCGCTCTCCGGGCGTATGCGACCCTTGATAAAAAGAGTCATCAGCGCCGGTGTAAGGGTAACGGCAAGACAGGCAGCGGCGAACATGGCAAAGGTTTTCGCGTAGGCGAGAGGTCTGAAGAGCCTTCCTTCCTGTCCCTGGAGGGTGAATACGGGCAGAAAGGCGACCGTGATGACCATGAGTGCAAAGAAGAGAGATGGCCCCACCTCCTTCGCCGCCTCAATGATGATTTCAACCCTGCTCTTGTTTGCAAGTTCCGCTAATTTCACATCTTTTGGTTCGTCAGTTTCCCCTGTCGTCCTACGTCCCACGTCCCACGTCCTACGGGCTTCCTCCCACTCTTCCAGCTTCTTATGCGCGTTCTCCACCATGATGATAGAAGCATCAACAAGAACGCCTATGGAGATGGCTATACCGGAGAGGCTCATTATATTGGAGGTCACCCTCAAAAAATAGAGAAATATGAAGGAGATGAGGATCGCCCCCGGCAGGGTGAGGATGACGACAAAGGCGCTGGGGAGGTGAAGAAGAAAGACAAGACAGATGATACTGACGGAAATAATGAGAATAATAATTTCATTGCGCAAGGTCCCCACGGCTTTATAGATAAGATCGGAGCGGTCATAGGTGGTAACGATTTTTACGCCCCTGGGGAGGCTCGGGGCAATATCGTTTTTGATCCTTTCTTTTACACGATCGATAACATTTAAGACATTCTCTCCGTGTCTGACGACAACGATGCCCCCTGCGACCTCTCCTTTTCCGTCAAGATCGGCCAAACCACGGCGTATTTCGGGCCCTAAGCGGACCTGGGCGATGTCCTTCAGAAAAACAGGGGTCCCTGATCCGTCGTTACCGACAGGAATGGTTTCGAGGTCTTTAACACTTTGGATATACCCTCTGCCGCGAATGATATACTCTGCGCCGGACATTTCAACAACACGGCCCTCGATGTCGCTGTTGCTTTTCCGTACTGCCTCAAAAACCCGTGTTATGGGTATGCCGTAAGAGAGAAGCCGGTTGGGATCGACGGTGATCTGGTATTGTTTGACAAAACCGCCGATGCTTGCTACCTGGGCAACCCCCGGCACGCTTTCAAGGGCGAGTTTCACATTGTAGTCCTGGAAGGAACGCAATTCTGACAGGTCCTTATTTCCTTCTTCGTCAACCAGGGCATAGGAAAATCCCCATCCTACGCCTGAAGCGTCAGGGCCGAGAACGGGGTTTACGTCAGCCGGTATTTTGCCTTTCACGGCCTGGAGGTATTCCAGCACACGGCTTCTGGCCCAATAGATGTCGGTACCATCTTTGAAGATGATGTAGATGAATGAGCTTCCGAGAAAGGAATATCCCCGCACCGCCTTGACCTGTGGAGCGGCGAGGAGCGTGGCACTGATAGGATAGGTAATCTGGTTCTCGACGAGATCGGGGCTTCTCCCGGGCCAGTCCGTGTAGACGATGACCTGCGTGTCGCTTTGATCGGGGAGTGCGTCAAGGGCAGAATGTTTGATTGCCCAGTATCCCCAGCCTACGAGGATGATGACAAAAAGAATTGTTACCAATCTGTTCTTAGCGCATAATTCGATGATCCGCCCTATCATTG
Source organism: uncultured delta proteobacterium (assembly GCA_963783625.1). GTDB lineage: Bacteria > Desulfobacterota > Syntrophorhabdia > Syntrophorhabdales > Syntrophorhabdaceae > PNOF01. The sequence continues at coordinate 44,234 of CAWAOG010000041.1, read as the reverse complement.
CACGCCCTTCAGCTTCGCTTCTGAATCGATGAGGAAGACGGCAGATGAGGCAACCTTCTCTCCGGCCTTGAGACCGCTCAGAACTTCAACCATTCCATTGGCCCTGTCTCCGGCCTTGATCTGCCGGGGAGAAAAGTTGCCGTCCCCAAGATCGACGTAAACGACCTGCCTTGTTCCCGTATCGAGAATGGCCGTCTCAGGAATTGAAAGCCGCTCTCCCAGACTAAGTTCCATCTCCACGTTGGCGAACATCTGCGGTTTAAACAAAAGGTTGGGATTAGGAAGGACAAAGCGGACCCTTGCCGTCCTTGTCTGCCCTGACAGAGAAGGATAGATAAAATCAACTTTGGAGGAGAACTCTTTTCCCGGATAATAGCTCAAGGTGATCCGGGCGTTCTGTCCTATCTTCACGAAAGGTATTTCGTATTCGTATATATCGGCCAGTACCCAGACGGTCGAGAGGTCCACAATATCGAAGATCTTGTCCCCCGGAGCTACCCGTGTGCCCTTAAATACGGGTTTTTGAAAAACGTATCCGCTTGCGGGACTCTTTATTGTCATGGTTTTTATGGGTTTTTTGCTTACTTCTATCTCTTTCATCTGCTCTTCGGGGATTTCCCAGAGGGCAAATTTCTGTTTAGCCACATCGATCAAAGGATCGAGGTCATAGACGGTTAGTCTTCCCACTGTCCCGAACCGGTCCCCCCAGTTGAATTCAATGTTTCTCTGAGTTCGAAGGCCCACAGACGATTTCCAGTTCAGGAGATTGATGTACTCAAGCTGGGTGGATATCAGTTCCGGACTGTATATATCCGCCAGCGGGGCGCCCTTGCTCACATACTTTCCCGTATAATCGGCATAGAGTTTTTCGATCCATCCTTCGACTTTAATGTTGACTGTTGTTAGTTTTCTCTCGTCATATTCAACTCGACCTATTGTCCTGAGGGTTTTTTTCATAGACCTTACTTCTGCTGCAAAAGTCCTTATTCCCATTGTCTGTTGTATTTCAGGGGGTACTTCAACAACAATAGTCTGGTTGCTGTCTCCTTCCTGCTTTGTTTCAATAAGAGAAGAGCTTGAGGGGTCTGCCGCGGTTGTTGTGTCTGTCACTTTCTTGTTCATGTCCTGCCGGAACGGCAGAAGGAAGTAGATCAAGAAAAAAAGCAAAATAACTACAAGTCCTGCAAGGTATATTTTTTTCATTTCAGGGCGCCTCGCTTTTATATGTATGCGTAACACTCAAAATCATCTTACGTCAATGGGGACCGTTAACCGGAGCTGTTTCCCGGCGATATTTGTTCTGACTACTATGTTCCAGGGACCTGTCATAATAAAGTCCATTGTTGCCATATATCCCGAACCCTGGGGAGCCGCCTTCAACGTATAATTCATAGGCGGCATACCCGGCATGGGCGGCATATAATAATTGACCGTTACCAGGTTATTGATGACAAATTGTCCCCGGGCATCCCTTACCTCAATCCGTATATCGTTTTTGCCCATAATAGGCGGGTTCCGCTTGAGTGTAATGTCAAAGGTGTACTCCTCCATCGTCCGCCGGACTTTATAATCGCTTCCCCAGGCTACGGTGGCGACCATGAAGATGCAGAAGAAAGAAACCAACACCTTTTGAATGTTCACCCGCAGTGCCGGCAATTTCCAGATTCTTGTCCGAGCGACTCTCAATAAAAATACAATAAAACATCTATCTGCAGACTGCAAGGAGGATTGATGGCGCGGATCCGGATAAGGTCTTAAGGCCATCAGGAAACAGTTCCCCACCTCTTGACAGGGTGTGTCATTGATTTTATATTGTGTAAGGTTTTCATCGGTTTTTTTCGGGAAGCTTATTTGCATCAAAACGAAATAATTAAAGGAGGTATTATGGGCACTAAGAAAGTATTTTTATTCATCGGCTTATTCCTGGCAGTGTTTATTCTGGCAGGCGGTATCTTTTTGCTCAGGAAGACACTCAGAAACACCAGTCCTGCGGCTACTGTGGAATGAACAGAGGACAATACGCTCACAGCCGGATGCTCATCGTCTATGATGACGGCACTGAGGTCGGAACATGCAGCATCCACTGCTCTGCAACGGACCTGAGCATTTATCTCGACAAAACGCCGAAGAGTATTCATGTCGGGGATTACAACACGAAGAAGCTCATCGATGCTGAACGGGCAGTCTGGGTTATAGGAGGGGAAAAACCGGGCGTTATGTCAAAGCGCGCCAAATGGGCCTTTGAGAAATGAAGCCGACGCCAAGGCTTTTATAAAGGCAAATGGCGGCAATCTCGCCACCTTCGATGATGCTATGAAGGCCGCCTACGAAGATATGTATGCTGACACGAAGATGATACGGGAGAGGAGAAAAATGAAGAAGATGCAGATGCCTGCACCCGGAGGTCCAAAACAGTAACATGCCGAAAGACGACTTCGTGAAACATACTCTTCTTATAACCATTGTGATCATTTTTGCTTTCGTGGTCGGTTTTGCAAGGGGCGGAAAAGGTACCCGCAAAACCTACTCCACGGGACAAATGTCCTGTCTGCGGCATGTTTGTCTATAAGTATCCTGACTATCTTGCACAGATTTCTTTTAAAGACGGCTCCACTGCTTTCTTCGACGGTTCAAAGGATATGTTCAAATACTATTTCAATCTCTCTAAATATAACCCTGCCAAAAAAACTTCTGATATTGATTTTATTTTTGTCACAGATTACTATAATTTGACACCCATTGATGGGATGAAGGCCTTTTATGTCCTGGGGAGTGACGCCTATGGGCCTATGGGCAGGGAACTTATCCCTTTTGAAAAAGAAACAGAGGCCAAAGAATTTTTGAAAGACCATAAAGGAAAGAGTATCCTCCGGTTTCGGGATATCACGTACCCAATTGTAAAAGGCCTTGATTGATGTCTGCGAGAAAATCCACTGTATTTCTCGGGTCTATCGCCATCGGTATCCTCATTTTTACCCTTCTTTGTATACATGCCTTGTATGCAGATCATAAGTACTCTCTTGCTGTTAAAGAGCGCGCACGGATAATAGAACGATATGGTCTCACTGATCTCTGTCTTTTTACCGATGCCCGTTACACCCGAAACCCTGCAATGGCTGATATCACCACCCCATTCCAGGACCACCCTATCTCGCTGGAGCATTTTCCTTCAGGGTCAATCATAAGTCCTCCGGCGAAGGTGGCCTATGGCCTGGATTGAGAAACAAAGGAACATCATCGACTTCGCCCTCTCCTCTCTTGTCAGGAAATGGGGAAAGAACCTGGCCTTGCTTGTCGTTTACACAGTCATTGTCTTTATCCTCGCATCCATATTTTTTTTCACCGGTTCCATAAAAAAAGAGGCGTCGCTCATCCTGCGGGCAAGCCCTGAGATTGTGATACAAAGGATTGTAGCGGGGAGACATGATCTTATCCCAACGCACTACATCCCGGCGATCAGTGGAATACCGGGTGTCCAGGGGGTCACAGGTCGCCTTTGGGGATACTACTTTGATCCCTCAACAGGGGCAAATTACACCGTTATCGTCAATGACAAGGACAAGCGCCGGTCAGAAACCATAGCAATAGGACAAGGCGTGGCACGGACACTGAATGTAAAAAAAGGCGACCTCATACCTTTTCTGTCATCTAAAGGGACTTATGTGAGCTTTGAGATAGAGGAGGTGTTTTCGTCAGAGTCGGAACTTGTCTCCTCGGACCTGATAGAAATGTCCGCTGAGGATTTCCGGAGTCTCTTCGGGATCAGTAAGGGATACTGGACTGATCTGGTCCTTGAGGTGAGAAACAGGAACGAAACAGTTACCGTTGCAAACAAGATAAAGAGATCCCTGCCTGATACGCGACCCATTCTCCGTGATGAAATTCTCAGGACCTACAACACTATCTTTGACTGGAGGGGAGGACTCCTCGTATTCATCCTCGCGGGGGCTGTCCTTGCTTTTGCCATCTTTGCCTGGGACAAGGCAACAAGTCTGAGCCTCGAAGAGAGGCGTGAGATCGGCATACTGAAGGCATGTGGGGTGGGAAACCTCAGAGGTCATTGCCATGAAATCATGGGAAGGCATTATCATTTCTCTCATCTCTTTTCTCGTCGGGATCATCTTCGCCTATGTTCATGTTTACTTTGCCTCATACATATTTTTTGAACCGGTTATGAAGGGATGGTCGGTCCTCTATCCTCACTTTCAGCTTGTCCCCTCTATAGACCCTTATCAGATTGCAGCGCTCTTCTTTCTTACTGTTGTTCCTTATACGACTGCGACGATCATACCATCATGGAGAGCGGCAATTATCGACCCTGACGAAGTAATGAGACTGTAGGAGCGCTATGATCGATCTCGAAGAGGTAACCAAGGTTTTCAATAAAGGAAACGCGAACGAGTGTATCGCCATCGATGATATCAGTCTCTCCATTGATGCGCATAAAATCACCGTTTTGAAAGGCCCCAGCGGTTCAGGAAAGACAACAGCGCTGAGCATCATTGGCGCCATGACAAAACCCACGTCTGGACGGGTAAGGATCTTCGGTGATGAGATAACAAGCCTTCCGGAGCGGTTTCTCTCCCGGATCAGGCGCAGAAGCTTCGGATTCATTTTTCAACAGTTCAATCTTATTAAAGGGATAACAGCATTGGAGAACGTTATGATACCTGCCTATCCAAGCGGGGAGAAACACAGGATTTTACGTTCCAGGGCCCTCGATCTTCTTGATCTCTTTAACCTGTCCCATAAGGCCACATCCAGGATCGAATGGCTTTCCGGCGGAGAGGCGCAGCGGATTACTATCGCAAGGGCCCTTATGAACAACCCGGAAATAATCATTGCCGATGAGCCCACGGCACATCTTGACACGAAATTATCAACGGAATTCATGGAGATAATGGCACGTCTTAACAGTGAAGGCAAGACAATCCTCATCGCGAGCCATGATCCTCTGGTTTATGGATCGCCTATCGTAGAGAGGGTGATAGAATTCCGCGATGGAAGAATGACGGCTCCGGGTGCGCTGCAATGATTCTGCACCCTGCGGTCCTTGCCCTCTGCGCGGGCTCTCTCGTCGTGACATTCATGGTCCTTTCCGCGGCCTTCTATGGTGTGAAAATCCTGAAACACTGGGACTTGAAGAGTGGCAGCGAACTTCAATTGAATCTGGAACGACAGACCTACCTTATTTCGACGATTATGAGCTATGCTTTTGGTTTTCAGCTCTTTTCTCTTTTCCTTTTTATATTTACTGCCGATACGTTGGCGGGTCTTTTCACAGGGGCCATGTGCGCGGCAGGTACCCTGAACGTAAACGGTTTTGGTTATCCGGCACTGCTTTTCAAGATTATCAACTTTATCCTCGGTGGGGTCTGGCTCATAGTGAATTACACAGATAACCGGGCCATCGATTACCCATTGATAAAGAAGAAATACGCTTTCCTTCTGGTTGTGGCGCCTTTTATTCTCGTCGAGATGGTTCTTCAAGGGGCCTATTTCCTCAATCTTGATGCTCATGTCATCACTTCCTGTTGCGGGAGTCTTTTCAGTCCTGAAGGAGAGGGTATCGGGGCCCTCTTTCTTACAACTCTTCCGACTGTACCGATGAAGATCGTTTTTTATGCGGCTGTCATTCTGACCGGTATATCGGGGTTTCTGTTTTACAGTCGCGGCAGGCCGGTAATGGGCTATTTCTTTGCCCTTATGAGCGTCATAACCTTCATCGTATCGGTGTCCGCGCTTATTTCATTTATTTCCCTCTATTTTTATCAATTACCAACCCACCATTGCCCCTTCTGCATCCTCCAGAAGGAATATTACTATGTGGGTTATCTCCTTTATGTTACCCTCCTCGGCGGGGTTGTATGCGGCTGCCTCTATGGGTGCGCTCCTCCCGGCAAGGAATATCCCAAGCCTCCGGGAACTCCTGCCAGGAATTGAGAGACGACTCACCGTCATAACGCTCCTCTTCTATCTTCTTTTTGCCATCATAGTAACCTGCGCCATGATATTCACGAATTTCCGGCTTGAAGGATATTAAGCGATCCACAGAAATAATTGACAAAATGAGAATAGATAGATTATATTAATTCTACCGGATTAGTATAGTATTATATTGATCCATGGAAAATAGTATGTATTTTATTGATAAATCACGAATAGAAGCATTTATAGGTTTCAGGGAGGTTATGAGAAGATGAAGATTTCGACAAAAGGCAGATATGGTTTACGGGCACTTGTCGATCTGTCCATTAATGGGAGAAACGGTCTTCCGGTCCTTCTTTCTGATATTGCCAAAAGGCAAGGTATTTCCGACAAATATCTTGAACAGATTGCCACACAACTGCACCGGGCAGGTATCGTAAAGACCGTGCGGGGCAGAAAGGGAGGCTATCTCCTGAACAAGGCCGATAAGGAGATAAGGGTGAGCGATGTTATGGAGGTCCTTGAGGGACCCATTTGTGTTGTCGATTGCGTGAATGAACCGGATACCTGTTCCAAGTCCACCATCTGTTCTACACGGGACATCTGGACATTGCTGAGCCACAAGATCGAAGAAGTCCTGTCCAGCTATACGCTGGCTGATCTGGCGAAATTGCAGGAAGAAAAAACCGGGAAAGAAGCGGCTATGTATTATATCTGAAATATCACCATAACTTGTAGAAGGAGACTGATATGACAAAGAGAAGACTGGAAACACTGGCAATTCACGCGGGTCAGGAAACCCCTGATCCCGCAACGGGCGCGCGCGCAGTACCCATTTATCAGACAACGTCCTATGTATTCAACAATACGGAACACGCGGCGAACCTCTTTGCCCTCAAAGAGTTCGGCAATATTTATTCCCGCATCATGAACCCCACAAATGATGTTTTCGAGCGGCGGATGGCCGCACTGGAAGGAGGCACAGGCGCTCTGGCGGTGGCATCCGGTCAGGCCGCTGAAACGCTGGCGCTCCTTGCCATCACTCAGGTCGGTGACGAAATTGTGTCGGCAAACAACCTATACGGAGGAACATATGAGCTCCTCCATTATACTTTCCCGAAACTGGGTCGGTCTGCCAAATTTGTCGATTCCTCAAAGCCGGAGGAGTTCAAAAAAGCCATTACGGAAAAAACAAGGGCCATCTACGCGGAGACCATCGGTAATCCCAAATTGGATATCCCCGACTTTGAAGCAATCGCGAAGATTGCCCATGATGCCGGTCTTCCATTTGTAGTTGATAATACTGTCGGTGTGGGACTCACGAGGCCCATTGATTACGGGGCTGATATAACGGTCATTTCGGCGACGAAATTTGTGGGAGGTCACGGTACGTCAATTGGCGGCATCATCGTCGATTCCGGTAAATTCAACTGGGGTAACGGCAAATTCCCTGAATTCACTGAGCCTGACCCGACGTATCACGGGCTCAAATTCTGGGACACCTTCGGCAACTTCCCGGGCCTCGGCAATGTGGCCTTTATTCTTAAAGTGCGGGTACAGTTGCTCAGAGACTTAGGCCCGGCATTAAGTCCTTTCAATGCTTTTCTTTTCCTGCAGGGCCTTGAGACTCTGCCTCTGAGACAGAAAAAACATTCCGAGAACGCCCTTGCAGTTGCGCAATTTCTTAAAAAACATCCTCTTGTAACCTGGGTCAATTATCCTGGACTTGACGATCATCCGAGCCATGCGCTGGCGAAGAAATATCTGGAGACAGGCTATGGCGCGCTTATCGGCTTCGGCATCAAAGGCGGACTTGAGGCAGGCAAGAAGTTCATCAATTCCGTAGAACTTCTTTCTCATCTTGCCAATATCGGTGACACCAAGTCCCTTGTGATTCATCCGGCATCAACGACGCACCAGCAGTTGACAAGGGCTGAACAGGAAGAAACGGGCGTGACAGAAGATTTTATCAGACTCTCAATAGGTCTTGAAGATGTGGAAGATATTAAGGAAGATATCGACCAGGCGCTGAAGAAGCAGCGGGGTAAAACCGATAGACGAAGGACGATCATTCCCGCTGTCGCGGGATCATAGGACGATGGAAGCAAAGATCTCAGCGTCCTGCGAACAGATTAAGCGGTCGTCCAATCCGTTACGGACGGACGTCTTGTATACGGGATAAGATATGGTAGATAAGGACAAAGAACATAGGTATTGTTGAGACTCAATACTACACCTTTGCCGATCCTCCGGATTTGCTCGAACTGGAAAGCGGCGAGAAGCTGGGACCCGTTACACTTGCCTATGAGACATACGGGCACCTCAACAGCGAAAAGACGAACGGCATCCTTATCTGTCCATGCCTTGACAGGCGATGCTCACGCCGCCGGTTTTCATAAAGGCGATAAAAACCCCGGCTGGTGGGACAATATGATCGGTCCCGGCAAGGCATTTGATACAAACAAGTATTTTGTTATCTGTTCCAACATCATCGGGGGTTGCAGGGGTTCCACCGGCCCTTCATCGATAAACCCGGCAACAGACAAACCTTACGGACTTCAGTTTCCTCTGATCACCATCAAAGATATGGTCGATGCGCAGGTGCGCCTCCTCGACCACCTTGGTATTGATAAGCTCCTCTGTGTTGCCGGAGGCTCAATGGGCGGCATGCAGGTGCTCCAGTGGGTGGTCTCGTACCCTCAGAGGGTGGCCAGTGCCATCCCAATAGCCACGACAGCAGTCCATTCACCCCAGCAGATCGCCTTTAATGAAGTGGGCCGACAGGCCATCATGGCCGATCCGAACTGGGATGAGGGAAACTATTATGGCCGGCGTCTTCCCATGAAAGGGTTGAGCGTGGCCAGGATGGTAGGCCATATTACCTATATGAGTGATGAGTCCATGAGCGCCAAATTCGGCAGACGTGTAAAGGACGAAAAACAGCCCTTTAAATTCGGCGCCGACTTTGAGGTAGAGGGATATCTCAGATACCGGGGAGACAGCTTTATCAAACGCTTCGATCCAAACTCCTATCTCTATATCACAAAGGCAATAGACAACTTTGATCCTTCAGTAACGGGCAGGGCTTGAACAACGCGTTAAAGGGCGTGCAGACGAGGTTCCTCATCATTGCCTTCAAATCAGACTGGCTCTATCCTGCCTATCAGTCGCAGGAGATCGCCAGGGCCTGTAAGCGCGCAGGTGCAAACGCCATCTACTGCGAACTCAGTTCAACCTACGGACACGATGCGTTTCTTGTGGAGGTCGACGAACAGTCTCATCTCGTGAGCCATTTCCTGCAGAGGGTATTTGAAGAGGTGCGGGCATGACACACTATAAGTCCCGATCATCAGGCGATCCTTGATTTTGTGACACCGTCCTCATCTGTCCTTGACCTTGGCTGCGGGAGCGGGGACCTCCTCTCTCTTCTCGTAAAGGAAAAACAGGTAAAAGCTCAGGGTATCGAGATAGACGACAAGGCAATATTTGAATGTGTGGCAAAAGGATTGAGTGTCTTTCACGATGATATCGATACAGGACTGCCTGAATACGGCGATAAATCCTTCGATTTTGTCATACTCAATCAGAGTCTCCAGCAGGTAAAAAAACCGGAGGAGGTCCTGAGGGAGTCACGAGGGTGGGCAGAAAAGTGATCATAGGTATTCCTAACTTTGCCTATATCGGTGCGCGATGTCAGATATTTTTCAAGGGCAGGGTGCCGGTCACGCCATCGCTTCCCTTTGAATGGTACAATACGCCCAATCTGCATTTTTTAAGCCTTCTCGACTTTATGGAATATTGCAAAAAACAGAAGATCATTATCGACGAGGCCCGCTTTATGAACGAGAAGGGACGGATACGGTTCTGCCCAATCTCTTTGCGTTAGACGGGGATCTTTTTCGCTCAGAGACAACAAGATTCGATAATCGCAGAGTACGAATCGAGTATAGACAGAAGAAAGTTATTCAGGATAACTTTCCGGAGGATAATAGAGAGGAATGATGATATGGAAAAGAATGAACTGATTACTCAAATACTGGAACTAAAAAAGCAACGGAACGCCGTCATTGTTGCCCATAATTACCAGATAGATGATGTCCAGGAGATTGCCGACACGGTAGGGGATTCTTTTGCTCTGGCCAAATACTGCGCCGCGAGCCCGCAGGATGTCATTGTCTTCTGTGGTGTCCGTTTCATGGCTGAAAGCGCGAAGATCCTCTCACCGCAAAAAACAGTGCTGCTGCCGGAGATCAATGCCGAATGTCCCATGGCCGATATGGTCACCGCAGGGGACGTGAGGAAGATGAAGGCCAAATACCCCGGCGCTGCTGTTGTCTGCTATATCAACACCTCCGCCGAAGTGAAGGCAGAGTGCGATATCTGCTGCACCTCTTCCAATGCTGTGAAGGTCATCGAATCGCTGGCTGAAGAAGAGATCATCTTTGTGCCCGATAAAAACCTTGGCGATTACATCGCGAAAAAAGTCCCCCGGAAAAAGATGATACTCTGGGAAGGATACTGCATAACACATGAAAGAGTCAGCGCTGAAGATGTTACCAAGGTGAAGGAAGCACATCCCGACGCTCTGGTGCTGGTCCACCCTGAGTGCAGGCCTGAAGTGGTCGCAAATGGCTGATTTTGTGGGAAGCACAAAACAGATCATCGATTTTGCCTCCGCCTCAGAGAGAGAATAAATTTGTCATAGGCACTGAAATGGGCGTGCTGGCGAGACTCAAAAAAGATAATCCCGATAAAACCTTTTATCTCTTGTCCCAGGGCCTCATCTGCCCCAACATGAAAAAAACAAGACTGGAAAGCGTCTACCATGCTCTCAGGGACATGAAATATGCCATTGAGCTTGAAGAAGATGTCCGCGTGAAGATCAAAGATCCAGTCAAAACAATGCGACACGGTTTCATCGTCCTTGAAGAGGAAGTCCGCCTGAAAGCACAACGCTCCCTCGAAAGGATGCTGGCGGTTACCTGAGGTTAGAGCAAGGAATCGAAGTTTATCGTCAAAAATAGCTTGCAAATAAGAGGCAACCATAATATCTTAATTTCATTGATTTAAACAGGATGGAATCATGAAGATATCTACAAAAGGAAGATACGGATTACGGGCATTGGTTGATCTGTCTATCTACGGGAAGACAGGCGCTCCGGTGCTTCTTTCCGACATCGCGAAGAGACAGGGCATCTCGGAAAAATATCTTGAACAGATTGCGAACCGGCTCCATAAGTCCGGTCTTGTGAAAACAGTCAGGGGGAGAAAAGGCGGATACCTTCTCAATAAACAGGAAAGCGAAATCGGTCTCAGTGAGATTATCGAGATACTCGAAGGCCCGATCTGTGTCGTCGACTGTGTCGCAAAACCGGCTCTGTGGAAAATCTTCTCTCTGTTCAGCACGGGACATCTGGTCCGTATTGAGTAATAAGATTATGGAGACCCTTTCCCGATATACCCTTGCCGATCTCGTGAATATGCAGAACGAAAAAACAAACGCCGAAGCACCCATGTACTATATCTGAAAAGCGTGTAAAATGTATTACTATTCCTGTAAATTTGCTATTCTTTCTTTAGATACTTATAATTAAAAGACGATGCTTTTGGGTAGTATGCGTTTCTATACGAGAGAACCTTGAAAACGGCATTGAGAGACATTCAAAAGGAGTAAACTATGTGGGACTATACCGATAAAGTAAAAGAACATTTTGTCAATCCCCGTAACGTTGGGGAGATAGAAAACCCCGACGGCGTGGCGGAAGTGGGGTCAATTGCCTGCGGAGACGCCTTGAAGCTCACCTTCAAATTGGATGAAAACAAAAAGATAGTCGATGCCAAATTCAAGACCTTCGGCTGCGCAAGCGCTATTGCCTCTGCTTCGGCCATGACGGAGATGATCAAGGGCATGACCATAGAAGAGGCCATGAAAGTGACGAATCAGGACATTGCCGATTATCTTGGCGGACTGCCTGCCGAAAAGATGCACTGTTCCGTATTGGGACAGGAGGCCCTGGAAAAGGCTATTGATCATTACAAGGGTTCTGAATCGCCGAAAAAAGAAGGAGAAATTGTCTGTGAATGCTTCGGCGTCACCGACAAAGAGATAGAACGGGCCGTGAGAGAGAACCATCTGACGAGCATTGAGGAAGTGACGAACTATACCAAGGCAGGCGGTGGCTGCAAAAAGTGTCATGAAAAAATCCAGGGGCTTATCGATACGATTTACGCACAACCCAAACACGAAACCGAGAAGGCGACCAGACCGGGGCTTACGAACCTTCAAAAAATACGGATGATCGAAGAAACGATCGACAGAGAGATACGGCCATCCTTAAAACACGATGGCGGTGATATCGATCTCGTTGACATTGTCGGCAACAGGGTCCTTGTTGCCACGCGCGGCGCCTGTGCCGTATGCCAGGCATCACAACTGACCCTCAAGGGTTTTGTCCAGACCAAGCTCCGCGAACTTGTTTCTCCTGAACTCGTTGTCGAGGAGGTGTCAAAATGAAAACTATCTATCTTGATAATAATGCCACAACTCGGGTCGCCCCGGAAGTCGTCGTCGAAATGACGCCCTATTTTTCAGAGTTTTACGGGAATCCATCGAGTATGCACAGCTTCGGGGGACAAGTGGCAAAGAAGATCGCCGAATCGCGGGCGAAAGTAGCGGCCCTTATCGGCGCTGATCCTGACGAGATCATCTTTACAAGCTGCGGTACCGAGAGCGACAACACGGCGATCCATTCCGCTCTTGCCGTCAACCCCGAAAAACGGCACATCATCACGAGCCGGGTAGAACATCCTGCGGTGAAGGCCCTCTGCGAACACCTTGCCGAGAAGGATTGCCGCGTGACAACCATTGAAGTTGACAGCGCCGGTAATCTCGATATGGACCAGTATAAAAAAAGTCTTTCAGCGGATACGGCTGTAGTGAGCCTCATGTGGGCCAACAATGAAACAGGCGTTATTTTTCCCGTTGAAGAAGCAGCGCGGCTTGCCCGTGAACGGGGCATTCTTTTCCATACCGACGCTGTCCAGGCTGTGGGCAAAGTACCTATTAATATGAAGGCAAATACTATTGATATGCTCTCATTGTCGGGCCACAAACTCCATGCGCCAAAGGGTATCGGCGTGCTCTATCTTCGGAAGGGGACCAAATTTTCAACCTTTCTCATAGGCGGTCATCAGGAAAAAGGGCGCAGAGGCGGCACAGAGAACACACCGAGTATTTTGGGCCTCGGCAAGGCCTGTGAACTGGCTGCCCAGAATATGACGACAGAGAATACAAGAGTGAAAGGGCTGCGCGACCGGCTTGAAAGTGAGCTTTTGAAACGTATCTCCAACAGTAAGGTAAACGGAGGGGGCGCGTTGCGTCTGCCGAATACGACGAATATCAGTTTCGAGTTTATCGAAGGCGAGAGCATTCTTCTGCTCATGGATGGCCACGGCATCTGCGCGTCTTCCGGTTCGGCCTGTACATCAGGATCGCTTCAGCCTTCCCATGTATTGCGTGCTATGGGCATACCCTACACGATGGCCCACGGATCAGTGAGGTTCAGTCTCAGTGTTTACAATACCGATGAAGAGATTGACTTTATCATTGAAAAACTGCCGCCCATCATTGAACGTCTCCGGTCCATGTCGCCTTATTGGAACGTGGAAAGCAACGTATGTGCTACTGCATCGTAGAAAGGCAGAGAATGGCATAGCGCATAGAGCAGAGAGCAGAGGACGATAACGCGAAAATCGTAAATCGTGAATCGTAAATGGCGTAGAGCATAGGGCAAAGCGCAATAGAGATTGTCGTCTCACATGAGATGGCATAGAGGACACTGAGAGATAAGAGTTATTTCCTGATGAATTCATGAGACAGAGTAAATTCATCAGGATCGCCTGCCTGAGCGTTCCTTTATTCTCAGGAACGTCAGGCGCGAAGAAAATCATCTTCGTAAGCTCTGTGAACTCAGCGGGCTTAAGTGAGCTTGGGCGACACAGAGTGAGAAGCCGGGACACGGGAAGACGGAAGTAGAAAGATCCGAAATTGAAAATTATAAAGGGGACAGAAAGACATAGCATGAATGAGCGGGAATTTGCACAAAAAGCTGTAGAAATATTGCGGGAGATCAGGCAGCGGCAGCCGCTGATTCATCATATTACTAATTTCGTTGTCATGAACTCCACCGCCAACGTGACCCTTGCCATCGGGGCTTCTCCGATCATGGCCCACGCGCATGAGGAGATGGAGACCATGGCCGGATTCGCGGGGGCACTGAACCTCAATATCGGCACACTGACCCATGAATGGATTGAGTCTATGCTGCTCGCGGGAAAGGCCGCTGGAAAGCGGGGCATACCCATCGTGCTTGACCCTGTCGGTTCCGGGGCCACGCCATTACGGACAAATGCCGCCAAAAGGATACTCGCGGAAGTTCCTGTAACGGTCATTCGTGGCAACGCGTCGGAAATGATGTCGCTCTTCAGCGAAGAGATTAAAATCCGTGGTGTTGATTCCCTTGAAACAGTTGATGCTGTCCGTGACGGGGCCCACCTTCTGGCACGGGAACTGAAGAAGGTTATCGCTGTGACCGGCGCGGTCGACTTTGTCACCGATGGTGAAAAAGCCATAGAGGTCCACAACGGTCATCCCATGTTCGGGCGCGTTACCGGAACAGGGTGCGCGGCAACGACAGCCATTTCCTGTTTCTGTGCTGTCGAAACGGACGTGCTCACAGCAACGGCCTGCGCCCTCGGTTATTATGGGCTTGCAGGTGAAGAGGCTGCCCGCGTGTCACAGGGGCCGGGAAGTTTCCAGGTTGCCCTCTATGACGCGCTCTATAATCTGTCTGAAGAAACAATGATGGAGAAATTGAAAATCCGGCAAGTTAAGGATATATTATATGAAAGATGTTGAGTCTGCGATTATACCTTGAACCTTTAACCTTTCATCTTTCACTTTTTACCTCGTACCTTTACCTTGGATCTTGATTATGAAACCGCTTTTATCTGATTACCGCTTATACCTGGTCACTGATTCCCGTTTGCATAAGGGATATTCGGTCCTCGAACAGGTGAGGCTCGCGCTCCAGGGCGGGATACGAATCATTCAGCTTGCGGGAAAAAGAGACTGCCTGAAAGGGATTTTATCAGATTGGCTTCGGAAGCCTTGAAATTGACCCGTGCCCACAAAGCGTTCCTGATTATCAATGATTCAATGGAGGTTGCGCGCTTGGTTGGAGCAGATGGGCTTCATCTCGGTCAGGAAGATATGTCTCTTAAAGAAGCCCGTAAGATATTAGGCGCTGATGCTGTCATCGGGGTCTCTGTCAAAACAGTCGAAGAAGCCCTGCAAGCCGAGCGTGATGGCGCCGATTATGTGGCAGTCAATGGTGTTTTCCCTACTGCCACCAAAGAGGACCTGGGATATCTGCCGGGGCTTGAAGGCGTGGCGAAGATTCGACAAACCACAGGACTCCCCGTTATCGGTATCGGCGGCATCAATCTGCAGAATTGTTGCAGTGTTATCGAAGCAGGCGCGCACGGTGTAGCTGTGGTAACAGCCATTACCATGTCAGACGATATTCCCTGTACCTGCCGGTCTTTTTTTGAACAAATGGAGAGAACCCGTAAATCGTGAATCGTAAATCGTGAATCGTAAATCGTGAATGGCATAGGGCACAGCGCTCAGCGCATGGTGAAAGCAGATCATAGGTTGTGAATCGTAGTTGTACCTTTCTGTTTCTAATTATTCACAATTCACTATCAACTATTCACAATTTTTTTAGACGATTTTCGTTATTCGATTTACGATTTTCGGTTTTTCGACCATTGGACTATAACATTGAACTTCGAACCCTCCGCTACTACACCGGAGCCCTCCGCTTCACGAGGACAGGTACAGGCACCGAACCTTGAACCTTGAACCTTGATGACCTTTCATTGTCCCGGCCAGGTGCTGCCGCCATATCGCCAGTTGAGTTTCTTGTAGGACATGAGAAATCCACCCTGTGCTGTCAATGAACCGTCGGCATAGGCGCCAGCTTCGCTTACTCCGTAGCGGAGCATGTCGAGGCTGAAGGTAATGTTCTGCCTGGCACGTTCAAAAATGAGATCACTAAGCTGGACCTGCAAATTTGACAAGGCTGCCCGTGGTTTATCCGGAAATAGTGTTTTTAATTCCTGCTCTGTCATTATCTGCACAGAAGGAGGCAATATTGGTTTGGAATCCCGTAATTTTATTTTTACAAATTCCCGAAGCGCTCCCCGGCGTTTCGGGGCTTCAATACCGCAGAGATTGAGTGCCGACAGGGTCGGGTCGTCCCAGAGGGCGCCTTCTTCTCTCATGGCAAGCAGAATTCGGGCCGCGGTGAGGACGTAGGTCTTCATCACCGCGCTATCATCCTTATAGGCTGCGGCGGCCTGGCCCAGCAGGATGAAATCGAGGGCATGCTCGCGTTGAGTGAGGTGCTTTGTGGACGCGCGGCCCGAAGCTGCCTTGAAAATCTTCAGACCGGCTTCGCCATAGGAAGGTTTGCTTGTTACCTCTGAAAGCAGTCCCAGGAGTACGGCCAGTCGTAATGAGCGGTTCCGTTCGCCGGGATCGATCTGCCCC
Source organism: uncultured delta proteobacterium (assembly GCA_963783625.1). Lineage (GTDB taxonomy): Bacteria > Desulfobacterota > Syntrophorhabdia > Syntrophorhabdales > Syntrophorhabdaceae > PNOF01. The sequence continues at coordinate 27,691 of CAWAOG010000041.1, read as the reverse complement.
TCTGCCGCGCGATCACCAAGCACCCGGGCCAGGGAAAGGTAAAACTGGCGTGTTTCGGCAGGCAGATCAAGGATGACTCTTCCCAGTGTGATCTGTTCGTCGATGGTCCCCGATGTTTTGTGGCCGTCGAGCCATTTCTGCACGAACTCAAGATACCTTTGATCTTTTGTCTCTTTATGGGCGCGAATCATGCCGGAGAGCAGGAGTTCACCTTCCTGGTTGGCCGGGATAGTTTCAGGCTTCATGGCGGCAATGACATAGTCGGCGGCAGCCTTCATAAGGTCTCGCTCCGCGAGCTTCTCAATCTTCTGCGCCTTCACGGCTGTTTCTGTTTTGGCTTCTTTTTTGTTGAGTTTGAAAAATTTGATCAGAGATTCGCCCAACACCCTGCCTGTTGCAAGCGGGGTCTGGAATCCAAGGAGTTCCGCGGCTGTTGGCGCCACATCGATATGCAGGGTTTCTTTATCTACCACAGCACCTTTTTTGACGTCCGGACCGAGTACGAGCAGCATAGCATGTTCGCACCCTTCACAGTGATCGCCATGGTTCTGGAAATCATGGGTATGACGACCGTGATCATTGGTGAAGAAGACCGTTGTGGAATCACGATAATAAGGATCGGATTGAATGGCATTCCAGAGCTTCCACATCTGTTCGTCAGTGTTTTTGATGGCGGCATGGTAATTGTTGATGTCTGCGGAAACATGGGCAATATGGTCTGTGTACCCGAAATTGACAAAGACAATATCAGGCTGGTCTTTCTTCATGACCTCGATGGTTTTATTGAGGACTGCCGCATTCCCTTCAGCCGTATCTTCTGAGAGCGGGTTGTCTCGTCCGCCTCCATTTATATGCTGACCGGCAAACCGGCTTCCGTAGGCCGGATGAGAGCTGTAGGGTTCAAAGGCATAGGAACCTTTGCCGAAGATGGACCAGCATTTTGAAGGCGGCAGGCCCTTCTCGTCACGATAGTACTCAAAGAGCGTGGGACGGGTGAGCCGGGGACCTCCATTCGGTATGGCCTGCCAGGTGCCCGATATGAGCGTGCTGTGCCCCTGCCGGGTAACCGTAATACCCCGGTTGTAGAAGTTTGTGAATAAGGTACCTTCCGGTCTGAGGTCGTTGTAAAGATGCGGAACCAACGCATGGGTATTGTCTCCGAAGGTATCTGAATAACGGACCCCATCCATAACGACGATAAATACATGCTTGGTCTTGTATCCTGATGCGCTGCCGGCTGAAGGCACCTGACCTGTCTCACCCCCGAATACTGAAATGGCAGACATGGCGACAAGTACAAGCGCGGAGAGAGCTAGCGAACAAATAAATATGCTTGCCGGCCCATGGATACTTCTTTTGCATATTATTTTTCCTCTTTTATATCTTTCTCACGAATAATCATCATTCTTATATGATTGACAGCGGGTTGAATGTATCGGTAAAAACGCGTTCTCATGTATATATCATTAAATATGTTCAATCCAATTGATTCCCTGCGGTTTGCCGCAAGGTAACCACATTTCCTCGCCCCTTCGAGGGACGCGTGCCCTTAAGGGTAGAGGGGAGGGTGAGGTGGATGCGGGGAGGTTCAATAACAGCAAAGGGTAGCGGGTACTCAGTATATGTTCTGCAGAGAGGAACCGTCGAAATATTGTTCAAAAATAAAGAAGGTAAGATTGCCACAGGCACGCACCCCTTTACCTGGTTTTGCCTTTTATCGTCACAGTTGTTCCGGGGACAACCTTGACTGTTTCATTGTCCCATTTGATCGTTTCCCGGGCGGAGGAATAGGTCACCAAATGATATCCCGGAGAAACGACAGCCGTGATCTGAAGGGTTTTCCCCTCTGATGAAAGAGCGATGGTATGGTTCCCGGCTTTCAGGGTAATGGAATCAAGGACCCCTGAACAGGTGTCTTCCTTGCCGATCTGCGGTGAACCGGGCGGCAATGTGGCCGAGATCTGCCCGTTAGTATAGAGTTCGCCGTTAGATTTAATGATGGTTTGCTCCATACGTCCGGCGGGCATACCATTAATGGATATTTCAGCGTCGGAAAACTCCTGACCTTCCACATTGAGTGTGATCCGCGCGCTATTGTCTTTCGGTTTGCAGCCTCCCGTGAAGAGCAAAACCGCCTGTGCAAGCACCATACAGAGAATAAGAGCAAAAACCTTTTTGCTATCCATATACGCCATCCGTAAACATTATATGTTATTGTCGCAAGCAGCAGCAATAATATATCAAATACTATCTGAATTCATTCACAGAGTCCATTCAAAAATCTTTGACAATTCCACAACTGAAGAGGGTTTTACGCCAATTATAGGGAAATGGGATATAAACCCGGTGAAGAGGTGAAAGAAGCCATCCAGGGGAAGAAGATAAATAATTTAAATTTTTTAATTATTTTGCTTGACAAAGGTTTTTCCCCTTGTTATAAATTAAAAAGTTTTAATGCGAAGGAGGTGGGAGACCAACATATTATGTCTTTTTTATTCGTGAAAACGTTGTTAAAACTGAAAAAGGAGGAAGGAATGAAGAAATTAGTAATTATAGCTCTTGCAGTATTTCTTGCAATGCCTGTTTTGAGCCACGCGGCAGCCGTAAATAACAGATGGGACATGACCATCGGCGGCTTTGTCCAGTTCCATGGGGGCTATGCTGATCAGCTGGTTGGCTCCGGCTTTAACAAGAACACACCGAACCGGGACAACGGTTCCCGTGAAGTCATGGAACAATACCTCAGGCAACATCTTCGCAGAGGGACAGAGCAGACTTAACTTTATCGTGAAAGGTCCCGACGCGTGGGGTGCCAAGACGATGGCACGCCTTGAATTCGATTTTACCACCGTCCCGGCAGGTGAATCTGTTGGTCTGGCAAATTTCCGCCATTCCTATATGCAGTTTAACTGGGCAAATGATGAGATACTGATCGGAAATACCTGGTACACCGGCCTCCACCGGCGCCGGGAGGCGGCTTAACCTTTCAGTCTCTGCCGAACATCATAGTACCCTCACGGACCCCGCAGATCAGATATACCCACAATTTCGGGAAATCCGGTTTTTCCGTGGCCACCGCAGTTGAATATCCCGGTCTTGGCAAATGGATGGCAATAAATAACAATTATTACGATAAATATACCGATAGCGGCTACCCAAACGCTGGTCCTTAATGTCGACTACACCTCAGACGCCTGTGGCAGGATCGGCCCGGACAGACTGAAGTTTGGAGCGAGCGGCACCTATGGACAGGAGAAAACCATCAGAAGTTATGCCACCAGCGGCACAGCCCGGGGAACCATCTATTCCGGAAAGGCAGAATGACGGATATATAATCAATGCCTATGGATATGTCCCCATTATTCCAGAGAAGAATATGGATAAGGCAGGCGCACTCGGCGTACAGGGCGGCTTGCTCTGGGGTCAGGGTCTCGCTAACTATAGTGCCTCAGGTATGCTGAAAGCGACATATCCGACATCGAGATATGCCAGCCAGACTACTGCAAATCAGACATTTACAGAGGACTTCTCGAGCCCCCTTGCTTATGGCTGGTATGGTGCACTCTCCGTCTATGCCCACAACCAGTTACACTTTGATTTTCTCTATACCGACGCGCATGCGCAGACCAGTAACTTTTACAATAGTTATATAGCTGGCCAGACAGGACTTACGCGGACCACATTGTATAACGTGGCTATGATGTATGAGCCGAACCCTGCTATCCTGCTGGGCGTGGAATATACCAGACTGGTCGCGAAATACGCCCAGATCGGTTATGTGTGGCGTGAACGTACATGGGTGCTTCCGAGCAAAGATGGAATACTCAACGCCGTACGGCTTTTCGCGCAGTACAGTTTCTAACAAAGGGTTTACAACTGTGTATGAAAGGGGGCCTTTCGGGGCCCCCTTTTTTTAATCTTTATTTTGTGCTTGTGATAAAGAGAAAATATGATACATACCGGTGCAGAGGGCTTTATTTTGTGTCGCAAATTTACTTTCATCGATTGACAGGAGCCGAGGAAAAATACATAGAATGCATGAAGAGAAGATGCAGATTGATTTTCTGCCGGGAGGAATTTGCAATGGGTATACTGGATGATGTTGAAAGGCTTGGGATAGACACTGAGTGAAGAAGACAAAAGGAAATTGAAGCTATGCCGGATCGCGTCGAAGGCGGAGAAAAAGGATGTATTAGTGCAGAGATACCCTTGTTGAATACTATATCGGGGAATATTTTACCATCATGCGGCCGGAGATCATGTCAGCCCTTGAAGCCGAAAAACAGCGCAGAACAAGGAATTGATCAGGGACCTGGGCAAGCAGTTCGATGAAAAGGGTAAAAGAATCTGCGACGAAGTCGGCTGCATGTCAACAGAAGGTGTAGGGAAGTGCGAATACTGCGAACGGTACGTCTGCCGGAACCATAATTATGGGAAAACCATGCACTCCTGCTATGCCTGTTATCTTGAAAACGGCGGAAAACCCCATGAATCGTGAAAACCCGTAAATCGTAAATCGTGAATCGGAAATCGCGGATGGTCACAGCGCAAAGGCGTCTTTGGGTCATAGAGTCATCGGGTCTATTGGGTCATCGGGTCTATGGGGTCAGAAACGCATAGCGCAGAGGGCATAGTGCATAGCGTAAGGAAACCACTGAGTCACGGGGTCTGTCGAGTCATCGTGTCGTTGAGTCCTCGTAGGTCACAGGATTATGAAAGATCGTAGCGAAGAAAATACTCCGAAAATTCGATATTGTTTGGGATTTGGTTATTGGAATTTGTGATTTGGCCTACAGGCTATGAGCTATCAGCTATGAGCTTTACTGACCCAGCGACTCAATTGACCTCTACGACTCAGATTGACCCTATATGACTATCTACTATTGATAATGAGTCGTTTTACCATATCGAGGAGCTTCAATTTTTCCTGTTCGGAAAAACCCTTCAGCATGGAGTGCATATTCTCGTCACGCTCTTTCTCTATCTTTGAAAGGTTCTTTTTCCCCTTCTGGGTGATCTCCAATATGGTAACCCGCTCATCACTGGGGTCTGATTTCCTTAAAATGAAACCGTTTTTTTCCAGCCGCTTGGCGATGCCGGTCATATTGGCATAGGGGACGAGCATGATCCTGCTCACGTCGGTGATCCTGTTCCGGCCATCATTTGACGCGTCGAGCACTCTCAGGACATTATACTGCGGAAAGGAGAGGGCGTGTTTCCTGAAAATGGCGGATACTACCCTCTTAAAGGTCTCCGCCGCCCTTACGACAGCCATGAGCAGGCTTTCGTCAGCGCTTAAATCACTTCGATAGATTGTTTTATCCATGGCCATGTTTCAATAACTCCTCTTTGAATAATAGAATGACATATAATATATCAACTTTTTGTACTGTACAACAGAAAATAAAGGCATGTAAAGTAAATATATTGATATTTAATGTATTGACAAAATATGAGACCTTATGATAATTTTACTATAGGTGCGAATATACATTAGGTGACAGTTGTGTCGGCATTATCAAAAAATGAAAAAGGTTCTGAGGAAAAAATAACACGTCGGCAATTGCCTGTAGCGTATCGTAAAAATACGTAATTATAAGGTTATGGTAATTTGGTTATTGGCTATTTTGTATATTGGTTATTAATTTTTAAGAGGAGGTACAATGCAGATCAAGAATGAACTCGCAAAAATTGTTGGCAAAGATCATGTGAGTGACAGCAGGGGAGAATGCGCCAAGTATTCGAAAGATTACAGCCTGCTTCCACCCGGAATGCCTGATGTTGTGGTGTTTCCGGCAAGCTCACAGGAAGTAGGGAAAGTTGTGGCCTGGTGTAACGAAAATAACATTCCCATTGTTCCCGTCAGTTCCAGGGTGCACTTTCACGGTTGCTCAATCCCTAAACAGGGCGGTGTAGTCGTCGACATGAAGAGGATGAACAAGGTCCTTGAAATCGATCTCGATAACCGGCTGGTAAGGTTTGAGCCCGGCGTAACCTGGGGCCAGCTCACGGAAGCTCTCAAGAAGAAGGGTATGCGGGCCATCATGCCGCTTCTGCCCCATGCCGAGCGTTCCGTGCTTACCGACAACCTGGAAAGGGAAGTACCGACAAACACTGTCTACGATTATGGTGAACCGACACAGTCTCTGGAAGTTATATGGGCCGATGGCGAAATCTTCAGATGTGGTTCTGCCAGCGTCAACGGTTTTCCCGATTCAAAATCAAGAGGGGCAAACCCGTCAGGACCCGGTCTTGATTTCTATCGTTTTATGCAGGGCGCCCAGGGTACAATGGGCATCGTTACCTGGATGAGCCTTAAAATTGAATCCATTCCAAAGATAGATAAGATATTTTTTGCCCCAGTCGAAGATCTTTCCTACGCCATGGATTTTCTTTACAGGATCCTTCCCAGGAGAATCGGTCAGGAATGTCTTCTTCTCAATAATGTAGATCTTGCTGCCATCGTAGCTGATGAGGCCGAGGATTTCGATACCCTCTGCGCCAAGCTGCCGCCGTGGACGCTCGTTCTGGTCATAAGCGGGCTCCTGAGAAGACCTGAAGAAAAAATAGCCTATGAGGAAAAATTCCTCGCCGAGATATTGAAAAATGAGTTTCCCAGAATGGCCCTTGCAGACAATCTTCCGGGATTTCCGGGTCTGGGGAGAAAACTGCTTCCCATGCTGAGATCTCCATGGCCGACAAAGGTCCCCTACTGGAAGAACCGCTTGAGAGGCGGATGCCAGAACATCTTCTTCATCACCAAACCGCAACAGACCCCGGTGTTTATGGAAATTATGGAGGAAGTTGCCACCCGATTTGGTTATCCTATCAGTGAGATCGGCAGCTACATCCAACCCATAGAGCATAACCGGGCATGCCAGGTCGAATTCAGCTTTTTCTATGACCCGGAATCTGATCACGAAAAGGCCCTTGTCGCCGATCTATACCGCGAAGCAGCTATCGCCATGATGAATGAAGGCGCCTTCTTCTCAAGACCTTATGGAGATCTGGCCCCGATTATATATGACCGCGCTGCTGGTTACACGATGACGCTGAAACGCCTGAAAAATGTTTTTGACCCGAAAAATATTATGAATCCCGGCAATCTGTGTTTCTAAGGAGGATACGATGCAGAAAAAAGATCGCTATGATACGCCAAAAAAGAAAGTAGCTTTAGATGTAACAAAGCTTGAAAACTTTGTTTATGATATGGACCACTGTATTAAATGTAAAGGGTGCTACTGGGTTGAACATACCTACATGCCGGGTGTGCAGTTCTCCACGAGATGCCCCAGCAATGTCTGGAATGACTTTGATTCATACGGCGCCTTTGGAAAGATGAGAATAGGCTTGAAGGTAAATGAAGGGAAACTGGAATGGACCGATAAGCTCCTCGAAGTCATCTACGCAGATCCGCTCTGCGGCGCCTGTGATGTGGGCTGCAAGAGAAACCTCGACCTCGAAATCGGACTGACCCTTGAGGCCCTGAGAATAAAAGCGGTGCAGGATGGCGCGGGACCCATGCCGGCGCATAAAAAGATCGCCAAGAATATTACCGGCAAACATAACCAGTTCGGGCTGCCCCACGAAAACAGAAAAAAATGGCTCACCAAGGACATTAAAGTTGCCGAAAAGGCCGATGTTGTCTATTTTGCCGGATGCTCCGCCTCCTATGCCAACCAGGGTATTGCGCAGGCGACAGCGAAGATATTTAATGCCACAGGGACCAAATTCATGGTCATGAAAGACGAAAAATGCTGCGGAAACACGATGTATTCCGTGGGTATGATTGACGCGGCGAGAAAGATCGCTAAAGCGAATATCGCAGCCATGAAGGCAACGGGCGCAAAGACACTGGTAACGAGTTGTGCCGAATGCTACCGCATGTGGAAGGTTGACTATCCGAAAATGCTTGATATAGCAACGGCGGACCTGGGTTTTGAGGTTATTCACCTTATTGAATTTGCTGACAAGGCGGCAAAGGACGGTACGCTGAAAATGACGAAACCGGTTGACCTCCGCTTCACCTACCATGATTCATGCGGCGTAAGCAGGCTCTGTGATCCCTGGACACCGTGGAAAGGTGAGAGGGGCTGGATGGGCATGATAAGCCCCGGGTTGAAGAGAAGACGGGGCAGATCAGGCCTCTATAAGGAAGCACGGAACCTCCTGAATGCTATTCCCGGCGCGAAGTTTGTTGAAATGCCGAGGATCAGAGAGAATGCCTTCTGCTGTGGAGCTGGAAGAGGAACAAAAGAGGCCTTCCCGGATCTTGCCAAATCTTCGGCAACACATCGCCTGGAAGAGGTAAAACATGTGAGCGCCGAAGTGCTCGTGTCCGCGTGCCCCTGGTGCAAGAGCAATTTCTCCCAGACCGTCAAAGAGAACGGTGATAATGTGAAAGTCATGGATATTTCTGAACTTATCCTTGCTTCAGTGGAAATATAAGGAGGTTGACGATGAGTATACAAAAACAAGCATATAGCGCGTTAGAATCGGTAGTAGGGGCAAAGTACATCACCGATGATCCGGCCCTCTGCGAGGGATACCGGTCAGGACCTGGCGGCTACGAAAGCGGCCTTGGCTATGAACGGGTGATGACGACGATCCCCGGCGCGGTCGTTCTACCGAGAAATACGGAAGAAGTACAGAAGATTGTGAAAATCTGTAATCGCTACAAAGTGCCTTATGTACCATACGCGACAGGTTTTTATGGTCCCCGCTCCCACTGTCATGTTGAGAATGAGCTTCTCATAGATATGAAGCGGATGAACGATTTTGAGATCGACGAAAAACATTTTTATATCGTTGTGGGCCCCGGCGTTATCTATTCTCCGATCCAGCAGGAAGCTCTCAATAAAGGCGCTTACGTGGTTATCGGCGGCGGCGGCGCGCAGGCCTCGGCAATCGCCAACCTTATCGGTGACGGATGGTCTCCCTTAAGCCACCGCATCGGCCTGCCCCACAGGCGTATTCTTGGTACGGAGCTTGTATTACCCGACGGCGAACTCGTGAAAATGGGTTCCCTCGCCGATGGTTGTGATCCCTTCTGGGGAGACGGACCCGGTCCCGACCTGAGAGGAATGCTAAGAGGCTTCACGGGGCTCCGTGGTTGTCTCGGTATTGTGACGAAAATGGCCATCAAGACACTGCCCTTCCAGCCGGAACCGCTTGTACCGACCGGCATTGCACCCAATACGGCCCTTGCGCTGCCGGTAAAGCGCGTAAAATGGGTCAACTACCAGATGCCCACCAAGGCGGAACAGGTAAAGGCCATGTTTGAAATCGGCAAGGCCGAAATAGCAGGCGCGGTAACGAAGGTGCCTCTCTTCTGGCGTGCCATTGCCAAAGGCCGAAGACAAGGAAGAGTTCTGGGAGATCTGGGGCAAGGAAAATGAACAGACCATTAAGAATTTCCATATTGTCCGCGTGCTCCTCATCGGCTATACCTCGGAAGAGCAGATGCAGTATGATGAAAACGTTTTGAACGATATTATGACAGAGTTGGGCGGCATTGCGCGTCCCACGAAACCTTCCGATGAGTCCTGGATCAAGAATGCCGACTCAGCGGGTATGTGGCTCATGTGCGGTTCCTATATCTCCGTCGACTATATTATCGAGTCCCTCTCCCAGGCAACGGAGCATGGAGAGAGCTATGCCGAGGTCAAGAAGAAATATACGCCGCCCCTTATGCCGGATTTCGGCGACCCGGGCTGGTTCCAGAGCTTTGAGCTTGGTCACCAGGGCTACTCCGAATTCCTTATTTACTGGGATCAGGACGAGGATACAAGCGGCGTTGACCAGTTTTACGTTGAGACATCCAAGATGAATATCAAAGAACGGTACTATACCTCTCTGCTTGGACCTCATCAGCCGCTTTACCTCACAGGACCCAAATATGGGCCAAATTATCATGAATGGCTTTTGAAAGTGAAAGACGCCTTTGATCCGATCTGGATATGCCATCCGCCGGTACCTCTCGCGCATGACGAATTTGTTAACCGCGCGCCGTGGATGAAAGAGATGAAAGACTGGGAAAGCCCGAAAAAGCTTCCTATGCCGGAGTGGAAGTAGCTTAAAGAGACTGCATATACCATATGGGGAACCGGGCGATGTCGCCCGGTTCCCCATTAAGTTTCCATCGATGATGACGATCTATATACACAGTGTAGAAGATTACTTCATGAAATCATGACTGAGTTCACTATAATGAACAATAAAATTGTTTTATTTCTAAAAAATATCTTGATAAATAGATATAATTTATTGTATAAATAAAATTGTAGAGATAATTATTCGAAATAGTGAACATAGAAATGAACATAAAAAGACAGAGAGAAATGCACATATTGAAATAGTATGTGCAGGCTTGTTGATATCGTTTAGAACAACGCTGAATCAGTTAGTGTTGGTCCGGTGTATGTAGGCAATGCAAGGAAAATGTCCTTGACTTTTTTATTGAAAACATGTCTTTATGGATGTGTATTGCAGGGAGTAAGAAAGAAGTATGGAAGCGCATCAGGATACATTATGTTCGCAAAACCAAGCGCCTCAAAACTACTGCAGTAAAAAAGAACGAGGATAAATTTTAAGAGGCGGTGGTTTATGGCAAAAATAGCAATGGCATGTCCTTTTTCCGGTAAAATATGTAGAGATTGTGCTGTATACAGGGGCAGTCACTACTATCTCTGTTTTAAGAAGGAATATCGTGGATGTTTGGTCGATGGGAACGGCAAAGCTGCAAAGGAAAAGACTGTTTATGGCGTTAAGGATTTCGAAGTCGATGTTCCTGAAGAAATTCTAACGAGTCGAAAGGTTATAAAGGATGTGGAAGTTATGCTGGAAGCGGAGGAATTTGGAAAATTTGAAAAGAAGGCAATGTAGAGAAAAAAGAGTCAGGAAAATTTAAAGAAAGGAGAGACGCATGATACAAGATTTTACGTACCTAAAACCCGGCAACGTCAAAGAAGCGCTGGCTATGCTTGCTGACCACGACGATTGTAAAATTGTCTGTGGCGGTCAATCGTTGCTCATCCCGATGCGGCAGGGGCTATTGGTTGTGGAGAACTTGATCGACATCAAAGGGCTCAATGAGTTGAGCTACATCAAGTACGACGCGAAAGAAGGCCTCAAACTGGGCGCAACGACAACACACAGGATGATCGAAAAATCTGACGTTATCAAGAAACATTATCCTGTTCTCGTGGAAATGGAAGAGAGGTTGGCTTCCACACAGACCCGTAACTGGGGTACTATCGGCGGTAACCTTGCTCATGGTGACGCGGCGGGCGATCCTGCGCCTGTTCTCACTACGCTTGGAGCACAGGTTAAAGTGGCTTCGGCAAAAGGGGAAAGAGTTATACCCCTTGAAACATTCTACACCGACATTTTTGAAACAGCCATGGAACATGAAGAAATGATCATTGAAATCCAGGTCCCCCCGATGCCCGCGAAGACTGGAGCGGCATATACGAAGTTCAACCTCCTGCAGAACGACATGGGAGTTGTTGGAGTGGCTGCATGATGACGGCTGATGCAAATGGTACCTGCAAGGATGCGAGGATTGTTCTCGGTAACGCGGGTGTAACGCCGATCAGGGCGAAGAACGCTGAAAAAGTCCTTGTTGGCAAAAAGATTACTGACGCGCTTTTTGCAGAGGCGGGCGAAGCTGCCGCGGCTGAAGCTGATCCTGTTTCCGATATCCATGCTTCTGAAGAGTTTAGACGACATCTCGTTAAAGTGCTCACAAAACGCATGGCAAAAAAAGCCTGGGAACAGGCTTCTAAATAAGGGTGAAGGAGGTTAAAATAAAATGGAAAAGAAACTGATAACATTAAACGTGAACAAACAAGACTATGAACTGTACTTAAACCCCAAAACCCTTCTTGTGGAAGCCATTAGAGACCACATAGGGTTTACGGGAACGAAACGTGGATGCGAGACCGTTTCCTGCGGAGCATGCACTGTGATGGTGAATGATATGGCTGTAAAGGGCTGTTCGGTGCTTGCCGTACAGTGTGATGGTATGAAAATAACAACATCCGAAGGCCTTGAGACAAACGGGAAACTGGCTCCGATTCAGAAGGCGTTCCTTGATGAGGGTTCCTATCAGTGCGGTTTCTGCACATCAGGTATGCTCATGGCAACTTCCGGGCTCTTGAAAGAAACAGCGAAACCCACTACAGATGAGATCAAAGAGGCTATCGAAGGAAATATCTGCCGCTGTACCGGTTATAACAGTATCGTGCGTGCTGTCGAACGGGTGGCAAAAGGTATGTACAAGGAGGAAACGTTATGACAGACACGAGCCTTGCTAAACAAAAAAACTATGTTCTCAACACACACGTTCATAATATCGATGGAATCCAGAAAGTCACCGGCCGCGCAACCTACACCTTTGACGTTAAAATGCCCGGCATGCTCTATGGAAAGATCCTGCGGAGCCCGCACCCGCACGCGAAGATAATAAGCATCGACGCAAGTAAGGCCCTTGCACTTCCCGGCGTCAAAGCCGTTATGACAGGCAAGGACACGCTGGGTATTAAACAGGGTATCTGGCGGCGGTATCAGGAACTCTGTGATGAACAGATCCTCACCGTTGAGAAGGTCCGTTATATCGGTGAGCCTGTCGCCTGCGTCGCGGCAGTGACCGAAGAGATCGCAGAGGCTGCCCTTGATCTTATCGAAGTCGATTATGAAGTGCTTCCTGCTGTTTACGAACCTATGGAAGCAATGAAGAAAGACGCACCGCAGATCTTCGAGGGTGTAGAGAGAAACATCAATGTTACCCGTCATATTGAGTGGGGCGATACTGATGCCGGTTTTGAGAAAGCCGAAAAAGAGGCTATATCAGGGAAGACCATTTCTTCTGCGGCGGCCAGGCCCATATGTGTATGGAGACCCGCGCGGCTGTGGCAAGCTACACGCCGGAAGGGAAACTCACCTTTTATAGTTCCAACCAGTCGGCGTATTACATGCAGGCACTCATGGCAGGTATTCTTGGATTAAGGGAAGGTATGGTACGCAGCATCGCACAGTATGTCGGCGGCGGCTTTGGCGGCAAGTTCGAAATGGATGGCGCCATCTTCTGCGCATGTATTCTCTCCATGAAGCTTTTCAGACCTGTGAAAATTGTCTACACAAGAGAAGAAGACTTTATCGCAACAAAACGCCGTACCCCCATGCATTACTGGGTACGAACGGGCGTTTCAAAAGACGGTATGTTCCTTGCCCGTGAAGCCAGGGTCGTCAGCAATGGCGGTGCCTACACAGGTATGGGCGCAACAGCTCTTTACCTCACCGGTTTTTTCCACTCCTTCCCGTACAAGTGGCCCGGATACCGCTATGACGGTTACAGGGTTTACACAAATACCCTTCCCAGCACGTCTATGCGTGGATTCGGGGCTCCTCAGGCCATGTTCTGCTCGGAACAGCAGCTTGAATGGATTGCTGCCGATTTAGGCATTGACCCCATCGAAATGAGAAGGAAAAACGGCCACACTGCTGATTACGAAGTCCCGGGACAGGCATATATCGGGAGCTGCGGGCTCGATGAGGCGCTTACGATAACTCAGGAATGGATCAAGAAGAAAGGCAAATTGCCCGAAAACCATCACATCGGTTACTCGGCGGCCGGTTTTATGTCCGGCGGTATCTTCAACTGGTTTGACTCGCCGTACTCATTCTCGTCGGCAGTTGTTACCATCAACGAGGACGCCACCGTGGAACTGAACGTAGGGGCAACGGAGATAGGACAGGGTTCCAACACTACCATGGCAATCATCGCTGCCGAGACACTTGGTGTAAAGGTTGAGGATATTAAGGTATATTCAGGGGATACGGACCATTGCCCGGCAGACCTCGGTGCATGGGGATCCAGACAGACCTTCATGACGGGTAACGCTACAATAAGGGCTTGTGAAGACGCGAAGAAGCAGCTCCTTGAATTTGCATACGCGAAGATGGGTCTCAACATCGTCTACGACCTCGACATCAAAGACCGCTGGGTACACATCGTCGCCCGTCCTGAAAGAGGCATGCCATTTGATGAATTGTGTAAGATGGCACTTCGCGGCAAAAGCGGGCAGAGGATCATGGGCAGGGGTTACTATACTCCTTATAGAAAGGGTATGATCTCCCCGGCATACAGCTACATGATGCAGGCGGTAGAAATTGAGGTTGACGAAGAGACAGGCAAAATTAAACTTATCGACAGCTTAACCGCGCATGACTGCGGCACGCCCATCAACCACCTGGGCCTCATCGGACAGCTCGAAGGGGCGTTCTCCATGGCAGCCGGCTATGGGTTCCTCGAATATATGCCTTACGAAGACGGCAAGTTGATGAACCCCAACCTGGTTGACTACAAAATGATCAGGGCCACCGAAATGCCTGATACACCCATCGCTGAGATTGATACCTATGAACCGGACGGACCTTACGGCGCGAAAGAGGCCGGTGAAGGACTTACCAACCCGACGGCTGCAGCAATCGGCAATGCTCTATTCCGTGGTCTCGGCATCCAAATGAAAGAATGTCCTATCAGACCGCATATGATCGTCAAAGCCCTGCAGGAAAAGGCAGAGAAGGAAAAGGCAGAAGGCGGCAAAAAAGGCAAAAAAGGAAAATAAAGGAGGAGATCTCATGAATCTAATATGTCCCGCCTGCAAAAAGGAATATGTGAGTGGCTTGGAAACTGCAAGACACATAATGGGAACCGGCGACAAGAAACATAGAGACTGGTTGGCGTCCGTGGGAGAGAACTATGGCGATCTGCTGGTAGAGCAGGCCACAAACCCGGGCAACGCGAGCTATATGGCTGTCGCCAAACAAGTAGAGAAGGCACAGGATAAACTTAAATAATAGCACAAAAATGAAGAAGGATAAGCCCCCGGTCTGAAGGCCGGGGGTGTCCTCATAAAGCCCGATCATAGAGTATCGGGCTATTTTAGGAGGTTTCTATGATTCTTGAAGGTAGTGTAAAGGTAAAGGCGCCTATAGATAAGCTGTACGATTTTGTTATGAAACCGGAAAGCATCATGGGCTGTTTGCCTGGCGCTGAGCCGCCGACGGTCATCGATGACAAGACCTATACAGGCGTGATGAAGCAGAAAGTAGGCGTCTTCGGCGTGAAGATGAAGTACACCATGCGGCTTATCAGCACCGAAAGGCCGACGTCCATGGTTTATGAAGGTGAAGGCGAAGACATGACAAAGCTCGGCCGTTTTAAAATGAAGATGGACGTCAAGCTCAATCAGGTCGGCGAAGAGGTTGAGATCGTCTATACCGTCGATGTGAGTATTGTTGGCAAACTTGCCATGTTTGGCGACAGAATTATGAAACAGAAGACAGCGCAGATCGAGAAAGAGACAACGAAGAACCTGCAGGAAAAGCTGCAAGCAATGGCGTAAATCAACATCCGCGCAGTACGATCAAAGAGAGTTTCTTCGTTGAGAAACTCTCTTTTTTTATATGAGTTATGAGCTTCATTATCTCTCTGCTCTTTGCCCTGTGAACTCTGCCATTTACGATTTCCGATTTAAACGGTTAATAAGGTTGATAACCTTTACGATACAGCATCATAACAATCTCAGCTTCCAGTACGACGTCGTCTTTTTGGTTGAGGACCGTTAAAGCTGCTGTAACGATACCTCTATCGGGCTTTTTCGTTTCTTTCTTGTTGATAATCTTAAATACCGAACGAAGAGTGTCCCCGAACCTGACCGCCTTGATGAATCGTTCTTTCATTTCAAGGACCGCTATGGTAGTTCCTTCAGTGATACCTGTCTGGTTGACCATACCTGTTGCCACAGCGGTCGTAAGAAGTCCGTGGGCAATCCTTCCACCGAGAGGACCCTTTTTCGCGTATTCTTCGTTCATATGCTCCGGGTGAAAGTCACCTGAAATGCCGGCAAAATTCACAACGTCGGTTTCAGTTATTGTTCTGCCTGTTGTTATAATCTCATCTCCTATATTCAGATCATCAAATGTTTTGCCCCGCGGTTTGTAATCCATAACAACTCCATTTCAGATAAATCAGGATTTCCTGATAGTTAGTATGCCAATGGTATCACGGGGTTTTTTACCCTGTCAAGAGGAGAAAAACAATTGTTTTTGAAACAATTGACAATAATCCTTTTAATTTATTTTGGGAAAAATATCGTTGACAATTGAAAAATAGTTGAAGTACAGTATACAATCTTGAACAAATTTATCATTGGAGATAATGATACATTAAGAAGTAAAGAAATATCTGTGATATTGAAGCTCAGGGCATGCAGAAAGACGATGATAACATGAAACAGGAGAGGCCATAATGGACTTTATTTATTCATTCATCCCGGCGAGTTTATTGACCCAGATATTTGTAGGCTTAAGCCGTACGGTAATCCTCTTCATTGTTACCGCGGGCTTGAGCCTCATATTGGGTGTGCTCCGTATCCCCAATGTATTTCATGGATCGCTCTACATGATCGGAGCATTTATGGCCTTTACGATCACAAAACTTGCTGGCGGCGGATACACGGGTTTTCTGCTGGCCCTTATCGGCGCCCCCCTGGGGGTCGCCCTTTTGAGTCTTGCCGTGGAACGGGGTCTCTTCCAGTTTCTCTATGAAAGGGAACATCTCATGCTCATCCTCTTTACCTTCTCTGTCTCTCTTGTTCTTGGTGATCTTGTGAAAATAGTCTGGGGCGCGGAATTTAAATCAGTGCCCATGCCTCACTCGCTCGAGGGATTTGTCACCCTCTTTGGGGGTCTGCCTTTCCCCGTGTATAATGTTTTTTTGCTTTTCATGGGGCCAGTTGTGGCTGTTGCCCTGTGGCTTCTTGTCAATAAAACGAAGATCGGCAAAATATCACAAGCCGCTGCCGTAGACAGGGAGATGGTAGGGGCTGTCGGCATCAATGTGAGCTGGGTATTTGCCGCTGTCTTTATCATCGGTTGTTTTCTTGCCGGTCTTGGCGGCGCCCTCATTGCTCCCACCGTGGGTGTCTCCCTGGGCATGGACCATACGCTCATTATGGAGGGATTTCTCATTGTTATCATCGGCGGATTGGGGAATATCTGGGGAGCCCTTCTGGGGGCCCTTATTTTTGGCCTGACACAGTCTCTCGGCATCCTCATCTGGCCGCAATTCGGTATAATCTTTCCCTATGCTGCCGTGGTGGTTGTGCTGTTGATCAGGCCCACAGGACTTCTTAAATCAACGTGGTGACGGAGGGGTAGGTATGTTTGGACTTTTCGGGAAAAAAAGGTCGTATCTGGGGATATATCGGGATCATTATCCTTCTCTGTGCTGCCCCTTATGTTGCCTCGTTTCTATTCTTATACAGTGTCGATGATTATTCTCTTGGGTCTTTTTGCGACGAGCCTCAACTTTGCTCTGGGCTTTGGGGGTATCTATCAGTTCCATCATGGTGTTTTTTATGGTGTGGGGGCTTACGCGACAGCGATCATGCTAACAAAAACAGGCGTCTCGCCCTGGATTTGTTTTGCCGTGGGACCAATTGTGGCAGCTGATCTTAAGCCTTATTATGGGATTGATCTGCATCCGGCTTTCAAAGCTCTACTTTGGTATGCTCCAGATATCCCTCGGCTCCCTTGTCTGGGCCATTATTTATCGGTGGCGCTCCTTCACAGGAGGCGAAGACGGCATCCATGGTATTCCTTTGCCGGGATCATTCCTTCCGGGACCGGGGCGTATTATTTTACCCTTATTGTATCGGCCATCTCCTTTTTTATCATCTATAAAATGTTGAAATCTCCTTTCGGGAGCGCTCTGCAGGGCATCCGGGATAATCCGGTGAGGAGCGAAATGATCGGGGTGAACGTGAGACGTCACCAGCTTGCCGCTCTGGTGATTTGCCGGTTTCTTCGCGGGTGTTGCCGGTGTTCTCTTTGTGGTAGTTGATAACTCTGTTTTCCCGGATATGATGTTTTGGACCCTCTCCATGGAGGTCATGATCATGTGTCTTCTCGGTGGATGGTTACTTTTATGGGGCCTATCGTCGGCGCGGGACTTATCGTGGTGATACGGACTGTTGTCAGCAGTTATACGGAATACTGGTCCTCATCCTCGGTATTATCCTCATGATTGTCATCTTTTTCCTGCCTGACGGTGTCCTCGGTTACTTTATGAATAAATTTAAGGGAAAGGCCGATAAACAAATGGTAAAGGGGTAAGGCGTGTTACAGATAAAATCGTTGTCGAAATCATTCGGAGGATTCAAGGCGGTTAATAACGCAAGCCTTGATGTAAAGAAAGGTGAGATTGTCGCTGTTATTGGTCCTAATGGCGCCGGAAAGACGACGCTCTTTAACCTCATTACAGGCATACTGAAACCTGATTCCGGTACAGTGTTGTTTAAAGATGAGGATATTACAGGGCTGTCCCCGCATATCATCTGTAAAAAGGGGATTACCCGTTCTTTCCAGGTGGTCAATGTTTTTCAGAGACTTTCCGTCTTCGAAAATGTCCAGGTTGCTGTCTTGTCGAGAGAAGGGAAAACCTGGAACCTCTTTACCCCTTCAAAGAAGCTTGTCAGAGAAGAGACAAACCGGATCCTTGAAAGTGTGGGCCTTCAGGAAAAAGCAAACAACATAAGCGGGGCCCTTTCGCATGGTGACCGGAAGGTCCTGGAGATTGCCATGGCGCTGGGAGGTAACCCGGAGTTTCTCATACTCGATGAGCCTACAGCCGGCATGGCCATCAGAAGAGACGGTGCGTTGCATAGATCTCATTAAACAGCTTTCCGAGAAGATGGGTCTTACGATCCTCTTCTGTGAACACGATATGGAACTTGTATTTTCAATTTCAAACAGGATTATGGTCATGGTTCGCGGTGCCACTATTATTCAGGGTTCCTGTGAAGATGTCAGATGTAATCAGGCTGTGCAGGATGCCTATCTCGGCGGGAGTGACGTATGCTTGATGTAAAAGGGATTCATACATATTATGGCCTAAGCCACATATTGTTTGACGTCAGCCTCACTGTTTCTAAAGGAGAAGTGGTGGGTCTTCTTGGAAGGAATGGCGCAGGTAAATCGACAACTATGAGGAGTATCATGGGATTGACTCCTCCTAAGACAGGCAGTATCACCTTTAATGGGGTCGATATAACGGCAAGAAAACCTTACCTGCTTGTAAGAGACGGTATAGGATACGTTCCTGATGATCGCCGGGTCTTTGCGGGCCTCTCTGTTGATGATAATCTCGAAATTGCCTTTCAGAGAAACGATGACTGGAATAAAGAAAGGGTCTACGGCCTTTTCCCGGCACTTGCCGAGATAAAGACACGAAAAGCAGGAAACTTAAGCGGCGGTGAACAGCAGATGCTCGCTATTGCCAGGGCCTTGATGAACAGTCCTGAACTTCTTTTGCTTGATGAACCGACTGAGGGTCTGGCGCCCCTTATCGTGAGAAGCCTTGAGGAGCAGATACTGAAACTCAAAGAAGCGGGGATCAGTATACTCCTCTCCGAACAGAATGTGCGGTCTGCTTTAAGGATGATTACCAGGGCTTACATTATCGATGAAGGCCTTATCCGCTTTGAGGGTACTGTTGCAGAGCTTGAAGCGAATGAGGAAGTAAAAAAGAAATATTTGATGGTGTAACGCCGGATCGTTCAAACGGTTCAAACCGTTTGAGTCGTTTCAACCGTTGAAGATAAATCGCCCAATCTCGTCGAATTATGCATTGTCCCATTCACTGCCTTTTTGCTATGCCATTCGTGGATTGCGTGTCAGGTTGTCTGCTATGCACTCTGCGCTATGCCCCTCGCCCTGCGACATTTACGATTTATGACGGTTTACCGTTTGCAAACCCGGCCTTTACTGTTTGCTATTTTTGATTTACTTTACAACGGTCTTTTTGAGATTTCATTTTCCGAATCCATGATATTAGCGCTGTTTACTGATGCTAATGTTTGATGGCCACGTGACAGAAATAATCAGGGTGATTGAGTTAAACCTTAAAGCCTTTCACTACATCTTCAAGATTGACCGATAATTGAGATAATTCATTGGAAGCCTTGGCTATCTGTTCGGAGTTGCCCGAAGTGTCCGCTGATAATGATGAAATCATTTCTATGTCCTTGTTGATTTCCTCAGAGGTAGAAGCCATTTCTTCCGTTGCCGATGCTATCTGCTGTACCATGAGGTGCAGTTTATCGGCGCTTTCCACGATATTCCGCAAGACATCTCCGGCCTGAGTAGATAAATCGACGCCGGCCTTCACTTCTTTTGTTATATTCTCCATGGATAAGACAACCTGATGGACTTCATTCTGAATTGATTTGACCATATCACCTATCTCGGCGGTGGAATTGCCGGTCCGTTCCGCGAGCTTTCTCACCTCATCGGCGACAACAGCGAATCCTCTTCCCTGTTCGCCTGCCCGGGCCGCTTCTATGGCCGCGTTGAGGGCCAGAAGGTTGGTCTGATCTGCTATATCATTGATAACATTTACTATTTCTCCTATCTGATTGGACCGTTCACCAAGGGACTTTACCAATTGAGCTGACTGGTCAATCGTATGTGCTATTGATTTCACCTTGTCGACTGATCTGTTGACGACTGTTTCGCCGTCCTTTGCCAATTTCGTGGTATCAATGGCAGAGGTCTCTATGCTTGATGTATTCTTCGCGATGTCAAGAACGGTTTGTGACATCTCTTCTGAAGCGGTCGCGACCTGTGTCGCCCTGCTTGCCTGTTCACCGGCGCCCCTGGACATCAATTCAGAACCTGTCTTCAGTTCACGGCTTGCCGAAGCGATGTTTCTCGCGGCGTTTTTTACTTCGCCGATGATGCCTTGAAGTTTTGTTACCATATTCTTCAGTGCGCTCATGAGTTGCCCTGTCTCATCTGTCCCCGCGGTTTCTATCTGAGCAGTCAAGTCTCCTTCGGTAATCCTCTGTGCCACAAAAACCCCTTCACTCAACGGTTTTGTAATGCTCCGCGTAAGCCATAACGCAAGCGCCACCGCGATCATGAAAACCACAATCCCGCACCCTGCAAGGGCATAGAGGGCTGTCGTAAACGTTTTTTGTGCTTCTTTTCCGCTGGTAATTGTTTGTTCTTCCTGATATTTCACCAATTTGGAGCATGCCTCGCCAAGCCTGTTTGATATGTCCAGGCTCCCTGTCAGCATGTCCCTGGCCTTCTGCGAGTTGCCTGCGGTTATTTCCTGTACGATTGAATTGAGTGCCGTCTGGGTTATCGTGAAGTTGTCTTTGATATCAGCAATGAGCTCCTTGTCTTTTTTTGTGTTTTCTATCTTTTCAAATTTATCGACGCTGGACTTGTATATCGCCCGCTGGGTCTCCATTCTCTCCTGCTCGTATTTTGTGATACCCGGATCATTGGCAATAGAGACGACTGCCAGCACGCTCTTATCAATGGCGGCAATGGCATTCTGTATGTTCTGGGCAAGAAGTATTTTTGCGTTGTTTACTTTTATGATCTTATTGACACTGTTGTTCATGTTTTGCAAACTCCAGATGCCAATTATAATAAGTACTACCATAAAGGCAATAATGACTCCCAGACTACCCCTTAATCGTGTTTTTATGGTAAGTTTTTCCAGATCCATTGTCGCGTTCCTCCTGCGGTGTTTAGCGATCCGATACTCTATGGTTTCATTCTAATGTAATTTATCGGAAATTAAAAGAATTTCTTAATATTGCAAGAAACTCAGGAGATAAGGTTCTTCCGGATGGCAACCGGAAAGATGCCAGAGCAGTTATTTCATTTTCCAGCAATTTTCATATGTTCCAGGTTTGCTTATTGGCAATTACCCTATCTGACTTGTTTATCGCAATTATCATTCAGTTTAGCGGTTCCTCACGTTTTTGACGCGGGGTAACCTTTACTCCCTCTTAATTCTTCTATTTTCATGCCGATACGTTACTATGGATGAGGCCGCGGCAGCAGATACACCTGTCATACACAATCTGCGGCCATGCTGTTTTTAAAAGCATGGTCCTGTTAAAAGATACGGCAGTATTAATAAAAACCCTTTCATTAAATATTGACGGGGAACGAATATAGATGGACACAGAAAAAACCTCTAAAGTCATAAAACCTGACTTCAGGCGCGCTGCGCACAGGCAGGAACAAAAAACCGGGAAAGAACAAAAAACAAAAAAACAGCTCCTGAAAGAGATCGATAAACGCACGAAGGCTGAGAAAGCGGCAGAGGAAAGTAAAAATCTTCTCCATCTGATTTTCAATCCTTCGACCAACTTTATTTATCTCCCTTCTGATCAGATTGATAGTGGAATCAACGGTGTGTTATTAAAGGGGCTCAGCGCCCCCTCCACAAGCAAAGCTCCTGGAGCCTCTCTGCTCGCTCGATGTCCCGCATGCGCGGGATGAAGGTCCGCTTCGCATTACTCACGGATTCACGCCTGTGGGAATCTACTCGTTGACAGTCATGGTATGGATTGTTATATTTAGTTGTGTCAATATTTTCAACAATCTATGATGATATTCATTCAATCTTTGAACGTGATCCGGCGGCCAGAGGTGTCCTTGAGATCTTGTTCTGTTACCCCGGTTTTCACGCCATTCTGTTTTACCGGCTGGGACATTGGTTCTGGAAGTATAAGATGTTTTTTGTGGGGAGATTGATTTCCCATGTGGGCAGGTTCCTCACCGGCGTCGAAATACATCCCGGAGCGCAGATCGGCCAGAAGTTTCTTTATTGACCATGGTATGGGTGTTGTCATAGGCGAAACGGCCGAAGTTGGTGATAATGTTACGCTCTATCATGGCGTCACACTGGGGGGAACAACGTGGAAGAAAATAAAGAGACACCCTACAATCGGTAACAATGTTGTTGTTGGCACGGGCGCGAAAATTCTTGGTCCCATAACAATAGGAGACAATACAAGAATCGGCGCCAACTCTGTTGTTGTCAGTGAGATACCGCCTAATTCTGTTGTTGTAGGCATACCGGGTAAAGTTGTTTTCAGAGTTGAAGGGGAAAAGCGCATTCAGATGGACACCGAGTTCATGCCGGACCCGCAAGCGAGGGCCCTCGCGTCGCTTATGGAGAGAGTCAAACAGTTGGAAGAGAAAGTAAATTTGAACCGGTAAGTACTTGGCATATGATTCAATTGCCACGGCGAGAAAGGGGCTTGTTGACCGGTTCAACAGGCATAACATGGGGGTGCCCCAAAGTCTTGACAACAGGACCCCTGATGAGGTTTATTGGAGTATCCTGCCTGAAGCAGGGAAGGCAGTATGAATGTAGGTGACTTACCATTCAAAAACCGCCTTGGAGTGTCTACAGAAACAGGACCATCTCAGAGAGCGCCAAAAATCTATTAAGAAAATTGGTGGTACAAGGTAGGTTTTAGCGAAGGGAGTCAGCACGTCCGGAAATAAGCGGCGAAAAGGAGAATAAGATGCTCAATTTCTATTTACCCGACTTTTTTTACCTTTTTAAACTCAATATTAACACAATTATATACATGAAAAAAAATCCTCAGTTGTTCTATGACGATATAACAGTAAAAGCCGTATACGGCGCATTTCCCCCTTCAATATGGAACGGCGGAAGAATCATGTCTTTTGATTTTGTGGAAAGGAGCGCCATTGTCGCCGCTCTTAAAAATTTCAACGGGCTGGGAGTGGCACTCAGGTATACCTTTACGAATACTCTTTTGAGAGAAGAAGATGTGCATGATTCTTACTGCAATGAGTGTATGAAGCTGGGGAATAACGGACTCAACGAGGTTCTTGTCAATTCACCGATATTGGAAAAATATATCAGGGAAAAATATCCGAAATACAGGATCATATCCTCCACTACAAAAGGGATCAAAACCATCGACGGCCTGAATAAGGAGCTTGAAAAATATCCCATCGTGGTGGCCGACTACACCCTGAACAATAAAGAGGAACTGTTTCAGATTCCGAACCGGGACAGGTGCGAGATCCTCCTGAACACAAATTGTGCTGATAACTGTCAGGCGAGACAGCAGCATTACCGCTTCCTTGCAAAGCTTCAAATGCAGCAGGAAGTCGAGCCCTTTAAATGCCCTCACGGGAGGGACCAGGTTCTCACCCTTAACATGTATGATATGATGAAAATTAATAAATCCTTTGTCACGGTAGAGGATTTATACGGGAAATATGTTCCGGCAGGCTTCAAGGAATTCAAGATTGAGGGCCGCAAACTAAATCAATATGAAGTAATCGAATACTACATGTACTATTTGGTAAAACCGGAATACAGGGATAAGGTAAGAGTCGATCTGATGTTTGCGATAACAAAATAGGCGGCTTAGGGTCGGAAAGCAGTTGACTAATGTCCTCGCGGGCAGCGCCATTCCATACAATGTGTAAAGTATTTAATTGCCGGAATAATAGCTTCAGAGGATGGGAAGACGTGTACGAAGAACGATTTTATCGAAGCGTAACGAAACCGCGGGACCTCATCTGCTATGAGGTGGCGCATAAAGAAACAGACCTCTTCTGCTGCACAAGAACAGACCTCAGTGTTTTTATAAAAGAGAGGGTCTTCTCTTACAGACATCAGCTTGATGAATATATCCATATGAAGCCCTGTCTTCAGGGAAAGTCTCACGCCCGTTGAGAATGATCCCTTTGCCCCCGCTATCGCGAGAGAGATGATAGCGGCCTCGTCAATCCTCAATGTGGGTCCCATGGCAACGGTAGCCGGCGCTATGGCAGAGTTTGTGGGAAGGGACATTATGGACCTTTCCGATGTCTTTATCATTGAGAATGGCGGTGACATTTATCTTAAGACAGATGTGGAAAGGGTGATTCAAATATACGCGAAAGATTCACCTTTCAGCGAAAAAATCGGCATAAAGCTGAAGCCCAATGACTCCCCTTATGGCGTCTGTACTTCTTCCGCCACGGTCGGGCCTTCCTTGAGTCTCGGCAATGCCGACGCGGTCTGTATCATTGCCGATTCCGCGCTTTTTGCCGATGGACTTGCAACTTGCCTCGGTAATATTGTAAAAAAGAAGGACGATATATCCATTGCCATCGAAAAGGGGCAGCAATTTCCCGGTGTCATGGGGATACTGATCATTCTTGGAGAACATCTTGGCATTTGGGGAGATCTCGATATCGTAAAACTATAAAGGCTGAAAGCCTGAAGCTGATAGCTCATAAAAGAGGATGCCATGAAAAAAAGGATTATTTTACGGTTCAAGAGAAGCACTATCGACAAACCTATTGTGTATAAGCTGGTCAAAGATTATAACCTGATTTTTAACATTCTCCGGGCCAATATCTCGCCGAAGGCCGAGTCAATGATGGTCATGGAAATAGAAGGGTCGGAGCAGAACTTCAAGAAGGGCGTCAAGTATCTGAAAGACCTCAATATTGATATAGAGCCCATCGAGCAGGATATACGCAGGGATGAGACGAAGTGTGTCCACTGCGGTGTCTGCACCAGTGCCTGCGCCCCCGGCGCCCTCCATATCGCCGACAGGAAGACGATGAAAGTGAATTTGACTATGAAAAATGCGTGGCCTGCGAGCTCTGCGTGAAAGTCTGCCCCGTAAAGGCCATGAGCGTCTTCTTCGACGCAAACGGTCTGTAAGCAAGCTCCACAGGCTCTTTATTTATCTTCTTCTTCTCTGTTTTGTTCTGACTACTTCTTTTAAAGAGCACAGTCATCGATAGCTTCATCTAACCTTAACTTCCTTAGTTTACACCTTGGTATTCTTTCCCAATATACGACATTTCAGTCGGTAATCAATCGTATCTCATTCCCCTCATCCAGAGAATATTAAGATTTCACATTTTACGACTCGCGGCATAATGTTGTTTCATTAATATTATATTGCATACTGCAATTTGAGTTGCGCATTGTATCTATGCATTATCATAACAGTTATATATTGATTATTTTATTAGGTGAAGGTTGTATAATCCTTGACAAATTTATACCCGTAATACTAATATTTGATAAATTATAGCTTGCAGTATATTAATTGTTAGGCGGGTACGACGCAGGGATTATCCGATGCCCTATTTAGATATGAAATCCGACGGGCGACATCTCGCAGACCTGGCGATAACCGAGGGTGAGGGACGGACGATGCGTTTCCAGCAGTTGATCGATTCACTGCCGATTCGTTGGCTTCTTCATGGCGTTCGCGATCGTCGCGCTGGTCACGGCCGAGGGCGGTTACCGCCTCGGGCGCTGGTGGCAGAAGCGGACGCCCGACGAGCAGCAAGGTCCGACGAGCATGATCGTGGGCTCCCTCCTGGCCCTCCTGGCGTTCCTGCTCGCGATCACGATGGGAATGGCCTCCGATCGCTTCGACACGCGCCGCAAGGCTCATCCTCGCCGAGGCGAACTCGGTGGGCACCACGTATCTGCGGGCCGGCTACCTGCCGGAGCCGGCCTCGCGCGAGATCCGGCATCTGCTCCGCGAGTACGTGCCGCTGCGCATCGTGAGCAACGATCTCGCCGACATCCGGGCGCGGATGGCCCGCTCGGTCGAGATCCAGGCGAAGCTCTGGGCGATCACCGAGGAACTGGCCCGCGCCACGCCCGAATCGGATGTCCTGGCCCTCTTCATCGGTTCGCTGAACGAGACGATCGATCTGCACGAGACGCGGGTCATCGGCGGGCCTGTATGCACGCGTTCCCGAGACGATCCTCGTCCTCCTGCTCCTCGGCTCGATGCTGACGCTGGGGATGGTGGGCTACAACGCGGGCCTCACCGGTCGGCGCAGCCCCCTGACTGCCGTCGTGCTGGTTGTCGTCCTGGGTGCGGTCGTCACCCTCGTGGTCGATCTCGACCGACCGCGTGAGGGGTTCCTCGCGGTGAGCCAGCAGCCGCTCATCGACCTCCAGGAGCAGATCGGAGCACTGCCACCAGCGAATCCTCCGGAGTAGCTGGCATGCTGCCCAACGAACCCGGTTGCAGCGGACGGTCCATTGCGCGGCCCGCCGCTGAACCTTAGCGTTATGCTCTGTTGCAACTCGTAATTCTCAAAATATAATTCTAATAGGGAAGGAGTGGGGGACATCCTTTCGATATTTATATTTGATAATATTAACAAACGTAATGCTTGCTTCCTGCTGGTAATCCGTAGAAGATAAAAAGCAGTATGTTCTGCGAAGTTGAAGCCAAATGTCCAAAGAAGCCATCATCCAAACATAAAACACAACCAGTTTTTTGAATTTGACATAAAAATATCAATCATTATATATTCACTAAAGACAACGCAGAAGAGATTGTGAACCTGCAAACATAAAACACAACCAGTTTTTTGAATTTGACATAAAAATATCAATCATTATATATTCACTAAAGACAACGCAGAAGAGATTGTGAACCTGCAACCACAGGGTTCTCAATCAAAACCCTATCAGGTGAAGCAGGTCCGTAGTCTTTTGCTTCGCTATAGGCTTAGGCTTGAGGGAAACTGATGGAGAACAAATACGAGATTATCATTTACTGGAGCCAGGAAGCCCCCGGCGTTTATTGCCGAGTTGCCCGAATTACCCGGTTGTATGGCCGATGGAAAAACTTATAAGGATGCGCTCGCAAATGCCGAAGTTGTCATACAGGAATGGATTGAGACCACCCTTTCTTTTCTTTATCTTTTTTTTTGGCTTATCGCCCATAGCCACCGTATGTAATCGTACATAATCGTACATGGTTAATAACATACTTAAAATCATTATACTCTC
>CAWAOG010000040.1:0-160788 GCA_963783625.1 uncultured delta proteobacterium | reverse complement strand
ATTTCTCAGATTGCAATGTTCATTGCTTTCAGGAAGGAACTCAATAATCTGCTAAACCGAGTCAAGCATTGGATATAACATGCAGAACCGCGGATTGCAGATTGAAATGTGGCACAGAGGGAAGCAATATCCGGTTTTGTGCCTCAGCCTAGATCAACGCACCTTCCTTACAGTCAATATTTCACTGACAGATGATAACGTCATTGGCTTCGGCCCCTGTGAGAGGGGTCTTTATTGGTTTCCCGATCAGCGGATACGGACACTGCGGACGCATGCGGAGGACCTTGCCGCTATTGTCGACCTGGGACCCGATAATTGCTCCGGGAGCCTTCCCACTCTCCACCCAATCCATAAGAGGTTTGACCCACATATTGTAGTTGCTTCTGTCATAGCAACCGGATCCGCCACCACAATGTTCGACCCCGGGGACCAGATAGTACCTGAAAAAATCGGATACATCTCCCATCCTGGTCTTCACGTTCTTATAATACTCAAGCGACTGCAAGGTCGGGATAATCTGATCGGCTCCCCCATGCCACATGATGATCTTCGCGCCGTAGTATCTCACTCCCCACAGGTTGGGATCCGTGGCATCGAGGATGTCCAAGATGCCTGATGCTGCAACCCTTGCGGGGTCGATATCGAAATTAAATGACATCCAGTTCCACGATGGGCCGGGCGGCGGATTGAAGGCCATATACTTGAAATAGTCCCATGCACGGCCCCCCAAAGGACGGGTACACAGGAACAGATGGGGACTGAACCACCCCCGAGAATGGCTACTGTAAGCTTTGCGCCTCGGGAATCCACGGGCGGGTTATTAATCCGTACCAGCGTTTTTACCTGTTCATTAGTGAAGCAATTTGACGCATCCACATCACCGGTGCACATGGGAAGAACAGTCTTAAGACCGGCTTCGCTGTAAATAAATGTGCATTTTTCCGGATCGCCGATAATGCCGTCTACGAGTCCATCCAGACCATCACACTGGGCATAAAGCGCCTTGCGGTACGCATCGGCTTTGGCAACACCATAATTTCTGTAAGCTGTCGGGTCTGACGCAAGCGAGTTTGGAATAAGGGCAGCCGGGTCGTGCACTGCATGCCCTATGGTCATATTAGCGGTAGATGTGTAGAGGGTCGGTGGAACCACCCCTATCTGATTCTGATTATTCCAGACAGGCCGCAGGCTGAAATAGCTGGTCAAAGGGGCGCCTATAACATATCCGTCGTACACGTCCGGATATCGTTGTGCCATGATCAGGCCTTCCCGCCCCCCATTGGAGCAACCCCAGTAGTACAGTCGAATGGGATCTATACCATCGTGGGCCTTAATGATTTTCTTTGCCAACATCGCCCCTTCAAAGTGAGCGCGATATCCAAATCTTTTACCTTCTGCGCTGCATTGGAGGTTCGTCATGCTGGGGTAGGCGAAATCAGCTTCGCCTTGACCGGGCAACAGGTTATGGCCGCCATTGGTAGTAGCAACCGCAAAGGTCAGCTTTGTGGCTGCCCCGACGTCCGCCATCTTGAACGTGCCGTCCATACTACCCCCACCGGTATAGTAGAATCTCTTGTTCCAGCTCGAAGTAACGGGGAGTTTTATGACAAAATCGAGATCGGGCCGCATAGTTGCTCGGACATCACAGTGCGCCGGCATTCCGGAAGCAGTGTCGGCACAAATTGACTTAGCCCACGTAATGTATATCGACTTATTAAACGTCATATCCTTAAAAACAAGTTTTGTAAGCCGAAGACATGATAAAGCAGCAGCGGCAATAACATCGCCGCCGTTACTTGATGAAAAGAAAGCACGTAACAGCAGAAATCTGCCTGCGGAGCTCTTTTAATTTTAGTAACGCTCCTTTTTCTTGGATTAGCGTGGCTCCCGTCTCCGATCTTCCCCAACATCAGCTTATTCTCCCGCAATCGTTGGCGGATTTCAAGAAAAAAGTGTCCGATCAGGTACTTGAATACCACTTGTACTGAGCGGCAAGTATGGGGAGACAATGGTGAACCTTACGGGGCGTAACATACAAAATAGTGCATCTTGGCCGTCACAGAAGCTTTCCCCGAAGAGATAAATTGGTCCCCAAAGACCGCCATGTTTCTGCACGTAATCAATAAGTCTCATCGACTACTTTCCATGGAGAATATCCATCCAGCGTATCGCTTCCTGTTCGCTTACTTTACCCAGATAGATTTGTGTCGTTTTTAATCCTGATGCCGTAGGATTACCTTTGACACGATTTCTAATGGAACTCCGTTACGACTTGCATAGGTCACTGAGTATCAACTGAGATCATGAGGAGAAATGACAAGGTTGAGCTTTTGTCCTGACTTTCTGATGAATGTCCGGGCAGTCGAGTAACAAATGGGGAAAACCCTGTCCTCGGGAGAGAGATTCTTATCCTTCGTGTAATCCCGCAGTCTTTTGGCCGCCTGTTCCGGCATGAAGGCTATTTCTGCCTCTTTTCCGGACTTGGGTTGTGTGATGGTCAGCTTTCTTTCCGAGACATCAGAAACCCTGACATTCAATAGCTCCCCGATCCGAAGGCCACAGCGAGCCTGGAGTTCCAGCATCAACCTGTTTCTTCTCTCCTGTGTGTTGTAAATCATCTCGTCGACAACTTCCTTATCCAGGATCACTTTCGGTATCTGTTTTGGCATCCTGAATGTCTTCGATAATAAAGGGACGCTGCACGGATTCTTCAAATCCGGACAGCATTTTCGATTACAATGTTGAAGAAGGCCTTCAACTGGGCATAGCGTAACCGACGGGTAGATTTGGCCAAGTCCCGTGTCATTCGTTCCAGGAAGTCATAGATCGCATCGGGTCTCAGGGTTTCGATAGATTGATTCGCGAAGAGAACATCAAGGCTCTGCAATAAGAATCGATAGCTCTCCGCGGTTCTCCTTCTGTGGTTTGATTGTTGGTAAAACCGGAATAGTGATACTGCCTCTTTCACGTTCATAACTGCCTCCTTTTATAAGGTCTTTGGGGGATAACACGAATATAAAGCAGAAATAGAGGCTCAAAGAGGGATTATTACAGCAATAAAAGGGCTTGCCTATAAAGCTGCACCTACAAAGTATTCAAATCAACCGTTGTTGGAAACTGAGAATTTGCGAGAGAAAGTGTTACCCATGTGTCCGTTCGGCCAGCATAGACACGGTGGCATTCTGTTTTTCTATTGCACCTCAACCAACTTATCGCCCCGCAGTTTGAATGCGTGCCTAACCTCGCGTGTTGGTTCTGCGCTAATTGACTCATCTGGTTTCCGTGTGAGCATGGTTACCACAACACTACTTGACTCTATCGCCAGACAGGTCACAATGATACGGTCTCCGAGCATAATAGAAGCAACAGGCTTTGCTGTACCTTTTTCATTGATTACCAATGCAAGATAGGTGAACGTGCCGCTACCGCCACGATCAACCACGAGCGTTACAGCGGCATCCTCCACTCCATCGCCATTCATGTCTCCAAAAGCTTGTTTCTTGCCAAACCAAATCCTGGTCGTGGTGGCAGAGCCTGGAGCAACTGACTCTTCAAAAAAACCATCCTTCAACTGAGCCTTCCCGGAGCAGACACCCTCGACAGGATATTCAGCATTGGGAAAAGCCTGCGCGATAAATGCACCTTTTTGCTGAGGCTGTGCGGGCAAGGTCAGAGCCGTGCCAGTGCGAGCCAACTTGGCGGCCAGCGCGCCGTCTGTGGTGCGCAGTTCCAGATAGTTGCCATCCCACCGATAGGTCGCAGCCGTTTCTAACGCCTTCACATACTGCGTTTCCTGTTCCATCACCCCGGCTAGATCAGCACACATTTTGCGGGTGGACGCTATCCGGCCAATCTTGATCTTCTTTCCAGAAACCGCATACATAGCTGTGTAATTGTTGCAGCCTGCCGAGCCACTGAGTTTGCCGTCGGCGCTGAAGTCTGCCGTGAGTTCCGAACCGATAAGAATGCTGACCACGGCCTGATTGCCATTGTTATAGCCCGTCACGATCCATGATGTTCCGCCCAGTTCGCTACTTTGGGATGTGAATGCCGTCAGAGTTTTACCGCACGCATCCAATAGCGTCAATTGCTGGCCGTTGATCTTGTAAGTAGCAGCCTGCTTCAGCGCTGTGATGTACGCGAGTGCTTGTTGCATGACCGGCTCCGGGCAAACCATCATCGTGGTGGCTATAGTCTTGTTGACCCTTATTCTGTCGCCGTTCACCGTATACGCGGTGCTGTAATAGTTGCAGCCATCCGTGCCCCTGATCGTGCCCTTCACAAAGGTGTTGGTGATGAGCGGTTCGGACGCTACCGGTTGACCATTCAGGTTCGCAAGAATCCAGTTCGTGTCGTTCAACGTATTGGTTGACGTGCATCCTGCCAGGAGCGAACCAACAACCATCGCCAAAGCTACCGTGATTCTCCCTGTTTGCATGTATCTCTCCCGATCACTGTGGATTCTAATGCCAACTCAATGCTACCATATCAAGTTAATTGCAACGGCCAGAGACCCGGTCGGTTGGAGGGTTCCGCCCACCGTATTCACTAGTACGATTCGCTATAGTCGCTCAAATGATATATCAATTCCAGGTACTATGGTTTCGAGTTCTCTCACCCCACGGAGTGTGGAAAGCCCTGCCATTTGTTACCACTTGTACCTCTATAAATCAAGAGAAACCTTGGAAAGCCCGCCTTCAGGAAGTACTTAAGAAAGTTTATATTTATTTTTTCGTAATCCACGCAGGCCCTTCGTATTTCAAGCCCTCTTTCTTTTCTTTAGTCTCTTCTTCCTTCTTGTATTCACGGGCCACATTGTATAAGCGGCCACCGGCAAACGCCAGCAAAGCATAGCCCTTGTGAACAGATAATGTTTTTTGTTTACCTTCTCCTTTAACAAGTAGATACCCACGGGAGTGCGCCCGTGGGTATCTACTTGTTAAAGGTAACGTCTATATCTTTTGATTGTAATGGAATGGTCTTGACACTGAACGCCTTAAAAAAATAGTATCTTTCAAATTAAGTACCGCAGACAAGTCGTGTGCATTCCACCCTCCAATGTCGAGTCGGCAGTAAGTCCATCTCCACTTTTCATCCTTGTCCCAATACAAGGTGAGAACATACCTTCCAAACTGGTTTTTGAGAACCGTACCATCAAAGAAGATATGCTTGGGATCTTCAGGTGTCCCTTTCCAATGCTCAGGAATATGGTGCTGGTTTTCCCAGAGCGTTTGGAAAATCTTGGCATCGAGGCGGATATAGCTCGTCTGTCTTTAACCTCTTCAAGTGTTCTTCTCCTCGGATTAGGGTTTCACCTGATAGCATCGATTGAAGAAATATGTCTGAAGGATTTATTTCTTCAAGCATGATTGACCCTTCATGTTGTTCCTCGATTTCTAAATCCGAACGATTCATGAACTTGACAGGATCAAATGACGCTCTGCGATCAATTTTCATGCGGCTTGAGCTTCCTGTTTCATCAACAACCCATTTATTTACAGGTCTGAGATAAGAGGGGAACAGCTCTTTCACTTCAGCTCCATTTTGAATCGTTACACCTGTTTCCATTGACCTAACTGAATTTAAACCTGAACCTGTTGATAAATCAATAGTCTGCCCCAAGTCATCTGTGTTCAACCCTCCCGGGTCATTCGTTATTTCTCTGCCTGTTAAATTCATAATTTTTTCTCCTCTTTGCGTCTTCACAGTTATCATACATCGCTGTTTATCACATCGTAATTAAGAAATTTGTGAATGACTTAACCGGTGCATGGTTGGCCACGGCGAGCAATGGAGGGCCGTGTGAGTAATCGCCAAGAAAGGCGAGCATATGCGCAACGATGCCTTTCAGCGATCGGCCTTCAACCGTTTCTTGGGTTCTTTCTTTTTTCCCCATGATCCGTTGTACGAGTTTAACAAATCTCTCATCTGTACACGCCTTTTGTTTGCTTGTTACTAATATCGACTCGGTCCCCTCTTTCTTGATTGCAAGGTAATCTTCCTTTACCTCACTGGCCTGTTTGAACTTTGAATACGTTCGTAAGGAACACGAAGCGGGGACAAAACCGTCGCCGAGATAGGTGGTTCGGGTTGATCTTGCACGTATTTTTTTACATCGATCCGTATCACCTCTTGAAGACATTCTATTAAGAGTTGAATAGCAGTATCGGCACACCGTAGCCGCCGCTTTATTTTGCTGATGGCAAAATGGGCATTCCTTTGTCTCAACCATTTTCATTCCTCTTTTTGCAATGATGCAATTTTCTAAGTCTCGCTCCATACCAACTTAATAAGCAATATACGTGCCAATGTATAGTAATCCGTAGAACGTCTCCCAGAGGACCTTTACGCGCATACGTTTGTGAAAGCTGGTCAAAGTTCCTCAATATTTGTTGTTTCCCAACATTAGACGTAGCAAAAGTCTACCTGGGAAGACCATTATGAAGTGCTATCTAATGAAGTACAGAGAAGTTCTGTAATATGAGATTAGGGTCTTATTTCTTAGGGCACCCGCACGATACAAGCCTTTGCGTACACCTGGGATATTTCTCTATCTAGCATCCTTGGTGCTCGGATATTGACCTGGCATCACGTGACACAGGGGGCACCGAAATTCTCCCCCTATATAATATAAGGCAGGCGTTCGAAGGTAATGTTGGTAGCGTAATCTACAGGCAAACGGGAGCAAATTATTGTCTTTGGATCGTCAAGGTCTCTGTCGCATCGTCTGCAATCAGCCATAAGATTATTAAAGTAGTATCAAACAGACCATGAAATAAAGGGAATTTGTTGGAAAATGCGTACTCATAATTTCTTCCTCCTGCCATTTAGTACCTCTATGAATATCCCGCAATAAGGTGAAATTCGTCCCAAGGAATAACAGAAAGATTCATTTCCCTCTTGAATATCTCTTCTGTGTGGCGTAATAATTTAGCCGCACTTTAGTACACAACCCAGGCGTTGCTGTGGCAAACAGTAAAAGTGTGATGTTGAGTAAGGCTAAATAAATCAATTACTTATGGAGTACATAGGGTTCTAATCTGCCGTTTCTCACCGTCGGCTTTGATTTTCTATGATTCGCATCTCCTGATTGTAAAATAATTGTAAGTGTGACATTGGTCATTTATATTAAACCACGACAATGATATAGTGACGTCAGCCCTAACATTTTTATTTACCTCAGGGCTGTCCTATTAGGCCACCGGTTATCCCCCACCATAAACCGGTGGCTCCTTCTTATCTATTGAGCGATGCGGGAACTACGAATAATTATCTCTACGCTGAAGTATTATCGAATTATTTGTTCTTTAACTTAAACAACACAACGGATGGATTGGGACTTTTTCTGAGGAAGAAAACTCGAATCCTGAAGGGAATGTTGAAACCTGTGACCCGGAAAAATTGCTCTTTATTTGCCTTGCATTGGGAAAGGAAGGGTGATGGCTTCAACAGGACATTCGGCTGCACAAAAGCCGCATTCTTCACAAATATCATCTTCAATATGCGCCTTTTCATTTTGAAACAGAGATTGCCTGTGGTGGGCATACCTCCAGACAGTTTCCGCATCCTGTGCATTTTTCTTTATCGATAACGGGTATCATCAAATCACCATCCCCAAACGGTAACCGTCATGTATAGCATTATTGAGCCGCCTTGGTTTTTTAGCGTCCCCTATGAAGTGAACTTCCTGAGCAATGTCTTGAGTCTCTTGGCGCCAGCTTTTTTCCGGTTCAGATAAGGCCATAATGATACTGTCTGTTTCAATAGTCTTTTTACCGGGCGGTCCTGATATATATAGAAGACTGTCTCTCAATATTGGTAACTTTTGTACTGGTAAGGAAAATTACCTTATTTTTCTTCATAAGCCCGATATACTGCCAGAGATAGAATGGATTCACATCCCTGCCTACTTTTTTACTCTCTTCTATAATGGTGATCTGGTAATTATGGTGATGTAACAGAAATACTGCGGTCCCCAGTCCGATGCCGCTTCCGCCTATAATAACTACCCGTTGTCCCGGTTTCTTATCTTCTCCAATGACGTCATTGGGTGTCAGAATATGCTGAAAAGGTACATCTATTTTCCCGCCGGTAGCAATGACAAGGACATCGGCATTTTCTTCTTTCAACAGAGCAGGTGTATACTCAGTATTGAGACGAAGATCAACTCCGGCCTTTCGGCAGAGTGTTTCCAGAGTCTTAACAGGCCTTAAAAGTTCAATCGCACCGGCATCCACTTTTGAAGCAAGAAGGATGTTGCCTCCCGGCTGACTTGTTTTCTCTACGACTGTTACTTTATGCCCTCTGAGAGCAGCCGTGGCAGCGCACTGAAGCCCGGCCGGCCCTGCACCTACTATAATAACCTTCTTTTTTCCTTTCGGCCTGGGAGAACCCGTAGTAACCCCACTTTTTTTCTCCCTCATGTCCGAGGTTGGGTCTCACTGAGCACATAATAGGCTGATGGTAATAAAGCCTCGAAAAACAGATATTACAGGCAATACAGGGGATAATTTCATCCTCACGGCCCTCCCTCACTTTTCGAGGAAGTTCGGGGTCCGCGATCATGGGGCGGCACATCTCCCAGAAATCTATCTGGCTGCCTGCGATGGCTTTTTCAGGAATTTGAGGCAGAAATTGCCGGAAGGCCATCATGACCGGTATACTGACTGCTTTCTTTACTGCTTCCGCCACGGGAAGCCAATGCCCCATGGGCACATCTCTCGTTATTACCGACTGCGACGATTCATGCCATCCAACTGTAACACTTACATAGTCCGCGCCTGCTTCTTCGGCAATTTTAAAGCTCTCTACACTTTCTTCCATGGTGTTGCCGCCCCGGTCGTCAAGCAGTTCGTGGCCGCAGAGCCTTATGCCTACCGGCATATCGCCAACCTGAGCTTTCACCCCCTGTATTATTTCAACCATCAACCTGCATCTTTTTTTAATGTCCCCGTTATATTCATCATCTCTTTTGTTTGTATACCGGGATATAAATGTCGATATGAGGTAGCCTACAATACCGGAAAGTTCAATCATATCAAAACCGGCATCCTTCGCGCGCCTCGCTGCGTCGATATGATCCTGCAGGGTCTTCTTTATCTCATCCTTTGTAATTTCCCGGGGAGGCTTAAAATAAGAAAGCTTTTGCGGCACGATAGAAGGCATGAGGCAATAGTCAAGTTCAACCCCGCCTTCCCTGCCGCAGTGAAGAATCTGCAAACATGAAAGAGCATTATTTTTTCGTATCACTTCGGCAATCCGTGCAAGCCCCGGTATAAAGCGATCATCATATATGGCCATCATGCCCTTAAAGCCCTTCCCTTCACCTTTTTTGTCAGGATAAGCGCCCTGGGTGGTAATAATCCCGGCCCCTCCACGCGCCTGCGCTTCCATATAGGCAACTTCCCTGTCACTTACATATCCGTCACCATAGGGAAAATTAGTCTCAGTCGCGGCGTATTTTATTCTGTTCTTTGTCTCAAGCTTTCCAATAAAACCCCTCTGAAATAGATGAGGATATTTTTCCATATTATCTCATTCCTCTATATTAATTTGTTTCAAGATGAACTATCACAGGTAAAAGATTCAAGTCAAGCGACTTTTAAATTTATCTGTTCGCTGTACTAAATATTAACAGCTGAAATATGCCAGATATTTTTGGCGTATTCGCTGATTGCCCGATCACTTGAAAATTTACCGGAACGGGCAACATTTAAAATGGCCATCCTGTCCCATTTCTCCTGATCATTATATGCTTGCGATACTTTTTCCTGACATTCTATGAAAGAGGCGTAATCGGCAAGAACACAATATTTATCGCCCGACAATATGGAATCGACGATGGGCTGAAAAAGACCGGGATTTTCCGGAGAGAAAAAGCCATTCGAAAATTGATCCATTATTTGTGAAAGTTCTTTATTTTGTTCAATGTATTTTGCGGGATTATAGTTGATTCTTGCATCGAATATTTCTTCAGGGTTGAGACCGAAAAGGAAAAAATTATCTTCACCTACTTCTTCCCGTATCTCAATATTGGCACCGTCATAGGTGCCGATTGTCAATGCTCCATTGAGGGCGAATTTCATATTCCCTGTGCCGGAGGCTTCATAGCCGGCTGTCGAGATCTGTTCTGATAATTCGGCGGCAGGCATAATGAGCTGTGCGAGAGTCACTCCGTAATTCGGCACGAAAATGACCTCCAGTTTATCTCTTACAAGAGGATGGGCTGCAACGACCTCAGACACATTATGGATCAGTTTTATGATAAGTTTGCAGAGAAAATATCCGGGCGCTGACTTCCCGGAAAACATAATTACCCTGGGTGAAAACGTATCGTCCACTCTGCCTTCTCTAATTCTGTTGTAGAGCGTTATGATATGGAAAATATTTAAGAGTTGTCGTTTATATTCATGAAACCGTTTTACCTGGCAATCAAGCATGAAATTGGGATTAAAGGATAAGATTAAATTCACGCTCCAGCAATTTCAAAAGCCTCATTTTGTTATTATCTTTAATTTCACGAAAACGGCCGCAAAATTCTTTGTCTTCCACGAAGGGCTCAAGCTTCTTCAATTCATCAAGATTTTTTGTCCATCCATCACCTATAGTGTCAGTAATAAGCGCCGAGAGGCCTGGATTTGCCTCCAGACAGCCATCTTCGGTGAGTAATACCGTTTGTAATATTCTGGAATTTTTCCGGAAACATCATATAAAAATCTTTAAAAACATGTGTTTTCAATAGTTCGCTGTGTAGTTTTGATACGCCATTAATTGTATGGGACCCAACAATCGCAAGTCGAGACATATGAACAACCCTGTCCCCGTTCCCGGTAATGATGCTCATGTTTTTCGTTTTTTCGGGCTCATCGGGGAACCTTCTCGCGACCTGTACCATGAATTTTCTATCCAGTTCCTGAATAATCTGGAGATGTCGAGGCAGCATATGTGCAAAGAGCCCTTCAGACCAGGTTTCAAGGGCCTCCGGCAGAATTGTATGATTTGTATAGGCAAATGTCTGGTGTGTGATCTTTTTTGCGATATCCCAGGAGAAACCTTCTTCGTCGATGAGGATACGCATCATCTCCGCAATAGCTATGGATGGGTGTGTGTCGTTGAGCTGAACAGCAACTTTCTGTGGAAAATCGTTATAATTACTATGAAATTTCTTGTACCTTCTGGTAATATCTGCCAGAGTTGCCGCCACAAAGAAGTATTGTTGTTTCAGACGCAGTTCTTTTCCCGCGAGAGAGAGATCATTAGGATAAAGGACCTTGGAGATATTTTCGCTGTTATTTTTGTTCTCCACTGCCCGCACATAATCACCGCTATTGAAATAGTCAAAATCAAAATCGCGCGTTGATTTTGCAGCCCATAAGCGTAATGTATTAACAATTTCGGTGCGGAAACCCGGTACCGGATAATCATAGGCCATAGCAAGAATTTCATCGCTATCGATCCATTCTGTTTTTGAGTTCGCGTGACATTCAAGCTTACCGTAAAAGCGCACCGGATAAAGCAGCTCCGGTCTTGGAAATTCCCATGGATTACCGTAACGAAGCCAGTTATCGGGCGCTTCCGTCTGGTAACCATCCTTTATTTTCTGAGTAAATATTCCGTATTCGTACCGTATGCCATAACCGTAACAGGGATAATTTAGCGTAGCCATGGAATCAAGAAAGCATGAAGCGAGTCGCCCCAAGCCGCCATTTCCAAGTCCCGCGTCAAATTCATAGGCAAAGACATCTTCGAGATTTGTGGCCAGTATATCGATTGCTTCTCTGTACACTTCAAGATGTTCAAGATTAATAAGATAATTTTTCAAAAGTCTTCCCATGAGGAATTCAAGAGAAAGATAATAGAGTCTCTTCGCGTCTACTTTATAATATGCCTGCTGGGTGTTGATCCATTTATTAACGATCTGTGATCTGATTGATAATACCGTAGCGTTATATTTGTCTCTTTCAGTGGCAGAGTACATATCTTTCGAAAGTGTGTATGTGAGCTGATTCAAGAGATGCTGTTTATAGTCTTTTATGGTTCGTTCCATTTTTTCCCTCTCTCCATCTTAGTTTACTTCTGTCATAAACTAAAGTGTGTTATCACTTTCCTTACTTAATTATCGATACATATTCAATTTATATAAATTAATTATATCAATCGAGAAGAAAAAGAACAGAAAGTTTATGCAGATTGAAGAGACAGCGAAGATTGATAGAACAACAGTACTGCATAATTCAGCACGAATAATTCATGAAAAAGCGATGTATGAAACTATAGGATTGTGATCTTATTACTGAAGATCACTCTTCAGTTTATCTGCCCAAGTGGTCTTATAACAGTAAAATTACCCGGCTCGTTCAGAAGCGCATCGCCAACTTCACGGGCATTCTCTTTTCCCACGATAAAGGGTGCACCCACAAGAGTAGCGGCAAGGCCGATCCCGCAACTTATGATACCTAAGGGACGCAGAAAAAATAAATCGAAGAGAATGGCCTCTCCTTTCCCTGTTCCCATGTAATTTGATTTTCCGGTTTCCTGGCAATAGACAGATGGGACAATAATACCAAGAATAAGAAGTGTTATCAAAACAAATATCATTTTCTTTTTCATTGGTTACCTCCCTTACTTAAGGCTTTTTCTATATATAGCACAGTATTTTTACGTTTTCAATAAAAATATTACTTTTTATAAAACAAAGCATTACTAAAATTTTTTTAAAATATTTAAGAAGTTACAGATACAAATGAAG
Organism: uncultured delta proteobacterium; assembly: GCA_963783625.1. Taxonomy (GTDB): domain Bacteria; phylum Desulfobacterota; class Syntrophorhabdia; order Syntrophorhabdales; family Syntrophorhabdaceae; genus PNOF01. The sequence continues at coordinate 148,040 of CAWAOG010000040.1, read as the reverse complement.
TCAAAATGATATATAAAATTAATTTGCCCCCGGCGTGACTCGAACACACGGCACATGGATTAGGAATCCATTGCTCTATCCACCTGAGCTACGGGGGCAAGGTTTCTGATTATAATCATTTCTCATTTTGATTGCAATAAAAACGTGTGCAAATTCCAGCCTTAAGTAACGATAAAATGTTACAATTCAAACCCCATGTTCATTGACTTTACGAGTGCTTTTTGTTATAAATTGAAGATATTGAAGAGAATATATATGCCCGCGAGAGCGCTTTTAGATTGTTTCTTACATATTATACATTGTTGAAAATCAATAAAGGATTATCCTTTCGGACGATTCAATGAAAAGAGTCACGATATATGAAAATATGTTTTAATTCAGATAACTTTCTTCACACCGAGGAGGTAACAGCATGAGTAAAATTGAAGTTTTTGAAAAGAAACTACCCGTTCTTGGTATTAATAGTTTAGGAAGAATAGGCAAACTCACGTTATGGCACCATATCGGGAGAAAATATTTTAAGGAAATTATCGTCAATATCGGCAGAGAAGTCGGCAACGGTCTTCCTGCCATCGCTCAGTTGATAGAAAAAGATGCAACATACGGAACAATCCACAAATTCCTCTATGGCATAAAGGCTCAAAGAATAATCGAGATCGTTGATGAGAAGAAAGGCAAACTCCTTATAGATGGTATTCCCGTGACAATACTGCGTGAAGCGCGCAATCCCATCGATATCGGCTGGCGAAACTATGGAGTCGATATTGTGGCAGAATGTACCGGCAAATTTCGTGATCCCACAACTGCCCTCTGACGAAAAAAACGGCTCTATAAAAGGACACCTTGCCAGCGGCGCGAAAATTGTCATTAATTCCTCTCCGTTCAAGATAAAAAATAAAGCCTTATCAATGCCCGATGATGTCATTACGCTCATTTATGGCATTAACCACAGGTCTTTCAATTACAAGAAACATCAGATCATCTCTGCAGCTTCCTGCACAACAACGGGCCTCGCGCATATGGTAAAACCGCTTCTCGAAAATGAAGTGACAAGCAAGATCCTTACCGCTTCTATGTCGACGGTCCACGCTGTGACTAATTCGCAGAGTGTTCTTGACAAGTTACCAAAGGCCGGAGAAAAAGATTTGCGAAAAAACAGGAGTATACTGAATAATATTATCCTTACTTCCACAAATGCCGCTGAAGCATTGGGCCAGGTTATACCGGAAGTAAAAAATATCGGTTTCATGGCAGATTCAATCAGGGTTCCAACGACTACAGAATCATTGATCGTTTTAAATGTTACCTTTCAGATCACGCACAAAAAATGATGGCACAAAAACTCCTCTTACCACAAAGACGCTCAATGAGATCTATCAGACAACATCCAAAAACGATCCTGAACATTTACTTGTTTTTACAATGGAACAGAACGTTTCAACAGACCTCATAGGAACGGATGCGGCAATTGTTATAGAAGGCCAGGCCAATCACACAAGGACAGCTTTTATTGACGTAGATTTATCCCATGTTCCTGATTTGCCTGACGCGCTGAGAAAATCACTGTCGAAAAACACGTTGAAAATACCCGTTGTTCACGCGAAGATATTCGGCTGGTACGATAATGAGTATGGCAGTTACACAAACAGGATGGGGGATTTAACTGTTTACATACACAAAAGTTTATTTGGCTGAGTCAAGATTGATCAGAGAGTAATTTTATAAGATTCATCGGAGTCGATGGTATGTTTTCCTGCATAAACAGCGCCGCTCCAGCCATCTATTCCAATGAAATCTCCTTCTTTTATAGTCTTCCCATCAACCACACTATATCCTTCAGATTCGTAAACATGGAGTTTATTGAAGCCGACAACGCCCACTTTATTGAGTTGAGGAATTGTAACAGCAGCGTGAGAAGTGCCGCCGCCTCTTGCCGTGAGAAGACCATCGACTTTCAAAATAATGCCGACATCGTCAGGAACCGTGTCGGGGCGTATTAATATAAGAGCGGTTTCGGGCTCTTTTTGCCTGAAATATTCGATCTGTTTTTCTGAATAGACAGCCCTGCCTGCAAGCGCTCCACCGCTTACACCTATACCGATTCCAAGAAGAGACTTTTCAAGCCCCTTGCCATCCGTAAAGGTCTTCACTTTTCCCGCTTCCCTCTGAACCATATCGCGTGTCTGCAGTATATAGAGACCCTTTTTTTCGGCGTCCTCAAATGTAAATTCTATCTCCTGATGATTAAAACCTTTTTCATAAACCAGCACTTCTGCAAGTCTGACTAATTCGTTATATATCTCGGGAAACCTTGTTTCCAGTGATATGGCTGATTCCCTTTTCTCTGATACTCTCTGTTTTTCTGAAATTGGAAAGGTCTCTACAAGACCGGAGACAATATCGTCACCTTGTACACCGAAAATAAAATCTCCATAAATGGCCACATTTTGTGATGATCCTCTGGGGTCACGTGTAAATATAACGCCTGAACCTGAATTCTCATTAAGATTTCCAAAGACCATGGATTGAACTATAACAGCGGTGCCCCATTCATCGGATAGATGCATCTGATGACGATATATCTGTGCCTGCTCGGAATACCAGGAAGCAAACACTTGCAGTATGGCGTGCTGCAACTGCTCAGTTGGATCATCAATGATCTCGATGCCTTTCTTTTCCATGGCTTTTCTATAAGAAATGGCAATCCGTTTCATCTGTTCCGGTTTAAATTGAATCTTCTTTGTAACTGCGTATCGCTGTTTATAACTGCTCATAATTTCATCGAAGATATTTCTTTCAACATTATGAAACATACCCCAGGTCTGCAGGAATCTCCGGTATGAATCCCAGGCGGCCCATGCGTAATCTTTCCTCTTGGCAAGCCCTGCTGCTATCGTCTCGTTTATTCCTACATTGAGAAAGGAATGCATCATTCCCGGCAGAGAAATGGTAGCGCCACTTCTCACGGAAAGTAAAAGAGGGTTTCGGGGATTTCCAAAGTTTTTTCCGGTAATACGTTCAAGTTCAGTCAGTTCCTTGTAGATTCTTTTACTCAGGTCTTTAAAAATATATTTATATCCCACAACTGCTTCGTAGCCTCTGAAAACTTCTGTTGTAATAATAAATCCCGATGGCACGGGAAAATTAAAGGACGTCAGTTCTTTCAAAAAATAACCCTTATTGCCGATGAGTATCTGGTTATCGATCTCTCTGTTCCATTTATGTAAAGGTGATATGGCAGATTCAGGGGTATACGACATAACAAGGTTGAGTATGTGTTTATTATCTTTGAACTTCTCAAGCTCGGCAGAAAGCGTCCTGATAATAGCGTTCACAAAATTATCAAGCACCTGCAGACCAAAAGAAGATGCGATTATTGAACGAAAAAAGTTTTCAGAATGCTGATAAAAAAATTCCTGTTCTTTTTGCGACATGTTTTTTACGGTTTCCGTTCCATCACTCTCTTTGATCTGGCTAATAATCACGGGCATATTTGCGCGATGGACATCGATATAGTAATCACGGGTAACGTCCTGAATACCCTTCGCGATAAACTGGAAAATATCGATATATTGATCAATGGAAAACTGTCTGATCTGCAAAGCGCTTGTAATATATTTCATTTTTGACACAAGTCCCTCTGTCGCTATGCCTTCCAGATCAAGGGCCCTCACATAGAGCCAGAGGTATTGATGGATTGTCATGAGCGTGCTCTTTGTGATAAATTTCAGGTTCAAGGTCTCTATCAGCTTTTCAAAAAGCGCCATTGCCAGGCTTTCAAGACGAAGCGTTAAACCTGTTGCTTCAAATTTTTCTTCATGATATGTCCCATACATTGAGGGAATACCTGCGGCGATATGACGTTTATAATAAATATTCTCGAAGAATTCGGTTTTTTGAGGTGAAAGTATCTTTGCTTTCAGGAGAGACAACATGTCCATGACAATAACAAGACTCTTGTAGTGATCCTTTCTGTCCAGCGCCCTTTTGAGAGAACGTATCTTTGGAGGGTCAAGCAAACAAGACGCTTCCAGATCTTTTAAGAGATCAATATGCTGATGAAAATATTTCTTATAAATAAGCTGATAAAACCTGATCATCAAACGCGCCCGTTCTTTCTCTCTGTCCACAGTGCCCCGGATGTTCTTTATCTCTCTTGTTATTTTCCCGTTGTCCCATTCAAGCAATTTCTGCACGTCACCATCAATTATTTGAAAGATAATCTTAAAGACAATATGAAGTCCGTCATAATATTCACCGGCATTTTTTACATCATGGTAAACCTCATCAGGCAAATGGTCTTTAATAAAATTTTTGTCACCGGAGTTCCAATACCTGAAGATATCTTCAATAAACGGTATCAGCAGGCTGTTGCTTTCAACGTGTGACTGTTTTCTGAGAAAGTATATAAGCTTGTCGTTCCTTCTTGATAGCTCATCAACATTGGTCGAAATCTCCCGGAGTTCACCTTCCGCGCCTATTTCCTGGAAATAGATTGGAAAAATCCGGAGAAGCTGTTTTACCAGGTTATAGGCGGGAAGAATATCTGAATTGAGAAGTCCGGTAATATCTTTTTGAAGAAGGTCTGTATCGCGAATGAAAACACCCTTTAGCTTTAAATTGATAATAAGCGCTGAAAGGAGTTTTTTTGTCCATCTCGGCTTCAGGGAAATAATTTCAAGCCAGGATCGGATGTTTCTAACATGGGCTGGATTAGCATGTATCTGCCATTCCGTTGTTGATCCCTGTATATCAGGATACTGGAAGCCGAAGGCAACGAGTTCTTCCATAAAAATGTCGACGAGAGCATGGTTATTTTGTTCAAAAACTCCTTTGGCCAGCGTCGTTACACAGTCGATTATAGAGTTCTGGTATTTACTGCGAGAAGCGGTCTTCTTCAACAGACGGAATATTTTCCGGATAAAATCATTTATATTCTGGTGGGTCTCGTCCTTTAAAACTCTTCCAAGACATCGGTTGATTTCAATTAAACAAGAGCTGTGTATATCCGATAGACCTGAAATGTTGATTATGTTAAAAAGAAAATCAAGTTTAACGAGATAATGGCGCCCTGCGAAGATCACCGACCGTTCAAGCTCATCAGCAATTAAAAGATACCCGTTCATTATCTGCACATAGTCGGGCATATCGAGATATTGCATGAGATGGTGAATGTTTGTCATCGGTTTTTGCGAAATGTCTTTCAGTCGGATAATCAGTTCATGCATATGTTGATGGCTGAGAGGCAAAATAAATTCTTTATAAGCATCGCTTGTTTCTTTTGTTTCCCCATTTGGAGAAAACCATTCTGCAGGATCAGGTTCTGTGAGCCAAAACAGGTATGTGGATTCAAAGATAGTTGAGAGGAGCCTGTTGAGTTCGGAGATATCGACTTCAACGTGGTACTCAACAATGAGTTTTACTGTTGTTTTTATGTAGCTTGATGATTTTTTTAAGAGAGGATTTTTTGAGAGTGATATGGAAAGTAGAGATTGAATAACAAAGGGAAACATGGCAGTGTTTCTCGAAAGTTTGTCATTGCTGTTTGATAGCAGCGCGTTAAAATATTCAAAAAAATATCGTATGGCGCTGTCTTGTATGTCTTCGTCGGATGCGGAAGAAATGATCATGAAATAAATATCTGAAAGGATTTTCAGCGCTGTCAAACCGTCTTCATGCATATTAAAATCATAAAAATCACCTATAGAAAGACCCTTGAGTCGGTTGAGTACGTATTCCCAATTCACAAATGGATGATTGAGTTCGACGAGAAGTTCTTCTGTTCGCTTTGAAACACCGTAGTGGCTTCGCGCTACATCAAGGAGTATTCTGTATTTGTCGGGAATCTCGACGACAGCTTTTGTTCTTTCAAGGTTTATTTCCAGTGCTGTGGAACGCCAGATATTATCTTGAGTATTCACTGCAATAGATTAATGCGAAGAGATAAATAATGCAAGATATACAGAATAAAAATGTAAAATGGGGAATGTAAAATGAAAAGAATAAGAGCGTCTCTATTTTATTTTTCTTTAGCAGAGCCGGGGCTTGTTACCAGTTCAATGATAGTAACTTCCGGAGGTGCTAAAAAACGTATAGGCGGACCCCATGTCCCCGAACCTCTGCTTACATAAAGATGATTATTATTTGAAAGCTCATGATAGCCTGTGTATAAAGGAAATGCCAACCGCGTTAAGTAGCGGAAGGGATATATCTGTCCCTTGTGGGTATGGCCAGAAAGCTGAAGATCAAAAAGCCCCAGGGCTTCTTTATCTACAACAGGTCTGTGTTTGAGAAGAACTGTAAATAAATGCCGGGGCAAGCCCGACAAGAAGACTTTTTCGGGAACATCCTTGGACTGGAAATAACTTCCCGCTGGATCATCTACACCAGCAATGTTTATCATGTCATGGACGATAAGTCCTTCGCCTCTCAGCATTTTGAATCCGGTTTTTTCATGAAAATCGAGCGAATTATCAATTCCGGCATAGAACTCGTGGTTTCCCATTACCGCGTATTTACCGTACCGTGGCTCGATATTCTTTAATAGATCAACCAACCCGTTTATCTTGTCGATATCCCCATCAACAAGATCTCCGGTAGAAACAAGGATATCAGGATTGGCCTTCTTAAGTAATCCAACAATTTTGTTCAATCTATCTTCTCTGACAATAAGCCCGAGATGGACATCTGAAATTTGAGCAATTGTGATCTTTCCTGTTTCTTTTGGAATTTTATTCGTTTGTATGCGAAGCGTTTCAATACGTATGTCCCCGGCTTCTCTGTAACCATAAAATACCAATAGAATCGAACAGGCAAGTGTAAGGAGAAAGAAAAACCGGTAAGCGGAAATGAAGGAAGAGAAATCTATTTTCGCTGCAATACCTGTCATATATGCCAAAAGGCGCAGCACATCAAAAGAAATAGAGATTGTAAAGAAAAAGAAAATAAAACCGAGCCAGCAATATCCGGAATAAGCCATGAAGCGGGCGGCTATTTCGTGCCCTCCCCTCTCCAGAAAACGCACCAGAACAGGCGATAGGACCATGGCAGCAAAAATAAAACCGATGATGATACCGACACCCCACTGAAAGCGGAATGCTTGCCAGGATTTTAAAAATATGTAAAGATGTAATCCACCATAGAGTAAAAAAAAGGTTATAAAAAACAGGCCCATATCAGTTCCATTTTAAAGTCATCATACTCAGTAAAGTAAGACATCGGTCGCCAAATTATTAGTATGTATGTGCTAAATAATTTCTTCAACCTGAAGAATGAATGTTTTAATACCACTTTTCGGATATTTCATTTTCAGTTCTTTGATAATATCAGTAATGACAGGGACCTTCTCATCATCCAGAACAACGGCGAGGACATTATTTCTTCCCGGCCAATAGTGGGTGCCAAGCTTCGGTTCTGTTTCATCTCCTTCCCCGAGCGTCTCCTTCCACTTTGTATATCCCTTCACCTGGGCTTCTTTAAAAGCTGTTATTATCGTTTCATCGATTGTGTCGTTATAGACAACAATGAGCATTTTCATACTGTTTCTCCTCCGTGACTTTCTTTTTTGAAAATCCTCGTTTGGAGCGTATCAAAGAGATCATAGGCGACAGGAACAACAACAAGGGTAAGAAGGAGTGAAGTAATTAAACCGCCAATGACGGCAATGGCCATGGGCGAACGGGATTCGGCCCCCTCACCTATACCGATGGCGATGGGCATCATACCCATAATCATTGCGAATGTAGTCATGAGGATTGGCCTTAGCCTTACCGGTCCTGCCTGTAAAATAGCATCCCTTTTTGGTATACCCCTCCCTCGCAGGACATTCGTATAATCTATGAGAAGAATAGCATTTTTCTTGACAAGCCCCATAAGGAGAATAAGGCCGATAAAACTATATATATTGAGCGTTTTACCAAAAACAAAGAGCGCCCCGAAAGCTCCTATGAATGAAAAGAGCATTGAGAGAAGTATGATAACCGGATAGATAAAGCTTTCAAACTGTGCGGCAAGAACCATATAGGCCATGATAATACCGAGGATTGCCGCGAAAAGAAGATTTCTGAATGCCTCGCCCATCATATCAGCCTGGCCCTTATAGGTGCCTGTATAACCGGCAGTTAAGACCTTTGCTGCTATGTCATCAAGCTCACTTTTTGCCTCGCCAAGAGCTTTGCCTTCAAGGTTCGCGAAGATCGTAACAGCCCTGCGCCTGTCAACCCTGTTGATTATGCTCGAACCTCCCGCTTCCTTGAGGGAAACAAGATTAGAAAGCTGTACAAGCTTCCCATCCTTTGCTCTCACATATATCCTGGTGATATCATCGGGGTTTACCCTGTCTTCTTTGTTGAGCCTTACTCTGAGGTCATAGCTTCTTCCTTTTTTCTCATCCTTGAATTTTGTGATATCAACCTCACCGCTGATGAGAATATTGATCGTCTCGGCAATAGTGGTAACATCCACTCCAAGATTAGCGGCCTTATCACGGTCGATATAAACCCTGATCTCAGGCTTTCCCGTTTCGAGAGAACTATCGACATCAACAATGCCCGGCAGTTTTGAAAACTGACTCATGATCTCATCAGAGTATTTTCCGAGGTCACCGAGGTTGCTACCCCGTATATTATACTGTATGGGAACTGATCGTCCTCCGCCCACGCCTCCCATAGTAGAAGCATCTTCAACAGAAGCCCTGAGACCCGGTACAGCCCTCAACGCTCTTCGTAATTCTGTTTTGATCATTTCCTGACTTTTCGATCGTTTTGATTTCGGCACAAGGTTTACCGTCATAGTGGCTTTATTTATTTCATCCGTGCGGCCACCACCCTGGTTGTAAAGAATACTTGTCACTTCCGGATATTTTCTGACAATATCCTCTGCTTTTTTGCACATCTGGTCTACTTGACTCATGGAATAGTCGATGGGAGTGGTAAAACGCACAGAAATTTTCCCTTGATCCTCTGAAGGAACAAGTTCTTTACCGATGAACGGAGAAACAGCAAGAGCAAAACCGCAGACGAATACAACTGTCGCAATGACAATGACTGTGCGCCGATTTCCCAGTGCCCAAACCAGTATCCTTTCATACTTCTCTTCGAGCTTTTCATAGGCTGATTCCAGTTTATCCGATGCGCCACGCATAAACTCATAGTATCGAATTCGGTGGAGGGCTTTTTGTAATTTTGTGTCCGTTTTAAGAACTGTTTTATTCTCATTGTCTCTTTTTAAAAACAATGAAGACAACATTGGAGTCAGGGTAAAAGAAACAAACCAGGATACCATGATGGCAAAAACAACGGTCATGCCGAATTGAAAGAAAAACCTCCCAATCATCCCTTTCATAAAAGCAACAGGAATAAAAATAACGCAAATGGCAAGTGTTGTAGCTGAGACGGCAAGACCGATTTCGGATGTGGCAAAAGAGGATGCTTCTTTCGCACTCATCCCCTCTTCCATGTGTCTGTGAATATTTTCAATGACAATAATGGCATCGTCTATAAGAATACCGATGGAGAGGGAAAGAGCGAGCATAGACATATTATTGAAGGTGAAATTAAAAATATTCATTATGGCAAATGTCGATATAATCGATGTAGGAATCGCGAGCGCGCTGATCACGGTTGTTCTTACATTTTTCAGAAAGAGAAAAACAGCAAATATGGCGAAAATTCCGCCATAAATAAGGTGGTGCTGCACTTCACTGATAGAACGTTTGATATAATCTGACTGATCAGAGGCGATAACAAGATTCATGCCTTCAGGCAAGGTTCCCTGAATGATAGCCAGCTCTTCCTTAACCTTATTGACAACTTCAACAGTATTCGTCCCTGATTGTTTCTGTATGCCGATACCGACAGAGTTGGTTCCATTGTAGCGCGAGATAGATCGTATTTCGCCCATACCGTCTTCAACACGTCCTACATCGCGTATCCTGACGACGGCCCCTTTGAAATTACCGATGACCATATCACTGAACTGCTGTATGTCGCTGATTTCACCCTTCACTTTGATAGTATATTCTTTTGTATTGCTCTCGATCCTTCCACCGGGCAATTCAACATTTTCTCTCCTGAGGACCGCGAGAATATCATGGGCGGTAACCCCGTAAGCGTTCAGTTTATCTCTGTCGAGCCAGACCCTTGCCTGCCTGAGTCTTAATCCGTAATTTCTCACCGCTCCGACACCGCTTATCTTCTGGATTTGTTCTTTCAGCACTTCATCGGCATAGGTTGAAAGGTCTCTGATGGATTGTTTTCCGTAGAGGGCAAGATTCAATACGGGGAAAGAGTCCGGGTCCATCTTTCCAACGACGGGTTCCTCAATATCACTCGGCAATCTCCTCCTGGTAAGGGCAACCTTTTCACGAACGTCCTGTACTGCAAGATCGATATCTTTTTCGAGAACAAACTCAATGGAAACGACTGAATTCCCCTCTGAGCTTGTTGAAGTGATGGTTTTCACCCCATTAATCGTGTTCACGGCTTCTTCTATTTTGTCCGTCACGTTAATATCCATAATCTCGGAACTGGCGCCTTTAAGCTGGGTCGTAACGCTCACGATAGGGAAATCGACTTTTGGCATGAGGTCAACACCGATGTTGGGATAACTGACAATCCCAAGGACAACGAGAACAAGAACAAGCATAGTCGCGAAAACGGGTCTTTTTATTGAAGTATCAGATAACCACATATTTTATCCTTCTTTTGCAACAATGATATTATCAAACATCTTTGATAATTCCCCTACCGAGGCTTCCCTGGTTTTCCCTCTGTCCGTGTTTTTGCGTCCTTTCTCTGCAAACCCTGGTAGTTCACTTTAGCCCCTTCGGAAAGTCCCTGTTGACCGGCAGTCACGACTTTATCGCCCTCTTTTATTCCTTCCACTATCTCCATTTCGTCACCATATTTATTTCCCGGTTTTACAGGTCTTTCTTTTGCCCTGTCATCCTCTACCACATAAACCTTTATCTGGTCTCCTTCATAAAGAAGGGCTGTATTAGGCACCACCACAGTGTCTTTCATTCCACCGGTATATAATATGACACGGGCAAAAAGGCCGGGCTTTAAAACCCCTTCCTTATCAGGCACCAGGGCTTCAATAGAAAGGGTACGTGTCTTCTCTTCCAGGCTGGAGAAAACAATACTTACTTTCCCCTTGAACTCCCTGTCGGGAAACGCGTCAACCTTAACAGACACGTCCTGTCCAACTTTCATTTTTCCGACATCACGCTCAGATACGGCAAAACGAAGCTTCAGGGGATTAGGCTGAATGAGAGTAAACAGGCGGGCCCCGTTTTTTACAAAATCTCCTTCGGAAACCATCTTTTCTTTTACTCTCGACGCGAGAGGAGCATATATTTTTGTTTTCGCGAGTTTTTGTTTCGCGATGGAAAGAGCTGCCTCTGGCCCTCTCCACATCAGATTCATGTAAGTGTCAATCTCGTGGACACATCATCATATTGCTGTTTAGTGACAAGTTCTTCTTTATAGAGGGCATCTTTTCGAGAAAATTCAATCTTTGTATTGGCAAATGTTGCTTCAGCCTGTTTCTGTGCAGCCTGCGCGCTCAGCACCCCCTGGTTGTATTCGATATCGTCAATTGCGGCAAGAAGCATTCCCTTTGACACAGCTGTACCTTCATCAACTTTTACTGTCTTTATAATACCATCAATCTCCGCCCCTATTGAAACTTCTTCAAAAGGATTCAGGGTACCCGTTGCCTCAATAAAAGGTCTAAACTGTTTTTTTGCAGCGGTCTGGATAGAGACATTGGTAATCCTTTCCATTCTTACTTCTTTCTTCTTACATCCGTTCATAAAAATTAAGGAACATCCGACAAGCAACAAACAGAAAAGCTGGCAGTAAGGTCTCGTTTTATTCATATTTTTACTATCTCCCATCTCTCTTTTATGGAGTAGACATACGTTGTCATTTCATTGTTTTACTTTTAGCTGACATATCAGATATCGATTGGAGCAATGTGCCGGTAACACGTTTGAGTTGTATGATAGATTGTTGATAATTGTACAAGGCCCGTATAAATTCCACCTGCGCGCTTACAAGGACATTATTGGCATCTATTACATCAATACTCTGGCTCAGACCAAAATCAAATTGTTTAGAAACGGCATTGTAATTATCCCGCGCAAAGGAAACCTGGTCTCCCAATGATTTCAGAACACCCTTTTGCGCGACATAATCAAGATAGGCATTTTCAATCTCAACACGGATCGACTTCTTGAGATCACTCAGCGCGTATTCGGTCTGTCTTTGTTTTGCCATTGCCTCCAATGTTTCAGCACGCCTCAAGCCACCTTCAAAGAGAGGAACCGTGAGTCGGACACCGCCATAGAGATTGTCCCTTATAAGACTTCCCGTTTCAGGTGTTTCGTGTTTAGCGATATAAACCCCTTCAAGAGAAAGTGTCGGCCAATGAGCGCCTTGGGTATATTTTACCTGCCCTTCAGCGATATTTTTTAGTAGAGTTAACGATTTCAATTCAGACCGTTGACTGTACGCAACGTCCTTCAAACATTCCAGGTACAAAGAAGTACAATGAAGGTCAAGGGGATCATCGTTGCCACTGCTGATATTTTTCACGTCTAATGAGGCCGATTTATGAATATCGTAGAGGTCAAAATCTCCTTCTAACCCTACGATCCTTTGTAGGACTGCTTTTGTCGCACTAAAAAGATTTTCCGCTTTTACCAAAGCGGATTGAGCGCCGGAAAGTTCCGCTTCCGCTCTTAATACTGCTGTCTTTGTTACTTCGCCTATCTTTAATCGAGTGGCCGCCGCGTCTCTGTACTTTATTAGCCTGACGATATTTGCCTGTGATATTTCGACAAGCTTGCCTGCCTTGAGAACATCATAGTATGCATTAGTAACAACCAGCATATAGTTTTCTTTAACAGAAAAGAGGTCCATTTTATTTTTTTCAATATTATCTTTGGTCATCTTAAGAGCAGTCAATTCTCTTCCTGATGTTGACATTGTCTGGTTAAGAAGTACACTCCATGAAGCTGTTTCAAAGGGTTGAGTCTGTGAGCCTGAATCAGCAATCTTTCGGTCTTTATAACCGGTATAAGCACCCATACCGAACAATTTTGGAAAAAGGAGAGATAGCGCTTTATCTTTATTCCTTTCAGCAACAAAAACATCTTCTTCTGATATTTTTATCCTTTCAGAGCGTTCGAGGGCAATCTTATAAAGTTCATCAAGGGTATATTCCACAGCAAAAACGTTTACGCAGAAGCTGAGAAAGACACTAACTGTAAGGACAATCCCCATTACCGCTTTCTTTGGAATGAATCGATTTTCGCTATTCATTTCTCTTTAATAGTCCTTTCATAAGAAGTTTCGTACATTCATCATATGCAAAAAGATTATCGGGGTCAACAATCATTGAAAGAATAAAACCTCTTAATACATTCATAATGATTTTTGCCGTTTCTTTTACGTTACACTGATTAAAATATCCTGATTTGATTCCCTCCCTGATTATCCTTTCAAGAAAACTTCTCTGTTTCTTGAAAAAAACTCTTTTCAATTCAATGCCGAATGTAAAACTTTGCTTTTTGCTTTTAGCCAGGAACATTTCTTTATGCCTGCTTGTATGTTCAATACTGGTTTTGATGTAGGCGCTTATTGCATCAACTGGATTTTTTGCGTTATCGATGGCTGTTTTCAGGTTGAGCAATAAATCTTCGAAGCTACCCTTCATCATGACTAAATAAAGTTCTTCTTTATTTTTAAAATGGAGATAAAGGCCGCCGACACTAACGCTTGCGTTTTCAGCAATCATTCTCATGTTTACACCGTCATATCCATGCTCGGAAAATGTTTTCAGTGCCGCGCCAAGGATGATTTTCTTTGAGTCTTCTCCTGAACGTCTGTTCATGTGAACCGTTGTTCAATTTATACCGATTCAATACCCCAGTCAATAGAAATTGTCCGGGGAGTACATTAAACGTATTAAATTATTACTATTTCAAACTTCACAATCCGAGTACAATTGCCAGACGATAAACGACTGCCGCGCTTCCATATGAAAGCACAAGCATAAACAAAAAGGATACAAGGGGCCATTTAATACCGCCCATTTCCTGTTTCATAACTGTCATAGTTGGCGCGCAGGGAATGAAAAGCATTAAAATAATGAGAAAAGAAAGTGCTGACGGGTGATTGACGGCTTGAGACAAAGCGGCCATAAGGCCCTGATCTCCCGCGTTAAAAAGAACACCAAGTGTTGCCACAGAATTTTCCTTTGCGATAATACTTGAAAAAAGGGCCACCATTAATTTCCAGTCAAGCCCTATTGGCATGCCGACAGGCTCCAGGATGCGCCCTATTCTCGCGAGCATGCTCTGTTCTATGTTTCCACCGGGAACATTTGACATGATCCATAATATTATAGAAAAAACAAAAATAACCGAACCGGCCTTTTTGATAAATGCAAATATCCTCGCCCAGACGACAATTCCGATTGTTCTAAAATCCGGTTTATGGTAAAGAGGCAGTTCCATGATAAAGGGCGCAGGTACATCTTTGAAAAAATATTTACTGATAATAATCCCGGCAATGCCAAGCATGATAATATTCAACGAAACCAACATCCATGTAAAAAACAGGGCCTGTTTTGCGAAAATCGCGGCGGTCACAAAAGTAAGAACAGCGAGTCTTCCGGTGCATGGCACGAAAGGGACCAAAAATATTGTCAAAAATCTGGCCCTCTTTGATTCTATGATCCTCGCGCCCAGGATGGAGGGGACATTGCAGCCAAACCCAAGGCACATGGGCATAAAACTCTTTCCGTGAAGACCAATAATATGCATAAACTTGTCCATAACAAAGGCCGCCCTTGCCATATATCCGACGTCTTCGAGAAAAGTCATGGAAAAGAAAAACATGACAAGAATCGGAACAAAGGTCAGGACAGATCCGACCCCGCCTATGATCCCGTTTACCAGGATACCCCGTACCCACCAGGGCTCATTAGCAAGAATACCGTTCATCCAATTTCCGAATGAACCTGTCAGCATTTCGAGCAGTTTTTGAAACGGTAAACCTATCACAAAGGTCACAACAAAGACCAGTGCGAGAATACCCAGGAGGATTGGAATTCCGCTTACGGGACGCGTCAGAATATGGTCAATCCGATCGGTCATGAGCACCTGTCCCCGTTTAAATCGGGAAACAACTGCCCGTGTTACTTCTTCTATCCAGTCATATCTTCCGCCAAGGACAGCGCGGAGAGCGTCCTCATGTTTTATAAGAAGCGATTGTATTTCTTTCCATACGTCAGGAGGGATAATTCCCTTCATAGCATCCGTTATCTCCTTATCCCCTTCCATGAGTTTAACGGCAACCCATGCTTTCGTGTACGGCAACGGAACGTGCTCACCTGCAAGTTCTTCAAGCCGCAGGTAGATGTCTTTATGATCAGAAGAGACTTCCGGCATTTTCGGATTATAGGCTGATTGGTCCTCGGAAAGGCGAGTGATCTCCAGAATAAGTTCTTTGATACCTTTGTTTTTTGTGGCAACCATTTCGATGACAGGAAGTCCCAGAGATTTACGAAGGGCTTCTACGTCAATATGTGTTCCCTGTGCTTCGCCTACATCAAGCATATTGACGCCAACAATGATCGGTGTCTTTAGAAGGAGCAGTTCCGTCAGTAAATACAAGCTTCGCTCCAATGCGGAAGCATTTACTATAAGAACAATAATATCAGGACACTCATGAATAATGAAATCACGCGTTACCCGTTCTTCCTCTGAAAAAGCGCTCAAACTATATGTACCGGGAAGATCAATGAGTCTTAGTTCAATTCCCTGGGCCACATAAACACCTTCTTTTATCTCGACAGTTTTTCCCGGCCAGTTACCGACGTGTTGTGAGAGACCGGTGAGAAGGTTGAAGACTGTCGATTTTCCAACGTTTGGTTGACCCGCCAGGGCCACAAGAATACTCTTTTCCACTTTTTCAACTGACAGAGCTTTTTCAATCTGTTGCTTCACAACAAGAATTTTATCCGCCTGGCCCTTACCCAGGGCTATCCTTGTATCTGAAGCAAGCACAATAACCTGCCCCCCGCTGTTTCTGAGGACCTTAACCTTTGTGCCCGCAATGATACCCATCCCGGCGAGTCGACTAACAAATCCTTCACCGCCGGACAACAGGTAAACAAAACCTTCTCCACCCTCTTCAATCAATGATAAAGGGATTACCTCACCGTTCATTGCAACAATTCCTCTTCATGGTCTTTTACGAGTTTGTTTATACTATGCATATCAACCAAAGTCAACGCAGTACTTGAGATGGAGAATAAAAGAAAAACGAATAAACTCAGATGGACTCACGACCCTGAACCGCAACTAAAGCTTGACAAGTACTACTCCTGCTTCGTATGCATCCTTGAGCGCCTTCGGATTATCAAGGATCGCACCTTTTCTGTCAGTGCTCAGATAGCTCAGTGTTGCATGCTCCTGCACACTGATGGTTCGGAAAAAGGCAGTAGCCGTCGCGCCCGCGCACTGGATTCCAGTATCTTTTTTCATTCCGCCGACGAGAAGTAAAAGCCCCTTTCTTCCATAAGGACCGGAAGGAACCGTTTTCTTAAGGAGATATTTTTCGCACCAGAATGCCTGGCAGCGATCAACCATGATCTTTGTCTGAGCCGACAGGCCGAAGAAAAAGATGGGAGAAGCTACAATGATCCTGTCAGCTTCACGGATTGCAGAATAGACATTATCCATATCATCCGTCAAAACACAGCCCCCTGTCTCATCACAACCACCACAGTTTTGGCATGGCCGAATATTCATATCGTTGAGTGTGAAGAGAATAATTTCATTCCCGCCGCTAACGGCCCTCAAGGTTTCACTGAGCAGTATATCAGTATTGCCTTCCCGTCTCGGACTTCCCCGGAACACGACTATTTTCACCTTGCCTCCATCATCTAATCCGGCTTTACGCGTTGAGCGCAAAATGTATCATAGTTTGTCTGACATGGTTATTACGCTCAACGCTGGTTACTTATCACTAAAAGACTAATCTACTTTATAAAATGCTGCCTTTTTTGCATTGCAGACCGGACAGGTGTCTGGTGGTTCACCTTCTACGGTATTACCGCATACTTTACAGACATAGTATTCAACAACCTCATTATTACCCAGATTGTCGAGGACTTTCTGATAGAGCGCCGCGTGGACTTTTTCAACATCATTGGCAAACTGGAAGCTTCGAAGGGCTGGTTGATTATTGGCAATCTTTGCTTCTTCAATCATTGCCGGGTACATGGATTTAAACTCGTGGGTCTCGCCTGCTACAGCTTCTTGCAGGTTTTCTTTTGTGCTTCTAATGCCCTTCAATTCTCTGAGATGATTATGGGCGTGTACGGTTTCAGCTTCAGCGGCAGCCCGAAATAGTTTTGCCGCTGCCTTAAAGCCCTCCTGTTCAGCTTTTGCCGCAAAGGCAAGATACTTCCTGTTTGCCTGGGATTCACCGGCAAATGCTTCTTGCAAATTTTCTTCTGTTTTTGACATACAAACCTCCTATATATATTTTACTGTATTAAAAAAACAAGATACTTACACTCCTTAACGGATATTTGTCCTAATATTGAGCGTCATATTCTTTCATCCTGAGAGCAAATTGCTTTCCGAATTCATAGCACTGTTTTTCATCTGCTGCTGACGGCTTATAGAGCGCCTGGACGCCAGGTTCAACCGTCGTAAGGCCCATTTGCTTGAATTTATCATAGGCTTCTTTTATTGCCCCCCCGCCCCAGCCGAAACTGCCGAAGGCACCTACAATTCTGTCTTTCGGCCTGAGCCCGGCCAAATGATAAAGGAACTCCGCTACAGACGGGAACATAACGTTATTCATTGTCGGGGTTCCGATCAGACAGCCCCTCGCTTTCCAGAATTCTTTGATGGCAAAGCTCATCGGCGTTGAACGAAGCTTGATGACCGTGCAATTCACTCCCGCATCCTGAATGCCACTCACAAGCGGGACTGTCATAAGTTCCGTACTGTGCCACATCGTATCATAGATTATTGCAACACTGCTCTTCGCTTTGCCGGCCGCCATATCAAGATACTTCTGTATAATATTGCCTGGATCCTTTCTCCATATAATGCCGTGATCAGGGGCGATCATATCAATTTCCAGGCCCAGTTTTACGATATCGTCGATTTTTGTCTTAATAAGCTTCCCGAAGGGCATTAAGATATTTGCGTAATAGTCAATGACGGCGTCATCAAGCTCATATTGTGAATTGAAGGCAAGGAAATCATCGTCAAATCTTGCCGCTGAAGCGATGTGCTGTCCGAAAGCATCCTGTGAAATAAGGAGTTTTGCTTCTTTCACATAAGTAACCATTGAATCCGGCCAATGAAGCATCGGCGTCTCGAGAAACAACAGATTATATTTTCCGATATTCAAAGAATCGCCATTTTTCACAATCTTTATGTTCCATTGCGCTGTATCATGATATCTTTCAAGCCCTTTTTTTCCGCGTTCAGTGATATAGATCGTTGCCTGGGGCATGTGCCGCATAACACTGGCGAGACCACTCGCGTGATCAGGTTCAATATGGTTAATGATAATATTTTTGACATGAGAGGGGTCTACAATGCTTCTGATATTCTCTAAGGTAATCGTATCAAAATCATGTTTCACCGTGTCAATGAGAGTTATCTCTTCATCCTTAATCAGGTAGTTGTTGTAGGTGGTCCCATTCTGGGTAACGTAACCGTGAAAATCTCTTACGCTCCAATCAACTGCCCCTACCCAGTAAATATCAGGTTTTATTTCTACGGCATTCATCGGGTTTCCTCCATGATGGATTTCTTTCAAAGATACATGCGCATAACTAAAATAAATCCGAAAAACAAAAAAACAAGTCATCAATCAATTCTTTATTACATAACATACTTCTGTTCATTTTGCGATATTCCACCTATTGACGATGAAACAATAAAAATGGTATTGATAGAACCATGTTTTCAACCCGGATCTACTATCAGGACACGGATGCCGGTGGCGTTGTCTATTTCGCCAATTATTTAAAATTCATTGAAAAATCATGGTTTGAATATTTAATGTCCATTGGTATATCTATCCCGGAATGGGAATCAACAGGCACCTATTTGATTATAAAAAACGTATCTCTTGAACTCATTGAACCGCTCAGATACGGTGATTCTATTACCGTGCTAACCGACATTTCCCTGGTAAAGAATGCCTATTTCATAATGTCGCACAGAGTAATAAAAGATAAGAGACCCACTGCCAGGTGCGAAACAAAAATGGTCTGCATAGATAAGAACGGAAAACCAAAAAGAATGCCTGAAGATTTTAGAAATAAATTGCTTAACAACATAAAGAACGGGTAACAGACAAGATCATCTATTACCCGTTCTTTATGTTGTCACTTTTAGCTCAAGAACCCTTTCCCCGTAGTGCTTCCCAGCTTTTCAGCATTTGAACACCCATATGTAATTGAAAATCATCATCTTCGAGGGTCTTTATGTTGAAATCTTCCAATTTCTTGATGGGTTTTTCTACTGCATCATTTCCATTTTTTGCGTCTATGAGATCTTTTTCTTTCAACGGAACGATTTTATTGTCTTTTGACCGCACCATGTTATTCTCAACGACGATGTCGGGGGTGACACCATCACCCTGGATTGATCTTCCCTTTGGCGTATAATATTTTGCCGTAGTAAGCCTTAACGCGGAACCATCGCCAAGAGGAATTATGGTTTGCACAGACCCCTTTCCGAATGATTTGGCGCCGACAATAATGGCCCTTTTATAATCCTGGAGAGCACCTGCAACAATTTCTGACGCACTGGCACTTCCTTCATTAATCAATACCACAAGAGGATTCAGATAATCGCCGGTTTTCTTCTCGGCGAAAAACTTTATCTTGTTCTCTTCAGGTTTCTTTTTCTCTCCCCTTCCCTCAATTGAGACAATAACACCGTCATTTAAGAACTTATCTGATACCTTAACCGCCTGTTCAAGCAATCCCCCTGGATCATTTCTCAAATCCAGTATAAGGCCCTTGAGTTCCTTACCCTTATTGGTCTTTTCAAGCTCTTTCAGCGCATTGTCAAGGTCCTGTGCGGTTTTTTCCTGAAACTGGACGATTCTGATGTATCCGTAATCATCGTCGAGCATTTTGAATTTTACGCTTTTAACCTGTATAATGTCCCGTACAACGCTGTATTCTTTCACACCCGGCAATCCGTCTCTGATGATGGTAAGATTAACCGCTTTCCCCTTTTGTCCCCGTATCATTTTTACGACATTTTCAATATTCATGTTCTTTGTAGGCTTACCATCAATCCTTACGATATGGTCACCAGACTTGATCCCTTCTTTGAAGGCAGGTGTATCTTCGATAGGGGTAATAACAACAGGAAATCCATCTTTAATGCTGATTTCTATCCCGATTCCGCCAAATTCACCTTTGGTATCGGTCTGCATACCCTTGTACATATCGGGCGGCATAAAAGACGAGTGCGGGTCAAGAGATTCGAGTATTCCCTTAATCGCGGCGTAAATAATCTCCTTATCACCTACTTCTTCAACATAATTTTTCTTGACAAGATCGATGACATTATCAAATGTCTTTAAATATTCATATATTTCTTTATCATTGGAGGTGCCCGTTGCCTTTTTTCCGTATGCCCCCAGGAGAAACCCGAAAACAAATATTACAACAAAAAATAGACTTACCAAGACTTTTATTTTCTTGTTCATAGTTCCTCCTCATCTGATAATACTACAATCTCGTTGAACTTTCAATTCGATTCGGCGATATGGTATCATCTGTCCATGGAAACTGTCTTTGTAGCTATGAGTGGCGGGTTTGACAGCTCTTTCGCGGCGCATATTTTGAAAAAGAGCGGGTATAACGTAGTCGGTGTCACATTCCGACTATTACCTGAATCAGTCGTGAGCGGACAACATCCAAAAACATGCTGTTCCATGGACACGATAATGAAGGCCCAAATGGCTGCGAGCTACCTCTCTATCCCTCATTATATCATAGACCTGCGTGAAGATTTTGAAGACTACGTCATTAAACGGTTCATTGATGAATATAAATCCGGTATGACCCCGAATCCGTGTATTCTCTGCAATAAATTCATTAAATTCTCTTCTTTCGCCAGAAAAGCCTTTTCCATGGGTGCCGACAAGATAGCCACCGGACACTATGCCGGTATAGAAGAGAAAAATGGCATCTGTTACCTGAAAAAAGGTATTGATAAGGCAAAAGACCAGTCATATTTTCTCTATGCCATAGAAGAAGATATTTTAAAACGGACGATTTTCCCTCTTGGAAAATATAAGAAAAATGACCTGAAAGAAGAAGCGAGAAACATGTCATGGGACATTCATAGCATCAAAGAAAGTCAAGATATTTGTTTTGTTCCCGATAACGATTACAGGAAGTTTCTCTCGCCATATATTGCGTTAAAAAAAGGACCCGTCTATCATGTTAACGGGACTTTTCTCGGACATCACAGAGGTCTTCACCTGTATACCATCGGGCAAAGGAGGGGTATCAATATCCCATACAGAGAGGCCCTTTACGTAGTCAACACGATACATGACGAGAATACGCTCATAGTCGGCAGTAAAGAAGAACTCAAACAGAAGATAGTTACTGCTTCGGAGATAAACCTCTTTCCCCGCGTATCAGACAATGTGAGCGGAAAAGTCCGATACCGTCAGAAAGAGGAACCTTGCGTGTATAATATCGGACACGACACTCTACAGGTAGAATTTCTGCACCCCATATCTTCGGTAACCCCCGGTCAATCTGTTGTATTATATGATGGCGACATTGTCATCGGCGGCGGCATCATAGAAAAACGTATTGACAGATAACACAGACTTCATATTATAATTAATATCATAAAGGGGGTACAGGGAATGCCAATTTATATAATGATGAGCAGACTGACAAACGAAGGTCGGAAAACAATCAAAAATAATCCTGAGCGAATCAAAGAAGTAGACAAGGAAATAGAAAATATGGGCGCGAAAGTCCTTGCTCAATATGCCACACTGGGCATGTTCGATTTTATCAATATACTTGAAGCTCCTGATAATGAAACTATTGCCAGGGTCTCAACGGAACTCGGCGCACGAGGAACCATCGACATTATGACGCTTTCTGCTATTCCTATTTTTGAGTTTGTCGAGAAAATGGGATAGTCATCGAGAACAAACACTTCCCACATTTTTTGGACGGTATATCTCTGAACAAAAATCTATTTCTTATTTTGACGAGAATCTTCTGAAAATAGATTTCGCGATGAGCATACTGGCGATCTGGTTTGCTCCCTCGTAGATCTGTGTCGCCTTGGCGTCACGCATCATCCGTTCGAGTGGATAATCCTTCGTGTATCCGTAACTTCCCAGTATCTGAACGGCATCGGTAGTCACCTGCATGGCAGCGTTGGCGGAAAAGACTTTGGCGATAGCTGAAGCCCTGTCGGCTGCTATGGCACGCATCTTGTCCCTCTCGTGAACCTTTGCCTCGTCAAGAAGACGGGCAGCGTTATAAACAAGGGCCCTGGCAGCTTCCACATTGATTGTCATCTCTCCTATCATCAACTGGATTCCCTCGTGATCGGAAAGTTTCTGTCCGAATTGTACTCTGTTCCATGCGTATTCTGCCGCAAAATCAAAAGCACCCTGGGCAATACCCAATGCCTGAGCTCCAACCGCAGGCCGTGACAGATTCAGGGTTGCCATAGCGATACTCCAGCCCTCACCTTCCTGCCCCAGCAAGTTATCTTTTGTGAGTTTTACATTATCGAATGTTACTTCTGTAAGATCGGAACCGATCATGCCCATTTTCTCTTCGTTCTTGCCTATAATGTACACCGGGATAATCCCTTTCAACAAAAAAAGCGGTGATACCACGGTGTCTCAGTGCCGGATCGCTTGTGGCAAAAACAGAATATATTTGAGCGCTTGCGCCATTGGTGATCATCGACTTCCTGCCGTTGAGATAGTAATTATCTCCGTCTTTAGTAAAGGTGGTTGTCATTCTGGCAGGATCAGAACCGGCTTCCGGTTCGGTCAGGCAGAATGCTGCCAGGTAGTTCTTGTCGGGTTGAGTAATTTTCCCGAAAACATATTCCTTCTGTGCATCATTTGCGGCGATCATCACCGGCATCAGTCCCACGTTATGGGCAAGGCATATTAATGATGAGGACCCTGAAGCTTTTGCGAGTTCTTCAATGACGAGGCATAGAGAAGTGATATCTCCATCGAGGCCTCCAAGTCTTTCAGGAAGCATGAGGTACAGAAAACCTTGTTTTTTGCATACATCGACTATATCCCAGGGAAAAGCTCCTGTTGCATCTATCTCTTTTGCTCTTGGGGCCACTTTTTCCCTTGCTATCTTTTCAGCAATTTTCTGTATCATCAAATGCTTTTCCGACAAATTCATCCAATCAACCTCCTGATACTTTTAGTTGACAAAGTAGCATTATTTCTAACATACTTTTCCCATAAATCAAATAAAAAAGGAGACCTTATGTCAAAGGTATATCTCACAGACCTAAGAACAACGCCGAAAAGGAACCTTTTGAATAAAATAGAAGACCTCCTGAACCGGGTCAAGCTTGATACGAAAATAAAGAAAAATGACATTGTTGCTGTTAAACTCCATTTCGGAGAATACGGTAATGCCGCTTATTTAAGGCCCATTTTTCTGCGAACTATCGTCGGCAAAATAAAAGAACTCAACGCAAAACCTTTTCTGACAGACACGAATACTCTCTACACCGGTTCGCGCAGTGACGCCGTGAATCACCTCACAACAGCCATCAGAAATGGTTTTGATTATGCCTGCGTCGAGTGCCCGGTCATCATTGCCGATGGATTGCGCGGGTCAACCGAAACAAGAGTTGCCATCAAAGGAGAGATACTGAAAGAGACAAGTATAGCAAAGGAAATTGCCGAAGCAGACAGCATTGTTGTTGTGACACATTTCAAGGCCCATGAACTGTCAGGTTTTGGAGGCGCGTTAAAAAATATCGGTATGGGGTGTGCCACACGAAAAGGTAAACTCATACAACACAGTTCGCTGGCACCAAAGGTAAATACGGAAACCTGCAAAGGGTGTAAAGTCTGTTTCGATTCATGCCCTGCCGAAGCCATTTCTCTTGTGAATAAAAAAGCCTCTATCTATGAAAAGAAATGTATAGGCTGCGGTGAATGCCTTCTGATATGCCCTTTCAATGCAATTGAAACACGGTGGGACGAATCTCCCGATGTCTTCCAGAAAAAGATAGCGGAATATGCCTTGGGAGCGTTAAATGGCAAAGAGAAAAAAGCGGTCTATCTGAACTTCGTCATGCAGGTTAGCCCGGCCTGCGATTGTTATCCCAGTAATGACGCGCCTATTGTGCGAGACATCGGCATCCTCGCCTCTGATGACCCTGTCGCCATTGACGCGGCATCATGCGATCTCGTCAATAATGAAGATTCGATGCCCCACACGGCCATTAAGCATCATCTGGGAAAAGGCGAAGACAAATGGAAGGCCCTCTATCCTGCGATAGATTGGAATATTCAACTGAATCACGCCGAGAAAATCGGACTGGGTACACGGGAATATACACTTGTAAAGATTTAGCAATAATTTGCCGAGGGACTCCCTGGTTCTACCTGGGTTATTACTGCGCCACTTGCGTTTTTTTAAACCAATGGTGGCTATTTTCCGAAGACCTTCTTCAAAAGGTCTGTAACACGAGCTGCCGGATTTGTTCGTATTTTCTTCTCTTCTTCCCCTATCATATAAAAGAGCCCGTCCAGGGATTTTGTTGTCACATAATGATCGAGGTCTACGGACTCTGTCTTGACAAAGGGTACTGATTTTGTATAAGAGCCCATCATATCTTTGTAGGATTTTGTAACGCCCACCTTATTCATGCTTTCAGCAACCGGCGGTTTGAAGGCAGCATAAATTTTATCAAAGGTCTTGGATTTGAAATATTCTGTAGCAGCGGTCTCATTGCCCTTCAATATCTTCATGGCATCCTGAAAGGACATTTCCTTTATGGCATCAACGAAGAACTGGCGAGCCTTCGGGGCTGCATTCTCGGCGGCCCGGTTCATACTCAGTACAAAGTCATCAACCTGCTTCTGGTATCCAACCTTTCTCAGCACATCGGCCACCTTCTGTATTTTTTCAGGGAGCAAGATCTTTATGGCCTGATTCGCAAAATAGCCGTCCATTTTGGATACAGATGTTACCGCGTTACCGCTGCCTATAGAGAGGGCTTCTTTCAGACCCGATACGGTTGTTGCTTCATCGGGTCCACTGCCGCCTATCTGGGGCATTTTGACACCTTTGAGCACATCATCCAGAGATCCGGCATAACAGGTAAATGCTAAAATGAAACCCGAGCATACAAGGCTGGTTAATAATATCTTTTTCATATGCTCCTCCTATTATATTTATACATCTCAATCAAAACCATTTCTTTCTTCTAAAATAATAAAGCATGGAAAGACTTATGACCAGCATCAGCAGGAGAACAGACGGGTAGCCCCAGGGTGATTCCAGCTCCGGCATAAACTTGAAATTCATTCCATAGAGACCTACAACGAAAGTAAGCGGTATGAAAATTGTCGAGACAATCGTTAATACTTTCATAATTTCATTTAGCTTGTAGCTGACACTTGACAGGTAAATATCGAGCATGCCTGAGAGCATGTCACGGTATGTCTCTATCGTATCGATTGCCTGGATGGTATGGTCATAAATATCCCTCAAGTAGACATAAGTGGAACTCTGTATGAGAGGGGATTCTCCCCGTTCCATGCTGTTAATGACTTCTCTCAATGGCCATACGGACCTCCTTAAGAAAATCATTTCTTTTTTCAGTTTCTGGATTGTTTTTAGCGTTTCTGTCTTTGGAGAAGTGACAAGTTGAACTTCCAGATTATCCACCCGCTCTCCGAGTTTTTCGAGGATAATGAAATAGTTATCGATGATCATGTCAATAAGCGAGTAAATAAGGTAATCCGCCCCCATTTTTCTGATTCGGCCTTTGCCGTTCTTGAGATGTTCCAGGATTGGATCAAAAATGTTGGTTTCTCTTTCCTGAAAAGAAAGGACATAATCAGTTCCGAGAACAATGCTTATCTGCTCCATTATGGCTGACTTCTCCCTTTCATCATAAAAAAGTGTTTTCAAAACAACGAAAAGATAACTATCATAGGATTCCATCTTGGGTCGCTGGTCGGTATTCATGATATCTTCGAGGAGGAGTGGGTGAAGATTGAAGATTTGCCCTATTTTTTCAATAATTTCACCTTCGTGAATACCGGTGATGTTCACCCAGCACAGGTTAGCTTTTCCTTTCAAGGCCGCACATTCCTCGGGCGTCTTTACTTCTGCCTTTGAAAATTCCTCTTCGCCGTAATTAATAACAGTGATTTTCGATTTTTCTTCAAGCCTGTCCCCGATGTGTATAAGGGCTCCCGGAGGAAGACCTGCCTTTTGAGAACGTTTTTTCGTGCTTTGTATCATCCTATCCCCACCTTCCCGTCAATGGTAGCAAAGCCTATATCCTATGTCAATGACAATCGACCGTCAAAATTGCAGGTCTTTGTGAGGTCCTGCAGATTATGACACTACCATTTTACCAATGGAATATTTTAAATAATCATTTTTTTGGTGACAAACCAATTCTATCCTGTACAATAATAGACGTTACATTAACAAGATATCCAATCTTTATCAAAGGAGGGAACGATGCTTAAGGAATTTAAAGAATTTATCATGCGTGGTAATGTAATCGATATGGCTGTGGGTATCATTATAGGCGCGGCTTTCGGCACCATTATCAAATCACTCGTTGACGATGTAATCATGCCTCCTATTGGTTTATTGCTTGGCAACATCGATTTTTCAAACTTGTTTGTTGTTCTAAAGGAAGGAGCAAAAGCTGCAGGGCCATATGAAACCCTTGCCCTGGCTAAAGCTGCAGGTGCGATCACCATTAACTATGGCTTTTTCATCAATACGATCATCACGTTCCTCATTGTTGCCTTTTGTGTCTTCATGCTTATCAAGAGCATTAACAAAATGAGAAAAGAAGCGCCCGCGGAAGTGACTACAAAAGAATGCCCTTATTGTGTATCGACAATCTCGATTAATGCGAAGCGTTGTCCTCACTGTACGTCGGAATTGAAGGCATAGGGCATGGAGCAGAGCGCAAAGAGTAAAACCCGTGAAATCGTGAATCGTCAATGGCATAGGGGTTAGAGCAACAACTGGATATTTTAGTTTAGTGAACAGTGTACACAGAGAGCTATAGTGAATGGTCTTGAACTATTCGCCACAGTTCTTTGATTATTCAGCATCTACAGGTTCATGCTCTAGCTGCGCTATGCCTCTGCTGTTCACTGTTTCTTGTGGTTTGGGGCCAAAATATTCATAGAGGTAGCACTGTATCATTCCGTTATAGAGCTTGCGGTTCTTGCCTGCTTTTTTTCCAAACGATTGCTGAAATTCGGAATGGGCTGTCAGGATAAAGAAGGACCATGATTCGAGTTGCGAAAAAGTCTCCCCCATTGTCTTATAGAGCTGCTTCACCTCAGTATCTTCACTGAGCCTTTCACCATAGGGTGGATTGCAAATAATATAGCCGTATTTCTTTCTTGAACAGAATTGGTCCGTAGAAAGCTTTTGAAAAGCAATCAGATCAGAGACCCCGGCCCGCTCAGCGTTTCCCCGGGCCTTTCTGAGAACCAAAGTGTCGATGTCTGAAGCAAGTATCTGAAATGATATGTCATTGATCTGTTCCTGTGCCTCATCCCTCACTGAACGCCAGATATGTTCCGGTATCTGCCCCCACGTCTCTGACACAAAAGACCTTTTCAGGCCCGGTGCCATGTTTCTTCCAATGAGAGCTGCCTCAATGGCAATAGTACCGGAACCGCATAGTGGATCAGCGAGAATACGGTCAGGTTTCCAACCGGAAAGCAGTACAATTCCTGCTGCAAGCGTCTCGCGAAGCGGGGCTTCCCCGGCGTCCTGTCGATACCCCCTCTTGTGCAGTCCTGGTCCTGTGGTATCGATGGTCAGTGATGCCATATCTTTTAAAAGAGAAACTTCAATTTTGTATAAAGGGCCTGTTTCGGGAAACTCGGAAGAGCCGTATTTTCTTTTCATGGCTTCAATGACAGCCTTCTTGACAACAGACTGACAGGCCGAAAGACTGAACAGCTTTGATCTCACTGTTTTTCCGGTGATGTGCATTTTGCCATCATTGGGGATAATATTTTCCCAGGGAACCCTGAGAGTACCCTGGAAAAGGTCTTCAAAATCAATTGCCTTAAACCGGCCAACCTCTATGAGTACCCTGTCTGCCGTCCTGAGCCATATATTGCAGCGCGCAATGTCCCGTTCATCACCTGCAAAAGAGATCCTTCCATTTTCGATGGTCAGCTCCTCATAACCAAGTTTCTTCAACTCTCTGGCGACGATAGATTCAAGTCCAAATGCGGCAGTAGCTATGATAGTATATTCCAAAACAATATCTCCCGGTATGTTATGCCTTATCTATCGCTCTTTTGCAAGTACAGGCTCGCGCTTGTCTGTTCCTGTTGGTTGCCAATTGCCATATTGAGCCATTTCAACCCAACGGTCTGAGCCGATGAGAGAAAACGCTCATCTTTATTTCAAGCGATTTCCGCTTTTTTGCTTTTTGCGCTATAACCTTTGCTCTAAACCCTATGCTATTTTGACGATTTACGATTTCCTATTCGTGGTTAACGGGTTTTTTACTTTATGCTCTTTGCCTCATGCCCTTTGCGTTGCAAATGCATTGACGACGCCATAAAATAAGCTTATAATACAGTCAAGTAATGAAGTAGTGATCAAAAGCAGCACGAGAGAGTTATAAAAAAGTTCGTCCAAAACGTTCCCGTAACACGATAACCTTCAATCACATTTGCTTCAGCTACTAATACTGCTTCACAAAGAAGGTACTATGAGTTTTAATTTATTTAAGCTTCATCCGAAATTAGCGGCCAATATCAATGCGCTCGGCTACAAAATTCCAACTCCCATCCAGGTACAGTCAATCCCGCCGGTCCTCGCAGGTAAAGACGTAATGGGCCTTGCTCAGACCGGGACGGGCAAAACCGCGGCCTTCGTGCTGCCTATTCTGGAGCGTCTGCTTCCGGGTCAACGCGGTAAGGTCCGCGCCCTTATTATTGCGCCTACGCGGGAACTGGCAGAACAGACCCATGTCTCTATCGGAGAACTGGGACGCAACACAGGCCTGAAGAGCTGTACGATCTACGGCGGCGTGGGTGTTAACCCGCAGATCCAGAAACTGCGCGCCGGCGTCGATATCGTCGTCGCCTGTCCCGGCCGTCTGCTCGATCACCTGAATCAAAAAACAATCAACCTTGCGAACCTGGAAGTCCTTGTCCTTGACGAGGCGGACCGGATGTTCGATATGGGCTTCCTGCCCGATGTCCGGCGAATCGTCAAACAAGTGCCGATAAAACGCCAGACGCTGATGTTCTCTGCCACCATGGCCGACAGTATCCGAAAACTGACAGACGAAGTGCTGCATGATCCGGTGACCGTAAAGGTCGGCCATTCAGCCCCGGCACACACCGTCTCTCATGCCCTATATCCCGTTGAACAGCATCTGAAAACCGGACTCCTCATGGAACTCTTGAAACATACCGACACGGAATCGATCCTGATTTTCACACGCACCAAGCATCGGGCCAAACGTATCGGACAACAGCTTGAGAAGGCAGGATACAAGGCTGCCTCACTTCAGGGAAATCTCTCACAGAACAAGCGACAGGATGCCCTTGACGGCTTCCGCAACGGCTCCTACCAGATTCTGGTGGCTACCGATATCGCGGCACGGGGCATCGATGTCCTGAGTATATCCCACGTCATCAACTACGATATCCCCGATACGACAGATGCCTACACACACCGCATCGGCCGCACCGGCCGCGCCGCAAAGACCGGCGACGCTTTCACCTTCGTCAGCCCCGAGGACGAGCCCCTGGTCAAGAGCATCGAACGAGTACTCGGCAAAAAGATCGAGCGCCGTATACTGAAGGATTTTGATTACAAGAAGTCAGCGCCGGTAAAGGACGCCGAATTCAAGCGCCCGCCACGCGAGCAGCAACGGAGCCGGACACAGCAGAAACCGCAACAGACAGGCTCACGAACAGATACTGGCGCCAGGGCAAAGACAGACACAAATACCGGTAAATACAGGTACAACTCCGCATCACATAAGAACACCGGCGCAGGAGTTAAGAAACCTGGTGCAAGGCCAAAGACTTTCGGTACCCAGCCTAAAACATCCGATGCCCGGCCCGCTACATCCAGTTTACTGCCGGCACGCCCCGAGAGAAAGCGCCCATATCATTAACAGTTAGTGCGGCGGAATAGTGATTATAATTATTCCCCACCCTGCCCTCTGCTCTGATATCCTGAAGGGCAACGCGTCCCTGATCTCGTTTTCATCTGCCTGTGCCCTGCGACCTGTAACTTGCGACTTTCGCCTGCCGTATCGAAAATCGCTTCGGACAAAAATACGATTTCTTTGTAGGTTACGGAAGGTGCCAGCGTCCCAAAAGTTCGCATAGTTGCGGGCTTTTACGCTGCCCACTTCATCTTTCTCAGTGAATACTCGTAGATCAGATCGTACACAAGCCCATTTCTAAACAGATAATGAAGTCTGGTCTTTTTGTTTTGTGGCCGAAATCATTTTCGATGGTTATTGTTTTTTCCCTACCGCCATTTCTACCATTGTATTCATAGTGAGGTATTTCCGGGCGACGCGGTTGACGTCCTCTCTGGTGACCTTCTCGATGCGGGACGGATATTCCTTGAAGAAACCGGGTTTCATACCGTACATTGTATCGAAACACATGCTCGTCACAATGGCACCGTTGGATTGTGTTTTTATGTAGTGGTTCCCGATGAGATAGTTTTTTCCGTCCTCTATTTCTTTGTCGGTCAATCCTTTCTGGACGATATTCTCGATCTCGGCTTTGGCAATACGTTTTACATCCTCCACATATTTAACATCAGTCCCGATATAGATGCCCATAGCGGAGGCTTCGTACGCCTGCTGACTGAAAAAGGTGACTGCGTAAGCATAGGGGTTTTCCTCCCGGAGCACTTTATGGATACGGCCGCCCATACCGGAGAGGACGGCATCGAGCACTTCAGCGGCATAGCGGTCTTCGTCAATGAGTCCGGGGCCGGGAAAACCGAAGATCATATGGGTCTGCATAATCTCTTTTTCAATGGTCACATTTTGCGCTACTACTGAAGGACGCTTCTCCGCGATAACATTTGTCTCGCCTTTCCAGGCTGAAAAGTATTCTTTGATAAGACGAAAAACCTCTTTCTCGTCTACATCGCCTGATATGGCTATGACCGCGTGAGAAGGGCTGATAAAATGCTTATAAAAGGCTTTCAGTTCGTTAATACCCATATTCTCAACATCCTTTTCAGTACCAATGGGGTCTTTACTGTATGGATGCCCTTTGTAAAATATTTCGTTAAAACGGGTAAAAGTGTAACCGACAGGATCGTCATCCCTCTGGCGAATATCTGAAAGTACTTCTTCTTTAACTTTTGTCAGTTCTTCATTCTTTAAAGCAGTCCCGGTGAGAATCTCTTTCAGGAGGAGAAGAACATTTTTAAAATCCTTGCTCAGAAATTTTCCCGACAGGCCGAAGAGGTTTCTTCCGTTGT
The DNA here is from genome assembly GCA_963783625.1 of uncultured delta proteobacterium. GTDB lineage: Bacteria > Desulfobacterota > Syntrophorhabdia > Syntrophorhabdales > Syntrophorhabdaceae > PNOF01. The sequence continues at coordinate 116,237 of CAWAOG010000040.1, read as the reverse complement.
AAGGGCTTATGTCGCCGGCGAGGAAATCGATTTCACGGGCAATAGCAGAGGCATCTTTCTTTTTGGTGCCTCTGAGGAGCATCCTGGAAAGCAGGTTAAATGCGCCATTTTTGCCCTCCTGTTCTTCCTTGACTCCGCCCACAAAACCGATCCGGAAAGAAAAACTGGGGGCGGCCTTGTTCTTGTTGACAACACATTTCAGGCCATTGGGCAATTCGAGGGTATAGGGATTGGCCTTCGGTTTCGGTTTAAGAAAAATGATCTTTCGGTCTTTTACAGAGAGATATTTTTCAAAAACCCTTTTAACATCAGCTTTCGTTACCCGATCTATCCCTTTCAGAAATCCATTGAGAAAGTCGGGATCTCCCGTTATAGTCTGAAAGTTGCCGAGCCGCCGCGCTTTGCCCTGTACGGTTTCCTCTGAGTAGATGTAGGATGCCCTGAGCATATTTTTCGCTTTTTCCATCTCCCAATCAGAGATGGCGGCGCTCTTTATCTTCTTAAGCTCACCGTCAATCTGACGCATAACCGGTTCATATTCACCGGTCCTGAAGGTAGCATAAATAACAAAGAGACCATTTTCTTTAGGACTGAAGATATAATCGGCTACATTTGTAACGATACCCTTTTTACGTTTCAGCGATTCGACAAGACGGGAGCTTTCCCCATCGCCAAGGAGAGTCCCCAGCACTTCTATGGCCGGGATATCTTTATGTGCTTAGCTGAGGAATGGGGTACGAGAAGGCAAGATAGTTCTCCCTGACATCTCTTTCGATCACTCGAACTCCGGCATCTTTCCGGGCTGTCGTGACATCTTTCAGTGAAGGACCACGTGCAACTTTTCCTTTCTCTCCTCCCATTGTTGTCAGGACAATCTCTTTCGTCGTCTTTTCATCAAAATCGCCGACAATGACGACAGTCATGTTATCCGGCGTGTAATGCGCTTTGTAGTAGTCGATAATATCATCTCTCGTTATGCTCTTTACCGTTTCATCGAACCCGATGATTGGCCTCCCATATGGATGGCCCTGATAACTGATGGAGAACAATTCATTAAAGAGTTTTCTCTGCGGGTCGTCTTCACCCATCTTGATCTCTTCAAGGATGACCTTTCTTTCTTTCTCGATCTCATCGATGGGAAAGGCGGGGTGCAGCACTGATTCGATGAGTAAATCGAGGCCCTCTTCAAAGGCTTTTTTAGGAATAATAATATGATACACCGTGTTGTCGTATGACGTGAAAGCATTCACCGTGCCGCCGAGAGATTCGATACGCGTGGCAAAGGCATTTCCCTTCAGCTTCTCGGTGCCCTTGAATATGAGATGCTCGATGAAATGGGTAATGCCGGCAATCTTCCTGTCTTCATATTTACTGCCTACCTTTACCCATATCTGGGCGGCAACAACACCGGTACGCTCCCGTTTTTCAAAAATTGTCTGTAATCCGTTGTCAAAAGAAAAGGTATTCATAGCGTAGGTCCTCTTTGGAATAAGTATGCTGAGAAACAAAATGGAACAAATAATAAAAACAATAGGGAGGGAAAACAGCCCCTTTCTACAGGACATTGTGTGAACCCAGGAATTTTACAATCTGATAGGTACCGTCGAGTCCTTTATGGATGTTCTCCACAGAAATCCTCTCGTTCTTTCCATGCATCCTGAGAATCTCATCGCTGGAAAGGGTGATAGGGAAAAAACCATAGGCTGTAATGCCGAGGTCTCTGAAGTATCGCAGGTCTGTGGCGCCCGTTGTGATGTAGGGCAAGACCGGAAGGCCCTTTCCTTCCATGCCCTCCATAACGTGCCGGATCCCCTTGAAATAGTCGTTATTATAGCCTGAAGGCGCGGGCTTGCTCACAGATTCGTTTACTCGCACTATCTCCACGTCTTTTCCCGCAAGCTGCCCTATTCTCTTGAAAAAGGCTTCATGATTCTCCGTGGGTAACAGTCGGGCATCAAAAGAAACTGAAGATTCTGTTGGTATAACATTAATTTTCTCTCCACCTTTCAGGATCGTTGGTGTTACTGTGTTCCTGAGAAGCGAGTTGTAAAGAGGCACGTCCTCCATTGAGGCTCTGAATCTTTTATTTTTCAGGGCTTCTCCAACATTTTTGAAGGTATACCCTTTTTCCTTTTTTCCTCTAAAAATACCATCGATATATGCCGAAGCGACTGCCGTCGGTTTCAGCGGCCATTTATAGGAGAGAATTCTCGCTGAGGCATTAATGATCTTTTCATTAGCACTATCCTTGTGAGGGACTGAGCCATGGCCGCCTGTTCCCGTTGCCTTTATAATGAACTGGCTCAACTTTTTCTCAGCTACAGAAACCTGGGCATGGGCAAAACCTTCTTCTTCTTTGATAAAACCACCTTCACTAAGGACAAAAGAAGCGCTCCTGAGCTGAGGCACTTTTTTCAGCATGTATTCCACGCCATATTTTCCGCCAACTTCTTCATCACAGGTTGCCAGATAGATAATGTCTCTTTCCGGTGTTTTACCATCCCTGGCGTAGCGGATAAACGCGAGGAGCTGGCAGAGGGCCTGCGTTTTCATATCAATTGCGCCGCGGCCGTATACGAAACCATTTATGAGTTCCCCTCCAAAGGGGTCCATGTCCCATTCGCTTTCTTTTGCCGGTACTACATCAATATGGCTGAGGAGGATAACGGGCTTGCCTTTCTTCTTCCCCTCGATCCGGGCCATAATATTTGCCCTGCCGCGAGAAGGTGAATACATTTTCGAACTTAATCCTTCTTTGTCCAGCATAGCTTCAAGGAAAAGGGCCGCCTTTTCCTCGTTACCCGGAGGATTTGTTGTATTAATCCGCAAAAACTGTCTCACAAGCCTGACCGCATCGATATTGCTATTCATAACAGATTTTATTTTTCCCTTCTTTTTTAGCCCTGTAAAGGTTATCATCAGCGATTTTAATAAGGCTCTGGGTATTTTTTCCATCCTGATACGTGGCCACCCCCAGGCTGATTGTTAATTGTATCATCTTATCATCATGCAAGAACGTTGTTGCCTCTACTGCCTGTCTCAATCTTTCACCGGCAATATGCGCATTTTTTAAATCTGTCTGGGGTAAAATAACGATAAATTCCTCGCCGCCGTATCTGCCGACCATATCGATGGTACGTAAATTTTTTTCAATAAGCTGGGCCATACTTTTCAAAACAAAATCTCCTGCGAGATGCCCATAGGAATCATTTATTTCTTTAAAATTATCAACATCAAGAAGAATTAACGAAAAGGTTGCATCGTATCTCTTTGCCCTTTCAATTTCCGAATCTACCTCTCCAATCACATAGGCATGGTTGAAAACCCCGGTCATTCCGTCATGGATGGAAAGCATTTTAATCTCGTTGAATAACCGAATCTTCTCTAACGTAAGCGCTATATGTGAACAGAACTTACCGAATATGAGTTCCTCCTGGGTATCGAATGGCGTCTCCCTGAATAAACCCACGTATCCGTATACTTTATTCGCAGTAGACAGATCGAAGATCATTGATGCCTTGCGCCTGTTCGTCAGTAAAATTGATCTCTTCCATTGTGTCCTGTAAAATCACTTGCTGCTTCTGATCTTTTTTGAAATAGGGGAGTTTATTTAAAAGCCCTGAAGCAATAGATTCGAGAAATTCTCTATTGTCCTTAAGAGTCGGATAGACTTGAATATTTACTTCATCTTTTTGTAATAAAAGAGCGCCAAAATATTCAAAATCTAAAAAATTTTTCAATAGCGTGGAAGCGTTTTCCAGGACAGTGCCCGTATTTTCTGTTTCCCCTATCATATGTTGAAGGTTTTTCAAAAAATCCAGTTCAAGAAGATTCATTTTTTCCCGTCTGTATCTTTCCTCCACTTCGACACTTAACTCTGCTGTTCTGAGCGATTCAATATAATGATTCATCGCGTTGTTTATTGTATGATAGAGCTCTTCCATGTTGTTGAATGGCTTTGTCAAAAGCGCGTAGGCGCCATTTCTCAGGCATTCGAGCCTCTTTTCTTCATCAGCGAATCCTGTCATCATAATGACCGGAATTTTCTGATTAATCATCTTAATTTGTTTGAGTATATTGATCCCGGAAACCTGGGGCATGAGTATATCAAGGAGAATCGCATGGGGTCCTTTCTCTTTCAACTCACTCTCTAAATCAGGGATTGATTCGTAGGTAAAAACCTTTAAACCGAACTCCTCCAGATATTCCCGCAAAAGAGCAAGGAGCGATGCTTCATCATCTATGATAATTAACGATCTCTCTACATTCATAATCAATAAACCTGGCAGCCTCCTCCTCTGCAGAGAGACATTAAGCTATTTTTTCCGCGGCTCTCTGTTGTGGTCCTTTGCACGCGGCTTTTACGGAATTCATAAGAAATATCTTTGACGATTTATATTGCGACAACTTCTTTAATTTCCGGTAATTCCTGTTTTAGTTGCCTTTCGACTCCCATTTTTAAGGTCATAGCACTCATAGGGCAACTGCCACAGGCTCCTTGCAGCTTAACCTTTACAACACCATCCACTACATCGATAAGCTGTATATCTCCACCATCTTTCTGTAATAATGGTCGAATTTTATCTAATACTTCCTGCACTTTTTCTTTCATAAATCTACCTCCATATTTTTCAGCTTTTATAAAAACAAAAGCTTATTTATGTAATATTAGCACATATCCACCTGTTATAAACAGTAAGAAAATTGTTACGCGCCTGATGCTGCTTCCTATAGCGCAACCATCTATGAATATTGTCATTTCCTTCTCTTTATAGACCTCTTCCAGAAACTGACAATCCCTGATTGATGAAAAACAAGCTGGATAAGCTCCCATCCCTCTTCGCCCATCACATTCAACACCGATGAGAGATTATCGAGTTGCTCCATTTTAACATCATGTATCTCGCAGGCGCCGTCAGTTCTGCATGCGTAAACAATATTATTTTCAGAATCAACTACAATACCCTTCTCACCTAAATCTTTCATGGAAAATATTTTCACTTTATACTCAAACTTCATATGCACCCACCTCCCATATTATCTGTTTCCTACGTAGATAATACTAACGCATAATTAAATATTTTTAAAGTGGTCAGCGCGTATTAACGAACTTTTTAGGTAACTCCATCCGTTGATAAAAAAAGAGAAGTCTTGAAATGAGTAGCAGGCTTGTAAATGAAATGACAAAACGGGACTATGTTATCGAAAAAAGATAATTGTTTAAATAAATACGCCTGTTACTCACATCCTTTCGTGGATTTAGTCGCCAAGCTTTTTTCTCAAAATATCATTTGCCTTAAGGATCTCATGAGCGTCTTTACCTGTTATCTCCCAGCTATAGCCTTTCGCGTCCTTCTTTACTTTTATCTTTGTTTCACCTTTAATGCTTTTTCTGATTTCATCAAGTTCATTTTTATTTTGAGCTTCCCCGTTGATATCGCTCCCTGTCCTTTGCTTATCAGGAATATCAACCCTGCTCCCGTTGTTGCAGGAAAACAAAAACACAAGAATCACTCCGAAAAGGACAATATTTTTCACATTGTCATATTATAATGTATTGTCCATCCTTTCAAGACAATTTTAGAAACAACATTCATGAATGTTTGACGACCCTCCATGGCTGGTAATCTTTATTAGTGCTTTAGAAAATCATTTGGATAGAGTATGCTAATGGATAGTGAAGTTGAACAGTAAAAGGATTGATTATGAAGAGTCTGATATTTAATGTAACTCATGAAAAAGAAAAGATGTTAAACGATAAAATGGAAGCCCTGGGAATAAAGGAAACGGACATTATCGAACGCTTTGTTCGCTCCCAGGGGCATGGTGGCCAAAAGGTCAACAAGACTTCGACGTGCGTGTATTTGAAGCATATCCCGACTGGTATTGAGGTAAAATGCCAAAAGGAACGTTCCCAGGCGTTAAACCGCTTCCTTGCGCGCCGTATTCTTATGAATAAAATACAAAACATGGTGCTCGGCAAAGAAAGTGACGAACAACAACGCATAGAAAAAATAAAGAGACAAAAACGAAAGCGTTCGAAAAAAGCAAAAGAAAAGGTCCTCAGGTTAAAGCACCTCCAGTCGGAAAAAAAGAAAGACCGTTTCCTGAAACCAGATTCTCTGGATTTATTATAATTATATCAATTATTTAAATTAGTTACCCTAACCGCCATTTAATGTGGCTTTGAGAAATCCGAAATCTTTATGCCAATTTCCGGAAGTGCATTAAAGTAAAAGCATTTTTGAGCGATAATAAACTTATAATTATGAGTTTACAAAGCTCCTCAAAAGATAAACCCTTGAAAAACTTTGTCGCATCCTTTGTAGAGACACATCCTGACGCTCCTATGCACAACATCGCCGTACTGTTTACCGATGTTGTCGGTTCCACAAAGTACTTTAAGACCCATGGTGATATAAAGGGCCGTGAAATGCTCAGAAAACACCACAGGATCGCTATCGCTATCGTCGAAGATTATGGTGGATCTCTCATTAAGGAAGTGGGCGATTCTGTCATGGTCTATTTTCCCGATGCCTTGAATGCACTGAAAGCGTCCATTAAAATGCAGCATCAATTCAACTCATATAACAAAAACAACGAGTCTAACAATGAAATCCACATACGGGTTGGGATACACTTCGGGAAGGTTATTGTCGAAGAAAAAGACATTTATGGCGACGTCGTCAATGTTGCCGCAAAACTGACAAATCTCGCAAACGGTGATCAGGTGTTCATATCTCACGAAGTATATGAATTAACAAAAGACATATCTTCGGCCAAGTTTGAACTGGTTAATTTCTGGAATATGAAGAATGTCCCGACCGGTTTGACCATATACAAAGTCATCTGGGAAAATTCATTGGTATCCGAACCTGACAGGGTAGTTATTTTGCACCTCCGTTTAAAGAAAAGTAACGATCCTGATGCTATTCAAAATCATTTTCGAGATATATGGAACAATTTTATCCGCAGAAAAGACATGTTTCTCACCAATAAACATGAGTCGGAATATACATTATCCGATGGGACCCTCATCTTATCCTATAAAGACAGTTCGACTGCTCTGGACATAGCAGAGCGTCTGTTGGAACACCTATCGGAGGAATTAAAAAAAACAGGTAGTACTGAAAAACCGCCTCTGCACATAGTGATCGCTAAAGACACTCATCCGAAAGAAAATCTGTTACCGATAAAAAAATCCAAAATGGACCTTGAAGGGTTCAACCCTGGTGACATTTTTTTGTCAAAAAGCGTTCATGACGACATCAAAAAATTGCAGGATATGTCGGGAGCGCCGCCACCGAGTGAACATCATGGGAAAGCTTTCTATAAATATGTAAAAGGAAAGTCGAGACAACTATCGCCGGAACAATCCTTGAACAATACAAACAATTCCGTTCAGGGTATTCTGGAACCATGCTTTTATTGCGGTAATAAAAACCATTACGCGAAAGATTGCCCTTCAAAGAAATTGGCCGAAAATACCCACGTACTGAATGAAGCCGGCTATCTTTCCATTGATACAATAAACAGGCTCCTTTTGCTTTGCCAGGGAACGCCGGATAAATCCCGGAATAGTGCTGCCGTTCTCCCGAATAACACGTATAATGAAAATGAATTCATAGCAAATTGCTTTTACGAACTGAAGAACATATACCAGCTAAGGTTTTTCAGAACAATTTGGGAAAGCAATTTTGATCTCTGGGAAAAAGCAAAAAAAAACATAAGTATAAGCGAAGGAGGGTTCGCATGGCTCGCCCTTGATTCCTTCCGCGTTTCCAACCTCGGCAGGGCAGAAACATTTATCAAAACCGCCATTGATAACGACGCGAAAGATTATAAACCTTATTGCATAATGGGTTTTCTTGATATTGAAAGAAATAACTTCACTGGCGCCCTGAAAGACTTTGATAACGCCCTTCTCTTTCCCAGAAAATATCCTCAAAAAATGTTTCTTTATTTTTTACAGTCACGAATTCACTCTCTTCTCGGTAATATTCAGAAGGCCCAGGAAAAGATAAACAAGATTCTCTCGATGGATTCTGCCTGTATGGAAGCCGTTTATGAAGACATTATGCTCAAGTTGAAGCAAGATAAACCAGCAATGCAAAGATTATTAAAACTCATAAACGAGAACAGGAAGTATTTCGTTATCGCCCTTATTGACCCGGATATGAAGCCATACAGCAAGAATGTTAATGAAGCTCTTCTGAAAATATTCAATGAAGCGAAAGCTGACGCGCTGCATTGCTATGAAGAAGCAAAATTGAAAGTAAATGGCATACGTGATACGCTCACGAAAAAAAATAACGAAGATATTCAAATCTCTATGGCGAGAATAGAGGATTTGATGAATTCCGACAGCTATTTCGGTTATTTAGACATTGCCCGGCTTGGAACCGGCTGTCAGTTCAATCTGTAATAATGCTTTAAGGGAACAGAAAAAAAACTTATCGGAAATCATATTCAGAATAAACAAAAGGTTGGAACATGGCCTTGCTTTTGTCCGTCATTATCGTTACCCTCAATTTTCCTCTGCCTGTCTCAAGAAACTAAAACTGTTAAAATCGAGAATAATAGATATCGGTAATATTAATGAATATTTCTCGGCAGATCAATTTGAGGTATGTCATGATCAGTGCGGCAAAATCTCTCGAGAGCTGGACACCCTGGAAGTTGCCATAAAAAAACTTGAAATATATCAGCAATCTATCATCATGTTGCTCATATTTCTGAAGAATTCTTCCATATTTTTTTCAATTGTCTTTTTTGCAGGCATTTTTCTTTTCCCGCTTCTTACTGACCCGATAAATGCCATCCTCGCCAAACTTGATATTTCTTCAATATCGAATGCGTGGTCATTTCAGAAAACATTCCTCATCTCAGGCGGTATCGTGAGCCTTATAATATCTTTTCTGATTACTGCAAAAAAAGTCTTTAATGGGGGATCGTGGTCATGAAAATGTTTTTACGAAGGTCTGCAGAATGAAGATCACTTTCTTTTTTCATATTTCGCGCAATCAAAACCTGAGGCCTGAAATACTACTTGAGAGGGAATTTCCCTGGACTTAAAACCCATTGCTTTGCATCCTCTTGAATACTGTTTATCCCAGGTAAGATAGAAATGTTTGCATGTAAAACAGTTGATTTTTTTGTCTGCTGTGCCCATACTCAAATAGTATGCAATGTTATCATATTTTGCTTTTGCAGAAAAGACTGCAATTCATGACTATATTCCCGATCAGTTACATAATAATTCAATGGGAGCGTATTGAAAACAGAGTGATTAATCGATATATTTTGCCATGCTGTCTTTGTTGTGAAAGAATGAATTATCGTTTCGTTTAAAAAATGTCCGGAAGAAGGCTTTTTAAGATCCATAGAAAGGCTTTGCATCTGAGTCTCCGGGTAAAATTCCGAAGCCCTCCCCTCTCAATACAAAAAAATATTTTTATGATCAGATAATGTTATTCAAAAGAAAAATCCAGAAACATAACTTCTTTATCGCCATTTTTTAGCACGAAATCAAAAGGCAGCTGCATAATGGGGATAGTTGTTATAAAATTCATCTCTACTGCCTGACCAACTACTACCATGGGAATCGATGCTTTAAGATTAATGCCTGCCTTCTCAAACTCTTTCCTGGCCTGGCCCGAAATGATATTGGTGAGCTCACCGATAGCGTCTACAACATCAGGGGTAACACTGGAGCACTCATCACCGATTAAAGTCTGGTAAACAAACATTGCTCCCTTTTCACTAAAACTGATCGTTATTGTCCCCTTTCGATCACCGACAAGTCCCATAATACCTGTTACATCCCCTGATGTCTTTCGCTCAGTCTTCAGTACCGGTTTGTTCAGGTTTACGTCGATGGCGAGCATGGTTTTAAAAACAGATTGTGTTGCCATTATGAATGGGTTGATATATTTAACGTCCATGTATTCCTTCGCCTATTCCATGTTACTTCCCAACTTTTGCTTTTGCCTTATCGATTGCTTCCCGGAGTTTATCGGGAGTAAAAGGTTTTACAATATAATTATCAACACCCGACTTGATTGCTTCCATTATATTGTCTTTTTGAGCTTCAGCAGTTACCATAATAAAAGGTATTTTCTTGATAGTTTCATCCGCTTTGCAGGCTTTCAAAAATTCTATTCCGGTCATTTCCGGCATAATCCAGTCACTGATGATGAGGTCAACAGTATCATTCTTTAATACGGTCAAAGCATGTTTACCATTTTCCGCTTCCAGCACATTTTCGATACTTATTTGCTTTAAGACATTCTTAATGATTTTTCTCATAGTTGCGAAATCATCAACAACGAGCACCTTCATGTATGACCTCCATCTTTGCTGAAATTCTGTTCATTCTAAGCTAATTATATTTATCGTGTAAAGTTAAATAAACTTAAAGTAAAACCTTATCTTCGCCATAACCTACCGATAATGTAAACGTATTATTTTAACTTGATCATCCGGTTTATGCAAATCCATTTCCGTTGTGTCATTAAACCCCCGTTGATATCACAGATAGATCAATGGCATAGAAACGGCAAAAACAAGAACTGCATTATGGGGAAATACTATTTTAAGACAGCGAAGCCCCTTGTTGTTAAAAGAAACAGTCGGGGGGGATGACTTTTGTTTCTTCTTTGCTCATCGAAGCTGACATAGTTGGATAAATGGCGGTTATTTGCTGCGCAAGCGTGTAAGGGGCTTCGCTTTTGGAAGACCTTATTATGTTTTCATCTATCTGTATTAAGTTCATTTTTTCAACCATCTTTTGCACTACCATAACAAAAATTATGAAATACGTCAACAAGAAAATCTTCACCGTCAAAATTTCGATGGAGCCATTCAAAATGACTGCTCCCTTCCTTCAATGATTTTGAAAGAAATGACTTCCCTTTCTCTGCAGACAATTCTCCATCGGGTTGCCTTTCAGGTGAAATATCAAGATGACTGCAATGTAATAATTTTTCTTTACCGGCAGCATGCATTATCGTAATAGCAGCATCATTACAATCAAGATAGTGATCAAGACCAGAAATAAGTATAGGATCTACGGTATAGCTGTCTGGACTCCTTATGCCGTTTTCGCCGGCTTAGTCTTCTGCCTTGCAACTGGTCTGTTTATGAAAAAATCCTTCCAAGTAACATAAAGGAGCCTGTATGGAGACAAAAAACGCAATCCTTGATTTAAGAGGACTCTCCTGCCCGCAACCGGTTTTTGAAACAAAAAAAGCAATTGAGAATCCCGGATTCAAATCTATCACTATCCTCTTTGATTCAAAAACCTCCCTTGAAAACATCACAAGATTGCTTGTAAACAGGAAGGATCTGCGATTTTCCGTTGAGGGAGAACAGGAGTACACCGTTACCATAATCGGGCAGTAGGTTGACTTCTATTGCGATCTATTGTATTTAATAGCCATGTTATGGTTACAGCGAATACGGTTCTTTTCTTTTGCGATATTGGTGCTTCTGTGCTGTTTGATCCCCCTTGGAGTCATACACACAAATATCTTCAAGAAAGAACATATTACAAAACAGATCACCCGGCACCTGAAAAATGAAAACATTAACATCGAAGACGACACTGCCAGGATAATTTCGCGTGTTGTATATGAAGAATCAGAAAGCTACGGGCTTGATTATCGCCTTGTTCTGGCACTTATGAAAATTGAAAGCAATTTCAAGCATGATGCCGTGTCGTCCATGGGCGCAAGAGGTCTTCTTCAGGTTAAACCATCAGTCGCAAAATACATCGCTCAGGATGCGGGAATAAGATGGGACGGCCATAGAACACTTGATAAACCTGATTCAAATATAAAAATAGGAGTACACTTTTTCTCCCAGCTTATCAAAGATTTCGAAAACATTAATACAGCCCTCAGAGCATACAACATGGGTCCGACAAAAGTGAAAGAACTATCTCAAGACAACATGCAATCAGCAAGGGGATTCCCGGGCCTCGTCATGAATGAATACAGGAAGAACACCTCTACATTTCCAAATCCTTGATTTACAAGTCTTATGGCAATCATTCCATAACAGGTGAGTAAACATTAATGTATGACCTTGAACAAAAAGGGACCATCTATGTTACCGGCAAGATAGGTTCTTTTGTTTCATTCTTTATTTCACAGATCAAAAGAAAGATATTCATTTTTTATGATACTGATGATGAGGCATTCCTCAGTCAGGAAGAAATCGAATATTATACAAAAAAACATGTACAACTTTTTCCCATGTATACGGATAAAGTATTCGAAAAAGAAGATGAGGGAAAGAGAACGGGTTTTCTCTATCATCTTGTTTCAGATGAAGAATTTATCGGTCTTTTTCCCTATAGCGCGATCAGTCACAGCCTCTCATCTCCGCAGATATTGTTTTCCGGGGTAAAAACAATCGAACCGGGAAATACCATTTTTCAGGAAGACATAGTCGAATATCTTGAAAACAACGGTTATGAAAAAACCTCGCTGATACGTGATGTCGGCGAATATGCCAAGCGCGGGAGTATAATCGATGTGTTTCCTCCGTCATATGAAAAACCCCTGCGGATTGAGTTTCTTGGAGACCAGATCCTTTCGATTCGTCTTTTTAACCCTGACACGCAAAGATCATTAACAGAACTGAAGCAGTGCACACTAACATATGTAAACCAATCTCAGGCTGACGCCGGCACAACAATCGCAGACTATCTAAATGATAATATTGTCCTTGTCCACAAAGGCATCGCCTCCTGTCACGGATAATCTCTCCAATATCGGCAACAATTCCCTTATAAAAAAATGGGAAGATCTTTTTTGCAATGCTCTCAATATCGATATTTCCGGCATAAGGGGAGAAGAAGGCAGGTCAATACAGGCTGCGTCGAATGAAGATTTGAGACATCTTTTTGAAGAGAACAAAACGGAAATATTCAAAATACTTTCCGATAAATTTGAGCATCAATGGTCAGAATACAAATATATTTATGTCTTTACCAACAGTGAACATCAGGGAAAAAGGCTACAGGAAATATTCAGTAATTATGGCATTTCGCTCCCTCTCTTATCTGAAATATCCTTTCTTAAAAAAGAGAAAGAATGGGGTATTGTTATAGGTCCCGTGCGGAGAGGTTTTCGGACCGACAGTATTATTGTCCTCACCGAAGAAGACATCGTTGGTCAGAAAAAAAGGGCTGTTAAAAAAACATGGAATGGTCTCGATGAATTCCTAAGTTCATTCAAGGACCTCGACATCGGCGAATGGATAGTCCATATTGAACATGGAATCGGTATATATAAAGGTATTTTACCTCTTCAAATCAACGGATATACAAAAGATTTTATTCTTATTGAATATCAGGACGGGGATAAGCTCTATGTGCCTGTAAATGATCTTCATCTTGTCCAGAAGTTCATCGGCAGTGAAAAAATAAAACCAAAAATAGACAGACTGGGTTCTCCACTATGGACAAATACGAAAAAGAAGGTCAAAAAACAGATCGAAGATATCGCCCGGGAGCTTATCGAAATTCATGCCCAGCGTCAATTGATTGAAGGACACAATTACTCCCCGGAAGACGAACTTTTCAGGGAGATGGAATCACGTTTTGAATTTGAAGAAACCGAGGGCCAGCTCAAGGCAATAGAAAATGTTCTCGATGATATGAAAAACACGAAACCAATGGACAGGCTCGTCTGTGGCGATGTCGGTTTCGGCAAGACAGAAGTGGCGCTGAGGGCATCCTTTAAAGCGGTATTGGACAACAAGCAGGTCGCGCTTCTTGCACCCACCACCATCCTCGCTCAACAGCACTTTACCACGTTCCGGAACAGATTAAGCGACTATCCGGTCACCGTTGAAGTGCTCAGTCGTTTCAAAACAAAAGACGAGCAGCGGGCTATTACGGAACTCGTCAGAAAAGGCTCTATTGATATCATTATCGGTACACACAGGTTATTACAAAAAGATATCGCCTTCAAAGACCTTGGTCTTCTCATTGTCGATGAGGAACAAAGATTTGGCGTGAAACATAAAGAAAAATTGAAACTTTTCAAGAAAAACATTGATGTACTCACGCTCAGCGCGACACCGATTCCGAGAACTCTCTATATGGCGACTATGGGCATTAAAGATCTGAGTGTCATCGATACCCCTCCTCTTGACCGGTTTGCCGTAAAAACCTTCGTTGTCCAATTCAATGATAGGATAATTAAAAAAGCTGTCATGGACGAACTGCGCAGGGGCGGCCAGGTATTTTTTGTCCACAATTATGTCCACAATATCGGCGTCGTTTTTGAAAGTCTGACGAACCTTCTTCCCAGGTGTCAATATTGTCGTTGCTCACGGCCAGATGGAAGGAAAAAAGCTGGAAAAAATTATGATCGACTTTATCAACAAAAAATACGATCTTTTGCTCTCCACAAATATCATCGAATCCGGTTTGGATATTTCCAATGTCAACACCATACTGATTAATAACGCTCATAAAATGGGGCTTTCCGATCTGTATCAGCTGAGAGGCAGGGTCGGCAGAGGTGAAAAGCAGGCCTACGCGTATCTTATAGTACCAAAAAACGAAAATCTTACCAAAGATGCCGTGCTTCGTCTTAAAATCATTGAGGAAATGACTGCCTTGGGGTCAGGTTTTCACATCGCAAATTATGATCTGGAAATACGAGGCGCGGGCAATCTTCTCGGAAAGGAACAATCAGGTAATGTCAATTTAATCGGCTTTGAGCTTTACTGTACCATGCTTGAAGATACTCTGCAAAATTTAAGACAAGGGCCGGCATTACAGTCAGAAGATATTATCACCGAGATTAATATTCCTGTTGACGCTTTTATACCGGACCATTATGTCGCTGACACAAACCAGAAACTGCTCATGTATAAGAGATTGGCAAAGCTAAGGGACGAAAAAGAACTGGAAAACATGCAAGAAGAATTTCTCGACCGGTATGGGGCGATTCCGAAGCCTCTCTTGCATCTTTTTGATATCATTTCATTGAAGTGTCTCCTGACGGCATTAAAAATCAGGAAAATTGAATACGCCGGAAAACAGATCTCTATTCACGTAACAGAGCATACCCCTCTGGATATGCAGAAAATACTGCTTAAATACAACCGATCCGCACAGTAAGCTGAAACTCCTGCCTGATGGGAGGATTATCCTTCGTACGACAAAAAAGCAGAAGAACTGCTTTATTTCATAAGAAATCAGTTGATGGACATCATTACACTGTGATATAAGAGTAACAGCGCTTAGTTATACACATTGACATCCAGATAACACATGATCGTAAACACGTTTTTCGAATCATCACAATTATTAATAACTAGCCGCTGACAAATTAAAACGGGGTGATCGAATGAAAAAAATATTCATCGGTATGTTTGTTGTTCTTTGTTTTTTCTCCTGCACTAAAAAAGAGAATGGCAAAGTCCTGGTAACAATAGATAAAGAAAAGATAACCATGGAAGAATTTAGCAAAGAACTCGATAAGATACCTATGAATATGAAAATGGCGGTCGCGACGGAAAGCGGGAAGAAGAGTTTTTTAGATAGACTTATTATGAAAAAACTTCTCCTTATAGAAGCAAGTAAGGAGAAAATGGAAAGTGAAAAAGAGTTCCAGACAAGGTTGCTTGATATAAAGGAGCAGCTTCTGATTGAATCTATTCTCAAGAAAAAAATCGCTTCGAATTCGCAATTGAACGACGAGGAACTCAAAAAATACTACGATGCCAATAAAGATAAATTTAAAAAGGATAAAGAAATTAACACACGGCACATCCTCTTAAAAACAGAGGAAGAAGCAAAACAGGTCAAGGAAAAGTTGCAGAACGGTGAAGATTTTGTTGAACTTGCAAAAAAATACTCAATTGACCCAAATGCTAAAACAACAGGAGGAGAATTAGGCTTTTATCCAAAAGGTTCCCTTCTCCCTGAGTATGAAGACGTTGCCTTCAAACTTGCCAAGGTCGGGCAGGTAAGCGGCATCGTTAAAAGCCAGTATGGTTATCACATTATACGGCTTGAAGGCACAAAACCTCCAACGTTTGTTGCTTTCGATGAAGTAAAAGATTTTATTAAACAGCAACTGGCCCAGGAAAAACAGAAGGAACTTATCGAAAAATACATTGAAGATCTGAAAAAGAGCGCGAAAATTACGATTAACGAAAACCTGCTCAAAGAAGAAAAACCTGTGACTCCGGAAAAACCTGAGGGACAGGATAAAACCGTCAAAGAAGCTCCAAGTGATGTGTCCAAAGAGCAGAAAAAAACGGATGCACCTGCAACACAGAAAAAATGAAAATTATCGTTAAGCTTTTTCTTATCATATTTTTCCTTATCTTCGCGATGCCATCGCATGGCGAAGTAGTGGATAGAATAATAGCTATCGTAAACGATGACATTATTACGCTCAAAGAAGTTGAAAACTACGTCTATGTGGAGAAAAGAAGCCAATTTACCTCTATCGATGAATATCTCAGAAACCTGCAGTTGAAGGAAAAACTTGATTTCTTCATCAGCGGTCTTTTAATTAAACAACAAGCAAAGAAACTAAAAATTGACGTATCTGATAAAGAAGTGGAATCGGTTATCGATAATATTAAAAAACAAAACCTCATTACCGAAATAGAATTAAAAGAACAACTCAAAAAAGATAACATCACCTACGATACTTTTGCGGAAGGTATCAGGATGAACATTTTGAGAAGCAGGGTCCTGACACGGATGGTATCTCCGGAAGTAAAGGTTACCGATGCCATGCTGAGAGACTATTATGATAAACACAAAGATGAATACAGAGATATAGAATATCATCTGAAACAAATATTTATTTCCGGCCAGAAAAATGATGGCAATCAGCGCGCAATAAATGCGTATAAACTTCTTGACCAGGGTAAGGCTTTCGAGGATGTCGCAGCAGAATTTTCCGATGATCCTTCCGGCAAACAAGGAGGAGATATTGGATTTGTAAAAGTAGAAGAACTTTTGCCTGCCCTGAAAGAATCGGTAAAACTCCTTGTACCGAACACTTATACCAATGTTGTTCAGACTCCATACGGTTTCCATATTTTAAAACTTATAAAAGTCAATAAAACCGACCTTGTTCCATTTGAAGTCTTGAAAGATAAAATTCATGAACAGATTGTTCTTCAGGAATCTGAAAAACGATACAATGAATATATGAATAAACTACGCCAGTCTTCCTATATAGAGGTTAAAATCTGAAAAGAATAGCGGTAACGATGGGAGACCCCGCAGGAATAGGCGGGGAAATTATCCTTAAATCTCTATCGCATATCTGCAAGAAAAGCATCCCTGTCATTATTGGCGATTTTTCAATTATTGACTACCTTCAATAAAACCTTTTTTCAAGACAGACCATTTATTTTTAAGAAATTCAAAGAAGGCAGTGCCGGAGAGGTAGAATTTATAGACCTTGGCCTCTTAGATAAAATAAACTTTGGAGTCATAAGCGGTCAATATGGAAACGCTTCATACCGTTATATCGTTGAAGCGCTGAAGCTCGTTTTTCCTGGCGAAGTTTCCGCCATTGTAACATGCCCTATCAATAAAGCGTCAATACATAAAGCAGGTGTTGAATTCATCGGACACACAGAGCTCCTCGCCCACTACTGCGGTGTTACAGATTATATTATGATGATGGCAAATCCCGTTATGCGAGTATCCCTGGTTACGATACACATCCCCCTGAAAGATGTGCCGGTGTCTATTTCGAGCGATACTGTTTTTAAATGCATATCAATTACCGAAAAGTCTTTACGATATCTCTTCGACATCCCCACACCGGCCATTAAGGTCTGTGGTCTTAACCCGCACGGGGGAGAAAAAGGCATTATGGGAGATGAAGAAAGATTTATAGAAGAAGCAATTGAGAGGGCAAAATCGCTGAACATCCATATAGATGGACCATATCCCGCTGACACGCTCTTTCACAATATCGATTGCGATTCCTATATCGCCATGTATCATGATCAAGGTCTTATACCAGTGAAGACAATTGATTTTAATAAAACGGTAAACATTACTCTCGGGCTGCCATTCGTGAGAACATCCCCAGGTCACGGGACAGGCTATGATATTGCCGGCAAAGGTGTCGCTGATCCTTCCAGTTTTCTGGAAGCATACAGATTGGCTGAAAAGCTGTCTGCACACTCATAATAGCTTAAATTAAATACTTTCTTGACAGAAGAAATTACTTTATGCTAAACAAATAGCGCTCAGGAATTTTTTAAATGAGACAGAAGACTATAAATATAAAATGGGCTTGGTGGTGGCATACGTAATGAGTGTGAAACCTTAAATAACGGGCCATGAGTAAGATTCTACAAACCTTCACCTGTAAGAATGGTAAGGATCTCAATATAACGGGCCCTCGCCTTTTGGGCCACATCTTCCGGTAACTGTGGCCCCGGATAGGTTTTATCCCAGTCAAGGGTATTGAGGTAATCTCTCACAATTTGTTTGTCATAGCTGTCCTGGGAAAAGCCGGGTTTATAAGCCTTCATGGACCAGAACCTTGAGGAATCAGGCGTCAGCACTTCATCAATGAGGATCATTTCATCGTTGAGCATGCCAAATTCAAATTTAGTGTCGGCGATGATAATACCTTTCTTCTCTGCTATATTACATGCATTTTCATAGATACGGATGCTCATGTCCCTCAATTGCGCGGCACGATCTTTTCCAAGACTGCTCGTTAATTCTTCAAAGGTCATATTCATGTCATGGCCTTCATCGGCCTTTGTTGTCGGTGTAAAAATCGGTTTCTCAAGTTTTGATGATTCCTTAAGCCCCTCAGGCAGAGCAATGCCGCAGGAAGAACCTCTCTCCTGATACTCTTTCCAGCCTGATCCCGCCAGATACCCCCGCACAACACATTCAGCAGACATCGGTTTCGCTTTTTTCACGATCATGCTTCTTCCGCTGAGCACATCGCGATATTTCCTGAGCGGTTCGGGATATTTGTCCGCATCGACTTCGAGGATATGGTTCCCGATAAGAGGTTCCATTTGTCTGAACCAGAATATAGACAGTTTGTTCAAGACCTTCCCTTTGTCCTCTATGCCCCCGGGTAAAACCACATCAAAGGCTGATATCCGGTCGCTTGCGACGATAAGGAGGCTGTCGCCAAGATCATAAATGTCCCGTACCTTTCCTCTTTTTGGTATACCAATCTCAACAAAGTTTGTTTCTCTCACAACGGTATCCATAGCTGTCCTCTCTCGATTTATTCGTCTTTTTCAAATTCCGATTTCGGGGCATTGCAAATGGGACAGGTCCAGGTATCGGGTAATTCCTCGAATGATGTGCCTGGTTTCATCCCCCCATCAGGGTCCCCTTTTGCCGGGTCATAGATGTACCCGCATATTTTACATTTGTATTTCTCTGAGGATGCGGTTTCCCTAACCTCGGGTTCTTCTTTAATGTATGTCGGCGCTGTTTTCGGTGATTTTCCGCCTTTTATCTGATGATAATAAGCATAGCTCATGGGCTCGGCATCACTTAGATTGTCGCAATCAATGATCTTGCCGATAAAAATTGTGTGTGATCCTACATCGGTACTGCTTAAAACTTCGCATTCCACAAAAGCGACAGTCTGCTCAAGCACAATGGGCGAGCCAGTCACACCTATCCTGTGTTTTGTGGTATTCAAACTTATTAATATCCCTGCCTGATTTAAAACCAAAATTACCAATAAGCGTCATGGGCGCATCTTTCGACAATATGGAAATAGTAAAAACCTTGCTTGCCTCGATGTATTCGTGCGTCAGATTCTGTTTGTTGATGCTTATGGCAACGGTTGCCGGTTCGGATGTGATCTGAAAAGCTGTATTGGCAATCTGCCCGTTGATTTTGTCATCTTTTTTCGAACTAATGATATACACACCGTAACACATCTTCTGGACAGCTCTCATATTCATTTTTTCCCTCCTTAATCAAATTACCGGTATTCTCGTGTGTATAGTATAATTGATCACTGCCGAAACAGGTCTGTAAATATAAAATGATCCCTGCGGAAAATCAATAATAACTATTCAACATTTCAACGGTGGTTTTTTTCAAATTACCGATTGTAACAGACTGTTTAATCAGGGCTTGCTCTTGGATAATCGGCACTCTTTCTTCATAAGCAGGTCTGTTATTTTTATAAATGACACCAACAGGTATGGCGTCACCCCATTCCAGGGCTTTTTGAAAGGCAGCAACCCGGTCTTCCGGATTATAATCCTCGGCCATGTGATAGACCCTTTTGCCATACCACTCGTATGTATTTATTTTGTTGAAGGAAACACAGGGCTGAAGAATGTCGACAAGGGAAAAACCCTTGTGACTTACAGCCGCTTTTATTAATTCCTTCAAGTGCGCCTGGTCCGCCGCGTAACCTCTGCCAACAAAACTGCAATCAAGAGCAACGGCCATAGCGATGGGGTTTAGTTGCTCGGAAAGAACACCAAAAGGCTGATTGTTCGTAACAATACCTTCCATACTTGTCGGAGATGCCTGCCCTTTCGTCAAACCATATATCTGGTTATTATGGACAAAGACACTGACACCGATATTCCTCCGCATGGCGTGAGTCAGATGATTTCCACCCTCGCCGTACATGTCCCCGTCTCCGCCGACAGCGATGACATGGAGTGCATGGTTGGCGAGCTTCAGGCCCGTCGCCACAGGGATACTCCTCCCGTGGAGCCCGTTAAAGGTGTTGCACTGTATGTAATGGGGAAATTTACCGGCCTGCCCTATTCCGGAGACAACAGCAAGCCTATGCGGCTCGATTTCAAGTTCGACCATAGCCTCTTTGAACGCTTTCAGAATGCTGAAATTGCCGCATCCCGGACACCAGGCAGGTGTGGCACCCTTGTAATCATCCAATGAGACCATCTATTTCTCCTGTCAGTTCTTCAATCATAAAGGGCCTGCCGTCATATCTGTTTATGTGGTCCGTAAAGTTATAGCCGGTTTCCGTTTTCATGAGCCGCGCGAATTGAGATGTGGCATTCTGTTCGATAGAGATTGTTTTTTTTGCTTTCATCAAAACATCGATGTAATCAAATTTTTCCCTGTCGGGAAAAGGGTAGATTTCGCTGAAATGGAGCATGGCAATTGACCTCTTTCCGGACAGCGCATCTATGGCTTCCTTCATTACTCCATACATGGAGCCCCAGCCCACGATAATTGTTTCAGCATCCTTGCTGCCATATAAAAGAGGCGGATCGATAGAGGCTGTAATGGCAGATTTTTTTAAAAAATACCTTTTTTCAACCATCTTCACCCGTGTAGGCCCGTCTTCGATAAGGTGTCCTTCTTCGTTATGCTCATCGCTGTCGGTTACGACAAGGTGTTTAGATACTCCCGGTATCGCGAAAGGGGAAATACCATTATCAGTAAAGGTGTGTCTTTTGTACTCATCCTGGCCCTGTAACACCTCTTCTCGCTGGCGGTAATCTGTATAGACAAGAGCTTCCGTATCGAAGTTTTTATATGTCCATTGAGTGTCCGCGAGATACTGATCGGTGAGAATAAATACCGGTACCTGGAACCTCTGGGAAAGATCAAAAGCCTTGTTTGTGAGATAAAATGCCTCTTCAGGACTTCCGGGGGCAAAGATGATCCGGGCGAATTCACCGTGACCAGCGTGAAGGGCAAAGAGAAGTTCGCCCTGTTCCGTCCGTGTAGGAAAACCAGTCGCAGGCCCCGGTCTTTGCGCGAGAGCAATGACAACAGGCGTCTCAGTCATGGCAGCAAGTGACAGGCCTTCCACCATGAGGGCAAAACCGCCTCCTGACGAGCCTGTCATGGCCCTGACACCGGCAAAAGAAGCACCGAGGGCCATATTGATGGCGGCAATCTCATCTTCTGCCTGCTCCACAATGATACCGAAATCACGGGCCTTTTTGGCCAGAGAAACCATAATGCCTGTTGAAGGGGTCATGGGGTACGCAGAATAAAACTTGCAACCTGACGCTGCCGCGCCAAGCCCGATGGCTTCGTTACCGTCAATAACCATCAGCGGTTCCGATGGGGAGCTCAGCGTAAAAGCGCATCGTGTACAGTTGACTCCGGCATATTCATAGCCGCTTTTCGCGGCTTCCCTGTTGATGGAAATATTCTTTTCATCTTTGCTTTTTAAGGTTTCCGGCAGCACATCCAGAAGAGGTTCTATAGGGTGCCCGAGCATCCCCATGATGACGCCGGTTGCCACTGTGTTGGCCGTTACCGCGCTGCCGCCGCTTTTGGTAGCAAGATCGGCAAAGGGAACCTTGAGGAAATGGGGCGCTTCAAGTGACTTCTTTGTAATGGCAGGTTCACACACAATGATACCCCCGTCAATCAGCTCGGATTCGTGGAGTATGATAGTCGCCTCATCAAAGGCAATAATAATATCAATCTTTGCGCGAGAGGCTGAAATCGGCTTGTCTGAAAGTCGGATCTGATAAAAGTTGTGCCCTCCCCGTACTCTTGATTCATAATCCTGGTGGGTAAAAACATAAAAACCGGACCGTGAAAAGACCTTTGTCAACAGGTCCCCAACAGTCTGTATGCCCTGCCCTGCTTCGCCGCCTATTTTTATTGAAAAATCCAGTTATCCTCCGTAATTTTTATAGTATAAGATTGTATCGATGAAATATCAACCAACGTGAATTGTAAAATTTGGAAAGTGCTGGAAATAATGATATAAAGAAACAAAGATATCTTTCAATATGAAAAAGAAAAAGATATATCACGAACTAAATGAGAAAAACCTTCTCATCTTCATGAAGAGGCAAAAAAACCCTCTTACCTTAAACCAGTTCAATGAATACTTTGCGATAGACAGAGACCAGCGCAAAGACCTCAAAAATACTTTGAAAACGCTCCTCAGGAAAGGTTCCATCGTCAAACTCAAGGGCCATATGTTTAGTATTGCGAATGAACCAGAGCTTGTCACTGGCACACTCTCGTGCACAAAAAGCGGGAATGGATTTATCATCCCTGATGCAGAAAACGTAAAAGATATATTTGTCCCTTCACGGTTCATGAAAAACGCCTTTCATGGAGATACGGTCACAGTGAGGACAGATCATGCATTCCGGGGGCGAAAAGAAGGAAAAATAGTAGATGTAATTAAAAGAAATACTAATAATATCATTGGCTATATAAATATAATTAACAATATACTTTATGTTATTCCTGAAGATACCAGATATAAATATGATTTTATTGTTAATAAAGATGCAAATAAACTAAAAACGGCAAAGGGGACTTTCGTTGCCGCACGAATTACAAAATTTCCCGATGCCAGGATAAGTCCGGAATGCGAGGTTGTAAAAATTTTTGAGAACGGCCTCGTCGATGTGAAGGCGATAACCGATTTTATCGAATACAAATACGATCTCCCCCATAATTTTAAGAAATCAACCGAATCAGAAGCAAAAAATCTCTCCACGAATGTAACAGACACGGAACGGGTGGATTTGAGAAAGCTGAAACATATCACCATAGACGGCAAACTGGCAAAGGACTTTGATGACGCGGTCTGCATACAAAAAAGAAAAGACGGTTATCTTCTCTTTGTATCAATTGCCGACGTTTCTTCCTATGTTATCACAAATTCTCGCCTGGACAGGGAGGCGCTCAAGCGGGGTACAAGTGTTTATTTCCCCGGAAAGGTGCTCCCAATGCTTCCAAAAACATTATCTAATGGTTTATGCAGCATCAACCCGTTAGAAGATAAATTAGCCCTTACCGTTGAAATGGGATATGACAATAACGGAAACCTCGTAAAAAACACTTTTTACAAATCGATCATCAGAAGTACAAAGAGGCTTACCTACGGACAGGTCGAAGATGTAGTCACAAGGCACAACAAAGAAACCTTAAAAGAACTGGAAGATCAGTTACGCGACCTTGAACATATGGCAGAACTCGCATTGCTTCTAAAGAAAAAACATGAAGAAAGGGGCAGCCTGGACTTTGATCTTCCAGAACCCGAAGTAATCCTTGATATTGAAGGAGGTCTTCAAGATATCATCCGTTCAGAGAGGCTCTTTTCACATCAGATCATAGAGGAATTTATGGTCTCTGCCAATGAGGCAGTGGCGCGTTTTCTGAGAGATAATAAAGCCCCTGCCATATATAGAATCCACGAAGAGCCGGATAAGGAAAAATTAAAAGAAATCGAAAAATTTCTCTACACTCTTCCTGTTCAACATAAAAGACAATCCGGTGGCCATTTTCTGCAATCCATATTGCAGAGGGCCAGTGGAACAGACTATGAATTTTTTATCAACAGGGTCCTTTTGAGGTCCATGAAACAGGCACGATATAGCGCGGTCAATAAAGGTCATTTCGGACTGGCTTCGGATTGCTACCTCCATTTTACATCACCGATCCGACGATATCCCGATCTTGTCTGCCACAGATCTTTGAAAAATGTACTGAGCGGTACAACAGACCCGAAAGAAGATTTTGAAAAGATGGCAACCCACCTTTCCGAAAGAGAAAGATTGGCCATGGAGGCAGAAAGGGAACTTGAAGAACGAATAAGGATCCTTTTCATGAAAAATAAACTGGGTAAGGTTTACCATGGGATCATCTCGCATATAAACGCTTACGGCTTTTTCGTCGAATTAAGTGAAATATTTGTGGAAGGACTTGTTCTCCTTGCTGATCTTTCAAACGATTACTATCATTTTGAAGAAGAAAAATTCAGACTCATAGGGAGACGTACAAGAAAAATATACCGGATCGGAGACAAGATAAA
The DNA here is from genome assembly GCA_963783625.1 of uncultured delta proteobacterium. Lineage (GTDB taxonomy): Bacteria > Desulfobacterota > Syntrophorhabdia > Syntrophorhabdales > Syntrophorhabdaceae > PNOF01. The sequence continues at coordinate 91,452 of CAWAOG010000040.1, read as the reverse complement.
AATAAAGGTCATTATGGCTGATGTGGAGACAAAAAGACTCCTTTTCGTCCCCCTGTGATAAAATAATCCATCTGGGGTACCTCCTCATAATCAAAGATCGAACCGTGGTGGATTCTTGGTTTTGATGGTACCCCAGTTTTATTCCGGTGACACAAAATAAGATACCTAATTCTATAACTGGCTTGCAAATCTATTTGACTTCATTAAGAATCTTCTGATAATATTGGCAATATTATGACAAGTGGAAAATCTGGAATTGACTGTATTTCAGCTTTTTTGTGATATGATGGTTTGGAGAGGTCACTTGATGAGCAACAAAGCTCATATAAAACAAAATCTTGTGGTCATCACAATCCTTTGTTTAGCTCTTGAACTTTGCCCCCCTGCTTATGCGGGAACGGTCTGGGATGGCGGAGGGGGTAATACAAACATCAATACCGCCACTAATTGGGATGACAATGTTAACCCAGCATTTAACGGCACTCAGGCAATGACAATTGGAACCGGCGGCACCAATGCTACCATCAATACCAATGTTAGTTTTATGGGACTTACGTTCAATCGCGACAACAATTTTACCGTCGCCGCAGGAGCGGGAAATCTAACCATAGGGGCCGGCGGCATCAACGCGGCAATTCCTAACACCACCCCCCGCACCTATACCATTAGTGAGGGAGTTATTCTCGGCGCCGATCAAACATGGACAGCAACGAACAACGGCTCGGGCATTACCACTCTTACTGTAAGCGGCGGCGTATCAGGGGTAGGCCGGAACCTTACACTGGGAGGTACAGGTAGCATAGGTATATCAGGTCTAATCGGTATCGGCACGGGAGCCCTCACCAAGACAGGTACCGGCGCACTCACCCTCTCCCGTGCCAACACCTATACGGGCGGTACGACCCTTGCCTCCGGAACACTTCTTGTCGGTAACAATGCCGCCCTGGGGACAGGCACGTTGGGGCTGAACGGCGGCACCCTCGCTTCGTCATCCGCAACAGCAAGAACATTGACCAACAGCAGCGTTATAGGCGGAGATTTCACACTCGGCCAGACATCGGGAGGAACAGGCACGCTCACATTATCCGGAGCTATGGATCTTGGCGGGGCCATGCGGCAGATCACAGTAAACAATGCCGCAGATACCATCTCCGGGGTAATCTCAGGTACTGGTGGTGTCACAAAAGCCGGTACCGGCGCACTCACCCTCTCCGGTGCCAACACCTATACGGGCGGTACGACAGTAAGCGCGGGTAGCCTTCAGGGTAATTCCACCAGCCTTCAGGGCGCTATCACCAATAACGCAACGGTTACCTTCAACCAGACGGCGGCAGGTACCTATACTGGTAACATGAGCGGCACGGGGGCACTCACCAAGACAGGTACCGGCGCACTTACCCTCTCCGGTGCCAACACCTATACGGGCGGTACGACAGTAAGCGCGGGTATCTTCAGGGTAATTCCACCAGCCTTCAGGGCGCTATCACCAATAACGCAACGGTTACCTTCAACCAACGGCGGCAAGTCACCTATGCCGGAACATCAGCGGCACGAGACGCCCGCACTTATCACGGCACCGACTCTATCACGGCGGTACCAGTGCCGGCTTCCTATGCACGGAGGTCGGAACAACCGGTCAGGCAATGGTCAGCCGCCTGGGTCGACAATTTAACAGCCATCAGTTCGCTTGCACGCAACAACCGCAAGATCACAGCTTGGCGAACACTCAGACAGGCCGCAGGCGAAACCTCTTATGCTGGCGTCATCAGCGGCACGGGAGCCCTCACCAAGACAGGTACCGGTACACTCACCCTCTCCCGTGCCAACACCTATACGGGCGGTACGACCCTTGCCTCCGGAACACTTCTTGTCGGTAACAATGCCGCCCTGGGGACAGGCACGCTGGGGCTGAACAGCGGCACCCTCGCTTCGTCATCCGCAACAGCAAGAACACTGACCAACAGCAGCGTTATAGGCGGAGATTTCACACTCGGCCAGACATCGGGAGGAACAGGCGCGCTCACATTATCCGGAGCTATGGATCTTGGCGGGGCCATGCGGCAGATCACCGTAAACAATGCCGCAGATACCATCTCCGGGGTAATCTCAGGTACTGGTGGTGTCACAAAAGCCGGTACCGGCACACTTACCCTCTCCGGCGCCAACACCTATACGGGCGGTACGACAGTAAGCGCGGGTACCCTTCAGGGTAATTCCACCAGCCTTCAGGGCGCTATCACCAATAACGCAACGGTTACCTTCAACCAAACGGCGGCAGGTACCTATACTGGTAACATGAGCGGCACGGGGGCACTCACCAAGACAGGTACCGGCGCACTTACCCTCTCCGGTGCCAACACCTATACGGGGACAACTACGATCGATGCAGGCGCACTCTCCGTAAACGGCAGTATATTGAGCCCTGTGACCATCAACACCGCAGGCACCCTGGCGGGTACCGGTACCATTGTCGGTGACGTAACCAATGCCGGCATCATCGCCCCGGGGAGCTTAGGGACCATGACGATTACGGGCAACTATACCCATAATGCGGGTGCAGTCTACCGTGTAGAAGCAAATAGCGCGGGTGCGTCAGACCGGCTCGTTGTCTCAGGTACAGCCACTCTCAGCGGGGGCGCTGTATATGTCCTCGCAGATTCTGGGACTTATGCAACAACGACTAACTATACCATCCTTACCGCAGGGAGCGTCATCGGCACATTCGCCAGCGTGGCGAGCAACCTTGCCTTCCTTACTCCTTCTTTAAACTATGATCCGACGAATGTCTATCTTGCCCTTACGAAGAACTCTACCAGCTACACTGATATTGCTTCCACCCCCAATCAGTATGCCGTCGCCTCTGCTTTAACCGATGCTGCGTCAGGAGCAACAGGGGATATGGCTACGGTCATCACAAACCTCAACAGTCTGAGTGCCGCAGGCGCAAGAGACGCCTTTGACCAGATGGGCGGTCTTTCCCATACGGCTCTTACCGGGGCAGCCTTCTCTTCTTTAAGCAGGTATATGGATGCTTTATCAACAAGGATGTGGGGCTTCACGACAGGAGGTTCTCAGACATCTTTTCAGGGACCCATGTTTGCCTCCAGGACCGATGTAGCAACCGATGCGGGCAATGCCTTTCTCACCGGCATGGGGAGCAAATGAACAACCCAGACGGGGCCTCTGGATGAGAGGATACGGAGACTTGGGAGAGAGAAGAGGAAATGATATATCATCGAGATACGATTACAATATAGCAGGAATAGCGGCAGGCTTCGACAAGAAGGTAAGTGATACCTTTCTTCTCGGCTTCTCCACGGCATATTCTCAAACAAAGGTCGACATGAAGGACCTCTCTGAAAATGGCCGCTCGGCAAGCTACCAGGGTTCTCTTTATGGGTCTTACAAAAGCGGTCCTTGGTATGTAGACGGCATTGCCGCCTACGGGTATAACCGATATGATACTTCGCGTGACATATCTTTCGGGGAGATCATGCGGACGGCAAATGCAGACTACTCAGGAGACGCGTTCGGCGCCTATACGGAAGCAGGATACCGCATTAAGGTGAATACTATGAACATCATACCCATGATCGGCTTCCAGGCAAGCTACCTTACACGGAAGAGCTTTACGGAGAAAGATGCGGGGGCGTTAAACCTCGATGTCGATAGGGATCAGGCCTCATCCCTTTTAGGTTCCTTAGGGGTGAAACTGAAAAAGGACTTTGCGATAGATGCCGTTACTCTTACCCCCGAGTTACGGGTAAAATGGCTCCATGAGTTTTCGGGTGACGACTATATGCTTAATGCATCCTTCGCAGGATCTCCCACATCTACGTTCACAGTAAGAGGGGATAAACCTAACCGCGACAGTGTGGCCTTGGGCTTTGGATTATCCTGTGTGACAAAGAAAAACTTAAGCCTCTTCCTTGCCTATGGCGCAAACGTCTCAGGAGACTTTACGGAGCATGCAGGATTACTGGGAATAAAATATAGGTGGTAAGAAAAGTAAGGATTAGGGCAACAGGCAGGAAAAAATTAGTTGCATGAGTGGCGGTTATAAAGAAGAAAAGCACAGGTTGAAAACTGCAATCAGAAACTTATAACTATATCAATTATATCAAAATTGGCAATTTCTCAAAGGCGGTAGCTGAAGGACTAAAACAGGCCGAGATACAATCTGAGTGGCTGCAAGGCGGATACCTTCGCTTGAATATCAGACGGCATATGCCTTTACAGGTCTCCTCATGAATGGATCGCTCACCGACTATACAACCTGCGAGAGACTCTCAATCAGAATACTTATTTGTCGGCAGAGCCGCTCAAAGGATTAATAGGTTCTATCTATTTGGAGCCAAAATTCGAAAAAGATCCTAATGTGTGCCACATTGGTGAGTTTAAACCCCACTATGTTGCTCATACAAAAATAGAAACTCTCTCACTCCTCGATGACGAGCACAAAGGTTCGAATTGGTATGAATGGCGGAGGGAGTAGGATTCGAACCCACGGGGCGCTTGCACGCCCAACGGTTTTCAAGACCGCCGCTTTCGGCCGCTCAGCCATCCCTCCGCAGTTCCTTGGAATTAAAAATCTGAAATTTCAAATCTCAAATCAATCTTGCGCTGCAGATTTCACTTCTCTTTTTACATTTCAAATCTGAGATTTCAAATTTCAAATGCATTACCACCTGATAAGGCTGCTTCCCCATGTAAGACCGCCTCCAAAAGCAGAGAGAACCACAAGGTCATCTTTCTTCAACTTTCCACTGCGCGCCGCCTCATCAAGGGCAATTGGTACTGTTGCTGAAGAAATATTACCATATTTTTCAATGGTCATAAATATTTTATCCATCGGCACATCCAATTTCTTTGCCACCGCCTGAAGGATCCTCAGGTTTGCCTGATGAGGTATAATAAGTTCCACATCACGGATTGTATATCCATTTGCCGTCGCAGCCTCTTCGCAGGCTCCGGCAAACCTGTTAACAGCTACTTTAAAAGATTTATTCGCTTCTATCATCTTGAGGAAATGGAGACCGGCGTCAACACTCTCATGGGAAATTGGTGTCGTTTTTGAACCACCTCCCGGCATAAGGAGCGTGTCGCCTCCCGCGCCATCAGTGTGAATATGTGTTGAGAGAATTTCAGGACCCTGTTTACTTTCGGCAACGACAGCCGCTCCGGCGCCGTCTCCCCAGAGAATACAGCTTTCCCGTTCCTTCCAGTTTATCACTCTGGACATGATTTCTCCGGCCACAACCAGTGCTTTTTTATTTACTCCCGCCCTGATCAGTTTATCAGCCAGATGGAGCGCGAAAATAAAACCTGAACATGCGGCGGTAACATCAAAGGATACGGCATTTTCGCATTGCAGTTTCGCTTCCAGCCAGTTCGCGCCTGCCGGGCAATGCGTATCAGGAGTGATAGTCGCGAGAATGATAAGATCAATATCGCCGGCTTTCACGCCGGCCATTTTCATGGCCCTTTCACCGGCAACTTTACACAGATCGGAGGTGGCGACGTCTTTTTCCGCTATTCTCCTCTCCTTAATGCCCGTCCTTGTATAAATCCATTCATCGGAAGTATCAAGAAACTTTTCAATGTCAAAGTTTGTCATAACCTTCTCAGGGAGGTAAGACCCGGTTCCGATAATGCCGATTCTCTTCATTTAATACCCCGTTATTGCTTTCTTTACAGTGACTAAGTAGAACAGAAAAATGTCGATGTTGTCAAGGAAAAGATGCTGATGAGACGCAACACGCCTGCGCTTTATACAAATACCGCTATCACCAAAGATGTTTTAATATTGCCCGGTCCAGCAATAAATTCCCTTGACAGAGTGCATGTATATTTTTTAAAACTACACTCACATATATGACAAAAGACCATATAGACATGAAAGGTTTCCTTGTTATCCTGGTGCTCACTATTTTATGGGGACTTAATTATAGCGCAATAAAACTCTCCAACACCGGCTTGTCGCCCGTTTTTACCACATTTCTTCGCTCCGTAATCGCGTCATCCTGCGGTATCCTTTATTGCATAATAATAAAGCAAAAACTGTTTCACAGGGGCATACTGCTCTTCCATGGGGTCATGGTCGGCGTCCTTTTCGGCCTGGAATTTGTCTTACTCTATCTTGGTGTACTCTATACCGATTCAGCGCGGGCAGTCATTTTCATATATCTTTCTCCCTTTGTTGTAGCAGCCGGAGCCCACGTGTTTCTGAAAGAAAGACTCAATTTAATAAAATCACTGGGTTTAATCCTGGCCTTCCTGGGTATCTATTTTGTCTTCAGAGGCAAACCGAGTACCTATAATAATATGATGCTTTTCGGCGATCTGCTTACGATCCTTGCGGCCATTTTGTGGGGTGCTACAACACTGTATATAAAAAAGTTTCTGGCTGAAAAAGTCCATCCTATCAACACATTCCTCTACCAACTCGTTTTTTCAATACCTATCATGTTCATCTGCGCCCTTATTCTTGAAGATACATGGATCAAACATATTGATGGATATATTCTTTCTTCACTCTTTTATCAGTCTGTCGTTATCGCATTCGCGTCATATTTTGTCTGGTTCAAACTCATCTATAAATATCCTGTGGCGAAACTTTCGGCCTTCACTTTCCTCACACCGATTTTCGGGGTACTTTTCGGCGTATTATTTTATAAAGAACAACTGACCTTATGGCTTGTCATGGGGCTCATTCTTGTCTGCATAGGAATTTACTGCGCTAACTACAAAAAATGAAAAAACATAAGATTGTTACCATCATCGGCTTTTTAATAAGCATTTTATTGCTCTATCTTTCCCTGAAGGGTATTGAGTTTCGTCAATTATTCGCTACCTTAAAGAATGCCGATATGCGTTTTGTCTTCCTGCCGCTTCTCTGTATCCTTCTCTCCCTTGTTCTCTGCTCTTACAGATGGTCCAAAGTAGTCGGAAACGGGGTGCGTTTTCGCGATGCCTTTGTTTCCGTAATGATAGGACTTTTTATCAATAATGTATTGCCTGCGCGCATCGGTGAAATTGCACAGAGGATACGCGCTTGCTCGAAGAAGGGGCATCTCTTTTACCTATTCGGTGACAACTGTCTTTGTGGACAGATTTTTCGATCTTGTGGGGCTTCTCATTATTACCTTTATTTTTCTTCCTGAAGACAGCCTTCCCTCATCTATTGCCAAGGCCATTTATATGCTCCTTGGTCTTTTTATTGTCTGCGCGACGTTGCTTATCATATTAAGCAGAGAAGGTGTCGCTGACAGGATCGCAAACAGACTCGCCCGTGTCAACAAACCATTTATCGCGCGGTTTTCAAAACGCATTCTTGAAATTCAGCAAAACCTGAGACGCATCAGTTCTCCTTTCAATCTCGTCTATTTCATTGCCATTGCCGTTATCACCTGGCTTTCAATGAGCACTGGCCTGTACTTTGCAATGCTTGCGCTTGGCGTTAAAATAGCCTTTGTTAAGGTCCCTTTTATTTGCGCCCTTCTTAATATGGGGCTTGTAATACCTTCATCACCGGGATACATAGGGGTCTATCAGTTCCTTCTTGTCTATCTTCTGTCAATCTTTAATGTACCAAAATATGAAGCTTTTGCCGTTTCGTTACTATTCCACGCTTCATGGTATCTTCCGTACAACATTTTTGGCGCTATTTTTCTCATGAAAGAACATCTTAAAATTCAGGATATTCAAAAGCTGGAAGACAAAACCGAAGTTTGATAGCGGATAATCTCTGTAGGCTTCTGGCAAAGCTATACAAATAAAGCGGGGTCATCTCTTGCCCCATTTGTATCTTGTAATTTGGTTATTGGTTATTGTTCTTAGATTATGGATACTGGGGAATACACTCAAGGCCTTTTGTTTCATCCAGACCGAGGGCAATGTTCATATTCTGCACAGCCTGGCCTGAGGCGCCTTTGACAAGATTATCAATGGCAGATATGAGGACAATCCTCCCGTCATCAAAAACTTTCAGACCGATGTCGCAATAATTTGAATACCGCACAAAACGGGTATCAGGATAAATGACCTTCGTCGAGGACCCTTACAAAAGGTTCATTCCGATAGGTTTCTTTATAGACATTCAAAACGTTCTGTGTTGTAGCCGGTTTTTTCAGCTTTCCGTAAATCGTAGTCAGAATACCCCTGTTCATGGGTACCAGGTGCGGGACAAACAAAATTTTTGTGTCAGAGAGTTTCTTCACCTCTTTTTGTATCTCCGGCTCATGGCGATGAACACCGACATTGTAGGCCTTGAAACCTTCTGAAACCTCGCTAAACAGACTTCCTGTCTTCGCCTCTCTTCCGGCGCCGCTCACTCCCGATTTGGAATCGATAAGAATATCATCAATAAACATCTGTTCTTTCAGGAGCGGATAGAGCGCGAGAATCGCTGAGGTAGGATAACATCCGGGATTACCGATCAGGTGAGCACCTTTTATCCGGTCCCGATACAGTTCGGGAAGTCCGAAAACAGCACGAGGAATAAGTTCTTTCGCGGTGTGCGGCACATATGCCTTCTCATATATTGCAACATCTTCAAATCGGAAATCGGCACTCAAATCGATAATGATGGCCTTCCCGTCATATAATTTCTTCGCCGTTTCCATAGAACTGCCGTGGGGGAGACAAAGAAAATAGACATCACATTTACCAGCATGTTTTGCGTCCGTCGGCTCAAGGGTATTTTCAAAAATACCTCGTAAGGCGGGAAAAACATCTGAAATCTTTTTTCCTTTATACGTATTGGATGTTATGAGGGTGATTTTAACGTCAGAATGAGAAAGGAGCGACGAGATAAGGACGATACCTGTATACCCTGTCGCTCCAATAATACCAATATTCCACATTGTGGATTATCTCTTCGAGAACTGGAAACTTGCTCGTGCCCCTTTTTTCCCGTATTTCTTTCTCTCTTTTGCTCTCGGGTCTCTTGTGATAAGCCCCTGCTTCTTGAGGGTCGCCCTGAGGTTCGCGTTGAATTCCAGAAGGGCCTTTGCGATACCGTGACCCAAGGCCCACGCCTGTGCCGGGATTCCGCCGCCATAAATACTGGCATCAACATCGAACTTGCCGGTCATACCGGTAAGCACGAATGGTTTATTAACCACGAGTTTCAATTCTTCTACAGGAAAATAGTCTTCTATCTTCCTGCCGTTTATGAGAAATTCTCCTGCCCCTTGTTTTATCCAGACCCGCGCTACCGCGGTCTTTCTTTTTCCTGTCGCGTAGTACCTTTTTTCAGGCAACCTGTACCTCCTTTAGCGTCATCTCCTTTGGCATTTGTGCCTTGTGAGGATGTTCATTGCCTTTATACACTTTCAGCTTTTTAATCATCTGTCTTCCGAGACTGTTTTTGGGAAGCATCCCTTTTACAGCCTCATAAATAACTTCTTCCGGTTTCTTTTCCAACATGGTTTTCGCGTTGGTAACCCTTAATCCACCGGGGTAATTACTGTGTTTCATGTACATTTTCTGAAAGAGTTTATTCCCTGTCAGTTTAATCTTCTCCGCGTTGATGACAATGATAAAATCACCGGTGTCCGTGTGGGGCGTGTACACAGGTTTCGTTTTTCCCCTCAGGATAGATGCTACCTGCGCGGCCAGGCGGCCCAGGACTATGCCGTCTGCGTTCACTACATACCAATTTTTTGTTATGTCACCATCTTTTGGAAAATATGTCTTCATTCTTCGTTCACCCTTAAAAAATTTGTCTAAATTAATATATTTCACGCTCTAAGTCAAGGAAAACTTTATCAACAACGGGGCTGTAGAATAAAGACATTCTTAATTTCAGCTTCTTCGGTACGGATAGGATTTATGGGGTCTATACGCGGGAGATATGACCCAGTGATGTTGTGTACAGAGAAGCATTGTGGCCCTCAGTATCGAATATTCTCCAAAAAGATTGTTTATACGGTCCACAGCTTTGTGGAGTTTCTGGGTCCTGTCGAACCCGTCAAAAAGAGGAGTAGCCGGCGCCTTCGTCATCCCTGTTTTAATTCCAGCCGCTTGGCTTCATAGGACGACGCGACGATGACCGTTCTTTTACCGCTTCCCACAACCGCATTGGGTCTGCCGCGAAGATGGGGCCTTGACGCCTGTTCCACGGAAGCAAAATAGGCATCCATATCAATAATACGTGACAATTTTATCCGTCGGTCTCCACCGCCTAAAAAACCATAATAATTTCCCCTGTCTGTATAAAAGTTCATGGAGGTCATTGCCGTCGGTTACCACAAATTCATGGATCACGTCTTTACCATCCTGTTCACGCCATACATATGTGGTTTTTGTGATCTTCAGATGACGCCCTCTCCAGGAAAACCACTTGGGTTCCATCTTCTCTCCCTCTTCCCTGAAGACAACACCGACCTTTATCCTTTCATCAACCTTGACAGTCATCGTTCTATTATGCAAAGCAATGTTTAGTGTCAAGAAGATAATAATAGCCTCAGCCCGGTGTTGCTTTTTCATCATCTGAATGGTAATTTCTTGTGCTATACAGAACATGCTGTACAGATTCATCACAGTCATGACATTGAGCAAGGCAGGTGCATCATGAAAAAATATCGCATACTTATTACCGACAATATCGCCCAGGAAGGTCTCAATATCCTTCTCAACGACAAGGCCATCGAGGTAGACATAAAAGCAGGCATCCAAAACGATGAGCTTAAAAAGATCATAGGCCGATATGACGCCATCATTACAAGGAGCGGGACCCCCATTACAGCAGGTCTGATTCAGAATCCGGGAAAACTGAAAATTATCGGACGCGCCGGTGTCGGCGTAGACAACATCAACATTGAAGCGGCAAGCAAAAAGGGGATTATCGTCCTCAACGCGCCGACAGGTAATACTCTTGCCGCCACAGAGCTTACCATGGGGATCATGCTCGCTGCTGCCAGAAAGATCCCCCTTGCCAATGATTCGCTCAAAAAAGGCAAGTGGGACCGGAAAAAATTTATGGGCGTTGAACTGTACAACAAAACACTCGGCGTTATAGGTCTTGGCAGAATAGGAAGCAATGTGGCAATCAGGGCAAAGAGTTTCGGTATGAGATTAATCGCCTATGATCCGTATATCAAAAAAAGCAAGGCCGATTCCCTTGGTGTCATCCTTTATGACAAACTGGAAGACCTTCTCAGGGAAGTTGATGTCATTACATTCCATACCCCCCTGACAAGCAAAACCAGGAACATGATTACCGCGAAAGAAATCGCGCTTATGAAAGATAATGTCATTTTTGTGAACTGCGCGCGGGGCGGTATCGTCAATGAAGATGACCTCTATAAAGCGCTCAAATCAGGCAAGGTATTTGCCGCCGGTGTCGATGTTTTCGAAGAAGAACCTCCGGAACAGAACAAATTGCTGGAACTCGAGAATGCCTTCGCGACACCCCATATCGGGGCGAATACCATGGAAGGCCAGGAAGCGGTTGCTGTTATTATCGCCGAACAGGTACTCAATGCCCTCCACAACAGACCTTATTTGAATGCCGTCAATATCCCCTTTCTGAAATCACAGCTTCCTGAACATTTGCGCCTCTATTTTGATCTCACGGAAAAAATGGGAAAGCTTGCTGCTCAGATTGCCCAGGGAAGACCTGAAAAAATAACCATCGTTATGGTAGGAAAGAATTTTGAAGAAGATCTTTGTGAACGAAAATTCGACGTACCCTTCAGCTATCAACCCTTCACTATAGGTGGCATAAAAGGCTTCCTGGAGGTCAGCCTGAAAGAAACAGTTACACATATTAACGCGCCCTACATCGCGAAAGACCGGAACATTATCGTTGAAGAATCGAAAACAGACCAGTTTGACACATTTAACGATCTGATACTCTTTATTTTAAAAACCGATAAAGAAGAAACACGCATCGCGGGCACGGTTTTCCCCGATAAATTAGGGCGAATCGTTTTGCTTGACCGGTTCCATCTCGATGTTGTGCCGGAAGGTAATTTTCTGCAATTCCGGATTTTTGACAGGCCAGGTATCATTGGGAAAGTAGCCACAATCCTCGGCAACCACAACATCAACATTGCAGGGTTCCACCTTTCAAGACAGCAAACCGGCGAAGAGGTTGCCTTTGTTTCCGTTGATGACACCATCGGCGCAAAAGTCCTCAAAGAAATACTCAGAATAGACGGAATGATCGAAGCAAAGGAAATACAGCTTTAAATTACGACATGGCGTCAATCTTCATATGCCAATTATAACATCATATTTATGTTTGTAAATCTCGAAAGATATTTCAAAAAGTTCTTTTTTTTGTTAGACTTTGCCAATGAAAACAAATAAAGAACAGGACAAAAAAAAGAACATCATACTGGAACTGAAGGACAAGAACAAAAATAAGGAAAACAAAACAAAAAACTTTACCTACCTCTATTTCATTGTCGTCCTCATTGTTCTTGGTCTCCTCAACGGTTACTTTTTTTCAAAAGGGGAAGTGAAGACCATTCAATACAGCGAATTCAAAGAACTTGTCACAAAAGGAAAGATTGCCGATGTCAGCATCGATAAAGAAACAATTCAAGGAGAACTCTCGCTTGAAGACGGCAAAAAAGTTAAATTCCTGAGCGTAAAAGTGGAAGACCCTGATCTTATTAAAGATTTACAAAAAAACAATATTAAATATGCCGGCCGTTCAGAAAACAAAGTCCTCTCAACCATTATATCCTGGGTATTGCCCCTTGCCTTTATGATACTCATATGGAACCTGCTCATGAGAAAGATGGGCGGCGCGCCGTCAAGTATCCTCAGTTTCGGAAAAAGCAGGGGCAAAATTTATGGAGAAGACGAAATCAAAATTACTTTCGAAGACGCCGCAGGCGTTGACGAGGCCAAGGAAGAACTGAAAGAAATTATCGAATACCTGCAATTTCCTCAAAAATTTCTCGATATCGGCGGTAAAATCCCGAAAGGTATCCTCCTTGTAGGTCCGCCCGGGACAGGGAAAACCCTTCTCGCAAAGGCGGTCGCGGGAGAGGCGAAGGTCCCTTTTTTCAGCATGAGCGGCTCTGACTTTGTTGAAATGTTCGTAGGCGTCGGAGCATCAAGAGTCCGGGACCTCTTTTCCCAGGCACAGGAAAAGGCCCCCTGCATCATTTTTATTGATGAACTCGATGCTCTCGGCAAGGCACGAGGCATGAACCCCATGTCCTCAAATGATGAACGGGAACAAACCCTCAACCAGCTTCTCGCTGAGATGGACGGCTTCGGAACAAAAACCGGCGTTATTATCATGGGGGCCACAAACCGGCCTGAAATTCTTGATCCCGCGCTGCTCAGACCGGGAAGATTTGATCGCCATGTTCTCGTTGACAGGCCCGATATCAAGGGAAGAGAAGAAATATTAACGGTCCATATCCGCGGCGTTAAAATCGCCGAAGAAGTCGACTTGAAAGTCATTGCAGCGAGAACCCCGGGGTTTGTCGGCGCCGACCTCGCGAACCTTGTCAATGAATCGGCGCTCCTTGCCGCCCGTAAAGGAAAAAGTACTGTTTCAATGGAAGAATTTGAAGAAGCCGTGGAAAGGGTCACCGCGGGTCTTGAAAAAAAGAAAAGGGTCATGAGTAAAAAAGAGAAAGAAATCGTCGCTTATCATGAAACAGGACACGCCCTCATGGCCGAGTTCCTCGAAACAGCAGACCCGGTCCATAAAATATCGATTATTCCGAGAGGGATCGCCGCCCTTGGATATACACTTCAGCTCCCCACAGAAGACCGATACCTGATGACAAAAAATGAACTCCTCGACCGTTTGTCCGTCCTTCTTGGCGGCAGGGTCGCCGAAGAGATCATTTTTGGAGAAGTTTCAACGGGCGCCCAGAATGATCTTGGCCGAGCGACAGACATAGCAAAGTCAATGGTGAAAGAGTACGGCATGAGTGAAAAACTGGGTCTCATGACCTTTGAAAGGGAACGAAAACCGCTCTTTCTCAATTTCGACCCATCTCCCGGCACGAAAGACTACAGTGAAGAAACCGCACGGGAAATTGATGATGAAATTAAGAAGGATCATAGATCAATCCTACCTAAAAGTGAAAGCAGTGCTTATTGAAAAAAAGGAGATTCTGCAAAGGGTAGCGCAAATCCTTCTTGAAAAAGAATCCATTGATGGAGAAACATTGAGGACAATTCTTCAGGAATATTCAGGTGAATATGGAGACAACAAACTTAGAGAAAAAACAGATTGACTTAATCAGAGCATCGATTAATGTTTATGAAAAATGCATTCAATGTCGAAGCCTCTTCGACAGCAAAAATGTCTGTTTCGCCGATATAGAAGAGTTTGTAGACGACAGGGGCAAAAGCCATCTTTTTCATCTCAAGGAAATGAGCCATGAACTTTTCAGAAACTCGAAAGACGCGAGTTATAAGGAAAAACTCTACGATATAACGGTAGGCTATATTTTTCATGAGGCAATGAAAATGAGAGAAAATATGTACCAGCTTGAATATTACCGGCCCCAATGCGACATCGCCCTTCATAAACTGACGGACCAGGAGAGAAAGATCGTCCATGAAATCGGTTTGCTCGTAAACAAGGCAGAAGTGAGACTCAAAGAAGGCTTCAGGGAAATTAAAGTCCTTTTAAACGAGCTTGTAGGGCAGTTAAAGGACCTTATTGTTTTTTATAAAACCAACTATTTGTTGCCCCGTTTTATTTTTGAAAATGAGAGATCACTTAAGAGAATATATGGAAAAAAAGGATTTGAAAATCTGTTAAACATGACATACTCAGACGGAAGATATTTTTTGATTTTAAAGGCTGGACAGAGTTACCTCGAAAGCGAATACTACGATACGGCACGCTTGCTTTTCAAAAAGGCACTCCGTCTTGACAGCCGGAATACATCGGCATTATTTTTGTATATCTATTCCTCGGCATATTATTTTTACTTTAAAAACATGTTTACGCGGTCGCTTATGCTCGCGGAAGAAGCACGTCATTTGAAAACAGATGAAACCATCAAAAATGTTTACATGGATTCCTTGAATCGGCTTATTTCCGACCTCTCGAAAGAAATAAAGAAAAAAAGGAAATAGACAAAGGAGTATTCAAAATGCCAATATACGAGTATATCTGCAAGAAATGCGGAAACGAATTTGAAGTGCTTGTTTTTAATAAGGATGAAAAACCGGGATGTCCGGAATGCGGAGCGAAAAAACCGACCAGAAAAATGTCTTCCTTCGGATTTTCAGCGGGGAGTAAATTCAAGTCATCATCAACAGGCACCGGTTCTTCCTGCGCGGGTTGCGGTTCATCCAACTGCTCAAGCTGTTCATAGAAACATGGTACAGGTCGTAATTCGTTGAATAAAACAGCAAAAAAACTCTCTACAAAGTCTGATAAAAGGGCCGCAGATCTTATCCGGCAAGTAACAAAAACAATTGTTCAGGAAAAACTGATTGAGAAGGACGATAAAGTCCTGCTTGCTATTTCCGGGGGTATAGACTCCACTACTCTGCTCTTTGTCCTGCTTGAAATTCAAAAAAACATAGACTTTGATCTTGGTCTGGCCCATATCAATCATATGCTTCGCGGCAAAGAATCTGAAAGAGATGAAGAGTTCATAAAAAAACTTGCCCTGAGATTACGCCTCCAGCTCTATGTAAAAAGGGTCGACGTCAAAAAGATTGCTCTTGATAGAGGGCTGTCGATTCAACACGCCGGAAGAGAGGCGCGTTATCATTTTTTCAATGAAGTCATAACAGAATACGGCTACAATAAAATAGCCGTCGCCCACAATCTGGATGATCAGATAGAAACGTTTCTTTTAAGGGCGCTGAAGGGCACCGGATTAAGAGGGCTCTCGGCGATACCAATAAAAAGAGACGCCATCATACGACCATTTCTCAACACATACCGGGCTGACATCACGCAATACGCAGGCCAGCAAGTGATATCCTTTGTGGAAGACTCCTCGAATGATAAGATCGTTTATGAAAGAAACTTTTTACGAAAAGAGATTTTCCCCGTCATGGAAAAGCTGAATCCCTCTCTTTAAAGAAAAAATATTCTTCCTCCTGAAAGACCTCACCTATATCGATCATCTTTTTGAGAAAAAGGCGAATGCGTTTCTCAAGAAACATCAAAGAAACAAAGAGGGTGACATCTCTCTTGACATTAACAGCCTGAACAAGATCGATGATGAAACAAAATTCAGGGTCATCTCTGATATTATTGTTTCTCTCGAACCGGCATTTATTCCGCTCAGAGAACACATCCGCCAGATCAAAAACATTCTCTCTGCGAAAGGACCGAATCTTGTTGCCACCCTGCCCCAGGGCATCAAAATAAAGAAAATCTACGATCATCTGTTATTCACGAAAAAACCTCTTGCTTCGCCAATTCAGGAAACCTTTTCCCTCTCAATGGGCAAAAATGTTCTTCAACCTTTTGGGCTGGACCTCCATTTATCTCAGCCCCGAAAAATAGCAAAACTCTTTTCAAAAAACAAAAATATCGCTCTTTTTGATAGCGATAAACTGGGTCAACTCACAATAAGGACCTTCATGAATGGCGATACATTCATACCTCTGGGAATGAAAGGCAGGATGAAGTTAAAAGATTTTTTTATATCATTAAAGGTCCCGAAAGAAGAAAGGAGAACGATTCCCCTTCTCCTTTCCGATAACGATATCATCTGGATCATAGGCTTACGAATCGACGAACGCTTCAAAATCACAAAGAATACGAGCAAAGCGCTAAAAGTAACAGCAACTCCCTTCAAATAGAAGTTCACAATCCATCGCCAAACCTTCTCGCAATCCGCCATTTCATTGTTACACCACTGTTAACCATATAATTATTTTGATTGACAATAGAGGCCTCCAATGGTGTAAACAGTAAGCTACACCTGCTGCAACATGTAAATATTATAAGGAGTTTAACTATGCTATCACAAAGAGCGCGTCAATTAAAACCATCACCGACTCTGGCGATTGCGGCAAAAGAAAAGGAACTCAAAGCGCAGGGCATTGATATTGTCGGATTCGGCGCAGGCGAACCTGATTTCGATACACCTGACCATATCAAACAGGCGGCCATAAAGGCAATAAATGATAATTTTACCCGCTATACCCCCGCGGGCGGCATAGACCTCTTGAAAGATGCTGTCATAGATAAATTCAAGAGAGATAACGATCTCGTCTATAAACGGGATGAAGTGCTCATCTCCTGCGGCGGCAAACACAGCCTCTATAATCTTTTCCAGGCACTCTTCCAGGAAGGCGATGAAGTGATTGTGCCCGCTCCATACTGGGTTTCTTACCCACCCATGATTGAGCTTGCCGGCGCCAGGCCAATTATTGTCGAAACCGATGAAGCCGATAATTATGAGATTACCGCTCAGATGCTCAAAAAGGTCATCACAAAGAAGACAAAAGGTATCGTCCTTAACTACCCCTCAAATCCGGTCGGTTCCGTCTACAGCAGGGAAAATCTCGATGCCATCGGGAAACTTGCCGAGGAACACGATTTTTATATTATTTCCGATGAGATCTATGAAAAACTTGCCTATGACGATTACAAACACACAAGCATCGCCTCCATCAATCCTTCTTTCAAAGAGAGGACGATTATCTGCCATGGCGTCTCCAAGACCTACGCGATGACAGGCTGGCGCATCGGTTTCGCGGCCGGCCCCGCTCCTATTATAAAAGCCATGGGGAATATTCAGAGTCAAAGCACATCAAATCCGACATCCATCTCGCAGATTGCTGCCGCTGCCGCATTGAATGGTCCACAGGACAGCATCGCCTTCATGCTTGAGGCATTCAAAAAAAGAAGGGATTTTCTCGTACAGGAACTGCGGAGCATACCCGGTGTGACCTGCTACAATCCGAAGGGCGCTTTTTATGTCTTTCCCAATTTCAACAACGTCCTGGGGAAGAAATATAAGGGGACCCTCATTGATTCGTCATCGACATTGACTACTATGCTTCTTGAAGGTTTCCACACCGCTGTTGTACCCGGTATAGAATTTGGAAAAGAAGGCTATTTACGGCTTTCTTTTGCCACATCCATGGAGATCATTCAAAAGGGGATCGAACGGATACAACACGCCGTGGCCTCGCTGGAATAAAAGGTAAATTGCGAGTAAATTTAGACAATTCTCTGATATTTCTGTTAAATTGTTTATATTCTACAATATACGGGGACTTAATCAAGGTCTTTTGCCGGTCTTGATATAATGAAAGTAATCGGTAATGATCTGTCTATGATCAAAGACAATGTGTTCCGGCAATGTTGTCTCTGAAAATACCTTCGCCTTCTTCGCGTCATCTCTGCCCTTGAGAATACCGGCAGTCGCATCGGCAATGAAGACAACTGTTACCGTATGAAACCGTGCATCACGGCCGGGTTTCGAATAAGCATGAAACTGCTCGATAAGTTCTATCTCAAGGGATGTTTCTTCTTCGGCTTCCCGGCAAGCTGCATCTTCGAGGGACTCACCCACCTCGACAAATCCCCCCGGCAATGCCCATCCGCGAGGCTCATTCTTTCTTTCAACGAAAACAATCCCCTGACTATGGCGTATGATGATATCTGCCGTAACAAAAGGGGTCTTCAGTTCTCTCTCCCATTTTTTCATTCTCTCTCACCTGTTACCCATGGTTTATTGATTGTCATTTGCGCTTTACAAAAATATATCACCTGTGCTATTCACATGCAATCATGGATTTTGAACTCATCATCGACAGTCATACCCACTGGGGCCCGTCAGTCACAATGGGCACTGTTGTCACAAGAAAAGAACTTCAGAGGCAACAGGAGGCATCGGGCGTGACCCATGTCGTCATCATGCCCTTCCCCTCAACAGCAATAGAAAGCAACGAAATCAATGTACGGGTTCTTGAGGAAACAAAACGTATTCCAAACTTTATACCCTATCACTACATACGGGAAAATTATGACAGCGCAGGCTTCAACCCTATACCAAAGGCCTATTTTGGCGGGAAATGGCACTGGATGAGGGGTGTACAGGATTCTTCTTCAAATTATAACGTTCTCGATGACAAAGTACTTCCCGACCTGGTGGAGAAAATAGACCTCACGGAAAAACCGGTTATTTTCGAAGAAGAACTTGAGTTCACGAAAAGATTTGTGGATCTGTTTCCCTGCAGTATACTTATTATTCCGCATCTTGGTATGCTCGGAGGATATCCAATAGATTTTTTGAACTCATTTAAAACAGCACGAAAATATCTATTTTGACACAGCGCTTGCGTCACAAAATACGATACTGGAGTTTGTAAAAACAATCGGCCCTGAAAGAGTGCTTTTCGGCTCCGATGTTCCCTTTGGCTCTATGAAAAGTGAACTTTCCAAAATCCTTAGCTCTGCCTATACCGGATGTCGATAAAGAGCTTATTCTTTCAAAAAATATCATAAAGACTTGCACGTCTTACCATATAAGCAATAAAAAAAGGCCGGACAGATGCCGGCCTTTTTTTAGTTTCATAATATGTATTACGACATCTTTTCCAATGCCAGCACGGCAGCTCCGAGAGCGCCGACAATCTGGGGTTCGCTGTGGATATTGAGTCGGGTATTCAACACGCTTCCAGCGCTTTCACAACACCGATATTCTTTGCCACGCCGCCGGTCATAACGACTTCATTCTCAACACCGCCCAATCTGTTAATAAGCCCCATCGTTCTGCCCGCTATTGCCTTATGGATACCGTAGAGGATATCTTCCAGTTCCTCTCCTTCGCTTACCAGAGAAATCACTTCTGATTCAGCAAAGACAGTACAGATACTGCTGATTGTCAATTCCTTTTTGTGGTTCAGGGAACGTTCGCCAATCTTGTCAAGTTCAACACTTAAGGCTTTGGCCATAACCTCGATGAACCTGCCGGTGCCTGCGGCGCATTTGTCATTCATTTCAAATTCAGTCACACGGCCTTTTTCATCTATGCTGATAACTTTCGTATCCTGTCCGCCGATATCGATAATCGTCCGTGCCGCGGGGAACAGATAATTAACGCCCTTCGCTATACAGGTAATTTCTGTAACAGCCTGTTGCGCGAAGGCAGCTCTTTTCCTTCCGCAACCGGTGGCAACAATACAGGATACTTCAGAAGCGGCTTTTGCCGGGCCGGCAAGCACCTTTTCAAATGCCGCTTCTGCTGTTTTTTTTGAATCCGCGCCCGTCTGAAGGATTGTCATACCCCAGAATCCCCTTATCTTTGTCAAAAAGCAGCGCTTCGGTTGTGATAGAGCCTATATCAATACCTGCAACGAGCATCCGGTCATCACCTATCTATTCAATGATAGCAAGCACTGCGTCTGCTTCAACTTCCTGGCCTGCCGCAACCTTGATCTCTTTTATGACGCCGGCCACCGGGCGCGACAATGGGCATTTCCATTTTCATTGCTTCCAGTGTTGCTATCTGATCGTCTTCTGCCACCTTGTCGCCCACTTTAACACTCACACCTACTATCTTCCCAACCATAGGAACGGTCACTTCTGTAGCCATAGTATTACCTCCTTAAAATTTACTATTATGCCTTTCTGTAACCCAGAGCAAACTGGGCAATAATCATCTTCTGGACATTTGAAGTTCCTTCAACGATCTGATAGGACTTGGCATCCCTTAGATATCTTTCAACAGGATATTCGGAAGAGAAACCATAGGAACCGAATATCTTCACTGCTTCAGAGGCGCAGAAGTTTGCCGATTCCGCGGCATAATATTTTGCCATAGAAGTTTCAAGGGTGTTGTTCATGCCCTGGTCTTTCTGCCATGCCGCCTTGAAGAACGAGAAGTTTCGCTGCTTCATGCTCAACAGACATTCTTCCGATCTGTTCCTGGACCATCTGGAACTGGCCGATAGGCTGGCCGAACTGCTCTCTTTCGTTTGCATATTTGCATGCTTCTTCGATACAGCTCTGCGCTACGCCGACTGCCCTTGCTGCTGAGCTGAAGCGCGTGAAATTCAAGCATGGTCATACAAATCGCGAAACCCTGGCCAAGTTTTCCGACAAGGGCGCTCTTCGGGTATTTTTGCTTCTTCGAAGAAAATTTCGCCCGTCGGAGCGCAGTGTAAGCCGAGTTTTGTTGTGATTGCCCTCTGGGTAATGCCGGGTGTGTTGAAATCGATGAAGAAGGCCGACATGCCTTTATGCTTTGCGGCCTTATCAGTCATTGCATAAACAACGCCGCATCCACAGTAAGGAACGCCGGATATCCATGTTTTGGTTCCGTTGAGAATAAAGCCGTCATCCACTTCCGTCGCCGTTGTCTTCATGCTTGCAACGTCAGAACCTGAGTTTGGTTCGGTAATGGCGAAGCAGCCGCCGCTTGTTCCGGCGATCAATCCCGGGAGGAACTGTTCTTTCAGTTCATCACTGGCAAACTTGAGGAGAACGTTCTGCGGACCGTTCATCTGGAGGTTGAAGGGAAGACCCCATGACGGGCTCACTCGTGCAAGTTCTGTGGCCATAAGAGTTGCAGCCATATTGCCTTCTTCAAGGCCAAGACCACCGAACTTTTCGGGGGCCAGACAGGCAAACATACCCTGATCGCCCATCTTTTTCATAAGTTCAGGACGATATTTGTGCTCCTTCTCGTCTTCTTCCATGGTGGGCTTAATATTCTTTACTGCAAAGTCATAGGCCATTTTTCGCATTGATTCCAGTTCATCGGAAATCTTAAAATCCATAATGTCTTCTCCTTTTCTTACGAAATTGTGAAACAATTAACAACCAATCTTAGCAAAAGCGGTTTTCTCCTGTCAAGCTAATTTTCTCTGATAGAAGATGTTTACTACACACAATAGAAGGTTAACTGCCGGATAAATGAATGGCCATTCCATCATATTTATGACATGGCAGATCAATAATGTATTGAAGACACTGTACGGCTTCGTTATAATGAGATTATAAACTGATAAGGCTGGTAAAGATTGATAATCAATAAAACAGGGCTTGCGGGGAATGATTTATACGTCAACGGTTTTACATGGTCACCCACATATCTCGTTGCCGCAAAAACTGCTGTTCTTTTTGAGGCCGGTTTTTCATGCATGGGTAAACTCTACGAAAAAGATATCAGGAAAGTCTCGGCAATAAAATGCCGGAATTCCTTTTTCTCACCCATGTCCACTACGACCATTGCGGATCTGCATCGTATTTTAAGAAAATCTTCCCAAATCTGAAAATATGCGCTTCACAAAGGGCCCATGAAATTATTCAACGCGAGAACGCCGTGAGTCTTATGTCTTCTCTTAGCCAATATGTAATCCCCCTGATAGCAAAGTTGCCCGAAATACAGAAAGAAGAATTAATTACGGGGCCCTTTCAACCATTTGACATTGATATTGTTTTCAATGAAGAACAAATGATCAATATTGATGATGGACTCAGCGTCAGGGTATTCACAACTCCCGGTCACACACGGGACATGCTCAGCTATTACATACCGGAAAAGAAAATACTGATAGCCACGGAATCTGCCGGCTGCCTCGGGCGGAATGGTCACATTGTAAGCGAATTTCTTGTTGATTATGACGCCTATATTAAAACATTAAAACGCTTTTCCTCACTTGATGTTGAAATATTCTGTCAGGGGCATCATTTTGTATTTACCGGCAAAGATGTTCAGGCGTTTTTTGCCGACTCCCTTCGAGCCGCCGAATCTTTCAAAAAACATGTCGATGAACTTCTCTCTCGTGAAGGAGGTACAATTGACACTGTCGTGAATATCATCAAAACCGAAGAATACGACACAAATCAAGGAATTAAACAACCTGAAAGGGCATACCTGCTCAATCTCAAGACACAAGTTGCCCATCTGGCAACCAAACTCAATAAACAATCGCAATAAGTGGCGTCACTTAAGAGGCTATTTGCAATTGTGCTTGATTATTGTGTTCATTATGTTGTATATAATTACGGTTAGTTAGAATTCATGTGAATTTTTTAATTATCAATAAATACACTAAACCAGGAGGTTCTGCATGGAAATTAAAACAATCGGAGTTTTGGGCGCCGGAGTCATGGGCAATGGGATCGCCCAGGTAGCAGCACAGGCCGGATATAACGTAATTATGCGGGATATCGAAGACAGATTTGTTCAGGGCGGTATTAAGAATATCGACAAATTCCTCTCAAAGAGCGTTGAGAAAGGGAAGATGACAGCCGAACAGAAAGACGGCATCATGGGCAAAATCAAAGGCACAACCGATATAGGCGCGATGAAAGACGCTGATCTTGTTATTGAAGTTATCATCGAGGTTATGGATGTGAAAAAGAAAGTTTTTGCAGAACTCGATGCAATCTCAAAACCCGATGTTATCCTTGCTTCAAATACTTCATCCATGTCGATTACCGAAATTGCCGCTGCCACAAAAAGACCTGACAAGGTCATAGGTATGCATTTCTTCAATCCTGTTCCTCTCATGAAACTCGTAGAAGTTATACGGGGCATCAGCACAAGCGATGAGACTACCGCAACAATACTTGACCTCACAAAGAAATTGGGCAAAGAACCTGTGGAAGTAAAAGTGGACGTCCCCGGTTTTCTCGCCAACAGGCTTATGATCGCTGTTGCAATAGAAGCCATTAAATTGTATGAGCAGGGCATTGCTTCAAAAGAAGATATTGACAAAGCGGCCAAACTTGGACTCAACTACCCCATGGGCCCCTTCGAGTTGATGGACCTTACCGGTATTGATATCAACTACCATGTCATGGATTATTTCTACAAAGAACTGCCGAAAGAGAACAAATGGGATCCGCCACTTTTCATTAAGAATATGGTAAGGGCCGGCCTGCTTGGTAGAAAAACAGGCAAGGGATGGTACGACTATTCTAAATAATAAAGCCAGGTAAGGAGAAATATATGGCTTACGAGACATTATTAGTTGAGAAGGAAGATACTGTTGGCATTATTAAGCTCAACAGGCCTCCGGTAAACCCCCTGAATACCCAGATGTATCTGGACCTCTATGATGCGATCAGCGAACTCAACAAAGATCCGACAATAGGGGCAATCATCATAACAGGCGGCGGAGACAAAGCATTTGCGGCAGGCCTTGACATAAAAGATGTAATGGGCAAATCAGTTGTAGACATACTTGATTTTACCTGGAAAGGGCCAAGAAAAGCATTTGATAAACTGACCGGCATTGAAAAACCTACAATAGCGGCTGTTTTTGGACTTGCCCTTGGCGGTGGCTGTGAAGTAGCGCTCTGTTGTGATCTGAGGATCGCTTCTGAAGACGCTGTTTTCGGTCTCCCGGAAATCACTCTGGGCATAATGCCCGGTTCCGGAGGAACACAGAGGCTTCCAAGGCTTATTGGTACTTCAAAGGCAAAAGAGATGCTCTTTACAGGCGATCCCGTGAACGCTGCCGAAGCCTACCGTATAGGTCTTGTAAACAAAGTTGTTCCTAAGGATAAGCTAATGGACGAAGCTAAGGCATTAGCAAAAAAACTAGCATCAAGACCAAAAGCAGCTCTGGCACTCATCAAGAAATGCGTCGATACCGGCCTCGATATGGACCTTGCGGCAGGCATAACCATGGAAATGAATTGTTTTTCCATTGCCTTTACCTCTGAAGATGGCCGGGAAGGCATAAATGCTTTTGTTGAGAAAAGAAAGCCCGTTTATAAGGGCAAATAATTGATTTAATGACGTTAATAAAATGGTAAAGGTTCTATTATATATTCTTGTAACACATGAGAATTTACCTTTTGTCAGTACGTGTGGGTTTAAGTTAACTGAATAATATATTTGAGGAGGTTTTTACATGAACACTTTTACAAAGGCGTATATCCCTTACAACGGCTACTATTCAACTCCCTTCACCCGCTGGCAGGGAAGCATGCAGAATGAAAACTCAATCGAATTGGCGGCAAAGACGGCACGAAGATGGTTTCTTGAGAAAAAGAAAATTGATCCAGGCGATCCTCGACTATCTGTATTATGGGATTTCCATCACCCAGCATCACCTGTTTTACAGCCATAACTGGGCAGCAGGTATGCTGACAGACAACAAGAAAAATCTGCCGGGTCTCATGGTCAACCAGGCATGCACAACATCCACAACGATTCTCAATCTTGCCGCACTTGCAGTAGAACAGGGTGCTTTTGAAGTTGGTTTTGGCCTCATGGCAGACCGTACTTCTAACGGCGCCCATACCGTATGGCCGAACCCTATGGGTCCCGGTGGTGAAGTAATACACGAAAACTGGCTCATGGATAACTTCAACGCGATCCGAATGTTTTTCCTCCCCTCAAGATGGTACAGACTGCTGAGAACGTGGCCAAGATGGAAGGATTCACCAAAGAACAATGCGACGCGGTAGTCTTACGGCGTTATGAACAGTATCAGATGGCCCTCGCCAATGACCGCGCATTCCAGAAACGGTATATGTTTCCGGCAGAGGTGAAGGTCTCCAAGAAGAAAACCATATTGGTAGAATTGGATGAGGGCGCGACCCCCACCACAGCGGAAGGTCTGGCCAAACTGGGACCTGCCGAAAAAGGCGGCGTCCACAGCTTTGCCGCTCAGACATTCCCTGCCGATGGCAACTGCGGATTCATCGTCACAACACGGGACAAAGCAAAAGAATTGAGCGCTGATCCCAATGTGGAGATTCAGATCGTCTCTTTCGGTTTCTCACGCGTCAACCCCGGTTTCATGGCCGCAGCTCCTGTGCCGGCCGCACAGATGGCCCTTGCCAATGCAGGTTTGAAAATTACGGACATGAAAACAATCAAGAGCCACAACCCCTTTTCAACGAACGATCTTAACTTTGCCAAGAAGATGGGTATTGACTTTAATGATCATGAACAACTACGGATCTTCCCTGATTTACGGACACCCACAGGCGCCGACAGGCGGCAGAATCATTGCCGAGATGCTTGAAGAAACGGCCATGCTGGGCGGCGGATACTGCCTCTGGACAGGCTGCGCTGCAGGCGATACCGGAGCATCCATGATCTTTAAAGTCAATGTAAAATAACAAGATTTACCTGACAACAATCTGTCACACAAAATTGACGGAAGCGGTAAATCCGCTTCCGTCAATTTTTTTAATAACAGTACAAATCAAACTTTATATATTTACAAAATATGTGCTTTCGATGCTCTTTAGTGCTTTATCAGACGTAAAAAATGTTGTAAAATCATCTTCATAATGCGCTCTTCGTTCTCAATCGTCCTCATTGTTGTATCATTATTCATATCAAATATTGCGCACGGCAAGGAATATGTTGTAAATAAAATCATTAACGGTGATACAATCCAGCTTGATACCGGAGAGATAGTGAAATACATCGGAATAGAAGCGCCGGAATTAAACATGAAAGAAGGCGGACCTGAATTTTTTGCCAGACAGGCAAGCAGACAAAACCAGAAGCTCGTCCTGCTGAAAAAAGTAAGACTTGAATTTGACAAAGAGAAAAAGGATAACGAAGGGAGGACGCTTGCATACGTCTTTGTAAAAAATGTTTTTGTTAACGCGGAACTCATTAAACTCGGTTACGCGAAAACAAATATTGTCCCGCCTAACGATAAATACAAAAATATGCTCCTCGATTATGAAAAAAAGGCAAAGCAATCTGAAAAAGGTCTCTGGCAGGAAACAAAGAAAGACACTGAAACATCTTATATCGGCAATAAAAGATCCTATGCTTTTCACCGGCCATCGTGTAAATTGATTGATAAAATACCGGAAAAGAGTAAAATTATCTTTCGGAACCGGGCTGATGCAATTAAAATTGGATATATACCCGATAAAATGTGCAAACCATGAGTGAAGAATACATCAAATACTGGGGCCTCACACAACACCCCTTTCTTTTAGCGCCTGACGGCAACATGATGTGCGTGACAGGCCAGTATTTTGAATGTTTTGAACGGCTCAGATACGCCATCAATACGAATAAAGGCGGCGTACTCATCGTATCGGAAGATGCTGGTCTCGGAAAAACAACGATCCTTCTCAAACTCATCGATGAATTAAAAGAAGAATATGGCAAAAACTTCAAATACGCTTATATTGATCATCCCACCCTTACGGCATCTCAGATGATCGAACAGATTACCGGTTCTATTACCGGCCAGATGCCCTCCGACGATAAACTGAAAAATCTTACACACCTCAAGGAGTCCCTCATTGAAACAAAAAGAGAGGGCGGGAAAAATATCATTATTATTGATGAAGGTCAGATGCTCTGCGACGCGCAGGATGTCTTGCAGGAACTGAGGGTACTCATTAATCTTATCCACAATCATGAGTACCTCCACACATTCATTCTTTCCGGGCAGAAAGTATTATGGGACACACTTCAGGGTATACCCGAATTCTGGCAAAGATTGCCGGTACGATACTACTTCACCCCGCTGCGCTTTGAAGAAACGCGTGAACTCGTCAGATATCGTCTCAACAAAGCCGGGCTTGATGTCGCGCGGGAAATATTTACCGAAGAAGCCATAGAAATTATCCACAAACACGCCAAGGGTCTGCCGAGAACGATTATCGCGCTTTCCGACCTCGCGCTCCTCAACGGGTTTACAGACAGGACCCGCAAGGTAGGTTTCAAGGAAGTCTCAAAAGCCATAAACGCAATGAGCGGTAAAGGGGAAAGCCTCTCCTATATGATTCAGGAAAAAACAGAGGAACCAAAGGAACCTCTTGCCAAATCGCCCATGGAACCAATAAACCCCTTGCAAAGACCGGCTAAAGCCTTGGAATATGTAGCGCAGAATTTCAAACAAGGCCTTAATACTCAATCCTGGAATGCATATGTAAAACCAGCGATGATTGTGGCGACAATCATGTTTTTTGTTTTCCTCGGGGCCATGGGCCATCGTCTTTTTTCTTCCAGACCGCCAACCAGCAGCACTTCCGCTATTGTCAAACAACCGGAGAAACCAAAGGTGGAAGTACCAATAGGGCCAACGCCCGAGCAAAACAACCGGCAAGAAACCACCGGAGAGAAAACAGATACCGTTACACCGGCAAGTAAGGACGCTGGCGAGGTAAAACCTGAAAAGGACGTTATAGCCGCGTACAGGGAAGAAATGAAACTGAAGACAACACGGGCCGCGATTGTAAGCGTAGATGGGGCAAATGTGAGGAGCGCCCCCTATCTGGAAGCGCAGCGTATTCTGACTATCGTCAAAGGGGAATTGCTCACCATTGCTGACGAAAAAACAGACCAAACCGGGATGAAATGGTATAAGGTCATCCTCTATAATAGTCGCGATGGATGGATCGCCGATAAAGTGGTCACCATTACAACGATAAAATAGAAAGATGTGTTGAGTTTTAGGTTAAAACAAATATCTGTCAATCCAAGAGACTTAAGCAAAAAGTGTTGTCATTATTTGATATTATTTTTTCAATAATTCAAGAACTGCATTAACTTCGCAATATCCTTTTATCCCCTGTCCTGATAGTCAGTTTGATCTCATCGAGATATTCGAGGAGTGGGATCATATACTTACGCGAAACATCAACAACGGATTTAAAATCTGACGGCGTCATTTCTCTTTTTGCCGTGAGATATGCTATAGCTTTCTGTTTCAAATCATCTATGGCATCACGATGAAAATACATGTCTCCTTTGATTTTAACTGCCTTTCCCTCGAAACTCAGCCGGTTCAGTATGTCTCTTAAGTCCTTCTCTTTTTTGCCTGTCTCAGTCGACAACTCTTTCAGGCCTGGCGGTGTCAGACCATACTTAAGAAGTGTCTTTAAAATAACGCCTTCATCTTCTCTTATGACCTTGCCGGTCATTTCTTCCGCTTTACGGATCTTCACCTTATCTTTTTCTACCTCAATATGGCTGTTCCGAACACATTCATCAAGGGCACTCTGAAATATATGGTGGTCCACCGCGGGGAGTCTCGTCCTCAACTCTTCCTTGGAGATGCCGACCTTGAGCGGATTTTTCTTTGTGAAATCATCGATAATTGAAAGAAGAGTTTTTTTGTATGCGTCGAATGAATCGATCTGAATAGCTGTCTTATTGATCATCTTTATTTTTCCGGCTTTTTCAAGATGTCCTGTGAGGCCGGCGGTATACAGACTATCTTTTCCGATAAGTATAGATAGTCTGCCCTCATCAACACCCGAAAAACCGCCTTTACTTATATGATAGCGCGCCTTCTCAAGATCGTCTCCGCGGGAAAGAATGTCATAGATTTTTTCCAGGCCTGCTGTTTTTCTCTTGTGTTTTAACGGCAAAATATCAAGGACCGTTCCGCCGCCTATTGTCTGGATTGCGTAAGAACCTCTCAGGATAAAACGGTCGCCGGGCAGCGCGACAAGCGGGTTTTGAAATACAAACTGCACAAAAAGTTCTTCACCCGGTTCTATAGTATCCTTGTTCAGTACGACTAATCTCGCTTCTTCCTGCGTCGTTGCAATATGTAATCGCAAAATCAGTATCGTTTTTAATGGGCTTGAAAGGAAGCTTTAAATATTTCAGCGTGGCATCAATTCTATGAGTAAAAAGCAATGTTCCCGGTTTCCCTATAATGACACCCCTTGCAATCTCATTCTTCTCAATTCCCTGTAGATTCAAGGCAACCCTTTGACCGGCAATAATTTCTTCCGCGTCTTCATGATAAGCCTGAATATTTTTTACCTTTGTTTTTTTCGACAAGGGATATATCTCGACTTCATCTCCGACTTTCAACGATCCTGAAATACAGGTACCGGTAACAACAGTGCCCAATCCTTTTATCGTGAACACCCGGTCCACAGGCAAACGGAATATCCCGTCTTTTGATCTGTCGTTAATCTGGCCGGCAAGACCCATAATTGTTTCTTTCAGCAAACCAATATTTTCGCCGGTCATAGCCGATACAACAACTATTGGAGCATTTTCAAGCAGTCTTCCGGCAAGAAACTCTTTTACATCCTCTTGCACCAGTTCAACCATATCATCATCAACAAGGTCTTTTTTTGTGATGACAATTATTCCTTTTTTTACACCAAGCATTTCACATATATCCATATGCTCACGTGTCTGAGGCATAACACCTTCATCGGCAGCGACAACAAAGAGCACCATATCGATACCCCAGGCGCCGGCAACCATGTGGCGGATAAATTTTTCGTGACCGGGGACATCGACAATGCCGACAAGCAGATCATCGCCAAAGCGGTAATGGGCAAAACCAAGCTCTGTAGTGATACCTCTTTCCTTTTCCTCTTTGAGCCGGTCACAATCGATACCCGTCAATGCTTTGATGAGCGCTGTTTTACCATGGTCGATGTGCCCTGCTGTGCCAATAACAATCCTTTTCATGATCTCTGTACTATACAATATTTTCCAGCGTCACTCAATGCTACTTCATTACAATGAATGAATATTATGAATATTGACTGATTGAGGCTTATTGACTTACAGAATGCTTTATGGTTTAAAATGGCATGGGGGAAATTCTTATCAAGTCTTATCCGAAAGGCGTACAGGAAGTTTGTTTTTAATTTCAATTATCGCCTTCGTCGTCGGTATCTACATTGAAGCGATATATCCTGTACCGCTTGCAGTTTCTCTCTTGCTCTGTATTTTCTTTCTTTGTCTCATCCCCATTGCCCTTCGTAGAACATATCGGATAGCATCTCTGATGATACTGATCTGTTTTG
This sequence comes from uncultured delta proteobacterium, assembly GCA_963783625.1. GTDB lineage: Bacteria > Desulfobacterota > Syntrophorhabdia > Syntrophorhabdales > Syntrophorhabdaceae > PNOF01. The sequence continues at coordinate 60,803 of CAWAOG010000040.1, read as the reverse complement.
TCCTTGCCGGTATGGTGCGACTTGGTATCGTCACAGAAAAACGATCAGAAGTCAGATTTAACAAAACAGACATTGCTGAAACCCGATACAAATGACGATGGAGACACCCGCAATCCCTCTTTTCTCATTGACGGAAACGGAGGCGTATCTTATGAAGAGATGAACATCTATGAGGGTCTTGTCACAGAGGCATCGCCAAATACAAAGATCATAAAACTCATCTCCCCTGAAAACTGCCGCGGCCTCCGGGTGATCCTGAGGACACAGGACAATATCACCATCAATGATCGGGTAAAGATATTCGGATACACGAAAGAACTGTCTCTTACCTTTAAAAACCCCTCTATGACATCATGGAAATGGCTGAAACAATTGGAAGGCATATCTTATGAATTCAAAGGAACAATCATCTCTGTCACGGGAGGTGAAAGCTATATCGAGGCATGGAGAAAGTTTCTTGCCAAACGGATCGAAGATTCAAGGGCACAATACACCGGGATAATCAAGGCACTTACAATCGGTGATACAACAGGCCTTGACGAGAAAACAAAAGAACTTTTTTTGAGAACAGGGACATCTCACATACTCGCCATATCAGGATCTAATATCGGTATCGTTACCGCCTTTTTCTTTTTTATAGCCAGAATGCTCTTGAGGATTTCCATTCTTATGAGACTGAGAGGAGATGATAAAAAGTATGCCGCGCTCTTTTCAATCCCCTTTGCGATTCTCTTCATGTTTACCGCGGGCTCAAGCATACCGGTAATCCGGGCAACGATCATGATTACGGTTTATATGTTTGCCCTCTGTTTCGAGACGAACGAGACACATCGAAAACACCGTCGTGTTAAGCGCGCTTGTAATCCTCATGATCTATCCTCATTCAATCTTCATGCCGACATTTCAGCTTACCTTTGTGAGCGTTTTTTCCATCATACTATTTACAAAAACTTTTTATCCCCATGCGCGGGCCTGGCACCCTGTTCTTAAATGGTCTTTCTCTTCTGTCCTCATTACCATTTCCGCCATGATCGGGACATTTCCGGTCGTCCTCTATCATTTTTATGGTATTAATCCCATCGCCTTCATTCATAATATTATTGCCGTTCCTCTTATGTGCGTCATTGCCATGCCGCTTGCCCTCGTGGGAATGCTCGTGCCCTATGGCGAATATCTGCTCCGATTGTCAGGAGAAATTATCTCCATCACACTCTTCATTTTAAACCATCTCAATACAGGATATATATATCCCCTTATCAGGCCCACTCTCTTTGAGACAATGGGCTATTTTATTATCGCTGTCTCTCTTTTCTCTATAAGGGAAAAGCTTGTCCGGTTCATCTTCATTTTTATTCTCCTGCCGATACTGCTCATTTATTCTTATACTGTTGTGAAAGAAAGATTTTACAGCAATAATGTCTGTTTTAACTTTATTGATGTCGGTCTTGGGGACGCGGTCCTCGTCGAAGCGCCTCGCGGTATGAGGATGCTTATCGATAGTGGAGGTCTCTATTCCGGTGACTTTGATATGGGCAAATCAATCCTGACGCCCGTGCTGCTTTCAAAAAAGGTCCTCTCCCTTGACTATGTTATCAATACTCACCCTCACAGCGACCATTACGGCGGCCTTTCATACATCCTGAATCATTTTAATGTCAAACACTTCATTGCCGGCACCTATCTTGTTTCAGATCCGGCATATTACGAACTTTTCACAATTGCAAAAAAGAAAAATATACCTGTTGAATTTTGGAAAAGAGGAGATGCAATCATTTTCAGTAATAAAATAAAGCTTCACGTCTTAAATCCGTCGCAAGAGCTTGCCATCGAAAATCTCAATAACAGGTCCCTCGTCATCAGCATAGGATACGGCAAAAATAACTTCCTGCTCACCGGAGATATAGAAACCACTATTGAAGAAGAACTTATTTTTTCACATTTTCCTTTACAGGCTGATGTCCTGAAGATACCCCATCACGGAAGCAAATATTCAAGCAGTCCCTATTTCCTGCGCGCGACAAGGCCTTCCATGGCAGTTATGAGTGTCGGGGCCGGCATAAGGGGGATACCCTCCGAAGAAGTTCTCGAAAGATACCGGTCGCTATCCATCCCGGTCCTGCGCACCGATAGAGATGGACTTATCAAGGTATGTTCTGATGGAGAGAAGATTTCATACTGCACATATAAGTAATACGCTCATGTTGGACAATACGTTACAACTGATCGTTGCACTCTATGCACTAAGCTCTAAGCCCATTGCCATTAACGATTTACGATTCACGATTTCCGGGTTTTTGCCCTTTGCCCCGTAGTCTATTACCTGATTTTAATAATATTCTGGAGTTTATCATCAAGCTCGTTTGCTTCATACGGCTTTGTCAACATACCTGAAAAACCATAGCTTTTATAGTCCTTCACTACCGGATCGTTGAGATATCCGCTCGATATGATTGCCCTGACATGGGGATCGATCGAAATTAATTCGTGCATAACTTCTTTGCCGCCCATGCCACCGGGAATCGCAAGATCAAGCACAACAGCATCAAAGGGTTTTTTCAACTCCATTGCCTGTCTGTAAAATCCTATTGTCTCCTCACCGTTTTGCGCGGTCGTGACTTCATAACCCATAAATTGCAGCAGTTCTTTCGCTATTTTCAGGATCATTTCTTCGTCATCCATGATAAGGACCCGACCCCTTCCATGCCTGGCCGGCTTCTCCTCGATACATACCTCTATGATGTCCTTTTTAGTCGCGGGAAGGTATATCTGGAACGTCGTACCTTTGCCGGGAGCGGAATCAACCAGAATATACCCGTTGTGGTTTCTGATGATTGAATAACAAATAGCAAGTCCAAGACCAACGCCTTTTTGTGATCCCATCCCCTTTGTCGTAAAATAGGGATCAAATATTTTCGATAAGTTTTCTTCAGGTATACCGACCCCTTCATCATGAATCGATATTTTGACATGGTCTTCTTTGATGAGGGGGAGCTTATTCTGCGGAGTGATGTTGACATTTTCGCAGCTTATAACAATTGTTCCTCCTGAAGGCATGGCTTCTTTCGCGTTCATAACCATATTTTGAATCACCTGCTTCATCTGGTCTTCGTCAACCTCAACGGGAAAAAGGTCCATGGGAATATCATACCTTGGTCGAACCGGCGAGCTTCCGAGAATCTTATCAGTCACTTCCCTCAGCATTGTGCCTATCATAACAATCTTTCTGATCGGCTCGCCGCTGCGGGAAAAGGTTAAGAGCTGTTGCGTCAGATTTTTCCCCATAAAGGCTATGCGCTCAGCCTCGCTTAAAAATTCAGTTATTTTTCTATCCTGTGATGCATGCATCTTTGCGAGAGAGATATTGCCGACAATGGCCATGAGGAGATTATTGAAATCGTGAGCAATGCCACCGGCTAAAGTGCCGACAGATTGAAGGTTCTTTGATTTCAGGACCTCTTCTTCCATATTTTTCTGTTCTGTCAGGTCCCGTATAACGGATATCCTGATGTTCCTTCCCCTCAAGCGCAGCTCTCGAGGACGTATTTCAATTGGAAATGTTGTCCCGTCTTTTTTCAACCCTATTGTTTCATAGGTTTCTCCGCTTTGCTCGGCTATCATTTCTTTTGAAAGAGCGCGAACCCCTGGCACAATAGTTTCAAGGACGCCCCTTCCAATAATTTCATTATCACTATAACCGAACATCTCATAAAATCTCTGGTTTACATCTATAATAATCCCATTTTCGATGAAGATAACAGTCTCGAAAGAAGCTTCTGATAAATCTTCAAATCTTGCTTTACTTTCTTTGAGGGCCTCTTCTGCTTTTTTAAGTTCGGTAATATCGGTAATAACCCCAACAATACCACCTATTGTACCATCTGCTTTATGAAAAGTTGCTTTTTTCGCGATTGTGTAACGTATTGACCTGTCAGGACAGGACGCCGATGCTTCATATGTCTTGGTACCTGGCAACCGCATAAGTTCCACGTCCGCCCTATGATGCAACATCGCTTCTTCGCGGCTGATAGGAAGATCAAAAACAGTTTTACCCATGTAATTATCATGTTTCAGACCGAAGTATTCCTGGAATGCCTTGTTATAGCCGAGATATACCCCTTGTGCGTCCTTATAATAGACCGGACTGGGGATGTTATCCATAAGGGCCCGAAACAGTTGCAATTGCTCTAAAAAATTTTCTTCTGTTTTTTCCATAAAAGATATACCCTTCCAGCACGAAGGAAGTTATTGCTGTACCTGTAACAAGAGCAAAACAACGAACATTACTCATGCAATAAACAGCATGGTACGGGAGGAGTTTACTGTATTAAGTCATTCTTTGCGTTTCCCGTCACAACTACAATGGTTCTTGTACCATAAAAATTTCAAAAAGGTCTATAATTTTTTTAAGCTCGACTATCAACAGTCTTCAGCGGGTCCTTTGTGAAGCATTTAAAATGTTTAAAAAAACACCTCCGGGCATCCCACACTATTCTTTGTTGATAATATTATACGCAAAACAAAGTACGTTTCATTTGGCACTCTTATGTGTAGACACCGATAAAGCTTCTGCGGGTAACTCATTAAAAATAATATTTTTTCAAAAATCAAAGTCTTTGAATTCAGTTTGAAAACGCTCTTTGAATTTCTTCATGACCTTGCTTTCAATCTGGCGTGCCCTTTCGCGTGAGATGTTAAAATAGGCGCCGATTTCCTGAAGGGTAACAGGCTCTTCTGATAAAATACGATGCTCAAAAACATAGAGTTCCTTCTCGTTTAAGGTTTTTTTAAAATCTTTAACCCTTGAAACAATAATTGTGTCCTTTTCCTTTTCAGCAACGATTTCTTCAACATTCTCATCTGATCGCATCATATCCATAATCGTATCATCACCCTCGTCATGTATGGGCGTTTCCATGGATACATCGGCATAAGCCAACCTCTTCTGCATCTCCTCAACTTCTTCTTCCTTTACATCGAGAGTGCTTGCAAGAAGCTTGGGGGCCGGAAAGATACCCAGCGCTTCCAATTTCTGTTTTTCCTTATTCAGACGATAAAAGAGTTTTCTCTGGCTCTGTGTGGTGCCGATCTTTACAAGACTCCAGGAATCCATAATGTGTTTGAGAATGTAAGCCCGTATCCAAAACGAAGAGTACGTAGAAAATTTGGTCCCTTTATAGGGATTATATTTTTTGACCGCATGAAGAAGACCCACATTGCCTTCCTGGATCAGATCAAGGATATTGATATAGGTGTTGTAATATTCGAGGGCGATTTTAACAACAAGTTTAAGATTGGACATAACGAGTTTCTGGGCCGCGTCTTTATCTTTATTTTCATATATTCTCTTCGCGACTTCAAATTCTTCATCCCGGGAAAGTACATGATATCGGGACACTTCGGAAAGATATTTCCTTAATGGGTCAAAAGGGGTCGGAAGTGAACCTTCTTCGTTTCTCTGTATCAGAATCTGTTCTTCATCAAGCACGAGATCTTCCATACAGGCCCTTATTCTCCTCTAACCTTTATCAGTTCAGCAACAATGCTGACGGCGATTTCCTGCGGAGTCTCGGCATGGATCGCAAGCCCGATCGGCGCATGTACTTTTTTGATAGCTTCATCATCAAAACCGGATTTTTTCATAAAATCAAAAACCATTGCAACTTTTCTCTTGCTCCCGATCATGCCAACATATCTGGTTTGTCTCTTCAGTGTTTCGCCCAGTACCCCGGCGTCGAATTGGTGTCCTCTCGTAACGATTGTAACAAACTCCTTTCCGGTAAATCTGAGCCGGTCAAAGACGTTCTGAAAATCATCAATAATAATCTCATCGGCATCAGGAAATCTTTCTTTGTTCGCAAATTCTTCCCGGTCATCAATGACCGTAACCGAGAAACCGACCATTTGAGCAATCTTCGCGATGTACTGAGAGACATGACCGGCGCCGAAGATATAGAGTGCACTTGAAATCTGAAGCGGTTCAATGACCAGACCTTCAGTGACGCATGGTTTTGTCTCATAGAGATGCTGCAAAAAAGCATCCCGGTCTTTTTCAGACACATCATCGCCGTGCATCGTAAAGTCATCTTCCACGAGTATTTTTATAAAATTATTTTTGTCGAACTTTGTGACGAGTACACCTCTTTTACCTCTCTTTTCGAGATATTCGAGACGCCCGTAAAGCGCCCTGTATTTTTCAAGAACAGGTTCCAGGAGAACATCGACGTCGCCGCCGCAGATCATGCCATTGGAGGCAACTTCCCTGGCATTCATTCTTATATGGAGCAGTTTCGGACCGCCTTTCTCCATCATGGACATCGCCTCCTGATAAGCGCTATGTTCCAGACGTCCGCCACCAATTGTGCCATACAGTTTACCGTCTTTTCTGACAAACATCTTCGCGCCCACATCTCTTGGGGCTGAACCTGCCCTTGTTATGACTGTGGCAATGATTCCGGTTTTATTCTTTTTAAGATACTCTTCAATTGTTTCGTATATACCCATTTCATTCCTTCAATGGTCGTCAGATGCGACCGGTTTTCACATCATTGGTGCGGATTGATTATATACGTGCATGATGGCTTCAAGCACTCCACCGCCTATGGCCCTTGCCTTTTCCGATATACTATGACAATATTCCGCCTTTCCCCGGGGATCTATATCGCCAACCTTTTCATTCTTAGCCACGGAGATCTCCCGGATCAGGCCCCGCAATATTCCATCGATAGGGGCAAGAAAAGATGCATTATCAATAGTGAGGATGGGGTCGCCTGTTTTTACACTATCGCCAAGCGCCCGCACGTGCTTCACTCTACCGGCAACAGGTGCACGGAGTACCCTTTCTTTTGTGTATCCCATCGTTTGCCCCGGCATCCCTGTATACGGTTCTGCCGCGCCCTCATATATGGTCCGCCCAAGATCATGCCCCCGGTTGCTCTCAACAACAATATGAACATCATCATGTACAGTAAAACCTGGTCCGACACCAATCACAAGAGGTGCTTCATCCTTTCTTGTACCAAGATTGCGCTTTGCCATAACAGCATCAACAACAACATGGGGTTTTAATATTCCTATAGATTGCCACTGAGGATCGACGAGGATTGCTATATTGTGTTTTTCCCAGACTGACCGGACGTCTTCAATATGCTGAATGCATTCTGCCCTGACACCTTCGACTTCCATATTTCCCTCAAAAACAGCTTCACAGAAAGAGACCATTCTTCTCACGGAAAGCGGCTCAGGTATTTCCGTCATGAGGATATTCCTCATGCCAGCCATATAAAGCCTGTGGGCCACACCCGACGCCATCTCACCAGCGCCTTTAATGACAATTTTCAGTTCATTGAGGCAAACCTGTTCTTTATCATTCCTCTTTTGGGTGTCATTACTTGCCTTTGAGCTTTGATCCCCAGCGAAGGCACCTGAGGGCAGGCTTTGAGCTTTGAGCTATTCATTACGGCCCCTTTCCAAAAAAGCAGGCAGGATAATGGCACTCTGCGCAAAATAGACAATGTCCTCCATAGGAAAGTTTCACGATATCTTTTTTGTGCATTCGCTCGCCTGCCAGGATCCTTGGGAGGAGAATATCCAGTACCGTATGATTATTATAATAGACGCAGGCCGGGGCACCCAATATGTACTTACCTTTCAGACGGGCAACAAGAAACATGGCGCCCGGAAATACCGGTGTCCCATAAAAAAGCACTTCCGCACCTGTCGCTTCGATACCTTCTTTCGTCAGATCATCGGGATCAACAGAAAGACCGGCGGTAGTCATAACAATATCGGCCCCCGCATCAAATTGCGACAGGATAGCGTCACGAATCATTGGAACGTCATCAGTAACAATCCTCTTATCAATAACCGTGATGCCGTATCCCTCTATTTTTTTCCTCACAACCTCTGAACCGTCCTGAATCCTGCCATCATATACTTCGCTGCCGGTAATGACGAGGCCCATTTTGAGATGTTTGAAAGGACTGATGCGGAGAACACCCTTCTCTGCCACCTTCTCGACCATTTTCAGCTCTTTCCCGTCAATATAGAGCGGAATGGTCTTGGCCGCTGCCACTACATCACCAGGCTTCACAGGGTATCTATTGGGGACCGTGCTTAAAAGAACATTTTTTATCCTGTTCACTTCGTAAAGATGTTTTTCATTGACATAGAAGAGACCTTCAACCTTGCTCTTGATACTGACCTTGCCCTCCTTCGGTGGTACAAGCTCCATATTGTCGTCCATAACAGCCTGGGCAATCCGCATACCCGCTTCCTCTTCGTGGACACCCTTTGTCTCACCCTTGAACACATAGAGATGTTTTTTGCCGAGATCGAGCAGTTTTTCAATATCGCCTTGCTCTATAATTTTCCCTCTACGAAAAGCTACATCTTTCTTTTTGCCGGGAACAATCTCCGTAATATCGTGAGCAAGCACCATTCCCAGCGCGTCTTCTACTTTAACCTTTTTCAATGATATGTCCTCTTTCTTTCAGGCGCTCAACATCTTCGATTGTGTCAATATCATAGAGCGAGCCTTCGTTTCCCTTTATAAATATCACATCTTCTGCATGCTTTTCTATAATTTCTCTCAGTCCCCTATCACCCTGGAGAGACTTTATCTCCTCGCTATAGGTACTGACATCCATGAGTACCGGGTGCCCTTTTTCACCATTAAAGACAGGAACTATAATCTTTTCTTTATTCTCACGGTATATATCGACCATATGATAGAGCATCTCTTTTTCAAGAAAGGGCTTATCACCGAGATGAAAAAAGACCCCTTCTTCATCCGTAATAAATGGCAGCGAGGCCCTGACCGATGTTGACATTCCTAACGCGCAATCCTTGTTTTCAATAAACTCAACCGCATACCCTCTGAGTTCCTCACGAATCTCCCGTGACTGAACGACCGTTACGATGATGACTCTTCCAATACCGGCAGATATGAAGGGGAGTACGGCTTGCCTGATCACAGATTCTCCATTCATTTTGAGCATCAGCTTATTAAAACCAAGCCTCTTTGATGCCCCTGCCGCAAGGATTACGGCACTGAATCGTTTCATGTTAATGCGCCTTTGTGTAATAATAAATTCATCCTCTGATTACGATAACTCAACTTTGCACAGGTTATATAATGCCTCGGACGTATGGTATAATGCATATTTCAGTAAAGTATAGCCCGATAACCCGTGACTTTTCTCTCGTGGAGCCACACCTGCCGGCAGAGTAACAGCTTACATCCGGAACCTGGATATTAATTATATTAACTTTTTTTGATGATGCCGTTAAGACTGTCGATAAGGGCATCAACTTCTATACCGTGAATATCCGCTCCCTGCTGAATGTTTTCAAAGAGTGCGGCATGGCATCCGACACAACCCAGTCCGTATCTTTCAAAGACCGCGATTGTTTCGGGATATTTCGTAACCACCTCTTCGATTGACATTTTCTTATCAATCATCGTTAATCTCCTTTAAAATTGATTTTCATCTACTTTAAAATTGCCCTAAAAAACATCCGCTGAAAATATATGAATAACGGCGTCTTTTGATTTCCATGCGTCCTTCGGGAGTCCCGCCTTATAGCAGGTATTTTCAAGGAAAGTAATGCTGTCCCAGTGATGTTCTGTTGCCACCTGCGGTAAAAGCAGACCGGAATAGGGACCTTTTTCAATATAAAGCCCATGGACACCAACCTCAATTTCACTGATGTCACTCATCTTCTTCATAGGTGTCAATACGGATATTTCAATATCTATATCCTTCCATTCATTTTTTTGCAAAGGACTGAACCGTGGGTCCCTGAAGGCCGCCTGGATTGACATTTCTCTGATTGTTTCATAGAGCGGCAAAACCCCCTTCAGATATCCGACACATCCTCTGAGCTGGTCCTTTTTCTTAAGAGTGACAAAAGCCCCGCGTTTTTCTTTCACTGTTTCTGTGGGCTCGAATTCACCTTTATCCTTACCAAAAAGAACACCTTCTATTGTCTGCCGCGCAAGTTCTTTTAATTGTTCCTTCTCGTGAGAAGAGAGGTTCATGGATTTCCTCGCTCGTTTTGTTGCTTCCGATAGAACACAGCCGATACGTATCCGACAACACCGCTCTTATCACCGGACACATCACCTGAATTGGCGTATTTCAATACTCTGCAATGGTCCGCGCCAAGCTTTTCTGAAAGCATCATCGTTGCGATGACAGGACCCGCGCCACAGGCTTCTGTTTTACCTGTTTCAATGTCCTCTATCATGCCCGGTATATTGAAAGCGCCGAGGTGTCCAATAATAACACCATCGAGTTTCTTCGCGTCTGCGTAAGGATAGTAATGCGACAAATCGGTACTTCCGACAATGAGAAATTTTTTTTTGCTGGCCTGGAGAACATGAGATATTGACTGGGCAAGCTCTTGACAGGCACTGCTGGTCTGTATTCCCATAATGAGGGGGATAATTTTAAAACCATCCAGTACAGACTGTAAAAAGGGCAGCTGGACCTCCAGCGAATGTTCTCCTCTGTGAGTATCCGTGTTCGGTTTAACAATCCCGTTGATATTTATAATTTCCCGGGCAATTTCTTCATCAATATTAACTGCCGCCAAGGGGTGTTTCAAAAGTTCCCCTGTCCCAGAGAGCAACCCCATTAAAATAAGTTCTGTGACTTGGTCCAATGAGGATGACCGTATCATATTGCTTCTTTTCGATAGTTCTATATCCATAGGCTGCCACTTGACCGGAATACATATAACCGGCATGGGGCGAGATCATACCAACGACATCTTCCTCAAGATCAGGCACAATTGCATTCCTGAGATAGCTCTCTATATCGTTTTGCAATTTCGTGGGATTATCAGGATAAAACATACCACTTACTGCCGGTTCTCTCGCAAAATTCATCTATATCGCCCTTTTTATTATTATATCATATATTGCAAGGCTTATAAACAGAGAGTACCGGGCGCTTTGCAGAGAAGACTTCTAAGGTTTGCCAAGAACCTTCGCCACAGTTGCGCCGACCTCTGCAAGGTTCTCGACGGTGGTGATTCCGGTCTCTTTAAGGACCCTGATCTTGGAGGCCGCATCACCTCTACCGCCTGATATAATAGCCCCCGCGTGACCCATACGTCTGCCAGTGGGGGCGCTCATTCCAGCGATAAAAGCGACAACAGGTTTTGACATATATTGTCTATAACAGGTCGCGGCATCTTCTTCGGCACTGCCTCCAATTTCTCCGATCATGACAACCGCTTCCGTCTCCTCGTCCTTCTCAAACATCATAAGAATATCTACAAAATCGAGTCCGATGACAGGATCACCTCCAATACCCACACAGGTTGATTGGCCGATGCCTCTCTTCGTGAGCTGATGAACCGCTTCATAGGTTAAGGTCCCGCTTCTCGACATAATTCCAACCGGTCCGCGCGTATGGATGTATCCGGCCATGACCCCGATCTTGCAGCGATCCGGTGAAATCACGCCTGGCGTATTCGGTCCTATCAATCTTACATCTTTGCCTTTCATAAATTGTTTCACAGCTATCATGTCCATGGTCGGTATTCCTTCTGTGAGGCACACAACGGTTCTGATACCTGAATCAACGGCCTCCATGATGGCATCAGCGGCAAATGAAGGGGGCACAAAAATAGCGGACGCGTTGGCCTCTGTTTCCCGCTGAGCATCACGGACAGTATGAAAAACCGGTATCCCCAGAATGGATGTCCCGCCCTTCCCCGGCGTCACACCGGCAACGACCTGTGTCCCGTACTCAAGCATCTGTTGTGTATGAAAAACACCCTCGCCTCCCGTAATCCCCTGCACAATCACCCTTGTCCCGTTATTGATTAAAATACTCATATTCCCTTTACCATTGACGATTGATGATTCCCAGCCCTTAATCTCTTCACGATTTCCGATTACCTATCCTTCGATGCTTTAGCCGATTGCGATTCACGGCCTCTCCGTCTTTTACGATTTACGATTTACGATTTCCGGCCCTTCTGCCCTATGCTCCATGCCCTATGCCCTTGTCTATGCCCTTTGCGCCATGCGCATCAACGCTTCCTTGACCTTTGTCGCCGCGTCCTTCAGGTCTTCTGCTATCGACAGAGAAAGCCCCGACGTAACAAGGATCCTCCGCCCTTCTTCGACATTCGTTCCTTCCAGCCTGACAACGATGGGAAGATTGACGACCAGCTCTTTCGCCGCCTCGACAACTCCCTGCGCAAGGGTATCGCAGCGAAGAATTCCGCCAAAAATATTAATAAAGATCATAACAACATCTTTGTCGTAGAGGAGTAATTTAAAACCCTCTTTCACTGTCTCCTTTGTGGCCCCTCCTCCTACATCGAGGAAGTTTGCCGGTTCTGCCCCGACAAGTTTTATTAAATCCATCGTTGCCATTGCGAGACCCGCGCCGTTTACCATGCACCCCACAGTACCGTTCAGCTTGATATAATTGAGGTTATATTTCGATGCCTCCACTTCAAGAGAATCTTCCTGATACGTATCACGAAGGTCCTTAATGTCGGGATGTCGATAAAGGGCGTTATCATCGAAAATAAGCTTTCCGTCAAGCGCTATACACCGGCCGGCCTTTGTTAGCACAAAAGGGTTGATTTCCGCAAGAGAGCAATCTTTTTCATAAAAGAGTCTGTACATATTCGTAATCGCCCCGCTTACCTCCCTGAAAAAGTCCCCACCAAGACCAAGCGAGTAAAATATCTTTTTCACCTGAAAAGGACGCAGGCCAATACAGGGGTCTATTATCTCGCTGACTAACCTTTTCAGGATTTTCTACAGCCAACTTCTCAATCTCCATACCGCCTTCGGCGCTTGCAAGCACAACAGGGCATGCTTTCTGTCGGTCTATCGTTATTCCCAGGTAAATTTCTTTCGTGCCGACAAGTTCCTCTTCAACGAGAAGGGCCTGCACCAGTTTCCCGTCGGCGCCTGTCTGATGGGTCACCAGTCTTTTCCCAAACATATCGCGTGCGGTTTTATGTATCTCCTTGAGATCGTTGACTACTCGTATTCCCCCGGCCCGGCCTCTGCCTCCTGCATGGACCTGCGCTTTCAGCACATAAGGACCCGGGCCGATCTGTTCGGCAACGTGGAGTGCTTCTTCCGGTGTCTTTGCTACAGCGCCACGGGGGATAGGGATGTGATAACTTTTAAAGAGCTCTTTTGCCTGATACTCATGTATCTTCATTTTCATGCTCTTTCGGTATTTCGGGGAAAGCGATTTTTTGCACTTTGGAGGCCGCTGCCATACCTGCCTTTAAGGCATCACGGTTCAGTTTTTCCGTACCCTTGGGCACACGGGACAGAACAGCTGATTCTATGGCCCTGGGGGAGACCACCGAAGTAAGCCTGGTGATGGCCCCAAGGGCGATAATATTTGCCATCATTTCCCGCTTGAACTTCTCCCGGGCAATACGGGTAAAGGGTATCTGGTATGCCCTTGTAATTGGCACTTGTTTCACAAAAGTAGTATCAACAATCAAAGTCCCGTCAGGTTTCAGGTCCATATAATAGTCATCACAGGCCTTCTGGTCCATGGCAACAAGAAGATCAAGCTTCAAGGCCTTTGGATAGTCTATATCACTGTCACTTACAACAACCTCTGCTTTGCTTGAACCACCCCGTGCTTCAGGCCCGTAACTTTGTGTCTGCGCAACATATTTACCATCATAGATGCCGATTGCTTCAGCAAGGATAATGCCCATGAGGATAATGCCCTGTCCTCCTGAACCGCTTAAACGGATATCATAGCGCTCGCTCATGTCAGGTCTTCTCCGTTCCTTTTGCCCATTGCCGCACCTTTTCATATTCATCCTGGTATGCAGGAAGGTCCCTGTCAACAAGGACCCCTATCTTGAATTTGCCCTGCAATTCTTCTTCTTTCATGCTGCGCCGCCTTTTCAACGGGCACAGCATGATCTCTCTGCCACTCCATCATTTCCACCGCCGACCCCAGGCGGTTAATCCTTCCGTACTGCGTGTGGCAATGGGATATGATCTCCACAACAGAAAATCCCACTTTAGCAAAGGCCTTCTCCATGAGATTATCAAGAAGCTTCGCGTGGTAAACAGTTCCTCTTCCGACAAAAACAGCGCCGGCAGTGACGGCAAGCTCGGATATGCTGAAGGCATGTTCAACGTTGGAATATACTGTTGTGGCTGATTTCATCCCGTATGGTGTTGTCGGCGAATACTGGCCTCCCGTCATCCCATAGACGCTGTTATTGACGATTATGGCAGTAAGGTCAATATTCCTTCGCGCGGCGTGGATAAAATGATTTCCTCCGATTGCAACAGCATCGCCGTCACCCATGACAACGATCACTTTTAATGTTGGTTTCGCGAGTTTGACACCGGTAGCAAAGGTGAGCGCCCTCCCGTGGGTTGTATGAAGGGTGTTAAAATCAACATAGACAGGTAATCTGCCTGTACATCCGATACCGGAAACAAGAACGATCTCATCTTTGCTGTAACCCGTCCGGTCGATTGCCCTGATGAGAGAACCGAGCATAATACCGATACCGCATCCCGGACACCAGACATGAGGAAATTTTTTGTCATGCCGTAAATACTTATGGATCAATTTGGTCGTCTCTTCCATCAGTACACCTCCTTGATCCTGTCCATGATTTCCTGGGGTGTTATGATTGTGCCATCTACTTTATTAACCGTAAAAACTTTTGTGGTCCCTTTGTTGACCCGTTTTACTTCCCTCGATATCTGCCCCATATTCATCTCCGGAACAATGACGGCCCTTGAGGAGCGAAGGACTTTTTCCACCTGGGTCCTCATAAAAGGCCAGAGGGTATTGAGCTTCAGAAGCCCCACTTTCAATCCGCTTTCGCGGGCATCAAGGACCGCCCTTTTCGCGGAACGGGCCACGCAGCCATAGGCAATGACCGTTATATCGGCGTCATCGGTTTCAAAAAACTCCCCAATCTGTAAATCAGCGAAGTTCTGACTTATCTTCCTGAAAAGTCTTCGAATAAAAGGGTCTATTTCATCGGGCCGCGATGTCGGGAAACCTTTCACATCATGCGTTAACCCTGTCACGTGGTACCGATAGCCATCACCAAAATTAGCCATGGCAGGGACCCCCCTCGGATTGTCCTCATATGGGATATACCACTCAGGCGGCACCGTCGGCTTAATCCGGTTAAAAATCTCCACTTCCTCATTCATTGAGAGAGTAATCTTCTCCCGCATATGCGCCACAACCTCATCGACAAGCAGAATAACAGGTGTGCGGTATTTTTCTGAAAAATTAAAGGCCTTTATGGTAAGATCGTAGCATTCCCTGATTGTCGACGGACAGAGCGCTATGGCCGGATGGTCCCCATGCGTACCCCATCTGGCCTGCATAACATCGCTCTGAGCAGGAGAAGTAGGGAGGCCCGTGCTCGGCCCTCCGCGCATGGCATTCACAACCACACAGGGAATTTCAGTAATAACAGCGTAACCAAGATTTTCCTGCATGAGAGAAAAACCGGGACCGCTCGTGGCTGTCATCGATTTTACTCCCGCGAGCGACGCGCCAATTACGGCACCAAGACTCGCAATCTCATCCTCCATCTGGATGAAGGTACCGTCAACCTGAGGTAGTTTGATCGACAATATTTCCGATATTTCCGTGGCTGGAGTAATAGGATAACCGGCAAAAAAACGGCATCCCGCTCTGAGTGCGCCTTCTACAATGGCCTCATTTCCCTGTAGTAAGAGTTCCTTCCGTTCCTTCTTTTTCAAATGACCCCTTCACTTTTCTTTCTTCTTCATTTTTCTTTTCAACAGTAATGGCAAAGTCAGGGCATCTAATCTCGCACCAGCCGCAACGGATACATTTTTCGGGATCAACATGGGGATACCCTGCCTCATCACGGGAAATAGCGCCGGTTGGACAGAAAGCCGCACAGATACCGCAAGCCTTACACCAGGCTTTATAAACATCTACTTCCGGCAAATCCTTTTTCTTCAATGTCGCGTGCATTATATTCCGTCCATTCTAAATAAGGCTAAGATGAATGTCATTTTCTGTCAAGCTTTTTAAACATGAATCTTTATAGCAAACACATAAAAACAAAAATAACCTGTACACATTTTTTCCTTGGCTGACCGGCAATCGTGAAAATAAAAGTTGCATATTCATCTGAATTACAGGAAAATATGAAGAAGGATGAACGGGTTGTCAATCGCAAGCTTTTAAAATAGAACGTTTCATCTGTGAGTCAGGTTATCTATGATTTTTACTTTTTTTCTGATAATTTTCCAAACTGCATGTATCACAGGGCATGAGAAAAGGAATAGACACACCTTGAAAAGGGGCAAACACATTAGGAGGTAATCGTCAATATGGAAGACATAAAACAATGCTCGTTCTGTGGGGAGGAGATTAAGGCAATAGCAATAATTTGCAGGTATTGTCATAGCGATCTCAAAGTTGATGCAAAGGACAAAAGAGGGAAACTTGTTACAGTGAGACTGAAGTCGGGAGAAAAGATCTACTTTGGCGATATTTTTCTGCCTGAATACGTTTACAGGGTAAGCGATGTTATCAATGACGAGAGACATTTTATCATTCTCTCAAACGCTTTTGAAGAGACACGGGTGAGAGATGTGCCAATCGGCTTCCTTGCAATTAATAAAAATTTGACAGAATGGATAGAACTGAAAAATCCTGCAAGTGAGGAACAACCAACCGAAGATTCTGCAGAGAAATATGCCTTGTCTGACCATCTCGGTCAGTGGTCAAAATAGTGCCTGAATCAGGTAATTTACGTTCAGTATTCCAATGGTCCTTCAGGTTCTTGCAATGCCTGAGAGACCATTGATTGTATTACGGATTAAAGGTCGGAAATCGTTATAATATCCTGGTGATTCTTAAAAGTAGACTCTATATCGCCCTTCAGTCCGGGCGGAAGGACCACTTTTTTTGGAAGATCTTTCTTAATATAAGACAGCGTAAGATTGAAACATTCCGCGATTGCCATGATAAATTCCTCCGTCCCTACGTTGGCATCAAGACGGATCTTCTTTCCCTGATAATCAAATTTCCCTTCAAAGGGATCGAGAAAATGATACATTTCGGACTTTTCAACACAAGCTCTCTTGAATGTTCTCTGGAAACTACCTTTTTCAGAAAAACTATCCATGAATTTTTCCATTTTTAAAAATATTCTTTGAATAGCCATCAGAAACTCGTTCCTTCCATTACCAGCACCATTTTCGACTTTTTGTTTCTCGACAATGTCCGGTTTCTTCGCGGGAGCAGGTTCTTCTTCCAGTTTCACTTCAAATATTTCTTCCTCTTTAACATCAAACGCTTCAAATGGTTCAAGTTTGTGCTTTTTGATTTCAGTTGTCTCTTTATTGGCTTTGGCAGCAACACTATTTGTTTCTTTAATCGGCATAGCAAAACCCGTGCTCCGATACACATTAAATGCTATCCCTTGTTTGACAAACTCTTCCAGAAGAGGTGGAATCGCCTCCGGCTCATAAAAAGAAAGCGCACCGGATTCAGAGGTAATTTGTAAACCCACTGTTGCTCCAGACTTCAAAGAAAGTTTCCCGACGCGGCGATTTTTTCTGGCAGACATCTCTATGTAACCGGTAAGCTTCTCATCCTGAAGCTTTTTGATAAATTGATCCATTCTCACAAAATCGGTACTGAGGTCTTTAAAAAGGAGTTCAGGCTTTTCAAGTGAGCTTGCCGCGAACTCCACCTCTACGGGTGAAAGTTGATACACATTGAGGACCCCATTTGGCCGGGTTGAAAAAGAAAGAAGCTTTTCAACGGCTTCCTCCCCGACCATTGCCGGCGGATCAGTTTCAATTCCTGAAGCTGCATTGATAACATCTCCGGAGACTACAAAAAAAACACCTTTTTCATTGGCCAGATCAATCTCGACTACCCCGGAGAAGCCTTTCGTCTTCAAAGTTGACAGCAGTTGCGGCAGGTCGGTATACTCCGTTGAAAGGTTCTGATATAATGCTTCTCCTTTTGGATATATCATGGTTTACCTCTTTTCTGTTTAGTATAAAGCCTGCTGTTTTTAAAAAACAGCCTGCAACTTTTTTACTATCTCCTTTTCTGAAGTCGCTCAATAGCGGCTTTTACGCTTGTCTGCATCCTTTCAATCGATTGCGCCAGAACACCGATTTCACCCTTTGCCTTGACATCCACTTTCGCGTTCATGTCACCCATACTGATCTTATCGGCAATTTCCGACAAGTGGCGGATTGGACGAACAACCGAGTAAGAATAGAGATAGATAACTGCAAATAATATTATTAAGACGATGAAAAGAATAAAAAGGAGGATGCCAAATCTTTTGTTATACTCTGCTGAATATGTTTCTCGCAGTTGCTCTATAGTTGCCGTGATGGCCTTTGCCGGCTGTGAAAACTCATCAATCCATGTTGTCGCGGCAACAAAATACTTTGTTCCTTTGACACGGGTAATGTGCATATATTTCGGTTTCATTTTATTATTCTCATCGGGCCATTGATAATAACCGCCGTTATCTTGCCCTGCTAAAGCCGTCTCATTGATTCTGACAAAATCCGGTCCGAGCCTGTCGTACATATTCTTTGTTTCAAAGTTTAAGAATTTAGCAACAGGGTGATAGCGCATAGTATTTGAAGTATCAAAAATAGTGATATATCCGGTCTTGCCTACCTTCTGGGTAACTATATCCATCAGAACAGGGTCATTTGAAGTAAAGAGTTTCTCCGGGGGTGTGTTCTTCTGTGAGGATCTAAGGGCGATCTCAAGCTGCTTCGCCACATCATTTGCCTGTTGGCGGATAATCATTTCCCCTAATTTATTGACAGAGCTTGTGGACTCCTGCAGACTCGCCCCGCCCAGATCACTGAGACTGTTAAGCCAGACACCTTTAATACTCGGGAAATGAAGCTTTCCGATATTGATATCGAGAAAAAGTATACATCCCATAAATGCAAAAGCCAGAAGGATAGGAATAAAAATACCTACTATCAGTCTGGTTAACAATCCTGTTCCTGTTCCGATTTTTTTCGCACCTGGCATAAGAGCCCTCCCGCATTACAATTATTTTTGTTTCCGAGCAATGAACTCAGTCATCGACTTGTTAAATAAAGCCCTCTTCGTTTTATCCGTAATTTCATCAGTTATTGCCTGTACAAAAGGCGGTAATTGGTCTTCAGGAAAAGCCTCCCTGGACTCGCCAAATTCCGCGATTGTATCGTCAATTATAATAGGTGCCATAGGTCCCATAATCTTTCTCAATTCATTCTCGATTATGGGGAAAAAATTTCCGTTTACGGTTCTTTTAATTTTAACCTTCTTCTCCATTTCTTTCTCAGGAGCCCTCTCCAGAAGGCCCTCCCGAACCATCTGATATATGACCTTAGAAGTTTCGAAGAGCTGCCATTTAAGGCTCTCTGCAATCTCGTATACTGTCCTTGACCCGTTGCAGAGCGCCAGTATTTTCCATTGGATCCCCGAGATGCTTCTATCCTCAGGGTCACCATCGATGGGAATATGGAATACAACGCTTGAAGAGGGGACTAACTCCTTTACCTTCTTCCACTCATTTTCCCGATCAGTCCAGATCATGAGTAATTGTTCGGTAGGCATAAAAACCGTCTGTTCTTCTGTCGTAGTCTGCCAATCGAAAGTAACCCGGCCTGAATCCCATTCCATCATAGCAAGTATGGCATCTTCTCCCGTGGAGGAACCGATTTTTGCGTGAATAATATTACCCCCTTCTATATACACTTCGCCAACCTCATCACTCTTAACTATTATTAAACCGGATTTTTTTCCTGCGAGTAAAGGTTTTATGAGATCAAAAAGCCTTGTTTTTGAGAGGTCCCCAATAAAATCGTTCGGCATAAGTGTCTCCTTTCCTGCAAATTTGCCTTACAGAGTACGTTGCCATTCCATCATTATCTTTTATATCATCTCTCGTATCATCAAAAAAATATAGTTTCCCGAAGGAATTGATAAAAAAACAGAGCATTTGCTCCCTTGCCAATAACCACTTATCCCCTCTTAAAATACACATAAACAAAATCATCAAAAAAACCTTTCTAAACCTTACGCATCAACTACGTTAGACTAATTATTAATATATATAACATAAATAAAATGAGATGCAAGATTTTTTTAAATTATTTTTTAAAGGTTGTTTGTAACTTATCGTTATTATAAGTTAATAAAGTTATTATTCAGATATATATTTACTTGATCATTGGTTTCCATCTGTTTGGAAAAAAATTTGTCTCTTGCCATTAAGTAACTATTACATTTATAAGCCGGACTTCGAAATAGGTACTGGCCAAAACTTTAGGTGTTTCCTTTTTTGACTGGGCAACCTGGAGGACCGCCGTATAAACACGTGGTTCAAAAATCGCTGTTGAAAGAATAAAACTCCCGGCAACGGAAGCTCCTTTACGTGCTTTTGTGGGAGCTTCGAAGGTTTTTTTGACCTCCCCTGTGTCGGGATTGGCGATGACTATGTTTACAGTTATGTCTTTCAAATCATTATCTGCTTCATTTAATACGCTATATGAGATACTTACCGCTAATCCCTGATAAACTGGATTAGGTTGTGCGTTGATTGTGCCAACAAGTCTTGCTGCAATCTCAATAATATTTATATTTGTTTCAGGTACCTCAATCTTTTCAGGAATAGTGGCAGTTTCTATCGCTTTACTGGCGGGAGTTATCTCATTGACAACAATTTCTTCGCTAAAGACCTCTGCGTCAGCCTTCTGACCCGTCCTTTCGGTCATGGCAACATGCACATCCATTCCATCGATGAAAGGGGTCTCGGGGCTTGCCGCAAGGACTGCTTCTATTGTGAAATCTGTCGATGCTTCACCGACCGGTTTCAGGTTTTCATAAACAATAAGGCGCGCTCTGTGGCTACCAGAATAATCTGTACCGGTTTTAAAAACGAGGTCCTTAAGGTTCTTCTCTTCCCCTTCTTTAAAGGTTAGATCCGATAGTGCAGCAACCTCTCTCAAAAAAACTCCCTGGTTATTTTCGATAATGATTTTTACGTCTACAGACCGTTCATATTCGCCGAGGTTCTTCATGGTCCCTCTGATAATAACATCTTCCCAAGATTTATAAGTCTCTTTGTCTGTTGAAATAGAGGAAGCAAAGGCAGTATTGAAAACATGGACACGGGAGGGGCCAAGCTCTGTTCTCACGGGTCTCTTCTCTACATTTTCATAAAGAAGTTCAAGTTTATCGCTGACCGGTCTGTGTTCGCCCGGAAGGGGGTCTTTAAGGGTCGGGTCAAAAGAGAGGTTTTCAACCTGGCCCATTGAAATTTCTTCAAATCGCCACTCTACGGTTGTCTTTGAAGCTTCTGAAGATAATTGGTAAGGCTCTTTTATAAAAGAATTGCTGTCGAGGATAATGTTCGTGTCCGGGATTGTATTGATTACCCTGACATTGGTTACAGGATCGGCAGAAGCAGCGGAAAAGTAAACAGGGGTCGAGAAATACCTCACAGTGTGGTCCTTGCCTTCGTTCGTCCATATCCACTGGGCGCTTAAATCAATCCCAAAACGGGTCGACCATCTACCCAAGCCGTTCTTGCAAATATTCTTGATTATTCCTCTGGTTCCGCCAAAAGTGTCAGTATATACGGTCCAGCAATCTTCTCCTGTCAGTAAATGCTGGGTATCGTTCTCAAAATGGAAATTTTTGTCATTTAACGAGAAATCTCCTATGAAGCCCGCAATTGGTCCTGATGCATCGGTGCTTTTAATATGCAGATAATTGGTAACACCGGGCACCAGGGCGGCATTGAGGGAATATACCGAAGCCCAGTTGCTCCCCTGACCGATTAAAGTCCCCTCAACAGACTCGTCCTGACTTATGTAAAAATAAAAAGTATCATTAGCAGTCACATTTGCCGAAACTGAAATAGATGAAAAAGAAGAAAGTTTTATGACTTTGTCGGCCGATGAAGGGACCATCCAGATATTCTCGCCGTCGAATACGCCGCCTGTAAAGGCGTTGACGCCTTTGTTGAAACCTGAAGGCCATTGATTATATTTAGTCTCTGCTCCTGTATTTTTATTCATTTTTACTATGCTGTCAGCATTCAACGGGACCATCCAGATATTCTCGCCGTCGAATACACCGCCTGTAAAGGCATATTCAACCTTGTTAAACTCAGGAGGTCTTTGATGATGCCAGCTCATGTCCCCGGTATTCTTGTCAATCGTGACTACCCTGTCGGCATAGTATGGGATCATCCAGATGTTCTGTCCGTCAAAAACACCACCCGCGAAGTCATGTCCGCCTTTTTTAAACTCCGAAGGCCAATTCTTATATTCTGTCATGACTCCTGTATCTTTATCTATCTTTACTACGCTGTCGGCATTTGCCGGAATCATCCAGATGTTCTGTCCGTCGAAAACACCGCCCGCAAAGGCATATCCGCCCTTTTTAAATGTCAAAGGCCAAGTATTATATCCGCTCATGACTCCTGTATCCTTGTCAATCTTTACAACACTTTCAGCGTATGACGGTACCATCCAGATGCTTTGTCCGTCAAAAACACCGCCCGCGAAAGCGTGTCCGCCTTTTTTAAACTCCGAAGGCCAATTCTTATATTCTGTCATGACTCCTGTATCTTTATCTATCTTTACTACGCTGTCGGCATTTGCCGGAATCATCCAGATGTTCTGTCCGTCAAAAACACCGCCTTCAAAAGCAAGATTACCTTTTCGGAATCCCGCAGGCCATTTGTTGTGTCCTGTCATGGCCCCTGTATCTTTGTTAATCTTTATAACGCTATCGGCATTTGCCGGAATCATCCAGATGTTCTGTCCGTCAAAAACACCGCTTATAAAAGCAAGTACATTTTTATAAAACCCTGAAGGCCATTGATTATAGCTGGTCATGAAGATGTTATCTCTCAGAGGGTTTTGCGCGACGAGACCGCTGTAACCGAATCCATCCTGGCTATAGACCGGCGGCAAAACTTTGTTGCTTACAATCTGATCGCTAAAGGAAACTAATCCCTTGCCATCTGATGATGTCACGTCACCGGCGTTATAGCTCAGGATAACATTCTGACCTTCCGTTACCGGCGATTCCAAAGCCAGATATATCTTTGTATTGTCCGATTTATTCAAGCCCGCCGCAATAACAGACACTGGAGCATTATCACGCTTAACACTAAACTGCATGTATTGGTCCGATGGATCAAACATGACCTTATCAAAGGCAACTGTTATTTTATTACCCACCGTATTTGTGGCCGCTGATAAAACAACAGGATTTGTTACAACCTGAACCCCTTCTAATCTGATGTCTACTTTGATTTGTTTATCTCCGTCAAGAGCAATCGCTGACGGTGATAGCGTCTTGTCAAGCTCAATCAATATCTCCGGACCAACGCGAATCGCATCCGATCTCACAACCGGTGAAGCGTTTAACTGGACCGGGATCAGGACCAGCATGAACGGCCGCTGGTTGATTGTCCACCGCGAAATTAGCCGTCACCGCATCGGATATTGTTTCCGTTTTACCTGTCACGTCTGTCTCTATACAGGCCGGGGTGAGATAAATCAGCATATCCATTGTTTCGCCGGCCCCCAGATCACCCTGATACAACTGCTTTATATATCCCTCTTTCGAGATGGTTACCTGACAGGCATCAGGTAGAATATCGCCAAGCGTAAACACGCCCTGATCGTCTGTATTGACAGAAGGTTTTCCTGCGATGATTACTGACGCATCCCGGATCGCCTGTTTTGTAACACTGTCGAAAACGCTGCCAACAATAGTACCGGTCTTTGGAGAAGAAGTTATATCGGGCTGAGGCTCAGGCGACGGGGATCCGCTGGCGGGAACAATTTCCGGCTCAACCGCATCATACCCTCCCCTCCGGCGCATTGCTATGGACACCTTTCTTTTGAAGTCCTTTTTACGGGTTTCTGTTCTTGCGACAGTCTTGTCTTCTTTCGACTCTGTGGTAACAACAGTTTTGTCCTGATCTTCTGTTGTGTCTGTTATGATTTCCTTTTTATTGTCTGCCAGAAGATTTGACAAGAGAGTGACAGTGCCAATATTCACTACAGAGCCGCTATTCACGTCGGCTGAAATAGTCTCCGGCGCGTATTCCGTCAATGTGACCATTATCTTCTGGTTGCCAGGCAGCAAATCAGAAAGATCAAATGTTCCGGACATATCTGTCATGGTCCTTATCTCCGGATTGCTCTCAAGAAATACCGAAACATCTTTGAGCGGCACTTTTGTTGAACTATCAATGACTTGCCCGGTAATGCCCCCTTTATCAGGCTCAGGTGTCTCTGTTTGTTTATTACGATAGCGGGCCATACCACAATCGTGCCAGTAATGGTCTGGCTTGAGCCCCTCTGCTTGTTTACTATTTTCAAAACACAATGCCCGGAGTGCCGACACTGTTGAAGTAGCGTCATCTTTCAGGGAACTGTCATTAAACTGCATAGATAGAAGATATTTTCTTGCGTTGTCGAGGACTGTATTATCTTTTGTATTATCAATAAGGGCAATGTAAACGAGGGCTGTTTCGTGTAATGCTGATGGATTCGATCCAAACCCGCCATCGACATTCTGCTTTGCGATGAGATAATTGGCGGCCTTATCAATCGATGCCGCAAGCTGTGGCGTCTGAGAAAACTGCTTGAGCGTTATTGATACCGTTGCCGTCATATAAACATTACTTTCCGCAACTTCAGAGAGACCCCATCCACCGTCTGCGTTCTGAATAGAAAGAATATAATTTAAAGCAGTATCAACAGGAGTCTGTTCAGGGGTATTGTCCGCTTTGAACGTCTTGAGGGTGGCGCTGATGTCAAAAATATTTTTTTTAAAAATACCCAAGCCTCACAACC
Source organism: uncultured delta proteobacterium (assembly GCA_963783625.1). Lineage (GTDB taxonomy): Bacteria > Desulfobacterota > Syntrophorhabdia > Syntrophorhabdales > Syntrophorhabdaceae > PNOF01. The sequence goes on along the minus strand of CAWAOG010000040.1, from coordinate 35,908 downwards.
TTACCGATAATTGAGCAGCCATCTCCAGCATCATGAAGTTTAACCCTCATTGATTCTTTTAGCTATACATTTGTAAGTATATACAGGGGTTTTCGTGTTATTTTCATCAAATGTATTGCCACCCCTCAATCCCAATCTAAAAAGTAAAGTAAATTATAATAAAGAAGGCATAAAGTGTCAAGATAATTGCTATAATTAGTAATATATTTGCTACCTCTAGGTACTACAAGAATGTTTTTCAACAAAAATCATGCCTCTTTTTTTGAATCTATGATGACTGTTACAGGACCTTCGTTTACCAGGGAGACATCCATAGAGGTTTGAAAAATACCGGTTTCCACATGAGAGATTATCTCTTTCGCTTTCTCGATAAATAGTTCGAAAAGGATCTTGGCATGGGTTGCCTCCATGGCCTCACTAAAGGAAGGTCGCCGTCCTTTAGAACAGTCACCGTAAAGGGTAAATTGAGAAACGATGAGAAGTTCGCCGTTAATATCGAGAAGCGATTCATCGAATTTTCCGTCTTCTTTTTCGAAGATACGGAGGTTTATAATCTTATCGATCATCCAGGGAATATCAGCAGCAGTGTCACTCCTATGAATACCAAGGAGAACAAGGAGTCCCGACCCTATTCTGCCGACAATCTGCCCCTCAACTTCAACAGACGCCCCTTTGACTCTCTGGATTACAGCCCGCATAAAATCCTTATCTTGAGACGGAATATATAAAGCAAAAGAAAGACCCCGCTCAGCGGGGCCTCCCTTGTTATATTATCAGCTTTTCATCCTTATTATTTATGGACCTCTATCCTACAACCTTTTCCATTATTGTTTTTCCTGCAGTTCCTTCTCTTTCCTGGCAGTTTCGATAATCTTTTCCGCTATCTGGCCAGGAACTTCTTCATAATGGTCATATTCCATCGTAAAGGTCCCTCTGCCACCTGTCATTGATCGCAGATCGGGGGCGTACCTCAAGATTTCAGCCATCGGGACAGAGGCCTTGACAACCTGGTTATTACCCCTGCTCTCAACGCCAATGATTTTACCTCTCCGTGAATTCATGTCACCCATGATATCACCCATATTTTCATCAGGGACAATAACTTCTATCTTCATAATAGGTTCAAGAAGCACCGGCTTGCACTGCTCCAGACCTTTTTTGAATCCCATGGACGCGGCAATCTTGAATGCCATTTCCGATGAGTCCACATCATGATATGAGCCATCGTACAAGGCAACCCTGAAATCAACAACAGGGAAACCGGCAAGCATGCCCTGGTTCTTGGCTTCCACGATGCCTTTCTCGACAGCCGGTATATACTGTCTTGGCACTGACCCGCCGACGACCTTGTCGGCAAACTCAAATCCCGCGCCCCTCGGCAGTGGACCCATCTCCAGCCAGGTATCTCCATACTGTCCCTTGCCACCGGATTGTTTTTTATATTTTCCCTGCACCTTTACGGTACCCTTAATCGTTTCCTTATAGGGCACTTTCGGTTCTTTGAGATCTACTTCAACACCGAATTTTCTCTTCATCTTTTCGACAATAACCTCGATATGGACCTGTCCCATACCGGAGAGGAGGAACTCTTTTGTCTGTTCATCTCTGGAATACTTAATAGTCTGATCTTCTTCAATGAGTTTGGCGAGGGACGTGTTAAGTTTATCTTCATCACCTTTTGCCTTCGGGTGAAGGGAAAAGGATATAACCGGAGGAGAAAGTTTAACGCTTTCATACCTTATAGTTGATTTCTCATCACAAAGTGTGTCACCGGTACCGGCTTCTTTCAGTTTTGCTACTACGGCAATATCACCGGCACTCGCGAACCCTGCCGGTTTCTGCTTTTTGCCGACGAGATAAAAAATCTGTCCTATCCGTTCTTTTTCGTCCTTATTAACATTTAAAACCGTCATATCAGGATGTATCTCACCTGAATAGACCCTGAAGAGCGTCAGTTTGCCCGCGAAGGGGTCGGTAAATGTCTTAAATATAAAAGCACTGAAGGGTTTTTCTGCCGACATCTCTCTCGTCATCTTTTCGCCTGTTTTAATATTGACGCCTTCCACTTCCTTTTTATATGTCGGAGGCGGAAAATATTTCACAATATTATCGAGGAGGTTGGTGATTCCTATATTTATTGCCGCTGAACCACACAGAACAGGGGCGATCTTCCGGCCCCATACGCCTTCCCTCAGACATCTTTCGACTTCCTCGTCTTTAATCTCATCACCATTGAGATACCGCTCCATGACCGCATCATCCATCTCAACTGACGTTTCTACGAGTTTCTCCCGATATTGTTTCGCTTCCTCAAGATATTCCGCGGGAATGTCAGTGACGGTAAAACCACCGGAAACATCGTTTTTATAAACATAGGCCTTCATAGAAAGCAGGTCTATAACACCCTTAAAATTTTCTTCAGCGCCCATGGGAATTTGGATAACAAGTACTGTTTTGTCAATAAAGTTTTTCTTCAGATCTTCGACAGCTCTCGCAAAGTCGGCCCTCTCGCGGTCAATTTTATTCACAAAGAGAACAACCGGAACAGAAAATTCATTGGCGTATGACCATACTTTTTCCGTTTGGACCTTTACTCCCGAAACAGCGCTGATGACAATAACGGCGCCATCGACAACCCTCATACACAGTTTCGCATCAGATATAAAATTATCATCACCGGGTGTGTCGAGGAGGTTGATCTTGTTCTTGCCCCACTCAAAACACGCGAAGGACGAAGAAATGGTCCCTTTTCGCTCTATTTCTTCAGGCTCATAGTCCATGAGTGATGTGCCGTCATTGACGCTGCCAAGCCTTGTATTTTCGCCTGCGAGAAAAAGCATAGCCTCAACGATTGACGTTTTGCCCTCTCCTCCATGGGAAAATATACCTACATTTCGTATCACGTCAGGCTCATACTTTTTCATGCAATCTCCTTTTTTTGAGGTATTAGAAATCCAATGAAATCCAGTGAATTTAACATCACTTTTCGTTAAAAATCAAGACTTAAAAGGTAAATATGCAGGTTATGGGTGACAGGTTATGAGTGATAGGCAAAAACCCTTTTAATCTCTTACCTCTAACCTATAACCCATCGCCCCTTTTCTGTCTGGTATATATTGACTCCATCACGTTTTTATGTTTAAGTAATACTTCAAAATCTGATTGAGGTGAAAGAACATGAAGAGGACATACCAACCTCACAACAAGAGCAGAAGAAGAACACATGGCTTTCTTGTGAGAATGAGAACTGCCGGGGGCAGAGACGTAATACGAAGACGACGTGCAAAGGGGAGAAAAAGCCTTACTGTATAAGCCTGATTCACACATAGAGGAATTTGGTGCAAGGAGTCTCAAGTGGTCTTTAAGATGTCTTTCAATATCTGCCACTGATAATTTTATCTGATGACTTCCTTCGCTCTCACAAAAGATGAAAGGCTTAGAAGGGGGGATTTTAGAAATACTCGATGGGCAAAGTGTTCTGAAACAAACCATTTTTCCCTTCTCATCCATAAAAACAGGTACGAATCAAAACGCATTGCTGTTACAGTTCGTAAGCAGGTTGGAGACGCGGTATTGAGAAACAGGATAAGAAGGCTGATAAAGGAATCTTTCCGGTTAAACAAAGACCTTTTTGTTGAAGGCCATGACAATCTGATCAAGGTCAAGCGGTTATCACCCATGAAGCTGAATCTAAAAGAAGTGAATGAAGAATTGATCAATCTGCTGAGGAAACGGAAGATGCGTACGAGCATCGGGTAATGAAAAATATTGTTATTTATTGCATACAATTATATAGGGCAGTGATCTCACCGTATGTCCCAACCGAATGCAGGTACTATCCAACCTGCTCCTGTTACATGGCAGAAGCTATTGAAAAAAAAGGTATCTGGAAGGGTATCCTGTTAGGTTTGAGAAGAATTTTGAAATGTAATCCCCTGTTTCCAGGCGGATATGATCCCGTAAAATAACGGAGGCACCAATATGGACAAACGCACTATGCTTGCACTGGGGTTAACCCTGGCTTTACTTATCGCTTTTCAGATGTATTTCCTGCCTAATGAACAGCAAAAACAGCCAGCGGTCCAAACCCAACCGCAGGCCGAAACCCCATCGAAACCAGCCGCCGCTGAGACAAAAGAGCAGAAAAAAGAAGGCGGCACTGCAAAAAAAGAAGTCTCTCCCGTAAAAACTGAGACAAAAACCACAAAACATTTCGTTGCCGAAACCCCATATCTGAAAGTAACCCTTAGTGACCTCGGCGGTGGCATCTCAAGCATTGAACTCAAAAAATATAAAGCCTCTGTCAAAGGAGACAAAAATAAAGAAATAATTGAAGACATCAAACCATACGTCTATATACCAAAAGTATTTCAGCAGCTCACAAAAAATGGAAGTACTGATGACAGCACATACTTTAAAGCAGACAGGGACTCCCTTGTCGTAAAGGACAAGCCAGAGACGCTTACCCTGACCGGGACCCTTGGAAATGGAAGTAAAGTTAAAAAAATATATACATTTAACCCTGATAACTACACAATTGACTTGAATATTGAAATGGAACAATCTGATTCAAAAGATGTTTACTATGATTTTGCCCTTATTTCTGACAAAAAAGAGAATTCCTATGTATTCAAGGGCCCCTTTGTGTACGACAAGAAATTGCAGCAGATTGAGAAAATTGAAAAATCTATGGAATTCAATAAAAATTATGCATATGCCGGCTTTGACGAAGGTTTCTTTGCATTCATATGGATGCCCGAGAACGATTCAAAGCCAACACTCACAATCCTGAAAACAGAAAACAATATTCCCGTCATGAGACTTTTTACGGATAAAGGGTCTATTGGTGGAAAACTCTATTTTGGACCCAAGGAATCAAAGACGTTGGAAAGTCTTAATGTAAAAGCTGAAAAGATCATTGATTATGGATGGTTTGACATTATTGCCAAACCGCTTATTCTGGGTCTCAAATATTCAAATCGTTTTACCCATAATTACGGTATCGATATTATTCTGCTGACAATCCTCATCAAGCTTATATTTCACCCCTTGAGTGTAAAGAGTTATAGAAGCATGAAGAAAATGCAGGAATTGCAGCCCCTGATAAAGCAGCTGAAAGAAAAATATCCCAACGATAAGCAAAAATTGAATCAGGAAATGATGGGCATGTATAAAACAAGGGGTATTAACCCTATGGGCGGCTGTCTGCCGATGATCATTCAGATACCTGTTTTCTTTGCCCTCTATAAAGGGCTTTCCGGCGCCATTGAGCTTCGTCACGCCCCCTTTATGTTCTGGATCAATGACCTGTCCGCGCCTGAGGACCTGTTCTCTTTTACTGTGGCAGGTTATACGCTCCCTTTAAGGATTCTTCCTTTAATTATGGGTATTACACAGGTAATCCAGCAAAAAATGACGCCCACAAGCGTTGATCCCTTGCAGGAAAAGATGATGCTCTTTATGCCCATATTTTTCACCTTTTTATTCTGGGGGTTCCCATCGGGACTTGTCCTCTATTGGTTAATTAACAATGTAATCTCCATAGGACAGCAATATTACATCAACAAACAGGTGAAGTAAGGAGGATACATGGATTTCGTGGAAGTCGAAGGCAAAACATACGAAGAAGCCATTCAAAAAGCATCTCAGGAACTCGGTACCGATGAAAAAAATCTCGATATTGAAGTTAAAGAGGTGAATACAAAAGGTATTCTCGGCCTTCTTGGGACGAAAAAAGTAAGAATTTCAGCGAAAATAAAAGAAATCTATTCGCCCGAAGAATTCGGAATAAAGTTCCTGAACGACTATCGGCGAAAAGATCGGACTTGCATTTAACGTAAAGGTTTCCCGGATTAATGATAAACTTGACAGAGTAATCTTTCTCATTCAATGTAACGACGGGGATATCCTGATCGGTAAAGATGGTGAAATTCTTGAAGGACTTCAACATATATTGCGCCTCGCAATAGCGAAAAAATTTAAAGATAATCTAAAAATACTTGTAGATATAAATGGTTATAGAGATAAAAGAAAAAATACTTTAACTATTATAGCTAAGAGATTAGCAGATAAGGCTAAAAGGACTGGAAGAAAGCATAAAACAGATCCTTTGAACCCTTACGAGAGAAGAATCATCCATACCCTCTTCAAGCATAATCGAAACATCACTACAAAGAGTGAAGGTGAAGGGCACACGAAGAAGGTGATTATTACCCCTGTGGTTGGTAGTAATAATCGTGGAGTTCATGGAAGACGCTGATACCATCTGCGCGATTTCTACTCCTGCCGGTGAGGGGGGTATCGGCATTGTACGGATAAGCGGAAAAAAAGCTCATCCAATATTAAAGAGTATTTTTAAACCCAGGAAGAAGGGGGGGGAATTTTCACCCCTGCCCCGCACACTCTATCTCGGCTATATTATTAATCCGAAAAATAACAGCGAAATAGACGAAGTATTTGCCATTTTTATGAATGCCCCTCACACTTATACCTGCGAAGATATAGCCGAAATACATACTCACGGGGGATATGCCGCGCAAAAAACCGTCCTCTCACTCATCCTTGATGGTGGCGCAAGGCTGGCAGAACCGGGAGAGTTTACGAAGAGGGCTTTTCTGAACGGACGGATAGATCTCCTGCAGGCGGAATCCGTTCTCGACATCATCCATAGCGAAACCGATGAAGAGCTTCAATATGCCCTCAAGTATCTTCGGGGAGATCTCTCAGAGAAAATACAAACGTTTCAGGAAACAGTGAGGAATGCCCTTGCCGGAATGGAGGCTTTAATAGACTTCCCGGAAGAGGACATCGACTTAAATCCCCATGAGGTTCTACTCCCCTTGAAAAAGGTCAGAACCGAGATGCAAGCACTGATCGACTCTTATTACGAAGGTAGAGGTATCAAACAGGGTTTTGAGGTACTCATAGCAGGTAAGGCTAACGTAGGCAAATCGAGCCTCCTGAACGCTCTCCTTTTGAAAGAGAGGGCCATCGTGACACCCATTCCCGGCACCACACGGGACCTCATTGAAGATATGATCTATCTCAACGGCATAAAAGTCAAAATAATAGATACGGCGGGCATAAGAGAACCAGGCAATGTTGTCGAGGAAGAAGGGATAAAACGGGTAAAACAGAAGATATCCGAAGTTGATCTCATTATCTGGCTCCTCGATGGTTCCCAGCCATATTCAGAGGACGACGAAGAGGTTTTCCGTGCCATCGGCCAACAAAATTTCCTTCTTGTCATTAACAAGATCGATCTTCCTCAAAAACTCGAAAGTGACGCTATTCCGGCAAAGAGTCTCTCAGTGGATCGAAATATCGGCGCTGAAAGATCAGGGTCTCGATGTCCTGAAAGAACAGATATTTACCCGATTCACAGGCGGGGTCAGAAAGAATAACACCCTCCTTATCACCAACATGAGACACCGGGACGCCCTTGTAAAAGTAGGTCACAATATTGAGCGGGCTCTTATTTTGAAAGAAAAAGGCGAACCTGTCGAGTTTATCGCCTTTGAACTCCGTGAAGGCTTAGGTCATCTCGCTGAAATCACCGGCGAAACATGCAGCGAAGATATTTTGAATGAGATATTCAGCCGGTTCTGTATCGGGAAGTAATTCTGCATGTGCTCGCATCATCAATGCCGGGCGTACCCTATAATTAAGAGACTTAGGCCATGTTTCTAGAAAAAAATCCGGGCAGCAAGCTGCGTGGAATGTTCTGATTCAACATGGAAAAGAACCTTGCCGTTGTTCTACAGGATAAAAGAACTTTTCCTGCATTACCACGATCGATAAGGCCGTTATGGAATACTTTTCCTAAGCTATATATGGAGAAGCTCTATTTATCTGCATATATCGTGGCAGTCTCAGTAGGATATCAGAGCATCTCGATTTATTGCATCATCCTCTATCGATCCATGACGATGAATTACATCATTGTGTGACAATCTATATTACGTTGACATGATATTGACTTCTTATGACAGATTAATAGTACCATTGCTTACATAAGCTTTTCCCGATTATCATGATAGATAAGGCCGTTATGGAAACCTTCAGCGAGATAAAAGCACACCTGCAAAAAACGGGCAGTCCTGTGGATGACATGGATTTGCTCATCGCCTCTACAGCCATGACGATGAATTACACATTGGTGACAAATAACGAGAAACATTTCGCTCAGATAAAGGGGCTGCGAATAGAGAACTGGACCAAAGAATAAACCTTAACTTACGGTTTGCTATTCCCGGTATTCGTTTTCCGATTTACGATTTGCCATTCACGATTTACCTGTCCTCCGGTGCGCCTGCCCTCCGGTGCAGTGGCGGAGGGTTAGCGGAGGGCGATTTACGGCTTCTTTACTTTTACGGTTTCTTCTCCGGTTTTTTCGGCTGTTTTTTCTCAAAACAGATGTTATCGTAAAGACCTGCCATGAGTGAACCAAGAGAAAACTGAATCCAGGGGGCATTATCGGTCCGTTCTTCATTAATTATCTTTCCTGTTGCCTCTTCATATTCTGTAACAGAGAGATAGCGTAATTTACGGGAAGAACAGTTCATCTCTATCAGTCTCATCTTGCTGTCGGTCTCCGTTTTTTCGTCGGCTGACAGTTTTGTTACTTTTTGCGTCACTCTGACAATACCCTTCTGGGGCCTCTCTATGCTTGACGCGTCGTAGTAAAGCTTCTCCGTTATTGTTCTATCTTCTTTCTCAACTTCAGTCTGATAATAAAATTGCCATTCGGCCCCCCGTGATGTGACTGCAAATCCGAGGCTGAAGAACATGCAATACATGACAATCAATATCCTCCTGAATAAATTCATATAAAGACTCCTTTATCCTAATGCATTAATGAAGATATTTAATCTTAACGCTTTTGTTGAACAAATTACAGCATAAAATGTACTATCCGACAACAAGCGTAAGGAACCGTTAGATTGCTTTAAAACAAATTTTTAATCCTGTCAACCAGGCTTTCCGCCTCGACACCGGGAAAATCATCGGGGCTATACCGGTGCAGCGCCGACCCCATAAAGCTCATCCATACGGGAAGACAAACCCGCGCCCCGCTCTCTCCTTTACCGAGGGACATTCTCGCGTCAAAGCCGACCCAGACACCTGTGGCGATGTGCGGCGAATAGCCCACAAAAAGAGCATCATAGTAATTGCTTGTCGTCCCTGTTTTACCCGCAACAGGGTACCCGAGTCTTGAAGAAACCCCTTTCGCGGTCCCATAATCCGTGGGACCTTTCAAAAGCATGTTCATCTTTGCCGCTATATCTTCCGGTATCGCCCTTTCCTTCTGGACGCCGTTCTCTTCCAGCACGTTTCCCTGGTTGTCTTCAATCCTCCTCACAAAGATCGGCTTCACCCTGCTTCCTCCATTGGCAAAAGCGGAAAAACCCTTCACGAGATCGAGGAGCGTGAGGCCTGAAGTGCCGAGCGCGATAGAGAGATTGTCCTCTAAATCAGCATCGATACCGAGTTCTTTCACGGTCTCTTTCAGGGCACTTATACCAACCTCCTCAAGAAGTCTCACTGTAGCGGCATTTTTCGAATAGGCGATAGCGTCCTTGATGCTTATTTTACCGGCATAAGTGCCGTCATAATTTCTCGGTGTCCATGTTTTTCCAAGACCTGAAGAATACTGTTTCGGCTCATCAATAATCGTCGAATCAGGCTCAAAGCCCTTTTTGAGCGCAGTAGCGTATATAAAAGGCTTGAATGCGCTCCCGGACTGTATTTTTGCGGACACGGCCCTGTTGTAAGGGCTTCTGTCGAAATCTTTCCCTCCCACCATAGCATAGACATAGCCGGTCTGGACATCCATGCAGAGAAGCGCGCCCTCCACTTTGAGGGTCCTCACGGGCTGGAATAGATGGTTTTTTTTCTTATCGACACCTGTATAAGAAGACTTAATGACATCTCCGGGTTTAAAGGGAAAGGTATCCATCTTGAGCAGGCCATGCTGGTTCCCGGCATAGACAATATATCCTTCTTTCACCCGTTCAGAAATGAGGACACTGTATCTATTTCCGTTTTTAAGCCCCGTGAACTGGATGTCTCTCTCCGAGGAATTCATAAAATCATCCCATTTAAACCTGCTCAGCCGATATCCAACCTCATATTCACCTTTTCTCTGCTCGTAAGCCGTTAAGCCTCTTTTTACCGCTTCTTCGCCAAGTCTCTGGAACTGACTGTCAACAGCGGCAAATATCCTGAGACCTTTCCTTGATATTATGCCCTTGCCGTACTTATCTTCCACGTATCGAAAAATAAAATCCTTATAATATGTATCGGAAAAAACGCCGTCATTTTCCCGGATCTGTATCTTCTCCTTGAGCGTACTCTGTCTTACCTTATCATTGATATAATCTTTTTCGAAAAGCTGATTGATGACATATTCCTGTCGTGCCCGGGCACTCCCCGGATGTTTCTTTGGCGTATACCGTGAAGGCGCCTGAACAATCCCCGCGAGAAGGGCTGCCTCAGCTCTCGATATCTCCCAGACATGTTTACCGAAATAGACCTGGGAGGCCGCCTCCACTCCATAGACACCGTGTCCCATATAAATATTATTCAGATAAAGATTGAGGATCTCATGCTTGGTCAGCGAATTTTCAAGTCTGTACGAGAGTATAACTTCTCTTACTTTTCGCGTAATACTTTTTTCCGGACCCAGGATAAGGGATTTTATTACCTGCTGAGTGATAGTACTCCCGCCCTGGGCCAATCTACCATAGGCTATATCTTTCACAAAAGCCCTGATGATACTAATAGGGTCAACACCACCATGTTTGAAAAACTCGGCGTCTTCCGCGGCAAGAAATGTCTCTCTTACATGTTTCGGAATTTTATTGTAGGAGACAAATATTCTGTTATCAGGCACAAAGAGATATATGAGCTGATCATTGGCGTCATATACGTTGCTGACAGGTTTGTTTTCCAGGTGTTTCAGAACATTGACAGAAGGTATGTCATTAAAAATATAGATCACAAAACCAGCAGACAGGAGAACGAAAGAAAAGACGATAAGCCATATCAAATAAACATGGGTCGCCTTTTTCTTTTTCGGTTTTTTCTCTCTCTTTTTTTTCAAAATACTATGGCCGCCTTTTTCACATCATAGATACCTGAAACAGTAAGCCGCAGTTCTATAATGGTCGTCAGCGTCAAATAGCTGATCGTCAGGAACGGATCATCAAGCATGCTTCCCCTTCCCTTTATGGTTTTATTCACTGCGGCTATCTCCCGTGCTACGTCTTTTATTTTCAGACCGGACATGGTAGCGCCGTGCGGTAAGTGCAATTTATATATTATTTTTCCCTGATCCGCAAGTGCTATACCCCCGCCCATGCCGAGAACTGCATTTCCTGCCACAGCCATGTCATCATCGTCAAAACCGAGGATAAGCAATCCATGCGTCTCATGCGCAACAGTGGTCGCGATACCCCCTATGATCGCACCGATTCCGCGGACAAATCCTTTGCCCCAGTGTTTTTTATCCCTTCTTGTATAGAGGACTTTTCTCACATCATTGGCCTTTTGAGGCAAAAGGTATTGTCCCCCGTCTTGAAATGCCAGATCGATCCTTCTCGTCACTGTCTTGTCCTCCACATCGATGACAGGGACAAGACCATTACCCTTGCGCTCGATCTGAAATTCATCCGAACTAACTCTATCAAAGACAAAGGGGTTATACATGTTCCTGATATCGGGAAAAGCGGCTGATTGAATGAGGAGGTTCCCGTCCTTTCCGACAAGCCTTCCTTTTTCAATGACTGTGCCCGGCGTCGGATGGGTGATATCATCGAGGAGCAGGATATCGGCAATTCTTCCGGGCGCTATGCTGCCTACGTCTCCATCTACCTTAAGATATCGCGCAGGATTCAACGTTGACATCTTGATCGCGTCAATGGGGTCCAGGCCGTATTCTATTGCTTCCTGAATAATAAAATCCATGTAGCCTTTTTTGGACAAATCATCGGCGAAGATACCGTCCGATACGAGCATCAAGGAGTCCTTCGGCAATGATTTTATTGCACCACACAATTTCTCCAGGTCACTCCTGATGGAACCATGCCTGATCATTGTGTAGAGACCGAGCCTTACCCTGTTTCTCAAATCGGTCTCTGTAATTGATTCGTGGCAGGATGTAATGCCCGCTGCGGCAAGGACGTTCAATTTGTCGTAGGAAGCGCCAAGGGTGTGTCCTTCGATGTTCTTCCCGAAAGATTTTGCCATAAGCATCTTTTCGAGCATACTGTCTTCATTTTTGAGTATTCTGATATATGAGGAAAGTTCACTCATCGCCACGCATTCCTTATAATTCACAAAGAGGTTGCGAATATCCTCGATTGAAAATAATTCACCGCCCTCGACTTCCGGATAAGGCGGATATGTGGCCGGAACGCTCCACAAGTATTTCAACGCGAATCCATTACTGACTTTCAAAACCTCGATGAAACCTGAAATACCGATGGAATCGACCATGTCCTGCGAATCGGAAAAAACAGTTGTAGCCCCTTTTGTAACAGCAACATCGGCAAAGGTGGACGGGTTATAAAAAAGATCGGCATGGCCGTGGCCATCTACATAACCGGGTATAGCGATCTTCCCCTTGCCATCTATTATGAGAGTATTATTTCCAACAGAAGGATTCTTATCGCCCACGTAGGCTATCCAGTATTTGTATACCCAGATCAACCCCTTGAATATACTGGCGCTGAAGACATCCAGTATATTGACGTTTTTTACAAGTAAATCAGGCGGGTCCTCACCCAATGAAACACGCAACAACCCTTTTAAATCCTGAAGATTTTTTTCTACCATGCGCCAGTCTTTCTCACAATTGGATTGATTATACTTGAAGCTGATATAACTTGCAATTGTTCCGGCAATTTATTCCATTTCTAAATCAAAGCGCTATCTTCGTTGGCAGCGTCGTCGCACTCCTCGACGTACTGGCAGTACGCCTACGTCGGCTCCTCCTTGCCGCCTCAATATCATCTTTGATTTAAAAATGGAATTTACACACCGGCCAATGTCAGAGCAAAAAGGCTTCTTACATTATTTCTTCAAGATGTTGTTCACCCTCACTTGCGTAATTTTCAGGAAACATTTTTAAAAGACAAGGAGGGGACCGACTACGGCCCCCTCCAAAATCAATAACTTCTTTTTGTTTAGCCGACTTTTATGATAAGGGAGGCGGCAGTATCCCCGGCTGAACAGCCGGTAAACAGGCCATATCCTCCACCGAGCATTGTCAGTTCTTCGATCATCTCGATGACGGCCCTGCCCACAGTGGGACCCTGGGGATGTCCGTAGATCAGGGAAGATCCGTAGTTGTTCATCTTCATCACGTCATAGCCCATCTTTTTCGCAAAAGCGAGGTCGTTCGTCGCAAAAGGGTTATGGGTCTTGACAGCCTTGATGTCGGCAATGGTAAGGCCCGCGTTTGCAAGAGCCATCTGTGCCGCGGGAATGGGTGCAGCCGGCATAAACATCGGTTTCACCCGCGCAAACCCGTAAGAGACAATCTGTATCTGTGTTTTTGGATCTGCGCTCAGTTCTTTGGCCTTGTCCTTTGTAGTCACGATGATGCCGCAATTGCCGTCTGCGGGGAATGTCTGGGCTCCGTAGCTGAGTGTTCCGTTCGGGAACTGTGGTTTTAATTTTGCCAGTCCCTCCGCCGTGGTAGGTGTCCACCCCTCATCTTCTTCCATAAGTTTTTTCTTCTTCTTGGTGACGGTTACCTCAGGGGCAAACATATAGCGTTTCTGGAATGCCCTGTCGTTGGCAAGAGCTTCCTGATACTGTTCAAAGCGTCTCAACACCACGGCGTCGGACTCCTCTTTTGTAATGCCAATCTCCGACGCTACGTTCTCGGCAGTCTGCGCCATAGCGGCACGGTGACGGGGAGTGCCGCTGAAGTTATCCATATTCCAGTCTTCTCTGTCCACATGACCTCCGGGACCCAACGGGTCAGGCCATATGGTATGCGGTCCGTTGGAACAGCGGTCAACCATCAGACCGTAGCCCACGTCGTAGACACCGAGTTCGAGGTCCTTTGCGAGAAGGTTCAGTGCTGTCGTCGATGTGGCGCAGGCCTGGTTCACAAAAAGAGCCGGAAGGAGCTTCTTATCGTCCGTCAATATAGACGCCGCGTAGTTATGCGCCACGAACCAGTGGTTCTGAGCAACAGTGGAGCCAAAGTACATATAGTCAAGGATGGCAGGGTCAATCTTCTTTTCGAGAAACCACCGCCTTGCTGTGGCTGCTCCAAGCTCAACTGCGTTGTCATACTGCATGCTTCCCTGCCAACGCGAAAAAGGCGTTGTGTAATAACCCTTATAAGGGATATACGCTTTTGTGTATGCTTTCATAATTATTTCCTCCTGTGGATTAAAGTCTAAAATACGAACAGATCAAGACCGCCCATCATATTTAAAATAGCGCCGGTCATATATGCGGCCTTGTCTGATGCGACGAAGGCTATGGCATCCCCTATTTCCCTGGGATCCGCAGGCCTTCGAAGGGCTATTCTCTTCTCAAATTTCTGACGGGTCTCTTCCGGGATCGGCTCATAATAAGCCTCGGTGTTCGCTGTTCCGATGAGAACGCAGTTCGCTGTTATGTTGTATCTGGCCCCTTCGAGGGCGGCTGACTTGGCAAGACCGATAAGGCCTGCTTTTGCGGCGCCATAACTCGACTGACCTGAACCGCCCATAACACCTGCAACAGACGTCATGTTGATAATACGGCCCCATTTATTGGCGCACATATCGGCCCATGCTTCTTTTATGCAATAGAACGCTGAATTGAGACAAAGTTTCACCTCGTTGTCCCAATCATCAATATTTGTTTTAGCGATCGTCACCATGCGGCGCATCTGGGCGGCATTGTTTACGAGAATATTGACAGGTCCCATCTCGGCTTTAATAGCCTGGAAACCCTTCTGTACGTCGGCGTAATCTCTCCCATTCATTCTGATTGCCATTGATTTCCGGCCCATTGCCTTTATCTCTTCGGCTACGGCTTTTGCCCCATCCATGTTGTTAAAGCCGGTCACTACCACATCCGCTCCATCTTCTGCTATGGCCAGAGCAGCGGCCCTTCCGATGCCGTGCGGCATCGTAGCGCCTGTTACCAATGCAAGTTTTCCTTCTGAAGACATACTAACCTCCTTTAATGTTATGATTTATTTATCTGTGAAACTCGGTTTCCGTTTATCTATAAAAGCCTTGAAACCCTCTCTGCCATCCTCGGAAACATAAGTAACCAAAAAACACTCACTTTCATAATTCAGGGCCGACTGAAGGTCCATGTTTATCCCGTTATCGATAGTGTTTTTAAGAAGACCTAATGCCACTTTTGGTTTCAACGCAAGCTTTCTCGCCCATATCTTTGCTTCCTCAAGCAATACGTCTTTTGCCACCACTCTATTTACCAATCCGATACGGCAAGCCTCCTCACCGTCCACCGCGTCGCCCATAAAGAGGAGTTCCTTTGCTTTCGAGACCCCGATCAATCTTGGGAGCCGCTGTGTCCCGCCTGACCCCGGAATAATCCCGAGGTTGATCTCCGGACAGCCTATGGAAGTGTCCTTCGCCGCGATTCTCAGATCACAGGCAAGGGCCAGTTCACAACCACCACCAAAGACAAAACCAAATACGGCAGCAATGGTAGGCTTTTCAATGCCCGCAACCTTGTCGAGACACATTCTGGAAATCCTTCCAAAAGCAAAATACTCAGGTATCGACTTTCCGGCAACCTCTTTTACATCGAGACCTGCTGCGAAAGCCTTATCACCACTACTGGTAAGAACAATGGCTTTGACAGAATCATCCTTCTCCAGATCACAAAAAACATCATAAATGTCCTGATATGCCTTGACGTTTAGTGAATTCACCGGGGGCCTGTTCAGTTTGACGACTGCAATATTTTCCCCTTTTTCAACCAGCACTGTTTCATAGTCCATATCTGCCTCCTACATTAAAGAGTTTACCATGTACTGCCAGGTATACCACCAGTGTTCTAAATTCACTTTACTGTTGATCATAAAGCGGCCCTTCAAGCCGCTTCTTAATGTCCTCTCTGAGCGCTTTTTTATCGACCTTACCAACCTTTGTTGTCGGAAGTTCTTCAAGGAATTCTATTCTCTCAGGCAATTGCTGCACCGACGCGCCTTTATCTTTAAGGAAGGCAATGATTTCCTCGCTGGAGAGTCTTGCACCCGTCATTAGAGTAACATAAGCGCAGATCCTTTCACCGAGAACCGGATCAGGCATGCCTACCACAGCCACATCACGAATTGCGGAATGTTCGCTCATGCGGTTCTCTATGTCCAGGGCACTGATCTTTTCACCGCCGCGGTTTATAATGTCCTTGATCCTGCCCGTTATGGTTATGTTACCAAACTGGTCCTTCCGTGCTTTATCCCCTGTTTTGAAAAACCCGTCAGGCGTGAAGATTTGACTATTCTCTTCTTCTGATCTGAAGTATCCGGTAAATATGCCGGGCCCTTTGGATACCAGTTCTCCCTCAACACCGGGGGGAACTTCCTTGCCTGTTTCATCAACGATTATGATCTTGTCGTAGGGACAGGCGGGTCTGCCAACACTATTGCAGATGACGTCTATGTTGTCGTCCGGCCTTGTTGACATATTGGTGCCCTCAGAAGAACCGAAGCCATTGATGAATATACACTTGAGTCTGTCATGAACAGTGCGGACAAGGTCCGGAGTGCTGGGTGCTCCCCCGACTGATATCTTCTTCAGGGAAGCAAGATCATACTTCTCAAGACCTTCCATACTGACAAGCCTCGTGATCAAGGCAGGAACAGAGGGGATAGCAGTGACCTTCTCCTTCTGCACCCACTCACAGATGACCTCCGGCTGCGTTGAATCAAGAAGGACAAGTTTTGCATAGTTAAAAAAGGCCGCACCAATACCCCAGTGCATGGCCATACTGTGGCCCACCGGCGTGGCGACCAGAAGAGTGTCATTGCTTGTGATTTCCCACGCTCTGGAGTGGTATTCGACATTGGTGATATAAGAGTTATGTGTTCTGACACTTGCCTTGGGGAGACCGGTCGTCCCACCTGTGGGCATTATATGTGAGACCTCGTCGGGATCAGGCCTTCGTTCCTGTAATATCCGGAGGTTCTCCGCTGTCAGTTCTGTATTCTCTATTATTTCGTCCAGAGTGGGGTATCTGCTGTTTCTTTCTGTTCTTAGCTGTATTATATGTTTGAGTTGTCCGTTCTCCTTCAGCACATCATCGATTATGGGCTGATAGTTGATTTTGCCGTACTGGCCGGGTAGTATCCAGGCCACCGGTTTTGTCAAAGCACAGAAGTGGTTGATCTCGGACTGATTGTGTCTCGGGATAAGCAGGACCGTGAGGGCCCCGATCTTCTGCATTGCAAAAAACGCCAGGATATATTCGTGCCAGTTGGGGAACTGAAGAAGGACCCAGTCGCGAGGCTTGATGCCAAGTTCTATCAGGCCAATTGCCAGACGATCTACTCTGTCACGCAGCTCGGAATAGGTCCAGCGACCCATATCGTCAACAAGACCGACCTTGTCGGGATAAAGATCCGTGGCCTTATCAAACATGTCCCCCCAGGTCATTCCAAGCCACCATCTCATTCTGTTATACTTCTCTTGATCTTCCTTCGTGTACTCCGTAAAGCCTTTTATCGTCATATCTTCATACCTCACAAAAAGACCTGAAGAAAAGATTACAATTCCATCTAATGAAATATATGTTCATTGAATGATGTTACCATTTCCATTTTTTTTTGTCAAAATATTTTTTATTACATAAAAAGTACAACAAACCTACGACAGAAATTAGGGAAGAGGAGTTCACAGATATATAATCTTTTCTCTGATGCTTCTATGGCTCAGAAGAAGTCCCAATATCTTTCAGGAAGAAGATCTTCGAGCTTATATCGAAGTCGTTTCCATCCATTCTCAAAATCATATCGGAGCACATCCTCGAGGAAAGGAACGATTTCCCCCAATTTATCCTTGGGCAGAAAGGCCCTCGCTCCTAAATCATGTGATTTTCTCAGCGACTCGGGACTCAGGGAATGGGCGGTCAGCATGGCCACCAGGAAATCGCGCTTCACAGCTATCTCGAGCAGATCAAAGCCGTTAACTCCCATGATATCAAGGATTACCAGATCGAATTCGTGGGATTTCAGCAGTTCGGCAGCCTTATTATATGTTGTGGCTTTTTCGATAGTACAGTCGGGACATGCCTCGATAATCTCTTTTTCAAGGACCTCTAATATGTCAGGTTCATCGTCAACCATCAGAATGCTCTTACCGTTTAAAATCGATTGTGCCATACCCTTCTCCTTCTTCTGCTTTTTGTTCTTTGCATTTCAGCTCAGCCGACGCATAACGTTTTTGTACTTCGTAAAATAAACAATAAATAATGCTTTATCGCATATCCATCATAGTGTTCTTCACCCGGGCAATCCAGTACCCCCACATGCGCTCCAACGGAACAGTGCCGAAGAGAGCCGTATCCATGGCTTGTTTTGCTTCTTTCGAAGAGAGATATTTCACTTTCTTGCCCAGTTGGAGTGTCTGCAATTGGATTGCTGCATTATCCCGTAAATAAATGGCGGAAGCCACAATAGCCGGAATGCTTTCAGCCACAATATCACAACCATGGCCCCGGAGCAGGTGCGCCCGGCGCTGGCCGAGGTGTTTTGCGATACGTTCCCCTTCCTGCTTTGTGGAAATCAGCATACCGCAGTCCGGCTCGTAATCATCATAAACTGGTACGCCCTGGTAGAGAAAGCTCCCTACATGTGTTACGGGACGGATTGGTATCCCGGTGACGGAAAAAGGTATCACCGAGGCGATATGACCGTGGAAAACGGCATTCATATCGGGGCGTGCCTTAAGAATAGCGGCGTGAATAACCCGTTCACTGTAAGGTCTCATCGTGGTGTCTGTCACCACATTTCCTTCAAGATCCAATTCAAGAATGTCATTCCTGGTCACCTCGAAGGGGGACAGAGAACGTGACTGGAAAAATGTTTTCGAATTTTCAGGGTTTCTGAGGCTCACATGTCCCAGTGCATCAAGAATACCTTCATTGGCAAGAATTCTGTTCGCCATAACCACCCGCTCAACAGCATCCGACGCTGTTTTGGGGATGCTTTTTGACAACTCTGCCGGGTGAATCTCTTTTTTTCTCATAATCAATTCTCCCTTAATGTTTTCTGTCGCATAGTCGCTACCCGAAAAGTTCTCTGTTAATATTCCTAAATCTTAAACTCGTCAAAGGTTTCCGGGGCAAAGAGTTCCTGAATTGTCATCCTTCGAGCCGACAACCCCTGTTCAAAAGAATACTGGCAAATAGCCTCAATGGTCTCCCGATTGCTCTCAATGCCGTAGGGCCACCAGTCATGACCCATAATCGTCTCTGTTTCCTCCACGTATTTTACGAGCCAGGGCAACATCACATGGAGCGCTGAAGTAAGGTGCAGGCTTTTGAGGGTCAAGTTTTTTGATGCCTCAAACGCTTTGTAAAGGGACTTGGCAACCCAGGGATGATCTTCATAAACAGACCTTTTTATAACTACACCATGCATGACGGGAAAGATATGTGTTTTCCGGTAGTATTCCTTCTCCACATCCATATAGTTGACGAAAAGCCGGTTGACATTGGGGGAACCTTTTGTGAAGCATGACGGCGCCCGTGCTGTAAACAGGGCGTCTATTTCGCCTGTATCAAGCATATTGGAGAGTGTCTTGTCGGATGGTATCATCTGATAATCAATATCAGGTGGAAGCTGGAGCTTCACCTTTTCCACCCGTCCCGGTGTCTCCTCGCCTCCGCTTCGCCAGTGTATATCACGAGGGCTTACGCCGTATTCATGCTGGAATATTCCCCTGAGCCACAATGCAGCAGTCATCTGATACTCAGGAACACCAACAAACTTCCCCTTCAAGTCCCCGGGTTGTTCGATCCCTTTGTTTACATTTATATATACGCAGGAATGGCGGAAAAACCTCGACGTAAATACCGGAATTGCGATGAACCGATCGTCGCCGTGTGAACGGGCCATGGTGTAGGAAGACATGGACATTTCCGAGCCGTCGAACTCCTGATGGCGCAACTGGCGCCAGAAAGTCTCCTCAACCTCCAGGGGTATAAAATTCAAATCAAGTCCCTCCGGAGACACCATTCCATTCATCAATGGCTGCATCCGATCATAAGGCGAACAAGCAAAGGTGAAACTCAGTTTCTTTGCCATCCTCTTCCCTCCTTACTGATTTCTTACAAAAACATAGACCATAAATCTTGAAACAAATATCGATTTTTGGCTTTTACTCAGCAAAACCCAACCACTCAAAAATCTGGCCCGGCGGGAACGGGACGTTGAGTACCTGCTGGAACAGCAGATAAATAAAAGCCCAGAGACCCACAGTAAGCATGATGGTAATCGGCCACTTCTCCCTTGACGCAAACTTGAGCTGAAGGAAACAGCACAGAGTGCCACCTACAGAGAAGCCGAGGAGCCAGATAGCCAGGAAATAGACAACAATCCAGATGAACATATTTCTTGTTCGCCGGATTTGCACGTCACGGGGTATCTCGTGTTCGTCTTCGGATTGCTTTACCCGTGAACGGGCGCCTGCTTTCCCTGTGAGTTCCTTGCCCAGTTGGAGCAGAGCAAGCCCGAGGAGAGGAGTGCCTATAACCCAGGGGAATAGTCCCGCACGTACATTGAAACTCCTGCTCTGCCAAAGTGCCAGCGTAAGGATTATGGCAATACTCCCGGCGAAGATTGCAGACCACTTGTTAACCCTCTTTCTTGGTTCTTCCGGTTTTGCACGAGGGGAAACGGTTTCGCCTGCCAGGTTTTTTGCCTTCTCCCGTCTTGCCTTATAAATCGGATAAAGAGCGCCGAAAAGGATGAGCCCCATCAGTACAAGGACAACTGGCCGCCCGAGCCAGGACATTCCATAGTTGCTCACGGAAAGGAAAAGCCGGCTCTCAGCTAACCCTCCGAGTACGAGCCCGAGGATTAATGGCGGCCGCGGCCATTTGAGCTTTTCCAGAATCCACCCGAAAATGCCGAAGATCAGGACCAGCACCATGTCCGGGAAGGCGTTCTTCTCAGCAAAGGCGCCGAGATAGATGAGCATGAGGATGAAGGGAATCAGCAAAGTACCACGTACTTGCGTTACCTTGACAAGTTGTTTGAGCAGGAGGAAGATCATACCGACGGTAATCAGGTTTGAAATCACTATGATCCAGACAAAGGAATAGGTAAGTCCGAGGTGTCCGCCCTTTGATTCGGGCCTGAGCATATCCGGCCCGGGGGCAATTCCATGCATGATGAAAGCCCCGAGGAGAATCGCCATAAATACACTTGCCGGAACCCCGAAAGAGATCGTTGTGATCAAGCTGCCTCCCAGAGTCGAGTTGTTGGATGCGCCAGGGCCCAACACCCCTTCAATGGCCCCCTTTCCGAAACGCTCTTTGTTGGGTGAACTCTGCACGGCATGGGCATAAGAAAGCCACTGAGTTGTTGCACCCCCCAATCCCGGTATGATCGCGCAAAAAGTCCCGATAGCGGCACAACGGAGGACGAGCCACATGTGTTTGAATACATCCCGGATACCCTCTTTGACCCCGCCCAGTGATCCGGTCCTCCCGCCTGAGATGCTCGAACCGGATACGGCAAGATCAATAATCTCAGGGATCGCGAAAAATCCTATTGTAATGGGTACCAGACCGATGCCGTCCCAGAGGAATGTTTGACCGAAGGTGAAGCGCTGAATCCCGGAAACCGGGTCGAGACCAACCGTAGCCACAAAAAGGCCTAAACCTCCCGCTAACAGACCCTTGACGATATCGTTGCCAGAGAGTGATGCTACAAAGGTAATGCCGAGAAGGGCCAGCATGAAGAATTCAGGTGAACCGAAAGAGAGTACAAGGGGGCGTACGATGGGAACAGCTAAGGCAAGCATGAAAGCACCGAAGATGGAACCAAATAGAGCCGCTGTCAGGATTGCTCCAAGCGCTCGGCCTGCCTGTCCTTTTTTCGCCATGGGGTGTCCATCAATGATGGCGGCTGCCGTTGTCGGTTCACCAGGAATACCAAAGAGCACCGAAGTAATATCTCCTGTCGTGTTGACAACACAAGCCATGCCGAGGAGAAAAGCAAATGCCTCGACGGGAGTCATTTTTATAACGAAAGGCAGCATAAGGGCCATGGCAGTCGGCCCTCCAAGGCCTGGCAGGATACCGACGGCAAAGCCGATGGCAATTCCAAGCAACATGAGTCCAAAAGTTGTAAGGGTGAATATTTGAGTTAATCCTGTAAAGAAACACTGAAATGTCTCAAGCATAATCAACAGCCTCCTCGTCCGCCCGGTTCTCGCGACAACCTATTTATTCTGCTACAGACGCGTCCCAGCCTTCCATACCGCAGAACAGCATGGTCATATCCTGCGACAGGTGAGACACATGATCGCGGGACACGCGAGGCAGACTCCCGAGGTTGTCCCTCGGGAGTCTGTTGTAACCTACTTGAAAAGTATTTCTTTAAGCTTGGCTTTCATAGCCGGATCGAGCTTCGAAGAGTTTGCCACCGCTGCGGTCAGATCGTTTGCAGACATCGGATCCAATGTAAGTTGCATCTTCTCAATCTCTGCCAGAAACTCCTTATCTGTCATTGTATCCTGGAAGGCCTTTCGTAGTATATCTACGCGGTCCTTCGGCGTTCCTGGAGGCAGCGCGAAGGGCCTTGAATAGTCATTTGCATTATGGACTGCCACTTCGACAAGTTTTTTCTGCTCCTCTGTCTTTGCATATTCGATCATCCGCGGTACCCTTGGGAGTTCCTTGAGGGGCTTTGCAGTCCCCTGGAGCACAACAACCATATCACCTGTCTCAAGAGCATTTTTCCGGCTGGTTTTTACACCATCCCACGACGGTGGACCACCGGCAAGTTCGCCGCTATCCATTGCTATGAGGATGTCGGCCGTACCCTTGTAGCCCGTGACTATCTGTGTGGGAAAACCGAGGACCTCTTTTGCTACCCGGTCCATATTATCGACAAAGTTCCCCGGCACAAGGCCTCCGATCTTGACAGGAGTTGTTGAGGCCCGCCACTTATCTGCCGAAGTAATGCCGCTCTTCTTGGAAAACACGAAGATTGCATTCTCCTTGTTTGCTGCTCCGATGTAAATAAATTTGGTGCTGTCGAAGTCATAACCGGGCTGGCCCATCATCTGGCTCAGAATAAGACCGCCGTTAATGTGACCAATGGTAAGACCGTCCGGTTTGGTCGCTTTGAAAAGCTGGTTCATCTGGATAAGTCCACCCGCTCCGGTAATATTCTCAACAATTACCGTAGGATTACCCGGGATATGTCTTCCCAGATGGCGCGAGACAAGCCGCGCCCAAAGGTCGAAACCTCCCCCTGCTGAAAAGCCGACCGAAAGGCGTACGGTCTTGCCTTCATAGAACTCCGGCGCAGTTAATCCTATTGATGCGAAAAACAAAAAACTTACCAGGACTCCCATGATAACTAAAGCGCGTTTCATAAACACCCTCCTTTTTATCTATTCCATTCAGTGAAATGGATAGTCATGAAATGATATTATTGCCTTTCAAATATTTTGTCAAGAACAAAGTAAACTTGGAATTTTCTCTTGACAAACTGTTCTCGTGTTGGTAATTGTATGAAAAAGCGTTTCATTAGGTGAAATATCATGGATCGTGCTAAAGAAGAAACATTTTATAACAGGTCATTGGAAAGGGCGTTACAAATATTGATTACCTTTAACAATGAGAGACTGTCGCTGACTCTCGCGCAGCTCTCAGAGAGCTTGAGCCTGCCAAGGGCTACTGTTTTAAGACTTTGCTCGACCCTGGTAAAGTATGGTTTTCTTAAACAGGATGCCGAATCAAAGCGATATTCCCTGGGACTTACGTTGTTTGAACTTGGCAGTATTGTTTTCGATTCCTTCTCTCTGAGAAAAACTGCCTCTCCCTATTTAGGCCAACTGCATGAGAAGATCGGTAAAACCATATTCCTTGGGATACTCGATAATGACGAAGTTCTCTACGTAGACAAGAGAGAAGACCCCCGAAACCCGATCAGCTTCACCTCAAAGATCGGGACACGCCGCCCTCCTTATTGGGGAATGTTGGGGCCTGTGCTCATGGCATACTTGCCGGATATCGAGATAAGAAGACTTTTACAGAAAAGTCCCCTTACTGCCACCACAAAAAAATCTCTTACCAACAAAGAGGAATTTTTAAAATTGCTGCATCGTATACGGGAACAGGGATATGTAGTCGATATCGAGATGGCCCTTGAAGGTATTGGGGGGGCCGCGGCCCCGATTCGTGACTTTACAGGAATGGTCGTAGCCAGTATTGGTATCGCCTTCATCGCGTCATCAGTCGACCCAATGGAATTAAAGAGTATAGTAAAAGAGGTTACCGGAACAGCTTTGGCAATTTCCAAGGAGATGGGTTACGTTGCAGAACGAAGAAAATCTCATTAGATATTAATAATATTCGTAGCGGCCATGTGCAGGTTTTTTGAATGTTGACCTTTTTTTCTTGACAAATCTTCTGGAAGTGGTAATATCATTCAATGACTATCTATTTCACTGTATGGACTCCTTATATAAAGTGGGACTTAAAATCGGTCCTTTACAACAAACATTGACCTTTTAGTGATATTTGAGAAAAGGCTATTAAAGGTACGCATCAACTACTATGGTTTCTTCGATACCGGATATTAAAAGCTTATATCTATCTAATCCTTATTTTAGCGGAAATACAGGTTTCATGTTAATAGAGACTCTACGGATACCTATCAAATAAGGAAAAGGGGGTGATTAATTTCTAGTTCAACATCAATATGTCTGAAGAAACCCTAAAACGGGAAAGTGTTACAGATTGGAAATGAATGAATACAGGGTGGTGTAATTATGGAAGGTTGGTTCAACAGTTTTTTTAAAGTGGTAAGTAAATTTCTTGGTTTTATTGGGGGTACGGCCCTCAGTCTGATGATGTTTCTGACTGTGGCCGATGTCATCTTGCGGGCCACGGGTCACCCTATTCTGGGCACTTACGAAATAGTGGCATTAATGTTGGCTATTGTGATTGGTTTTACAATTCCCTTGGTCTCATTGGACCGGGGGCATGTTTACATGGAAATTATCCTGGAGAAACTCTCCAAGAAAAACAGAGCCGTGATGAATACCTTTACCCGGATCCTCTGCATCGTTCTGTTCATTATCATAGGATATAACCTTTTCATTGTCGGCAATGAATTTCATTCTTCAGGAGAAGTTTCTTCTACATTAAAGATACCTTTCTTCCCCATCGCTTACGGAGTGGGAGTCTGTTGTTTCATCGAGTGTCTCGTATTTATCTTCGATATCGTGAAAATCTGGAGGGGCCAATATGAATGAGATAACCGTAGGTCATGTTAGCTCTTGTTCTCCTCCTTCTTCTTTTCGCAACCGGTATCGAATTGGGCTTTGCCATGGCATTGATGGGGTTTGTAGGTTTTGCATACCTAAACGGCTTCCGGCCCGCTATGCAACTGGTGGGCAGAGATGTATACGATGTCATAACAAATTATGGGTACACGGTCTTTCCTCTCTTTATCCTCATGGGTCAAATCGGCTTTAACTGCGGGTATCGCGGTAAGACTTTACAATGCCGCACATAAGTTCGTCGGCCATGTTCCCGGTGGTCTCGCCATGGCCACGGTTCTGGGAGCCACTGGCTTTAAGGCCATCTGCGGCTCCTCGGCGGCCACCTCAGCAACATTTGCCAGCGTTGCCATCCCTGAAATGGACCGCTATGGTTACGACAGGAGGTTGTCTACAGGCATCGTTGCCACCGTGGGAACCCTCGGCTGCATCATACCGCCCAGCGTTGTTCTCATCATATTCGGCATTCTCACCGAACAGTCCATAGGCCGGCTTTTCCTTGCCGGAATAATCCCGGGACTGATCATAGCCCTCTTTTTCCTCGGCATTATTTATGGATGGGTAAAGATCAATCCAAAGATTGCCCCCATGTCAGAACGGTCGACCTGGAAGGAAAGGATACGGATCGTTGCCGGAGGTTGGCTGGATTCTCCTTGTTTTTGTCCTTGTTGTTGGCGGTATTATGAATGGTTTTTTTACCCCTACTGAAGCAGGGGCTGTGGGTACATTTGCCATTCTTGTCCTGGCAGTAGCCAAGCGGAGTCTCAACTTTAAGGGTTATGTAAAATCACTCACAGAAGTCCCTGCGTACCGCCGGGATGATTCTTATGCTCATTGCCGGCTCTGTTATACTCGGCCATTTTATCGCCGTGACAAATATCCCGCAGAACACGGCAGACTGGTTAGTGTCGCTGCCCGTGAACCGGTATTTTATCATAATAATAATCTGTTTCATCTATTTGTTAGGAGGCTCTTTCATCGACGATCTCGCATTCATGATCCTTGCTACGCCTATCTTCTACCCGGCAGTCCAAAAGCTTGGTTTCGATCCTATCTGGTTCGGAATATTGATCGGAGTTGTTGTTATGATCGGTGTCGTTATTCCTCCCGTGGCCGTCTGTGTCTTTGTGGTAAAGAATATCACCAAGGAACCTATAGGCCGGATATACAAAGGAGTAGCCCCTTTCCTGATCTCTCTCGTTGTTGTCTGGGGACTTCTCTTTATCTTTCCGGGACTTGCCACCTGGCTCCCTCTGTTTTGTTCAAATGAGCCTCCATGACGGAAGGGACCTTGTGTGGTGATATGGAGGAGAGGAATTATGGGTCATAATAAAAAAAGGTATTTAGCTGCACTGTTTTGATACACAAAAATTTGAAGGAGGTAACAAAATGAAGAAGAAAAGTCGTGTTAGTCGTGGTTGCTGTTTTGTTTCTTTTGTCGATCCATTCCTTTGGTCATGCAGCAGACGTGGTAAAACTTAAGTTCGCGAATTATTTTCCACCTACCCACATGAATTCAGTAATGATGGGCAAGTTTGCCGAAGAATTGAACAAAAAGCTGGCAGGTAAGGTGGAAATAACCCAGTACACCGGCAGCACACTGCTCAGCGCGGACAAAATGGCGGCAGGTGTTGCATCCATGGTTGCCGATATCGGGCTCTCGAACTGTTCCTACACAAGGGGACGTTTTCCGGTCATGGAAATCATGGAACTACCCCTCGGTTTTCCAAGTGCCTGGGTCGCAACGCAGGTGGCCAATGATTTTCACAACAAATTCAAACCGAAAGATTTTGACCAGTATCATCTCCTCATGCTGAGCACATCACCCATAAACATCATCCAGACGCTTAATAAGCCTGTAAAAACGCTGGAAGACATGAAAGGGTTGAAACTGAGAGGCACAGGAAGGCTTGGCGATATCGTCAAAGCCCTTGGAGGCACGCCGATCCCTATTGCAACGCCTGACCTCTATGATTCACTTAAACGGGGCGTCATTGAAGGCGCATTGCTTCCTTACGAGACGTTGAAAGGCTTTAAAACAGGTGAAGTGCAGAAATACGTTACCGCATCATGGAAGATAGGAAGCGCCTACGCTTTCTATGTAGTTATGAATAAAGACAAATGGAATAGCCTTCCCCCCGATGTCCAGAAGGTCATCACGGATTTTTCCACTGAATTTACTGCAGAGGTGGGCAGTCGAATGGAACAACATTGATATTGAAGGCAAGGACTTCTTCGTGAAGCAGGGTGGTCAGATTATTCCTCTCTCCGCCGCGGAAAGCGCCAGATGGGTGAAGGCCTCACAGCCCGTCGTCGAAGACTTCAAGAAAGACCTGGTTTCAAAAGGTTACAAGATTGCTGAAATCGATGGCTGGTTGAAATATGTAGATGAACGTATTGATTACTGGGAAGCTCAGGAGAAGGCAAGGAAAATACCTACATCCGCTCAAAATTAACAGAACCTTCGTTTAAGTACTTCCGGCCACACTTCATCCTTTTCAGATGGAGTGTGGCCATATTTTACCATCTATTCCCTTATCGTAGCCGGTCGAAGTTCCTGCAATAAAAACACGAGCCTGCTCACCGCAACAGTTCCTATTCCCAGCATAAGTATACCGAATTTGAAGTTCACAAGATCACCGGAAAGACCGAGGAGATACGGAGTTATTCCCCAGCCGATTACCACACCACATCCGAATATAAAACCGGTAGCCATACTTCGCACTTTCATCTCAAACATCCTCGAAAGAGCAATCAGCCCGGCAGGAAAAAACCCATAAATAAAGGTCGCCTGCAAGAAAAGGGCTATACCGATAAATCTTATCCCTGCCAATGCCACAAAAATGGTAAAAATCCCTGAAATAACCAATATGGAAGCCATAACCTTCTGGATGCTGAACCTGCTCACTAAAAAACCTGCACTTATTGCGACAGCAAAACCCCCAAGTCTGGAAATCGCAAAAATAGTATTCGCGTACCCTATATCGAGATGCAACTCCTTTGTGAGGAATAAAGGAATTACAGAATAAATACCCAGGCTCGTTGAAGCGGCAAACATCCAGATAATACTCATAACCCACAACGACTTCCTTCTGATAAATTTATGAAAATCGGCCCTGTTAATCTTCGGAACCTTCAGTTCGTCAAAAAGCAGATAAAAAATCACCGTTGCAATAATGAATACAATGCCTAAGACACTAAAAATATTTCTCCATCCAAAGAATTGTAGAAGAAACAGAGCGATAATAGGGGCCCCGAAAACACCTATCGATGCCGCTGAATCATGAATGGCAATCGCCTTCCCCCAGATATTTTCTTCAAAGTGATGAGTAATCAAAGGGATCACGGCAGGTATATACATGCCCGTGGCCATACCGATAATAAAAGACAAAACATAAAGAACGTGAAAGACTTTTGCAAAGGGCACCAGAAGGAACGCAAAAGCCGATACGATCAATGACAATACAATCGACTTCTTATATCCGAACAGACCGGAAAACAATCCGGAAAAAAACATTGAAGCCCCGTAGCCAATCGCTTGAAAAATAAAAATACTGCTCGCCTTGGCATGAGAGATAAGATATTCATCCTCGATCAACGGGAGAACAGGGGCGAACATTGTTCTCCCCGTAAAATTGAGAAACCATAGAAAGAAGAGTAATAAAAGAAATAAAAAAGACTTGCCTCTGAGAGACACAAATTTCTTCATAGCTGCCATCCGTCGGTAAACAGCATCAACATAAGATCGTGCCCCTAAAATGCGGGAGCTATGTATAATGAAGCGAATGCCAGAAAAAACGTCCTATCCCGAATTCATTCGCCGGCAAAGAACAGGACGTTTTCAAGGCATTTTATTTGAATAGGAGTCGGTATTCCTTTTTTTCCCTCTTTCTTCCAATATTCGATATATTCCTTGATGTATTTCACCATGCTGTCAACATCAGATGCCTTGTGTCCTTCGGAAACCATATCCTTTTTTGTAAGCCGTGATTACAGGTTCTACAGCTTTAGCCCATTTCACGGCCTCAGCATCGGTAAGGGTGGGGAACAAATCCTCATGGGTCTCATGATGCAAATGCCCATAATTCTTTTACCCGCCTCCTTCCCGGCCTATCGTCTGCCGGTCATCAAAACAACCTGCTCGCCCAAGTTGAGCGAGCACATCGTTTCTATTCTTCCACTGCAGGCGTAATGAACTTCAATATGTAGACAAAGGTAAGAATAATTTCCGCATTCTTTTTGATGGCATTGTTGCCCTCTGCCAGCGATTTCAACCTCTCGGCGCTGCTTTCAATATTTGCTATTTCTTTTCTGATCTCATCCATTAGTGCGCACCTCTCATATCTTTGAATCGTTTTGCCTTAAGATCGTATCTGGGCAGTGTTCCCTGAGGCTCGACTTTTAGTTTGTGCATGACAGATTGGTCTTTATCTTGTGCCTTTCACTGCAGTCTCTTTGCAACCGCCTCGGCTTCATCTTTGCCCAGCTTCGGGTCCACCTCGATTCTCGCAAGTATCTTATCCATGATACCTTCACGTGTCACCACAAGCTCATACTCTACGATTTCCGGGAATTCGGACCTCACAAGCTGCTCCACGGTCTTCGGTGAGAAGAGAACGCCACGGATCTTGGTTATATCATCGACTCTGCCTACAATCTCCAACATTTTCTGTGACGTTCTGCCACAATCGCAGGTTGAAGGGCCTTTGATCGCCACATCGTTGGTATTGAATCGGATCACGGGGAAAGAATGTCTGCCGAGCGGAGTAACCACCAGCACCCCGTGCTCGCCCTCTGCCACCTCTTTCGAGAGCGTCTCGCGATCTAGGAATTCAACAAGGAAAAGGGGTTCGATAACGTGAAGACCCTGCTGGGCCTCACACATTCCGGCAAAACCACAGGTTTCCGTACTGCCGATATGGTCGTACATCTTGCAGTTGTAAGTCTCTTCAATCTTCTTGCGTGTCGCTTCCGGCAGTGGCTCGCCGGCGCCAAGTATTCGCTCAATCCCGAAAGATTTCGGATCAATACCCATCGCCATGGCTTCCTGGGCAATATTCGAGGCAGTAGGTCGGGGTGCCTGCCATAGCATTCACTTTGAGCTCAATATTTTATTGACCCTTCCCTTTGTATCGAGTGCCCCGCCCGGTATCACTTCGCATCCTAATTTCTCTGCAGCATAGTGCGCTTCCCAGAAGGCCACGTATACATTATAACCAAAAGGAAGGAACACTCTGTGCCTTGGCCTGAATCCTGCCATCCAGAGTATATGGCACCACGATTCAATCCTCCACTGCCAGCTCTCATAGGACTCCGGGACATAAACCGGTTTTCCTGTGGTTCCGCTCGTCTGTCTGAAGGTACAGACTTCCTCTATTGGTACACCGAGGAGACCTCCGTACGGAAAGGGATCCACGTTCTCCTGCCACTTCCGAAGCTCTTCTTTGTAGGTAAAAGGGACCTTTTTGATATCATCAAAGGTCTTGATATCCCCGGCATCTATACCCTTCAGTTTCTCCTTGTATAGATTGGAATGGGATTTACCATACGAAACCAGGTCCTGAAAATACTTAAGTTCAATCTTGTTCAGCTTTTCCCGCGGCAATGTTTCCGTGTACGCGTTCCAGTATTCCATAGATTTTAGCTCCTTTTGTTCATATCGTTAAACAATGCTTTCAGTGCATGTTGAGCAGCTCAAAAACGTAAAAACTTACCGACCCCGTCGTAACTGAACAAACGATAGGTATCTCCATCAGTAAAGACCATGATCCTTCGTAAACTCAAACATCTATAAACCCTCTGTTCCTCCATATTCTCAATATAATTTGCTGATGACACGGTTTCATTATCAACAGACATCCTTTATTGATGCACACCTGGTAATCTTGCTTAAAAGTTGCCCTCTCATGGTCTGATAAAAGAAGGTTTATCTTAAGACTCTTCTTTACGAACAATTCCATACAGTGAAAAGCATGTTCACAGAATGTTTTACCATTTTTAATATATTTGTCAAGTGAAAAATAACCTGAAAATCGCTTAGATTAAGGAATGTCCGGCATTCAATATATCCTCACAGGGAAGTCATGCTTTTCTAACAGCGCATAAAAGCGCTTTGACTTCCGGATAACCCATAATAGGCTCCCGGCATGTGGTATCCGTTAAAAGGTTTACGTTGGCTTCTCCCGGCCAACCATGAGGGACAAGCACTATCCCTTCGGCGATCCTTTCGCTGACAAGGGCTTTCATCCTCACACATCCCCTGTTCGTTTCAATAATGACATCATCCCCGTCACAAATACCATAAGTACGGGCAGTTTGTGGTCCCATCTCTGCTTTGGGTTCCGGGTTCTTTTCCTGCAAAGATTTTACCCTCCTGAATTGACCGTGGGTGTAGTAGCGGTTTCTATTCCCTGTGGAAAGAATCAAGGGGTATTTTTCAAGTAACTCAGGAGAGCTGACGGGGCTCCTCTGTGGTTCAAGGTATGTAGGCAGCGGGTCAACCCCGATCTCCTCCAGTACGCTGCTGTATATTTCAAACTTTCGGGAAAGTGTCGGAAATCCTCCCTCTCTCATACCATATATCTTTTCTTTAAAATAAAGGCCTTCCGGTTTCTCATTGAGGAGTTGCTCAAAGGTTAAACCTGTCGGCTCCAACTCAAAGGCAATGAGTTCTTCCTCGGATTGCCAGGGAAACATATCTCCGATTCCAAGCTTTTTCGCAAGCTCTGTAAACAATTTCCATTCCGACCAGCTCTCATATAAGGGCTCTATGGCCTTTTTTCTCAACATAAGGTAAGGCAAACCATGGCATACATTATAGGTGTAAGCGAGCCCCCACTTTTCGAGATGGGAAGATGCCGGCAGGACATAATGGGCAAGCTCTCCGGTTTCCGTCATGAAAAGATCGTGGACAACAAGGAGATCCAAATTTTTGAAGGCCTCTCGGAAAGCATTCGAATCCGACATTGAGACAACGGGGTTCCCGCCTATCACAAAGAAGGCTTTGATCTTTTCCGGAATGGCCTCGGGAAGGCAGGTAACGACCCCGAAATGGCTTTTCTTTCCGCGTATTGCGTAGAAGAGCGGGTATTGGTCTGCGCCAAGCGGTTCTTCCTCCACAGTCATGCCGACATTCCCCAACGGTAAGCCCGGATTGATTACCCATCCGCCGGGATTGTTGATATTCCCCGTGATGATCTGAAGGACTGAAAAGGCGCGGCTATTTTGTGTGCCATTCGCGGTTTGGTCCTGTGTGCAGGTTCCTTGATAGATACTCGCACCTTTTATGTTAGCAAAGAGTCCGGCAAGTTTACGGATATCAGACGCGGGGACCCAGGTGATCTTTTCTGCCCATTCGGGTGTATATTGCTGTATATGAGGAACAAGACTATTAAATCCAATGGTATGCTTCTCAATGAAATCGGAGTCATACAACCCTTCATTGACAATAACATGGATCATCGCCAGGGCCAATGCCCCGTCAGTTCCAGGTCTTATTTTTATATACATATCCGCGCGATCAGCGAGGGAAATCTTTTTGGGGTCAATGACGACCAGTTTCGCCCCCTTCTTCAGGTTCCTCTTCATGGCGAGGAGTAAAGGAAAATCAGACTCCTGAGGATTGTGTCCCCACAGGATATAAAGGTTTGAATCGAGTTCTTCTGAGGGGTATTTCCCGAAGGTGATCTGCCGTGTTCTGATCCTCATCCTGTAACAAATACTTTCTACAGAGAAGAAATTCGGTGAACCAAAAGCGGCCTCAAGTCGATGAGTCAAACCCGCCATCTCAAGGTTTTCCACGCCGATCGATCCACTGAAAACGCCGAGAACGGCAGGGCCGTATTTATCCTTAAGGGCCAACAGTTTTTCAGCAATTTCGGTGAGTGCCTGGTCCCACGTGATCCTTTCGAAATTGCCATTTATCTTTTTCAACGGGTATTTCAAACGATGAGGGTCATAAACATTTTCAAGGGCCGCCCTCCCTTTCGGGCAAAGCATGCCTTGATTCAATGGATGGGATTTAAGCCCTTTAACCTCGATTGCTTTTCCATCTTCAACAGTCACGACTGTGCCGCAGCTATGGTAACACAAGGTACAGTCGGTGAAAATTTCTTTTACACTTTTTAACATCGGGCCTTCCCCCACCTCAGCTTTTTCTCTCCGTAACATTCGCCTACAATTATACCAAAACCATATTAAGTTTTGTTGACATAAATTATTGAAAGTGCTATCATCACTCAATGAACATCTATTTCATTCAATGGACTGGGGACAACTTACCTCCCGGGGAGAGACTTCAATGACCATATCTGAACGGGATTTAAAGATCGTGTCGGGGTGAACTATTTCATTGACTTGGCAGAGTTTGTTGCACCCAGTGCTAAATTATATTAAGGAGGCGGTTTTCGATGGCAAAGGACGAGAATACTTACTGGAATCCTATTCTGGAGACAATGCCGCGCGAAAAGCTCCGGAAACTTCAGGTAAAGAAATTCAAGCGGATTTTCGAATGGGCATACGACAACTCGCCATTTTACAAGAAACTTTACAAGGATGCCGGCATGGAGCCGGGAGACATAAAGACTTATGATGATATCAAAAAGGTTCCCAAGACGGATAAAGGAATGCTCCGGGACGTACAGAACAGGCCGCCATTCCCCTATGGAGACATGCTTGCAGTTCCACTCCAGCAGTAACCGAATTCCGACAGACGAGCGGCACCACAGGTACACCCGTATATCAGGCCGACACCTGGCAGGACTGGGAATGGTGGGCGGAATGCTGGGCCTATATTCTTTATGCGCAGGGCTACAGGGATACGGACCGGATGTTCATCCCCTTCGGTTACAATATTTTTGTTGCCTTCTGGGCTGCCCATTACGGCGCAGAGAAGTTAGGCTGCGAGGTGGTGCCGGGCGGCGTCCTGGACACTGAGGCGAGAATCATGAAAATGCAGGAGCTCAAGTGTACTGCCTTCAGGGCTACCCCCACCTATGTGCTCGGTATGGCTGACACGGCAAGAAAAATCGGGATCGACCCCGGATCATCGGGATAAAGAGGATCACCTGCGCCGGTGAACCGGGCGCAAGCATCCCCACAACGAAAAAACGGATGGAGGAGGCATGGGGTGCGAAAGTGTATGACCATGTCGGCGCCACGGAGATAGGGGCCTGGAGTTATGCCTGTACAGCCCAGAAAGGCCTCCATGTAAATGACGCATTCTTCCTTGTCGAGATTGAAGACGTTGAAACCGGAGAGATCATCGAGGAACCCAGGAAGAATGGCAAAATGATTATCACTGCCTTTGACCGGATGGCAAAACCGTGCATCCGTTTTGATTCAAAAGACGTTATCCGCTGGGCCGATTATGACATGCGAATGCGGCCGCACCTTCAGGATTATTGATGGCGGCGTCGTCGGAAGGGCCGATGACATTACCAAGGTGAAAGGCGTTCTCCTCGCGCCCACGGCCATCGAGGAAGTTGTGAGAAGTTTCAGTGAGTTGAGTGATGAATATGAAGTCATAGTCACAAAGAAAGGCGACATCGACGATATTATGCTCAAGATCGAAATCAGGCCCGACTTCAACGATCAGCAGGCTGAGATTCTGAATCGGCTGAAAGACCAGTTAAGGGTCAGAACAAACCTTGGCTACAAGATTGAGGTCCACCCATATGAGAGTCTGCCAAGGTATGCGCTTAAAGCAAAAAGGTTCAAAGATCTGAGACCACACTGAGACGAGGGGATACCATGGTA
This sequence comes from uncultured delta proteobacterium, assembly GCA_963783625.1. GTDB lineage: Bacteria > Desulfobacterota > Syntrophorhabdia > Syntrophorhabdales > Syntrophorhabdaceae > PNOF01. The sequence continues at coordinate 644 of CAWAOG010000040.1, read as the reverse complement.
AAAGAATATGAAATCAATAAAATAGCACAAAGATACGAGAGATAAAAGAGGCTGCAGCAGAGATTGAAACCCTTGGAGGAGATGTTGAAGCAGTCAGAAAGAATCTTGTCCGGCTCCGCGCAAGCGTCAAGATGCTTGAATTAAACGTAACTGACGCTGAACTGGGAAACACTCCGTGAAATAACCTGTAAATAAGCCGGCTTGTATTACATCTTTTTGAATGTCTCCCGGCATTGCATAATGCTGATAAGGGCGATAATACTCGTAATAAAGAGCACCCAGAGGAGTATCTTGTAGGACAAGGGCGTATACATACCGCCTATTTTACCCCCTTTATCAAGGACGTAGCCCATAAGGGGCTGGAAAATAACAGCGCCCACGAAAGGGAAAAGATTGGTTGCGCCCATAGAAGTCCCTGCCATTTCATGAGGGAATAGTTCTTTCGCGGTGACGATAGCGATGGTCCCCACGGAACTGATCGTAATACCCATAAAGAAGAAGAGCACATGAGGGCGGGAATGGGCAGATTTTGGAAAAACATAAGCAGGACAAGCCAGCAGAAAACATTGAGAACTGAAGTCCCAACGAGTACTTTTTTTCTGCTCATTAATATCTTATCGGAAATGTGGCCCATAGCAGGGCTT
>CAWAOG010000039.1:0-190434 GCA_963783625.1 uncultured delta proteobacterium | reverse complement strand
AATGATCTTCTTGTCTTTTTTACTCATTCCTTACCTCTCATTCACTGCTAAGCGCGGGTTTATTTAATGTAAAAATCATGATGACGTCACAGGGCGTCCTTATTACTTGTCTCAATGGCCCGATCGATCTCTGCTTTCAGTGCCGGGGGTAGTCCTTTAATGTCTATACTCAGGAAACCACGGACAATCGTCGATGTAGCTTCCTGTTCGCTTAGACCTCTGGACATCAGGTAGTAAATCTCTTCCTGTGCGACCTTTCCGACGGCTGCTTCATGGGACATTTCAACGCCTTCAACATGGGCTTCAAGCTGAGGAATGGAATCGATAATACCGCCCTTGAGAAGAAGACCTTTGCATTCCAGGTGGGCTTTAATATCAGTCGCTTCACCAATGAGATGGCCTCTGTTCATAATATGGGCGCCATTACTGATGGCCCGCTGGATAATTTCTGCCCGGCAGCCCGGTTTTTTCAGGAATATACGGCCACCGATATCAAAATCAGACCCCGGACTCCCGACGATAACACTATAGAACATTGCCGTTGAATTGTCGCCAACGAGGTGCGTTGTGGGGTACATCTGAATGGACCGTACAGGCTTCATGCAAATATAATTATTTATAAAAAGTCCACCTTCCTCTACCTGGGCAACGGAACGGGGGCGCACGTCCATCTCTTCGGCCCAGTTGTGGATCATGGTAAAGCTAACCTTGGCATTTTTCTTGATAAAGAATTCCGAAATACCAACATGAACGCCCCTTTTCATGCCCGGAGATGTAGCACATCCTGTGATGATATGAAGTTCCGACCCCTCTTCTGCTATGATGAGATTGTGAACATTTTGTTGAAGGTTTTCTTTATCGAGGTAGAGACAGGCCTGGATGGGATATACACTCTTGCTTCCGGGCAGGGCGCGAATCACATAACCATCGTGGAGTTCAAGGGCCGCCGATGCGGTATATTTGTCCTGGTCAACGGGAACAAGTTTCCAGAAATATTCCTTTACCCAGTCATATTTCTTAAGGGCTTCAGTAACGGGAATTACTTCAATACCTTCTTCCATACTGTGGCAATGAATGACTGTTGTATCTTTCTGAAAATAGGTTCCTCCCCGTCCTTTGTCCGTTACATCGAGTCCGGACATGAGGAGGCGTTCCTGTTCATTATCCGGGAGGGCACATATCTCTTCCTCTGCAAGATACTGATGGGGGACAAAAGACCTGTCGTACTGGCTCAAATCTATATCATTTCCGAATGTTGCCTTTTTATCGATTGCTCCTTTAGCTTTTGTTTTCAGTTCGTCTATATTTTGCATTTTATACACTCCTCATATCCCTTGTCGCCGATGCAGCCAAAAATCTCTCTGGGGTTACCGGTGCAAGCGAGAATACCATCGTAGAGAACCTGCCCTTTGTCTGCGGGAACATAATCGAGAATATAGCCGGTATGGGTAATGATGAGACCCATTTTGGTCCTTTCCTTCCATGTCTGAACGATTGGTTTCGGGCCGTTTTTCGGTGAATCTTTCTGGAGCATGTTGGCGATTGATTTTCCGATAAGGGCCATATTTTCAATATCAACGCCGGACTCAGGTTCATCAAAAAGCATTAGATCGGGATTCTGCGCTTTGAGCTGTAAGAGTTCTGATCGCTTGATTTCGCCGCCGGAGAACCCCGCGTTTACATCCCTTTCAAGAAAATCTTCAAAGTTGAGAGATCGTGCCATATCTTCCACATCGACTTTCTTTTTTGCACAGATCGTAACCATTTGCCTGGTTTTTAAACCATTAATGGTAGGAGGACGCTGGTAAGACATACCAATACCTAATGACGCACGCTCGTTGATTGGCGCATGGGTGATATCGACACCCTTGAAAGTAATCTTCCCTTTCTTCACAAGATATTGCGGGTAACCCATTATGGCCATAAGAAGAGACGTCTTACCTGAACCGTTGGGTCCGAATAGTATGTGAGTTTCACCGGATTTTATCTCAAGGTCAATGTCCTTCAGTAAAATCCTTCCTGCTAATTCCACCTGCAAGTCTTCAATGAGCAGCATAATGCACTCCTTTGGAAAGTCTTTAAATCTCCACTTAAACTAATTATTGTATTCCTTTTGCCAAGAGTCAAGGGGAAAATTACCTGTTAAAGATAGAGCACATGGGAAGCTACGCAAGGTTTTTAGACCTCTCAAATAATCATCAATTATTATCACCATGCTTGTATTAAATATCCCGTTTTGACATTGCGTTTCAGTCTTAATTGCTTGTAACACATTAAAGATAGCTGTATAGTAGTCATTGTTAGTTCATCTATAAAAAAGGATTTTTTATCATGATGAAACTGCTCCTTCCGTTGATGTTTTGGCTTGTTGGATTATTTTTGATGTGGAACGTTCAACAGGTTGGCAGAAGAAAAAACAGTTCAGAGAATGCAACAGAAACGCTTCCTCGAATTTCCATAATTATTCCTGCAAGAAATGAAGCACAGAAAATCGAAAAGTTGTTAAGATCATTAGAAGAGCAGACGTTCAAACCGTATGAAGTCATTGTTGTGGATGATGAATCAAGCGATACAACTGCGGCTGTCGCGCAAAGATTTAATACTAAAGTTGTTACAGGAAAGAAAGCAGAAGACGGTTGGTTAGGGAAACCGTGGGCGTGCTGGCAAGGAGCTAACCATGCCGGTGGTGATACTTTTCTTTTCCTTGATGCCGACACCTGGCTGACACCGCATGGTTTGAATGATATTGTAATCAGGTATTTGAACCGAGGAGGGCTGGTAACTGTGCAGCCCTACCATGTAACAGTGAAAATATACGAACAGCTATCGGTTTTTTTTAATATCATAGTGCTGGCAGGCTTGAATGCTTTTACACCGCTCGGGGATAAGCTTAAACCAAGTGGTGGGTTCGGTCCGTGCGTTATGTGCTCACGAGAGAATTATTTCAGTATGGGAGGACATGCTACAGCGAAGAATAATGTACTCGAAGATATAACCCTGGCAAAAGCTTTTATTGCTAAGGGATATCGGGTGAGCTGCTACAGCGGAAAGGGGAGCATATCTTTTCGCATGTATCCTGACGGCTTACAATCACTTATTGAAGGATGGGGTAAAGGTTTTGCCGAAGGCTCTGATTCCATACGCAAGTCCTTTCTTCTCCTGACCATTTTATGGATAACCGGTTGTTTTGAAGTTTTTATCAAACTAGTTAGATCTTTATCTTTTTCAGAAACAGATATAGTTTGGGCGTTGGTCGCTTTGTATGGCCTTTATGTTTTACAAATCAGATGGATGCTTCAAAAAATCGGGAGATTTCAGATATGGACGGCTTTGTTGTTTCCGATACCTTTAGTATTTTTTACTTTATTAATGATATGGTCTATCGCTCAGAAGCACGTGTTAAGAAAAGTTGTATGGAAGGATCGTGTGATCCGGTTCGATCGTTGAGCGTGAGGTAGACATATGCCATTGGTTTGCTTGCCTTCTTTGTGGCTCATTGCCGTCAATACCTTTGCCTGGTTAATTATACAACTCGGCTTAGGCTACTTTACCGTGAGAATGAGCGATGACCGCTTCAATCCGAATAGCCGTCTTTTTAAAACACGCGCCTGGGAAAAAAACGGCACACTATATCAAAGAGTTTTTAAAGTCAGCCGATGGAAATCATTGCTGCCTTCAGGGGGTAAATTATTCGGGATATTCTCTATCAATAAATTTAGATCGTTAAAGCAGAATTATATCAATAAATGGCTGGTTGAATCTTGCCGGGCTGAATTTACACATTGGATCGCAATGTTCCCGGCAATCCTTTTTTATCTGTGGAATCCCTTTGACGCCTGGATAATAAATATAGCCTATGCCTTATGCATGAACGTCCCTTGTATTATTAGCCAGAGGTATAACCGGCCCCGTGTACTGGCAATTGCAAACAAGCGCCATAAAGTATGCCGGTAGGGGATGTGCTTGATACCTAAAATCACTTAGGTGAGCCCGACTCTGATGGGGAAATCTAACGTGACCGTCCATAATTTCTTCTCCATTTAACAATGGCAGATATCAAGGATTAAAATCGTTAATCCTGCTGAAGGGCTTCGGAGAATCCTCGCATGGGCCTACAGTGACTTATTGCCTATTGTCATATGTGAGCGGGCTTTCCCGGCCCGTCTGATACGGAGCCAGAGAAAAATAATTGAGGTGATGATACACCGGTTAATACCGAAAGAAATATCACGATTGCCAAAGACGCCTGAAATTTCCAAAAAAGAAAGACAATGGAAACAGGTAAAGCATTTTGTGCTGAAAATACGGCCACTACAGCTATGATCAGTAACGCAAGTATTAAAATGCTCATATTATAGTCCCTCCTCGTACCTTCATTTATTATTATAACTCAAAACCAGATTTTTGAAAATCCGTTTTTTACACCAGTAGCGAGACAGGTAAGGCGTGGGGATATAGGCGCACGAGAAGACCCAGTGGTGTTTTAGCTTGCAAAAAATCTGAAATTCAAAGACAATAGAGTATTCATGAAGATATTAAAACTGTTGTTCCTGAACAGAAATGTAATTTTGATATTTGGGGTTGTGGCAGGCCTGGTTTGGGGTAAGGGCGCTGTCTGGACGGAGTCTCTGATATTGCCTGTGCTGGCCCTTGTAATGACAGTTGCGACAATGGGGATCGAAAGCAGTTCTCTGCGGTCTATACGGGGAATTCTTGTTCCAGCTTTTGTTGGTATTGCCATGAACTATCTGGTGCTTAGCGGCGTCATTATCCTGCTCAGCCAATATCTGATAACAGACAGTAATCTACGAATTGGTTTTATCCTCATAGCGGCAGTCCCCCCTGCAGTGGCGGTTATTCCCTTTTCTTTCCTGCTGCGCGGAAATAATACTTTTTCTCTCCTGGGGACCCTTGGGGGATATCTGGGGGCGCTTGTTGCCATGCCTATTATAGCTATTGCTTTCTTCGGAACAAGCTTTATAACCCCTCTCAAACTGATCATCATCATGACAGAGCTGATTTTTCTTCCCCTGGCGGCAGGCAGCCTCCTCCATTGGACCGGCATAGACAAGAGGTTCAATTACCTGAAGGGTCCCATTACCAATTGGGGCTTTTCCCTCATCACATATACCATTGTTGGTCTGAACAGGGAGATGTTCCTTCATGAGCCTCTTTCCCTGGTGCCAACAGCCCTTATTGTGGTTGCAAGCACATTCATACTCGGGTGGCTTATAGAAATAGTGTGTAAGAAGATTCTTCGGATGCCGGAAGGGACGGTAACGAGTCTGGTCCTTCTCGGGACACTCAAAAATTATGGTATAGCCGGTGGTCTTGCTCTTGCGCTCTTCGGCAAGGAGGTGGCATCTCCTTCAACAGTATCGGCAGTTTTCATGATCGTATACATCATCTGGCTTGAGTGGAAGCTTCACAGAGGAAAAGTCAGGGCAAAAAAATATAAAATTTCCCTGACGGAAATGATTATGAATGCCAAAAGCACGCGCCGGGGGCCTATTTCTTTTCTATTTCTTCTCTGAGATTCTCCATGATATCCTTGAAGTGGAGTTTTTTCTTTTTCAAGAGTTTTACTTCCAGTTCTTCATCTTCTGTAAGGTACGGTTTTGCCTGAAGCATCTGCAATTTTTCATCCAGCGATTTATGCAAAATGCGCGCTTCGTTGAATTGCTCTTCCTTACTTTTATTCTCTTCCATGGTTTATGCTCCTTGCATGTTTTGGGCTTGTGATGGGTCTCAAGTGGATAATAGAATATGATCGTCGAAATGTCAATGGCGGATGGAATTCAACAAGGGCAGACCTCTTCTAACCCGACTTGAACCCGAAAGGCTTCGAGAGACAATAAAGGTATGGTGCAGGATAGAGTTTACTTGAAATACTGGCTGGTTACAGATCGACTTGCTGTTTTGCCGGATCTGCATTATACTGCGATGAGTAATGGTTTCTGTGTAAATAACCGCCATCAGTTAACCCGAAGCAGTTCAGCATTCCATGCGGGTTCTTGGTTTGGTGGATATTAGGAGGTGTGCCATAAAAGAAGAATCAGCCGTCAATGCAAGCGGAACTATTCGAAACAAGTTTTTTGACAACCGATATGTGGTACTTTATCTGCCCGTTGGGTTTTGGCCGCGACCTTTTTTGTCTCCTGCGGGCGGAAAGTTTGTAGATATCGAACGTTACTCAGTCGCCGTGGTATATAATTTCGACATACTGCCGGGACCCTTGGCAATTGCTCTTCGGATGGGCCCTTCCATTTATTGAACTCGCCTGCGCGTTCAGTCTTCTGCTCGGAGTACTAACCCGTCTGTCCGCTCTTGGCACCGCCATGATGAGCATTTCATTCTTTATTGTTAAGGCATTCATACTCTCGCAGGGTATGGATATCGAATGCGGTTGTTTCGGGGCTATCGGATCTACTATGGCATCCTGGAGTATCTATCTGGACCCTATATTTTCTTGTACTCTCTGTAACAGTCCTTTTCTCATCCCGGAGGAGCCGCTACTGGGTGTCTCTTGGAAACAGACTGTCGGAGAAATGGCGCGATAAACTGAATCTAATATGGTAAGGACAAATCCTGAGTCCACCCAGCCGTCACGAGAGACGGCCGGGCAGTCATTGTGGAATGCTACTTAGGCACTGTTGGATACTTGGCTTTGGTCCAGTCGTCCCAGGCGCCCCTTGGAGTGCTGCCTTTCAAATAATATACTTTCTGCCAACCTGCCTTCCGATATTCTTGTGTCAAACTGACACTTGTTGAGTCTTTCACTCAGTGACAGTAGATGACGATTGTCTTGTCCTTGGGGTACTTTTTCATCCAGGAACCGAACTTCATGCCTTCTTCTCTTACAGCACCGGGGATTTTCACTTTACTGTTGTCCCAGTCGTAGTTTGTGCGTACATCAATGATGATTACATCTGATTTTCCCAGCATGGGGACGAGCTGTTCCTTTGTCATCATGTGCTCATTATCCGCTCTTACAACGCCGAATGTAAGAACAATGAGCGCCAGCAGAATAGTTGATACAACATATTTTACCATAAGCAGACTCCTTTCTTGATTTTGTGCCTTTGTGCACGTATCCTAATCACGATTCTTAGACATCCACGCAGTCCTCATCATAGGAGCATCTATATGACGTGGACGAACCTGACAGCCAATCACTGGTCTACTGAAGAGGAGAAAATCTCCCGACTAACGAATAAGGGGCGGGTGATAATCAGTCACAATCCATCTGACTAATAGAATTATAACACCGATCAAAGGCATTTGCCAGTGGCCGGAATTACTCATCAAAAAAAGTATTAACCGAGGGTTTTAAAAATGGCTGTGTTTACTCCGGCCCTTGCAGATGTTTCTTGTGTCAGAGTGATAGTATCCCATGCGCTTGTTTGCCAGTTGTCCACCTGGCCGGCAGCGGGAATCCATGGGGGTACATCCAGACAGAGATGACTGCCAAGGGCATAAAGATAGGGTTCATACATGTGCCTGAGATCCTTCAATTTCTCATTCATTGTAGCATCAGTTGACAGGTCAGAAACCTAATCCGGTAAGTTCGGCCGTTATCCGGTCAAGGTCGGCCGCGGGAAGACGGTCCTTATCGGGCTCGCGTGGTGGAGTGTCGAAGACTATGGATAAATCCGCGACGGCATGGCGTGCCATGGCAAAAGTCAATTCAGCCTGGTTTCTGCATGGTCCGCTCATATAAGCCATTATCATGACTGGTGGAATCCAGAATAGCCGTGAGCGCAGCAAGCCATGACTCGTTGTCATGTTGAGAGCGGAAATAAGCAAGCACAGGGTAAGAAAGGTGGCTCTCGAGCAATTCCGATGACCAGCGCTCCCAGAGGCTGAGAAATCGTTCCAGCTCCACCAGTCCATTGTCCTGGCTATGCCGGCGCAACATTTCCATGGCAGTTGGGGGCGACCCGGCCCTTGCATCAAGCAAGGAGATGGTTTCCTCCCGGCGGGCAAAAGACTGATTCAGGGCAGGCAGATATCCGACGATGAGGGCAAGAAAACCGAGACCAAGGCCTGCCTCTATCATTGTCAGGATTCTGGCCAGTGTGGTGTAAGGTGCATGATATCACCGAGGCCGAGAGTAAAAAAGTTGGTGCCGCTGAAGTAAAAGTAGGTCCAGAAGCTCATACTGGTTCCTCCGGGTGTCCGATCCGGGCCTGCGGCCCACTGAAGAAGTCCGAAGCCGAATACTAATCCCCAGGCCCAAATGACAAGGAGAAAGATGAGAGACAAAGGACCATAGAAACTCAGGAATGTTTCAGACCGTTTTTTTGAGGATATGAGATGTACGAACCAGGCCCAGACCAGCCATGTGTAGCGGTAAAAAAGCCGCTGTGAGACGGATCTTTCGTGTCACGCGTCTCGGGAAGATGATTGTTTCAAAACCGTCCCACAGGACAGTGACTACAATAAAGGTGCCTATAATTGCCGCTAAAGCCCTGATTTTAGCCTCCCTTTAGTGTGCTGAATATTCTGATCGGCGTGAAGTAATCGATCTATATACCTCGACAATGTATGCAGGAAGGATTGGTCTTGTCAAGGAACATGGGATTTAATGCAATGCGCATTTTAAAGCGATTCGGCATTAAAGCGGGCAATGCTGCCGCTTTGTAAATTTTTGTGGTAGATGTGGATGAAAAAGAAACAGGTGGCGACAAGATAAGCTATGGCGAGTGCGGCACCGGTCATAAGATTGAAAAAAAGATTGTCCGGGAATGTGCCGGAGGTGAGAATGGCTCGCATACTTTCGAAGACATACGCCGGTGGGATAAGATAAGAAATAACTCTCAGAGCAGGCGGCAGAGTTGCAATGGGATAAAAGACGCCTGCAAAGAGTGAAAGTACGAGAGGAATCGGCCAGCCGAGCCATTCAGCAGATGGTCCAAGTCTGAAAATCATGCCAGAAACAAAGATGCCCATTGCTATCCCGAAGATTAAAAGTATGCACATAAAAGGCAAAAGGAGCACACCGATCTTGAAGATGTTATAGCCGAATACTACTCCCGCGATAGCGATCATTGCCAGAAAACCGGCGATGCCTGATGTTATGCTTGTTAGCACAAGGCCGCTCAGATACTCCCTGACCTTGAGCGGTGAAGCAAAAAAATTGATGAAATTCTGTGCCCAGATGTCTTCCAGGAAAGACATCATGATGCCCTGCTGGATCCGGGTCATGAATTCCCATAAGATAATTGCACCCAGGATGACGGTAATAAAGCTGAAGGTGGCCTGCCCCAGAGAACCAATATATTTGCTGATAAATCCCCATTGTATGATATCGATCAGTATCCATAGAAAGATGCTGGCAAGTCTCGTGGGATTGCTCTTGAAGAGAAATAACTGCCTGAAATAAATAGCGGCGATTCGTGAAAGGCTCATGCAAATATCCTCAATGGTTCCCGCGCGATGGCAATGAATAATTCTTCAAGGTCTTCTTTTCCATGTTCGGCAGGCAGGGTCCTCGGATTGCCGCTTAAGAGGACCTTGCCGTGGGAAAGGAACAAGACCCGGTCACATACGGCCTCTATCTCAGTCATGTTGTGCGATGTCCAGAGGATTCCCGCACGGGTTTCTACTGCGTATTTCTGGATTCTCTCACGGATAAGTTGTGAAATGTTCGGGTCCAGCGATGCTGTCGGTTCATCGAGGAGCAGCAATCGCGGCTCATTGATAACGGCCTTTGCAAGATTGAGCCTGCTCAGTTCTCCTGAAGAAAGAAGGCCTGCTTTTGTATTCACGAACGTCTCCAGATCGAATTGTTGGAGGAGGAAGCGCGATTTTTTGCTTGAGGTTTTTTGTGATTCCATAGAGCAATCCGAAAACATAGAGGTTTTGCCACACAGTGAGGTTGGCCGGCATATGGGCGTAGACAGCGGCAAAATTCATACTTTTGCTTACTTCTGATCTGGCGTCTTTTAATGACTTGCCCAGGACCTCGATTGTGCCCTCTGCCGGTTCCAGAATACCGAGGACCATATTAATGGTTGTGGTTTTACCCGCCCCATTCGGGCCGAGGAGACCGACTATTTCACCTGGTTTAACAGAAAAAGAGATATGATCAACGGCCCTCAGCGGACCATAATCTTTTGTCAGATCGGTAATTTTCAGGATTGTGTCGCTCATCGTAAGAAACCGGGCACGTCATATAGTAAACCTGATATATATCATAAGTCCTGTAACAATGTCTTTTATTGCCGGGAGTTTGTCAAGCGAAAATCAATCCAGTGAAGCCCTCCCTCTCGTGCCTTGTTTGCCCTCGTGCCCTCGCGTGCCCTTCAGGGTATCAGGGTATCAGGGTATCAGGTAGAGGAGGAAAAGGGGGAGGGTGCGAGGGTGATCCGTCACATCCTCTACTTTTTCGGATTTGCTTTTGCGCTACTTAACCTGAATCATTAACTTTGCCGGTCCCGCGCTTCCATGGATGTTGCAGTTTGCTTCAGCAACCACTTCTGTATTTTCTGTCACCTTGATTCTGACCTCTTTCGTGAACGTGGCCCCATCGGGCCGGTTTCCTGCTGTAAAGTCCCACTGTTCTACTGGTCTGCCACCTGCTTGGACTTTCAGCCATTTTGTGTAGTGTATAAACGAGTTGGCACTATGGGTAACCGTGATTTTGACGATTACCTCTGAACCTTTCTCGGCGCTTGCAGGCCCTTCAAGAGTAACTGCTGATTTATCCGCGAAAACCGGTCCGGAATAAAGGCAAAACAAAAACAAAAAACAACCGACAACCAGAACGAATTCTCTTCATTTGCACAACCTCCTGCAGTACTTTCTTTTATTTCCTTCCCAAATAGACATTATAGAGGGCTTTTCCCACAAAAAAATCAACCCACGTTATACCAATAGAAACCAACATGGAATTCATGACCCACTGGCTTGGCGGAATCGGGTTAGCCATGAGATCGGCAATGTTGAAATGGGCCATTAAAATCGTGCCGAATATAACAATAAGACCATTAAGCAGATACCCGTATATTGCCGTTTTTCTCGATAGGAAGAGGACCGTTACCAGGACAACATCTAAGAAAGGAAATATATTGGCAAGAAAAAAAGTTCCGCTGAAGTGATCAGCCATCATAAAGGGGTGGATTGTATAATGAACTATTAATCCCCCAAGGGCCATGAGAAAAAGGACAATAAGCAGAATTATTCTTTTCATGTCCTCTACCCCTCAAAAAATTTGACAATATGTCCGAGATAGAGCGTGAAACCAACAGCAATTATATGGAGAATCCACCACCCCGGTTTGTACCTCATAAAATGCTGAATCATATTACCTCCACAATAAGTGTCCGATTGTGTAAATCACTGAGATTCCGATCAGGTGAATAAGCCACCAGAGAGGTCTCAAAAAGCCGATCTTTCTCGAAAAACTTTCATTTTTCAATTTTATTACCCCCTAATTTTACTCCTACGGTATTTTTGTGATAAATAACCACTTCTTTACCGTATACTTTTTTGATTATAGTCACTGATGGCGTTTTTTTCAACCCCGTTCTTTCAAGCAAAGGACCCGATGGTTATGCTCCCGGTCCCCTTGTCATTGTCTCCGCCATGCTGCATACTGATTATAAGCGTATATCAGTAATCCACAAAGGAGATAATCGCATGAAAAGGGTACTGGTTGCATATTACAGCAATACGGGTAATACCGAACAGATGGCCCGGTATATAGCCGAGGGTGTGCGGATTGCCGGGCATGAGGCAGAGATCAGGAACGTCGCCGAAATTGAGAGTGAGAAAGACCTTCTCGACTATGACGGTTACATTTTTGGGTGCCCTACGTATCATCTGGACATACCGGAGGCTTTCAAGAACTTTCTGGACCTTGCCGGAAAGGCCGGTCTCATCGGCAAGATCGGCGGGGCCTTCGATTGTCGCACCCATCCAAGCAGCAGTGAAGGCAGCGCGGCCGGCATCATCTTCAATCGGATGGAATCCGAGTTCAGGATGAAGATGACCGATCTCGGCCCCTTCGACCTGAAGCCCGATTGGCTCGATGGCAATAAGTCGGAGTTAATCGGCAGCGTGGAAACGATACACACCTGCCAGGATTATGGCAGGGCGCTTGCTGAAATGCTCGGGTAGCGGCAGAACCCAACGTTAACTGTCTTTATCATGGGGCATGTCTGCTGCAAAATACCGTCCATGGGATGGCATCGAGCCGCTTTTTTGCTATCGGTTTTCTGCAAACCTCGCAGAAGCCGTATTGGCCTGTTTCCATCATTGACAGCGCGTGATCAATGGCCTCAATCTCTTTTTTCTCCTGGCCATCCAGGTCGTGCCAGGACGTCCGCTATGGATCCCTTCTGGGCTGTTTCTTCGGGTTCGATATCCGGTTCAGCAAGGGTACGTTGGGTTTCTTCAACATTTCTATGCATTTCAAGTAGTTCGTCACGTCTTTTGATTAATCGCTCACGAAGGTGTCGCATCTGTTCCGATCTTTCCATAGAGACCTCCTGCCTCATTTATTGCTGAGGGCCTGCAATATCTCGCGCATATGGTCGATGTGAAATTGAATATGCCATTCTCCAATGCCCCCGATCAAGCTTTCCAGTGTGGGATATTCCCCTAATGGCGAGTCTTTGAGTGTGGGCATATGTGCCTTACGGTCGAGCTGCTCCGCGGATAGGCCTTCTGTAAATCTGGAAACATGATCATACTCTCTTTCCACCTCCGAAAGGAGTTGAGGGAAGGTCATTCGGGCACGCTCATCAGAGAAGAAAGGATTCTCACTTACGAAGTCAATGCGGGGCGTATCCTGGTCGAGAAAAGTCTGAAACATCGGTATGTGGCTGGAGTCCGTCAGGTCCCCAAAGGTGAGAAAGGATTTCTTTGGGTGACCATCGACCGGCAGGTGAACGAGAGGCCGTGCCCTCATCAACGTCTTCACAGACCTTCTTCAGTTCTTCCATCTTCCGGCGCATACCCTGGGCCAATTGAAAACCTGTTAAGGTTGCCATATTTTGTCCCTCCTTTTTTGCTTTTTGTTATTGTTATTTCATACCCTGAACATAGTCACTCCTCCCATGCTTTGCAATGCGCTCTGCAAGGATAGCATTATTGAAAATCCATTGGATAAGACTTATAGTCAGAGAATAGCGAGATCGTGGTTACTTAGGAAGGGCCAGGAGGATAAATATGGCAACAAACAGAAAGATCCGGAAGGTTATGAGAAGCAAACCCACTATTGAGGGGGCGGGGGTTCATCTGCGGAGGGCCTTTGGCACAAGCGAAGTTCCCGAACTTGATCCTTTTCTGCTTCTCGACGATTTTCGTACATGATGAACCCGCGTCATTATTTGAAAGGTTTTCCCTGGCATCCGCATCGCGGGATTGAAACGATTACCTATGTTCTTGACGGCAACGTGGAGCACGGTGACAGCATGGGGAATAAGGGCGTCATTGCGAGCGGTGATGTACAATGGATGACTGCGGGCAGCGGCATTATTCACCAGGAGATGCCCAAAGGGGATGAGTCCGGCCGGATGGGTGGTTTTCAGCTTTGGGCCAATCTTCCCGCATCCCACAAAATGATGGATCCCCGTTATCGCGGTCTGACGAAGAACGAAATACCGGTTATCTCTGTTGAGAAGGGCGTAGTTATCAAGATTATCTGTGGTGAAGTAAAAGGCACGCGGGGACCTGTCACTGATATTGTTACGGACCCGGAGTACCTCGATGTGACCATCCCGGCCCATTCGGAATTCGTTCACCCAACCAGGCAGGGTCACACCGTTTTTGCCTATGTTATCGAAGGAGAGGGTATTTTTTGCCGGGAGAAGGACCCCTTCACGTATGAAATGGAGGGGGCGAACTATTTCGATATGGAAAGGAGCCCATTGATTGGCAATACCAGTCTCGTGGTCTTTGAAGATGGTAAACAGGTGACGATCTCAACAGAAGGAGAAAGATGTGCGTTTTCTCCTTATTTCCGGAAAACCAATTGGCGAACCTGTGGCCTGGTACGGACCCATCGTGATGAACACCCAGGAGGAATTGCAGATAGCCTTTGACGAATACCAGAAGGGTACTTTCATTAAGCATAGAGGGTAAGGAGACCATCATAATTCACTATAATGAACATATAAAATACAATAAATGTCAATATTATTAATATATATTAACATACATGTTCAATCAAATGAACAAAACATTGACTATTATCATCACATGTGTTATGTTTGTTAATTACTGAATAATGAAGATATATATTTTGAGGTTTACGGAAATATATTTAGACGATGAAAAAAGAATAATAAATTATAAGGAGGAGCACAATGGCAGAGTCGATTTTGAACGGTAAAAAAATGTTAGTTGTTGATGACGAGCCGGATATTTTAGCGGTGGTCGAGGAAGAGATCCTGGGTTCATGCCCTTCTTGCACAATCGACAAAGCAACTAATTACGAAAAGGGAGCTGAGCTTCTTAAGGCAAACAATTATGATCTTGTTATTCTTGACATTATGGGAGTTCGGGGTTTTGACCTTCTGGAAATTGCTGTCTCACGGTCATTTAAGACTACAATGCTCACAGCTCACGCCCTGAGTCCTGAAGCCCTAAAAAAGTCCCACGATATGGGCGCAATGTCCTATCTTCCTAAGGATAAACTGGGCGAATTGGTTCCTTTTCTTGAAGATGTTCTGCAGAATGAGTACAAAACAGTCTGGAAACGCCTCATCGAAAAACTGGAAGCCTACTTCGACGAGCGTTTTGAATCTGAATGGAAGAAGAAAGCTGGTACAACCTACTGGTATTGAGAGTATATTTGCAGGTTATGGGGAAAATCAGAAGCAGACCCCATGACCTGTTGCTATTATAGGGCTTCAACGGCCCCTCCACAAGTAGAAGCTCTCGGAATCTCCCTCTCGCTCACAGAAGCGAGCGTCCGTGACGCTTTAATCCTCTTTTTTGTTCTATCTGCTTCTCAAAGATTCCACAATATTCATCCTCGCGGCACGGAAAGCCGGCAGGACGCCGCCGACAAAACCCATAATGAGTGCAAAGGCCATCGATTTTGTGACGATACCTATGGTCATGGTGAAGCTGAAGGCAAGCTCCGAGAAGGTCTGGAAATTAAGCGTTGAAACGGTAAAGAACTGAAGGAAAGAGGCGAAGAACAGTCCTGTGATGCCGCCTGAAAGCCCAAGAAGGAGGGCTTCCACAAGAAAGGAACCGAGGATGTTCATCTTCTGAAAACCCAGGGCCCGCATTGTACCGATCTCTGCCGTTCTGTTTGCCACCGAAGAATACATGGTGATCATAGCGCCGATTATGGCCCCCAGAGAGAAGATAATGGTGATTGACAGACCAAGGACGTTGAGAAACTTTGCCATCATCTCCGATTGATCAAGGTAATACCGGGTTTCGCGTTTCGCCTCCAGGGTCAGTCTCGGATCGGTCTCGATCCTTGATTTTAGGGCATTGAAGCGCGAGGGGTTTCCGAGCCTGAAAAGGACCGAAGAATAGACGGGTCTTTTGAATGCCTGCATGAGCTGATCAGCATCTGCCCAGATCTCTGAGCTGAACCCCGTGTTACCGGCATCAAAGACCCCGACAACGAGCCAATCCCTCGTTCCGAAGCGCAGCGTGTCTCCCATGTCAGCCCCCTCGAATCGTTTCACGATGCTGAGCCCTGTGGCGATTTCCGTGGAACCGGCCTTTGGCATGCGGCCCTTAATGAGCCTCACCTGAGGTCGCAACGCAAGAGATTGTTCCGATATGCCCCGTATTGTTACATTGGAATCCTTGCCTGTTGATGTCTTGGGGAGTCCGATGAGTACGACGATCTCTTTCGCGAGAACCGGTTTCCCTTCAGGTCCGAGTGAGACTTCAGAGTCAGTCTCAACGATAGATGCCTGATTGCGGTCAACGCCGCTCTGAACTTCAGAGGCGGATGATTTCCTGATGACGACCACATTGTCGTAAGAGCCTGTTTCCACAAGTGTTTTTTTGAGTCCTTCGGTGAGCATGAGGATTGTGGCGAAGACGAAAACAACAAGGGCCATGCCGGAGACCGTGAGTATGGTTGTGAGACGCCGCGTTTTCAGGTTTCGTATGCTGTAAGAAAAAGGTATCATAACTATTCGATCATCCTTAAGCCCTCGGCAATGCGGATCCTCGCAGCACGCCAGGTTGGCAAAATGCCGGCAAGGATACCCACAATGAGCGACAGCACACAATCGAGATAGATTGTTTCCGGCGATATATTGAAAATCGGAAAATAGTCGCCCATGCTTTTCGCGAATGCCGCTTTCGCGGGAAAAGTTGCCGCTATACCTGTGGCGCATCCGATCATGGTAATGATGATGGATTCGCCGAAGATGAGTGCAGCGATATAGGACCAGCCGAACCCAAGGGTCTTGAATATGGCGTATTCACCGGTACGTTCTCTGGCCGACATGGCCATGGTATTGGCAACAACGGCGAGGATGATAATGATGACCACAAAAGAGACAAGCTGGATGGCTGTAATAATCGCGTCGGACATGGCAATGAAACCGAGCGTGAAGGCCTTTTCGGTTTCTGTCAGAGTCTCGGCACAGCGAGTTTTGAAATGTTTTATCGATCGCTGCCGAAAGCTCGGCGGCCCGGTCAGGATTTATAATACCCACAAAATAAAATCCAACCTGGTCAGCCCTGTCCGGTGCTGTTTTTTTAATTGCTTCATTGAGGTAGTCGAAGTGAAAGACAAATTGTGACTCATCGGTATTTTTGTCTCTTCCACGGTATATGGCCCTCAGCACGAATTCCCAGTTGCCGGGAAAGACGGTCCCTCTTAAGACGACAGTATCACCGATTTTCCATCCGAACCTTTCGGCCAGCTTACGCCCGCAGGCAAAGCCTTTACGGTCCCTCAACAAGGCGTCCTTCTCCTGTGGTGAAAGGATGTATTCGGGATAAAGTTCAAAAAAGGTCTTTAGTTCCACTGCGAAGTTAGCGAAAAAGTTTTTTTCCTCAATATAAATGCCGCCAAACCAGTATCCATAGGAAATAGTTTGTACCCCGTCGATCTGACGGATTTTTTCTTTGTATGAGAGAGGCAGGGGAAAAATAATCGATGTGGCGCTTCTCGTGACGAGGCGGTATGCCGATGAAGCCTGTACCCCGGCGTACCAGGCATCGACAACGGTGCGGAGCAGTCCGAAAGCGAGAATGGCGATGGTGATGCTCAGGATAGTAAGGCCTGTACGGAGTTTGTGACGGAAGGCGTTTTTAAAGATGATCTTCAGAATTCGCATTATTCAGAATACCCTTATCAAGCTGCCGCATCACATGTGCTTTTCCCGCGGCACGTGGATCGTGGGTGACCATGATGATGGTTTTACCCGATTCGTGGTTGAGCCTGTCTACGAGTTCCATAATCTCCTCGGCTGAACGCCTGTCAAGATCGCCGGTGGGTTCATCGGCAACAAGAATAGCGGGGTCTGTGACAACAGCCCGCGCGATGGCGACGCGCTGCTGCTGTCCGCCGGAAAGCTGTCCCGGATAATGGTCCATTCTGTCTGTGAGACTCACGACTTTGAGGGCCATCTCCACGTGGTCTCTGCGTTCACTGCGGGAAAGATGAGACAGCAGCAGTGGAAGCTCTACGTTTTCATAAGCAGTGAGGACCGGTATGAGATTATAGAACTGGAAGATGAAGCCCACATTGAGGGCCCGCCAGTGGGCGAGTTCTATCTCCGTAAGACCTGTAATATCGACGCCGCCCACTTTGATAAGGCCGCTGTCGGGTTCATCGATACCGGCGATGAGGTTCAGGAGGGTACTCTTGCCGGAGCCGGAAGGACCCATGAGGGCAAGGAACTCGCCTTCGGCTATATCAAAGGTAATGTCCTCAAGGACCGGCACGATCTGGTTTCCCCGCCAATAGGATTTGAAGAGGTTTTTTATTTCAACAATAGGAGGGGCGGTTTCCATTTACTGTTCGGCGATCTTGATACGTGCGTTGTCTTTGAGGTTTTTTAGCGGACTGATCACTACTTTGTCACCGGAGACTGCTCCGCTGAGTATCTCCACCATGTCTCCCAACGGAGCGCCTACTGTTACGGGAGTCAGTTTGACCCGGTCCTGTTTCACCACAAAAAGGAATTTCTTTCCTCCATCGTCGATGATAGCTTTCGGGCTGACGGCTGTTCGCGATTTTTCTTCTTCCTTTTTGACTTCCCGGGAGAGAAAGGCAACTTTCGCGCTCATCTCGGGGAGTATTCTGCTATCGATGGTGTTGAAGCGGACTTTGACCATCACTGTTGCTTTGCTTCTGTCCGCTGTTGGGACGATCATGTAAATGGTCCCGGGAAAACGCGTAGCAGGGACAGCGTCAAGCTGGATCTCGCAGGGCTGACCGGGTTTCAGTTTCTCGATATTTGATTCTGAAACGTCTGTTTCGACCTGGAGGGAGGCCATATCAGCAATAGTAACAACGGCTGATTTCGCGTTGGCGGCCGCCCCCAGAGGAGTTACAATATCACCGACATCGGCATTTTTTGTAAGGACGACAGCATCGAAGGGGGCGCGGATGCGGGTATATTCGAGGGATACATCAACGCCGCCCAACGCGGCTTGGGACGCCTTCATTGACGCGTCAGCGCTTGCTACGGCAGCAATAGCTTTCTTGTGCCGGGCATCCGCTGTGTCATAGTCACTCTTTGCAATGAGTTCTTTTAAAAGGAGTTGTTTTTGGCGTTCAAAAGAAACTTGCGCGTCATTGAGTTCTGCCTTTGCCTGCTCGTAGCCCGCGCGAGCCACATCAAGATTTGCCAGTGCCTGCCTGCGCGATGCCGCGAGATCTTCGTTTTCAAGCTGCGCGATAATCTGGTCCTTTTTTATTTTATTTCCCTCTTCAACATAGAGGGCCACGAGCCGCCCCGTCGCCTTTGCTGCTACCGAAGATTTTCTTTGCGGCACTACATATCCGCTGGCATTGAGAAGGGTGAATGTCTGTGAAGGATAGGTTTGAACTACACTGGCGACTTCGACTTTCGTGGCGGGAGAAAAAACGTTAGTCATGAAGAGGATAAGAACCAGCGCGATAAAGATAGCGGCGATAATAAGATAGAAAGGTTTCTTCCTGTTTCTAGCCTGGAATCCCTGTCGGGATTTATCTATCCTCAGCTTTGAAAGATCTTCATCTGCCATTCTCTTCCATCCTGAATAACTATAATGTTCTTTATGTTAAACGACCAGCCCTTTAACTGTCAAGGGCCTTTAGCTTTCTTCCTGGAGGGGGTTTTACCCTTGGAGGGTTTCTGTGTTACTTTTATTGTTTGTTTTTTGTTGTCTGCTATCCAGGTGAAGTGGCGTTTGACGGCCTGTTTGTACTCTTTGAAATGCGGACCGGCTATGGTCGCATCCTTGTATTTCAACGCGTTGTAAAGGTTTTTGTGAAATTCAAGATGTTCCTTAAAACGGTCTGACGGGATCATTTGCTGAGTCATCACGCCGTGAGATACTCGCAATAAACAGTCCATGATGATTTCATAGACAGGGTTTTTTGTTCCACGGGCGAGGATAAGGTGGAAGTCTGCATAAGTTTCACCCAGCAGAAAGGGGTCGAGCGGTCTAATGCCTTCTTTATCCTCACGGATCATGATTTCCGCATCATCAATGCGTTTTTGAAGTATTTCCATATCACTTTGCAGTGATCCTTCCGATAGCAGCTTCGAGCACAGCCATTTCGAATTTAATCCTTACTTCCATGACATCTTCCATAGTAAGGCTTGACCTGCGTATCAGGCCCGATATGATCTCCTTGGCCATCAAGGTGTCCGCTTCTTTTACAAATGCGCCGCCCTCGCTCCCCTGCTTGACAATAATCAGTCCCGATTGTTCAAGGATACGAAGCGCCTCCCGCACTGCCATTCTTCCTGTTCCGAATTGTGTTGCCAGGTCCCTTTCCGGGGGGAGTTTATCACCGGGTTTCAATGTTTTTGAATAAATGAGATCTTTAATCTGATCAGCGATCTCATCAAAGGCACGCTTTGAAGGGAGTGCTTTAAAAAGAGAACCATTAGCTGGCATTATTTCATCCACCTTTTTTGGAATTACACATAAAAACCCATATCAGACAATTGGTAATAGGTTATACCGACTTGTACAATCTTTGGCAATCCTTTGTCAAGAAAATTGAGGAAACTCTTATGAGAAACATATTCCTTGACAGGAAGATGATAGGATATTCCTCCATTCAAAGCCATTCCCCTGAAATAAATTGATAATGTCTTTTTCGCTGTGGTCCTTTCGTATTAATGAGTTATTTTTTCTCCTTTTCATTGCGAATCTCAATCATGTCGGCGGAAGAAACAACTAAATCGCCCTTGGTTGTTCGCTGTTGCTCCCAATAACCACCGGGCAATTTGTCGAGAGCGACGCCATTATCAATCATCGCCTGTCTGACGAGTTTGCCATCCAGTTCCCGTATGGCATCAAGTTTTTTATCGATAACTAAAGCCCCTCCAAGGGCGGCAGCCTGCCCCATACCCATCGACGGTCCTATAACACGGACAGATCCCAGGGCGTGATACTCTGCCGAACAGCAGCGGCCTACAGCCATCAAATTATCAACCCCGCAGGCTATCAGGCTTCTGAACGGGATTTCACAATACTCTCTTGGATTGGTGCGGATTTCATATCCACCGGGACCTACGAAGGGATGCATCATGTAATCGTTGTCGTCTTGAGATGGACGGCAACAGGCCGGATCAACAGGTTCTTTATAGTGGATATGGCGAAGTGCCGTATGGTGGCCGGGTGTCGGCACATGAGTGTCATAAAATTCGGTATGCTGATAAATACCGTCATCGAACTTAGCGGCAAGACCTAAGTCTATGTCACGGAGGATATATTCGCCTACTATGCGTCTTGAATCTCTTATGCCATTCATGGATGCAACACCTGTGAGAACCGCATTTTCAAATCCCGGGACATATTTCTTCAGGAAGTCAACAAACCAGATAACTTTACGTCGCTGGTCAACAATCTGCCTTGTTAAATCCACCACATCATCATTGTGGCAGTCGAAGGTATGAGTAGCGTCAATAGTAACGTCGGTGCAGGTTGGGTCGCCCACAGGCATTGGGTATACGATGTTTCCCGGACTGAGCAGTTCGTGCAAATCACCGTTTGCTAAGGCCTGGTGCTCCTTGTATACAATAAGGCTGCGTTTTTTGAGGTCCTTCGGATCGTAGTCGGGGTGCTTTTTCCATGCGGCATTTGCTTCACTATATTGCTTTAGATTGACATATGACAACCTAAACCCCATCGTTACCGACTGATTCAGGCCGCAGAACTCTGCGTTTCCAACTTCGCAGGGAACGTCTGCCGCAAAAGCAAGATCAGCATCACCGGTGGCGTCAATAAAAATTTTGCCGGTGATTTCAATTTTGCCCGATTTGCAATAGGCAATAACGCTCTTGATTTTGTTATTTTCTTTCACGCAGTCTACAACATGTGTTCCATAGAGAATACGGCAACCTGCCTGAAGTGCCATATATTCAAGCATCGCCTTGCCGAACTCCGGTTCAACTGTGGGCAGGTGGGGCTGCATTACTGCGTGGCCTTCGGCATCCAACCTTTCGAGCCATTCCTTGCTAATACCGTCAACAACACCGGCAATACCCGTTATATATCCGTTGGTGCAAAGACCACCGAGGGACTCACGTATTTCAAGAAGTATCGTCCTCTTCCCCGCCCTGGCCGAGGATATGGCAGCCGCGCTGCCTCCGGGGCCGCCGCCGCATACAACCACGTCAGCGTCAAACTTTTTACATGTTGTAAGCATTTTATTCTCCTTTTGACAATAACGTCCGGATTCCTTTACGACCTCAATCAGGGCTTCGATATTCTCCCGTTTCGCGTTTAAAGGAGTATGAGATCAGGTTGATAAAAAGTCCATTTTTGAGAACTAAAGGTTACAAAAATTCCGGTTATGTGTCAAGGACATATGACATATATAATGCAGGGGAAAAGGAATCTACACTATAGACCCGGGAGGAGACAGGGGGGAACAATACGACAAGTTCCTTGAAAAAAGAAGGAGAAACGGTTTGTCATCCGCCTGAGAAAAAAGCCTTGACAATAAAAGAGACCGCTTGGTATAAGAGATTGGTAAAAGGTATAACCGATAACAACGTGGCAGGCATTCATGACATTGGATAACCTTGAATCGAATATATCCCCAGGAAGTATATATGAGACACTTCAAAAAGTCTTACCGGTTAGATATATATGCAGTTTACACCAGTTTTTCTTGTTAATATAGAGTTATACGCAGCCTTGTAAGGATTTACGCTCATCGTTCTTGACAGGAGGGGCTATCATGGAGCAGACAGACTCAGGACATAGCAACACCTTTGCCGCACTCAATCCCTGTGGAATCGAAAAGGAAGTGCCCCCGGTCCCCTTAGCGCCACGGATTACAGACCTCAATAATAAAACCATCTATTGCGTAAGCCAGTTTGTCGGTGGCGCCGATGGTTTTCTTCAGAAAATCACGGACCTTCTGCCGCGTTATGCGCCGGGCGTGAAGACGGTATTCAAGCACAAAGAAAGCACCTACATGTCCGATGACCAACCATTGTGGGATGAGATTCGAAAGGAGGCCGATGCCGTCATATACGGCTGCGGCGCTTGAGGTTCGTGCTCCATGTGGGGTTCCCACTGGTCAATGTTTCTGGAAAAAGAAGGTATCCCGTCGGTATTCATTGTTGATGAACCTTTTATTGCAGACGTTCAGATTACCTGCGACAAGGAAGGGATGCCGCTTCTACGCCGTGTTATAGTACCCCATCCCTGCGGTGATGTTCCCGACGATACGCTGCCTGGAATTATTCCTCAATTGATAGCGGCATTGACAGCACCCTTAACCGATGAAGAGCAGTTCCCCAAACAAAGAAAGATCGAAACGCCAGCGAGGATTGCCTTTAAGGGCAGCATAGAAGAAGTAAACAGGTTTTTCTACGCACGAGGGTGGTCTGACGGTCTCCCCATTATTCCCCCCACTGAAGAGTTGGTACAAGAGATGTTGAAGGGAACAAATTGTGCCCCAGACATGGTGGTGACGACGGATATGATGCCGGAGAGTCTCACAGTGACCGTGGAAAAGGTGGCAACAGTGGGTGTTATGGCAGGGTGTGAACCAAAGTATATGCCCGTCCTGCTTGGTATTGTGGAAGCCTTCACCGGCAGTTGGTTTGCTTCCTCAGTACGTTCCACATCTTCCTTTTCATTCGCTGTCATTATCAACGGACCCGTTGCCAAAAAGATAGGGATGAACGCGGGGATTAATGCCCTCGGTTCAGGCACGAAAAATAAAGCGAACGCAGACAATCGGACGTTTTTTGAGACTTGCTATTATCTGCCTGGGCGGTTCAAGAAGCGGATTGAATGATTTGAGCAGTATCGGCAATCCAAGTAAATACAGTTTTGCTTTCGCGGAGAATGAGGAAAGAAGCCCCTGGGAACCATTTCATGTTTCACGTGGATTTAAGGTTGATGAGAGCGTGGTAACAATATTGAGCGGAGGATGGAGCCATAACGGGCCTTTCGAACGCGCCGACCTTGAGCACATTGCGAAAACGATTACCAACTATAGTTTACCGACCGGCGTCTTGATTATTATGGACCCCATGTCGGCACGGATGGTTTCCGGGAGGGGATACAGCAAGGAGGGCGCTGAAGAGTTTATCTGGTCCCACGCGACGAAAACAGTGAAAGAATTTCTGGCCGATCCCTTTTACCCGGCTTTCATTGAACCAGTCCTCAAGGGAAAAGAATGGTACGGGTCGAAGCCAATGTGGCCGGCGCACTATCTGGAGCTTGAACCTCATGAAATAGTTCCCATATTCCCCCGCGAGTATGTGAAAATTGTTGTTGTGGGAGGAGAGACAAATCCCTTTACGCAGGTCTGGCAGATGTCCCGGCCCGCTTCAGTGATTGTCGATAAGTGGAAGTAAATGAAAGAAAGCAGAAAACGATGGACAGACCGTTGCTCAGACAGCTGGACTAGGACAAAAGGACTTTGAAGAACCCTGCAATCAATGGATGCCTGAAACAAAATTGAAGGAATATATGGGATGGAAGGGTGTGTGGTTCCAGCTTTACTGAGGGCTCGTTTGCAGGAGAGATATTGACTGTTGTGGAGTCTCAAAACTCCGGATAATATATAATTGAGAGAAACGAAAAGAAGGTGTATTCTTAAGACTCGGGGTAAATGACAATTGTATCATTTGAGATAAAAAGGAGGAGGGTGTTATGGTGAAAAAGTGTTTATCGGGTAATATTTTCTCTATCTCTCTGGTTTTATTGATGAGCGGATGCTTCCTGGTTGCCGGGCTTGTTGAAGCTGCTGAAAAACTGGCGCCAAAAGCAACAGCTGCAACATCATCAACAGCGACGCAAGCCGTAGGAAAGGCGGTACCAAAAGGACCGCAACCACAATACGGCGGTGTTCTTAAAATCATTGAGACCGTAGGCCCCAAGACACCCTTCGGCTGGCCCCCTGAGACTGTTGGCGAGGGTTCTGTGGCCGGAAAACCGGCTATCGAATCTCTTCTTCGCCAGTATTATGATGGTCGTTTCGAACCATGGCTGGCAACAGCCTGGAAGATTGCCCCCGACATGAGTTCGATCACCTTTACCCTGAGGAAAGGTGTCAAGTTCCATGACGGTACCGATTTCAACGCGGAAGCAGTGAAATTCAATCTGGAGGCAAAGAAAGCCGCTAAGATGTCGGGAACTGAAGATTGGACTTCAATTGATATAGTCGATGACTATACGGTCCGCGTCAACCTTTCGCGTTATGTAAATACAGCACTAAGCCGATTTACCGCTATTTACGGAGCAATGGTATCACCGACTGCATTTAAAAAGAACGGTATAGACTGGGCCAGGTGGAACCCTGTCGGAACAGGCCCCTTCCAGTTTTTTAGTTTTGAACGTGATGTCAATATCAAATATAAAAAATTCGATAATTACTGGCAGAAGGGCAAACCCTACCTCGACGGGATTGAATATATCTACATCAAAGACCCCATGACTCAATCGGCATCCATGGAAGCGAAAGAAGCTCATGTGTTGAATATAGAGGGCGGCAAACAAGCCGCTGATCTGAAAGCCATGGGACTTGATGTATTCACACCAGCTACCGGTACCGTGACGCTCATACCTGACAGCATGAATTCCGATTCCCCTCTCACCAATAAGAAAGTCCGCGAGGCAGTCGAGTATGCCATCGATAAAGAAGCCATAGCGAAGGCGAAAAGCTATGGTTTCTGGAATGCCTCATATCAGTACCCGCCTCCGGGTACAATGGCTTATATTAAAAACTTTCAGGGTCGCAAATATAACCCTGCCAAAGCAAAACAACTCCTCACAGAAGCCGGATACCCGAAAGGTTTTAAGATAAGCATTACGCCTCACTTTGCCGTTGACAGGGATGTCCTCGTCAGTATTCAGAGTTATCTGAGTAAGGTGGGAATTACCGCTGATCTGGACTTTGTCGATCAGGGTAAATTTACCGATTTTCGAAGGAAGGGGTGGAAGAATGGCTTCCTCGCCATGCCTCTCGGGCTGTATCCGAATTACCTTCAGGCTATACAGATATATCTTTTACCCTCTTCTCTCGATTTTCCCAGCCTAAAAAACCTGCCAATATTGAAGTTCTGGTTAACGAAGCTCTTTCAACGCTGAATGCCGAACCGCAGAAAGTACAGAAAGTCTTGAAGACATATTATGATGATGCCACGGTAATTCCAATTCATGACACGGTACGGGCAAGCGTAAAACAAAAAATTGTTCACGAAACAGGTCATCTCATCTTCGGTGTATGGCCGGAATGGGCCCCGGATCAGGCGTGGATGAGTAAGTGAAAAATGATATGGTTTTTTTGAATATTATATATATTGAGGAGCTTTATTTTTTAAAAGAAAGGGAGGAGTTATGATGAAGAAGGGTCTTTACTATGCGTTTATCGTTTTTTGCTGTTTGTGTGTCCATACTCATGACGGATTCGCAGGAGCCGCCGAGAAACCGGCGCCAAAAGCAACACCGGCCCCGAAGGCCGCAAAAGCAACCCCAACAGTGCAACCACAATTGGGAGGCATTCTTAAAATTATTGAAGTGACAGGGCCAAAGACACCCTTCGGCTGGCCTCCGGAAAGTGTTGGCGAATCTACCGTGGCAGGTAAACCGATTATTGAGTCACTTGTGCGACTCCATTATGATGGCCGCATTGAACCATGGCTCGCGGAATCCTGGAAGATTGCCCCGGATAAAAAGTCAGCTACTTTTGTCTTGAGAAAAGGCATAAAGTTTCATGATGGTACAGACTTTAACGCCGAGGCCGCAAAGTTTAATCTTGATGCGTTGAAAGCAGGCAAGAGCCCTGGGACAGAAGACTGGGCTTCCATTGATCTTATTGATGCCTATACCCTTCGGATTAATCTGCTGAAATACAGCAACATATTCTTGAGCCGCTTGGGAGGAATTCCCGGCTCGATGGTATCACCGACAGCCTTCAAGACGAAAGGCATAGAGTGGGCAAGGTGGAACCCGGTTGGAACAGGTCCCTTTGAATTTGTCAGTTTCGAGCGTGATGCGAGTATGAAATACAAGAAATTCTATGGATACTGGCAGAAGGGTAAGCCCTATCTCGATGGGCTGCAATATGTCTACATCAAAGATCCCATGACCCAGGCGGCCACCATTGAAGCGGGTGAGGCCCATGTATTGAACACGGAGACAGGCAAGATGGCCGCGGACCTGAAAGCCGTGGGACTTAATGTATACCCTGCCGACACCGGCGTTGTGGTGCTCATACCTGACAGCATGAATACCGATTCTCCGCTGGCCAATAAGAAAGTCCGCGAGGCTGTGGATTACGCCATTGACAAAGAGGCTATCGTAAAGGCGAAAGGCTATGGATTCTGGCAGGCTGCTTATCAATTGCCGACCACGGGGAGCATGGCATATCAGAAAAATTTACAGGGGCGCAAATATAACCCTGCCAAAGCAAAGAAGCTTCTTGCTGAGGCCGGCTACGCGAAAGGATTCAAAACGAGAATTATACCTCATTTCGCCGTCGACAGGGACGTCATGGTCAGCATTCAGAGCTATCTTGGCAAAGTCGGGTATTACGGTGGACCTTGAGTTTGTTGATCAAGGAAAATTTACCGAATATCGAAGAAAGGGATGGAAGAATGGTTTCCTCTGCCAGCCGCTGGGAGAATTTCCTAATTATCTCCAGACCATCGAATTCTATTTCGCTCCTGCCACCCTTGAATTTCCCAGTCTGAAGAAACCGGCCGGATCAGGGCCGCTGTTGGATGAAGCGCTGGTCTACTATTAATCCCGAGCTTCCAAGGATCCACAAATTATTAAAGATGTTCAATGACGATATAACTGTTGTCCCCATCCATACAACGGGACGGGCATGCGTCTCGCAGAAGAATGTCCATGACACGGGACATCTGACTCTTGGAAACTGGGGCTGGTGGACTTCGGAAAAGGCATGGATGAGCAAATAACGAAGGGTAAAGCCTTACTGTGATAGAAGAGGTATGATTCAGTATTGCGATGGAAAACGTAGTGATGAGAAAAAGATGTTTGTGCGGATAAAGATGTAGAACACAAACTGAAGGTGTTTGAATTTCGATTGTTGAGATATATGAAATTGAGGAGAGGCTGCATGAATAAAAAGAAACTGATCGGATGGGGATTGTGTGTTATTACAGTTTTTGTTTTTATTATTTCAATGTTCATTGCGGGGTTTGCCGGGGCCGCCGAGAAACCGATGCCTAAGGCAGCGCCAAAGCCTGCGGCAAAACAAGCGCCAAAGGAACAACCACAGACAGGAGGTGTTCTGAAAATCATTGAAGCCACAGGACCCAAGACACCCTTCGGCTGGCCCGTGGAAGGTGTCGGCGAAGCATCTATCGCGAACAAGCCGGTACTTGAATCCTTGTTGCGTCAGCATTATGATGGCCGCATAGAGCCCTGGCTGGCGGAGTCCTGGAAGATTGCTCCCGACAAGAGCTCCGTTACGTTAACGCTGCGAAAGAACGTTAAATTTCATGATGGCACTGATTTCAATGCTGAAGCTGTGAAGTTCAATCTTGAGGCCATGAAAGCCGGGAAAAGACCGGGAACAGAGGATTGGGCGGTCATCGATGTCGTTGATAATTTCACGGTAAAGATCACCCTTTCCAAGTATACAAATGTTCTCCTGACAAGGTTCGCGGGAGGAGGTGGGGTACAGGTATCACCTACCGCATTCAAAACGAAAGGCATAGAGTGGGCTAGATGGAACCCTGTCGGGACAGGACCCTATGAATTTGTCAGTTTTGAGCGCGATGTCCGCACGAAATATAAGAGATTCGAAGGTTACTGGCAGAAAGGGAAACCCTATCTCGATGGAGTTGAATACGTCTATATCAAAGACCTTATGACGCAAGCGGCAGCCATGCAAGCCGGAGAAGCACAGGTATTAAACACGGAAACAGGGAAAATGGCTGCCGACCTGAAGGCGGCAGGCCTCAATGTCATCACTGCCGATACGGGAACGGTGGTGCTCATACCGGACAGCGCCAATGCCGATTCACCTCTCGCCAATAAGAAAGTCCGCGAGGCCGTCGAGTATGCCATCGACAAAGAAGCCATGGCGAAGGCGAAAAGCTATGGTTTCTGGGGCGCTGCCTATCAGCTCCCCAACGTAGGTACAATGGCTTATATAAAGAACTTCCAGGGCCGCCGGTATAATGTCGCAAAAGCGAAACAACTGCTCAAGGAAGCGGGCTATCCGCAGGGATTCAAGACGAGGATTATCCCCCACTTCGCCATCGACAAAGACATCATGGTAATTATCCAGGGCTACCTCGCCAAAGTGGGTATCACTGCCGAGGTGGAGATTGTCGATCAGGGCAAATATACCGATTACCGGAGAAAGGGGTGGAAGAACGGTTTCCTCTGCCAGCCTTTCGGGTCCTATCCTAATTATCTTCAATCGCTCGATCTCTATATGTCATCTGACGCCCTTGATTTTCAGATTATGAAGAAACCTGCCGGATTAGATGCTCTGATAAAAGAAGCCCTCGCGACCACCGACCCAGAGGCGCCAAGAATACAGAAAGCATTGAAGATGATTCATGAAGACGCAACGATTATTCCCATTCACACAACGGGCCGCGCCTCCATCCAGCAGAAAAATGTCCGTGATACGGGCCACTTGAGCATGGGAATCTGGACGGAGTGGACGCCGGAGAGGCCCTGGTTGAAAAAATAATATTGTCTGTTTACGGTGTGGTCCGATGCGGGCGCAACATAACATCTTCACCGGATCGTAAGGTGCAGGAGGAAATTGTTTTATGACAAGCTATATTATACGCAGGTTGCTGCAATCCGTCGTTGTTCTTCTTATAGTGACCTTTATGCTCTTTTTTACCATGCGCCTCCTGCCAGGAGACCCTATATTAATGTATATGACTATGAGGGATGTGGAAGGGGCCACACAGGCAGAAGTTGATGCCCTGAAAAAGGAGTTCGGACTCGATAAGCCGATGTTGGTGCAGTATGTCAAGTGGGTTTCCGACGCTGTCCGTGGCGATCTGGGAAAATCAATATTGAACCGCAGCAGTGTGGGGGCTGAATTAAAAAGACGGATACCGATAACCTTTTATTTAGGTTTTCTTTCTTTATTGGTGAGCATTATTTTAAGTATACCGGCGGGGATAATAAGCGCTATGAGGAGGGGCAGCTGGATGGATTCGGTGGCGACTACACTGGCCAATCTCGGCATGACGGTGCCTATTTTCTGGCTCGGTATTCTCCTGATTTATGTTTTTGGTCTTTATTTCAGATGGCTTCCGGTTCAAGGTTACACTTCGCCATTTGTTAATCTATGGTTGAGTATTAAACAGACAATAATGCCTGTATTGTGTCTCGCCATTTTTTCCATAGCATCAGGAATGCGACAGACCCGGTCGAGCATGCTTGAGGTCATCCAGCAGGACTACATCAGGACCGCCTGGGCCAAAGGTTTGAAGGAACGGGTAATTATAATGAGACATGCCCTGAAAAACGCCCTCATTCCTGTTGTTACCCTTACGGGTATGACGGTCCGATATGTTTTCGGCGGCGCGGTGCTTATCGAAACGGTCTTTAATATCCCCGGTATGGGCAGGCTCACCGTAGACGGGATAATGTCCCAGGATTATCCCGTTGTGCAGGGTTCGGTACTGGTCATCGCCATAACGGTGCTTCTGGCAAATCTCATAGTAGACCTTTCCTATGGTTGGCTTGATCCCAGAATACGGTATGAATAGGAGAGGAAAACTATGATGAAAAAAGAACCCCTACTTACCGATACAGCAAAAACTCGATCCAGTGGCAACGAGTTGCGAAGGATGTTGAGAATATTTATTAGTCGCAAAATTGTTATCCTTGGCTTTGCTATCATTCTAGTGCTTCTTATAGGAGCTATATTCGCGCCTTTTCTGGCTCCATATGATCCTTATGAGCAGAATCTTGAAGAGGCCCTGAAAGCTCCTGGTGCGGCCCATTGGCTGGGGACCGATGCCATCGGAAGGGACACGCTCTCCCGCATTATATACGGTACCCGGACGTCACTGGTGATCGGTATTGTTGCCATTTCTATCGCTGCTTTTATCGGTATGGTCATGGGACTTGTCGCTGGATACTTTGGCGGCAAGACATACGCGTTCTTCATGCGGTTCATCGACGCGCAGATGTGTTTCCCTCCCATACTCATGGCGCTTGTCGTCGCGGGGATACTCGGGTCGGGACTTAAAAATGTTGTCATAGCCATCGGCATCTCTCTCATACCTGCCTATGGTCGTCTCATGTGTGCCCAGGTCCTTACTGTCAAGGAAAATGACTATGTATTGGCAGCGCGTGCCGCCGGGGCCAGTAACCTGCGGGTTATGATGCGCCATGTGGTCCCCAATTGCTTCCCACCCCTTATCGTGTTAATAACCATGAATATAGGAATGGCGATCCTGTCAGAGGCAGGCCTTTCTTTTCTCGGGCTGGGTATAGCACCGCCCGGGGCCGCCTGGGGAGCCATGGTCAGCGATGGATATCTCTATCTTAAGACCCATCCCATCCTCTCTTTCGCGCCAGGACTTGCCATCATGCTTGTCGTATTTGCTTTTAATATGGTTGGTGACGGCCTAAGGGATGCCCTCGATCCGAGACTGAGGGGGACGTTATGAAAAGTAACCGATCAAACCGTTCAAACCAGTTTAAACGTTCAAACCGGTTAATCGTTTAAACGGCTCAAACGGATTGAACAGCTTGAACAATTCTTTTCATGAGAGGACACTATGACAGCTGTATTAAATGTTGAGAACTTAAAAACCCAATTCAGGACAGAGAGCGGTCTCGTAAAAGCAGTAGACGGTGTTTCCTACTATATCGATGAAAATGAGATCATCGGCATTGTCGGAGAATCCGGTTGCGGCAAGTCGGTGACCCAGCTCTCGGTCCTCCAGCTTATCGCCTCGCCGCCGGGTGAGATCATCGGTGGTAAGGTCATCTTCGAAGGCAAGAACCTTCTGGAATACAGCCCCAAAGGTGCAGAGATGTATGCCGTCCGTGGCGGCAAGATAGCCATGATATTCCAGGAACCCATGACATCCCTCAATCCGGTCTTAACGATCAACCGGCAGCTCACAGAGATGCTTGAAGTCCATCTCGACCATAGCCGGTCTGCCGCGAGGATGCGGGCAATCGAGCTCTTAAGACTCGTCGGTATCCCCGCCCCGGAAAAGAGAATCGACGATTATCCCTACCAGTTCTCAGGAGGCATGCGCCAGCGGGTGATGATCGCCATGGCGCTGTCCTGCAATCCCAGGATCATCATTGCCGATGAGCCCACCACTGCGGTTGATGTTACCACCCAGGCACAGCTTCTGGAACTGATGAAGGAGATGGTAACGAAGTTCCGCACGTCCCTCGTCATCGTGACACACAATCTCGGTGTGGTAGCCCGGTATGCCCAGCGTATCTATGTCATGTACGCAGGCCGTATTGTTGAATCCGGTACCACAAAGGACCTCTTCTCAGCCCCCCGTCATCCCTACACGATGGGACTCTTAAAAAGCGTGCCTCAACTGAATGAAGCCCCCGGAACAAAGCTCATACCAATCACCGGCATGCCGCCCGATCTCATCGATATGCCCGGCACCTGTGCTTTTCTCCCGCGATGCCAGTACCGTCTTCCTCAATGTGAACTGGAACCCTGGCCTGAACTGAAACTCATCGATGGTAAGCACTCTGTCTCGTGCTATGCCAATACTCAGGAGAAAGAGCATGACAAATAATACCCTTGTTGATGTCAAAGATTTGAAGATGTATTTCCCGGTGACCCGGGGACTCTTGAAGCGGAAAGTAGCTGATGTGAAAGCCGTCGACGGTGTCAGCTTCACGATAAAGAAAGGAGAAACACTGGGACTTGTCGGTGAGTCCGGTTGCGGGAAGACGACAACAGGCCGTTGCGTCATACGGCTCCTTCAACCCACCTCAGGACAGATACTCTTTGATGGTGAGGATATCGCTTCCTGGCCGGAGAGCAAAGTAAGACCCTTAAGAAGCAAAATGTCCATCGTCTTCCAGGACCCCTATGGTTCCCTGGACCCGAGACAGAATGCCGGAAGCATTGTCGGTGAACCGCTGCTTATCCATGGTATAGTTCATGGAAACGCCGAGTATGAAGACAGAATAGCCCACCTCTTTCGTATCGTCGGCCTTGACCCCACTATGGCAAATCGGGTACCCCACGAATTCTCCGGGGGACAGCGTCAGCGGATTGCCGTTGCCCGGGCACTCGCCTGTGAACCCTCCCTCATCGTCTGTGATGAACCGATCTCCGCCCTCGATGTGTCGATCCAGGCCCAGATCATCAATCTCCTGCAGGAACTCCAGGAAGGGTTAAAGGGCCTCACCTATCTCTTCATTGCCCATGATCTTGCCGTGGTCCGCCATATCTCAAGCCGTATCGCCATCATGTATCTGGGACGTATCGTCGAGGTTGTCGACAAGATGACCCTCTATGATAATCCCCTTCATCCCTATACGAAGGCACTCCTCTCCGCGGTGCCCGTGGCCGATCCTTTTATCGAAGAGACCCGGGAACGTATTATTCTGAAAGGAGAGGTGCCGAGTCCCCTGAACCCTCCACCAGGGTGTCACTTTCACCCTCGCTGTCCTATAGCCATACCGGAATGCAGTCATACGATACCGGAGCTCCGCGATGTAGGCGGTGGGCATGAGGTGTCGTGTATTCGGGTAACGGGACAATGAGTGAGACCTGGCAAGGGGATGCAGGAGAATGGCTTGACAAAAAGCAGGAGAGGTTGTAAAAGATAATGGTATTACCTATGACCAATAGGAACAGAGACGATATAGTCTTAATGTCCAATGGTTTTAACCGGGATGTGTTGTGGTTTATGTCCGGGCAATATTCAGGAGAAGCGCAGTCAGTTATTTAAGAATAAGGAGGAGCAAGTATGGAGAGTAGCGGCAATGGTGGTGTGTATGAGGTTCTTAGTCCATGGGCTGAAGCGGACCCGGTGCCTTTGAGTGGTATTTCACCACGGCTTGAAGACATGGCAGGAAAGAAGATCGGCCTCTTTTGCAATTCCAAACGGGCGGCTCGGCTGATGCTGACCTCCATTGAAAACAAGTTGAAAGAGAGATTCCCCTCAGTGAGTACCGGTTGGTATGATGCGACGATACCTAATGTCCCTGAGATTGAGTCTGCAAATAGAGAAAAATTTATAGAATGGGTAAAGGGGGTCGATGCCGTTATTCTTGCGGTAGGTGACTGAGGCTCCTGCACAAAGTACCTTGTGTACGATACGATCTCAGTTGAGATTATGAAAAAACCAACGGTGATGTTAGCAAATGACGGTTTTTACACGGATGGAAGTCAAGCTGCTTCAACAAAGGGGTATCCGGGATTGCGCCTCATCCCGGAGACAGTACCCTGTGAATGCAGTATCATGGAAGATGCTGAAGAAGGAATAAGCCAGGTGATTGACCAGATTATTGATGCCCTGACGAAGCCTCTTACTCCTGATGAAGCGTCACCAAAGACAAAGGAAAAGGAAAAGCCTGCGAGGATAGCCTTTAAGGGAAGTCTGGAAGAGGTAAACCGGTTTTATTACAAAAGGGGATGGAGCGACGGCCTTCCTGTTATTCCTCCCACAGAAGAGAACGTAAAAGAGATGCTTAGCGGGACTGATTTACCTCCAGACCATATTCTCGGAATAATAGAACCCCGGCTGGGAAAGGCGACAGTGGAGAAAGTTGCCGTCAATGCCGTTATGGCAGGCGCTTTACCTATCCACATGCCCGTTCTCATTGCCTCTGTCAGGGCCATGCTGGACCCTGATTCCTGGTTTGGCACCTACAGCATGAGTACCGGTTCATGGGCGCCCTGCTGGATTATCAATGGCCCGATTCGTAAAGATGTCCATGTGAATAGCGGCTCAGGTGCCTTAAGCCCCGGGAACATTGCCAACGCGGCCATCGGGCGGGCAATGGGCCTTGTCATCAAGAACATCGGCGGCATACGGAAAGGGATCGAAGATATGGGGGTTCTGGGAAATCCCGCGAAATATTCCATGGTCATAGCCGAGAACGAAGAGGACAGTCCCTGGGAGCCCTTCCATGTCAGCGAA
Organism: uncultured delta proteobacterium; assembly: GCA_963783625.1. GTDB lineage: Bacteria > Desulfobacterota > Syntrophorhabdia > Syntrophorhabdales > Syntrophorhabdaceae > PNOF01. The sequence continues at coordinate 155,704 of CAWAOG010000039.1, read as the reverse complement.
GGATTTGCCGGAGATGAGAGTGCTGTTACCCTTTTCTATCCCAATTCCTATTCTCAGATATGGCCCTATGGTTCAGATGACAAAGGTATCCTCAATGCCTTGATCTATAACCTTCAACCGGCAAGAGGAGGACTCTTCTGCTGGATAGTAACGCCCCAACACGCGAAGGTAATGGCTAAAAAAGGCTGGACCAAAGAAATGATTAAGGGGTATATCACTGAATTTGGTCGTGTTCCGGCCTATAAGCATTCATACTTTTACCAGACCAATACGGCCATCGCGAAGCCGGGGACGGTGCCGATGAATCCAATGGATCCCATGGCCATCATCAGAAACCCTGCCTATATTAAAATACTTGTCGCGGGAGGGCCCGGCGCTTTCATGGGCCTTGTCTCTTCGGCATCGATTGGCGGGACGAGCTGGGTAACGAAAAAAATAGAACTGCCTTCCAATTGGAACAAGCTCGTGAACAAATACAAAAACGTCCTGCCTGTATACGAACGATATTAGGGAGAATGAGGAATATATGCATGTTTGACTATGACGTAATTATCATTGGCGGCGGACCTGCCGGTTTGACAGCGGGCATCTATCTGGCCAGAGGCAGATACCGGGTATTGTTGCTGGAAAAGGATTTATTTGGCGGTCAACTCAAGAATATAGAATGGATTGAGAATTATCCCGGTTTCGCGGAAGGTATATCGGGACCCCAGCTTGCTTCTGAAATGGTAAACCAGGCCAGACGATTCGGCGTGCGGATGGAACAGGGTGAGGTTGTCGGTATCGAGTCATTCTCCAGCACCCGATTAGTGAATTGTGCCGACGGAAAAGGATATACCTGCGCCGCCGTTGTGCTCGCGGGAGGATCAAGGCCTAAAAAACTGGGTGTCCCCGGTGAAGACATGTTTCAGAATAAAGGCGTTATTCACTGTGCCCTCTGCGACGGTGGACAGTTTATTGATCAGGTTGTGGCGGTCTGCGGCGGGGGAGACGCGGGGGTCACCGAGGCGCTCTACCTGACCAAGCTCGCCTCGAAAGTTGTTCTTATCGAGGCAATGCCCGCACTGACAGCATCGGCAATCCTGAAGGAGCGGGCCCTCGCCGAACCGAAACTGGAAGTCCGCTGTAATGAAAAGGTGCTTCAGATTATCGGTGATGAGAAAGTAAGGGCCATAGAAGTAACGCAGACAATAACGGGAAAGAAAGAAACACTTCAGGTCGATGGTGTCCTGGTCCATGTGGGTATCATACCGAATACAGATTATCTGGACGGCACTATACCCCTCGATGAGGCGGGGCAGATTCTGGTGAATAACAGACTGGAGACTGAAATTCCCTCAATAGTCGCGGCGGGTGATATCAGAGAAGCTTCGCCCTGGCAGGTTGCCGCGGCGGTTGGCGATGGAACGATTGCCGCAATTACCGTTCAGAGATTTCTGCAAGCTTATGCCGTTCCTTGAGTTATGCATCTTTAGACTTGATAAAATGGTCATTTTCGTTGATAATAGAGGATATGAAAAGATGGTATGTTGTATGCACGAAAGCGAAAAATGAGGAACGCGCCGCCGGCAATCTTGCGGGCGGCAAGATCGAAGTGTTTGCGCCAAAAATAAAATTCAAAAAATATAAAGAAGGCAAGTTCGTTTTTATTACAGAGCCGATGTTTCCCGGATATATTTTCGTGAAGTTCCATCCCATCGATGAATACCGTCTTGTAAAATACACGAGGGGTATCAGAAATATTGTCAATTTTAACGGAAAGATTGTCCCGCTTCAGGACGAAATGATACAGTTTATAAAAGGCAAGCTTGAGGAAGGCGACGTCGCGACACTACAGAAGAAGGAATTGAAAAAGGGTGAGAAGATTATTATCCAGGAAGGCCCTTTTAAAGGTTTCAGCGGCATTTTCGAAAAACAGCTTGACGGAAAAGAGCGCGTTGCCATACTGCTTGATGGTGTGGGTTACTGCGCGCGGATGGAGATTGATCGGGAACTTGTCGCAAGCGCGTAGAGGTCATCATTCAGATATACGGAAACACAGAGGGACTTAATCACCTTATAAAAAGAAGGCTCGAAAGCCTCTATACAAAAAGGGTACAACCTTCCGAGATTATTTCCTTTGATCTGGCAAAACAGATCATGGAACTATCAAAAGAGATTTCAAGACAAATCGGACTCATCATGAATCGCCGGGGCCTTATTGAATATGTCGTTGTTGGCGATAACCACAGGCTTGCGATACCCCCCCTTTCTACTGAACGTATGGGACGGGCACGCTTCCGCGGCGTCCGGCTCATCCATACTCACTTAAATGGCGAGCTTTTGTCGAAAGAAGACTTGAGCGATCTTGCCCTCCTGCAGTTTGACCTCATTGCCTGCATCGGCGAGCGTCGTGGAGAGCGGGACGATTTTATCCACACAGGCTACCTTGTCCCTGAGAACAGGGAAGGGAAAGTATGGGATTTTTTGGAGCCTCAGCCTGTCCGGGAACTTGATATTGATTTCGCTGATTTTATTACAGAGCTTGAAAATGAATTTGTCAAAGAACGCGGCAGATTTTATGTTCTGAATAAAGGTTCCGATCAATGTCTGCTTGTCTGTGTTGTCATGCCCGGCAGGGGTAGGCAGAAACACACAGAAGAAAGGATTGCGGAGATGAAAGACCTCTGTTATTCTGCCGGGATTTCCGTCCTCGATACGATCGTGCAGAGGCCCAAAGAGCTCCATCCAAAATACTTCATTGGCAAGGGCAAATGTGAAGAGGTCGTTATGAAGTGCCAGCAAATTGGCGCTGATCTCATTATCTTCGACGAGGAACTGACGCCGGGCCAGGTTAACAATATCTCGGAGCTTACAGATCTGAAGGTTATCGATAGAAACCAGCTCATACTTGATATTTTTGCCAAACGGGCAGATACGAGGGAAGCGATGATCCAGGTGGAGCTTGCCCAGCTTCAATACATCCTCCCGAGGCTTGTCGGGCAGAAATACTGCCCTTTCAAGACTCATGGGCGGAATAGGCGGCCGGGGTCCCGGTGAAACGAAACTTGAAGTAGACCGGCGGCGTATCCGGGACAAGATATCCTTTCTCGAAAAAAAACTGGCTGAAGTCAGAAAAATCAGGGAAAAGAAACGGCAAAGGAGGAACGACTCCCATATCCCCGTAGTCTCCATCGTGGGATATACCAATTCCGGCAAATCCACTCTTTTGAATCTTCTCACGAAAAGCAAGGTTGACGTGGAGGACAAACCCTTCAGCACACTCAACCCCACGACGAGAATCATCAAGTATCCCGAACGGAAAGAGATCATCCTTACCGACACTGTCGGGTTTATCGACGGGCTGCCCCAGGTACTGCTCAAGGCCTTCGCGGCCACCCTTGAGGAACTCGAAGACGCTTCCCTTCTCCTGCACCTTGTGGATATCAGTGTGCCTGATTTCGAAGAACGGATCAGTTCCGTTGAGAATATTCTCAAAACGCTGGACCTGGAGCGTAAGAAAAGAATCATTGTTTTCAATAAGATGGACAGAATTGACAGGACAGTACTCAAAAATATTGAAAAAATATATAACGCGGTCTCTATCTCGTGTCTGAAAAAAGAAGGGATTGAAGAACTAATCGACAAGATCCAATGGGCCCTTGCCGGCGATGCCTCTATCGTTTGAACGAAATGTGATATTGGCTGTCTCAGCAGGGGTTGATTTTTTTTACTATCTTCTTTACAATCATCAGGTTCTTTTCTGATATTTTGATCGATTTACGTTGTGGAGGTATTGCATGGATACAAAAAAAGAAACGGGAAAACAGTCATTTACAATGGAAATCCTCGATGAATTGAAAGAGCCGGCCTCTCTTGATTCAATCAGTAAGTTTATAGACTTTATATCGCATCGTGCCGAACAGCTTGGTTATAGTGAAGAGAGGATTGGTGAAATGGAGCGTGCCTTTACAGAGGTCCTTACCAACATTATCACCTATGCCTTCAGGGACGTCAGCGGAGACATAAAAATAGCATACACCATTGACAGGGTCGACAGAATGGTCTTTAAGGTTATCGATTGGGGTGCGCCCTTCAATATGTTACTTGTGAGCGGTCCGCTCTTTAAAGAGGAATTCCTGGAACAGGGCATACCGCAACCATCGACGAGCCTTATCAAGTCACTTACCGATACGGTCGAATACCAGCGCCTGGAGAACATGAATTATCTCATTGCCACTTTTTCTCCTGTTGTGAAAAGTAGAAAATAGTGTAAAAACTGTTGTTTTGGGCCGTATATTACTCCGGCAATTAAATAGCTTGTCATGCCGGACTTGATCCGGCATCCAGAAAGCCACTGGATATACAGCTTTCGCCGGAATGACAGCCTTGCGAAGAATACAGGTATTTAATCGCCGTATTAATACGTAAGTCTTTCCACTATATGGCGACAACATTTAAGAGGTTGCTATGATCGATGCCGGTGAAAACTTGAAAGAGCTTCAGGATTTTGGTATTGTATGAAGTTTCATAAGCAATTCTTATCCTCACCGTGGAGTTCGTACTCATCATGCAGAGTTTTTTTGGCCTTACCCTCAAAGATTTAGAAGCCAGTATCGGTTCCCTGGGAAAGGAAAAGTTCCGGGCGAGGCAGCTCTATACATGGATCTACACAAAGAGCGTTTTTAACTTCCAGGAGATGACGAATATTCCCAAGGGCCTCCGGAAAATCTTCCAGGACATGTTTTCCACAAAATTGCTCGAAATCAGGGAAGTCCTGTTGTCGAGCGATGGCTCACGTAAGTTTGCCTTCGCCGTGGACGATGACTATATCATCGAGAGTATTCTCATGCCGGAAAAAGAGAGGAACACACTCTGTATTTCCTCACAGATCGGCTGCAGAATGGGCTGTAAATTCTGTGTTACGGGAAAGATCGGATTTAAACGGAACCTCACCACGGCGGAAATTGTGGGCCAGGTTGTGGCAGTAAAGGAATATCTCAGGAAGAACAACGAGGGGCGGATTACTAACCTCGTTTTTATGGGTATGGGTGAACCTGTAGATAACCTCGACAACGTTCTTACGGCCCTCATAATCCTCAAGGAATCCATAGGTCTCGATTTTTCTTACAGGAGAATAACCATCTCTTCAGTGGGGCTCGTAGACGGCCTTAAAACTCTTCCACTCAAGACCGCAAGCGTTGCCATATCCCTCAACGCTGCCGATGATGCGACACGATCTCGTCTCATGCCCATCAACAGGCTCTATCCTGTCGCGAAAATCGTTGATTTCGTCCGGTCCTTCCAAGGTCCTAACAGGATACGGACTACCTTCGAATACGTTATGATAAAAGACATTAACGACTCCCCGGAGGACGCGAGAAGGCTTGCGGAACTCCTGAAAGGAATCAAGTGCAAGATAAACCTCATCCCCTATAATGAATCGCCCTACGCTGAATTCAAAGCGCCGGACCCGAAATCAGTCACCATGTTTCACGACTATCTCTATGGACAGCACTTCACGGCAATGATACGGGATTCGAGGGGACAGGATGTATCGGGAGCCTGCGGACAGCTTGGGATGAGATATCTTAGTAAATCTCAAACCACAAATATCAAATCCCAAATTGATGATTTGTAAAATCGGAGCGTATAGATGAAAGGGAAATTACCGGCATATGGGCAGTCATTTTTCTTAAGTCCGACGCGGAAAGATGGGCTGCAACTGACGATGATGTATGAAGACAGTTGCGTCTATACGGACTTTTTTGTTGACAGACGATTCGAAGGATACACAAATGTGGTCCATGGCGGGATGATCTTCGGTGTCCTCGACGTTATTCTCTGGTATATCATACTTATGGAAACAAAGAAGATGGCCATGACGAGAAAAGTAGAGATGGAGTTTTTTAAACCCATTATGTGCGGTATCCACTACAGGGCTCAGGGTAAATTTATCAAGATTGACAAGAAGGACATTCACGCATCTGCCTGGGTAGAAGACGAAAATAACGAAGTATATGCCAGGGTCAACGCCATATTCAGGGAAGGCAAGGAAACCGACATGGCGGCAACTCTGGAACGATTGGATTTCAGTGCTACAGCGCCGGAACTGAAGGAATTTTTTCTGTCCCTTGTCAGGGAGGATTAGGCAATGCACGGCATTAAGTCACGACTGAAGATACTTCTCATTATCTTTTGCGCGCTTATGGTTTTCGGGACCGTTGGTTTTTCCCTCATCGAGGGTAAATCTATTGTCGATTCAGCATATTTCGTTATCGTCACGATGGCAACTGTCGGGTACGGTGATGTTCATCCTGTTACAACGGGGGGTAAAATCTTTACCGTTGTCCTCATCATAATGGGCGTGGGCACCTTTCTTGGTGTTATTGCCAATGTCACCGAGATCATGCTCGCGAAAAGGGAAATGGAAAGGCGCCTGGAAAAGCTGAACATGGTCATTGGTGTTTTTTACAGCGAAGTCGGTCTGGGGCTCCTTGCTCCATTTTCTCAGTACGACCCTGATTTTGATATTATCCGGCCCGATCTCATCATTACCGCGAACTGGACGGACAGGGATTTTCTCAAAGCAAACAAGGGTTCTCTGAACCATAACTATGGCGTCGATATGTCGAGGGTGGACCTCGTACTACTCAAAAGCTATCTCATGGATAAAAGGGATTTTCTCCTAAGGCTCCTGGAAAATCCGGTGCTGCTTGAACACCAGTCCTTTACTGATCTTCTTCGCGCTGTCTTTCATTTAACGGAAGAGCTGGCATATCGGAGTACCTTTGCCGACATGCCGACGGCTGACAGCAACCATCTTGCCGGTGATATAAAAAGGGCCTATCACCTGCTTGTCGGCGAATGGATTGCCTATATGAAATACCTGAAAAACAATTATCCCTTTCTCTTCTCTCTCGCCATACGCACAAATCCTTTCAATAAAACCGCATCGGTGGTTATTGAAAGTTAGTATTTTGAATGTGGAGCATCGTTTGTGGTTTGTTTCTGTGTGAATAAAACCGCTATTTGTTTCAAATCATTTTATCTGTTATTATTACTCCGGCAATTAAATAGCTTGTCATGCCGGACTTGATCCGGCATCCAGAAAGCCCCTGGATTCCGGCTTTCGCCGGAATGACAGCCTTGCGAAGAATACAGGTATTTAATCGCCGTATTAATAAATAGCCAAAGAAGGAGGGAACAGGATGTCTTACAAGGTGAGCATTGTTATTGAAAAAGATGTCATTCCATCCCATAGCGGGAAAGTTCTTCATCCTAAAATAGTCAATCGAGGTTCATTGAAACAGTAGGAAGTGAACAATAGACTCCTTCAGAATGTTTCATGTGAAAAATTCTGAAAAAAACGCAAATGTATAGAGAGGGGAGGGGATACCCCCTCACTATCTACTTCTTCGTTGTCTTCTTCGCTGTTGCTTTCTTAGGTGTTGCCTTTTTTGTTGTTGCTTTTTTTGTTGTTCCGCAACCTTTTACTCCGCAGGTCATGATATCACCTCCTTTTAAATCCATGTTATGTGAATCGGATTTATTTGTCAAGAGGGAAAAGACTTTTTTCATAAATCATTCAAACATGGCCAAATATCAGGACAACACGCTACTTCAAGATTTTTCTCGTGTCTTAACGGTTTAAACGGCTTAAACGATTTGAACGGATTAAACATCTACAATGAGGGTGTTCATGGTTTTGAAACCGCGGATGGGTTTGTTTCTTATTTTCTCGAAGAAATGGACAATGAGATTTCTGTCCTGAGGCTCTTCTGTATAGTCTTCTTTTTCTTTATCATACCAGATAAATCGTTTGTCAAGGATGAGTGACTTGAAGATCTGGAGATCCTGCGGCTTGCCTGTCATTGCCGGGGTGTCGATGATGTCGCTGAGCTGCGTAACAAAGGGATTTTGATCGAGAATATTTTTGACATGATTGATGAACCGCGTGAGTTTCATGAAGGTGAATAGTGTCTCTCGCGGAAAGAGCGGATTTGAGGGATAGAGCGCGCTTGAACGCATGACTTTTATATATTTCTGCCAATCGTTGCCGCAGGCGGCATTGAAAAGGGGGCTCCCCGGAGCGAGATAGTAAACGCTGGGGCCGGGAAGGAGCCGTTTGCCCATAAGATAGATTAATGTGTCGATGCTGTCATCGGGTTTCTGGCCGGGCAGACCGATGATGAAATGGGCCTCTACGAGAAAGGGGGTTGGTTCGAGATCTGTCAGAAGGCCCGCGAGGTGCGCCGGGAAGGCCCGTTTCTGGATGTGGTGTATGTCCTCGGAGGTATCGACGAGAGAGAAGTTGAGCCGTCTGAAGCCCGCATCATACATATTGTCCAGGGTTTCCTTATTGAGGGTTTCCGCGTAGAGGCCGTTCATTGCCGACAGAACTATGCCTGTGCCTCTGAAGCTTTTAAGGATGCTATTGAAAAAAGGGATATCGAGATTGAGCATGTCATCTTCAAAATCAACTGCCTTTATACCAAATTCGACGCATTGCCGTATCTCTTCCTCAATACTTACCTGCGTCCGCTTCCGGTAGGGCACAGGCGGTTTCCCGCAGAAAGCGCACTGAAAGGGACATCCTCTCGAAGTGAGAAAAAAAGTATAGGGCCGCTTGCCAATACGATAATCAGCGCTGTTGATGAGGCTTCTGTCGGGGATGAGATCAATATTGTCTTCAATGGATATGTCGGAAATATGAAACCCGGTGCTTTTTCTGAATGACACACCCGGTATATTGTCGATCTCTTTTCGGTTACCTGTTTTTAATTGTATTATCAGCTCATAAAGCGGTGTTTCACCTTCACCGCGAATGACATAATCCACATGGGGAGAATGAAGACAATGTTCCGGGAAGAGGGTAGGGTGGTTCCCTCCCATAATGGTGATGATACGCGCGTCCGTTTCTTTTACGATTCGGGCAACGTCAAGTGCCTCATCAGCGTAAGTTGTGAAGAGAGATGAGATGCCCACTATGTCCGGTTTGTGTGCTTCTATGATCTGTCTGATTTCATCATTGTCCATGCCGAAACGTGAATATGAATGAAAAAGGGAAAATGGTGTATAGACGTTGGCGCGATAAAAGGACTTCAATTCCGGGAAAGGATGTTGCTTGAGCATTCTTTTTTTGTTGCTTCTGCAATCGACGATGGAGACGTCGCAAATGTCTTTAATCTTTGTGGCAAGGCAGAGGAGCGACAAGGGATATGTCCGTATTGTGGTGTCATAAAAATCTTCAATTGGCGGCTGGACGAGGAGCACTTTCATCGAAGAGAGTATAGTGGAAAGAATAGAGAAAGAATAGAGAAAAAGGTCACTATGAAAATGTGGATTGGAGTGATATATTTAAAATGAAGAGATAGAGAATCCGATTATGCCGGAAAATATTATTCTCAGGAGGGAAGGAAGCAATGGCGAAAGATCCGAAGATTGGTTACAAAGTAGTAGGCACTATTACGGGAGTGAAAGGAATATGCAACGCCGGTCACGTTGCAGGAGAAACGTTCGAGATCAGTTGCCACAATCCGGCGGGACTCTGCGGTTTCTTCTACCATGATATGTTTCCGAACCTGTCAACGTTCCAGTTTGGCGGCGCCATGCCCTGGTGGCAGGGCGATACCATTGAAGTCCAATGCCCTGACAGCCATAATCTTGTGACTTTGAAACTTACGAGGTCAAAGAATAATATTGACGGTTTACTCAGGACAACCCGATACTGTACTTTATTAACGTGTCTGAGGGGTATCTTTTTAGTAATCTTGCAGCAGAGTTGACCAGAAAGGGGAGATTATCGTTTGTGGTCGAGCTTACGTAAGAGTTCCATGGCTTTGCGCGCTTCATCGACAGAGAGGCTTCCGACACCACAGCTCGTGGTAATGAAAAATTCGTCCTGAGATGTTGCTCCTGTTGCGGCTTGCATCTTTGTCAGAAATTGGTCGACGCGCTTCTCCAGGATGTCGAAGGTAGATGCGGCAAGTTCTTCCTGCACAGATGGTACAATACCGGGCGCGATCTGTCCGCCCCGGCCAAGGAACCGGGCGAGGTCATCGGGATAATAAAAAATCGTGTCAAGATAGTTATAGGCATCATAGTTGACGATGTTGATATTGGAGTTGAAAGGTACCGACCAGTCTGTGTTGCCGCAGATGTGGATACCCGTTTTTGCCTTCAATCCTTCCGTCACTTCGTTCAAAGCCGATATGGCATCTTCCTTTGACACGGAAACGTAGGCGGAACCGAAGGAGACCATATAGGGTTCATCAAAAAAGATGATGATATCTTTTTCGGGATAGGCAGTCCGTATGGTGTGGATCATCCATTTTGCCTTCATGTGGACGGCTTTTTTAATAATATCGTAGAAGGCGTTGTTGTATATAATAGGCGCGCCGTCTTCATCTTTTAAGCCAAGGCCCATACTGAAAGGACCGGTAACCTGGCATTTGATGTATCGTATGCTATCCCGAATCTCCTTGAGTCTTTCAAGAAACCGGTAGAATCCCGGTGCCACATTGTCGGTGATGCGGAAGGCGTCAATGACGTCACCGGCGACATCATCATAAAATTGTTCGATTCCTTCTGTTTGTTTTGTGTCCATATAAACCGTATTTTTATCCGCGTCAATAACCAGGGAGGGGACGCCTTCGAGGAAGGTAGTGTACATGTTTTCAAGGGGTGATCTCTTCGGCAGTTGAGGCCAGAATGGAACTTCAGCCGCATGTGGCAAATATGAGGTCAATGGCTTCATCAACATTAGTAAAAGGAAAACTGCCGATACCTGTAATCACGCTGCCTCCGGAACGTTAAATGATAGATTGTCTTCGGCAATTATTAACACACTCTTTTGGATAAGTAAAGAGGGATATAGGGCTGCCCTAACGGCGGCCAAATCCTCCCAGAATGCCGCCGAGTACACCGCGCAATATCTGCCGGCCGACCTGGCTGCCCACGGTACGGGCGGCCTGTTTGGCCATGGTTTCCACCATGCCCTGCCGGCGTTTTGTCCCCCATAAAAATTCACCGATTACTCCCCGGTCTTTGGGTGTTTTTTCCGTTTCAGCTTCTTTTGTATTTGTCTCGGTTGCTTCTTTCTCGGAAACTCGCCGGGTCAAGATCTCATAAGCCGACTCGCGGTTTACCGGGGAATCATATTTGCCGCTTATTGGGACTCCGTGCCCGCACGGCTTCGCGCTCTTCCGGGGTGATCGCTCCCATCCGGCAGCGTGGCGGGCAGATCATAGTCTTCTCCACAGGCATTGGTATACCCTTATCCTGGAGCGTGGAGACAAGCGCCTCGCCGACACTGAGCTGGGATATGACTTCGGCGACGTCAAGTTTTGGATTGGCGACGAAGGTTTCCGCGGCGGTCTTTACTGCTTTCTGGTCGCGGGGTGTGAATGCCCTTAACGCGTGCTGAATACGGTTTCCAAGTTGACCAAGGATCTCATTGGGCACATCGTCAGGGAATTGAGAACAGAAATAGACCCCAACCCCTTTAGAGCGGATGATCCGTACAACCTGTTCCACCCGTTGGCGCAACATGGGCGGTGCGTCGTCAAAGAGCAGATGGGCTTCATCGAAAAAAAAGACCAGCTTAGGTTTGTCGAGATCACCCACCTCGGGCAGGTTCTCGAACAACTCTGACAGAAGCCACAGGAGAAAACTTGAATATAAACGTGGTTTCAGAATGAGTTGGTCCGCGGAAAGAATATTAATAATGCCGCGACCGCTGAGATCAGTGCGCATCAGATCATTCAATTCTAAAGCAGGTTCGCCGAAAAAGGCCTTTCCACCTTCTCTCTCCAGCGAAAGCAGAGAACGCTGAATTGCGGCTATGGACTGTGTGTTCACCAGACCGTACTGTGTTGAAATTTCTTTACGATTGTCGGCGACGAAGGTAAGGAGAGCGCGAAGGTCATCGAGGTCAAGGAGTAACAGCCCCTGGTCGTCAGCCAGCTTGAAAACGATTTCAAGCATCCCTGTCTGGGTATCGTTAATCTCGAGGATACGTCCTAACAGGCTCGGGCCGATCTCACTGATCGTGGTGCGAACCGGATGGCCGGCCTTGCCATAAATGTCCCAGAACAAGACAGGGCTTGCTTCATTTGTGTAGCCGTCTATCCCGATTTGGGCAACACGCTGCTGGACCTTCTCATTCATAGTACCGGCCAATGCCAGTCCGGCCACATCGCCCTTTACATCAGCCATGAATACCGGCACGCCTAAACGTGAGAACCCTTCTGCCAGTACCAGGAGAGAAATCGTCTTGCCTGTGCCGGTGGCCCCTGCTACCAGGCCGTGACGATTGCCGTATTTAGCAAGCAAATGAACAGGGCGTTCGCCCTTACCGATGAGTATCTGGTCCATGTGAATAACCTCCTCTTTCAAAATAAGCTTATAGCCCTGCCTTACATAGTCATATTATGTGTCATGAATACAGCTTTCTTTCATGACACATAACGGAGTGTTCCTGCGTTGTTGAGCCGGGAGATTTTGGCATAACGCAAGTATATCACTCCTTCAGAAAAAATAAATCTAAATATCGAAAGAGGTTCCAAAAAGCCTTTAGAGTCCTATGTGATATTGTGAAGGGTAGATTGAGCCGGAACATTTCGCAGAGACAGAACGGACGATGTGCAATAAAAAAGGCAGGGTCGCGAGACCCTGCCTGTATGGGGGGGTGTTAGGGGGTAAATGAATTATTACGCTTTTATTTTTTTCCGTAATGCCATAAGTCCGAAAAGACCGCCACTGAACAGAAATACTGCCGGAGGAATGGGAACAGCAGCACCGGTGCGGTTGAAACGTGGGTCATTGATTTGAGATAATGTCAGCGCCGTATTCGAAATCATTGGATAAGTCCAGGTATTATTCTTATTACTGCGATTCAGATAGGTGCCAAAAACCTGGCCGCTGCTTGTGTAGGCAAGATACGCAAGCTCCAATTTAGAGCCGTTTGTATTTCCCGTGAAGTATAAAATCCAGTTGAAATTGGTGGTGTTCGTTGCCGCATTTGTAGCCAATATATAATCGGTATTCGGCTTCTGTACTGTCCATGAACCTGCCGAAAAACCACCTGCATTCGGGCTTTCAAAATTTCTGTTCCCGCTGAGCTTGAAGACTTCAATCTTTGTAATGTTGTAAGCTGTGCCGTCATATAGTCCATCTTCGCTAAATCCTTGAGACCAGGACGCGAATGACGCAGCAGCAGAGAAAGAGACAAATAAGACTGCCATAAAACAAATGATCATTTTCTTCGCTATTCCTGCTGTATGTCTGATTGCTCCCATGCTATCACTCCCTTCCATTACCATCGGTTTCAAGTTTGTCATGGTTGTTTCTATACACATGTCTATTGTAAAAGCAAAAAGCGTGCCACAGAAATATTGTACCATTGCTGGTATTTGTATGCGATAGACGAAGCGTGCCAGGATGAACTGAAACGGGTGCTTTAATTGATCGATAATATAAATAAAATCATTTAGTTATATATTATTACATTTTAAATTTGTCTTCGTTGATTTTCCGCGGGATAATGATTATGTCAGTTCTCGATGTGGTTTACGAAGGGCATGCCAACACGTTGCGTGTCTACAAATATTGTTGATAGAGCGCTTTTTGGAGCCCCTTCTCTTTTAGTCTCGATGGCGTACGAAGATCCAACCTGTTGTGTCTACAAATATGATGATAGAGCGCTTTTTGGAGCCCCGCGAGGGGTTGTCCGACCCGTTGTTTTGCAGGAAGAAATTCTGTGCTTGTCATTGACAACATGTATCGTTAAGCATAATATGAGGAACCATGAATAACGCAGCATTATCTCAGTCTAAATGGAATAGACAATTGGTGGAACAATATGCTTGACGCTGACACAATTGTTATAGGATCCGGCGCGGGGGGGTTGACAGCGGCTTTGACCCTGGCCCAGTCAGGCGAAAAGGTAATAGTCCTGGAGCAGCATACCCATCCCGGTGGATTGTGTCACAGCTTTCATCGTGGAGGCCACCGATTTAGTCCCGGCGTTCATTACATCGGTCAGCTTGGTCCCGGTGGATCACTGCGGAAGATTTACGAAGGGATTGGTATTGCCGATGATCTGGCCTTCTTTGAGATGAACCCCCAGGGGTTTGAACACATCCGTATTGGCGATGAGATCTTCGATCTTCCCAGCGGCAAAGATGCTATGGCTGAAGGCTTCAAAAGGCGCTTTCCGGACCAGGCCAGAGGAATTGACAATTATTTTTCTCTTGTTCATACGATTTGCACAGAAATGCGGTGTATTCCTGAAACAAAAAGTTTCATAGACTTTGTGACCGTCCCCTTCAGGACATGGAATATGGGCCATTACGGGTTGTATAGTCTCGAACGTATCCTCCGTGACCGGATATCTGATCCATTGCTGCGGGCTTTCCTTTCCATTCAATGCGGTGATCACGGGTTACCTCCCTCCAGGATACCCTTTATCATGCACGTGTCGGTGGCTGGGCACTATATAGACGGTGGTTACTACCCGCTTGGGGGAGCTGCCGCCATTCCAAAAGCCTTAATCCAGGGTCTTCGCAAAGAAGGTGGGGAGATCCGGCTGTCGACGGCGGTCGAAAAAATACTTGTTGAAAAAAGAGGCGCCCGGCATTGTGCCATAGGGGTCCGTCTCGCGGGAGGAGCAGAGCTTCGTGCCAACCGGATAGTCTCTAACGCGAGCCCGCATATTACGTATGATCACCTTGTGGGGCGTGAGCATCTCAGCTCCGGTCTTTGCCGGAAACTCGACCGCACAAGCTACTCAATAGCGGCCCTGACCCTGTTCCTTGCCACGGATCTTGATCTCGAATCTATGGGTATGGATTCCGGTAACTACTGGTATGTTCCCGGCAGCGATTTTGAATCAATTTTTACCCGCGCTCAGGACCCTGACTCGGTAAACGACGAACTTCCGGGTATTTTCTTTGGAGTTACCAGTATCAAGGACCCCACCGGCTTCAAAAACGGGCACCATACTATCGAAGTTGTCCGTTTTTTAACCTACAGCGCCTTCAGCGCCTATGAGGGTTCCACATCAGGAAAGCGCCCGAAAGAATACATGGTTTTGAAAGACAAACTTACCGCGGCAATACTGAAATCGCTGGAACGTGTAATCCCGGGAATTGGCGATCACATACTCTTCAGTGAGTTGGGGACCCCCCTTACCAGTGACCACTATGTGAGATCGACACGGGGGGCCTGCTATGGGACCGAGAAGGTCCTCAAACAGTTAGGCCCATTCAGTTTCAAACAATTTTCAGAGATTAAAAATCTATATCTCTGCGGGGCGAGTATTCTTCATGGGGTGTCGGGCGCCACAACATCGGGGCTTATGCTCACCGCGGCGATAATGGGCTGCCGGCCCAGCGAACTCCTCAAAAAAACGGGTCAGGAATTACGGATATTCTCGCCGGGACAGCCCGATGAATGGAAAACATTTTCTGAAAAGAGGTATGACAATATTGGCTCTCCTTGATAGGCTTACGGGACAAAAAGCAGTCTGTCCATGGTGGTTGTGCTTCACATTTGACAACCCCCTGCGCAAGCTTTTCCACGATCCCTACGCGATACTTGCACCCTATGTCCATTCCGGTGATAACGTCATCGATATCGGGTGCGGTATGGGTTACTTTACGATACCGCTTGCAAAGCTTGCGGGCCCGGAGGGCCATGTCACGGCTATCGACATTCAGGAAAAAATGCTGGCCGCTTTGAGGAAGAGGGCCGAAAGAAACGGCGTTTCGGAGACTGTCACAGCACATCTTGGTAATTCAGGATCTATCAGATGTCACGAAAAAGCTGATTTTATTCTCTTGTTCTGGATGTTCCATGAAGTACCTGACCAGCGTGCCCTGCTCATTGAGGTCAGGGACCTTCTGAAACCCAGGGGCCTTGTACTTTTTGTTGAGCCCATTATTCACGTGCCCAAAAAGTCCTTTTTACAGATGACCCGAACTGCAACTGAAGTTGGATTCACCCTAAAGCAAGGCCCTCAGATCAGATTTAGCCGAAGCGCGCTATTAAGTGTTGTATGAATCTGCTGTTTTTCTGCTACTTGCATCTCGATTCCAGTATCTTATTCCACGCGTCGATTTGATCTTTATAGTTTTCGGCAAGCCCGGCGTAATCTCCCTCTATCGTAATAGAGTTGATGGTATCGCCTCCCGCGATGCTGTTTACAACCTGCTGGTCTTTGGTGTCAACAACTTCTCCGAAGATGCTATGTTTGTTGTCAAGCCAGGGGGTAGGGACATGGGTAATAAAAAACTGGCTCCCGTTTGTACCGGGGCCCGCGTTTGCCATGGAGAGCATACCTGGTTTGCTGTGTTTCAAATCAGCGGAAAATTCATCTTTGAATTTGTATCCCGGGCCGCCCGTGCCGGTGCCTGACGGGCATCCTCCCTGTATCATAAAGTCAGCTATGACCCGGTGAAAGTTAAGGCCATCATAGTAACCCCGTTTCGATAGATGCACAAAATTGAGGACCGTCAAAGGCGCTTTGTCAGGGAACAGGTTAAGTCTGATATCTCCCTTTGCCGTACTGATTGTTGCAACTAATGGTGAGTATGCCATGTAATTTCTCCTTTTTATTGAGTTGTGTTGAGTTAAGCTTGGGTTAATTGGAGTTGCTTGAGTTTATTGAGTTAAGCCCAAGTAACCCTACAAACCCAAGTGAACTCCATTAACTATTTTAACCTTTATGCCTTTACTTTACATCTTTGATTTTTCGTACGACAGTCTTCCCTTTTTCTTTGGGAAAATCGGCTTTGAGATATACGGTTTTTGGGAATACTTTCTGTACGGTGCCTTCCATTTCCTTCTTCGCGAATGTGAATTTTACCTTATCACCAATGTTCATGATTCTCCTCCGGTTGATGTTGTGCTTTTATTTTCTGTTTTTGTCTCACTTTTATTTTCTTTTTTTGCTTCAGTTTTCGTCTCAGCCTTGGTATCGGTTTTTGTCTCAGGTGCTGTTTCTGCCTTTTTTTCTTCTTTCTCGTTCTTCTTTCCGTTGATTTTATTATTAACGGTATCAACCGGTTTTTTATAATCAGTTACATACCAGCCATTCCCCTTTAGGTGAAAGGCGCAATTCGATATGAGCTTGCTCAGTGTGCCCTTGCACTCCTTGCACTCCGTCAAGGGTTTATCACTGATTTTTTGAAATATTTCAAAATGCTTCCCGCAACCCGAACATTGATATTCATAGATGGGCATACTTCTACTCCTTTTATGCAAAAACTATGTATTTAATATAATGCCTAACCCCTTGTCCAGTCAAGTTTATAATGAAAAACAAGGTGTTACAGATCGTTACGAGATAGGAGGTTAAAGGTAAAAGGTTCAAGGTTAAAGGTTAAAGGTAAGTAAGAGGCCATGGGCCATGAACTTCTTTAACTCTTTGACTCAACGACCCGATGCCCCGATGACCGTAGTTTATTTATTTAGAATTTCGATATTAGAATTTGGAATTTGTCTTCTAAATGTGGCTCAACGACTAATGAACTTTTTTCTGATTATGGCGAGGCCCGCAAGGCCCGGAGCGAATAAAAAGATTACGCCGGGTATCGGATTCTGACTGGTCTCCCGACATTTCCTGAATGGACCGCCAAAGCAGAGTACTGTGTATCAAGATTCATAAAGGCAGTGCCTTGAGCTCCAGTAATTAAGCTGAAGGCAAATGCTTTACCCGGAATACCGCTCCATTTAGGATCAATTGTACTAGGAGTCTGTCGGAGAAATCCACTTGAAATTACCCTCGTATCTGCGATAAAATAAGCAATATCAATCATCTGGAGAGTGATTCATGTCTTGATGTTCAAATCATGCGATCAGGACCACCTCTTTCTTCCCCCCGTCTCTTCGTGAATGGCTTCCCGGTAATCATCTCGCCCAGTTTATCTCCGATGTGGTGGATGAACTGAACATACAGGAGAATAAACTACCCCGCTGCTTGCGGCGGGGTAGTTTATTTTCCCTCTTAAGTAATTTTAGAGGTTGTCTGTCTTTCTATCGCGCCAGCTATTTTCCTTAAAGCAACTGTATAAAGAAACCCAATAAAACAATATTACACCTGATTTCACAATGTCAAACTATACTTGCCGTGAGTCTATCGGTTGTTGATTCTTCGAGCCTGCGAAAACGCAAAGGGTTTAAGATAATCGCCAACGCGAACAAATAACGAAGCCAAATAAGTTAGAAGGATATTCGGCCTGATATGAGCTACTTCACCGGTTAATGGGGGTTTACTCCAAAAGACCAGGTTTGTCTCTTCTCTTTCCTTGCGAGAAGCTCATTTCGGAAGTGTACAAAGAGGTTATAGCCGCGGTCATTCCACCGCGTTGCGGCAGATCATGACAAAAAATGCGCCTCAACGAGACGCATTTTCATAGTTTTCATAACAAAATGATCGGCTTATCGCTTCAACCTTAAGTAATCAAAATAAAGTATGAGTTTCGCATCCGGTCGAGGAATCAATATTATAATTTGATAGAAACTCTTAAATTGAGTTTTCTCTTTGTCCCTGATGTTTCAAGGGTATTAAGAGGAATAACAATAGTATTGGCTCTGGGTACAAGATTGAAAGTCTTATTATATCGATCCGGGTAATCCGGATGATCTTTGATGTCGTCTATATGAACCGTGAGAGGAATTTTCTTCTGTTGATTGTTAAAAACGCTGAAAGAAAAATCCTGTAACCTCCCCATATTTATTCACAACCAACTTCGGCGTCAAGCCCGGATAGTCTGAAGGGAAAGTTCCATTTTGAGCGATTTTCCGCCATGCGTCGCGTGTTCGTTCGACAGGGGAAAGAGGGTGTGGCATTGCCAATCGAAACGATCTAACTAGGGGAGAGAAGGGGGGGGGAGGGATGGGAGGAAAGGGGTGGTGAGAGGGTAGAGGGGGGAGTAGGGGAGAGGGGAGAGTGAGGGATAAGCGAGGAGGGGGGAGTAGTAGGTAGGGAGGTGGAAGGAGTGTTGGGAGAGGAGAGAGGCAGAGGGGGGCGAAAGGTGGGTTGTTGTAGAGGGCTCTCGTTTAGGTATGTGGTAGAAGGCTCGGTTGCCGCACCCAGTACGATATAGTAAGGGGAATGTTCTGCATCCGGTATTGAGTCCGCCCTCTGTTGCATATTTTTCTCCTGATTCTTTGTGTAGACTGATGGGGTAACTTCATTTTCACACCCGTTGGTTATATCCAGTTACTACGCCATCCGATTCAAAATCAAAAAGTATTTTTTCAGATTCCGGCTTAGCGCAGTGACCAGTGAATAGCCAGATAAACGAGAGGAGTATTACCGCGAGGAGTTTTCGAGGAATATACATATGGTTTTGGGGTTGCTTGAGTGCTTGAGTTGCTTTTGTTTGCAGAGTTTGTTGAGTTAACCCAAACAATCCGACGAGGCCTATGGTTCTTCTTGCTTTGCTATCAGCTACAAGCTATCAGCCTTGTTGTGAGACCCTATGACTGCCAGTTAATAATGTGTTAAAGGAGTTCTGCCGATAGAGAAAACATTAAACCCGATTTTGTATAATTTGTTGTGATCAAGGATATTCCGACCATCAAAGATGAAAGCCGGTTTTACCATGGATTTGTAAATCTTTTCGTAATCAAGCTCTGTATACAATTTCCATTCAGTCATGACCGCGATGGCATCGCAATCCAAGGCGGCCTTGTATGGGTCTTCCTCATAAGTGATTCCCGGAATACCCTCAAGATCAACCATTGCATTCCGCAGGGCCTGTGGGTCCGTTATTGTTAATGCCGCTCTCTCTTCAACAAGTCGTTTTGCTATATAGAGCGCCGGGGTTTCTCTTGTGTCCCCGGTATCTGCTTTGAAGGCAAAGCCGAAAAGACATATTCTTTTCCCTGCCAGAGTATTAAACATTGAACTCAGCATATTCAGTATAAAACGTTCTTTCTGGTATTCGTTGATTTTAACCACGCTCTCCCAGTAGTCGGCAACTTCATCAAGTCCATAGGTCTTACAGAGATAGGCAAGATTCAGAATATCTTTTTTAAAGCAGGACCCTCCGAAACCGATACTGGCATTCAGAAATTTGCTGCCAAGGCGGCTGTCCATACCGATTGCTTTCGAGACTTCTCCGACATCAGCATCGGTCTTCTCACAGAGAGCTGATATAGCGTTTATTGAAGATATCCGTTGGGCAAGGAAGGCATTGGCAACAAGCTTTGACAGCTCACTGCTCCATATATTGCTCTCAATGATACGTTCCTTTGGCACCCAGTTGCTGTACACTTTGACAAGTTCATTTCTTGCCTGTATTCCGGTTTCTGTTTCTCGAGATCCGATGAGTACCCTGTCGGGAGATTCGAGATCTTTTATCCCTGTGCCTTCCGCAAGAAACTCGGGATTTGAAAGAACCTCAAAATGAATATTACCACCTTTTGATGTTAAGATGCGCTCCATGGCAAGAGCTGTTTTGACCGGAATGGTGCATTTCTCGACGACAATTTTCGGGGAATCAGCAGCTTCCAGGATTTGTCTCGCTGTTTTTTCCCAATACTGAAGATCGGCAGCCATCCCTGCTCCGGCGCCGAATGTTTTTGTTGGCGTATTAACGGCAACAAAAATTATCTCTGATTCTTTGATGCATTTATCGATATCTGTATCAAAAAAAAGGTTCTTGCCTCGTGTGGCCTCAACAATTTCCTGAAGGCCAGGTTCATATACCGGCAGGTCCTTTGAGTTCCATTGATTTATCTTCTCCTGGTTGATATCCACAACAGTGACCTTGTACTGAGGGCATTTGTAGGCAATCATGGCCATGGTGGGGCCGCCTACATATCCTGCACCAATACAGAGAATGTGTTTCTGAAAGCTATCTGACATTTGAACTCCTTTCTTCGAATATAACAGTATTGTTTTTATTATCCATGTAACACAAAATCTTCGTTTTCAGCAAGGTAAAATAAGTTTGAGACGCTAGCCCATCTTTAACATCTCGACCCTATATTTCACTTTAATTCCGGGTATTTTAGCCAGAAACCTCAATAATATCAACGCCTGATCTTGAAGAATTGCAATAATCAGCTGGGCAAGTCCGATAGGCTCCTAAGATAAAAGGTTAGAGGATCACTTCGCTTGAGACAATGAGGACAGAAGGTTGAAGATGCGCTTCATTGAGGCTTCGATGGATGAAGGAACGCTAACAATTACTTTCTGTTGATGGTTTCACGTTTTTCTTCGAGGAATCTTCCCTAATACCCCTATTCAACAGATACTTAATATATGCTTGATACGAAATATCCATATTTGTCGAATATGCCTTCAACTTGTTGTATTAATCAGTGGGGAGCCTGATACTTATCACCTTTGTCGGTTTCTCTTTAGGTAGTGTGAAACCAAGATCCTGGAGCCTGAGCGTACGATCTTTATCGATAAATGCTGTGGTGTCGTTTTCGTCATAATCAATTACTTCGTGTGTGGTTTTTTTCATAAATGCCCCTCTCCTTTCTTGAAGCCTTTCTCTTGAAACCTTTCTTGCCGATATGACCCTTATCTTTCTGTTTCGTATCAGTAAAGGCTACCATCAAGACATTATGAAACATGCTCCTACCGCTTTTTTTGCTCAATGAGCGATCCTGCATCTGCTGGAGAGAGGGTGGTGACGAAGATCCAGCGTTTTTCCATGAACCACCAGCTATCCACGATTAGCTTGCTTTTTACACCATACATTATGCGCTCTGCGGTATTATCGACTCAATGACTGTCTCTTTGACATCAATGACTCTACGGTATTTTGGCTCAATGACTCAATGACCCTACGACCAACAACTATTTCTGGTTCGCTATGCACTATGCCCTCTGCACTGTGCGGGCTCTTCTCAGTGATATCTTCAAATTTCAAATCTTTTACCCACTCCTTGTTTTGAAGATACCAGTCAACGGTATTTTTGAGGCCTGTATCCAGAGCCACAGAAGGTTCCCAATCGAGAAGCTCTTTTGCCTTACTGATGTCGGCCCAGGTTTCTTTTATATCTGTTTTATGAAAGGATTTTTGATCTATTACAGCTTTCTTCCCCAAGAGGTTTTCGATCTGGCTTGATTACATAATTAATGGATATCGGATTTTTCCCGCCACCCAGGTTTATTATCTCATAACCGACCGGTTTCAGGGCCTTTATGGTGCCCTTGGCAATATCATCGACATAGGTGAAATCTCTCGCCTGTGTGCCATCTCCAAATAGTTCAATCGGGGTTCCCTCATCAATCCATTTGATAAATCTGAATATGCTCATATCAGGTCTGCCTGCCGGTCCGTAAACCGTGAAATATCTGACGACCGAGACGTCCATTCCAAATAGATAATGATAGGTATAGCTCATGACTTCGGCAGCTTTTTTTGACGCCGCATAGGGAGAAATAGGGGTGTTGACCGGCAGATCTTCTCTGAAAGGCATGGGCTGCCCCGCGTAAAGCGATGAAGTCGATGCGAGGACCATCTTTTTGATCTCATATTTTCTCATCATTTCCAGGATATTCAGAGTCCCCTGGGCATTAGTTGACATGTAGACATGAGGATTTTCCATGCTGTAGCTCACCCCGGCCCTGGCAGCCAGATTGATGACGGCATCAAAGTGGTATTTTTCAAATAACCCTTGCAAAGCCTGTAGATTCTCTATGTCAAGTTCATGGAATTCAATATTTTCATGTCTTCGGAGGTTCTCAGCCCTAAAATTCTTCAGCCGAATATCGTAGTAATCGTTCATATTATCAATTGCGACAACATGCCAGTCTTCCTGTACAAGGAATTCACAGGCCCTATGCCCTATGAATCCAGCTGCTCCCGTAACTAAAACCGTTTTCACTTGTTCCTCCTAAACATGCATTCAATAAAAACTTCTGTCACTGGCTTCTTATTATATTATCTATCAGTTATGAGCTTCTTTGACTCTACGACCCAATGACTGTTTTTGCCTTGCTGTCATCTATGAGGTTCCCTGTACTTCATGCGCTTCGAGTTATAAGCTATAAGCTTACTTCACAAGGGGCGGGACGTAGTCGAGGCACGGTATCAGGGAGGTAGGATAATGCCAAACATAAAGATTTGGACCCCACGTCCCCCCACATTTGTTTGTAAGAGCGGGAGTGAAAAACACCTTGACAATTGTAACCACAATGACTACAATAACCATCACATTTCTTGTGTAAGGACATGAATAATGAATAACTATAGAGTAGGGGTCAGGGAAGCAAAGATGAATCTAAGCAAGTTGCTGAAAAAAGTGTAAAAAGGTCAGGAAATCGTTATTACTGATCGAGGAAAGCCGTGGGGAAAATAGTTGCTCTGCCGCCAAGAGAACTTTCCTTTATTGAGCGTATCGAGCAACTGGAAGATCAGGGACTGATCGGTCCTTCGCCGCGAAGGCGAAGCACAAAATTTCCACCACCTTTTCCAGCCTCCGATGAAATCGCACAGAAATATCTCTATGAAGATAGGGATAGATGATGGAACCCTTAGATCACCCTTTAGCCATCTATTGGGATGCCTCGGCAATACTATCTGCCCTGATAGAAGATAAGCAAGTCCTTTGAAGATTTTCTGCAGAACTCGGTCTTTGGGGAGAGCCTCATGCAGCCTCTTACGTGCCACATTTACCGAACTGTAGTCCACGCCCATCATGTCCCCGATTTCACACTGGTTCATGCAGGCATATCATATAGACACTCATGGCTACTCTTTTTGTCAGACCTTTATAGTTTTTTCGGAAGACTTCCTCTGGGACTGTTGCACTGATTACTGGAGTGAAAAACTCTATCAGTCACTATCCTGTATGAAATTACTCAGGGGTGTCATGCTTGATCGTTATGAAGTTGGAGCGTTGGACATTTTGGCAACCGACCGTCAAGGCTTGACCCCACACCCCACACCTCCACACCCCACTCCTCCACACCCCACTGAAGAACCTTGGACTGTTTTTTGGGGCAGGATAAAAGTTGGTATCAGCAGTGTTCGAAGAATTGTGGTTTACTTCCGGGTTCCTCTATCGCGAGAGCCCCTGAATAACCCGGCCCAGGAGATAGTTTTATTATCTTCCAACAATGAGCATTGCCCAGATCATCGTGAATATATATCAAACTTTCCGATTCTTTGCTCGGAAAGCTGATGCTGAATTTATCTAACGGATACGACAACCCCTTTCCTATGCCTTTGAGAAAAGCTTCCTTTGAAGTCCAGCAAGCAAAAAAACCTTCTTCGAAATCTGCAGGAGGAAGGGAGTTGAGAAACTTGCGTTCATCGACGGAGAAGATACTGTTAACAATTTGAAGTGCGTCTGGAATCCTTCGTATATATTCAACATCGATGCCGACCGCAGTTCCCCGGGTGACAGCAATTAGAGTCATGTCTTCGGAATGGGACAGATTGAACCGGATGTCATTGCTACCATCCGGGCTTCCAAAAATGGCTTGTGGTGTTGTTTGGTCTCAAAAACGAGTTGTTGCGGCGCACAACCGACATAAGCGCCAAGGATCGATCGGAGCAACCCATGTGAGAAAATATATCTGTCCCGATCTGATTGGCGGATAAATCGCTGCGCCCTCTCGATTTCTTCTTCCGATATACTTTCTAAGAATTCTCTATTCAGAAATAAGAGTTGGTTGAAAATAGGCCCGCCAGACATGCACAGTATTACGATCAATTCTATAATCTGCCGGCGGCGAGTTCCATTGTTGTTAAAACTGTCATGTTGGCATAAGCCTTTAACGAAAATCAGCGAGTTAATAATGATTCATTCAATTGATGATTAATTTGGTTCAAAACCAACGGCTCCGAATCGTGCAAGAAAAAATGGCCTCCCGGGAAAAAATGAGTGTTGAATCGCATGGAAGTATGTATGTTCCATGCGAGAATTTTCTCACGATCTATCTTGGGGTCCGAAAGGCCCCCGAATGCAGTGAGCGGGCATTCCAAAGGCGGTTCCTCTCTGATAAACATATGTTTCCGTCATCGCAAAATCAGCCCTGAGTATTGGAAGAAATATCTCCAACAATTCTTCGTTTTGGGCTACAAGGTCCGGGAGCCCTCCATATTGACGCACGCGTGTCGATAAACTCCGCATCAGGCAGATGCGAAAACGGCGATTGCGAGAGGGGGCAATTGTGGCGCCCGATATCCTGAAACAAAAAGATGAACGGGCAATAGACCATGCCGACGTCGAAGTCCTCTGGCCAGTTCAAAAGCGAGCAAGGCACCCATGCTGTGACCGTAAGAGCGCGAATGGTCCATCGATCCAAGGAACCAATTCTTCGACAAGGGTATCTACCAGCGATTGCAAGCCGGTTAAACAACGGTTCTCTCAGCCGGGTTTCCCGACCCGGCAGGTGTACCCGGGCCACTTCGATACCAGCTAAAATGCGACTCGGCCAGCGATAGTAGGCTGCTGCCCCACCACCGGCAAATGGAAGGCAGAACAGCCGCCCCAGTCTGTGGCCGCGGGATGGGCTTATGGATACCCAGGGAGACGTCTGTATGTTTAGTTTCTGGTTTCATTAAGATCACCGTTGCGTTAATAATGTGTCAAAGTCCCTTCTTGCTTTGCGCGCCGGACTGCGTATTTAAGTACACGAAGACTGATCGGTAAAAGTAAGAAACAAAACACGCAAAGAGCGGCAATTTCCGGGAGCATGTCGCTCATGGATTTTCCTTGCAGCAGGGCCAAGCGCATCGCTCGCAGAGCGTGTGTGGTGGGCAGCAGCAGTGCCAATTTCTGCATCCAGAGACGGCAGAACGTCGACCGGAAATACTACTCCGCCAAGCAGCCATGAAGCCGACTTGAACAGCCAACTAATAGGATCTCCCCTTTTAAGAACCATGATAAAGCTTGCTGCAATGATTCCAAAACTACTGGCTGAAGCAACTGTCAACAGCAGGATCAACAGGGCTAAGGGTAAGTTGCTTGTTTTCATGCCGGAATCCATAAGAAATGCACCAGAGAGCAAAATAACCATGACCCTTAATGTAGCCATGATAAATGCCCAAAGTGAAGAGCCCAGTACGATAGTCGAGAGTCCAGCCGGTGTTGACAGCATGGCTTCCAGTGTGCCAGTTGTTTGCGCCTCTCTGAGTTGGGCGGCAAAGTTGGAAAACCCAATATTGAAATAACTGTAAAAAGCAACTCCGATAATGGCAAACGCGAAATAGTTGCCGCCATAGGGCGCCAGGTATTGATTGATTGTATTTTGGCCAATCAGACGCGAGAGAAAATAAAGAGCCGCGACAGTGAGAAATATTTCTGCAATCTGCATGAAAAAGGAAAAACGATAGCTGATCTCGGACAGCATATCGCGTTTCACCAGGGCTGAACGATTCGCGCCTTGGATTGGAACCATCCAAACAAGCGCGGATATCTGCTACCCGGACTGGAATGGCCGGGAACCAGAGACTGAAGCTCTTCCTCCTGGGATGGAATTCGTAACCTGTTCCTGTCGGTAATTGACGCTGTCTTGAAACTGGTTTCCAACGACTCTTCAATCTCAGGCTTGCAAGTCAGATGTTCAAAAATGACATCAAGTGACACCGGGGCGCAGGAAACCGATCTTGATTGTGCCTTTACTTCTCTGAATTGCGTAAATCAGGTTGCGAAAGCCGGTCATTCGCCATGGTCATTATCGAACTCAAAGCAAATATGGTTTTCTGCCAGAAATTGCCAAATGAATTCCAGGATCGTGCCCAGCTATTCTTGAAGCAACGCCCTGCTCCAGATCGTGAACCTCAACGCGATATTTTTCAACTGGCCCAAGCAATCTTCGTAGCTCGATCATGGAGCCACAGACTTGGATTTTACCTTTGTTCATTATCAGCTATTCTGTCACAAAGCTTTTCAACCTCTGCAAGATCATGCGAGGTTAAGAAAAACGGTTATTCCGAGATCATCGATCAGGTGATCTCGTATAAGCTTGTGTAATTGGCTGGTAGCCAGGGGTCAAGCCCCTTTGTGGGTTCATCCATGAAGATCACGCTCGGCTCGGTTAGCAGTGCCCGGGCAATCGCCAACCTTTGCCGCATCCCAGTTGAATAAATATGGAAACGTTTGTCCAGCTACCTGCTGCAATCCTACCTGGGATAGAACTTTATCTATACGCATCTTTGCATTTCGTGCCGGACATATTTTGTAAGCTGGCAAAAAACCGCAAATTCTGACGCCCGGTCAGTCGCCAATAGAAACTTCGCTCATCACTTGTGGCCAAACCGATGGTTCTTTTGACTTTCTCTTCCTCCCGAATGTCATAGCCGGCAATACGGATTGACCCGGAAGATGGCACTATCAGCGTGGTCAGCAGTTTGATGAGTGTAGTTTTGCCTGCACCGTTCGGCCCACCAGGCCGAAAAGCTCTCCTTGTCTGACTGAGAGATCTACATGGTTTACCACACATGGTCCTGTGTCCCTGCCGGCCCAGAAGGTCCTTCCATCCAGATATTATTGGAAAGCGTTTGGTTAAACCGTGTGCTTCAATTATCCATTGCATCTATCCTCCAAAATTTGGTACAGACGAGCCTCAATAGTTTAATGCCTTCACTCCTACATCCATTCAGCATGAAGTTATATGAAACTACACCTTTTCGCTCAGCCATTTGGAAATCAGATTTAACAGTTCTCTTGGCTCGATAGAGGAGTCACCAAATGATCCGCTCTTGCTAAGCCTTTCAGTGGTCAAAAGACCGGAATCCTGCATCATTCGCATATTCCTCCATGGCCAGTTCCTCAAAATACTCTTCCCGATGTCATCTTCGGAATATACTATTAACAACCTCACCCCTTGCGTTCGAAGAGATCGAAAGAAGTTCTTCAATTCAGTGGTAACTTCTGGAAGTCTCACTATCTCGTAAGATATTGATCTTGATTTTGCCTTGATATCGACCCATAACAGTCTTAAAATATCACGATAACTTGATTGCATTAAAAGAAATCTAGCCAACTGCGCAGGTTAAATAACGCATGTTTACTATAATAGACGGATTGAGCCATCAGTTCTGTTCTGCTGGTTTCCGGAACCGGCGGATCGATTAAGATGGCCTTTTTTACACGGTGGTCAGCCGCCAATACTTGAGCTGCGGCTGTCGGCCCCCGCACAAAACCCGATGCAAACGAAATTGTTTAATGCCTTTGGATTGTTCAAGATAATCCATCGCCTGCCGAACCTCATCAATAATACTTTCGGTCGACGGGCAGCTTGTCCTTTCGCGGACCACTGTCACCGATTCCGGAAAAGTCAAAACGCAGAACAATAAAACCCATGGAGGCCAGCATTCTGGCTATTTTGACATAAATACGGCTCGGGCCGATGTGGTGAATAAGTCCGGCGTTTAACAGCAAAACGCCTGTTAGCTCATTCTTCCCGGGGAAATCTGCATCCCCATTTTCAGTGAGAATCCCGACCAGCGAACGGTCCTTGCCGAGTAATAGCGCATGTTCTTTCATGAATGGACCGTCCCATCCATTTGACCAGATACTGCAGGGTATTAAAAGGAATAAGTCTTTTATAAACTTCCTCCTCCCACACTTTATGATCAGCCAATCACTGAAAATCTGCGTGAGGATCTTTCGCATGAAATGGTGCGAGCCATTGACACGGTCCGACTCTTCAGAATTGCAAAGGGCCAGCAATTTTGATATTAGAGCTCAATTCCAAACGATCCAGGTTGATCCTTTCCAGATCCTGTTTCAGTTGTGAGGTGAAGGGAAATCCAAGGATTTCATCAGGTATTTCTGGACCGGCTAAGCCTCCATTTTTTGCTACCCAGCACGCGCTTGAAAGGTTCTCTTGAGTTTTCGCCAATTCTTTAAGATAAAGCCTGCCATTGAAAATAGGTTCCCAGAGGATGATGCTCTCAACGTGACGGCAGTCGGTAGCAGCTTTCAAGGCCAAAGTAGCTCCAATCCTCAGCCCAATCAAGGCAAATACTTGTCAGCCCACTCCGCTCTTGTATTTCCGCTATGGCGCTGTGAATATCGCTGGTCCACTGAGCGAGTGATCCCTCTTCAAAATCACCTTCCGAATCGCCACAACCGAAATAGTCGAATCGCAAGACATGAAAACCTGCCTGTGATAAACGTACCGCGAGTTGGTAAATGGCTCGATGGGATCGAATGTACTCCTGTCCTATCGGATAGCAAAGCACGACAGCACAAGTCCTGGCAGTCTGAATTTTGAGGCAGATGGTGACAACCATATAGCCTTTTGGGTGAGATCCCAAAATAGAATGGGACTATTTCGTTCTGGAAAACAGCGTTATCCATGTAAAATCACCATTCGTTTTCTGCGGGTTAGCCTATGCAGAGTCATTTCGGAAACATGATTGGTGCCATTATTGCTTATGTTGTAAGCCTAAATAATCTACTCTTAATCGCTTGCCATAGTCCATTCTTATTTTCCTGTCCCTCGCCCGGCGTGAGATCTCTGCGTTTGTTGTTCGATCGATGCCGCCAATTGTCCCAGTGTTTGGTAAATTAACTCACG
Organism: uncultured delta proteobacterium; assembly: GCA_963783625.1. Lineage (GTDB taxonomy): Bacteria > Desulfobacterota > Syntrophorhabdia > Syntrophorhabdales > Syntrophorhabdaceae > PNOF01. Next base: position 126,213 of record CAWAOG010000039.1, on the reverse strand, counting down.
GGGGTTAATCCTTAGGCCAATCTTTTTTTCCAGCCGCGAAATCACTTGCATAGACAGCAGTGAATGCCCGCCAATCTCAAAGAAGTTGTCATGTACGCTGATATGATCAAGCTCCAAAACTTCTTTCCATATCGTAACAAGTGTTTCCTCCATGGGAGAACAGGGCGCGACAAATTCGCGACTGTCCTCCAATTGGCCGCTGTCAGGGACAGGCAGGGCCAGTCGATTTATTTTCCCGTTGGGGGTCAAGGGAAGCTCGTCCATGGCAACAAATGCTGATGGAATCATATAATCGGGTAAAGTCCTCTTCAGGTGCGCCCGGATCTCGGATGGGGAGATCGTTGTGTCTTTTTCCGGTACAATATAGGCGACCAACCGTTTTTCCCCGGGCTTGTCTTCCCGGGCCACCACCACATTCTTATTCACCCCCGGATGATCTGCCAGCGCCGTTTCTATTTCACCGAGTTCAATGCGGAAACCGCGCACTTTTACCTGCTGATCCAAGCGCCCGAGGCATTCGATAGACCCATCCGGACGATATCTGGCCAGATCGCCTGTTTTATAAATGCGTTCCCCTGGAATGAGACCAAAAGGGTTCGGGATAAACTTCTCGCGAGTTAAAGTGTCGCGGTTCAGATAACCCCGGGCAAGACCCTCTCCCCCAATGTGCAGTTCTCCCGGAACACCGATTGGTAATGGTCGCAAATGTTTATCCAGTATGTATACAGTAGTATTCGCAATTGGCCTCCCAATGAGAATCGGCTCGTTTATGTTTGTCAGCCGTGAGATCGTAGACCAAATCGTCGTTTCAGTGGGGCCGTACATGTTCCAAAGTTCTCCGCATCTGCAAAGAGTTGGGCAGCAAGTTCCCTGGGTAGTGCCTCACCTCCAACAAGGGCTTTTAAACGTTTGTCTCCCTGCCATCCGGATTCAATTAACATCCGCCAGGATGCCGGCGTCGCCTGAAGTACCGTGGCGCCCGAAGATTTCATCGCCTCTGCCAACAGGTGTCCATCCGTGACAGTATCACGATTGGCTAATGCAATTTTGCCCCCTACGATCAGCGGAAGGAACATCTCAAGCCCAGCAATATCGAATGAAAGTGTGGTCACGGCGAGGATCGTATCATTCGATGTCAGCCCGGGTTCATGGGCCATGCTCCGCAGAAAATTAACGAGCGCGCGGTGCGGAAACTTGTACGCCTTTGGGAAGGCCGGTTGATCCCGAAGTGTATATAATGTAAGCAAGGCTTTCCGGATCGGGATTTCTCTCGAGATTGTCCCCACAAAGTTGCAGGATTTTTTCACCTTCAGTGTCAATACAGACAACATGTGCAGCGATTTCCGGGAGTTCATCGAGCAGGGAACTCTGAGTGATCACGACAGTGGCACGACTATCCTTGAGCATAAAGGCAATACGATCTTCCGGGAAAGCCGGATCCATGGGAAGATAGGCAGCACCTGATTTCATAACACCCAATAGACTGACCACCATATCGATGGTTCGCTCAAGAAATATCCCCACAAAGGAATCAGGCACAACGCCCAAATCGAGCAGATATCGGGCCAACTGGTTGGCACGACGGTTGAGTTCACCATAGGAGATCTTTTCTGATCCGCAGATAACGGCCGTAGCCTCTGGATGTTGAATTGCCCGATCCTCAAACAATCGCGATGTCGCCTGATCGGAAGGATAATCAATGCGGTTTGATTCCATTCCTCAAGCATGACCCGTGCTTCAGCTTCTACCTCGAGGAAAGAAATCCCAGAAATTGGTTAGATCCGGATTCTGAATAGCAGAGCGCAATATAGCGAGATAGTGATCCAGCATGCGCTGGATGGTTCTGGAATCAAACAGGTCCGTGGCATATTCGACGAATGATACTCGACCCGGCTGATATCCAAGTCGATGGCCATGGCCAAATCGAACTGAGCAGCACCACGATCCATCGCCATCGGATGAAACGTCAATCCGCCTACATGGAGATTCCGCGACAGGAGCGTTAGCAAGATTGAACATGACCTGAACCAGTGGCGAATGGCTGGGATCACGAGAGGGATGCAGTTCTTCCACCAACCGCTCAAAAGGAAGATCTTGATGAGCGTAAGCAGATAATGCCATGTCACGAACGCTTAGGACAAGATGACGAAAAGACAAATCATCAGTTAAGCCTATTCTCAAGACCAGCGTATTGACAAAGGTACCCACAACCTCCTCTATCTCAGTTCGATGGCGATTAGCAATGGGAACGCCAATGGCAATATCTTCCTGCCCCGTGTAGCGCCAAAGCAAAGTGTAAAATGCAGCCAGTAGAACCATGAAAGGTGTGGCAGCAACATTGGCCGAGAAGGATTTGAGCTGCTCAACAAGCTCATCCGGAAGTGGAATTTCCGTCCTTGCTCCTTTTCCGCTAAATACAGCCGGCCTTGGCCGGTCTGTCGGCAACTCCAAGACTTGCAGGCCGGCAAGCTGCTCTTTCCAGTACGCAACTTGACGTTCCAGTACTTTCCCTGTAAGCCAGTTACGCTGCCAGACGGCAAAATCGGCATAATCGATGTGTTTCTCCGGCAGTTGCAGAGGGCCTTGCTGACTCAATTGCGGTACATGCTCAAGAATCTCGCGCCCTATTATTCCGGATGACCAGAGATCCGTAATAATATGGTGTATGGACACATGCAGGATATGTATATCCTCGGAAATCCTGTAAATATAAATTCTCAACAGAGGCCCTGAATCGAGATCGAAAGGCTTTCGGGAATCCTCCGTAGCCATTCGAAGGGCTTCGGACTGCCGATCGGCCAATGGAAGATGCTTAAGATCGATAACTTGGAATAGGAAATCCGGATCCGGGGCGATCCTTTGAAAGGGTTGTCCATCCCTGGACCCGAATGTGGTCCGTAAAGACTCGTGACGCTTTGCCAGCAACTGGAATGTTTCCTTGAGACGGTCGATATCCAGCACGCCATCGATTATTACCGCGCCGCCCATATTGTAGGCGGTTCCTTCGGGAATTAGCTGCTGGAGAAACCACATGCGTTCCTGAGAATAGGATAACGGCAGATCACCGGAACGTGCTACCGGAGTTATTGGAGGCAATGCTACGGCGGCAGTTATCTGTTCCCTGTATCTGCGCCTGGATACGCTCCGCCAGCCCGGCTATCGTTGGGGTTTCAAATATAGCACGCAACGGCAGTTCCAACTGGAACAGATCCCGAATACGCGAAATAACCTGTGTGGCCATCAAAGAGTGCCCACCGAGTTCAAAGAAGTTGTCATGGACGCCCACGTGCGGCACCCTCAGGACTTGCGACCAGATCTCCACCAGCAGTTCCTCGGTTGGGTAGCGAGGCGGCTCATACGGATTCAAACGTTCAGATCCTTTGATATATGCGGGTTCAGGCAGTAAGGCGACATCTATTTTCCCGTTGGGTGTCAAGGGCAGCTCGTCCAGTTGAACGAAGATCGAAGGGAATCATGTAATCAGGCAGATGCCTTACCCACATATTCCTTTAGGTGAACAGATATCGAGGCTTTTATGGTCATGTCCGACAACATAGGCTGCCAAGTACTTATCTCCCGAATCCCTGTCCCGGGCAACGACCGTACAATCCCTGATATCAGGATGCCTCGCCAGTGTCGCCTCAATTTCTTTTAGCTCAACACGAAAACCTCGAATCGATACCTGGCTGTCAGCACGCCCATAAAACATCACCCTGCCATCGGGCAAATAACGCCCCAGATCACCGGTTCTATAAACACGGTCACTCGGGAACGTTGTTAAATGGATTGGGAATAAAACGCTCATGGGTTAGCGCTCATCTTTAAGGTATCCCTTGGTCAGGTATGGGGTGCGAACATAAATCTCCCCTAATTCACCAATCCCTGCCAACTTGCGGGCTGGGTTGAGAACAAGCAACTGAACCCCCTCAATACCTTTACCCAATGGAATGCGTTCCCGTAACTGGTCTCTTTCATGAGACGTTGACGACATGATATCCCATGGCCTGGGGCGTTTCCGTGGCGCCATAATAATTAACGCATGCAACGCTCGGGAGCTACCTGACGTCATCCTTTCCACATGTCGCCGGGTCAAAGCATCTCCGCCAAAGAAAACATAACGAAGGCAGGATAGCTTCTCCGACTCGCTAGACTTCGCCCTCCGACCTCCGTACAAAAGTTGCCCCAGAGCCGGCGTCATATGGGCAACAGTGATCTGCTGGGCTCTCATCCAGGCTTCTAAGCTTGTCCGGAATCAATATTTCATCTCGGTCAGGAATGCAGAGCGTTGCCCCCAGCCATAAAGGGGTAAAGATATCCCGCAGCAATGGATCGTGGGAAAGACCGGACAGCATGCTGAACCGGTCCGATCTCATTGAGGTCGAATTCCCTGCAGTGCCATTCCAGAAAATGTGAAAGAGGTCTGTGTGTACCAATGATACCCTTCGGTTGACCGGTCGTGCCCGATGTAAATATGATGTATGCCGTGTCGTCCGGGACTGATTTGGTCTCGAGGGGGTTCCGGAGACAACCCTGCAAGAGATCCTCTATGGCCCTTCTTTGATTGGGGAATCTGCAGACGGCATAGAAATCTGGAAGCCTCTACAAATGTGCCCAATTCCTCGGCAACCAGGACCCGCGGCCTCCATTTGAAGCCAACCACGGGGAGATGACTCCTCCAGCATCTTTATCAAACGGGTTACCGGATAACGGGAATCAAGAATTAAAAAGGCAGCGCCAGCCTTGAGAACCCCCAGCAGCGACAACACAAGACTGGCGCTTCGATGAGCATAAATAGCAACAACATCCCCTGTTTTGATCCCATTTATACGAAGATAGTCTGCCAGACGATTACTCAACTTCTCCAACTCCTCATAGGTCCAGGAATCATTTTTGTCAACGACGGCTAATCCTAGCGATGTACTACGGGCGTGCTCAGCGATTTGCTCGCCCAATGGGCCCACCAACACTGATTTCAGCTGAACCGTAGGTCTTAGATTGGATCTCAGAATAAAATCTTCTTGTTCGGCCCGTTCTTCTATGGGTAGTTCCCATATTCTCTGTTCAGGATCTGTGACGATACTCGCAAGCAGTGTTCTGAAATGCGCCGTCATTCGCGCTATGGTGTCTACATGGAAGATATCTGTTCTATACCTAAAGGAACTCAATAAGGCTTGCCCATTGTCGAGCACTTCCAAGGCCAAATCGAATTGCCCTTCCTGTTGGGGAATGGGATATGGCTTTAATTTTAAAAACCCAAAATCTAATGGATTTTCGTAAGCTGTCCCATCCAGCAGGCGGTCAATTGAGCTGATCGTGGTCTGTTTCATCAATTAAACAAAACCTGAAAAATTGGGTGATAACCGGCTTCACGACGGGGCTGGAGTTTCTCGACCAGCAATGGGAAGGGGTAATCTTGATGCCGTAAAGCATCCAAGAATAACACGTTGATTTTGTTTTAAGAAATCGCGGAAAGGAAGGTTCCCTGAGAGATTCCCTCGCATCACCACCTGGTTGATGAAAAGTCCCACCACTTGTTCGTGTTCTCCGCTATTCCGGCCAAGAGTTGGGGTGCCAACAGCAATATCCTCCTGGCTGCCGTAGCGCATCAGAAGAACCTGAAATGCAGACAATAGAATACCGTATACTGTTACAGCTTCATTTTTCGCCAACGCGCTCAAGGCTCGTAAAGATCTTTTTCGATACTAAAGGGTAAGTTGAGCCATCGAAATTTCGGAGATACCGGTCGCCTATTATCTAAAGGCAAATTTAGGACTGGAATTTCGCCTGAAAGCTGTCTTTTCCAGTAATTCAGTAGCTCTTCACCCTCTTCGCTTTCTATGAACTCAGACTGTTGTCTGACAAAATCTGTATACTGATAAGAGATATGGGGCAAACTGAACGGTCCCACCGCTAACTGTAGCCTCACAAATTGCCTTAAGATCTCTCAGGATGACTCCCAATGACCAGCCATCGCAGGCTATATGATGGATAGTCACCAAAAGGATTTGATCGAATACAGATCTTTCAAAAAGATGAATCCGGATTAGGGGCCCGTTCGCCAGATCAAAGGGCTCGCGATTCTTCTGACAAACCATTTCGAATAATTCAGCCTCACTTATTCCTTTAACATCATGCTGATTAATAATTGGGTTAAGGAACCCGTGTATTTGCATTCTGGGGGTTCCATTTTCGAGATCATAAGTTGTTCTTAGCATAGGGTGGCGATCGATCAATTTTTCGAATACACCTTTCAACAACTCACAGTTTGCCTGCGAAACAATCCGAGCAACAAAGGGAATATTGTAAGCCGGGGAAGTTGGCGCCATCTGGTGTTGAAACCACAAAGCACGCTGTCCATAGGAAAGAGGGGAGTATTGAATTGATTTAGAATCGCGCTCACGAATTTGAGCCATTACCTCATCTTTATATTGACCAAGCCATTGAAGTTGTTCTTTTGTGAGCACTCCTTTCGGAGCCCGGTACGCCAGATTATTTCCCTCAAGCCACAATACCACCTTTTGCTTGATGAGTTCTTCTAACAGTTCAGATACAGTCAAAGCGACCCTCTTTCCCAACTTCTATTTGAAGTATTTATAACGATCGAAAGTGATTCTGGTTGGTTCAAATCACTCCCTCTTCGAACTTCTCATCTTCTACGAGATTGTCCTTTTTGGAGTTTAAATCTATCTTTTCATATAATATACCTGCTAATTTCTTAACACTATGGTCCTCGAGAAAACTTGCTATAGGCATAACTATGTGAAGTTCAGACTCGATCCGGTTCTTTAAGGTCAGGGCCATCAATGAGTCAAATCCAAGGCTCATAAGAGGCTGGCGTAAATCCAACTTTGAAATAGAGAGCTTTAACTCCTTGGCAACGTGGTTGGCAAGATAGAACTCCACCAGAATTTGCCGTTCGACTGGCTCCTTGGCAAGTATCGATTCCAGGGTCAGGCTCTTTTCTGCCCGGATAGTAGTAGACAGGTCGACCTGTTCATTTGCTATGTGAGCCAAAAAGGGAACTTTCGCTGTCTTCGGACTAAATTGAAAAACATCACCCCAATGAATGGGTAAAACACCAACCTGGGTTGCCCCAGTATTCAAATCCGAATTGCTTCGTTGAATTAGCTGATCCATTACCATTAGTCCTTCCTTTGGTGCTATGTAACTCATGCCAAGGTCCGAAATGCGCCGTTGGCTAATATCGTCCAGACCGGCTGCCATTCCGACTTCCCCCCACGCTCCCCAGTTGATGCTCAGGGCCGGCAAGCCCAATTTTCGGCGATAATGCGCCAAGGCATCTAAGAAGGCATTGGCCGAAGCATAATTTCCTTGTCCAACTGAACCCAATAGCGAAGCGGCTGAGGAAAAGAGAACAAAAAAATCCAAGCCCATATCCTGGGTCAGGAGGTGTAGATTCCAAGCCCCTTCAACTTTTGGAGCCATTACTTTGGCAAAACGTGTCCAGGTTTGGTTCAGCAGAACCCCGTCGTCAATTATTCCTGCAGCATGGATAATTCCTCGTAACGGTGGCATTGATTGAGATATTTGTAAAAGCATCTGGGCAACATTTTCCCTTTGAGATACGTCTCCATTGATCACTACAACGTTAGCGCTACTCTTTTTCAGTTGATTTATAGCTTCACCGGCGGTAGCAGAAGCCTTGGTACGGCCAATCAGAACTATATTTCGCGCATCTCTTTCAACCATCCATCGAGCTACTTCGATTCCTAGAGCACCCATCCCTCCGGAAATGAGGTAAGTTCCATCAGGATTCAGGGAAAGAGGAGTCCCCGATATTCTCTGGCCCCTGCTGCGCTCCAGTCGAGCGACATATCGTCTACCCATCCGGAATGCAACATAATCTTCCCCCTTTGGTTCCCAAACCTCTTGCAACAGCATCGAGACCTCCTTGTCAGGGTTGTCCGGGTCCAAATCTAGCAGACCTCCCCACATTTGGGGATGCTCAAGGGCTATCACCTTCCCTAACCCCCATAATGGAGCCTGAGCGATTGCCACCAAAGCGAGCTCCGATGCCACCGCTTGAGCACCACGAGTCACCAGTCGCACCCGGGGCAGGTCAAACCCTTCAACCTGTGACATCTCTTTTATTATGTTCAACACGCTGCCACAAACCATTGCCTGGTCTCCCATTAGGGAGGACGAGGTCGTTCCATCCGCCGGGGTAGAATTGAGGCCCCATAGATGCACAATGCGGCGAAAAGGTAGCTGATTAGTGCCCAAGACGTCGTATAACAGGCGCTTAAAATCTTCGGGGCGAGTTGGATTAATCCAGTAATGCCCATCATTGTCGCCAGTATATGTTTCGCCGGGAAAGATCAACACATAAGTTTCTCCGCATTTCTCCAAGAGTCCTGCCAGAGCATCCCCTACGCCGCTTCTGTCAGCGAAAATCATCCAGAGACCTGTTCGATCCGATTGGTCACTCTCAAGTTCGTGCTCAGCCGCTACACGTTCTTTGATCTCCCATTGTACCTCGTATAACAAATCACTGGGGGTTTTCCGCGTGACCCTTTGCATGGCCTCGCGAGGTGCCCTTTTGAGGTACAGACTTTCAAGGTCTAAGATGACTTCTCCCTCTTCATCAAATATTCGAATATCAGCCGTCAAAATCTCTTTTTGCTCCTCACTTTGATGAAGTAGAGCATGGCACCATAGCCGGGATTGTAAGCCACCAAAAAACCTCAAGCGTTCGAAGCCAACAGGCACATAAATAGTTGCGTCATGTTGAACGGATGGTATGCTGGCGCCAATAAGTTGAAAGCAGGAATCAATAAGGCCCGGGTGCATTTGATATATATCGGCATCCTTGACTTCTTGCGGCACATGTAATTGACACAAAGCTTCTCCATTCCCGTGCCAGACCTTCCCTATCCACTGGAAGCTTGGACCCAATTTGAGTCCCATGTCCGCAGCCTTCCGGTAAAATAGCTCTCGATAAAGTGGGTCCTCCTTATATCGGACTTGAATTTCTTTTATAATTGCGGGATCATGTGGTCTGCGAGAACGATCAACTTTTTCCGACTGGAGTTTTCCAGAGGCATGCAGCAACCAAGCCATTTCTTTTTCTGAATCTTCCGGTTGGCTTAGGAGGCTGAGGGAGGCCCGCGTATTATCCTCGGGTGTCAGGATTAGCTGCACGGTCTTGTGTGCATACTCAGGGAGCGTCAGCGGCTGCGGAAAGCTTACATCCTGCAGAATACACACACGTTCGCCGAAGATTTCTTTCGAAGCCGATAGAATCATCGACACGTAACAGGCTGCCGGCACTACGGTCATACCATAGATCTTGTGATCCTCCAAGAAAGGCAACTCTTTGGCGCTAAACTGGGATTCGAATTGAATCTCTTTCAACGCTGATAGCAACCTGTAGCCCAACAATGGGCCGGCCGTAGCGGTCTCCCGTCTGGTCACCACTATTCCTCGGGCTCCAGGTTGAGCTTCCTCAAACCAATATCGTTCACGCTGGAACGAATAGGTTGGTAACCCCACACTAAAACGCGCATAATCTCGATCGAAACCTTTCCAATCAACTTTCGCCCCGCGAACATATAGTTCTACCAGAGTGTTGAGCATTTGCTCCCAGTCATCATACTCTCTTCGGATCGAGGGCAGCCAAACACAATCCTGTGCCTTCAAACATTGGGCACCCATACCGGCGAGAATCGGATGAGGTCCAAGTTCAAGGAACAATCGGAAGCCTTCATTATAAAGCGTCTGCATCGATTGCATGTACCTCACTGGTTCGTACATGTGGTTATGCCAGTGGGTGCTGCAGGAGATCTCATCCCCTTTGACCAATTGTCCGCTCACATTGGAGACAACGTCAATCTGTGGTTTGGCATATTGAATAGTAGCTGCAAGTTTATCGAACTTCTGTAGTGCGTGCTCCATCACTCCAGGGTGAAAAGCATGCGAAACAGCCAGTTTTATATATCCGATGCCTTTTCGTTCGAGCGCCTTCAACAATTTCTCAACGTCTTCTTCCAATCCCGAAACAACCGTGTCTTCAGGGCTATTGATGGCTGCGATTGAAATCGCATTAGGTAAAGAGCTGATCTCCGCAGACACCGTTGATGCATCTGCAAGGATTGATGCCATCGCTACCCCTTCAGGTAAACTTTGCATGAGTCTACCGCGCTCTGCTACGAGCCTCAAGCCTTCCTCCAGACTGAAAACACCGGCCGTACAAGCGGCGACATATTCACCGACACCATGTCCCATTACAACCGACGGCGCAATGCCCCACGAACGCCAGAGTTCGGCCAGAGCATACTCGATGGCAAAGAGCGCTGGCTGCCCGTAAGCGTTCTCATTCAATAAAGACTGCTCTCCCTGCTCGGGATAGAGCATCGAGAGCAATGATTGCTCAAGATAGGGATGTAGGAGTTCATTGCAACGCTCCAATGTCTTGCGGAAGGTTGGCTGGGTTTCATAGAGCTTACGGCCCATGTCCACGTATTGCGCACCTTGCCCAGTAAACAAAAAGGCTATCTTTAATAACTCTGTGTTTTGCACCTGGCCACTTAGCGTCCCGACCGACTCCTTTCCTGCAGCGAAGGCTCCCATTTTAGCTAGAATTTGTTCCCGTGATTCGGCCACAATAGCTAGCCTGTGGGCGAAGTGTGCCCTACCTGTATTGGCCGTAAAACAAACATCTGGTAAGGATAAGACGGGATGGTCAAGTAAGTGGCTCTGGTAGCGACCTGTCAGATCCCTAAGTGCCGTTTCACTTTTCGCTGATATGGTGAGAAGATGTTGTGAGCGTTCTACTTCGGCCGACTGGTGGTCAACAAGAGGGGCTTCTTCAAGCACCGCATGGACATTGGTGCCGCTAAATCCAAAGGAACTCACCCCAGCTATCCGTGACATGTTGGGTGTTGCCCAGGGCGTGAGCTTGGTCAGAACCTCCACTGAGAGCTCCTCCCAGGGAATATAAGGATTTGGTTTTTTGAAGTGAAGGTGGGGTGGAATCTCCTTGTGCTGCAATGCGAGCACCACCTTTATCAGACCGGCCATTCCGGATGCCGCCTCTAAGTGGCCAATGTTGGTCTTGACTGAACCAATTTTGAGGTAATTATCCTTGGTACGTCCCTTTCCGAGCACAGAAGCTAATGCTAACACTTCTATTGGATCACCCAGAGAAGTCCCCGTGCCGTGGGCTTCAATATAGCTCACTTGATCAGGTGCTACCCCTCCTTTAGCTAAAGCTTCGCGAATCACCGCCTCTTGAGCCAATCTATTTGGAGCCGTCATGCCGCTGCTGCGCCCATCCTGGTTCACCGCACAACTCCGCAAGAGCGCGAGGATGCGATCGTGGTCTTTAATTGCGTCGGACAAACGTTTGAGTAACACAATACCGCAGCCTTCCCCCCTTACAAAGCCGTCGGCGGCGGCATCAAAGGTCTTGCAACGGCCATCGACGGCCAGCATCCGGGCCTTGGAGATGATGACTGTTGGCTCCGGTGACAACATCACATTTACTCCACCCGCAAGAGCCATGCTGCATTCACCCGATCGCAGGCTTTGACAAGCCAAAGAGACCGCTACCAGTGACGACGAACAGGCTGTGTCCACTATCATACTTGGCCCCATCAGACCCAGGATATAGGATAATCTGCCTGCCGCAGCGCTATGCGCAATGCCCGAGCCGTAGTGGGGACCAATTTTGGTAAGGTCGTCGCACCTTGTCTGAATTTGATAGTAGTCACTGGTTGAAATCCCCATGAATACGCCGGTTTGGCTACCAGTCAACTGGTCCGGCGCCTGGCCTGCGTCCTCGAGAGCTTCCCAACTCACTTCCAGAATCAAACGGTGTTGGGGATCCAGGCTTTCCGCTTCCCGTGGAGAAATGCCGAAGAACGCGGGGTCAAATTTGTCCACCTGATTCATAAATCCGCCATGCCGTGAATACATCTTACCAGGTGCATCCGGATCTGGGTCATAGTAGGCATTGATATCCCAACGGTCTGTTGGAACCTCTGTAACGGCATTAACCCCATTACGCAGAAGCTGCCAGTACGCCTGTGGATCATTCGCTCCGCCCGGAAATCTACAACCCATGCCGATAATGGCGATGGGTTCCCTCTGAACACGTTCCAGCTTTTTGAGTTTGGATTGCATTTTCTCCAGCGAGATATAAGCATCCTTTATTAAAGATCGATAGTCGGTATGTTCTGATTCATTATTCATCAGTCAAACTCCCATCTGCAATTCCTGCTATTTTTTTGGCGAGTAACACCGCCATTTCTTCTTGAGAAAGACCTTCAAGGTCGTCTAAGACATTAACCGGCTTGATTCGATCCTCCCGTAACTCGGGCTGCGATTCCTCAGGTGACTTCAATGAGAGCACTTCATAAGCCAGGAAGTCTGTAAGTGAATCTATAGTGGGATAGTCAAAAAGTAAGGTTGCGGGAAGGTCACGCTTTAGAGTTTTCCCCAAAGTGTTTCTGAGTTGTACTGCCATTAATGAGTCGAGTCCCAATTCACTCAAGGGTTGCCGTGGATCGACAAAGTCAGAAGACGGATCAAGCGCTAATACCTTGAAGGTTTCTTCTCTGACGTATCCAAGAAGAACGCCGCGACATTTGGCGGCAGGCACGTCCCTTACTTGCCGGAGCAGGTCAGGGGAATACAGATCTGTCTGCTGAATCTTCTCCCGACGACGAATATCGTCAAAAATGCCTGTAAATACAGGTGGTTGATTAAATTCTGTAAATTGTTTCATTACCCTTGACCATTGTATCGGCATCACGGCAACCTGGGCGACTTCTGATTTCATGACCCGCTCCAGAGCGTTTAATCCCTGCTGTATCGGAATAATATTCATCCCCTGTGACATGATGCGTTGCCCCAAGTTACCTTTCGCCGCAGCTCCCACCTCGTCCCAAGCCCCCCAATTGATGCTCACGGCGGGCAACCCGCTTTTCCGCCTATAGTGAGCGAGGGCATCTAAAAACGCATTAGCCGCTGAATGGTTTCCTTGGCCTGGAGATCCAAGGATAGAAGAACCCGATGAAAACAGAACAAAAAAATCCAATGACATCTTCTGAGTGAGGGCGTGGAGGTTCCAGGCCCCGCTTACCTTAGCGGCCATTACCTTTGAAAAACCCTCCCATGTTTGCTGCAGGAGCACTCCATCATCGAGGACGCCGGCGGCATGTATTATACCTCTCAGGGGAAACCGGGAGGAGCATTCCTGCGTGAGGATCTTTTCCATGTCCTCCCGCTTAGAAACATCTCCAATAGCAACCCTTACCTCTGCACCCATTCTTTTCAGACTCTCAATTTCTTCATTTTTGGTGGAAGTCGGCTCGTGTCTTCCAACGAGGATAAAATGTCGTGCGCTCTTCTCTGTCATCCAGCGGGCAACCTCCAATCCCAGCCCCCCTAGACCGCCTGTGATAAGGTAAGTACGATCGGGACGGAAAAGCGCTTTCAAGCAAACCTCCTGGGCTCCCGCTGCAGGCTGTTTATGGTCCAGAGGTTTGCATTCAGCTCGCTTCAAGCGGGCTACATGTCTTTTATTTATGCGAAATGCGATTTGATTTTCAGAATCCTGCAACCTGAGTTCTTCAAAAAGATGCTCCATTTCGTCCGCTTGAACGTTGGGATCAAGATCAATGAGAACACTGTGTAACTCGGGGTGCTCAAGTGCGACAACCCGTCCGAGCCCCCAAAGCGGAGCCTGGGCCACTGAAAGTTCAGTTAGTGCTGAGTTCACCGCCTGGGCGCCCCGCGTTATCAGGAACATTCGGAAAGGATTCAGGGTTTTGGTTTTGGTTAAAGCCTGGATCAAATGAAGCACGCTGCCACAACTCAAAACCTGGGCTCTTTCGAGCTGTGCAGTTGGCGACTGCTCTGTGACAATGGCGTCTAAAGACCAAAGATGAACAATCCCCTTCACGACCGGCGCAGCTGTTGACAAAACTTCCTTAAACAAGCGCACGTAATCTTCTGAGCGCGTTGGTTCGATCTGGTAATGTCCATCCGGTAGACAGTGATAGAACTGGCCCGCAGAAACCAGCAGACAATCATCCCCGCGAGCGGTAATTATTTCAGCCAGTTTTTGTCCATAACCCTCACCGTCAGAAAAAATCACCCATTTGCCCGGAGACATACTCTTAGAAATGGAAAACACCCGACCATCCATGCCAGGTTGTAAAGCAGGAGCACGCGCTACAATCAAAACCTGCTGCGACAAAAGCGTATTGCTCTCCATACATTCGGGGATCGCTTCTGCTTCCGCAAATCCCGTTCTCTGAGCAAATCAAGCCATTTATTCGGAGCAAGTAAAGGATAAGAAGGTCGGAGGTCTCTATCGGCAAATTTCCACCACCCTTCTGTCAATCCAACCGTCAAGTCGCCAAGACGTTGTTTTGGGGTTGCCTCAATCATCATTAGCAATCCTTGAGGAGCCAGCAATTGGCTCACATGGCTCATAGTCCGGCGCAAATCACTCGTAGCATGCAATACGTTTGCTGCCAGAATCACATCGAAACTATGTTGATAAAACCCTTGAATCTCAGGATCACGCTCGATATCTAAAAGCCTATAATGAATAAAGGGATAATTGTGAAATTTCACTGCGGCCTGAGATGTGAATAGGCTGGATATGTCGGTGAAGACATATTCTACTTCTCTCTCCGTGAGTTCCGGCAGGATAGCCGATGTCGTCCCACCTGTTCCTGCCCGAATCTCAAGGATTCGAATTTTTTGGTTTACAGGGAGCCGTTCCAACGCGATCCCAAACGCACTTTTAGCCAGTGAGTTGTATACCTTTGCGAAAGGAGAATCCTGGTAGACGCTTTCTCTGCAACAGCTAAATCTCCTCCAGGAAACAGCAGTTGCAAAGGATCACTCTCTCCTCGCAACACCTCTGCCAGTTTAGACCCGCATCTATCGAGTAACTCCACTTCCGCTTTACAAGCAGGATAACGTTCTCTAAGCGCAAACGAATGTAGTAGCGGTTCTTTAACATCGGGGATTCTGAGCACTTCCCACTCCAAATTAAGCTTTGTCAGTACGCCGTCTTCCTCCAACATCTCCAGCATCCTGCCCATCAGCTCTCGATACTTTTCATTAACGCTCAGCCACTCAACCAGAGAATTATCGGAGAGTCTGCGGTGAACTCGGAAGTCCCAGCCTAATGTATGGAAGGCCTTGGTTACATAATTTGCACAAAGGGTACTGATTTGATCTAACATTGCATCGTCTGAATCCAGTCCGTGCTGTTTGAACAGTCTTTCCACCCCAGGATTCGACCTGGCGATTCGTTCAGGAGAGCCCAGACAGCACAGGTAAACAACCGATGCGGTCGGCCTCCTTCGGCCCACCGGTTGCCATTCCAGTTCGTAGAACCAGTCATCCAAACGCTGCGGTATCGAGTGACGCATGGCAATGCCTTCCACCCGCTTAAGGTGTAGGCCAACCACCTCAGCCACCATGTTTCCGGTCTCATCGAATATATCAATATTTCCCATCAACCAATCTCCACCCTTGTCGTTACTCGCGGAAGGAAGAACGGCATAGCTCAAAGAGACGTGATAGGAGAAACCTTGAGCTGAAAACGTTCAATGCCAATCGGTAGATAGGTTTTCTCCTCGGATTCCCGCATCGTATTACTAAATAAAGTCGCCCCAAAAGTCTGAAGGCAGGCATCAAGCATCGTGGGAGGGAAATAATAAGTCGTCCCCTGGGCCGGTGATTTACCGGAAAGTAGAATCTTCCCCAACGCCTCACCATCGCGCCGCCACAGACTCTCAATCCCTTGAAAAGTCTTTCCGAAGTGGAACCCATAGGCCTTACACCACTGATAGTAATCAACGCCAGATCTCCCCGGCATCGGGCCTGAACGTCCTTCGTAGAAATAGACTTCAATGTTGAACTATCCGTAGCCGGGTCCACAATACGAATTGTGCCTGTAACCAATAGTCTCCGATATGTCGTTTCGTTATCTGCATCAAGCTCAAGGCTCACAATTTGTATATGAGCAGTGCTGTCTCTCCCAGGCAAAAGATCGACTGCAAAGTCCGCGGTTGCCCGTCAGAAAGGACAAGTGATTCACCTACGACCAAGTTTTCCAAAACACAGATTCCAGCACCAAGAACGTCAATTGCGCCGGCCAAAGCTATCTCAATGTAAGCTGCCAATGGAAAGATCACTGCTCCAAACACTCTGTGGTCTTGCAGAAAAGGCAGCCGATCCTGATCGATCTGTACTTGGAAAACAATATCCTTCGATTCCGAGGAGTGTAGCCGTCGGCCTAACAACGGATGGACCTCAGTCCTGCGGACCTGCGACATAGAAAATGAGTTCTTTGTTAGAGCTTCCGGACGCAGGGTCTGCCTCGATCCAATATCGTTTCCGTTGAAAGGGGTAAGTGGGAAGAGGCAATCGGCGCCGTAGGTAGTCTTGGTCGAATTGAGACCAGTTAATATCCGCCCCATGAGTGTAAAGCGCCCCAAGGCTATCAAGCAACTGTTGCCAGTTGCTTCCTTATTCTCATCGAGGGCAACAAGAGTCCAGAATTCTGGTCAGGTAGACATCCTTACCCATCCCTAAAAGCGTCGCGCTTGGGCCAATCTCTACAAAAATATTATAACCCTGCCGGACCAGTGTTCCCATGGACTTGGCGAACTGTACAGGCGAACGAACGTGCCGTCGCCAGTATGCTGCATTCAAAATAGATTTTCTCTGTTTTACGAGCTCCCCGGTCATGTTTGAAATCAGCCCTATTTCTCCCGGGCGATAGTTTCAGCCCCGCTGCCGTTTTCTCAAAGGTCTCAAGCATGGGGTCCATGAGCGGCGAATGAAAAGCATGAGAGACCTTGAGACGCTGGGTGCTAATCCCCACGACCTGGAGCTCCTTTATCAGTATCTCAATGATTTCCCCGGCCCCTGATATCACCGTGTTTTCCGGACCGTTGAGCGCTGCGATGGAAACTGAATCGCGGTATGGCGCGATCGCTGCCTCGACACGTTTCTCATCGGCGAAAGCAACTGCCATCTTACCACCGAGCGGCAAACGCTGCATCAATTGGCCTCGCTCACTTATCAGCTTCAAGCCGTCTTCCAAACTGAACACCCCGGCTAAACATGCGGCTGTATACTCTCCCACACTGTAACCATCACGACCGATGGATGAATACCCCACGAACGCCATAATTGCGCAAGCGCATACTCGATAGAGAACAACACTGGTTGCGTGTAAGCAGTCTGATCTAATAAATCACCATGAGCTCCATATAAAACATCCAATAAAGGTACGTCTAAATAGGGTCTTAACAGCCCCTCACAGCGCTCCAATTCGCGCCGATATAGCGGCTGCGTTTCATAAAGCTCACGCCCCATTCCCACATACTGCGACCCCTGACCGGTAAACAGGAACGCTATTTTATGCTGTCGTGTGTTCAACGCTTTATCCTGGTATGAATTCATTGCGAACTCTTCGGAAAGATGAGAGGAGAGTCGATCCCTAAGTCGCTCGACGCTTCTCCAACAACAGCAAGTCGATAGTTAAAATGTGAACGCCCAGCATTAGCCGAAAAACAAACATCCGATAATGGTACAGAAGGATGCTCATCGAAATAACAAACATAGCGCTCGATCAATTCGACAATGGCCTTGGTATTCTTGGCTGATAGCGCTAGCAAGTGAAACGGGCGTTCTACGCCTGCATTTTTTGACAAAGGGGTCGGCGCCTCTTCCAGGATGACGTGAGCATTTGTACCGCTGCCGCCAAAAGCACTCACGCCGGCAATGCGATGATTGCCGCTCGACGGCTCCCAGGCCGTAAGCTCGGTGGGTACCTTTATCGCCAGTTCATCCCACCCGATATACCGGCTAGGGGTATGAAAGTTGATATGAGGAGGGATTTTGTGATGGATGAGAGAGAGTACCACTTTGATTAACGACGCTATGCCTGCGGAAGATTCCGTGTGGCCGATATTGGTTTTCACCGAGCCAATTATAAGGGGTGTGTCCTTTGGGCGTTTCCCACATAGCGCTTCCCCCAAGGCCCGTACCTCAATCGGATCTCCCAGAGAGGTTCCTGTGCCATGCGTCTCCACATAACTCACTTGATCAGGAGATACGCCGGCCCGACTGAGTGCCTCAAGAATAACTCTTTGCTGGGCTAACCCATTTGGAACCGTAAGGCCGCTACTGCGACCATCCTGATTGACCGCAGATCCCTTGATCAAGGCAAGAATATTATCACCATTGGCAAGTGCATCTGAATAACGTTTCAATACAACGATGCCACAACCTTCCGATCGAACAAAGCCATCTGCGGCCTCATCAAAGGTTTTACACCGCCCATCTCGGGCCAACATGCGCGCCTTGGATGCTGTAATAGTATTATCGGGCCACAGAATTAGATTCACCCCGCCTGCAATCGCCATTTGACACTCACCATTGCGCAAACTTTGACAGGCCAGATGAATTGCTACGAGGGATGATGAACATGCCGTGTCAACCGCCATTGCAGGGCCTTGAAAACCGAAGGTATATGATAGGCGGCCAGCTGCAAAATTGAGTGGGTTGCCGGTCAAACGATATGCGTCTATACTCGCAGGGCCCTCGAAATCCAGCAGTTGTGCGTAGTCATTGGCTGTGATTCCTATAAATACTCCGGTTTGGCTTCCAACAAGTCCTTTCGGGGCTTGGGCTGAGTTTTCCAAGGCTTCCCAACAAACCTCCAAAAGCAACCTGTGTTGAGGTTCTAATTTAACTGCCTCTCTGGGTGCAATACCGAAAAAGTTTGTATCAAAAAGATCTACGTTTTCTATAAATCCCCCGTGTCTAGCATACATTTTTCCTTTCGTTTCCGGATCAGGATCGTAATACATATCCACATCCCAGCGATCTTTGGGGATCTCTGTTATGGCATCCTCGCCACGCTCCAGCTGTCGCCAAAACATTTCAGGATTATTGCTCCCCCCGGGGAACCTGCATCCCATTCCAATTACTGCAATCGGATCTCTTCCGGGCTGCGACATGCTTTCGATCTTGGCCTGTAATTCCATTATAAGCAGAGCCATCCTTTTCGGTGACAGCTTGGAGATACGCTCGATAGTATGTTTCATCTTATCAGGTCATCGACTTCTCTCTTATCACCAAAAAGCTTGTCGATTTCTTCGTCCGAGAGAATTTCAAATCGGGCCATCATTTCGTCGATTCCAACTGGCTCTTCCGGCGCCTCAGTCTTGGATGGCTCCGACTGAGCGATAGAAAGAATGTCCCGTTCCAGATAGTCTGATAGCGCTTCCACATTCGGATAATCAAAAGTCAAAGTAGACGAAAGTCTCCGCTCAACACAGTTTTCAAGGCGCCTTTTCAAATCGACAGCCATCAGCGAATCCATACCCATTTCGAACAATCCCTCTTGAATATTTATCCGTTCAGGCGATACGATCCCTAACACCTTGGCAACTTCTTCGCAAACATAGTTTATAATTACAGACTTTATTTCATTTCGAGGCACATTTTTGAGCAACTCCAATAGCTTCATTTTTTCTTTTGGCTGTTTTGTCCTGTGTTCATAAGGCTTCACTAAAATGTTATCTAAGAGCGGTCTCCTTCTCTTGGCCTCGTAGATGGGTTTAAAGACGCGCCAGTCAACCGCGGCAACCGTTGCCTGACTGGCGCCTAATTCCATAAGATATCCCATCGTATTCAAGCGCCGCTTCGTCGTCCATGATTTCCAAGCCAATTTTGAGAAATAGGTCTCCAAATCGTGGAGGCTGTGCCCCATCTTGCCCAGTTGATGCTGAGGGCAGGCTGCTTGTTAATACGACGGTAACATGCGAGCGCGTCCAAATAATGATTGGCTGCAGCATAGTGGGAAAGTCCCTGAGAGCCCCATATCGCAGCTGCTGACGAAAAAAAGACTAAGAAATCAAGAGTTCTATGCAGCGTAAGCTGGTGGAGAATTTGTGCGCCCATTACCTTGGGCAGAAATATTTTTTCGCAAGGGTCTCTCGATCTACCTCTTCAATCGGTTGCAGCATCGAGACACCGGCAGCATGAATAATTCCCGCAACGGATTTTCCTGCCGAAATAATTCCTCGAGCAAAGAAGTCATTTCATCCCTATTGCTCACGTCGGCCCTGACAAATCTTACGGATGCGTTGAGATTGTTTAACACCTCGATCGCCTTGCGCTGTTTATCAGTTAAGATGTCCCCCCCACCTTCTTTCACATCGGTTGAAGGATTAGGAACCGGCGATCTACTGGTTACAACGATTTGCTTTGCTCCATGTGCAACCAGCCATTGAGCTACCCTGGGCCCCAAGTCTCCCAAGCCCCCTGTTATCAAATAAGAGCCGTCGGCTCTTATGAGCGGTTTCTCTTCCGGGTTATCCGATTTGATTCAATTTACGCAACCTTGCGACAAAACATTCATTATTTCGAAATGCTATTTGATCCTCTTGACTATGCCCTCTAATAGCCTTAGATAGCTGGTTGATTTCGTTTTCAGAAGATTTAGGGTCCAGGATCTATCAATCCACCCCATAATTCCGGGTGTTCCAGCGCAAATACTCTGCCAAGACCCCATAATGGCGCCTGTTCGATCGATAAAAAGGATGGGTTCCGCTCAACAGGTTGCGCCCCCCGTGTCACTATCCAAAGCCGGGGTAGCTTTGAGCTTTCAGCTTTTAGTATTGATTGTGCTGCGTAAATCAAAGTCATACAACCTATATGAGGCCCAGCCTGAAGAATTAAAATTATCCTCTTCACATTCAGGCCGATTTAACGCTCTGAGATGTAGTACCCCTTTGAGAGGGAGTGAGTCAGCGCGCAGGACCTCAGTCAGAAGCCGTTGATAGTGATCAGGCTGCTCAATATTTATTTCATAAGTACGTTTGTCGACGCGCTTATAGGAATTGCCCGCGGACACAAGTACGCAAACGTCTCCAGTTCCTTCAAGAGACATCGACAATCGGTTCCCAAAGTTGCCATCATCGTTAAGAATGATGTATTTTCCAGGCTGGTCTGCGGCACACCGAATTGATCCATTCTTTTGGGCGGAGATGGATTTTATGGGCTCCCTTGCGAGGATTAACGCATGATTGGAGAGAACCCCCTTAAGATTCTCGTTTTCCGGGATCATGGCCACATCATTGAATCCCGATTGCGAAAGCAAATACCTCCACTTGTCCCTGGACATCAATGGATAAGATGGCCGTATTTCACGATCTTTGAAATTCCACCATCCTTCTGTCATCCCGACGGTCAGGTCACCAAAACGTTGAGGGGCCGTTCCCTCCTGCAATATCAGTAATCCTTGAACGTCTAAAAGTTTTCTATGTTTTTCAACGTCCGGCGCAAATCGCTGGTCGCATGCAAAACGTTGGCGGCAATGATGAGATCATATTCGTCTTGTGAGAAGCCTTGCGACGCGGGATCAATCTCTATATCGAGGACCTTATAGCGAACAAAAGGGTACTTTCTAAACTTCTCCTTGGCCCTGTTGATAAATAACTGCGAAACATCGGTGAATACATACTCGGTGCGTGCCTCGGGAAGTTCCGGTAAAATGTAGCGGTTGTCCCGCCGGTACCGGCACCAATTTCCAACACCTTATCATCCGGTGACTCTGCAATGAGTCAATAACACCTTTCACTACATCCCGTATCAGGGAATTATAAGCCCGGGCAAATGGCGACAGCTCATACAGATTTTCGGCATCCGATAAGTCTCCCCCGGGAAAGAGAAGATCCAGGGGGTCACATTCCCCCTTCAACACTGAGGCAAGCTGCATTCCACAACGACCTATCAGGGTCAGCTCTGCCGTTCCTTCCTGGTAAACCGAAACAAGTTTTTCCCACTGCGCCTGCGGGTTAAGGATCATAGGAATCTGTATCACTTCCCAACCCTGATCAACTTTCTTCAGAATGCCATCTTCCGACAAAATTTCCAGCAATCGGCCAAATAGTAAGTAATACTTTTCGAGTACTCCCAACTTCTGTGCAAGTCCTACGGTTGTAAAGCATTGTTGTGGAAGGCAATTCCAACCGAGCTCTGACATCGCCTTAAGAATGTATGAAACTGACAGTGCGTCGAGCTCTGGGAGAAAATCATCATACAATCCAAGGCCATGCTCATGGTATAAATCTACTATCTTTGCATTTTTCAAATGAACGAATTCAGAAAGGTCCGTGATATCCGCGTCATCACTAACGTCCTCTGCTTCTTGCCTTTTTAGACTCCATTGAATCTCATAAAGCCAGTCGGTAAATTGGGCAGTTTTAAAGTGTCGCATGTGCTCTGGTGTTAAGCGGACTAAATGAACGCCCTCGAAACTTGCGACTCTGTAACCTTGCTCATCGAACAAATCAATGTCTGCGATTATCGCGTGGGCACTACTATTGAAGCGATCTTTAAGCCTGGCATGACACCATATTTTGGGGCCGGGTTGACAATGTAAGGTAAAACATGACACCTGGTTCAATATGTAGTTTTCATCTATTCCATGGTCATCAAGCACTGTATCCATAAGTTGGAGGCAGGAGTCTAATAAGGCAGGACGAAGGTACTCGTTTTTGCCAGATTGCTTCCAATTGTCCTTAATCCGAATAATGGCTAGTACCTCTCCTTGTCCCCGCCATAACCTATCTATAGCTTGAGAATTTTTTTTAAGTCTCAGGCCTTCGGCATTCAGCTTCTCATAGAATTCTTCTACGGATGCCTCGTTGCACCGGGTCTGAATAGCTCTGAGCGGACTTTCCTCATCTTTCCTCCGAGAAGCACTCAACCCCACTTCAACAAAGTCGATCCTGCCGGTCGCCTGCAATCGCCACTCTTGTTGCTCGCCCTCATCTTCGTCAACCAAACTGAAAAACTTGAATGAAGCACTTCTTGAATCTTCCTTTATCACTATCAGTTGTACCTTTCGCGGTATCGAAGCATGCAGAAACAGAGGCTCGCGAATGACGAGGTCTTTGATGCGAACCGTTTCAGCCTCAAAAGCTTCTTCAGCGGCTCCGATCACCATCTCTAAAAACACTGAGGTTGGAAGGACTGGTGTGTCAAGAACCCGATGTTGACCAAGAAAATCAAGTTTATTACAACTTAATTGCGTCTCATACGTGATTAGCGGTCCGCTTATACGTTGACCAAGCATTGAATGCGATGATTTCATCAAATAGCCCTTCATCGACCCTTCATTATATTCAGCTAAGATGGGGTCGGCATCTTTTATCCAATACCGTTCCCTCTGGAACGCGTAATTTGGCAGGGCAACACGACTGCGCGGATAATCTCGGTCAAAGCCTGGCCAGTCAACACTTACCCCTTCCACATACAAGGTGGCCAGACTTTCCATCATTTGTCGCCAATCGGACCACCCGCGGCGAAGCGATGGTAGCCATTGGCCTTTTTGCTCCGGCACACATCGCTGTCCCATCCCCAGCAGCACCGGGTGCGGGCCTATTTCGACAAACAGCGATACCCCTTGTTCCCAAAGCGTCGCCATCGATCGGGTAAACTGCACCGGCTCACGTACATGACGACGCCAATACTCCGCATGGCACAGTCTATCCTCCCCAGCCAGTGCTCCCGTCACATTCGATATCAAACCTATTTGCGGCGGAGAATAACTTACCTTCTCGCACTCGGATTCAAATGCCGACAACATGGGTTCCATCAGTGGTGAATGAAATGCGTGGGAAACAGTCAGGGGTGTAAACACGATGCCCTCGGTCTCAAACCCTTTGAGAACTGCCTCAATATCAGACCCAACTCCTGAGATCACGATGTTGTTTGGACCATTGACACAGGCAAGGGAAACCGTCTTCCGATAAGGCGCAATGGCTCGAAGCAACACGCGCCTCATCGGCAAATACAGCCACCATCCGGCCTCCGGCAGGAAGCGCCTGCATCAGCCTTCCGCGCGCTGATATCAGCCTTATACCGTCCTCCAGGCTGAACACCCCGGCGACACAGGCTGCCACATATTCACCCACGCTATGACCCATCACCACCGATGGCTCTATCCCCCACGAACGCCACAGTTCGGCCAGGGAATATTCCAGAGCGAACAGCACGGGTTGAGTGTAGGCCGTCTCATCTAAAACCGGTGTATGATCCGACTCCGGATAAAGCACCGACAGCAACGGTATGTCTAATTGACCTTCCAAGAGCGCTGCACAACGATCAAGTGTACGGCGAAACGTGGGCTGCGTTTCATAAAGTTCACGCCCCATGTTCACATACTGGGAACCCTGGCCGGTAAATAGAAATGCTACCCGCACACGGTCCGTGCCCTTGACGTGGTTGCTCAGTATGTCAACCGAAGAATCCGTACCTCTAAATCCCAACAACTTCTCCTCAATTCGGGACGACTCATCACATATCACCGCCAATCGATGATTGAAATGCGCCCGTCCCGCATTGGCCGTAAAGCAAACATCCGATAGGGATTGAGAAGGATGCGCCTTCATATGATGCCCATAGCGCTCGGCCAACGCTTCCAACGCCTCTGAGCTCTTGGCCGATAACGTCAGTAAGTGAAGTGGGCGTTCTACGCCTGCCGGCTTTGACACGGGTGCAGGCGCTTCCTCCAGTATGACATGCGCATTGGTACCGCTAAAACCAAAGGCGCTTACACCGGCGATGCGCCTTCCACTCGACGGTTCCCAGGGGGTAAGCTCAGTGGGCACTTTTACTGCAAGTGTCATCCCATGCAATGTGCGGATTGGGCTCTTTGAAATGTAAATGAGGTGGAATCTGCTTGTGCTCCAGACACAGGACCGTTTTGATCAAACCGGCAATACCGGCTGCAGCCTCTAAGTGCCCGATGTTCGTCTTCAAGGAACCAATAATCAACGGCTCCTCCTTGGCCCTGCCTTTGCATAAAACCGCACCGATTGCCTGCACTTCAATGGGATCTCCCAAAGATGTGCCGGTCCCATGAGCCTCCACATAGCTCACCTGTGAAGGCTCAACACCGGACCGGGACAGGGCTTCCCTGATGACTTCTTCTTGTGAAGGTCCATTTGGCGCCGTCAATCCGCTGCTGGCGCCGTCCTGATTGACGGCGGAGCCCCGGATCAAAGCCAGTATCCGGTCCCCGTCGGAGAGCGCATCCGACAGGCGCTTGAGTACAACGACACCGCAGCCTTCACCTCTCACAAAACCGTCGGCGGCCGCATCAAAGGTTTTACAGTGACCGTCAGCACTTAGGATTCCCATTCTATAGAAGCTGAGGAAATTCTCATACGAGAGAATTGTGTTACTGCCGCCGGCCAAGGCCATGCTACACTCTCTGTTGCGCAGACTCTGGCAAGCCAGATGCACTGCCACAAGTGAGGAGGAGCATGCAGTGTCTAATGTAATGCTAGGACCTTTTAAACCTAAAACATAGGATAATCGTCCAGATGCGATGCTCTGCGCAATTCCTGTGGCATAGTAACCATCAAAACTGGTGGGATCTTTTTGTTTCACCTGTAGAAGTAAATAGTCGTTGCTGCATACCGCAACATACACCCCTGTGTGGCTACCATACAGCTTACTAGTGTCTAGTCCGGCGTTTTCTATAGCTTCCCAGCTTACTTCCAAAAGCAAATCGTTGCTGAGGATCAATGCGTAATGCTTCGCGTGGAGCAATCCCAAAAAATTGCGGATCAAATTGGTCTATTTCATCGACAAACGAACCACGTCGGGGATAATCGATACCGGGATCGTGGCACTCGTCCACATCAAATCGATCATCCGGGAAATCCCTGGTTGCATCAACGCCATTATGCAAGAGTTGCCAGAATTTTTCGTGATTAGAACCATCTCCAGGAAAACGACAACCCATACCAATAACAGCGATGGGCTCGGATACATGCCGCTGATAGATTTCGAGCTTACTTTGTAATTCGTCTATAGCAAGGTACGCACGTTTTAATGGCGATAATCGAGTACTATCTCTTTCCATTTCCATCTCGTACATCCTCTATCAAATATGATCCAGCTTTTCTAACAGCAATTTTTCTACTTCGTCGTCTGTCAGATGTTCCAACTGGTCAGAGAGCTTATTCGTTGATTCATCGTTATACCCGGGCGCATCCAATGGGCGACCGCTCGGATCATTCAATCCGAAAATCTGCAATGCAAGGTAATCGGCAATTGCTTCTATCGTGGGATAATCAAATGCTATTGTTGCGGGCAGCCTCTGATTCAGGCCTAGCCCCTCGCGTAGCGTGGTTCTCAGTTCTACCGCCATGAGCGAATCAAGCCCCACATCCATCAAGCGGTCTTTCCGACCAAGCAGTGGCGGGTCAAGCCTTAAAATTTTGCCCACGTGCTCTCTGACAAAAGTAATAAGGGCTTCCCGCCGTTCGTTTGAAGGAAGACCCGTCAGTTCTGCCTGAAATTCCTCGGCGCTATTGGAAGACTGATTTGCCTTCTCCCCGTCTGTTAACGGATGATATTTATGCTCAACAGTTTCAATCCTATGTGTTTGAGACTCCGTGACCCGATCAACTATAGAGGAATCTGGTTTTCGGGCAACTATTATATGCTGGCCAAGAACGCTGGCCAGTGAGTCGGGTTCCGGAAAAATCGCAACCTCTCTTAACCCACTTGCAATAAGCAATTCTTCCCATTGTTTCACTGTTAAGAGCGGATTATCTTTTCGCAAACCATCATTAAACCGCTGCCACCCTTCAATTAAACCCGTTGTTATGTCAAACCAAAATGGATGAGTTGTTATTTCCCACAGCAACAGGAGGCCACCGGGGGCTACCAGTGATAGCGCATGCTCTAACGACTCTCTTAAATTACGCGTCGCATGCAAAACATTTGCAGCAACAATCATGTCGAATGTCTGCAACCGGATTCCCTGCTCGCTTGGATTTCTTTCGATGTCCAACAACATATAGTCTACGAAAGGAAAAGAGGCAAATTTTTGTCCTGCTTGGGTGAGGAATAGATCTGATACGTCCGTAAAACAATAGTCCGTGTTCTTCCCAGAAAGGACCGGGAGTACTGCTGAAGTAGTCCCTCCTGTCCCAGCACCGATTTCTAAAATTCTCAATCTCTTTCCCGTAGCCGCTGTTTTGACGAGAGATTCAGCAACAGATTTACAAATACTATTGAAATATCGCGCCACAGCCCAGTCTTTATAAAGAAACTCCGTGGTATTAAGGCTCCCGTCAGGGAACAAAGTTTCTAATGGACTCTCCTTTCCCGTTATTATTTCTGAAAGCCTCTCTCCGCAAAATTCAAAATATTTGATTAATGGTAAGGTATCCGTAAACAACTCTGTGGCTTCTCGCTTAAGGGATTCTATGGGTTCATTTGAAGTTGCATCTATACTGACAAATTCATCGTTACTTTTATGAATCAACCCCTCATCACACAGCCTCTCTAACCATTTGCGAATAAGGCCCCGGTAGGATGGTAACAAATTGCATTTTTGTTGCAACGCATCTACCGAGTATCTCTCCCCGGCGTCACTATATGCCCCTAACTTCTTGAAAGCACTTACAATGTAGGCGATGGCCATACGATCCAGGTGAAGCCATCTGATCGGGTACTTATCTGGGTTCAGATCCAGTGGCGCCTGCATAGACTGCTGGCGCGCCTTCTCCACAATCGATTCCCAAATTCGCAGTTCACCATTCTTCTCCTCTTCAAATCCCTCGACCGTATCCTCCATCCAGTATGCTTTATTATCCCACGCGTAATTTGGCAGGGCAACACGACTGCGCGGATAATCTCGGTCAAAGCCTGGCCAGTCAACACTTACCCCTTCCACATACAAGGTGGCCAGACTTTCCATCATTTGTCGCCAATCGGACCACCCGCGGCGAAGCGATGGTAGCCATTGGCCTTTTTGCTCCGGCACACATCGCTGTCCCATCCCCAGCAGCACCGGGTGCGGGCCTATTTCGACAAACAGCGATACCCCTTGTTCCCAAAGCGTCGCCATCGATCGGGTAAACTGCACCGGCTCACGTACATGACGACGCCAATACTCCGCATGGCACAGTCTATCCTCCCCAGCCAGTGCTCCCGTCACATTCGATATCAAACCTATTTGCGGCGGAGAATAACTTACCTTCTCGCACTCGGATTCAAATGCCGACAACATGGGTTCCATCAGTGGTGAATGAAATGCGTGGGAAACAGTCAGGGGTGTAAACGCGATGCCCTCGGTCTCAAACTCTTTGAGAACTGCCTCAATATCAGACCCAACTCCTGAGATCACGATGTTGTTTGGACCATTGACACAGGCAAGAGAAACCGTCTTCCGATAAGGCGCAATGGCTCGAAGAACACGCGCCTCATCGGCAAATACAGCCACCATCCGGCCTCCGCCAGGAAGCGCCTGCATCAGCCTTCCGCGCGCTGATATCAGCCTTATACCGTCCTCCAGGCTGAACACCCCAGCGACACAAGCTGCCACATATTCACCCACGCTATGACCCATCACCACCGATGGCTCTATCCCCCACGAACGCCACAGTTCAGCCAGAGAATATTCCAGAGCGAACAGCACGGGTTGAGTGTAGGCCGTCTCATCTAAAACCGGTGTATGATCTGACTCCGGATAAAGCACCGACAGCAACGGTATGTCTAATTGACCTTCCAAGAGCGCTGCACAACGATCAAGTGTACGGCGAAACGTGGGCTGCGTTTCATAAAGTTCACGCCCCATGTTCACATACTGGGAGCCTTGGCCGGTAAATAGAAATGCTACCCGCACACGGTCCGTGCCCTTGACGTGGTTGCTCAGTATGTCAACCGAAGAATCCGTACCTCTAAATCCCAACAACTTCTCCTCAATTCGGGACGACTCATCACATATCACCGCCAATCGATGATTGAAATGCGCCCGTCCGGCATTGGCCGTAAAGCAAACATCCGATAGGGATTGAGAAGGATGCGCCTTCATATGACGCCCATAGCGCTCGGCCAACGCTTCCAACGCCTCTGAGCTCTTGGCCGATAACGTCAGTAAGTGAAGTGGGCGTTCTACGCCTGCCGGCTTTGACACGGGTGCAGGCGCTTCCTCCAGAATGACATGCGCATTGGTACCGCTAAAACCAAAGGCGCTTACACCGGCGATGCGCCTTCCACTCGACGGTTCCCAGGGGGTAAGCTCAGTGGGCACTTTTACTGCAAGTTCATCCCATGCAATGTGCGGATTGGGCTCTTTGAAATGTAAATGAGGTGGAATCTGCTTGTGCTCCAGACACAGGACCGTTTTGATCAAACCGGCAATACCGGCTGCAGCCTCTAAGTGCCCGATGTTCGTCTTCAAGGAACCAATAATCAACGGCTCCTCCTTGGCCCTGCCTTTGCATAAAACCGCACCGATTGCCTGCACTTCAATGGGATCGCCCAAAGATGTGCCGGTCCCATGAGCCTCCACATAGCTCACCTGTGAAGGCTCAACACCGGACCGGGACAGGGCTTCCCTGATGACTTCTTCTTGCGATGGACCATTTGGCGCCGTCAATCCGTTGCTGCGCCCGTCCTGATTGACGGCGGAGCCCCGAATCAAAGCCAGTATCCGGTCCCCGTCGGAGAGCGCATCCGACAGGCGCTTGAGCACAACGACACCGCAGCCTTCACTGCGAACAAAACCGTCGGCGGCCGCATCAAAGGTTTTACAGCGACCGTCGGGCGAAAGTACGCCAGCCTTTGACAGACTGATCGTATTTTCCGGTGACAGGATAACATTAACTCCGCCGGCCAAGGCCATGCTACACTCTCTGTTGCGCAAACTCTGGCAAGCCAAATGCACTGCCACAAGTGAGGAGGAGCATGCGGTGTCTAATGACACACTCGGGCCATGCAAACCAAGCACATAGGACAGCCGGCCTGAGGCCACGCTGTGAGATGCGCTTCCGACTGTCAGATAAGCATCAATGGATTCCAGGCTACCAGTTTTGGTTCTGATTTGGTTATAGTCTTGGGTACCAATCCCCACGAAAACTCCCGTCTGGCTTCCCGCAAGCGTATCGACGGCCTGTCCTGCATTTTCTAACGCTTCCCAGCTTACCTCTAACAGCAATCTCTGCTGAGGGTCCATCATCATCGCTTCTCTGGGGGAAATACCAAAGAACATAGGATCAAAATGGTTAATATGCTCGACGAATCCGCCCCATCGCGTCGACATCTTACCCGGTGCATTTGGGTCTGGATCATAGTAGGCTTCGATATCCCACCTGTCAGGCGGTACCTCATTCACTGCGTTCTCACCAGCATGCAAGAATTGCCAGAAAATCTCAGGATCGCAACAATTCCCAGGAAATCGGAACCCATACCCTAATATGACAATTGGCTCGGTCTTAAATCCTTCGGAATCAGTGAGTTTCGACCGCAATTGGCGAATCTCAAGCAACGCACGCTTTAATGCGGACAGCTTTTCTATACGCTGAATAGTCTCACTCATCTTAATTCCCTTTGCCCTTGAATGACAGTTCTTCGAGCAGTAATGCTTCTGCTTCGTCATCAGAAAGCCCCTCAATGTCATTCAACTGCTGAGTGTATTCATCATCCTGGGGAGTCTTTTTAGGGGATAAAGGCTCCATATCAATTAAAAACACGTCCTTAGCCAAGAAATGAGCAACCGCCTCAATGGTTGGATAGTCGAACAACAATGTCGCGGGCAGGGAGTGTTTTAGACCCAGACCTGAGCCGAGTCGAGTTCTCAGCTCGACAGCCATCAGAGAATCAACTCCTAACTCACTCAGTACCTGACAGCAGTCGATCGCTTGTGAGTCATCTATCCCAAGATTCTTGGCTACCTGATCCCGAACATAACTTCGCAGTATTTCCATCTTCTTTTTCGGGTCTGCTTTCTCCAACCTCATCGGAACATCAGGATTCTGCTCCAATCGATAAGGAACGCTTTCGAACTTCTCAGGTTCACAAATCAGCGCGGACAATAACGGTGGTGTTTCTTTGAAGGTGAATTGCCGCACATACTTTTGCCATATTACGGGAAGCACCACAATTTGAGCCGGTCCCGAGATCGGATGTGAGCAGGACGACTGGAGCAAGCGTTCAAAAACTTCCATCCCCTCTGACGGCCCAATGGCGCCGATGCCCTTAGCGGCGAGCCGCTCAATTACATCGTGATCAACTGCTGCGCCAATCTTCCCCCAAGCTCCCCAGTTAATGCTCAGACCAGGCAAACGATGGGCTCTTCGATGATACATCAAAGCATCCAGAAAAGCATTCGCTGCTGCATGATTGCTTTGGCCTGCCGATCCCAAGACGGAAGCTATTGTTGAATACGATATAAAAAAATCCAATGGCAGGTGTTTCGTGAGTTCATGGATATTCCAGGAGCCAAATACCTTTGCGCCAAATACCGTCATAAAGCGAGCCCAGTTTTGCTGAAGCAGGACACCATCGTCAAGCATGCCGGCTGCGTGAATAACACCCTTTATGGGCGGCATGGATTGTTCAATACTTTTCAGGGCCTTAGTAAGGCTTTCCCGATCAGCAACATCTGCCTGCAGTGTCTCCACCTTGACGCCCTGTTCCGCTAAACGATCAACAACGACTTTTGCGTAGGCTGAAGGTTCACTGCGGCCGATCAGCGCCAAATATCGCACCCCCCTCTCCATCATCCATTGTGATGTCAAGAGCCCCAGGCCGCCCAACCCCCCCGTAATTAAATATGTCGCATTTGAATCAAGCGCCCCGGTTTCCTGAGTATTATGTTTTTCAGTCGACAAAATGTCTTCCTGCTGGGAAACTACGACTTTGCCGATATGCTTTGCAAGCGCCATGATATCTAAAGGCTTTGTCAACTTCATCAAAGGAAAATACTGTTACAGGTAAAGGTCTTAACACGCCGGATTCAAAGGCCTTCGTTAGTTCGGCCATCATTCCAGCACCCAGTGATGCATCTTTTTCCAAAACAGTCATTAGATCAAAGGTAAAATAGGACGCCTGAGGCTTAAGACAGGCGACTTGTTTTTCGTCATAGATATTGGTCTTGCCAATTTCCAAAAACCGGCCCTGAGATTGCAGTACTGAAAGACTTTTTGGAATGAAGTCACCCGCCAGAGAATTCAGGACCACATCGACCCCTCTCCCGTTCGTTACCGCCATTATTTCTTCTGCAAAATCCAGAGAACGTGAATCCATCACATGGTTTATTCCCATGGATCGAAGGAATGCCCTTTTCTCAGGACTTCCTGCGGTAGCAAATATCTCTGCCCCCGCCCGCTGAGCCAATTGAACTGCTGCCAATCCAACACCACCCGTTGCGGCATGGATTAGGATACTTTCACCAGATGACAATCGGGCCAAATTATGTAACGCATATTTGGCCGTCAGAAAAGCCACCGGTATCGTCGCAGCATCTCTAAAATGCATCTTGCTCGGTATTGGAAAAACAAGAGCTTCGGAAACCGTCGCATACGTGCTAAAACAGTCAGGAGCAATTGCGACAACTGGATCGCCAATATACAAATGTTTTACACCCTTTCCAACAGATGCGATTCTTCCGGCACACTCGTGTCCCAGCGACCGAGATTCCAATGGAGCTAAGTCCAGGGCTGTAAGGACATCCAAGAAATTTAAGCCTGTACAAACAATTCGAATTTCTACTTCTCCGGGGCCGGGTTGTCTCCTGCTAGCAGGCTTAATTTTCAGAGTATCCAGAATGCCGGGGGTCAGGAGCTCTGCCTTCATCGGCGGGAGGTTCTGGTCCTGAGATAGGCTAATACCTGGAGAATTGAAAATGTCTGAACGAACCAGCCTAGCCACATAACGTGCATCTTGTCGAATAGCTATCTGATTTTCTTGATCACCTGAACGTATTTCCTGAAAGAGTTCTCGAATATCGATAGATGGATCAGAAGGGTCTAAATCCACACATGAACAGCGGAGCTCCGGATGTTCCAGGGCAACCACCTTGGCCAATCCCCAAATCGGTGACTGCGCTAAAACCGGGGACTGAAGACCCAAGCCAACAGTTTGAGCTCCTCGTGTTATAACCCACAGCCTGGGCAATCGGGATATGCCCGAGCTTTCCAAAGCCTGAACCAAATACAGTAAAGTGCCACAACCCTGAATAAAGTCGCGTTCTAACAGGCCTGGCCCCGTATCATCCGTTTCACCCGTTCCTATAGCCCACATATGGATAACCTCGGTATAGGGTCCCTTTTCGGCGGATGCTGTCTGAGATATGAGACGCTTATAGTCATCAGGGCTATTTGGGTCTATTTGGTAATAACTGTCGTCTACTAAACCGAATCCCTTACCAGGCACAACTATATCACACCTTTCGCCCAGGGTTCGGATCAGACTCTGCAATTCATGTCCGACACCGTTTACGTCAGCAAATATAAGCCATCGGTGTTCTTTCCCCACCGTTGGCTTAATCAAAATTGGCTCTGAGGCTAATCTTTGGCGCGGATGCGAAAATCACAGTTTGTTGCGAAAGATCCCCCTGGCCGGGGCAAGATTCAGGGATGGAGACTACATCCGGAAATCCTGTTTCAAACAACAGATCCCGCCACCGGCTTTCCGAAAGGAGGGGGTAAGTGGGGCGAAGATCATGGTCTGCAAAACGCCACCATCCTGGAAGCAAGCCAACAGTGAGATCAGCAAAACGCTGAGCTCCGGTTGCCTCTAACGTGATGAGGAGGCCCCCTGGAGACAGAAGGTCGACGGATATATTTGAGAGAATCCTTCAGATCGCATACAGCGTGAACTACATTCGCGGCGATGATCAGATCAAAACTTGCCTTCGCAAAACCTTGGGGCTCAGGATCCTTTTCGATATCCAGCGCCGCAAATTGAAGAAAAGAATAGTTTTGAAACCTTTCCGAAGCTCTCCGCAAAAACAATGGAGTGATATCGGTGTAGAAGTATTCAGTCTGCAACGCATCCAGGTGAGGCAGATACAAACGATGTTGTTCCGCCTGTTCCCGCCCGATTTCAAGAATGCGAATCTTGCGGCCGTTAGGAACCGCCCTGGCCACCTCGGATACCGATTTTTGAATAAGCGTGTTAAAAACCAGAGCAAAAGTGGACTCCTGGTACAGTTTGGCTGAAGACGTCATGTCTCCCTCGGGGAATAACATGCGCAGAGGGTCGGCATCCCCCGTAAGTGCTTCCGCGAGATTGGGACCGGTTTGAGCTATATATGCAAGTTCATTGCGGCACGCAGGATAGTGGTCTAGAAGGCGGGTAAACAAGTGCTCAGAATCATTCTTTTCAAGGGGGACAAACCACCGCCCAGCACGAATCTTTTTTCTCAACGATGCCGTCTTCTTCGAGGATTTCCAGAAAACGGCACACAAGCTGACGATGTTTGGCAAGTATTTTCAGTTCGTCAATAACAGATTCCACCGTAAAGTACCTGTCAGATTGAAAATTAAGACCCAGTTTCATGAAAGCATTTACAATATAAGACGTACACAGACGCGTCAAATTCGGGAGCAATCTGCTTGGTAAATGCTTAAATGATATTCATTGGCCAATTGTTCAAAATCCGATTTCATCTGGTCGGCAATTTGAGAAAGTACCGGAAAAAAGTCGGTTGCTCGGGATGTCGTCAAAATACCGCGAGGAGGTGTTGATTTCCACTGGACCTGATAAAGCCATTGGGATAGGTCAGCCCTGTCTTCCGGAAATAAAGTCTCCCGGGTAACGCGTCTCAGGTGCAGGCCAATAATTTCAATCATTACATTTCCAGAACCGTCCAAAAGGAGAACATCACTGCACGGCCGTTCGCCATCTTTTCCGGAATTCGATCGCAGTTGGGCGTGACTCCATTGTACATTCCATCATGGTAATGAACGCGCAGGGAATCTATAGCAAACGGAACGTATACGCCTTCCCGATCATCATCAGGTAAGGTTGCCAAAACGACCTGTAAACATGCATCAAGGAGGGCGGGGTGGACGATGTAGCGCTCCCGTTCTTTCTTGATGCTAGCTGGGGGGGTCAGCTTTCCCAAGGCCTCGCACGGCCCTGCCAGAGTTCCGTCAAGCCCATAAAAGATGGTCCCATGTCAAGCCCTTGTACCAGAAGACTCTGGTAGTGATGTTCAGAAGAGATCGGTTTAGAGCAGTCGGTTTTGATTTGTTCGATCGATCTGGCTTTAACAACAAGACCAGTTTGATTTAAGGGATGTGTCTTTCCCTGCGCATTCAGGGTCCAGTTATCAGACTCAGTGGCGTCATTATCTAAATGGCTGAAAATCTGAAAATTGTAAGAACCTGAACCCGTTGGTAACAGAATCAATTGGACAATGTATCTGTTTTCGCCGGGAAGCGGTAAAACTCTTTCAATCGTCACATCTTCCAGAATACATGGCGCCTCGCCGTTGATCTCACGGATACCGGCAAGGGCCATCTTCAAGATAGGCCGTTGCCGGGACCACAACCCGCCCGAAAACACAATGATCTTTAAGCCAGGAAGTCGTGTGCACATGCAGGGGCAATTCGAACAGAGGTTTCGGTGTCCGCAATCGGCTGCCCAAGAGAGGGTGCAGCATTTGAACACTGTGGTCTCTTGTTTCAAACCCCGGAGTGGGTTCCCGAAACTCTTTTGAAGACTCGATCCAGTACCGCTTTTTCTGGAACGGATAAGTAGGAAGAGGCACTCGACTTCGCTGATAGTCACTATCAAAGCCATTCCAGGAAACCTTTACACCCCTCACATAAAGCTCTCCGAGACTCTCGATCATCTGCTTCCAATCGTCTTGCCCCCGGCGGAGTGAGGGTAGCCACAGTCCCTCTCCTTTGGGCAGACACTGGGCACCCATACCCAGGAGCACCGGATGGGGCCCAAGCTCGAGAAACGTCCGCTCTCCCTTTTCGTGCAGCTGCCTGCATGCTTCGATAGAATTGAACAGGTGCACGCACATGTCGGCGCCAGTATCCTGCATTGCTCACCTCATTGCCAGTGACTAAACGTCCTGTCACGTTCGATATTAGGCTTATGCGCGGAAGGGAATAAGTCACCTTCGACGCCGCCCGTTCAAAAGCATCAAGTATGGGCTCCATAAGCGGAGAATGAAAGGCATGGGAGACAACCAGACGTTGCGCTACAATTCCTTCAGTCTCCAGCTCTTTCAGAATCTGTTCGATGGATTCCCGGACCCCGGATATCACTGTGTTCTCGGGTCCGTTCACCACTGCGACGGAAACCTTGTTTACGTGACCCGCAATGACAGGTCCCACTCGGTTCTCACTCGCAAGTACTGCTGCCATCTCGCCGTTCTTCGGTAAAGCCTGAATAAGCCTACCTCGTTCCGCTATTAGTGTAATACCATCTTCCAGACTGAACACCCCGGCAACACAGGCCGCCACATATTCACCCACGCTATGGCCCATCACCACCGATGGCTCTATCCCCCACGAACGCCACAGCTCAGACAGCGCATACTCGAGGGCAAAGAGGGCAGGCTGTGTATAGGCCGTCTCGTTGAGCGGTGATTCCTGGCCGGGTTGAGGATAAAGCACCGTTAGCAGAGGTTTTTCGAGATGTTCACGGAGCAGTTCATCACATCTATCCAGAGCTTCTACGAAAAGTGGGCTGGATTCATAAAGCTGTACGTCCCATGTCTACATACTGGGAACCTTGACCCGTGAAAAGAAACACTACCCTCGATGGATCCGTGGACTTCGTATGCCCACTCAGAACACTACCTGGCTCCTTCCCCCTAACAAAAGCCCCCAACTGCTCCTGCACCTGCCTCAGAGACTGCGCCGACACAGCTAAACGGTGGTCAAAATGAGACCGCCCCGCATTAGCCGTAAAACAAACATCCGCCAAAGATTCCTTAGGGTGTGCCACAAGATGTTGCTCATAACGCCCAACCAGTTCCTGCAGGGCTTCTCGCTTTTCGCCGAAAGTGAAAGAAGGTGAAGCGGGCGCTCCACTTCAGCCTGCTTCCACTCTCGTTTTAGGCGCCTCTTCCAATACTACGTGAGCATTCGTACCGCCCATGCCGAAGGAGCTGATCCCAGCTCGTCGGGGATAAGGGCCCTGCCTTCCATTCAGTCAGAACTGTATTGACATAAAAGGGACTATTAGCAAAATCGATTTCATGGTTCGGTTGCTTATAGTGCAGACTGGGAACCAAAAATCGATGATTCAGCATCAGAACAGTCTTGATAAAACTGGCGATTCCTGAAGCCGCATCCAGGTGACCGATATTAGATTTAACCGATCCGATAGCGCAAAATTGTCTGCGATCTGTATACGACCCAAAAGCCTGAGTGAGTCCGGCCATTTCAATGGGGTCCCCGGCCTTTGTTCCGGTCCCGTGGGCTTCTATGTAACCAATGGTCTCAGGATTCACCCCGGCATTTGCAATGGCCTCAGAAATAACAAGGGCCTGTCCATCGATGCTGGGTGCAGTGAAACCCGCTTTGGCGTGGCCGTCGTTGTTTACGGCAGAGCCTTTGATCACAGCGTAAATGTGGTCGCCATCATGAACTGCATCAGTTAAAGGTTTAAGAACGACAATACCCCCACCTCTTCCGAAGACCGTTCCGTTAGCCTCGGCGTCAAAGACGCGGCAATGCCCGTCAGGAGAAAGTATGAGCCCCTCTTCATACAAATACCCGGCCACTTGCGGAAGATAAATTGAGACCCCTCCTGCCAGCGCCATCCGGCACTCCCCCGACAGGAGACTCTGGCGGGCCAAATGCACAGCAACCAGAGAACTTGAACAGGCCGTCTGGACATCGATGCTGGGACCAGTTAAATTTAGTTTATACGACAAACGGGTTGCGTTGAAATCGCTCTGGTTCCCTAATAAGTTCTGTATATTGCCGCCCTCTAAAATAAACCGGGTAAAGTCAAAGGTGCCATAAAGGTTCTGTAAGAGGTAGGTGCTTAGGGAGGTACTCACGAAAACCCCGATGCCTGGACCGGCCAGTCTCGCCCCGTAACCAGCGTTTTCAAGTGCTTCCCATGCGCATTCGAGCAACAGCCGGCCCTGTGGATCCAGTATTTGAGCCTCTTTGGGACTGTAGCCGAAAAACTCCGCATCAAATCTGTCGACATCCTCGAGCACAGAGGCTGCTTTGACGTATCGAGGGTGTTCGATCAGCGCCGGGTCGACGCCAGCCTTCAGGAGCTCTTCATCGCTTAAAGCAGAAATTGCTTCAACACCATTGGTTAGATTTCGCCAAAATGATTCAATATTATTGGCCCCGGCGAACCTGCCCGAGAGTCCGATAACAGCAATGTCTGTTTCGTCCATTTCATCCTGTAGCATATCCTGGGTCATATTAGTTTTTTCAAATCCCCGAGAATATGGAGACTCCTGCTTTGAATTCATCATTTGATCATCTGCGTGTGGATAGTATCACTCGGAGATCCCTGTTTTCCGGCGCCGCAGCATTTTCTTTCTTCTAATAGTCCCTCTTGCCTGGCTTTCTGTGATATTGACGGAAGGTGTCTTTGATGCGTCATCGCCTAAATACTGAGCCAAAACGCCAATCGTTGGATATCGGAATAAATGGGTCATGGGTAAATCGCGTTGCAGCCTTTTCGTAAGTTGTGCTTTTACTCTGGCCATCAGAAGTGAACTTCCGCCCATATCAAAAAAATTCTCACGTATGTCGAGTATCTCTTTTCCCAACACTTCTTGCCACGTTTCGGCTATAATCCTTTCTAGCTGGGAACGTGGCGCAATTTTGTTGGTCGCTTGCTGGCTTCGGTTTTCTAGAAACTCCGATAGGGTCTTCCGATCGATGCTGCCATCTGCCATCGTCGGTATTTTGTCTATCGCCCGAAAATTGCATTGACAGGGTGTTCCAAATCTATCCGTTAAGACTGCCGCCTGGAGCTTCGCTCTTGTATCGTGGTTTTCCCTTTTTGGGAAACATACCGTGCACTTTCTTAGCGGGAAGGGGGTCGAATCCAACAGCTTGCTGATATCCGGGTTGCTTGCGTCCAATCCAATAATGCAATCCCATTCACGATGATGAAGGCAGGCCAGCAAAGATTGGATTCCCTGTTTGGCTGTAATGACGTAGAACCCTCGAGTTCGGGCCAGATCCTTCATGGGATATTTACGGCTCATCCCGATTTCATCCCACATACTCCAAGATAAACAATAGCTTTCCAGCCTATTATTGAATCTCTGGTATGACGCAAAGCCATACAGGAAAGCGTTTGCAGCCGCATAAGCTCCGACCATGCCCCCTCCAAAAAGACCGTTTACCGAGGCAAAAGATAAGAATAGACTTCCGGGTCTGTCCTTAACCAGTTGATGAAGTGACCAGGTACCTTGGAGCTTGGGTTGAAGAATCTGGGATAGGCTTTCCGGAGACTCTTCAAGAAGTGGTTTTTCATGAAAAGACCCGGCAAGATGGATGATGCCATCCAACTCACACTTCCAGTCCTTCTGAGCGCCATCTACTGCACGCTTCAATTCGGGAAGATTGCAGATATCAATGGCCTCATAGCGAAGCTTCCCACCAGTCTCCCTGAGGCGCTTGTATGCCTCTACTCGCTGATGCTGTTCCGAACCGTCGGCCGGTGTGCTCTCGTTCGAGCAGTCCAGGGGCAGGGGGGTCCGACCTAATATAAGTAATCGGGCGTTAAAATTCGTAAGCAGAAAATAGGCTACCTCGGCGCCTATACCTCCCAGACCGCCGCTTAAAATATACATCCCGTCTTTTTTTAGCGGCAGCTTGTGGTTTGTTTCTTGATCAAAGGCTATGGGAGCCAGTCGCCATACAAATCGTTGTCCACCTCGAAAAGCTACCTGTATATCCTTTACCAGAAGAAGGCTTTCTTCCTCAATTATAAGTGCATCAGACTCCGGCTGACCAAGAGGTAGATCAATCATCCGACAATCCAGCCAGGGGATTTCACGAAGCGCAGTTTTAATGAGACCTGGCAACATCGCCTTCTCGCAGGAAATCTCATCATCTGGCAGCACCCTGTGTGAAGAGCTGGATACCACAAGAAACAAAGCTGTCTTCTCAGCCTCCTGCATCTTAGCAAGCGCCTGTGTTAGGTAAAGAAGGCTATAAAGCCCAACATCCAATCGTGTCTCTAATTCAATGGCATCGGACGGCTCGCCCGCATAAGGTTCATAAGTCCATAAATGGAAAACTCGGGTAATCTCTCCAAACTGTGCCCGAATCTCGGACAAAAGATTGTCATAATGTTCTTTGTCTCCGGGTTGAATGACGTAGTCGTCCGCACCTTTCCTGATAAAGCAATCGCCAATCCTGACAGTAACGACTCTGTTGCCCATCTTTTACAAGCTTTGCCGCAAGGCCCTCGCCCAAGCCCAGCATTGTCCAAGAAAATGAGGCTCAGCCCTGGTTCGGATTGCCGCTTTTTATAGCTTGATTGCTTCGGTCGCCACACAGGTCTGAAAAACCAGTTTGGGAGGGTATTACTACCTGCCATCAGCAGATCAACGCGCTTTTGTACTTCTCTGAATGACTCCTTTTTGAAAGCTTTCACTAAGTTTGGAGCGTTGTATCTTTCCAATCTCAGTCTTAGGTATTGCCTCTCTCTTGACGGGGAGAATATAATCAGGGCTAATCCCAATGTTTGCGACAACACTTCTCCGAATTTCCTTTATTAGCTCAATGAGTTCTACGTCTTCGGAAAACGGTGAATGAAAAAATATGGCCAGCTTATCCGTATCGCTTCCCCGTTCTCTGACTGCACAGGCGGCTGTATACGAAGTGACGATCCCATCAATCTGTTCAACCACGCCTTCAATCTCGTGGCTGTAGTAGTTTACGCTGTTAATGATAATGACATCCTTCTCTCTGCCTGTGATAGTCAGTCGTCCACCCTTAATAAACCCTAAATCGCCTGTTTTAAACCATCCGTCATCTGTGAAAGCCTCTTCATCCAAGTCCGTCCTCTGAAAGTATCCCTTCATTATCGTGGATCCCGTTGCCTCCAGGCCCCCTATAACTCCTTCGGGAACAACCTGTCCGTCTGAATCAACGATTCGCATGGCAAAGCCCGGAATCGGAGCACCCACTTCTACAAACGAATCCTCATCGCTGGTAGTATCCAAAGAGAAAGCATCTGAATATGTAACGCCAGAAGACGTCTCTGACATACCCCAGACTGGATACATCGATGAGGGTGGAAGACCATGTGGGATGAGCAGTTGTAGAAATTTTCTGGCCGTTCGAGTGACTATCGCCTCGGCGCCGTTTAACATGAAGCGCATGGAAGAGAGGTTCCAGGTGCGACGCTTGATTTGATCTGCATGGTCGTTTATCAGTCCGAAGGCGAAGTTGGGCGCAAAAGTAATGGTTGCCCTAAACTGATCGATTAAATCTAACCAGGTCAATGGATCCTGCAAAATCATTTCAGTAGACACTTGGATTTGCCGGCAACCGATTGCCACATCCCTGAGGTGGAAATAGATGATTCCCGCCACATGATCAAGAGGCATCCAGTTCAGCGAGATATCATTTTCGGAAAAACCATTTAATTGAACTGAGCCGGAAGATCGGCTTAGTAGATTAGAATGTCTCAACATGACACCTTTGGGCTTGCCGGTGCTTCCAGATGTCAACATCATAAGAGCCACGTCATCGGGATTACTCTCATGCCAATTATGATCAGCCTCGTTGGCCATCAATTGATCAAACGTACAGACGCGAAAAGTATCGAGTCCCATTAACGCAGAAAGAGACTCAATAGCAGGTCTCAGCAACGAGTTTGTGAGGATAACAGGCTGTCCGAGCATCTTCCAGGATTCTACCAGTTTGGTGACAGCGCTGTTACTTTTTGTATAGTCTGGGGCAACACCAACCGGAACTGGGACTAATCCACCGAGGATACATCCCCAGAAAGTGGTCAGAAATTCGCGATTATCATTGAACTGGAAAATTACTTTTTCATCCGGTTGAAGTCTATTCTTTCGAAGCCCTGCCAGAACTCGTTCGGCGTCCTGCAATAATTCGGGATATGTTTGGAAGACATCTGTTTTATCGGAATATGAGTAAATAATCCCGTGTTCTGGCCAAAACTGAGCCGCCCGTTTGATCGTTTCCGGTAAAGTGATAGGAGTTCCCGGGAGATACTTGAATATCTCCGCCAAAACTGATGGCTGACTTAGATGAATCGATGTTCCCAGGATCTCCGATCGCTTAAGTTTGCAGGTGCGAGGAATCTTGTTTGTTTCGGGATTCTGGACCGCCATGGTCCAATACGTCCATTTCATTGCCGGGTAAGATATCCCATAGGTGGAGGCGTGGGAATACTCCCCGGTTATTCTGTTCGACAATCGCGATTTTTTCAATGCCAGAAACTGATCGAAGATGCTCTTCCCATGCGGGGAAGAGTTCAGGCTCACACACACCTATTCCATCAAGGGCATTCTCATCTACGTGGCCTGTGGGTGTCAGAGGTAAGGACGATATTGGGACAAGGACAAAAAACGAGGCAATTTCTGGAAAAATAATTTTGAGTTGGGAATACAGTTTTTCTTCTGAAGATTGTGAAGAAGGAACAAGAAAGACAACTAGTCGATATTCATCATCGTCGATCGCTTTGGTAGAATGTGACATTCTTCCACGAGTTGATTCTTAAGAAGAAAGCCCTGCATCTCATCCCTCATGATGTCCAGTAGCTCTATTTGGACCGGTCTCTTGGTATCTGCAGCCCGGAAGACAACTTCGTTTGCGTTTGGGTTGGTTCAGTTATCTTTTGTTTTTTTTCAATCATGTTGATCGTGTTAATAACTCAAGAATGCGATGGTTATATGTCGGGTCATAAAAATTGATGAGCTACCGCTATCGGGCATCCTTTTGTCTTTATTTTTTTGTGAAAACCATTCTATTTCGTTGGAACAATA
Source organism: uncultured delta proteobacterium (assembly GCA_963783625.1). Classification (GTDB taxonomy): domain Bacteria; phylum Desulfobacterota; class Syntrophorhabdia; order Syntrophorhabdales; family Syntrophorhabdaceae; genus PNOF01. Next base: position 83,411 of record CAWAOG010000039.1, on the reverse strand, counting down.
ACTCATTCGACAACGCTCTCTAAGTATCTGCACTTTTTGTGCCAATGTACCATATTTTTAATACCTAAGCATACCACACTAATTTGGTCAATTTGCAATAAACGTAATTATCTGCGAGGCAAGTATACGACAAGGATTGTTGGTGGAACTACAAGGATTGTGGTTCGGAAATCATCAACGAACCATCAGTTAATGAACTTCTTTAGCTCCATGAGTGGATTTTTGTCTTGCTATCAACCTCGAGCTTCTTTTTGCTCAGTAATCCAATAACAATATTTATGAAGTTCTGAATTATTTTTCCGATGCTTCGACTGAGGTATAATTTTCCACAATATTCAAGAAAGCGGCGATATCTTTTTTGCCATTGTGCAGTACATCGAGGACAACATTGTAATCCAAATCTTCATAAGCATGGGCAACGGCGTTTCTAAAACCAGTCATCTGAACCAGATTCTGCATCAATTCCAGAGGCATTACTTGCGTTTCGTATAGAATGTGGAATGATTCAGCGACTCTCCTTATAGTGTCAAGCGATAAGCTCTTGAGACACAAAGTGGATATGGTTACTTGAGTTATTACTGTTTGAAGGATTTGTTAGTTTAGCCAAGCAACTCAATAAACCCGATAAATTCAAGCAGTTCTGTAACCGCCTTTGATTTCTATGAGCCATCAGCCATGAGCTTCTTTCAGCGCTGTGCGTTGTTTCCTCTGAACTTCCCTCTCATTACGGCGAGGCCCGCAAGGGCCGGGGCGAAGAAGAGGATCGCGCCGGGTATTGGTGCGTGTACATAACCAGAATGGACCGCCAAAGCAAAGAAACCGGTGTAGAGGTTCTTATCGGCATGTCCCTGCCGGCCGTTACCGAAGTTAAAAACAAAGGCATTGCCGGCAAAACTGCTGGTAGTTGTGCCTGACCAGTAGTTGACAGGTTGAAGGTTTGTAAAAAGGTCTATATTTGTCAATGGGCCATAGGCAATATTACCTAGTGACTCATAGTAGAGATGTCCCATTTCGCTCCCAACAACATTATATTCATAGAGAGGGTAGTTTCCCTTCTCGTCTAAGGCTGTAGGAAGACGCCAGTCCGTTGCTCCTCCTATTGTAAGGTTTTCTGCCCAGGACATGGCCTCGCTCCAGGTCATGTTGCTGGGACTTGGACTGTACCATGTGATATTTCGGACCGCGTCGTAAATAAGGTTAGTGCCGTTATTAAGCAGCAGACAGGCATGTGCTGAACCAAAGGTAAATAAGGCGAGCACTCACTGCTAACGCCATTGACAGGGATCTTATTATAACAGGCCTCCTTTACAGCATGAACTCGAGTCTTAATTTGTCAAACAGCCGCATCGATAACAACATTATAGAAATTCTCTTATTCATGTTGTTTCGATTATACGACCGGTTGTTGTCAATGTCAAACAATATTCTCTCACAGGGGCATTACACAAAGAGAATATTGCACAAGGCGGCCTATTCATCTTATTTCTCTACTTGATACCATTGAGCTGCTTTCTCCAAACCAGTTTTCACTGAAAATTTTGGTCCATATCCCAGAAGCCGCTGAGCTTTACTTATATCTGCAAGAGAATGAGGGATGTCACCTGGTCTGAAATCTCTGTAGACCGGCTCTCGGTGAACAACCGCCGGATTGTTCCTGGCTATCTCTCCACGAATGGCATAAAAAAGCTTTTTAAGCGTAGTTCTCCTGCCATAGGCAATGTCGTAAACGGTATTCACGGCAGCATAATTTTCTGTACAAGCTGCAGGGATATTGGCCTGCACAACATTCTCGATGAAACAGAAATCTCTGCTTGTCTCGCCATCGCCATTAATAAATATTTGTTCACCTTTTCGTAATGATGCAAACCACCTGGGAATAACCGCGGCATAAGGGCCATTCGGGTCCTGCCGTGGGCCGAAGACGTTAAAATAGCGGAGTCCTATGCACCGCACACCATAGACATGGGAAAAGACATCGGCATATTTGTCGTTAACCTGTTTAGTAACAGCATAGGGTGATAACGGATTACCGATCTTCTCTTCGATCTTGGTGGGATCAGGATGGTCACCATAAACCGAACTCGACGAGGCGTAGACAAAGCGGTTGCTCAGCTTTTACGATAGCCTTGACCTCGGCAAGATTTCGCTGATGGCTGGTAAGAAAATTATAAAGTCCGATTACCGTACGATCGAGTCTCTAAAGCTCCTCAAGCAGGTTCGAACAAATAGAACCGGCGACGCCGCTAATCATCCATTTTATTGGGTTTGTCCGGATACTTTCTTTTAGAGGTTCATATTTATTCATGGTCGTTCTCGTTTACAGTTTGTGGAATGTCTACGCCTGTGTTAACAGCTAATCGTCTATTGTCTTTCTTATTTCCTCCTTTAGTCTCCTGATGTGTCCCCGTCCAAGACCTTTTACCTCGCAGCCCAGTTCCAGGTAACGTCTGATTTTGTCATCATCAAGAATACCAAAGCAGTCAATGACAGCGATTGGTTTACCGGCTATTCTGACGATTTCATCGGGATCAAGATTGAGGTATTGTTCGTGACGAACGGCCAATACAAGCGCATCAATTCCATTGAGGGTAGTATTCAAATCCTTTGATACCTCTAAATCCTTCAGCCTGTTTTGATTTCTGAAAAAAAGACTGCGGTTATTGTCAGGGTAGTTTTCCTGGTTTCTGAACTCCCACCATATGTCAACATAAGGATCATGGACCCGTATTTCCGCGCCCATTTCAGTAAGCCTTCGTATGAGGATTTCCGAACCGCTGTATCGTGTATCGCCCACATCTTCACGGTATGAGGCGCCCAGAATCAATACTTCGGCGCTGGCTATAGGGTGTCCCATATTTCGCAGGGCATCCCTGACGAGCTGTGCCGCGTGAAGGGCTCGTGTATCATTGATGTCGATAGCTATAGGCGTGATTTTAAAAATGTTATCCTCGAAGCCGAGAATGTGCCTGTATGCCCACACGCCAAGGCCGCCATCCTTGGGCAGACAATACCCGCCGATACCGGGACCCGGGAATATCATGTTGCTATGCGTTGGTCGGACCTTGATTGCTTTAATGACCTTGGTGATATCGACACCGTTCTGTTCTGCAAATTTACTCCACTCGTCCAGAAACGCAAGGATTGTGGCGCGATAACTGTTTTCCACGATCTTTGCTGTTTCTGATTCAATGGGCCGGTCGAGGATAGTCAAGGGATATTTTTTTGTATTGAGCACTTCATTGAGAAACTGGGCGACACGCTGTTTCGATAATTCACTAACACCACTGCATACTCTCCAGAAATCACGTATAGACGCCACATAGTCTCTTCCCGGCATTACCCGTTCGTAACTATGGGCAAGCAGGGGGTCGCTCTGAATACCTCTTTTCTGGAATATCTTTTTCATTGCCGGGTAGGCAATCTGTTCAGTGGTCCCCGGTGCAACAGTTGTCTCGATCAATACCAGACAATTAGCATTAATGCGCTGGGCTATAATATCGAAGGATTCCTCCAGGGCGCTCATTTCAACATGACCACTTCGGACATTTCCTAACTCGTTCTTTGTATAATCAAGTTGGACGTCGACGATGACTACGTCAGCGAGTTGCAAAGCGTCATACGTAAAAGTAGCCGTCAGGGTTTTCTTTTCAAGGACGCAACGGCGAATCATGGGGTCGACTTCGGGGTCCTCGGCCCTGACCGGAGAAATCCCCAGGTTAAGCATGGGGATTTTCCAGAAACTTCTGACACTGGGACGCTGCATGCCTATAACGAACTTTGACGACTTACCTTTCTCATCGACTGTATCGGCCACTATGGCCGCCATGACAGCGCCAACGAAACCAACTCCCATAACAACAACGATCTCCATATTTTCTTCTCGGGCCTTTTCGACAAGATTTTTTATCCGATCGAATTCATGTGTGAAGTCTTGCTGGCCAGGTAATGGGTATTTTGTCCCGTCAGGGCTTAAAGAAAACTGTTGGTCCATTTTTTCTCCTTATATTATTCAGGATGTTATTCTCTTTTGTCCATTTGCCTTGATGGTAGTAGATTTCGTTTATATTGATGTGCCGTAAAACCGGTCGGTACCGCTGAGCGTGTACTTTTCAAGTGGTGTGCACGTAAACGCGGGTGGAAAGCGAGCGGCTGTTCCCGCAAGACAAAGACATAGAGGGAACTAAACTTATCATACGGAATTGCCTCAGTAACCCTTCGGCATACTCTGTGAAAGGCTGTAAAGTGAGCACCTTTCTGCATATACCCAGGAAAAGCACTCATCCATATTGAAAGGTTTGAAATAGGCTGCAATCCAATAGAAAATGCGAAAGACAACCCACAGGGTAAAACGTCTAACGATTGATTCAACTTTCAATGAATACCATCTTTTCTGTCCTTCGTGAGAGCCTCTGCCTGTTCATTGAGGTATTCTTCCATGGCTGAGTACCCCGAAGGCATAAGCTTGTTATAATCAAGGGGGTCATGTTTGTTAAGATTTCGCCTGTTTTCCCAGGCATCAGGTATTCCGTCTTCATCTGTATCGATTGGGGATTTTGATTTCAGAAGTCCTTCAAAGTACCATTCATCGGGAGGATAAACTGGGGCATTTCGTCCCCATTTACCGGTACCCTTTGATACTTCTTCAATTGTTCGTTTAGTGACCCGGTCTCTCGGAAATGTACCCGCTGTTGCCAATACCATGTTATAGGCTTCTTTTGCCTTCTGTGTTGTTACAATGGCGACAGAAGCAGGCTGTAAAAGTTTCTCCCATTTCCGGCTATACTTAAGCCATGAAGGGAAACTACTGTTCCATTTCAGCGGATAATTGATTTCTCCTATACCCTCGATGACATTTCCTTCCAGGTAATACTGTCCCGCTCTGTGAAACACAAATGGATTAATAATCCTCGAACTGGGGCCACGTTTGTAATAATTCCCGATGAAATTGACGGGTGCCTGTGGAGTATGTCCGTCATGCGTGAGGCCTTCATGGAAATTATAGACGACATTATTCCGGAAGTCACCGGGCTTCCCAGGGACATAAGGACTGAGGGAAGGGGAGCGTCTTGAATGATGGGCAAAAAGATTGTGATGAATCGAGATATTCCCGCTTTCAGGATAGGCGCTGATTATCGCGAAATTATGAGGGACTCCTTTGTCGTGTCCTTCAGGGTCTGATTCTTCGAGGGTGCACCATTGAATCGTAAATTCTGAAGAATGACAGATATCAATCAATTCGTCGGTTGCCCAGGAAAGGGAAAGGTGGTCCAACATAACCCTTTCGGTGTTAGGAAGCTGAATAGCGTCGCCGATATGGCCTGTAGCACGGAGGGGACGGATTCGGAGAAACCTGATGACGATATCGTGAAGTCTGGACTTATCTATCGGCCTTGCAAGGAGCCTTCCTTCGATAGTTATTCCGGGGCTGGGCGCTGTCTGTCCCGCGATTGTGATGTAAGGATGTTTGATAGCAATGTCTCCACGAATAACGCCGGCTACTTCAAAGATAACTATGCGTGGCCCATCAGCTTCACAAGCAGCCTGTAGACTTCCCGGTCCTTCGCTCTTGAGATTGATGACTTTAACAACCTGACCGCCCCGACCTCCGACTGCGACCGCACCAAATCCTTCAGCTCCGGGAAATGAAGGCAGCTTTGCTACTGCAACTTTTTCTGCTTTAACTCCAGGCGCGATTAGGCTGCAAAGAATCAGAATGAGTATCACTGAAGACAAATTAATCCTGGAAAAGTAACGAATAAGATTAATCTTTTTTATTGTGGTCCGGGTCTTCATGAAATTGGGGTCCCACGACCTTTCAGTCGGTAATATAAAAGCGCCAGATGCTCGTGAATAGCGAGATCTGAGCATCTCAGATGAAACGGAGTCGGAAATAAGGTCGCATTCCAGATATTTGGGAACGTATAATAATCGGTCGGGGCAGGAATGGGATGAAGACCGACACTGATAAAAAGCATGACAGCACGAGGCATGTGACCGGCCGAGGTCACCAAAATAAAGGGCCCGTTACCAAGATGACCTTTGATTGATAGGATGTTTCCCATCGTATTATGAGAAGGCGGGGCTGTAATAATAGAGCCTTCCGGGATTCCCATGGCTACCAGAAGCTTTTTCATCGCGACGGTGGTTTCCGATTGGCCGGCAAGGAGCAATCGAGCTGACGGTTTTTCCCTCCATAACCTGACAGCCTCCGATAAACGGAAAATCGTTGCGTCATTGACCTGGCTGCTGATAGGGTAGATATTGTCCGGGACCGCATACCCGGAAAGAACGACAATATGGTCAATTTTATTGAAGGTATTCAGGGAATGGAGCGCGGGATAACGAAACTCAAGATTGCCTAAGAGACAGTACGAGATAGGTCCTGAACCAAAGAAAAAGAAGAGTATGGTGCCTACGACAAACAACCAGATCGATAGAGGGCGAAGTCTTCTCAAAAAAAGAGCGACTACCCCGAGACCGAGCAAGAGGGCAATTATATGAGAAGGCGTTACAAATATTTTTGCGATACTTAAGACCATTGATTTTGAGCCGAGATGATTTATTTGTTCAATAAGCTATAGAGAGAATTCGGCGCTTTATCTCAAGCGCCAACTTCAGAAACCGCCCGCTTCCCGGCAACCAGGAAAAAATATGGAGAAGCCAGGGAAGAACCCCTTTCTTTGAAATGGGCAATGACCGCCATTTTGCGAGAGACTGCATCGCTTCGTCGCGTTCCCCATCGAGGAGGCAGTATTTTGACATTTTTATTAATTGTTGAGCCCTCGACCCGGTCGACTTCCTGCTTATGACTCTCCATGAAGGCGGTGTCGGATTTCCACACCTCATCAATCAGTTTAAGTCTATCGTAAATCTGAACCCGCGGGCTCTTACGGGTTAGACGGACAGGATCATCATGGCTGCGGTTCAGTGAAGTCTCCATGTCCAAAAAAGCGCAAGGATTATAGCGAGAGAGGACCGCAAAAAACGCCCAGTCACCGCAATGGGTATTGTCCGGCGGAAACATAAATCCTTGAGGTATCTTAGCCCGTCGTACAAGAGCTGTACATGGGTTAACATAGGGCTCCTTCAAGAGCTCAAGATAGATATTGCCTACATAAATGTGATAATCAGTGCTTGTTGACGGTACCGGCAGACCGAGTTCGATACCACTAAAGCTCTGTGGTAGTATTTTGCCCCAGGTAAGAGGTCCCTTGTGCCAGGTTGACAGACCCTTTGGCACCCTTGACCCCTTTTCAGAAAAGATGGTGAAGTCGGAAAAAACGTAGGCTATTTCAGGAAAATAGTCGATGACGGCGAGTTGCACTTCTGTCTTAAAAGGGAGCCACAGGTCATCATCATCAAGAAGCGCGATATACTCACCCTGAGCCTTGCTGAGACCAAGATTACGGGCCACATTCAGACCGCCATGTTCCTGCTGGAAGAAACACACGCGATCACCAAAACGTTTCACCATGTCACCGGTGCCATCCGATGAACCATCATCCACTACGATAATCTCAACGTTCCCAATGGTCTGATAGATGACACTTTGGATAGCCTGCTCGAGCAAATGCGCCCGGTTAAATGTTGGTATTATTACACTGACAAGGGTGGGCATTATGCTTTCGTGGCCCTCAACTTGCGGGCTTTTTCTTTTTTATTCTCTTCCAAATTCCGAGGTGATCAGATCAACATCCCGTGCCGTTACATAAGAGTGCAATGGAAGTGTTAGTATTCTTTCTGAAACGTAACTTGCTCCAGGGTAGTCCACTTCCGTCTCCACATATGACGTCACTCCCGGCTGTTTATGAAGAGGAACCGGGTAAGCTTCGCTTGCCCCAAGCCCCCTTTTCTTGAGTCTGGACAGGATTTTGTCTCTTCTTTTTCCATCTTTCAGCACAATCGGAAAACGAAGAAGACTGAGATTAGCCTCGTCTTGTGGCAAATAAGCAAACTGGTCTCTAAAGGGCAGAAGTTTTTCCCGATAGCTTCTCGCAAGCTCATATCGAACGCTTCTTATTCTGGAAAAATCCTTATATATTAAATTTGCCAGTGCAGAGAACAATCGCAAACTCTGTTTTTTAACGGAATAATCCAGGGAAAAATAGGTCTCACCAAGTTTGAGCCAGGGCAGACTTTTCGGTAGCCAATACATCCGTGGGTGATAAAAAACAGAGTATAAGAGAAGCTTGGCAGCGTAAAGGAAGCTTTCGGAGTTCTTTTGCATGGGCAGAGAATCGTATACGGTCTTGATAGATTCATAAAGATCTGGGTTGTTAACGATCACCGCCCCTCCGGTTAGTAAGCTCAAGGGCTTTCCTCGCCCGAAACTGAAAACAGATAAATCTCCGAAAAGCCCCAGATGCCCCGTTGTTCGAGGCACGGAGGATCCGTTGCTGTCGGTAGACCCGATGGTATTGCTTACACTGTTGCTGAAAGCCTGGGCTGCGTCTTCCAACAAAAAAATATTACGCCCCTTGATAACCTCACCGATTCCGGAAAGGTTCTCGGGTAATCCGAATAGATGTACAGGAATTACTGCAAGTGTATCCAATCCTACTCTTCTCGAAAGATCTCCCAAATTCATTTGAAAGTTGGCCTGAATATCACACAGAACCGGAACCAACCTGGCTCGTATTATCGCGGCTATAATGGACGGGCAGGTATATGCCGGTATGACTACTTCACCTCTGGTTGAAGAAGATGCAAAAGCCTGGAGACTAAGGGTAAGGGCTGTACTGCCTGAATTAACGAGGAAAAAGGGGACATCGGGAATGAAATCCTCGAGAAAAAACTTCCCCTTATTATGTTGTTGTATAAGAACGCTGAGAATTGTCCTTATATCAAGTGGGTGACCGGTACTGGGAAGAGACCGAAACATATACAATTATCCTCTTTACGAATTCTATCTGAAACTTGCTCCGAGTGCAAAACGTCCAATTGGTATTTTGTTGAGCAGCTTTGCTGAGAGGAGAGAGACAAAGAAACCTGCGATAAAAACAATTATAAAAGCGTTCAGGCCACTCAGATTTGCATGTAATACTAAGAGCGACAGACCTTTTAGAACAATGGGAACGTGGAGTAAATATATCCCCATTGTGAATCGACCCCAATTAGAGAGAATGCTTTGCTTCTGGAAGAAGCCCAGAAAAGAAAAATACAGAAATAACAAATAGGAAAGCTGTACCAAAAGAGTGAGAGAAGTATAGAATTTTAGAAGGATTGTGAAAGATAGTGTTATACAAACTACCCATAGTGCGGAGCGCTCAAACATATCGTGCCATTTAAACAGCACGAAACCAAGGAGATAAAATTTCAACCCCAGGATAGCATGCAAAAAGGGATCCAGATGGGGTGGAAAGAATCCGATTATCTGCGCAGCGAATATCGACGCAAGAAAAACATAACATGCCCAAAGCAATACTACAATCCATCCGGAGAAGAGCGCCACTCTGTACCATACCAAAGCAAAACTTCGTATGAAAAAAAGAGACAATAAGAAATACATTTGTTCGGAAATCTGTGAATAATAAACAGCCCTCAGGATTTCCACCCAGGAGGACCCTATGACAACCGTCTGTGAAAAAAAACCAAAGTATTCCAATGATGCTCTGAGAACGAGATAAAGAAAATTGAATACCACCCATGGAATAAGCAGGCGTCGGGTGCTGTTTGACATGTACTCCCGATATTTCAAAGGTCCACGTTCATGAGATGCATGAGCGAAAATAAACCCATCCACAAGGAAAAACACAGGCACAGCAACGGTATGTACCAAAAAAGCGATGATCGTTCGTTGAGTACCCTCGACGGGTACATACCCCATGGTGTGAATTACCACCACCATGAATACCGCAACTGTTCGAAAAGCGTCTAAATAAGCAATTCTTTTCATACAAGTTCTCTTTACTGCTGTTGATCCCTAAGTTTTGCCTTTGTTTTCTGTTGTTTTGGCTTGTTAGTTATTTTCTGTAATAATACATCAACTAAAGACAATGCGCGAGCGATAAAATAGATGCCATAAACAAGCACACCCCGCATCGTTTCTGTCCGGAGGATACCAAATCGATGAATGGAAGCCATAAGACAAAACATGAGAAAAAGTACAAAACCAATTGCTAAAGGTGTGATGTTTCTTGTTACTATCGATGATGACAAGGCGATCACTAAAACGCTTGTGGAAAGCACCGAAGCTATAGCTGGTTTAGAGGATACAAACTTTTGATAAGAAGAATAATCCCCTTTGCCGTGCCACCGCTCACGTCTGATAAACGCACGAAGAGTCCTGGGGTATCCTTTGTGTATTACTGCCAATCGTTGATTGGGAACAATTGTGCCCCCTGACATCCGTGCCCTCTCACAAAAATCAACATCCTCTCCTGTTTCAAGCTTTTCATCAAAGCCATGAATTAATGTAAAGAGCTCCCGGGAAACAATAAGGTGTCCGCTATTAATGTAGGTTGGGGGCTTTTTTCTCAATGCAGGGTTAAACCAGTTCTTCTCGAGCCATCCTGGTTGCTTGGTTATGCCACAGACCGACCCGGTTATCTGCATCGGATCTTTCCGCAATTGGTTTATTACTTCATTTAATTCTCTGCCCCATTGAGAAGTAACTACCACGTCACCGTCGATAAACACAAGGATATCTCCTGAAGATTCTGATGCTCCTTTGTTCCTGAGAGCGGCCACAGGTATATTCGGATAATTGAACGTCTTTGCGCTCCTTCCCCGTGCAATTTTGATTGTGTTGTCTTTTGAACCATTATCAACAACAATGATCTCACTTGGCCATAGCGCGCCTGAATTATGGACTATCTTGTCGATTGTATCACCAATATTTTGTTCTTCATTGAATGTCGGTATGATAAAGGAAAGAGTGATCAACGAACACCTGTGATGTAAAATCTTTGGAAAGGAATTTCTGTGTTCAGATATTTAGGTTGAGATGTGAAATCTGTATAAAGGTTTCACATCTCAATTGAGATTTATTTTCAGTGATGACCGTAAGTTGCCATTACGGGGAAGTTTTCCTGAAATTCGGTGGTGGCAATATCTCATTGCTTCCTCCAAATCCCGAAGGAGGTCCAATATATGTCCTTGATACTGCGAAATTATCCATCATATAGTAATTGTTTGCGTTGGCTACTCCAAAGCAGTTAAAATAACTGATATAAAAACCGGTCATGTTAATACCAGCTTCCGCCGGAACATTTTCTATGGCAGCACCATTAAATGTTCCATCTTGTGTCCAGATATATAATCCTGTTCGTGCCGTAGCAGTGTTAATCCAATATTCTACGGCGATCCATTCATTCACATGCTGTGTTGATGAAACTCTGAACAAGGCATCTTCAATCCACCCTCTGTTTGGTGGCGTTCTGAAAACGTATGATTCACCGGCGTTCAAAACACCAAACGCAAGATAACGGCCAGACGTATCACTTCCATTAAGACCGAGTATTCCAGCGCGGGATGGAGAATCCTGCAAAAGGAATTTGTTAATCAAGCCGCCCCCTCCGTTAGCTACGTTGGTAGCATAGGCTGAACCAAATTTAATGAGGAATCGAATATGAATCTCAGTTGTGGGTGAACCAGTGTATGTTACCCACCCTAAGCCAGTTTGACCGCCATTAATACCTCCGCCTGTACACGGAGAAGTGGGCGGTGTAACTTTCATGCATCCGCCACCATAGCACCCTGTTGTTACATGGGTTGATGTACCTCCACACTCTGTCAATCTCAAATCACTAAGCCATGAGTTGTCATCAAAATTCATTGTCCACGGAAGTGTTACATTTCTTCCAGCAAACGCTACAGCCGGCAAAATAAACAAGACGAAAGCGAAAAGTGCTATTTTTGTTTTCTTCATGATTATATCCTCCAAAATACTATTTTCTGTGAATCTTTCAATGTGATCATGTTTCTTGCAGTTATTATCCCACTTGGTTTGATGTTTCTGCAAGAAACGTCCCTAAATGACCCTTGATGTTGCATAATAACCTCCTGACTGGTAGACTTTAGCCAGAAGAGCGTTATGGCTAGAATGCTCTTTTTCCTGGCAACTCTACTATCATATCCTCAAATAGGAGGACTTAGGCTAGGAACTTTGCGTCCCGGTCTTTCAACCGGTTTGCCTTTTTCAGACATAATGTTTTTAACATACTTATTCTAATACTATCTATGATTAACGTCACACTGTTAAATATTATTTTCAATTTAATCCCAGTTGCCCGTATATGTCTGCCCATAGCTTCTAAATTGTTATACTAGCAATTTATGTGCCGGGCAGGTTTATCGTATTCAACTATATGAAATTACTTTCTTTACTTAATTTGGCATTATAAGCTCAATAACCTATATTAAGGGGTTATCCTACAGAGTGGACTCAAATAATGTAGCCTTTTTCCTTCACTTGAAAGGAAAGACGTATTTAAAAGCCAGTTTGAGTATGCACTTACCAAATAGATAAGAACGCCAGACATTCGGGTATTGATATTTGTTTCTGAGATCCAAAGGAAAAACCGATGCAGGATAGAGAGCAATTGATCTGGCAAGCCATTTAAGAGCTTGTATTGTATTCCCTCCCGAAAGAGCATTACTACCAAGCCTGGCATACAGGACGGCAAGAGCCCTGTTCTTAAATTCTTTTTGAACTGTCTTTTCTATTACCCGCTGGACATAGTATTCTTCATCTTTAGCGGTCCGATTAGCCTTGCTATTATTAGCTTGTCTGATCACCACGAGAACCTGTTCAACGAAGTAGGCATTATATTGAGAAACCACTCTCAACCACATGTCCCAATCCTCGCCTATTCTTAAAGTAGTGTCAAAACTACCAATCTCAGAGAAGCATTTCTTTTTAACAACCACACCAGACGCACAACCAGGGATAAGTTGACATAAAGACAGGGCTTGAAAAAGATCTTTATGTGTCTGATAGTTCTTTCTCAGGACATCGCGAATAATAGTTTTACCATCGCTTTCACGGACTGAATAACCACAGGCGACGAGGGCAATATCTTCCCGACCATTGAAAGCCTGCATTTGTAGTTCGAGCTTGTTGGGAAGCCATAAATCATCTGCGTCTAAAAAAGCAACATATTCGCCTTGAGCGAGTTCTATCCCTCTGTTTCGGGCAGCGGAAACCCCTGTGTTCGTCTGTTTGAAATAGCGAATTTCTCCCGGCATATGGTAAAAGGACTTCTTCGGTGTCATCGTTGGATCCATCGTCTATTACGATCAGCTCATAATTTTTGTAGGTTTGAAGGAGGACGCTCTCGATAGCATTCCGTATAAAACGAGCCATATTAAAAGACGGAATTACAACGCTAACCATGGGTTTTCTTGTCATTTATTTCTTCAATTTATGGATTAACTGTTTCTCGATATCGTTGGGTAAAAACGGTATCAGTTCTAAAAAAAACACACCTTCAATTTCTTTTTATCGCTTTAAGAAACGTTGTCTTATCATTGTTTTTTCGGCAGTTTCCAGGCATGTGAACCAGGCGGGCACTGCAAATAAAGGAAGAAGCAATACAACTTCAGCGAAGAAAACAACCAGTGATGCGGCCGGATGATATGCGTTGAGAATGTAACATCCCGCGGCAAAAGAAAGACCGGGGACTAACGTCGGCGCCATGCCTCTTTTTAAATACTCCCTCATACTGAGGTCCAGTTTTCTTGTTATTACTGCCGGAAAGACAAATAATACAATTATTATATGCGGAATGGCTGTTCCCAGAGCTACCCCTTCAATACCAAACTGCCTGACGAGAATTATGCTTAGACCAAGATTTGCAATGGCTTCAATGCCATAACAGTATGCGTTGATCCGTTGAAGAGAAAGACCAAAGAGAATTTCCCTGGTCGTCAGGTGGGTAATAGAAAATATCTGGGCGATTACAAGGATGAATAATGCCCCAGACCCGGCTTTCGCATACTCAGAGCCCATCCATAAGGCAATAAAGCGTTCACCCATAATAAGGTAAACTATGCATATAGGTAAACCTACAAGGATAGATGTCCTTGTACCCCGGATCAACAGTTCTTTAATTTTGGCAAACTCTCCTCTTGCTCCCAACTCACTGGCAAAAGGTACGAACACCTCTGTCATGGCTATCACCAGTCTTCGCATATATTCGATCATTGTCAGGGGTATGGAGTAGAAGGTAACAGCTGACGCGCCGATGAAGCCGCCGATAACGAAAGAATCTGTCTGGTAGATTACTTTCTGACTAATTGTGACAAAAAAGCTTTGCATTCCGTAACCGAGAACGATTCGATAGGCGCCATCCGATTTTCCGAACCAGGTTATTTTAAGGTATGGCAGTTGTTTCTTGCAGTAATAATAAGCCGCAAGGTTTGAAGAGAGATTTATCACCAGCTGAATCAGGGCCAGGGCAATTACTCCATAACCAAGTTTTGAAAAGCGACAATCAAAATGGCGCGGACGATGGAGGAAACAATGCTTACCCGGGTAAAGAGATCATATCTTTGTAAACCCATTAAGATTCCGTAAAAGGTATTAAAGACGAATCCCTGAGCTACAGTTATCCCTGTAATTATGACAATGATGCGAACCACAAAAAGTGAAGCCTGTTCGACATTTAAAAAATAGGGGAACAGGACAGCGAGTGCTAAAGACACCAAGATAGAGAATAAGGCAATGAGCAAGTAAATGCTAAAAGCCGAACTCACGATCTGGTTCAGTTTTGTTTTCTCTTCTTTTGCCGCATATTCTGCGACATACTTAACAATGGAAGATCTGACTCCGAGTTCAAGTATACCGAGATAGCCTGTGAACTGCATCATTATAACCCAAATGCCATAATACGTGTTTCCAAGACTGCGCACCACAAAGGGAGACAAAAAGAAGGCAATGACTACATTAAATACAAAACCCGCCCAGTTTGAAAATACATTCTTAAGAAGCTTTGAAGACGTTTTCAATTGAAATCTCCACGTAAACCATTTTGAGGTCCCACGGAACCAATCAATAAACCAGTTGGAGAAAAACCTGTTTGTTGAGACAGTATGGGGACAAGAGTTTTGCTATCTCGCGACTCAAGATTGCGGCCCCCTCTGGTTTAAGATGCACAGAGTCGATAAAGTGTGTATTCGAGAGTTCTCTAATATCTCGCAAGTCTATTAACGATACGCTGCCTTTTTTTGCAGTCATGAGGAGTTCGTCCCTAAGTGGAGATTTGACAAGAGTAGGCATAGCTATGAGCACCACCGAGCTGCCCTTTGCCTTCGCCATGTCAAGAAACTCCTCCAGGCGGGTGTAGGTTATTGCTTTACCATGCCCGGTGTATGCCCTTGTTCCTTTTTCCCACTCGCTGGCCCTAATCCTGACCGATATTTCCCTGAAGAAAGGCATGAAAACGTCGAATAAACGATTTCTTATGGTTTCTCTATTGGCATATAAGGGCGACACCGACGCGAGCAGGAACTCCTTGATATTGCTGAAATCCGTCAAATTGAACGCCATCAGGTCCTGGAGATCCTGTATCCGGCAAAAACCGCCTGCCAGACGACTTGGGTTAGCAGGCCGTTGATCGTCCAGAAGGTCTCTCCCAAAGCCGACTGCAACAATATCAGGCGCAATAGGGTTCTTGAAGAAAATAGTTTTTATAAAGAAAGTGCCAATCCCAAAGATCTGTACCGTCCGGATTGATCTTGGTGATAATTGCGTGGTAAAACCCTATCGTCTCCAATCTCCCTCTTTATGATGTCTAGCTTCAATTCCGTTATTTATCATCGAGTTCCCGAGAAAAAGGATCTTTATACCCTGGTTCTCCCTAATGCTCTTGCTATTTGAGGGATTTCCTTGATATGTTCGCGTCACCCGAAAGGAAAGGCATAGCGAGGCGAATCGCAAGTTCTCCTATGAGGATTATAAAGAGAGCGGCAAGTGAGGACCGTCTTCGTGGTTTTAGAAACGGAAATAAATGAATTCACCTGAGCCTCCTGATTTAAAAACTATCAAGCTTAGGCCTACTATGCCATACACCAACCCCTGGATGACCCATTTTTGTTTGGGAAGCCAAAGCAAGTCTTTTGAAAAGGAAATATAAAATTTCCAAAGCCATCATGGGCATTATGAAAAAAGCACCGTTAACCAGACAAAACCAAAAAAGATGGGTCATAGTGAAATCTGTCACAGCCCTGAAGAACATAAGCGATGCCTGCAGAATGGACCCACTCCGGAACAAGAGCCAACCAATGGCGACCAGGTTAAAGAAAATAAACACTTGAAATCCCCGGGTCAACCATGTACTGCCAGTCAGTTCATGCTGTAGTCTGAATGGAGACAGTTCAATCAGTCTATAGACATCAAAAGGAGGCCATGAAACATGCCCCAGACGATGAATGTCCAGGCTGCCCCGTGCCAAAGCCCCACCACCAGCATGGTAACAACGAGATTAAACATAGTCCTGTTGCCCCACGGCGGTTTCCACCCAGAGGGATGTAAAGGTAGTCCCGGATCCATGACGAAAGGCTTATGTGCCAATGCTTCCAGAACTCGCTGGGTGTCCTTGAAAAATATGGCATTTTGAAGTTCCACATTACGTCGAAACCCAACAGTTTTGCCATGCCTTGAGCCAGGTGGGAATAGCCGGAAAAATCGAAGTATATTTGAAAAGTATATAGAGTACATTCCAATAAGACATTCGGGACCGGATAATGTGAGAGGGTCCTTGGAAAAAATGTAGTTGACCATCGGCGCAAGATTATCCGCCAGGACAGTTTTCTTAAATAAACCCATTGCTACGTGATAGATCCCCTCGGAAAAATCATTATCATTACAAACCCGTGAGCCAACAATCTGCGGCATCAAACGATTTGACCTTTCTATAGGGCCTGAGAGAACGAGAGGGAAAAAGCAGACATAAAGAGCAAAGTCGATAAACTGGCGAGGAGGACTATATCTGTTGAAGTACGCATCAAAACCGTATCCAAGCTTCTGCAGGGTGTAAAACGATATGCCCACGGGCAATGCCAGACCAAGTTTCGGCGCTGTCACCACGATGTCAAAGCTACCTAATGTCCGCACAAGCTCATTTGAGAAGAAATCGTAGTACTTAAATAGACTGAGCACTCCCAGGTTAAGGACGATGGAAATGGAAATTGCCCACAGTCTGGTCGACGCAGAACGGTCTCTGTCAAGAAACCGGAATAGGAAAAAATCAAATCCCGTTGAAAGGAACAGCACTGGAAGAAAGCGCCAGTCCCAGGACCCATAAAACAAATAACCGGCTAAGAGCAAGAGCCGGTTCTGCTGTTTTTGTTCCAACGTGCCAATAGCAGAAAGAAAAAACACAGAACAATATCCAGAATTCTATGCTATCGATTCGCAAACCTACTCCGGGACTAAAAAACAGAATGGACTTGTGATACTTAATCTATGGTTAATTCATGGTTTGAAAAGGTATCCGATCCATTGCTGGAATCATCGGCTTAAGTATTTCGTTGTAAAGTTTTTCATATCGCCTTGCCATGAGGTTGACTGTGAAATCATGTTCGAATGCTTCTTTGGCCTTTTCCGACCCATGGTTTTCTGTATCTGCATTATCAAGAAGCTGCTCAACGTATCCGGCGATTGTATTGGCATCCCCGGGTTTTGAGAGAAACCCCGATTCCCCATGTTTGATAACATGCCGTTTTCACCAACCTCAGTCGCGACTATGGGCTTGCCTGCCGCCATAGCCTCCAGAATCACCATTGACATGGCCTCCCACAATGATGTCTGAATAAATATGTCGAAAAGAGGCAGAATTCTTGCCGGGAGCCTCGGTTACCCAACCCAAGAAAAAAACAGTATCTGAAAGGCCAAGCCGGATAGACTTTTCTTGAAGTTCCGCTTTTAGATGATCCATCTCCAACAATCAAGATGATAAAATCATTTCGCTTCTTTTTTAAGATTGAGGCAACGTCCAACAGATAATGAAGGCCCTTTTGTGGAATGCAGGTGCTCAGGGAGCCAATAATCAGTTTCTCCTTTGGTAAAGATTTTACCAGATCCTAGTCAATAGATTCATCTCTTGGCTCTACCCCATTCCATACTGTGGTTATGCGGGCTTCGGAGATGTTAAAAGTCGCCTGATTGCGTTTTTTTGTTCATTCCCCACTGCCACAAGCTGATTCGGGATCCTGCAAAAAATCCTTTCCATCAACAGATATTCTTGTTGTAGTGAGGGTAATTCCCGAAATGAAAAGTATGAATAGCCTTTACTTTTGGATAGACCAGACGACACAGAGCAGATTCGATAAGTGAGTCAGTCGAGTGGGAATGTATCAGGTCAATACTTCTCTCTTTAACTACTTTCTTAAGTCTTAGAAATGACAGATATTTATTTTTGTGGCTGTCGAGCCCAGGTAGACCAAACACATCATAAGATTCTTTTTGTAATTGTTCTCCCCTGTTGCCCTTTTCTTTGAGATAACAAACGCTGATGTTAAAAGCGTCGCGGTTTAGATGCCTGCATAGATTCGTAACGACCAATTCAGCCCCGCCACCCATTATTGTGTCAATCAACAAAAGAATGTTTTTTTTATCCATGGTTAATTTTCCGTTCGTTTTTGTACCTTGAACTTTCCACTTTGGCAAGTATAAATATGGGCATCAGGCCTCGCAGCCAGGTAAAGCCAGCCCTTTCTTTGTGTTGTTTGGACAATATCTTATTGAATGTTATTGCAGTTTTCATTGCTTCTTTAGTCCTCAGCTCAGTCAAATGCAGGTAACTCATTCTGGAATAACGTTTATTAATACCCAGGTCAATTATTTTGCGAAATTTCTATAAATTAGATGGTCATCTACGCAATTTTCATAAGCGCCCGCAAACCGTTTTCTAATAAGAATAATTTGTTGCTCGTGAGGCCCAACTCCGACTTGCGATATCCCGTGAGCGGAAAATCCAGATACATAAAATCCGTTTCTCTTGATAAACGTAATAAAAAACTCTGTTTCCTCAGCTGATCGAAATTGGCCATCGAACCCCTGATGTTCAAGAAACTTTTGTTTTGTTAGGAGCGTTGTTGAAGAGGGAAGTATGAAGTTGCCAAGTATAAGCCATTGGAAAACATTGCCGTGATGTACGTCGACATAATCATGGCCGTCAATTGTCAGTGCCAAGTGAACTATGTTCCTTTTTTGAAATAAATCGTTGAGACTGACATGGTTGTCATGAAAAAAGAGAAAGCGTTTTTTGAAGGTGTAGATTCTCTATGGACCACGCCGTTCTTATTCTTAAACAGAAAGAAATCGTGATAAAGAAAACTGAAACGAGGAAATTCTTCAAGACACCTGACCGCAAATCTCATTTTATTTGGATGCCAAATATCGTCTGCATCGCAAAAGGCAATCCAGTCACTCCCCCAACCTCCACACTTTATTCCGAGCTGCGGATACCCCCGAGTTCTTCTGACGAATGTATTTCACTTTGTCAAATTGTTGAACTTTTTCTTCTGTTCCGTCCAAGGAGCCATCATCTTACTACAATACTTCATGACATGGATAGGTTTGTTCAAAGATACTTTTAAGGGTCTCGGCAATTGTACCACTTGAGTTATAACAAGGCACTACAGCTGCGATTTTCATTGTATAATTCCTTTACGATCACCAGTCTTGGGTGGAGCTATCAGGCTCCTGAGAAGACTGTCAGTTTAAATTGAAGCAAATGCCATGATAAATTCTTCTTCCTTCTTGACACGATCATGGAAACTGAATCTTTCGACAACCGCATTATATCCTGCCTGGCCCAGGGAAAGCCTTAACTTTGGTTTTTGAGCGAGCTCCAGCAACCTGTTTTTCAGGCCGGATATGTCCCCAAAATCTACTAACAGGCCGTTCTCTTTATCCGTTAAAATTTCCGGGTTTCCGCCAACCCTTGTAGCTACAACAGGCTTGCGGTGGGCTAATGCTTCAAGGATAACATTTGATAGTCCTTCTGTTCTTGATGGACAAACCAGAACATCGATTGCTTCGTAAAGAGGTTGGACTTGCTCATGATAACCTGCAATAATCACTTTTTTATCGAGACTCAAACAATTAATTCTCTCGCGCATCATCTCTAAAAGTGTACCTTCCCCGACGTATATAAGTTTTACTCTGTCAACTTTATTCTGGAGCTGCTCAAAAGCCTCCAGCACCTCAAGACAACCCTTTTCCGACTTAGCCTCCCAAATACCCCGAAAACTGTTTCTTTGTCAGTTATTGAGAATATTTCTCGCATAGCTTGACGACGATTGTTTGAGGCGTAATCCGAAAGAACAAGCGCATTATGTATGACCGTGCACTCTCCCCGTTTTTTTCGTTAACCAAGGAATCATAGGTAGCAGGGACTCCGCTACCACCGTAATACCATCAAAAAAAACAGTTGCGAGGAGATCAAGGCGCGCAAATAATTTCTGCGAGAAAGTATTGGTGATCCAGCCATGATGTGTTGTAACAAGGCGAACATTTCTCAACAAGATTTTTAGTACGACACCATGGATGTCTGTTTTATACCCATGCGTATGAATGATTTTGATCCCTTCTTTTCTTATGTATATTGTTAGTTTTCTGAGATTAAATAAGTTGATCCCTCTCTTGTCTGCCAGTAACAAATGAGGTATGCCTTCTTTTCTGATTCTATCAACGAATTCGCTGTTAGGTGATTCTTCACTAAAAAATAGTCCCACATGGACCTCGAATCTGACATGGTCAATATATTTTGCGGTATTCATGATGGTCTTCCCTGGGCCACCGGTTCTGTATTGGTCGATAAGGTGGAGTACTTTTATTTTATCGTCCTTAAATGTCCCAACCATAGTTTTATCTAAGTGTTCCACCCGATTTCATCTCCCGTTTTCTGTCTATTATTTTAGTAATAGAAATAATTATAGCTTGGATTCCTTGAGGTCAACATCCTGATTTTCCAATATGGTGAGCGCTATCGTCATGGAAGATAAAATATAGATATGTGGATAATTAAAGCCTCCAAGAAAGAATCCTCCTGCGGCAAAAGCCGTCAAACTTGCGCTTACTGTCCTTCGCAAAGTCAAGCCGGCATATACTTTGGTTGATCCAGTTTTCACACGGTATCCAGGAAAGATATTGCTTTTCAAGTTCCAATAGATTAATAACAAAAGAAGAATTAACCCAATAAAACCGTACTCGGCAAGAGTTAGAAAATAAATACTGTGTGGAGCTATCCATCTATTTGATGCCCAGACAGTTTCGTCCGCAAACTTCTCTCTGTAAAAGCGACCGTATACTGATGGGAAATTTCCGGGGCCGACTCCAAGAGGGTAGTCAAAAGCCATTGCGGTGGCAGCCTTCCAAGCCATAATCCTTCCTTTCGCGGAGGAGTCTTCTTCGTAAGACTTTATCGTTTGGAGTCTTTGGATATATGTGTCGGGTGCAAGGGATACGGCTAATACTGCGAAGATTATAGATAACACTAAAGCAAAAACCTTACGTTTGCTGGTCAGTACCAGAAAGCCTATAGATGCCGCAGTGGCTATGGCAGCCCCCCTGGACTGTGTCATGACAATGCCGGCTACAATTGAGAGCGTTGCTGCCAGCGCGGCAACTCTCTGTACTGTTCCAGATGCTTTTGAAATGACGTAAAGCGCGAAGGGCAACACTATTGCCAGTGACCAGCTAAAATCATTTCCGTCGCCCAGAAAATACCCTGCTCTGAATGTTCCAGTCCTCTCCCCTCTACTCATTATGTCTATGTTCAGAGTTACAAGGACCGCATGTAGAATAACAATAAAAACGATAAAAACATTGATCTTTCGGTAGTCTCTGAATACCCAGTAACAGATACAGAAGAGCATCAAATAACCGATCTGCACCTTCAAGGAATTAACCACACTCATTCTAATGAAAGCCCAGTTAAGGGAAGCAAGCGTAAATACCAGGAAGCAAACGAGGATTATTGTCTGTCTATGTTTGACGAGTTCCCTGATGCCACCTTTCGAGGTTATCCATATAACCGTGAGGAGAGATAGAATGAGCGGAATATGCAAGCTATTAAACCCGGGGACATACTGTGCGACTCCTATGTATTCAATGAAAATGATAAACAACAAGACAAAGAGTGTCCAATTCATACTGTCACACGCTGCTTGGTGATCAAAATTCCGTTGGAGGCAGATCTTCTCAATGTATTTTTTTCAAACAAGTTTTCTTACCGGTTCTTAATAAAGTGATTTTCAAGCCAGTCAATGCAAAGATCCATCATTTCTTTCTGCCATTCGGGAAAAGATAAGATATGATTTGCGTTCTTTATTATATGAATTCTGTACATCGATCTGTCTTTCTCTAAATCGGTCTGGTATTGGTCCTGAAACTTTTCCTTAAAATCCCAATGGTGCCTATCCATCTCACTGAAGATCATGAGAATTTTTTGACCGGTTGATACTACCTCTTTCCACGAGGACAGGAACAGGGGGTTGAAGTTGTCGGTTTCATCACCCGGTTTTAATTGACTTTCGCCTTTATCAGACTTTTTTTTGCCTGCCATCATGGAGCGCAGCATTACTCTGTAATCGCTCCGGAAACTGAGGAAGCGGAGCCACGAGCGAAGACTGGTCAATCTGCGAAAATACCCTCCTTTCAAACGTGCAAGCTCACTTTCGGTCATAAACCGTGACCGATTACCATCGGAACTCTCTATGGTAACGGGCATGCCCAGGGAAAGAACGCCAGTTACACGCTTGTCCTGTGCCGCAGTCAAAAGTCCTGTGAGAGCTCCTCCGCAGAGACCTCCAAGCACAAACTGTGACGCGAGGGTGTTTTTACTCATCCAATCCATTGCGCTTTTTGTGTCCTCGACAAATCTGCCTCTTTGTATGGACCCGTAAAGATCTGCCGTATATGTCTCGTCAATGTTTCCTTCAGAATCGCCGAGCCCTTCAGGGTCAAATCTTAGAACCGTGAAGCCGAGATCGCAGAACTGCCTTGCCATCTTCACATAAAGGCGGTGAGGGGCCACTCTATTCTTAATTCCGGGGCTCAAAAGTATTATGCCTGTCTGACTCTGGCTATTGGCCGGGACATACAACACGCCGAAGAGCCTCGTGTTGTTTTTCTTTTCAAAAATGATTGGTTCCACGCCTGGATGCTTCATATCTTTAACCACTCCAGTGTTTCTCCGAAAAGGTTCTCTGCCTTAGGATAGTACAAACGGATTTCTTTCCAGAAAGCTTCCTCGACAACAGAAATTGCGGCGCATTCCTTGTAGGTTTGCCTGAGTAGTTCATTCTTTGGATTAACTGGACCATCTTTCTTGTTTACCTGCACGATAAGTGTTCTGCCCCGATGCTGTTTGTCTACTGAACTAAGCAAATTAATACCAGCAGTTGCTTGATAGAGTGACCAGGCCATTTCGTACCCATCGACATTCGCCGTTTGGCCATCTTTCATACTCTCGATCAAAGCCTCCGTGGTTAGCCGGATTTCTCTGTACACTGAGGATTGGGTTGCAAGATTGATCCGCAGCATTTCACGCATGTAGGCAGCCCCATCGATTACCGGTTCCCAGAGAATCAGTTTGTCTATCACATTTTCTTCAGCAGCAAGAGCGGCAAGTGTTGCACCAAATCTGATACCAAGGAGAGAAATGGTTGCTATGTTTTCTGCTTTTTCCTGCAAAATATGTATGGCCGCCTTGATATCGACGAGATTGCTTTGCACGGTAGAGTCCTGGAAATGACCTTCACTGTCACCATGACCCATATAATCGAACCGAAGCACCCAGTGACCTTTCTCAGCAAGCTGCCTTGCAAAACTGACATATACCCGGTGGACCCACAGTTTTTCTTCAAAGTAGGGAGCGCAAAAAACAAACCCGGACAGACTGGATTCGTCCAATGGTCTGTGCAATACGCCGAAGAGCTTGGATGGCCCGTTTTGGAAAAAGAAAGCTTCCTCTCTGATTTGCTGAATTGTCTGCACTATTTATCACCCGGTCTTCTTGATGGTTCCCAGACTTCCTGACGAAAACCACCCATATATTTAACAAAGGCTATAAGAGCAGCGCCGTTCACAATCGAGAAATACAAAGGGATCCTGAATAACAAAGGATGTCCACGAGTTACCCAGCCGATAAGAGCCAGTGAGTAGAAAACTATCTGCAGAATGAGAAAGAACAGGTAGAATTTAGACCCTGCAAGTAGAAGATTTATTACAAAAAGAAGAATGAGGAATACGCCGACCAGCCAGCGGAGCAACTTATGGCTCAAAAGCTCTACGGAAAAAAGACCGAATCTGAAGGGATTGAACAAACGCTTAAAGCAAAAAAGCGTTGTCATTCCCCTCACCAGAGTGCGGACCTTCCTTTCGAATTCGCGCTGAGGTTCTTTAACTGTCCTCATAATGCCCACTGCTTTTGGCTCGGTCAAAGCCCGGTATCCCTTATCCACAGTAACCAGGACTGAGAAAAAATCAGGGGCCATTCCTGCCGGGAATGGTTCGCATAGAACCTTTCGCTGAGCATAGAAACATCCACTGGCGCCGACAATAGAACTGGCCCTGCTTTCCAGGTTTCTGAGCATCAGTTCATACTTCCCGTATAAGCCTTCCCCGCCGCCTCCAACAACACGGTCTTCTCCTGAGATACACCCTACCATATCTGACACAAACCCTCTTGCAATGTTTTTCAAAGCGTGTTTTTCGAGTATGATCGAGGCATCAGAAAAGACTACAATCTCATTGCTGGCTTTTTGCAGCCCAAGATTAAGGGCGGCGGCCTTGCCTGTCCTTTCCGGCAATTCATAGAACCTGATCTTGTTGCCCACATGTTCCTGTAAGATGGTGCGTGTATTGTCAGTGGAACCATCGGATACTACTATTATTTCCAGTTTTGTCCTGGGGTAGTCAAGTTCCAGAGTGTTATGAATTTTCTGATCAATAATGGATTCTTCGTTGTAAACCGGTATGATTATTGATACACTGGGTTCAACGTCATTGCCTTTTTCATGACCTATTTTGTTGGTTCTCCACGATCCAAGTATTGTCAGGAGCAGGGGATATCCGACGTAAGCATACACAATTATGGAAAAAGAAAGCCAGAATATCAACTCAAGCATGTTATAATACGACCTTTTGCGTCGAAGTGGTACCCATTTGTTTCATCCGGCGAAGCAGTGGTAGATAAAGCCTATCAGCAATACCGAGGAGTTTTCGTGAGAGGCGGAGGAGACAAAATGACACAGAGCTTGTTTTCGGTACCGGCCGCAGGGCGAGGAAAGTGCCACGAATCGTAAAGTTACCATTACGTATAAGGGAAAGAAGGTCAGCGCCATCCTCGAATCCACCCTTTAATCTGATTCTGAGCCCTCTGAAACCTTCAGGGCCATGCAGATCAAGACCTCCCAAGCCGATAAGACGTCTATTGCTTTTTCTCAATTGCCTAAGCAGTGCTATTGCCTTCTCATCAGGTAGATACCTGCTGTTGTATGCCGCGTTCCACAATTCGATTCCATCGATAATATCGGCTATATTGTCAGGGATATGATGATTATTTCTTACCGGATGGGCCACGACGCTCAAAGCACCTTGTTTGTTCGCCGATGCCACAATCTGATCGGCCGTTTTTCCTTCAGGCAGGACTTTGAGGCCAACCATGAGGACATGGAGGTTATTTTGTTCCACAAAGTCGAATTCCAAGCCTGGTAACAACAGAACTCTGTCATCAGAGAGCCGTCTGCATTCGGAGACAAAATGATTGAATTTGTCCTCATTGAAACCGCGAACATGTTCTGTAAGCAAAGCAAACCTTAAACCCCGTTGAAGGCACCCCGTCTTCAACTGTACAAGAGAGATCCTCCCGTCATAGGAATAATGAGAATGAATATGAAAAATGCCCTCGACGAACCTATCCAATTGTTTTCTTCATAATCCTTAGAAATCGAAACAGCCAGCGCTTTGATTCCAGGAGTGCAGGTCTTATATCATGTATATCTTCAACTTCACAATATGTATTTTTATTCCAGGACATCAGAAAATTCAATAGTGATAGCAGTTTGTTCGGGTAGCCGACAGGCAGTTTCAATTCCTCCGCTGATTTCAGGAGGCGCGCAATAAGGTTATCAACATCACCCCAGAACCAGCGGGTCCTCACCCCGGTTGTGTAGCGTAAAACCG
Source organism: uncultured delta proteobacterium (assembly GCA_963783625.1). Lineage (GTDB taxonomy): Bacteria > Desulfobacterota > Syntrophorhabdia > Syntrophorhabdales > Syntrophorhabdaceae > PNOF01. The sequence continues at coordinate 57,274 of CAWAOG010000039.1, read as the reverse complement.
GCTGGATCTCCTCCCTGCGACTTTCTTCACCAGGAGGGAGGGGAAACCCACTCCTGAGTCAACGGCAAGTTGCAGAGAACCCCAAAATCTTCCGTTTATTTCCATAAGCCTATAAGTGTCAGTATCACGGTCCATTTTGAATTCGACCATTGCTGCACCGTCCCATTGAAGGTCTCTAAGAAGCTGAACCGAATAATCTCTCAATTGACGGTCTACAGGAATGCTCTCACATAAGACGCTTACTCCTCCGGATGGCGGTTTTTCTCTGATTCGTTTGTGTGAGAACTCAGCGAGCACGTCTCCCCCGCTTTGTCTATGCAGAGAAATATACCTACCGCATCTCCGTGAATCCTCTTTTGCACCAGGATTGGAAACGCTCTCGATAGCTCATCTGACTTCAACATGGTCCGGAGTTTTGTTTCGTCTGATGCATATTGAACACGTGAAGATACCCATCCATTTTGTGCTTGTATGCGAGACCTGGAAGGCTTGACTACCAAGGGGTAGCCCAGAGCCTTACATGACAGAACTGCTGATTCGACGCCGTCGGCGGATTGGACATAGACCGTCTTGGGAATAGGTATTTGCAGCCGTTCAGCTCTTCTGAGGGTCTCATACTTATTTGGCAGCCAGGTCGATGCTCCTGTACTCCGGAAAGGGCAGTTTACAGCCATTCATCTCTAAAGCTTCTCTGTGTCCTGCAACCAGTAAAGTGGTAATCTCGGTGACAGGAAGAACAACTTCCGGTTTATTTTCTTCTATGAATCGATCCAGAAATCTGAAAAACTCAGGCCAGTCTTTGGCTGGATCAGGATAAACGTAATGTTTTTTGCAAAAGCGGGATACACCTGCCAGGGACGGATACTTTTCGGCTCCCACATAGAACATCGTGGCCTTCCTGTCCGAGTGCCCGGACTATTGCTAAGGCCGGACGAGTGTTGCCATCGGTAACGAATATTTTCACTAACTCTTCCTTTTTAGAAAAGCGGCTTTTCTCAATAAACGATTTGCATAATCAATGCCCAGAGAAGTAATCCCTGTCCAGCTTCGAGGATATAAGCCTACCACGGCATAATTCCGGTATGCAACTCGCCACATATGCAGCCAGGGTTCATCTGAGCCAAGAAATTCGTACGTATCAAGCTTCCGGCTAAAAGCGTAACGGATAGTCTCATTGACAAGTTGTATTCCCGGGGATATTCGTGCATAGACCTCATTGTAGCCTACCTTGAGGACCCAGAAGCGGCCGGCACATTCGATCCCTATCAGCGCAGCAATAGCTGATTCGCCTATGGACAAATAACAGATACGAAGAATGCCATTCTCTGTTGCCAGTTGCCCATATGCCTTGAAAAAAGATCCCAGACGCTCATTTGCCATCAAGGATGATCCACACTCACCCTTCCATCCAGAGTTCTCTATGAAAAATGCTTTTTCCAGCAAACCCGGCAATGTGTCTGTTGTCGGGCATAGGATCTCCACACGCACCGCTCCCGCCTTTTCTGCCCTGTTTCGAAGTGTTCTCAAATCCCTTTTTCGACGGGAGGAAAGGGTATTTTCCCATGATCCTCTGATTGGCAAATAGGCAGATGAAACTGAGTTTTTTCTTATCGTCAGGGCGTCGGTACTCATCCCACAGGAATTAGCGGTGTCAAGAGACACCCTTTGAAGTACAACGGGGATTCTAAGGCCAAGTATGGCTTTGAGCAGTTGCCGCAAGGAATTTTCGTCATCATACAAAAGATCGCAGGGCTCGCCCAGGAAGCCGACTCCAATACATTCGAGGCATTCGTGACTATACCTTCGCACACTGACAAGAGGTGCAATGCCATGAATACCTGTTTCAGAGCTCACTGTAACCACCCGCAGGGAACCGTCAGCATAGAAGTTATTCGCGCTTGATATAAACCAGTCATAGCTAAGGAGAGGATTATTCTTAAGGTCAGCAAGCCGGTTCCATTCTTTTTTTATATTGTTCAGCAATGATATGTCAGTTACTATGTTTATCACTTGTTCACTTCAATATCTCACAGAGTCAAGGGCTTTGAGACGATTATGAAGGGGTAGGGTCTTTTCGTTTTAAAGCGGTTGCAGCGGTTGTACACATAAAGTAAAATCTTGGCCACAGACCGGCATTACCTTTTGTCAAACTGATGATCCTTGAAGAATACTGACAACTATCCGCCCAGTGAAACTTATATGCCTCATCTCCGGTGAGAAAACTGAAAGTGTTTGACCCTTCCGCAATGGCATCTCCTAAAATATGATTTACCAGCACGTATCCAAGATGATGTTTCGGATACTTTGTGGTACGTCCTGACTGGTAGTAGTAATGATTGCCGTCATATTTAAGGCAGTACATCCCCGCGAGCATTTCACCGCCGCTAATCATGGAATAATTGCTAAGCCAACCTTTTTCCCACAAGGGGCCGACGAGTTGCCTGTGAAAACTGATACTCCGTTCATCTTTAAACGAAAATGATGTATTCTTTCTTTGCCCGTGATGTAATGCAATGATCGAATCCAGATATTCAAGCGCTTCTTTGCCGGTGCTTGCTTTTCCGACTGTAATCTTCAGGTCCCGGACGCACCTGTTCCTGTATTCCTTCATCTTCTTTCTGAAATTCCTGCTTTTCTTTTGATAATATTCATTCCACGTCTGAGGCAAGTGGACAACGGGCGACAGGGAATAGGGCATGACACAGGAGTTCAGCTTTTCTTCCTCAAATATGGATTCAAGAAATTTCCGGCTGCGAGCATTACTTGAATAAGGGTGAAGGTCAATAATATCAACAGTTTTGTCCTCGATTATCAGGGAGACTATGAGAGATAAAACCTCTTCCTCGCACCCGTTTTTGACCATTATTTCCAGCAATTCCGGCGTGGCACCCACACCTGATCCGAGAAACTCCAACACCGAAATGTCACGTAACTGCAGGAACTTCTTCCTGGCCAACTTGAAAGGGCCAATACCAACAAGGTTTGCTTCTTTATCTCTCACTACTATCAAATATAGCTCAAAGTTCTGTTTATAGACTTTCCACCATGTGTTGACCCACTCCCAGGTGAGAAAAATATTGTTTGCTTGACAGTTGGTGAGAAGGTTATCCCACTCACTTTCTAAGCACAGTAAAGATTCTTCGTCCTTCACCAACGCAACGCGCAGTCCCCGATGCAGGGCCTTGTCAACATGCTGATTGAGCAAGGTTTTGATTGGAGATTTGAGTGTGGTATTATGAAGTGGATTGTTCATATGGACAAGGAAGAACTTCTTCGAAGGGTTTTGTCTATTGTCCTACCAGAGGCGAAGTAGTCTGGCAACGAACAGCGGAATCGTGCTCGTCATATCTTCGTGTATACTAATCCGATGTAAGGAGTAAGGACTATCTCCGAGCCGAACATATCCATTCTGTGTTCCGAAAGCTACCGTGTATCCATTCTGTTTTGCCATATCAATGATCGATTCGCTATGGTTTCCATTGGGATAACTAAATGCATTCGCTTCGATGCTGAATGTGTTCCTTAAGTAGTCCCGGGATTCATTGAACTCCCTTTTTACTTCCTCAACTTTCAGAGTCGTAAGGATCTCATGAGACATCCCATGTGATCCAAAGGTCACCCCTTTCTCAATCATTTTTGTCACTTCATCCTTATTCATGAACGATCTTCGGGTGGTATCCGTCTTTGGGAAAGCCGTTTGCCCGGCAAGATGTTTCAATGAAGCCAGCATCTTCTCCCTTTCTTGCTTTGTCCATTTCTTAACCTGATTAATCAAGGACTGTATTTCCAGTTCCATACTGTCATTGTTCGCAGTCATTATTTTAGATATTTTCTCAAGCACTTGATTGCCGCTAATTTCCTTTCGAACATTATCATCAGTCTTAAAGAGCCGCCGAAGCTCCCGTAGAGCCAGCAAAAGATCTTCCTGCCAGAATCTCTTCTGTGTGTCTATATAGCTGCCTGACAGGAAAATAACGGCCGGGACCCTGACTTCCCGAAGGATAGGAAAAGCATTTCTGAAGTTATCTTCCCATCCATCATCGAATGTCACCAAACAACTTCGGCTCCGAAAGGGAATCCCTTCACGAATATGTTCGAGGAATTCAGATAGTGATATTACATGAGCATGTTGCCTCAAGAACACCATGTGCCTCCTGAATGTCTCAGTTGTGACCATAATTCCCTTTTGAGAAGGCACACTATTATATTCAGAGGGATTAAGTACACGATGATACATGAGAACAGCTACTCGCTTCCTCAGACGGAACAGGGACAGAACAAACATGGTGCCGGTAAAATACAGGAAAACGACAACCAGGGACCGAATAACATGTTTTAAGCCGTGTTCTATCATGCCGCTTGCCTGATATGATGCTTAAGGAATGCTCTTTGCAATCATTGGCCCTATTGCTGTTGTTACACTTACCGGCAAGGCCCTCCACAGCCTGATTGCTAAACTATAGCGGGGATTCTCCACATTGAGCTCGGGCAATTGTTGGCTCTTATTGAGAATATACTCCCAATATAGCTGCCTGGGAACCGCATTCCACTTCTCCTTGAAGAACTCTCCTCCACCCTCGGCGGTTGACCTGCCCAGATGAAATAAGTCATATCCTTGTTCGCAAGCGCGCTTTATCATTTCCCAATATTGGTAGTAGTTGATCTGCAGTTTAGAATATTCCCTCAGAAACGATAACCACATCCCCTCCACGGTCTTTCCGTGAAATCCAACGAAGGCTGTTGCGACAGGTTTCTGTTGATAGTAGACAACACATATCTCGACAGATTGATTAAGATCTTCCAGAACATACTGAAAGAACCTGCGGGAATAGATAGGTGTCCCCAGATCTCTCCAGCCCCTACTCAGTACTTTATAAAAATCTCTTAATAATTCCATTCTGCCGAATCTTATTTCCAACCCATTCTTGGCTGCTTTTCTGATTGTCTGCCTATGTTTGCTGTTATACTTATTCCAAAGCACCTCAGGATCGCGATTAAGTTCGATAGTCATACTCACCTTGTGAGTTTTTCTTGGAAGATCACATGACAATTGTTTCAAGTGTCGAAATTCAAGGTAATCAGCTTTCTCTCTTCTCAAAATATCTGCAGCTGCTGCCAACAAAGTATCTTCTGTTTCTTTGTTATTTGCGCAAATTCCGCCAAAATTCAGAAATGGCATAGAACACATGATTGAACCAAAAAGCATGCTCTTGATATGCACAACCGGCAGAATTCCAACAACGGTTGTTCCTTGAGTTGCCAAAAGGTAATACGTCTTATGACCAAAGCTTTTCTCCATGATGCTTTTCCATGCAAGCCTGTGGTAGAAAGTTGCATCAGGATGATTCATTACATAGCTTTGCCAGCATTCGGAGTCGGATGGATCAATGAGTTTTACCTTCATGCTTTTTCCTTTTAGTTTCAACAGTTGTTTGAGTTGCTTGGGTTAGCTCAAGAAATCATTCAAACTCAATAAACCATTACAACTTTAAATAGTTGCTGCAGGAAATGAATTGGTTACCCTGAAACCTGGTAAAGAAACCATCGAGACGGTCCAGCGTTTTGTCAAGATTGAGGTAGTGCCGGAAACGGCTTAACGCCCCAATACCGATTGCGCGGGGTTGACCGGCATCTATTTCCCAGGGATGACAATAGAATATGTAACAGTCATCATGCTTCAGTATACGGTTTACCCCGAAATGAAATATGGTTGATGGCCAGAATCTGAAAAAGCCACCACCAGACCAGGGAATTATGCGGCCGGCAACATTAAGGTTGCTCATTGGCAATTCCATGAGTCCATTTTTTGTGACGAGATGATTATTGGTTGAAAGAGTAAAGAGACCACCTGCTTTCCCGTGTCGTTTATTCAAGGCAAAACTGTTGTAACTTGAGTCATATTTGAAATCAAGGTCACCAAGAATACCGACGAGTTCTTCTGTAATTGAGAAATTGGGGGCCCTGTAACCCAGCACAGGTTTTCCAGTAATATCCTCGAGGATGATTTTACTGCGATGAATATCTTCACGCAAGGCCGGCTTGGGAAGATCGGAGCATAGTTGATGGTTGTATCCGTGGGATGCGATCTCGTGCCCTTGTAGTTGAATTTCATTTATCAAATTGGGGAACTTCTCGGCGAGCCAGCCCAGAACGAAAAATGTTGCCTGAATATTGTGTCGGTCGAAAAGGTCAAGCAAAGCATATGTATTTTTTTCAACGCGTAATTCATGAGAATTCCATGTTGGAGAGGAAAACAAGGTCGGAGATTCTCTACCTGAAACCAGTCTTCAAGATCAACGGTAATCAAGATGGTCTTCGATGAGGCGTCCTTGGTTCGTTGAGTCATCGGGTCATCGGGTCATTGGGTCGTAGAGTCAGAAAATCAGACCATAAAAGACGACTTCAGATACTTTATGAGATTTGACACACGCCTGTGGATGCTTTCTAATTGAGCATATAAAGATCGGAAATAATCCTGATCGATGTAGCCTTGGTCAAGGGCTACATATAAGTAGCTCTGCAGTTCAGATGCCGACGCTTTGCAAATGAAAAGAAATTGAGTAAATTCACGGTCACCTTGTCGAGAAAATCCTTCGGCGATGTTGGCCATAATGGAAGTGGCAGCTCTTCTTGTCTGATCTGCAAGACCATAATCCTGTTTAGAGGAAGTATTCCCGGTTGCAGCATATACGCTCTGTGTCAACGCCCTGGCTTCCCACCAACAATCAAGATCTTCAAAACTGGTTACTTTCATTTTAGTTGTTTTGTCTGTTTCGACTCAATGACTCGATAGACTCGATGACTCTATCGACTATCTGCTTGCGATGTTTGCAAGCAGAATCAGGAGTTGTTCGGCGACGAGTTTACGGCCCATCTCGTTGAGGTGTCCGCCGTCGTTGGTGTAGGCGGGGACCAGTGCGTATCCGGTTTTGCCATCTTGCGTGAAGGAAAGACGACTGCCATCCGGATTTGTGGATTCGATGGCTGCAAGATCAAAAACAGGTTCCTTGCCCGCGTATTCTTTGCGTAACAGGGTATTGAATTGTTCTCTTTTTATGTTGTCGCTATAGCCTCCGATAGGCCGACCAAGTATTTTTTTTATCCAGGTCCGGGGACCATCCGCCTGGATGACCCTCAAGGGGGTTGTCACATGTATTATTGTCAGGTTTGGGAAACTCTTCTTTGTCTGAGAAAGACTGTTCTGATATCCGGTAAATACTTTTTCAGCATCTGTAGAGGCTATTATATCGATGTAGCAGAATTTGAAAAATGCAATGTCAAGTTTATTGCCCAGGCCGTGGGCAATTTTCCCGGAAAAATCAACAGACTTTGATGCGGGATCCATGTTTTTGCCTATAGGTGAATGCGCGAAGATCGGGACATTGAAGTTCTGCGGATTGTCAGTTTCAACGATATTCAGTTTAATTTGATGGATTTTCTTTCATGATGTCTTTAATACCGTCAATTATATTATTGCCGACCGATTGATGGCCGAAATAAATTTTCTTTTGCGAGAGCTTCTGCCAGGTTTCGGCAGGGACACCCTTTATTGAGGGCAGGGTGGTTTTGGCGGTTGGTTCCATTTTGCCTCCGGAACAGCTCGTGATAGCTAATGCTATCAAGCTCATAGCTGATAGCGTCAGGGAAAACCGCAGAGCGCTTAGAGCATAGCGCGTGGCGAAAAGAAAGCGCATGACTGACAAATTTGAGAGGTTACTTGGGCTGCTTGAGTTGCTTGGGTTCATTAAGTTACTCCTGCGACGGACTCAATGGCTGGATTTATGGATAGGCTACCGCCATTGGTCCAGTCAAAGGATGTGTAAAGCTGATAGTTAAAACCATATTAATTGCTCAAAAAAACCAGGTGAAGATGAACTTGAATATGCATTTATTGTGCCAAGTACCATATACCACCTAAATATACCACAATAATCGGACAATTCAGCATTAACTTAATTCCTGAAAGACAATACACAACATTGATTGTCAAGGAGCTACAAGGATTGTAGGGCAAGCCGCTGAAAATGTCATCGGGTCGTTCGACTCAACGACCCGATCACTATGACTCCATGGAATATACTGGTTATTTTAAAAGAATTTTGTTGCTATTGCTGATATAATGATTCTGATATCCTCCGGTCCCTTACTCAGGATGTCGTATACTGTCTGTTTATTCACGCTTACTCACGTTCATTGAGTTGTTAGATCGTTGAGTTATCGGTCGATTGAGTCATAGGTCGTTCGGGTCAATAAAGCTCATAGCCCATAGCTTATAACCGTCTCCATGAACATGGAGACGCAAGCTTTGCGGTCTATTTTCCCGCTCGATTTTTTGGGAAGGGAACGGGTAAACTTAGCTTCAGCAGGAACCTTGTATTTCGGTAACCTGGAGGCACAGTATGTAAAAATATCGTTCTCTGTACAATTTTCTTTTGTCGGAACAGCAAGGATGACAAGCTTGTTCCCCAGCATTGTATCGGGTAAACCGAGCACAACGGCTTCCACAAAGAAACCTGATTCCATGAGGGTATCCTCTATTTCCTGGGGATTGAGACGGTGGCCTCCCACTTTAAGAAGATCATCTTTGCGGCCAACGAGAAAAAAAAAACCCTCTCTCATCCATGTATACCTGGTCTCCCGTGTGATACCAGCCATTGGCAAGGGCTTTGTTTGTGGCTTCAGGATTTTTCCAGTAACCCTGCATGATATTGGAGCCTGACGCGACAAGCTCTCCTACTTCACCAACGGCAGCTTCCTGCCCATCTTCCTTTATTACTTTCAGGGTGACACCGGGTATAGCCGTTCCGATGGAATCCATTTTTTCGGCAAAGCGTGAAGGCTCAAGGTAAGAGAGTCGGGCGGCAGCTTCTGTGGCGCCATACATGATAACGATTTCAGTATGGGACGGCAACACACGTCGAAGTTCTTCTTTGACCGCTTTTGACATGTGCCCGCCTGCCTGACTTACATAACGAAGAGAAGTAAGATTTTCACGGTTTGCCGCAAGAGGAGAACGATGTACCAGATATGCAAATGTAGAAGGTACCCCGGAAAAACCGGTAACTTTTTCAGTAATCATTTCTTTAATGACTGCCGCCGGAAAGGCAAATTGGTTATTGATTACAACAGTGCCGCCTACGGCAAAATGGGTATTCAGGAGTGATTTGCCCATGACGTAGAAAAAGGGGAGAACGACCATCTGGATATCGTTTTGGTGAGATGAAGATACTGGCAGATGGAAAAGGTATTATCGACGATGTTCGGTGGGTCAGCATAACACCCTTTGGTCCGCCGGTGGAGCCGGAGGTGTAGATGATGCTTGCGAGATCAGAATTGGCAGAGGTCAAGGTTACAGGAGCATGGCGCAGAAGCATAGCTGAAGACATTGAGGGGTTGAAGGTTGGAGGTGGAAGGTCGAGTGAAGCAGGTAATTGAGTCGGAATCGAACATAACCCTCGATGAAGGTCTAAGGCAACTGTCCTTGCGCCTCAAGCGAAGCGGTCCTCAAACCTTTGACAATCAAATCATGTCAGGCCGAAGTTCATGGAGATTAGAAGCAGATATCAACTTCTCAAATTTGGAAGATGATATTAAGAACCTTGGCTTCGAGGTCGCTGATAGCGTATCGTAGACCTTCAGGTTTCAGATCACTGTTGAGGGGTACAGCTATTGCCCCAGCTTTCATAATTCCATAGTAGCTGACGACGTATTCAAGACAGTTCTCCATGAGGAGGGCAATGCGGTCACCTTTTTGCACACCACCGGATATGAGGTGGCTGGCCAGATTATCGGCGCGATCATTAATCTCTGAATATGTTGCGCGGACTTTGCCGTGGATGAGAGCAACCTTGTCGGGATAAAGTCGCGCGCTTCGTTCGAGGAAATGATGAACGAGAGTCATGGGATTAGCCGATGGGTCTAAGCTCATAGCTGTAAGGGAAACCTAAAAAGCTGATAGTCCAAAGCTCATAGTAAAACTTTCAGATTGCAAATTCATGTCCAATAAATAAAGGAGTATCAGACCGAGTTGATCAAACTGGAAAGCATTTTGTTAATTTCAGCAGCTTGCCGGTACAATTCATCATGTGCTTCTTATTTCATCCACTTCTTTCGGTTATTCTCGGTGTTTCGATCTCATCAATGATGTATATTACTGATATCGAGAAATCTAATGATTTCTGATATACAAGTAAGTTCTCAAATGCAAATCACACGTATTTTGTCTATGAGCTTAGAGCTAGTGAGCTTATTTTAAATCCAGTTTCTTGCGAGCATAGTCTACTTGTTCCTCGTTCTGGGGAGTGTAGATTTTTTCTATGCCTTCCTGTCGGGTCATGACGCCTTGACGGACCATGTTCGCTATTTCCCATACATAAGGGTGAAACTTATGGCGTTCAAGGTGACAATGGTTGGCAAAGGCATTGAGCAGACAATTTGTTGAGTTTGTGTCTGTGTTTGTTGGAAGCCTCCAGCCTATCGCCTCCAACTCCGCTTTTATTTTCTCTTCATCATAATCAAAAAACGCAAGAGGATGTATGTTGTAGGGAAAAGATTCCTTATAAAGATCGTAATAGGCGGTAGGTATGAGGTAAGAGGTAAATGGCGAAGCCACATCGGCCGGCAGGCCCGACACAAAAGCTTTTTGAGTCTGTTTGGTCAGACTTGCGTTTGTTTTCATGATGGCCGATTGGATTGGCGCCTGGCCTGGCGACCATCCGAAGGCAACGAGAGGAATAGACATTTCAAGCGCTGTTCTGAGGACCAGGCTTTTGACTATGCCTATACATGCCGTGCAGATGGAACTGGCCCGCAGCAATGTGGCGGCGGAGAAAATATCTTCTCTTGCTGTAACAGAAAAAAGTGTCTTCATGGTTGCCCATGATGGTCTGAAGGATATACAATCGACGCCAAGGTTGTCTGTGACTGCCTTTATGTTGTCCCATGCAGCTGGGAGCCACAAAATGATTGTCGAGAGTGAGCGCGATTATTCTGAGTCCATAGCGCTCTTTCAATAGTTTCAAGGTATAGCTCGAATCTTTTCCGCCGCTATATGCCATGATGGCATCATACGTGGGGGCCTTGTCTCTTGTTGTTTCAATGAGATCATCAAGCTTTCTGACGATATTCTGCTGTTTTGACATCACGTTTTGCCAGGGCTGTTCTTCCTGATGGCAGTAGTTGCAGACACCATCTGTGTCAAATTAATGTTGGGAAAACTTTCCGGTAATATGCATCTGTTACAGAGTTTCATTTTATTCACCACCTATGTATTGTGTTAGATGTTAAAGGTTCGCTGCGCTTGAGGTGTGCCGTTAGAGTGTTGGTATGAGGACCGCTTCGCTTAAGGTCAGAGGTGCGCCAAGCCTGGCATGAGGTCTTAAACCTTATACCTCCTACCTTCAACGCCCTTCTCCTCATCTCTTCTGCCTTCCACTCTTTCTCTTTAAGAGATTTAATCAATCCATTTAGCTTTCGATCAATCTGTTCACACCTTAGTCCAATATCTAAGGCTTGTTCATCTGTAAACAAATTATTTCTGCAAAAGATCTCGTTCAAGGTGACTACCTCAAACAAAGAACCTTCAGCGATATACAGAAACTGTATAAATTCTTTCTTGTATTGACGGCCACGACCTTCAGCGATGTTTTGAGCAGGCGAAGTCGCTCCAGATTCCATCTAGCTCAATAACAGTATGTGCTTATTTATGTGGTAAATTTTCAAGTAAGCTCAAGATCTTCTTGGCCAGATCCACCGACATCTGCCATACATCAAGCTTCTCAAATGGAAATATGAACGGATTTTTGTTTACCTCCAATCTCTTACCTTCTACCTTATCCGTTTTTTCTGTAATCATAAATCTTCACATTTTCTGGTTCGACGATGGAATGGTAAGGGAAATTCTTGATGAACATCTCATCCAGTAATTGCGTGGAAAGAATTCCGATGAGGCCCATATTCTCCCGTTCACTCAGCAAATGACCATCCTGGCGACGAATTTTGTTGACAAGTTTTGTAACTTTTACAGGATTGAAATAACCTTTTTCACGCACTTTCTGTTCGGAAAGAAGTTCCTCAACATACGGGAGAGGTTTGTCTCCAAAGAAACAACGGCTGATGGGAGCGCGGTAAGGCTGCTTGGGCCGTTGCGCGAAATCAGGAGGAAGCAGGTCCGCTGCAGTTTTTCTCAGGATGAACTTGTCCCGCAGACCTCTCAACCGGTAGAAGGGGGGTACACGGGCGGCAAACTCAATTACCCTATAGTCGAGAAAGGGATAACGCCCCTCAACCGCGTGGGCCATTGCCATTCGGTCTCCCTGTGAAGACAACAGATAATTGGAGAGAAAGAGTGTGCTCTCTGTATACTGTGCTCGCGAAAGCGGGTCCCAGCTCATAAAGTCGGGAGGCAGTGAAGCGCTGAAACGATCGACAAGAGGTTCGAGGTTTGAGGTTGTGTGCTGCATTTCGGCAGAGAAAAAGCCTTTGAGAAGTGCCGTATTGTCCCAGCGGATCATATGGGAATAGTATGGAGAGTCTACAAGGGACAGTCCTTTTCGGAAGAAATTTTCCAGAAAAACCCGGGCTCTCGAGTCATTCTGCTGGAAGATGTCAGGATAGAGGCGTTGAAGCAGTCTTGGCCGTATTGTCGAATCCGGTTGCCCTGCCCAGAATCGTCGGATGCGGTCCTCTTTAAAGATGTCATATCCCGCGAAAATTTCGTCTGATCCCTCACCGGTAAGGACAACCTTGTAATTGTTTTCCCGGACCAGTCTTGATAGTTGAAAAAGCGGTGCAGGCGCTGTGCGGAGAAGCGGGGTTTCCGTGTACCAGATAACGTCAGGAAAGACCTCCCCGATTTCTTTTTCTGTGCATCGGATCATTTTGTGGTCTGTACCAAGTGCCTTTACGGCCTGGGTCTGGAAGAGACCTTCGTCAAACCGACCATCGGTAAAGCCTACTGAAAAGGTACAAACTTTGTTGTTAAAGGAATGTTTGACGAGGGAGCTGATATAGGTGCTGTCAAGACCGCCGCTCAGATAAGCGCCGACAGGAACATCAGCGCGCAGGCGAATACGGCAGGCATCATGGAGAAGCCCTTTCAATTCCTCTGTCAGCTCAGTGAGCGGCCGGCCGTTGTTATCGGGCCGGGCAAAAGAAAGTTGCCAGTAACGTTGTGTCTTTATGCCTTCTTTACTGAATAGCGCGTAATGGCCCGGCATGAGCTGCTGTATGTCCTGAAAAGCTGTTCTGTTATCCGTTGGAGTCCAGCAGGTAAAGACATCGGAGAGCGTCATCGGGTCGAGGGTCCGTGGGGTCATTGGGTCAGCAAAAATAGCTTTAATCTCAGAGGCAAAGGTAAGATGTTTATTGCCAAACCGATAAAACAATGGCCTGATGCCCATACGGTCACGGGCTAAAAAGAGGGTTTTTTTGTTGCGGTCCCAGATAGATAAAGCGAACTGCCCATTAAGGTCGTTAAGCATCTCAGGGCCTTTTTCCTCATAAAGGTGAAGGAGCACCTCCGTATCTGTATGCGTGTAGAATTTGTGTCCCCGGGCTTCTAAATCAGGTCTGAGTTCTATATAGTTGAAGACTTCCCCGTTATAAGCGATCCAGAGGGATTCGTCTTCATTGTGGATAGGCATATCTCCACCGGCAAGGTCGAGGATACTGAGACGAGTGGACGCCAATCCTGCGTCGTTATCCAGATAAATGCCAAAGGCATCGGGGCCGCGATGACGAATGAGACCAAGCATGCGACGGAGTAAACCTTCGTCGGGTCTGTGATCAGAAAAATCAATTATGCCGGCTATTCCACACATATCTTATTTATGAAGCGTCGTTGGGTTATTGGGTCGTTGAGTCATAGGGTCGTTGGGTCAAGAAAGCTCATAGGGAAATCAGGAAGAAGCTCATAGCTGATAGGATGAACAAAATAATAATTCATAGTTTGTATAGTTTATGCTTAAGCTAAGCTATGAACTCGATTTATAAAGCTCAAGCAACTATTAAAAAATAAGCTCATAGATCTAAGCTGTAAACAAAAAGGAACACACCAAAACGATTGTTTTTCTGTCTTTCCTATGAGCTTAGAGCTATGAGCTACAGCTACGCTTTGCTGCGCTCTGACAGTTGAATAATTTTTGTTTGATAAAATGGGTAATGTCGAGGATGGTGTCAAGATTTTCCGGGATAATCTCTTCGTCTTCAACCTTGATCCCGTAGGTTTCTTCTATGAAGGCAATGAGTTCCAACACACCGGTGGAGTCTATGACGCCGGTCTCCAGAAGCGATTCCTTCTCGTTGAGGCTCGCTTGAGCATCATCAAAAAGGAAATTGTTGGTAATGAAATCGATTATTTGCTGTTTGATATCTTGTTCCATCCTAACTCCTTAATATGGGTCATTGAGTCATTGGGTCTTGAGTCATTGGGTCATCGGAAGTTCATTGGGTTATAGCTCATAGCACAACATACAACTTGTTGGGTCTGTTGGGTCGACTCAATGACCCTATGACCCCTATAGACTCAACAACGGGTTATTCTTATCGTGCGCCATCGCCGAGAAGAACAACGCCGATTGTACGTAAAAGAATTTTAACATCAAGGAAGAGCGACATATTTTTAATATAGTAAAGATCACATTCCAGCTTGTTTTTCGAGTCTTCCACAGATGCTCCGTATCGATAGTTGATTTGGGCCCATCCTGTCATTCCGGGTTTTACACTATGACGTACAAAATAGTACGGTATTTCTTTTTCAAGCATTTCAATAAATTCCGGCCTCTCGGGTCGTGGTCCCACGAGGCTCATATCGCCCTTTAATATGTTCCATATCTGGGGAATCTCATCTACGTGGGTGAGGCGGAGAATTCTTCCTACTCTTGTTACTCTCGGATCTTTCTCGATAGCCCAACGCGCGACACCCCTCTCGGCATTATGGCACATTGATCTGAATTTATACATCATAAATTCCTGTTGACCTTTTCCAACTCTGCGCTGTTTATACAGCACCGGGCCCGGTGAATCAATCCGTATGGCAAGGGCTGTCAAACCGATGATTGGCAATGTAAGGAACAAAATGAGTCCTGATGCTACAAAATCGAAGAGACGTTTAAGTTTTTGTACATACTCCTTGCGAAGCAGATAAAAACCCTCTGCGAAAAGAAGCCACTGGTCACCAATGTTACGGACAGGAATCCGTCCGGTCAGTTCTTCGTATACATCGGCCATATCGCGTATATTGATGCCTTGAAGCCGCGCGTCGAGGATATGTCGTATCAGTCTGGCAGAACGGTTTTTTGGTATCGCGAGAATGGCCGTGCTGGCCCCAACCCGGGCCGCAATCTCAGTTAACTGATCGCAAGTCCCGATAACGGCCGGGGAAGAAGTTCTGCCGAGTTTATCCGGGTCATCATCAAGAAACCCTTTGATCTCATAAGAAGACAGGGGGGATTTGAGTAATCCGTAGATTGTTTTGCCGCAGTTCCCGGCTCCAAGAATAAGAGCAGGGGTCCTGGGAATAGCTGCCTGAAAAATAAATCCATATGCCCAGCGCCATCCGTTGAGAAAAGCCCATACCAAAGCAAGCTGGATGGCCATGATGCCCCGCCCGTAAGGTCCGTATGGCAACAGGTAAAAGGCTGCCATGGCAATAAAACCGCCCAGTGTTAGCGCAAAAGCACTACGGTATGCTGTCTCCCACGAACGAAATGAGCGCTCAATGTTATAGAGGTCGAAAATATAAAGTGTCGCGGGGTAGATGCAGAGTGTAATAGTGGAAGCAACTGTATAGACCATAAGGTTGTCGAAAGGAACGCCAAATCGTATCCACGTGCTCAAGAAACTTGCCATAGTGATAAGAATGAGATCGCCAAGGAGTAATAACCATCTATGCTTTGGAAATCCAATAGATGTTCCGCCTGTCCTTTGAGTCTTTCTCTTTTTCTCTGCTCGTGTAATCGCTATAACTGAAGAGGGATCAGCCGCAAAATCGCTATCACGATCGTAAGTAGACTCATTCACTGGCATGCTGTATTCCAATCTGATATTTCGATCGGCGTATTTTTTCTTATTACTCATTAGCCCTGGTTAACCTTTTCATAGATATTTATAAATATACTCCGGAATGTAATATTTTCGTTTATTAAAAACAGTGCCAAGAATGGTGCCGCCACTTTTAATGATTTTCTCTTTTACATTTAAAGCCACCTGCCATCTTGTCTTCTCTGCTTCAATAACGAGAATAACTCCATCAACCCTGGAAACAATCGCTGGACCATCGGGAAATAACATGACGGGAGGAGAGTCCACGATAATCAAGTCAAATCTTTCTTTTAAGGGCTCCCAGAAGGCCCCGCCTTTCGCGGATTCGAGGGTCCGCGGCGCAATCATAGTCCGCTGAAAAAGGGGCATGACATAGAGGCTGCTTTCTTCGACCTGACGGAGGTCGTGCTCCATCGAATCCTGTGTCGTGGGGACCCCGTTTCCGGAGATTGTTCTATTATACTACTTCCTGTCGTGAAGTTTGTATATATGTGGTGTTCAGGGCGACTTCTATCGAGGTCGATAAGGAGGACATTTTTTTCCAGTCGTAAAGACGCAACTTTTGCCAGTTCCCGAGCTATGGTGGATGTCCCCTCATTTGAACGAGAACCAACTATGAGGACTGATCGGTGATCTGTATGGGGGAGTGCGGCAGTGATTGTCTGATACAAGGCGATCATCTCATGTTCCATGTCGACATCAGCATTGGCGCGTTGATTATCTACAGGAAGAGAGACGGGAGGAAGTGGCGGAGGCTCAACAGGCAGATTACTTGTTACCCCTTCCTTTTGGGCATTCTCGAGAGCGTCAAATATTCTACTCATTGTATCTGCCTCGCTGTGTCCTGGAGGATAGATGATTGATTATTTATTTTATCTGATTTACAGATCATAACACCTCGTTCTTTTTCTTTATTACACTGATACTGATAAATCATTCTCAATTACTCGATGATAATAAAGCAACTTTCGTGCCAGTGCTCAGGGGATGCCGGGATATTACATGAGAGATGCACAAATATCCCCGTGCATTGGTCTTTCGGCTCCATTATTTGAAGATATTATCATAATAGACTAGAAGAATATTCGTTGAAAACAGCTACACATTTGGAGGATAAGCCACAAAGATTGTAGGTTTGTACTGTGATAACTCAGCGGCTAACCGGCTTCTCCTGTTTCGGAGAATCAGGGAAAACTATTGTGCTGCCGGCATGGATAAGATTTGGGTCGGCAATTTGCGGATTGTTTTGCTGGATTGTTTTCATAACTTTAGTATCCGCATTCCCGTATACTTTCTGAGCGAGCCTGGAAAGGGTATCACCAGGGGCTACGGTCTTCGTGGTGACGCCCGGCCCGCTCTTCCCAATAACAGGCGGTACCTCGTTCTTTACCGGGGCAGGTTCCATCTGGTTATCTTGCGCCACCAGTTTCTCAGTTGGTTTTGTTTTCCTGACAGAATTATCCGGTTCCTTTTCCTCACGGGGCATTGTCACGGCTGCTTTTCCGGTGTAGGCCTCTTTGTACAGCACGAACCAGGCGGTAACGCCAAGAAGTAACAAAGCCATTATTGAGGCCGCAGAAAGCCACCATCGGCGAAAGGACTTCTGTTCTAATCCATCGAAGTCCCGGATAATCTCTTGCGCGATTTTTTTCGAAACAGGTTTTTGACGGTAGCCAAACCCTGTGATGAGGGCATTGTCACAAAGAATATTGAGGACCCTGGGGATCCCCTTGGCTTTTTTGGTAATCTTTTTTAAAGCTTCGGTGGTGAAAACTGAGGTTGCATTGGAGCTGGCCTTCTGCAATCTGAAGCGGACATACTCCATACTTTCATTCCGGGTAAGGGGCAGGATGATTGACCGGATGGCAAGTCGCTGCCTGAGTTGTCTCAATCTGTTGAGATTAAGTGTCGCTTCAAACTCCTGCTGGCCAACGAGAACAATCTGAATTAATTTGTCTTTTGATGTTTCGAGATTTGAGAGCATGCGTAAGTTTTCCAGGGTATCGACGGGCATATTCTGCGCTTCGTCAATGATTAAAACGACCGTATTGCCTTGTTTATACTCCTCGATCAAAACCTCATACAATTTATTGATCATATTCAAAACATCATTGCTCTCAATGTGGAGGCCGAGTTCTTGATAAATAGTCTTAAGAAGTTCTTCAAAGGTGAGTCTGGTGTTGAAAATGTAAATTGTCTTGAGATGCTTTTTTTCAGATGTTTCCAGGTATGATCGAAGAATAGTTGTCTTCCCGACACCAACGGCCCCGATAATGGCAACGAAACCCTTCCTCTGCTCTATGCCATATATTATGGCCGCCAGAGCCTCTCTGTGGCTTGGACTGAGATAGAGGAACTCAGGGTCAGGCGTGATGTGGAAAGGCTGTTTTTTTAGTCCGTAGTATTTTAGATACATGGTTAAGGTCATTAGTAGAGTTAGCTTGAATCTTATAGAGCTACGCTTGGTTCATATAGAGATACTTGCTTTATAGAGTTGCGATATAGCGAGTTTATAGGGTTGCTATGAGTTTCATAGGGTTTCTTGAGTTTAAAAGCTGCTTGGGTCAATTGGGAGTTCATAGGTACAACGTCTATAAACTCTAATTAACTGCTAGACGCAACTCAAGCTAAGCTCTTATTCTTTTTTCGTGATTGCTACCATTACGGGGAGGCCGAGGCGTCTCTCGGCGCTCATGGGAGTTGTCATAACGGGAGTCATAAATTCCAGAAGAAACGCAAGGGCAATACCGGCAACAATACCACCAAAGAAACCGCCAGCAACCATCTGTTTTTTATCAAGCTTCTGTTTTTTTGGTATCATGGAGGGTATGGCTTTCTCAATAATGCTGATGGCCACCATCTTGCGCTGGTCCATATCATCCATGATGAGTGATTCTTCAAGTTTTTTAGCGTAAGTCTGGTAGTTTTGCTCCTGCTGGGCTGCCTCACGTTTCAGGTCTTGCAGTTCACGTCCGCGTCCATCCAAGTGCGCGTATCTCACCTTCCACCTGTCCAAGTTGTCGTCTTCAGGCTTTCAGCCCTTGCTTTCACAACGCTTAGTTCACCTTCGGCTTTAGCAAGTTCTATTTGCCGCTGTTCTTCAGAATTCCTTTTGATCGAATCTTTTGCGGCCTGCATTTCCTGACGCTGATTTTGGACTGTCCTGCTGCTCTCGGTATATTTTTCAAGGAGTTCCCGCTTCCCGTTGCTGAAGTGCTGCCAATTGGGTCCTCAATTCAGGAGAGAGCATCGACAGTCCATTTGGGCTTTTGATAAAAGCGAGTCCTCTGTTCCAGTTCGCTGATCTGGTTCTGGGATGTCTTCAGGTTGTATCAAGGGTGCTGCGCTGCTGTATCAAGGCGGTCTTTTGCTCCTCAAAGGAAAAGACCCTGTTTTTTTCCTTAAAACTGGCAAGGTCGCTTTCCGATTCTCTCAATTTCTTCTGAAAATTCTTTTGCTGGCTTTCCAGAAATTCGGTGCCGTCGCCGCTGAAGACCTCGAGATGTTTATCCTTAAAAGCATCCACAAGCGTCATTGACCACCTTTGCGGCCATATATGGATCTGAATGTGTAAAAGAGACATCTAATCAAGCTTGAATTGGGGATATTCGTTACTTTGAGACTTTCCTCGAAAAACTGCATTGCCATTTGCTCGGGGGTTATCTTTCCAGTGCAGTATTTGATTCAATGCGGGATACAGTTTTTCAATCCCTACTTGTTTTATTACAGAATTGATCAAGTCCCGGCTGGTAAGAATGCTGATTTCACCTTTCATAATCGACTGTGCCGGGATTGAAAAACCTGTCGGTGCTGCGGCATCGGGACGTTGGGAGAATTCGCGACCAAACTTTATAAGTAATGTCGATTTTGCTTCATATACTTTCGGAGCACTCAAAGCAAATAATATGGACCCCACGAAATATCAGAATTGATGTAACGATAATCTTATATTTGTGTTTAAATACTAATAGTAAGAATATCTCTGAGGTTTGTTATGTCAAAAGGTTGGGTTAGTTGTTGCATATCAATTCTCCATCAGGTTATCACGGCACCGGCGTAATCGCTACAGCCGGTGTATCAGGGTAAATTTTGGTAAAACCGCCAAAGGCATACGTGTAAGGGTTATAAAAAGCGGTCCATCCGGGGAACCCTCCGGGGACAGCCCTGTTTATATACTCATCAACAAATTTAAGCCAATTGGCAATGTGCGATTTGGGCACATAGACGATATCATAAGGCATGAGAGCAATGTCCTGGCTCAGATCAGTTCCGTCGATAACTTTCCTCAAATCAATATTTGCCGCCATCGGTTCTCCCTCAAAATCCTTACGGATTACAATTATATTACTCAGTCTTGCTGTTTCTCTCAATCCTCGTGCCTGTGCTATTGCCTGGAATAGTGTCATACGGCCCTTGAAATCAACAGGACCCGGAAAGACAACTTCACCGTCAACAAATACTTTATGGCCACCGAAAGCTGCGAACTATTACAGCTATTTCCGGTTTCTTCAGTTCAACGGCATATTTCTCGATTGAGTACTTTACGCAATTGGGTAGGCGTCATGCCGGCCGCCGGTACATCATGTGCCAACTGAAGGGAGATGCGACCATCAGGGCGGACAGGAACAGCAAGTTCATTGAGCTCCGCGTTATACATGAATTTAATATCCAGTGTGTCACCAACTTCTATTATATATTCTTTGGGCGCCTGCGCGTAAGATCGGGCCTGCTGGTCCATTTGGCTTACCGGAGTGGGATTTACTATAGTATTGGGGGCGCAGGCCGCAAATGATAAGCTATACAACTGACGCTAATATAATAGTTTATATGTTTATCATAAAATACCCTCCTTCTTGATGCTCAGCGATGGTCTCTATTATCCCGTGTTACGTGTAGATGTAAAGTGGAAACGTGATGATATCAGGGAACTCTGGGTCTGGTATCCCGGGTTTTGTCTGTCTGCGTGGTTGAATTTATTGTTATTGGATCTCCCACTTTATACATGTCAGCGGAACCACCCATATTTACAATTTTGGTCCCCTCTCCGGGACAAGTAACCGTTACGAGATCTCCTCTGTTTCTCCATGACCGTACATTGACTGGATTGCGCAAAACCTGTCGATATTGAACCGACAAGAAAAAACACAATTGCAGATATGTACAACAAATATCTTGTTTTCATTTCGTTCCTCCTTTTTAACTGCACACAGTTCTTACTTCTGCAATAATTATAACACCTTTTCGAATAATTGCAATCATCGGGTTAGCTAGAGTTGCTTGGGTTGCATTGAGTTACTTGAGGTTACTTGAGTTACTTGGGTTACTTGAGTTAATTGCGTTCATTAGTCAATAAACTCAAATAAGCTCTATGAACTCAAGTAACTCTATCAAACTGTTTTTTACACGCTACCGCCACACCACTTTGGCTCTGTGGTTTTTCTTTCTGTTATTTTGATATTTTTTTTCAGACTCTTCACTCTGTCTGATACTTCATTATTGCTGAACTTCGCTCATTATTCAATTAAACAATTAGCAATATTTGTGCCTGTCACTTTTCATATTAATTATAGCACAACAATTCATATATGTAAGTCTGTAAAAATCATATGTCAACCAGCAACAATACTTGAAGGAAAACATTCCAAAAAACTCATAATGACTTATATTTACCATGTAGACTATTGTTGGTACAGGCTTGTGCCGCAAGCTTTTCCCTATCGACTGTTAAAAACAGCATCACAGAGGGTATCTTGAAAATTGTATAACCATTGTTGCACCAATACTGATAGTTCGTGATTGGGGAAATATTTTGCTGCAGCACTAATAAAAAGACCCCCGCTAAAATAGTTAAATACCGCAACATAACAACACTGTGTGTAGCTCACCAACAAAAAATGTTGTATTTTATTAGACATCTAAGCAAAATAATTATAACACAAAATGTAGTATATATCAAATAATCTTTCAGCGTCTATGCCATGATAACTTCACTGTAGCAGATTTGATTATCTGTTATACGTTATATTCATTATCTCCTAAATATTGTTTTTTTATCGTTTCGTATTTGTGAATATGTATGAAGAGATTATGTCGCCTTCATATTCCATAATGCCATTGTTGAGTTTCTTTTGTGCAAGGATGGTTCTGCTATTTTTGCTGGCATATCCTTTATCGGCAAAGATCATTGAACCTTCGGGAAGATCCAGTTCGTCAACGAGTTTTTCAAGTTCCGTTGTAACCCCAAGTTAAAAGCGCTCAGTTGCGCTCCGAGCTCATAGCGGATCACACAAGACATTCATATCGCCGTTAACATAAAAAAGCTCATCTCACTGTTATCCAGGCCCCTACCACCTCATTTAGTACCATACGACCCGTGGCTCGCCGTCTCTTCTTCTTTGCGGTCTTCGGGTATGATCTCCACAGCTTTTCTCTGTTTGCGGGAAGATTCGATAACAGTCGCATCGACAATGGCACCTTCCTGTACCAGCAACCCTCTTCCTTCGAGTTGTCTTAATATCTCTTCAAAGAGCTTCTGATAAAGACCAAGCTCAAGGAGGCTGTTTCTGAATCTACAGATGGTGGAGTAGTCCGGTAAGGAGTGAATATTCAGGAGAGATTGTGCCCGTCGATGGTCAATCAACATGGTGCGGGTAACCCTTGTTCTTTTGTGTGAAAATTAATGGTGCGAGTCGTTAATGATACAGGGGCTTTTGAAGTTTAAGGTAAAAAATTACGCCAGATTTTTCCAAGGATTATGCCAAGTATGAGCCATATGGGAATGGAGATGAGAATTGCCCAGGCTATACCACTCAGTTTTTTCAGAGATTTTTCCAGGCCCTTTGTATGTATGGCACGTTCTACTTTAATACGAACATCTTCAAGTTGAAGGGGTTTTGTGATATAGTCGTAACCCCCTCGTTTCATCACTTCCACGGCGGTTTCAATAGTGGGATACCCGGTTATCATGAGAAAGGGGACTTTCTTTCCCTGTTTCATGAGTTGTTCCAGCAATTCAAGACCATTCATATCGGGCATGACATGGTCGGATATAATACAATCAAAGTTGTGTTGGCTAATCATTGTCAAGGCTTCAGAGCCATTAGCGGCAGTGGTAATTTTGTAACCAAGACCTTGAAAAAAGTCTTTCAGGAGTTCCCGTATCGCTTCATCGTCATCTACGATTAATATATGCGCTGTGATCATCAGTAACCTCCCTTTGTGAAATATATCAAGGAACCGAAGCCGGATGCTTTTTACATAAGACATTCCGCTTCTTCCTGCGTTGAGGGCCGGTCTTTCTGAAAAATTGTGTTGTCCCCAACTTTACAGCTTCAATTCCCAGTCGCCAATTTTCCTACAGATTTAATTAACTTGCAAGAGTTTTTTTAATTGATTTTTTGAAATTGTGTTTTTTAAATTAATTTGATGTTATGGTGGAGATTGCTGGGCCGGATTAAAAATGATTTCAATATCCCTTTGAAAGCTTTTAGTTCCCCGCTCCATTCATCGTTCACTTTCTGTTGCAATGGGACCTTCAAGGATAAATTCCTGGTCATTGTTGGCTAAATAAGACCGATGAAAACGATAATTAACCCATAAACAAAGGACTAAAAGTGAAATCCATACTGCTCCGACGATGATTGCTGTTTCCATTTCAAGCCCTCCTTCTATGATCGTTACGGCTTTTATCATTTCTGGAGCCTTTCATCAGTCAATAATTATAAGGCAAATATCATGCCGCTAAATGAATAAATGTATTAGTATTTGATATTAAAAGGGATTATGCTTTATGAGGGGCATGGAAAACAGACGATAGTGCAGGTAATATCCTACATTTTGACAAAATTAGTGAAGGTAATTCCCTTCATATTAATCTTTTCTTTTAAAATCGCTTGGATTGAGAGTGTATTTCTTCAGAAGATCATAAAAATCTGCTCTGTACTTTCCGGCACACTTCGCTGCTTCAGTCACGTTTCCTTTAGATATTTCAAGAAGATAGATGAGGTAACTCTTTTCAAAAGCATCTTTAGCCTCTTTGAGGGGCTTGACCGGTTCCTGGGATACAACACCTTTAGTCTGGAGGAGAAGGTTTTCTGTGATGAATTCTTTATCGGTCATCGCGGCGGCATACTCAACAACATTTTCCAGTTCACGGACATTTCCAGGCCAGTCGTAAAGCATAAGTTTCTGCATTGCCTGAGGAGTAAGCCCTTTAATTTCTTTTTTCATCTGAAAACCGGCTTTGTTGAGAAAATGTTCTACTAAAGGAGGAATATCTTCTTTGCGATCCCTCAAGGGTGGCAGGAGAATAGGGATAACGTGGATTCTGTAGTAAAGGTCTTCCCGAAAGAGCCCCAGCTTAACCTGTTCTTCCAGATTTTTGTTTGTGGCAACAATAATTCTGACATCAACTTCGACCAATTTCTCACTTCCCACAGGACGGAATTGTTTTTCTTCGAGAACGCGCAGGATCTTTGCCTGGATCGCAAGGGGCATGTCTCCAATTTCATCTAAAAAAATCGTACCCCCATGGGCCTGCAAAAAGAGACCTCTTGAGTCCCGGATAGCCCCGCTGAAAGCCCCCTTTTCATGGCCAAAGAGATTACTTTCCAGTAAAGCTTCCGGCAGGGCGGCGCAATTGATGGCAACAAAGGGCTTGTTCTTTCTTGCACCGGCAAGATGGATTGCCTTTGCTATCAGGTCTTTTCCGGTACCGCTTTCTCCAAGAAGCAGAACGCTTGATTCGGTTTTCGCGATTCGGGAAATAGCCTCCAGAACATTTTGCATTTTTGCGCTTTTCGCTATGATGTTTGTAAAACTGTACTTTTCTTCCAATAGGCCCTTGAGCCGCTCGATTTCCGAGAACAGTTTGCGGTTTTCAATGGCTTTCTGAATTTGAAAAAGAAGTTCCTGGGACTCAAAAGGTTTGGTAAGATAGCTGTAAGCACCCCGTTTCATGGCTTCTACGGCGTTTTCAATGCTTCCATACCCGGTGAGAATGATAACCGGCATATTGGGTATAATAACGTGGAGGTCTTCCATCAGTGAGAGACCATCTTTCTGTACAAGCTGGAGGTCAACAACAGCAAGATCAAAGGCATGTTCCTGTGCCTTGTCGAGTCGCTTCTTTCTCGTCAGTGGCTGTAATGGCTTCGTAACCCGCTAATTCGAGTCCCATCTGGATCAACTCGACGAGATTTTTGTCGTCATCAACTACCAGAATTTTTCCTAAAAAAGGCATGGTTCTCCTTGTGTTAATTATTCCCGTTTCTTTTTCTCAATTTCAATGTCTACTTTTTTTGACTGTTCAATAATCTCTTTTAATTTTGCATTTTCCTGCAAGAGGTCCGTTCCCTGTTTCTTTAATTTTGCATTTTCCTGCAAGAGGTCCGTTCCCTGTTTCTTTAATTTTGCATTTTCCTGCAGAATCTCCGTGATTACGTGGCCCCGATAAACCCAGATACTATTGGGATGTTCCGTGACAAGTTTTTTAAATGTGGTAATAGACTTGTTATAATCTTTCGTGGAATTTCCCGGATCAGCATAACTTATGCCCATATCGAAAAGGCGTTCATCGCCTAAAGATGTTTTTGCCGATGAAAGCTTGTTTTGTTGATCTTCCTGCGGGTTGTCCCTTTTAAGGTAGCGCCAACGGGTTGCATCCTCTTGTGTTGTTTTAGTCTCCATGTTCCCTACAGATGCAACACATCCAGAGATCGCGAAACAGATTAAAAAGGCAATACAAATGTGAATGTGCTTCCCTGGCCCGGTATACTTTCTGCCCATACTTTACCTCCATGAGCTGTGATGATATGTTTAACAAATGCCAACCCCAATCCTGTGCCTTTTGCCCATTCAGAAGTTTTAACAGGAAGTTGATGAAATTTTTCAAAAATTTCCTTAAGGTTTTCTTTCGGGATGCCCTGTCCCGTATCTTTAAAAGCGCATTCCACTCCATGATCTTTGCGCAAAGCGGAAATGACTATCTGCCCTCCCTCAGGCGTGTATTTCACGGCATTTCCAATGAGGTTTCGCAAGGCCTGGAGCATCCTTTCCCTATCGAGGTCCAAAGGAGGAATGTCCTGACTGATCGTTGTCCGGGCCTGAATCTTCTTGGCTTCCATGAGAGGCGTCATTTCCAGAATGACTCTCTGAATCAGAGGAGGAAGCTTTTCATTGTGAAAATCATACGTCATCATCCCTGCTTCCATTTTGGACAGATCTAACAAAGAATTCACCATTTCAATCAACCGGTGAGTTTCCTGGGAGAGGATGGTGAGGAGCTTCTTCTGTTTATCGGGTATTTCTCCATCAAATCCCTGCTGAAGAAGGGTAATCCCTTGTTTTATCGAGGTGAGGGGTGTGCGCAACTCATGGGACATAGCCAGAAAGAAATCGGATTTCATGGTATCGACCTTTTTCAGCTTTTCGCACATTACATTAACAGCCTTAGCGAGTCCCAAGACCTCAGGGGGTGATGAAATGTCGAGATCTCCTTCGAAAATTCCTTCAGAAATTTCTTTTGTTTTTTCAACTAAAGCCTTAAGGGGTTTTGTTATGCTTCGAGTACTCAGAAAGGAAGTGGTAATGACAAGAAGAAAAGCGATAATCAACATGAGGACAGCCAACCTGCTGGCGTAAGCGGCATCGTTTCGGATGGCATTCATTCGGGCATACATATCCTGCCGGTACGAAGCCTCCAGAGCTTTCAGCTCATCCAGAAGATTTTTTATAATCTGTTCCTTGTTTTCTTCGCGTTGGGTTGTCTGAGGTTGTTGGTTTGTATTGAGAGACTCAAATTCTTCGCGGACAATCGATTGGTACTGATCATAATATGTTTTTAATTGTTTTAATGAATCATTTTTCTGAAATGAGTTGGAAATAGACACCGCCTCTGCAAAATTTCTGTCAAATGTTTGATTCGCGGTGAGAAACTGATTGTAGAAAGCAATGTCTTTTGTGATGGTGTATTTTTTTTCAGATCCCAGTTGGGAAAGGAAGGAGTCGGAAAGGTTCTTTTTTATATCTAACAGACGTCCATCGGTGTTGAAAATCGAAGAGGTTTCATTGTTTAATCCATAAAGCTTTAGAATGGTATAGGCATTAACAGCCCCCATTATAAGCAATATGGCAAGAAAACCGAAAGCTAATCTGGTAAAAATTGTCAGTCGCATATTGTTACGCACCAGGAATTCTGTTTTCTATAGCAGGTAGTGTATACATTTGGTCTATATTGCAAATTCCCCGAATCCTTAATCCATACCGACAATATAAGACATGGAATTGTTTTGTAAAGAGTATCATTACTGTGATACGAAATCAATGTTTACCCCGGGACGGGTATGAATAGGTGAAAGGTAAAAGGTGAAAGGTAAAAGGTAAAAGGTAATAGGTCATAGAGGCTGATAGCGTTGCAATAGGAAAAGAAGGTTAAAGGTAAGGTTAAAGGTAAAGAGCTCATGGCTCATAGCATAGGTAGAGAGGTAAAGGGTGAAGGTCAAGGTACAAGGTAAGGTAGAGGTGAAGGTAGGAGGGAAGAGGTGGAAAACTGCCGGAAAACTCTTTGCAATTGCAATAAAGAGTTAAAATGTCTATAATTACAACCACGCGCCCGTAGCTCAGTTGGATAGAGCGTTGGCCTCCGGAGCCAAAGGCCACAGGTTCAAATCCTGTCGGGCGCGCCAATAAAAACAAATAACCAAATAATCAAATTACAATAACAAGAAATTAATGGTATATTGATAAACTGGTAATTGAGCTATCATATATTTGATATTTGAAAATTTGATATTGTTTGGGATTTCGATATTGGGATTTGAAATTTGCCTTTTCTTAGCTATCAGCCATGAGATTCTTTGACTTTACGACTCAATGACCCTTGACTCCAAGACCAGTTTGGTGTGTTCCTGTTTGATACAGACATTCATGAAAAAAGCGATGCCCTTATCTTCGACAAGTTTTTTTGCTTCTTCATTGATGATGCCCAGTTGCAGCCAGATTGCCCGAGGTTTGAGCCTGATCGCTTCCTCTACCACGGGCAGCACTTTTTCTGACCGCATGAAAATATCGACGATGTCGATTTTGTCAGGGATATCGGAAAGGGACTTAAAGGACTTCAACCCCAGTATCTCATCGTAACCGGGGTTTACGGGGATAATCCGGTAACCATGGGCGATGAGGTAGTTCGCGACAATATTGCTCGCCTTTTCCTTATCAGGAGAAAGACCGACTATAGCGATAATCTTTGATGCTTCGAGAATTTCTTTTTCTTTTATCTCTTGAGGTTCCATAATGCCCTATACATGAAGGCTATTTGAGCTTTTCGAGGGCCTTTACGATATCTTCCCCGTTATAGAAGGCTTCCTTTGTCTTCCCGTTAATGATTACGCAGGTGGGTGTTGCATTGATCTGATCCTCCCGGATATAATTCTGGAGAATCGCGAAGACCGGTTTGGCATCAAAGATTCTAAATTTAAACCCTTTATTCTGAATGAATGCTTCCAGTTTTTCCTGCTCTTCAATAGGGCTTTTAGATGCTTCAAAGAGCATGCTCCTCGCCTTTAATGCATGACTGATTTCTTTTTTTTCGCTGATAATGTAGAGAAAATATTTTGCGTAGAGGGATGAATATTTATGGAAAGGCGCATCAATGAAGATAATGGTGATGATATCCCGTTTGACAAGGTCGCTTATGAGGTACTCAATTTTTGGTTCCAGGTTGCGGCATGGACCGCAGAAATAGTCAGCATAAAGTCTTACCTGGGTTTTGCCTTTGCCGAAGGAGAACAAAGACATTTCTTGCGCTGAGACTGTGGTGGCGATGGTAAAAAATAACAGAAAAAAAACAATGCTTAAAATAAGTTTTTCAGCACACCTTTTTTGATGACAATTTATCATTATCATAAATGTATTTAAAATTACGCCTTTTGTAAAGGAAATATTACACACTATTGCTCACTGCTGCCCATGTTGTTGACAGGCATAACGGCAATCTATTATAGTTAGTCCATGACGGAACAGGATGCTTTTGGCCATGATCCCCAGGTGCGGTACATGCGCCGCGTCTTTGCTCATATAGAGAAGGCGCAAAACATATTGTTGGAGAAGATCGGCATGACCCGTTTTGACGAAAGGCTTCGCCGTTTCCGTGAGATGGCGCTTAAGCTTTTTGAAAAGACATGGGGAATGGCGATGCAAAGAGGTATTGTGGAGAACGAGGAAGATGCCGCCATCCTTTACCTCTATTGTCTTTCTTATGTTCTATCTACGAGAGGTATCTCGATGCCTTCCGATGCGCTGCCGGAACACAAGGAGATTCAGAAATTCACAAAAGAGGTGCTGAAGTGATCCGTTTTCGCTTATTTGGCCGCTGCAGGATCTATCATGACCCCGTATCGCCGGTAGTGCGTGCCCCCGCGCAGATCGGTTGGGACGCGTGGTTTCGTTCTATCGATCTTGTGACTCCGCAGAAACTGAAAGGGGAAGAACTTTTAAAGAGAACGCGGGGGTGGTGGACAGTCGAACCTGACGATGTCGCGGAAGTTGTGAAGCGATATGGTCGCCTGGTTGTGGGAGATGGCGGCGAGCTTATGGTTGAATGCGAAGCGCGGGAAGCGATGGAAGGTTTGTCCAAGGCCCTGAAAGAAAGATTCGACGATCAGGTACAACTGGCACCGTGAGGTTAAAGGTGAAGGTAGAAGGTTGAAGGTGAAAGGTTGAAGGTAGAAGGTTAAAGGTAAGAAACTCATAGCTCATAGCAACCCGTAACCCATAGCTCATAGCGAATAGAAAAAGTACAAGGTTAAAGGTACAAGGTAAGAAGCTCATAGCTGATAGCTGATAGCTACGTCATGGGAGACTATGAAGAAGGGCATGGTGAAAGTGGCGGATAGGAACTCAAATAACCCTAAGAACTCAAATAACTCAAGCAAACTTATTAAGGGGAGAAAACAAAAAGGGTAAACTTTCCGGTTTACCCTTTTTGTTTTATATGCTGAAAGCTTAAAGCTATTTCTTTATGGTGTTGTCAAGGTGAGACTGATTGCCTCGTCCATCTTTTCGATGAATTTAAAGTCCATATTTTCTTTAATGCTTTCCGGCACCTCTTCAAGGTCTTTTTCGTTGAGCTTCGGCAATATTATATGTTTTATGCCTGCCCGTTTTGCGGCAAGGACCTTTTGTTTAATACCTCCCACGGGGAGTACGAGACCACGCAGTGTTATCTCGCCGGTCATTGCCACATCATTCCTTACCGGTTTGTCCGTGATAAGTGATACGAGGGAGACGAGCATCGTCACGCCCGCTGATGGACCATCCTTTGGTATCGCGCCCTGCGGCACGTGCACATGGAGGTCGTTCTTTTCAAAGAAGTCTTCAGGGATGTCATAATCATTCGCTTTGCTGCGGATATAGCTCAGGGCCGCCTGTGCCGATTCTTTCATAACATCACCGAGCTGACCCGTGAGCGTCAGGTTTCCTTTCCCCCTCATCTTTGTTGATTCGATAAAAAGGATTTCGCCGCCTGTTGGTGTCCAGGCAAGGCCCGTCGCGACACCGGAGTATTTTGTCCTCTCAGCCACTTCGGAGAAATGTTTAATAGCGCCCAGATATCCGTGGATACTCTCTGCTGTGACGACCTGCTTGTCTGTTTTTTCCTGCGCCACGTCTTTCGCGACAGCCCTGCAAACTGCAGCTATTTCTCTTTCGAGGTTTCTCACGCCTGCTTCCCGTGTATAGGAACGGATAATGACCCGGAGCGCTTCATCCTCAAACTGAATGTTGTCTTCCGTTAAACCGTGCTCAAAGCGTTCTTTCGGAATGAGAAACTGTCTGGCTATCATCAATTTTTCTTCTTCAGTATAACCCGGCAGTTCCAGGACTTCCATCCTGTCTTTCAACGCCGGCGGGATTGGATCGAGCATGTTTGCCGTTGCAATAAACATAACCTTGGAAAGATCGAAAGGTACCTCAAGATAGTGGTCGCTGAATGAGAAATTCTGTTCAGGGTCCAGGACTTCCAGCAGCGCGCTTGACGGATCGCCACGAAAATCTGTTCCAATCTTGTCTACTTCATCGAGCATAAAAATGGGGTTATTGGAGCCGGCCTTTTTAACGCCCTGTATAATCCTTCCCGGCAGCGCTCCGACGTATGTTCTTCTATGTCCCCTGATCTCCGCTTCGTCACGGATACCTCCCAGAGATATACGCATAAATTTTCTTCCCAGCGCCCTGGCAATCGATTTCCCCAGCGAAGTTTTACCCACACCGGGAGGACCCACAAAGCACAGGATGGGGCCTTTCATATCGGCTTTTAATTTCCGGACAGCGAGGTATTCAAGGATCCTCTTTTTCACCTTTTCGAGGTCATAATGATCTTCGTTGAGTATCGTATTTGCCCCGTCTATGTTCAGATTGTCTTCTGTTGCCTTCGACCAGGGGACGTCTGTGAGCCAGTCAAGATATGTCCTCGAAACTGTATATTCTGCCGACATGGTACTCATCTTTGAAAGCCTGTCCAATTCTTTATCTGCCACTTTCTGAACATCCTCGGGCATTTTCGCGTCATAAATTTTATTTCGTATTTCTTCTATCTCGGTCATCCTGTCATCTGTCTCGCCGAGTTCTTTCTGGATGGCCTTGAGCTGTTCCCTTAAATAATATTCTCTCTGCGTTTTGTCGATGCCTTCTTTTACATTCGACTGGATTTTGCTGGAGAGTTCCAGTGTTTCCACTTCTCTGTTGAGGTAGATGGTGATCTTCTTAAGCCGTTCTTTCAGGTCAATCTTTTCAAGAATCTCCTGTTTTTCCACCACAGAGATATTGATCGTCGACGCGATGAGATCGGCAAGATTACCGGGGTTCTCAACCTTTGTAGCTATCTGGGCAAGTTCAGATGAAAGATAGGGCGCCATCTCGATGGCCTTGCGATAAAGGTTCTTCAGGTTCAAGTACATAGCATCGATTTCGATGTCCTTCTGATAGTCCTCAAATATGGGCATTATACTTGCCTTCAGGTGAGGTTCTTTCTGAGAGAACTCTATCAATTTGAATCTGCATATTCCCTGAATAACGACCCGCTGGCTCCCGTCGACCATTTTTACCATCTTCATGATTGAGGCCACAGTGCCGACCGTGTATAAGTCTTCAATATCAGGCTCTTCAATATCAGGGTTTTTCTGCGTAATGATGGCGATCATCTTGTCATCGTTCATTGCTTCATCAATGAGCTGTATTGATTTTTCCCTGCCTACAATAAGCGGCATAACAAGATCAGGGTACGCGATGGTACCCCGAAGCGGCAATATAGGAAGTTCTGCCGGAATAAACATTCTGTCTTTAATACTTTTGTCGTTCTTAAACCCGATTACCATGCAGTCCCCCTATTTTTTCACGTCTTCAAATTCTGCGTCAACAACATCATCGTCACCTTTCTGGTTTGCCTGGGGGCCGCCCGGTCCCTGTCCCGGTGAACCATCGCCCGGAGAGGACGCCTGTGAGGTCTTTTTGTAGAGCATTTCCGCCAGCTTATGGGAGGCTTTTGTGAGGTCATCGATCGCCTTTTTAATCTGTTCGCTATTACCGCTCTTTACTGCTTCTTTCGCGGGTGTAAGCGCGTCCTCAATGGAGCGTATATCGTCGGCGGACATTTTGTCTTTGTTCTCATTCAAGGTTTTTTCTGTCGTATAGACGATATTATCGAGCTGATTTTTTTGCTCTATTTCCTGTTTTCTTTTCTTGTCTTCCTCTGCATTCATCTCAGAGTCTTTTACCATTTTCTTGATTTCTTCTTCGCTCAGGCCTGTGGATGCGGTAATCCTGATGCTCTGCTCTTTTCCCGTTGCCTGATCTTTCGCGAAGACATGAAGTATACCGTTTGCGTCAATGTCGAAGGTGACTTCGATCTGCGGAATGCCCCGGGGCGCCGCGGGAAGACCAACAAGATGGAATTTACCCAATGTCCTGTTATCGCGGGCAAATTCTCTTTCGCCCTGCAGCACGTGGATTTCGACACTTGTCTGGCTGTCTTCCGCTGTCGTGAAGGTCTGACTTTTCTTTGTGGGGATCGTCGTATTTCTCTCGATGACCTTTGTCATGACGCCGCCCAGTGTCTCAATACCGAGAGAAAGAGGTGTCACGTCAAGGAGAAGAACGTCTGTTACTTCACCGGCGAGAACGCCTGCCTGTACTGCAGCTCCGAGGGCCACAACCTCGTCGGGGTTTACACCTCTATGTGGCTCCTTACCAAAGAAGGCTTTCACGACTTCCTGCACTTTCGGTATTCTCGTTGATCCGCCGACAAGGACAACTTCATCTATCTTGTCGGGAGTCAGTTTAGCATCTTCGAGGGCCTTTTTGCATGGTTCCATAGACCGCTGGATAAGTGTGTCTGCCAACTGTTCCAGTTCCGCCCTTCTCAGCTTCATATTCAGATGTTTCGGGCCTGAGGCGTCGGCAGTGACAAAGGGAAGATTGATTTCTGTTTCAACGGTTGAGGAGAGTTCTATTTTTGCCCTTTCCGCGGCCTCTTTTAATCTCTGAAGGGCCATCCGGTCTTTTGAGAGGTCAATGCCCTGGTCTTTCTTGAATTCGCTTACGATCCAGTCAATGACGGTCTGGTCGATATCGTCGCCGCCAAGGTGGGTGTCACCGTTCGTTGATTTTACTTCAACGACATTATCACCGACTTCAAGGATGGAAATATCAAAGGTGCCACCGCCGAAGTCATAAACGGCAATCGTTTCGTCTTTTTTCTTGTCAAGTCCATAGGCGAGGGCTGATGCTGTCGGTTCATTGATAATCCGCAGTACATTGAGACCGGCTATCCTGCCCGCGTCTTTTGTCGCCTGTCTTTGAGAATCGTTAAAGTAGGCCGGCACGGTAACAACGGCATCATCGATGGTCTGGTTCAGATAGGCTTCAGCGGATTTTCGCAATTTCTGAAGAACATATGCTGAAATCTCCTGGGGAGTATATTGCTTGCCCCTGACGTCAACTCTGACATTTCCGTCCTGATCACCGACTACTTTATAGGGAACGGTCTTCATCTCTCCCTGAACTTCGTTGAATCTTCTTCCCATGAACCTTTTTATGGAAAAGATCGTATTTTCAGGGTTTGTGATTGCCTGTCTTTTCGCTGTCTGACCAACGAGTATTTCTCCATCTTTCGTAAATGCAACGACGCTCGGTGTAATTCTGCTGCCTTCCTCATTTATGATAACCTTTGGTTCTCCGCCTTCCATAATTGCAACTACGGAATTTGTTGTTCCCAGGTCTATCCCGATAACTTTCTTAGCCATACCAATATCCTCCTGAAATAAATTTCATAGTATTAAAATGTAACGTCTATTCAAATATAATGTCCATGTACAGGGTTGTCAACGTCGTCAAACAATAATTGTTAAGAAAAATCGTCATTGGGTCTATGGGTTACTTGGGTCATTGGGTTACTTGGGTTCATTGGGTTACTTGGGTCATGGGTACTTGGGTCTATCGGGTTAAGACTTAGCTGGACTCTATGAACTCGATGACTCTAACTAGACTCAATGACCTATAACCCTATGACTCAATGACTCTATGACATTTTAATCCTGGCGAGAGTGAAGGCGGCGAGGAAAAAGATAAAGTTAATGATGACGATTGTGGCGCCTGCCGGCAAATTAAGCCCAAAAGAAGCGAATATGCCGAATATCACTGAAAGAATACCGGAAAAGGCCGAGATAATAATCGTTGCCTTGAAACTTTTCGCAACTTGCAGGGCTGTTACCGGGGGAAGGATGAGAAGAGCGGAAATGAGCATAATTCCGACGACTTTCATCGCAAGGACTACTGTCAGGGCGATGAGAAGGACAAGGACCTTGTTGATACGATCTGTCTTTATCCCCGATGCTTTTGCCGATTCTTCATCGAAGGTTATGGAAAGGAGTTCCTCATAAAATAAAATGACGATAACAATAAGTACCGCAGAAAGCGATATTGAGATCATTACTTCAGTCCGGCTTATTGCCAGTATATTTCCGAAGAGGTAGCTGAAGAGGTCAATATTAAAACCGCCTGCTATGCTCGCGAGGATAATGCCGCCGGCTATACCGATAGACGAGACAATCCCGATTGCCGCGTCACCATAGAGGCGGGCTTTCTCCATGAGCTTCAGGATCCCCAGTCCTCCGAGCATGACGATGGGGATTGCGATATAGAAGGGAGATGATTTCATAAAGAGACCCACTGCCACACTTCCGAAGGTAACGTGGGCAAGGCCGTCGCCGATCAGCGAAAGACGTCGAAGCACAAGGAAGACCCCAAGCGTTGAGCAGAGGATGGCGATGAAGGACCCCGCGATGAGCGCCCTCTGGATGAAACCATGGCTGAGAAGATCAAAAATATTCATACTGTACAGAGTTCCGCGTTCAGTTCCGCGTTCCGAGTATTGTTTACTGTTTTTCATCGGTTATTACCTATCAAATAGCCTTTTATCTACACACATCCGAGTCCCCTGCGGAGGACAGCTAATGTCCGCTAACCGCTCTTGAAAAGGATTCGCTTGGGTGACCGCTCGTTACACTCGCTGGGACGCAAAACATCTTTATCGTCCTTCGTCCTAATGAGCGTAGCGAATGATCGTCCATCGTCCCTCGATTTTCCCCTATTACCTAATCATGCCTGTGACATATAACATGCTGCGAATATTCACCGAAATAGGTCGACATCTCTTGTGAAGCACAAAAATTATCAAAACCGCCGAAGAAGATTACCTTTTTGTCGATATACATCAGCCTTGAAGCATATTTTCCGATTGTGCCCATATCATGGGTGATCATAATGATTGTCAGCTTTTTCTTTTCATTGAGATTCTTCAAGGTATTGAAAAACTTTTCTCTTCCTTCGGGATCGAGGGCCGTCGTCGGTTCATCGAGGATGAGCAATTCAGGCCCGCTGACCATTGCCTTCGCGATGAGGACCCGTTGTTGCTGACCTCCGGAAAGTTCGCCGATAAGTTTTTTTTTGATGTTTGTTATGTCCATTAATGACAGCGCCTCATCGATCGTATCATCGTCATGTTTCCCGGTCCTCCTGGGGAACCCCTTTTTTGAAAGAAGCCCCAGTGCGACGATCTCTCTCACATTGGCAGGGAAATGAGGGTTGAAATAATTTGCCTTTTGCGGCAGATAGCCGATTTTCTGCCAATCCGCGAAATCAGCCGGTGGTTGGCCGAAAAGAAGTATCTTTCCCCGCGCGGGCTTGAAAAAACCGAGGGCGAGTTTTATCAAAGTTGTTTTTCCTGAACCATTGGGTCCGACGATACCGACATAATCCCCTGCCTGTATCTGAAAGGAAATATCTGCCAATATCTCGATGCCATTATACTGGAAGTGGAGCCCCTCGGAAGAGAGTACGGTTATTGACATTCGAGACCAACCTTTAGATTTATGAGATTTTCTTCCATAAGCCCGATAAACGTTTTTCCCTCTTTCAGGTCATCTTTGCCGATATTATGCGCTCCATTGAGTTTGAGAAGTTTTGCGCCCGTTTCCTTGTGAAGAATATCGGCGACCCTTGGTGTTATGAGTTCTTCGTAATAGATATATTTGACAGCATGTTCAAGGATAAACTTCTTCAACTCGATGATCTTTCCCGGCGTTGGTTCCGCGTTGGGAGAACCTCCATAAGCGGAAATATAATGCAGGTTGTACCGCGAGGCCAGGTAATTGAAGGCGAAGTGACCGCCATGGACAAAGGTATCTTTTTTACATCCTGAGAGGGTATTTTTGAACTTTTCATCCAATGCCTGCAATTTTGTTTTATACGCGGCGGCATTTTGTGCGTAAAAGTCTTTATTCGCGGGGTCCTGTCGCGTAAGCCCTTCGAGGATGCTGTCTACCATTTTTTGCGCGTTGGCGAAATCAAGCCAGATATGGGGATCGTATGCTCCATGTCCATTGTGCCCCTGGATATTTTGTCCGTGGTCCGCTTCTTCGTGTCCTGTTGTGCTCTTGCGGAGAGTTACCCCTTTGCTTGTGTCTATAACGATGAGTTTTTTGTTATCTGTTGCCTGGAGGATTTTTTCCACCCAGGGCTCCATATATGCGCCGGTATAGAGGAATATACCGGCATTGTTGATTGTGATCATGTCACCGGGTTTTGGTTCAAAACTGTGGGCCTCGACACCAGGAGGCAGAAGGAGGGTCACATCAGCATTATCGCCGACAATCTCTTTGGTGAAATCATAGAGCGGAAAAAGCGTCGCAACGATAGAAAGTTTCTTTGGCTCGGAAATCCGGTCCTGTTCCTTTTCACATGAGCCGATAATGAGGGCTGCAATACATATTAGAATAAAAGGAAAGAGCGCCTTTTTCTTCATGCCTGTTTCCGCCCGTATGATGATAGCTTTCGGGGTGCGCATTCTTTGCAGAAACCGAAGACCTGAAGGAGGTGCGAAACGACATTTCCCTTGAGCTTCTTTTTTACTTCTTCTTCAATCTTTTCCATGCCGCAGAATGCCAGGTCCTCGACCTTTTTACAGCTTGTGCAGACGAAATGGTGGTGGTGATCGGCATTGTGACAGTAATAGTAATAGAGCTTTCGATCCGGATGGACGACCTTTATGATGATGTTTTCCTGCGAGAGATATTCAAGGTTCCGATAGACCGTGGGCAATCCCATACTGGTGAAACGTTTTTGCAACTTCTTCCAGATATCTTCAGGGCTGAGATAGGTCGGGTCATTGGCAAGGACATCAAGTATGGCAAGCCTCTTCGGTGTTGCCTTTAATCGGGAATTACGCAATATGCTCTGAAAATCCATGTCCTCTCGTCTTATATATAAATAGAAATGATTTCCATTTATGAATATATATCGATGAGCGTGCGGCGTCAAGGGGAAACGACAAAAATGGCACAGGGCACGGAGCAAAGGGCATAGGGCAGTAGCGAGAAAGAAGCTCATAGCGAATAGGTGAAAGGTAAAAGGTGAAAGGTGGTAAACAGGCATGGGGAAGAAGAGGCGAAGACGGAATCGTGAATCGCGTCAATCGTGAATCGGGAGAGAGTCGATTGAATCGGAATGATTACGTGTGTCCTGCCTGACTCGCAACCTGTGGCGGCGGACTCAATCACTAAACAACTCAACGGACTCAATATGGGAAGGGGCTCTCATCTAACCCTGGTTTCCAAACAGGGTGCTTTCATTTTGTTCTTTGTTTCATGGGTAGCCCCTTGCTCTGAGTTCTTCCATGTTCTTTTTAGAGCTTGCCCTACATCGATACTCAAGTTTATCAACACTAACCCTATTGCAGCCAGTAGTAAGGACCAAACGAAAGAAATTTCAAGAATCAGTCCCAGACTCATCACCATCTCCCTGATTTTCTGACATTCTACTTTGTTAGCTCCGCACAAACCTTGGACAAAAATAACAATTGGCGATTGATCAGACCTTTTTCCGTATATAGAATAATATCCGGTGTTCCCGACTTCTTGAGAGACTCATACCGGTCAAGGCTTGTCTCAAGCAGATAAAGGCATTGACGTAATGATTCCATCCCGAAGTCGCGTTGCCGAGGTTCTGTTACATTTTCTGTTTCTTGTCTCAATGCTATGTTCATGTTGCTTCCTCCCTTTAAGTCCTTCCAAGTGAATATACAAGAATTATGCCACGGTGGTCTGTCCATGTAACATAATGATATTATGAATGATAATTCCGATAGAGAAGATATACTCACCATAAGGATCGAGAGTATTTTGGGGCCCCTCCTACGTTTATTGTAGCTCTTCGCTGCGTGTCCTATTTCATCCACGATCTTTTGGTTCAGAACCTCTAACCCAAAGAGGCTAAATATTCTCCAAATGTGGTGAAGAGTGCTATAATGAGCAGTAGATAGAGATTGCATGTAAAGGAGGAAACGAAAATGATACTTCATGTACAATATCAAAATGACCTATATGACTATATTGATACGCATATTTTTGATAAACTTCTCAAAAAAGAGAGTCTTAGAGGGTTTTTCCGTCCATCCGAGGAAAGATGGGTCGATGTTTATCGTGATCCCATTCGAGGGGAGGGTGGTGATTATTTAGGACCCGACAGAAGACAAGGTTACAAAGCTGCTTGAGGATGTTGAGCACCTCCACGGATCAAACCCGTCTGATCTAAAAATGACCCTGTCTTTTTTGTTTGTTTCCTTCGGTAATCATCAACTCCGCGATCAACTTACTGTTGCAGAGTTGCAGGTGGATGAGCGTTATCTTTCGATTTCGTATCCCTTTCTTGTCCATTCGGGATAGCCGCCGGGGAATACCATGGTGTTTGTGTATCCGAATTTCTTGGCTACGAACGCAGCCTGCACGCTCGGCATTCAGCCGACCCCTCTGCAATAAAACACGATAGGCGTGTCTTTTTCCGTTGGCAGCAGCGTTTCGAGCATATAGAATTTTTCCTGCGAAATATTCATCGCTTTTGGTATGTGACCGAGTTTGTACTCGTATTCGGTCCGCGTGTCGACGACAAGGAGCCGCGTATTTTCGGTCATCATCTTTTTGAGTTCTTCGGCGTTTACATCATTTGCCTGTGATGGCCCGCAGGAGACAGTGACTATAAGAAGAACAATGGAGAGAAATAGTTTTATGATCTGCATGGTTTTTTGTAAATCTCTTTTATTATTTTCTTTGTTTCTTCGATCTGACCGGATGCAAGCTTGAATCCTTCTGTTCCCTTCTCAGCCTTCGTTTCTATGGTGTATATCCGTTCTTTCATTGATTGTTGTTTTTTCATGCCCGGAGGAAGTTCGGGTACAATGCCGATTGCCTTTTCAACGTCTTCAGGGAACTTGCCGGGATCGGCTGTTTCATAGATGACAGCAGGTTTGTCATGTCTGCCCTGCAGGAATATTTCCAGCGCCTTCCAACCGACAGCGCCGTGGGGATCAAGGATGATGCCGTGTTTGTCATAAACCTCTTTCATTGTTTCGTAATGTAACGGATTCGTAACACCCATGGAGGCAATATCCTGTCTCATTGCTTCAATATCGGGCATTCTGTCTATGATACCCGGTTTCAGGACATTTTTTGTCACCGGGTCCCGTTCGTCGTATATGTGCCCGCCGTAGAAATCGATAAGCCGGGCAAGATTGCTGGGGTGAGAAACGATCATTGCCGATGAAGGCGATTTGATGGAGGGCCGTACAATATACACGCCGCTTTCGAGAAATTCCGGGAATTCCGTGTTCTCATTGACGCCGCAAATGATCTTTTCGATGGGAAGTCCCATCTGCCGGGCGATGACGGTGCCCATCATGTTGCCGAAATTGCCGGATGGCACGCTGGCAAGAAAAGGCCCATCCACGGCTTCAATCCTTGAATAGGCGTAAAAGGGATATACAGCCTGCGGGAGAAGTCTCCCGATGCTTATCGAGTTGGCCGATGTAAAGCGTTCGGCATCATTGAATATTTCCTGAGCAAATCCTTTATCTCCGAGAATATTTTTCGCCAGGGCCTGGCAGACATCAAAATCACCATCTACTTCAAAAGCATAGATGTTGTCGCCGAGGGTAGTCATCTGCCGTCGTTGTCCTTCGCTGACAGACCCCTTCGGATAAAAAACAATGTTGTCGATGCTTTCCAGTCCATAGAGGGCATCGGCCACTGCCCCGCCTGTGTCTCCGCTTGTGGCGACAACAACGACACGTTTGAGACCTTTCGCGCCGAGGAAATAATTGAGCGCTCTTCCGAGAAAACGGGCAGCGTAATCCTTGAATGAATATGTAGGTCCCTGCGTCAGCCACATAATGTAGGTCTTACCTGTTACGTGCTGGACCCTGGTGGGTATTTTGTCTTCACGATAGGCGTCATCGAGGAGGGTTTTGAGTTTGTTTGAAGGTATCTCTTTAGCGAGAAAAGGATACAAAACCTGATAGGCTATGTCGGCATAGGAGAGGCCGCGCATTTGTCGAATCTGTTCCCGGGGTATCACCGGTATGTCACGCCGTGCCACCATGTAAAGTCCGTAATCCGATGCCATACCCTTGAGAAGGGCGGTTTCGAAATTGACTTTTTCGTCGGGATTGTTCGTACTGTAGTAGTAAATTGTATCCATCGCAGGATACTTATCATACAGAATGTTTTGCTTTTTTTCAACCTAAGCTTATAATATAGGTATGACTCGTAGTGTTCCTATCATTTCCTTCGTTTTTATCTGCATATTTTCTTTTCTCATAGTATCGGTTGTTATCTGTCCTGTCTATGCCGGTGAACAAAACATTAGCAATACTAAAAAGACAGATCAGGCTCAGTCTCACGATGCGCGGGATGAGAGCGTGAAAAACAACCAGCAACAGGAATTCATTACTAACAAAGGGTTACAGCATGCCACAACCAATAAAGACTCGAAACTTCAAGGAGCAGGGTTCATTAAATTAAAGCCGAAACTGGAGGATGACAGCGTCACTAGTCCCCGGAAGGTTTTTAATGTGGAGTTTATGGATGATGAAACGTCGAAACGTAAAACAAAAAAAGATTCTGAAAACAGCACCTATTTTAAATTTGAAAAAATAGAAGATACTGAAGGAAACAACAGTCTAATCAGGAAAGAGGCAATGAAGGATTATAAGACTGAATTATCAATGGGTTATAGAATTACCCCCGATAGCGAAATCTATCTGGGGAAGGGATTTCTTGTTGAACGAAAAGAGAATCTTGCCATCGATCCTCGCGATAACGGCTGGAGAATAAAGTTCAAACTTCATTTCTAATACGGGGCTCAACTACTGGGGCTCAGCGCCCCCTCTGCCAGCAAAGCCGTCAGAGACTTCCCCCTCGCGCCCAAGAATGGGCTTTCGCGATACGTTCCAGATTCATCATATTTTCTCCTAATATCCATCATTTTGTATTTACTAAGTACTTCCGGGGCTCAGCGCCCCCTCTGCCTGTCAAAGCTGGCAGTTAGACTTACTCTGCTCACAGTTGCTCCCATTTGCTAACGCTCAAACCATTTATCCATGTCTGCCTTTCATCTAATGCCTACATTACATGTCTCGTCGTTCACTCCCTGTCCTACCGGTATTTAGCGGACTGTTCCACGTTCATGCTTAAAAATGATCCATTTTCCGGTGCTCATCGCCACCTCTGGCTTCGGCATTTCATCGTTTACTGCATTTATCCATTCATGATTGACGATTTACGCTTTAACCTTTGACCTTCTCACCGCTTGCTATTCGCTCATTGTTGTCTGGAGCCATTTTTTCCGCCAGTATCTTCTTGTCATGAAGATTGCCGTCGCGAACTGGGACAGGTTCATGGTCCACCAGACGGCCGAAGCATCAAAACCGAATATTACTATCCATAGATAACACAAAGGGACCCTGATCAACCACGTGCAGGACACGACGATGAACATGATTCCCTTGGTGTCACCGGCGCCGCTCAGGGCCCCGCCGAGGATCATCCAGAATGCCATGAAGGGCTCGCTGAGCATACTTATGTAGAGATACCGGACACATTCAGAGACCACAATGGGATTTTTCGAAAGAGCAGGAGCTATCCATTTCGCGCCGAGAACAACGATCAGAGTGAGGAAGCTCACCACGATGACACCCATAATAGCAGTAATAATACCGGCCCGGAAGGCGTCTTCTTTTTTGTTTTCACCAAGAAGATTTCCCGCGATGACGGCGTTGGCCATATTAAAAGCCATGGCGGGCATAAAGATGGCTGATTCAATTCTGATTCCAGCCGCGAAGGCCGCCAGTATTTCAACCTTGTTTCTTGGCAGGGCGCTTAAAATCAGATAGATCACCATTGAATGCGATTGCCATAGAATCTGACTCAGACCGAAAGGCCAGCCGATCCGTATAATGGCCCGGACATTTTCAGCTGAAAATTTCATAATGCCTGATAAGAAGCCCCTTATGTTCCAGAGGTTGATTGCGCAGCCGATGACAACACTGACCGCTGTCGAAAGAGCGATACCCTTGTAGCCGATGGCGGTATGAAAGACGAGAAGAAAATTAAGACCCACGTTGACGACACAGACAACCAACATGGTTTTAAGGGACGTGCGGACACGTTTACAGGCGCGGAGTATGCCGTTTGTATTGATCACGATATAGTGAAATAAGAGTCCCGCCGCGTATATCTTTCCGAGCGGGACAGCAAATGATTTTAACTCTACCGGAATATTGACAAGGGTGATCAGGAGAGGCGTACAAAAAATGCCGGCAATACCGAAGAATAACACCCGATATGATCGTTGTGATGACTGTTGAATATACGGCGTTATTGAGGACATTTCTATCTCCAGCGGTGAATAACCTTGAAATAACGGAGACTGTTCCCGCGGTAATGGCATTAGCGAGAATAACGAAAACAAAATAGAGCTGGACAACGAAGCCGTATGTTGCCTGGATTTCTTTGCCCACTCTGCCGGCGATGTAGATGTCCGTGAGGCCGATGAGGAACTCAAAGAACATGATGAGTATCATGGGCCAGCTGTTTGACCAGCTTTCAGAGATAAAATGTCTTATGTCTTGTCGTTTGAAAAATTTATTGTTCATTATCATTACAGATTATTATAAGACATAAAGCTGCATAGGTACAAGGTACAAAGTGAAAACAGTAGCAATGGGTCAGTATTGAGTCACCGCATGGCACAGGAGTAGCAAAGGTAGCTAAGGTACAAGGTAAGGTAGGGTAGAAGGTAAGAAACATCACCTATTTACCCATTACCCCGCGTTGTTTTTTCACTTCATATGCCGAAAGCGCGAAGCATGTTGCCACGTTCAGTGAAGGGAATGAAGGGTTTGTGGGGATCTTCAGAACAGTGTCGCATGTTTCTTTTGTGAGCCTTCTCATCCCATCTTCCCCGCCGAAGACAAGACAGATGGGCCCCTTCAAGTCAATTGTCCAGAGAGGTGCTTCCCCTTTTTCGTCAAGACCGTAGCAGAAAATACCTGCCTTTTTCAGGGCGTCAAGATAGCGGGCGAGATTGGTAACACGTGTTACGGGAACGTGCTCAATGGCGCCCTGCGCGATCTGAGCAACGGTATCGGTAATTGCGCAGGCCCGGTCCTTCGGGA
Source organism: uncultured delta proteobacterium (assembly GCA_963783625.1). Taxonomy (GTDB): domain Bacteria; phylum Desulfobacterota; class Syntrophorhabdia; order Syntrophorhabdales; family Syntrophorhabdaceae; genus PNOF01. The sequence goes on along the minus strand of CAWAOG010000039.1, from coordinate 13,176 downwards.
TAATAAGCGCGTCGGCATCAAAACAGGCGGCGCTTCTGACGATATTGCCAAGGTTCTGAGGGTCCTGAACGCCATCAAAAGCGCAGAAAAATGGGTTTTCGCGGGTTTTCAAACCCTGCAGGAGATAGTCGGGATCAGTGTAGGAGAATTCGTCTCTTTCAAGACAGATGTGGGATTTAACCCCTTTATATTTGTTGAAAAAAGCATCTTTCGAGAGGACCCGGAATTGGATCCCATTTGACTTTGCTTCACGAATGCATTCGTCGAGGATACGTTCTGAACCTTGTTCGATGACAAGTTTTCGGACCTGTCCGGGGTGTGTTCTCATTACTTCAAGAATGCTGTTTTTATCAGTGAGTAACGGCATGGGATATGTCCTCGCTGATTTTTTCAAGAAGTCCTTTCGGGTCCTGGTGGTCTCTTACCGCCCTGCCGAGGACAATATAAGTGGCGCCTTTTTCGATGGCTTCCCGTGGTGTTATGGTCCGTTTCTGATCGTTCTTTTTGTCGTCAACTCTGACGCCGGGTGTGACAATGATAAAATCTTTCCCGCAGAGGTCCCGTATCATCTCAATCTCGCTTCCGCCCGCCACGACACCGTCAAGACCCGCCTCTTTTGTAAGAAGGGCGAGTTTTTTCGTCAGTTCGATGACGGGTATTTCAAAACCCACACGTTTGAGTTCCGACTCATCGAGGCTCGTGAGCACTGTTACCCCGATAATCTTCGGCTTGTGAAGTCCCAGATTCCGGACAGCGTCATGGAGGGCTGCTCCGGCTTCTTTCATCATCGTGAAACCACCAGACGCGTGGACATTGACGAGTTCAACACCGAGTTTGGCGGCTTCAATGACGGCTTTTGCCACGGTATTGGGTATGTCGTGGTATTTGAGGTCGAGAAAGACCCTGGAATTTTTCAAATTGATAAAGTCGACTATTTTTGGTCCGCAGTGGGTAAAAAGCTGTTTGCCGACTTTGAACATCCCTACGTGGTCCCTGAACTCCATGACGAGTTTCTGCGCTTCCTCGAAATGTTCAACGTCAAGGGCAAAGATGATTTTTTCCCTGGGCTTCATAGGTCCTCCTTTGCGTAAAAAACAGGACGATGAAATAAACGATTTATAATCCGATACAGATGTTGCGGCTCATTTTTTCATCGACCCGTCTGAGTGTCCACGAAATAATATGGATTGACAAAGCATACACCATCTACTATGAATAATGGTAGTGGAAAAGGACAGAGTTTCGCACATATTGCTTCTTTGTTGCGCCGCGATCTGGGGGGTTAACTTCGTTGTAATGAAATTACTCCTCGCGGAAATTGCCCCGGTCAATCTGATCTTGCTACGATTCATATCAGGAAGCATTCTTTTATTTCTTTTACTCTTTTTTATGGAAGATGTAAAGGTACCCCTGAAAGATTTTTATAAGCTCTGTCTCCTTGGAGTCATCGGAATCACCATCTACCAATTCTTATTTATCTACGCGCTGAAAAATACCTCTGTTACCAATGTGGCCGTCATCATTAACACAGCCCCGCTCTATGGTGGCCTTCTCAGCAGTCTCTTCGGCTATGAAAAATTTCATAAGAAAACGTTTTTTGCCATTGTACTCGGATTTGTGGGTGTATATATCCTCGTCTCAAAAGGAGAATTGTTATCGCTGGGAGGAGAGGACCTGAAAGGGGCCATCTTCGCACTGGTTGCCTGTTTCCTCTGGGCGCTCTATACCATTATGGCGAAGCCGATGCTTGACAAACACTCGCCTCTGAAGGTCACCACATATAGTATGCTCACCGGATCGTTACTATTGTGCGGTTTTATACCCTTCTATCTGGATGTGAAGGAAGTCGCCGCGCTCTCATCCTTGGGATGGCTGAGTCTGATTTATTCAATTATTTTTTCTATTGTAATCGCTTTTTTTCTCTGGTACAGGGGAGTATCGAAAATAGGGGCTTCACGGACAATCATCTATCAATATTCTGTTCCTGTTTTTGGCGCCCTTTCCGCTTTCCTTATCCTCCATGAGAGGTTGTACTGGTCGCAGCTCATGGGCGCCACCATCATATTCGCGAGCATTACCCTCGCCAAGCGTCGTCAATAATCAATACCGGGGATTGCGTCAATTCCTTTCTGATAGGCATGTTTTATCTCTTTCATTTCCGTAACAGTGTCTGAAATTTCGATCAGCTCTTCGGGCATGTTTCTGCCGGTGAGGATGACGTGCAATGCCCTGTCTTTGTGCGTAAGAAATGTTTGAATACTCTCCGTAGACAATAAATGGAGGTTGAGCGCGGCGGCAATTTCATCAAGGATAAGAACGTCGTATTTTTTGTGTTTCAATTCCTCTTCCATAAAACGCCAGCCAGCCTCGGCAGCTTTTTTGTGCGGTGTTATGTCGTTACCATCAAAAACAAAACCCTTTCCGCAGGGATAAATCGTAATTTTTTCCGAAAGGGAAGGGGGGATATCCTGCTCTGCCGAAGCGCCTTGTTTTTTAAAAAACTGTATCATAAAAGTCTTCATGCCGCGGCAGGCAGCCCGAAGTGCCGCTCCAAGCGCCGCCGAAGTTTTTCCTTTTCCATTTCCGGTATACGCTATGATCAGTCCTTTTCCTTCACTCATATTCCACCATCCTTATCAAAGTCTCAAGTCTCAAGTCACAAGTCACAAGTGCTCAGTGCGGTCGCTTCAGGCCTTGTAGCTTGACGCTTGTGACTTGTAGCCTGAATCCTGAGACAGGTATTTAACATTATCCCTTTATACACCCCAACGGAGTAATCTTCGCGACGAGTTTCGATATACCCGCATCGTGAACAACACGGACCACCTTTGACACGTCTTTGTATGCTTCCGGCATCTCTTCTGCCAGTGTTCCCTTGCTTGCAGACTTTACATAAATCCCTTTTGTTTCCAATTCCTTCTGGAGCGAACGTCCTTTTGATGCCTTGAGCGCCTGACCTCTGCTCATGACTCTACCGGCGCCGTGGCAGGTGCTCCCGAATGTTGCTTCCATTGCCCCCGCGGTGCCGCAGAGCACATAGGATGCTCTGCCCATATCTCCCGGTATAAGCACAGGCTGGCCGGTATTTCTATATTTGTCAGGCAACGCGGGATGTTTCGGCGCGAAAGACCGGGTAGCGCCTTTTCGGTGGACGCAGAGTGTGGATTCTTTGTTGGCGACGCGGTGCTTTTCCAGTTTCGCGATATTGTGGCACACATCATAGAGGAGTGAGAGGCCAAGAGCACTGCCACTCATTTGCATGACATCTTCCAGGGTTTCACGGACCCAGTGTGTAATCATCTGCCGATTAGCGAAGGCATAATTAGCTGCCGCTCCCATCGCGGCGAAATATCTTTGGCCCTCAGGGGATGCAAAGGGCGCCGCGCATAGCTGTCTGTCGGGAAGATAGATGCCGTATTTATCGGAAGCCCGCATCATTTCGCGGATCGAGTCATCACAGACCTGATAACCGAATCCACGGGAACCGGTGTGGACCATGATTGTAATGTGGTCCTTGAAAAGCCCGAAGGCCTGCGCCACAGATTCGTCGTATATCTCACTGACATGGCCGATCTCGACGAAGTGATTGCCGCTTCCGAGCGTCCCGATCTGATCTTTTCCGCGCTCGTATGCCCTTTCCGATACTGCTTCCGGATCTGCCTGCGGGAGCGCTCCGTTGTCCTCGATATACTGGAGGTCTTCGGCGTATCCGAAACCTTCTTCAATTGCCCACCGGGCTCCCCGGCTCACGACCCTTTTGAGTTCGTTCCGCGAGAATTTCAGGTCTCTCCGGTGGGAACCGATACCGCTGGGAATGTTCTCGTATAATCTGTTGATGATTTCGCCGATCTTTGGCTTAATTGTTGTCACGTCTATAAGGGAGCGCATAAGCCGCACGCCGCAATTGATATCGTAGCCCACGCCTCCCGGCGAAATAACCCCCGTCTCACTGTCGAAAGCCGCGACCCCGCCGATGGGAAAACCATAACCCCAATGAATATCGGGCATGGCCATTGAGGCCCCCACAATGCCCGGCAGACAGGCCACATTTTCAACCTGTTTTATGCTTTCGTCGGTGCCGAGAATCTTGAGGAGTTCATCATCGAGAAAGACCATCCCATCAACACGCATGGCGCCATGTTTTTCAATCATGTACCGGTTGTTATCAAGTTTTTTTAGAGGAGTTTTCTGTTTATTTTCCATGAACATTATCCTTACATATCGACGATGAATGTCGCTTTCAGCATTTCCTCTTCTTTTCAGGATTGAGAATTGATGGTACGTCACTGCTTTAACCGCCCCCGTGATGGTGTGTCGTTTTTCATCGAGAATTTCTCCCCTGAGTATTGCTTTAATGTTTAGCACCATCTCTGACTATTGTATTAGTCTTTGGAATGAATTTCTCAACGTCCCATAAATAGAGAAGCTCATTGAGAAATACAATAAGCGATTCATCATTGCTCGGGATCTCAACATGCCTTTCCGTTTCAGGATGTATCGCTCCTAAATCCGTTATCAGTGAAAAGAGCGCGCAGGTCGCGTTTTGAAAAAGTTCTTCCTCAGTATGCCCGTATACTTCAAAACCAACATCTGCTTCATGGTCGAGGACCTTGTATGGTTCCAAGAGACAGTACCTTTCATTGGTGCTGCTACAGTGAGAATCTCTTTGCCATTATATCATATTATCGTTAATCCATATGGCTAATACACTCACAATAATCAAATTACAATAATCAAATTATTAGGAATAAATATCCAATCACCAAACTACAATTTCCAAAGAAACTGATCACAGCCGGAAGAAATAGTATATGTTACTCTTGCTGTTTTTTTGTTTGGTCATCTATTGGTCATTGTAATTTGTTTTTAATATTCCTTCATTGACAACGCAACATCGTTTTGCTAATATTTGCCACGTGCCGGAGTGGTGGAATTGGCAGACGCGCCGGACTCAAAATCCGGTGTCCCTTGCGGACATGGGGGTTCAAGCCCCCCCTTCGGCACCAATAAAATTAAGTAGTTACAATCTATCACAATCTACCCCCTATAACCAGAAATAGAAATTATGCCTGAATTAAGCCCATCTTGTGCTTGCGCTATTATCTCTTTGTGTTGTTCAAACTGCATAGCAAGCTTTTCGCTTGCATCCTTCAAATTCTCCTCATTGACACCCTCTCTCCGTCTCAAGAGTTTTTTCGGCATCGGTTTCTTTGTGTGATTTTGAGCTTTCGTAGTATGGCTTACCATTCCGGTAATACTTGACCCAATAGGTTTCACCTCTTTTATAGATCATTCCCATTAATATCACTCTCCTTTTTCGTTTTCTTTTCTTGCTGTCCCTTTGTTTTCTTCACTTGCCTGTTCTTACATTCCAATCCATAAAGGGCAAGATGGAGGAATGATGGTATCTCTCTTTCACCTCTCTCCCATTTACTAATAGTCATCGAATGGGTCCTCAAGGCATGTGAAAGGGTAATCTGCGTGTATCCGGTTTCTGTGCGCCATTTCTTAAGGTCTTCGGGCGTCATAAATATAATCCTATACTAAGCCATTGGGTTAGTCAAGCATACTTTCAAAATATTTCTTACTTTGGCATTTATCATAAAATGTCCACATTGACAGATCCAGAATGTCTGCTATAATAATATTAACATCAATGGAGGCGGCATATCCTCTGTTCGATGTGAAAAGAGAGCGTGAATAATTGACTCTCTTTTAAGGCTTGAGTTGTCAGTCTTATTTATGGGAAGGCCCTCGATTGGCCATACGTGATTATCACCAGGTGGCAATGTGAGGAAGAAGCCCCCGCCAGACTGCAATTTGAGCCTTTTCATTATAACAATGTTCAAAATAGAATGACTTGAGGTTTCTTTCCATCTTTGTGGCTGTAAACAGGCAGGGCAGACTTCCGGGCCAGCCATGTTCGGGGGGGAACGATGGCTGTGCGGGCTTGGTGCATCGGTTTCTCGTTCGGAGCAGGCCTCTGGGCCAGTCTTAAGGAGGTATGCATTGACTGAGGGCACCCAGAGGGGAAGGAAAGAAATCAGCAGATTATTATTATAGCACATGTTGTCAAGTTTGTTATCATAATTTGTTGTCATCATTTAAGGTTCTTTCGTATTTAAGTTGCACAATTTAAAGTTTTAAGTATTTTGTTTTAAGTCAGTAAGACAAGCTTAAAAAGCGAAAATGGGCCATGATTCGTTTTTGATTGTTTATATAATAAAATCCATTTAGAATAGTGTAACAAAATCAGAGGGGATTCTACATGAAAAAAGTTATTGTCATACCAGCCCGATACGAGTCAACGAGATTGCCTGCCAAGCCGCTTATTGAGATAAACGGGAAACCGATTATTCAGTGGGTCTACGAAAAAGCTTCCGGTTCCCGGCTGAAAGACAGGATTATTATCGCCACTGATGATGAACGGATACTGAAAGTTGCCCTTAGTTTTGGTGCTGAAGCTATTATGACGAGCCCTGCCTGCAAAAGCGGGACAGACAGGGTATATCAGGCAATGGAAGGCCAGGAGGGGGACATCGTCATCAACCTTCAGGGAGATGAACCATTTATCAGGGCCGACATGGTCGATACGCTTTTTTCGGCCGTAGAGCGGGACAATCTCAATATGGCCACACTCTGCTGTCCTCTCAAGGATGACAGTGAACTTAACGATCCGAATACCGTAAAAGTTGTCATTGATAAGGACAGTTTTGCACTCTATTTTTCACGGGCCCCTATCCCCTTTGTCCGGGGGCAGAAGAGGGCGCCCCTCTATAAACATATCGGCATTTACGGATTTGAGAGGTCTTTTCTCGAACAATTTGTCTTTCTTGGAAAGAGTCGCCTTGAAGACACGGAATCGCTGGAGCAGCTCCGGGTTCTTGAAAATGGATATAAGATCAAAGTCCTCACCACGCAGTACAGCGGATTCGGTATAGATACTGAAGCTGATCTGGAACGGGCAAAGATAGCCCTCAGTAAGCCGTCATACGCCGTCAATTAAGTTCTTCACTGTCCATATGGATAACATCGGACACTATTTCTTTCCCCAAATCTCCTTTTACCGATGTTCTTGTCAAGGAGAACAAGTCTGGACAAACGAGGATTTAGGCTTGGCTTCTTTATCCCGGCATGGAATTCGGAGCGCAGGAGACCTGGTGGGGAGATAAAGGAACGCGAATAAGACCACACGAGGGAATAGACCTTTGCTTTTACCGGGGAGTTGCAGATAACGTATTTCATATTGATGAAAGGGCAAAAATACCGGCCATGTATGACGGTATTGTGGTGAAGATTATCGATGATTTTATCGGGAAAACAATCATTATGAGGCATTCATTTCCGGAAATCGGTGAAGGAACATTTCTCACAATGTATGGACACACAAATCCCGGAGAAAGTCTGGAGACAGACCGGAGTGTGAAAATGGGCGAAATCATTGCAACCCTTGCGGTCCCTCGTGGAGCAAATGCTCCCTTACCCCATCTCCATCTAACACTTGTCTGGAGTCCTGAACCCATCCCCTATAACATGCTCGATTGGACAACCATTGGTAATTCTGAGGTTGTTCGACTGGTCGATCCCCTGCATGTCATCGGTTTATCGGAAAAATAGAGTTAAATCAGATATGTAGTGGGGATTGAATACAACCGGTTGAGTGGAGAGCACTGATGGGACGTCTCACTCAACCGGTTTCTAACACGATCTAATTATTCTTTCTGTACTCCGATGAAACGATAAATAAAAGCTCCCAGTATACCGCCGACGATCGGGCCACCCAGAAGAGCCAAAGCTGAGAGATCGCCCAGTCGCCCACAAACACGGCAACGCCCGTACTGCGCGCGGGATTCACCGAGGTTTGGTAACCGGGATGCTGATCAAGTGGATGAGAGTCAGACACAAGCCAATGGCAATCGGCGCGAAGCCCTGCGGCGCCCGTTTGTCCGTGGCGCCAAGAATGACGAGGAGAAACATCATGGTCATGACCACTTCAGTTATCAGTGCCGCCAGCAAACTAAACCCGCCCAGCGAATGGGCTCCGTAGCCGTTTGCGGCAAAACCTTCGGATATATCGAAGCCAGCCCAACCGCTGGCAATGAGATACAGAACGCCACCCGCTGCAATGCCCCCCAAGACCTGCGCCACAATATAGGGCGGCAGTTCTTTTGCCGGGAAGCGACCCCCGGCCCAGAGACCAATCGACACTGCCGGGTTAAGGTGACAGCCGGAGATGTGTCCGATGGCGTAGGCCATGGTGAGCACGGTCAGGCCGAACGCCAGTGATACGCCAAGCAGGCCGATGGTAATGTTGGTATCTGGAACCGCACGAGCTAGAACCGCGCTACCGCACCCGCCCAAGACCAACCAGAATGTCCCGAAGAACTCCGCACCATACTTTTTCATGCTCTCCTCCTTCAAACGTTAATAGTGATGCCGGACTAAGCTCTGTCTCTCGCCAAAAGCCAAATTCCACTACTGGAGATGTGAGTAATTTCAGCCAAGACGTTCTTCTCAAGGATTTTCATAATACATCTCGATAATGATTATATCTCATCAATATCTATGTTTCCAGTAATCAGGATGTCTATGCAGGTTCATCACTGCGAGCACGAATATCTCATTCTGTTCAATGCTGTAAAGAACACACCATAAGGGAAAAGGTTTACAAGACAACGTCGCACTTCTTCTTCTATAATAGGCCAGGCTTCAGAATATTTTACTATGCTTTGTATGGTGGCAAAAACCTCAGCAGAAAAATCGTATCCGAGGCCAACTTCTTGATCTTCGTAATAGTCAATAGCTGCGATGAACTCCGCTTCTGTTTCTGGATGGAATATGAAGGTCATTTTTCGAAACGATTACGAATTCTCGAAAACACCTCGTTGCCGGAAACCGCTCTTACCTTGCCCTCTCGCAACTCCGAGAGCCGTCGTTTAGCGACCCTTATCCATTCAGCATCTATTTCTGCAATCGGAGCGTTAATAGTTTTTAGTAGTGAATCGATGACCGCTGTTCTTTCTTCTATCGGAAGCGATTCTGCTTCTTCAATTATTTCTTTCATTCCATGCATCAGCGGCCCTCCTTTCCTCCACAGATTAACATATCAATTTTATCTTGGCAATTTTCAAGGCGAAAACTAAAATCATCGGCGGTTTCATACTGTCCGCTGGATTGTCTTGCAAGCATTGGGCGATCTTTCGGTATGGTCCAGTGGGTACCTTGTTGAATGTCAATATGTCATCAACGTCCACCACCTCCCACCTCTCCAGTAATTTTCTCAATATTAGTATTTGCTACAAATGATGTCAATAATAATAATATCGTGTGGTTATGGTGCACTAACGTTTTGAAGTCTATCAAGTACTAACCGTTATATTGGCAGCTTTGTTTGGATTGACGTTATTTTTTCAGGCCGAAGAGATTTTTGATGATTGACGCGAAAACAAGGAGTTGCCAACCGGAGGCATAGCAGCGCTATGTTGAGGATTGTGCGGCCCCGCAGTTGACAAAGTCAGGCGCGAAAAGATCGAGCCATATCTTACATGTGAAGATTAATGCTTCTTAGACTCCGATAAGAAGCATTAATCTTGACATAATCAAATGTAAGATCAGTGGTGAAGATATCAAAGGATGCTTTGCCGTCATTCAGATTGACGACAACACTAATTTCCTTCTTATTCATCATCCCCTTCAGCTTCTGCTCGTCAAAGGGTAATTCCAGTCCGCCCTTTACGATCTGTTCTCCCTGAAGCGTGATGTCCACCTTTGACGGTTCAACGGGTACTCCCGCGTCTCCTGCGGCGCAGATGATGCGGCCCCAGTTGGGGTCACAGCCGAAAAAGGCCGTTTTTGTGAGGGGAGAGATGGCGATCCTGCGGGCTATCTTTTCGGCGATCTCTTTTTTCTTGGCGCCGTTGACGATAATGTGGGCGATCTTCGTGGCGCCTTCACCGTCGCGGACTACCATCATGGCGAGGTCTTTCATGACAGAGGATAATTTTTCCTTAAACTCGTCGAGGCCCTTCAGGTCTTCAGGACCTTTTTTTGTAAAGAGCGCGATCGTATCATTGGTGCTGCATTCACCATCAACGGTGATCCTTTCAAAACTCTCACGGGCGGCCTGGCGGAATGTTGCTTTGATTGTATCTGGTGACACAGGATAATCGGTAAAGACGAAGGCGAGCATTGTGGCGAAGAGAGGATTGATCATCCCGGAGCCTTTCGCGATACCGACGATGGTGTATTCCTTTTTTCCTTTAATCGTTTCTTTGATGAGCTTATGATGGGTATCGGTGGTCATGATAGCCTTGGCGAAATCTTCTACACGTGCTTCTTTGAGGCTCTTGACGGCCATCGGCAGCGCCTGTTTTATGGTATCGACAGGCAGCCTTCTTCCGATAACACCTGTTGAGGCAAAGAGTATTTCATCGCGGTCTATCTTGAGAAGCTTGGCGAGTTTTTCACTGATATCTGCCAGGTCCGATATGCCTTCTTTTCCGGTGCAGGCATTGGCGCACCCGCTGTTGACGAGGAGCGCCCTCACAGGCGTACGGTCCAGCTTTTTATCGTAAAGAATGTGGGCGGCTTTTACTTTATTGCTTGTATAGAGTGTGAGGACATTGGTTTCTTCCTGAAAGAAAACAAGCCCCAGATCAAGCCCCGATACCTTGATACCCGAAGCGATGCCTGAGAATTCAATACCCTTTATCATGGTCCACCTTCTGTTTTTCAAGTATTTGTGGTATTGCAGCACTTGAACGATCGAACCTTGAACTTTGAACAACGTTGACGCTCGCCGTTGACCGCGTCAACGTCCGCAGCACTTCTTGTATTTCTTTCCGCTGCCGCAGGGGCAGGGATCGTTCCTTCCGATTTTTTTGTCCTTCTTCTCCTGCTGTCCCGACAGACTGCCGTCGCCGCCCAGGTTGAAGTTCATCACCGGTTCTTTATATTCAATTTCTTCTTTAGCGGGTTGTACCGCGAAGATTTTCTGTATGGTGTCATACTTTACCCGTTCGAGCATGTCGAGGAAGAGATCAAAACTTTCCCTCTGATATTCCCTGAGAGGGTCTTTTTGCGCGTAGCCTCTGAGCCCTATACCTTCTTTCAGATGGTCAAGGGCGAGGAGGTGTTCTTTCCAGAATGTATCGAGGGAATTGAGCACGAAGAACCGTTCGATTGAACGCATTTCGTCTTCGCCAAACCTCTTTTCCTTGTTCTCGTAGAAGCCTCTTACGCTTGTCAGGACTTCATCGAGGAGGCCCTCGCGTGTCATTTCCTTGATATTGAGAGAACCAAAGTCGATGTGAAAGAAGAATATTTCATAAGTTCTGTTTTTAAGGGAGGTAATGTCCCATTCCTCGGGATATACCTTTTCCGGGGCGGCGGCGTAAACGATGTCTTCACAGATCTCATCGATCATGTCCTGGACCCGTTCTTTCGCGTCCCCTTCCTCCATGATCTCCCGTCTCATACCATAAATGGTTTCTCTTTGTTTGTTCATGACGTTGTCATATTCAAGGAGATATTTACGGATTTCAAAGTTATGCCCTTCGACCTTTGTCTGGGCGTTTTCTATTGCTTTCGATATAAAGGGATGTTCAATGGACATATCTTCCGTCATGCCCAGTTTCGCTAAAATAGGACCAACCCTGTCAGAGCCGTAAATCCTCATGATCTCATCTTCGAGGGAGACATAGAACCTTGAAGAACCGGGGTCTCCCTGTCTGCCGGACCTTCCGCGGAGCTGGTTGTCAATCCGCCTCGATTCGTGCCGTTCTGTGCCGAGGATATGTAAACCGCCGAGGCCGATGACGTGCTGCTTTGTCCTTCTCACATATTTTCCGGGCCTCTTCGAGGGCCTTATTGTACTCTTCCGAATCCTTCTGTCCTTTGCACATATTAAGGGCAAGAAATTCAGGATTTCCGCCGAGGAGGATATCGGTACCACGTCCTGCCATATTTGTGGATATTGTTACTGCCTTTGATCGGCCTGCCTGCGCGACGACCTCTGCTTCCCGCTCATGATTTTTGGCATTAAGGATATGGTGCGGCACTCCATGGCGCTTCAACATCTCTGAAACCCGCTCGGATTTGTCGATGGAGAGGGTACCGACGAGTACCGGTTTCCCTGCATTGTAAAGCTCCTACTATTTCATTGATGGACGGCCTTGAATTTTTCTTTTTCCGTTCTGTAGACCACGTCGGCGTAATTGTTGCGGATAAGGGACCTGTTGGTCGGAATGACGAGGACATCGAGATTATATATTTTTTTAAACTCGACAGCCTCGGTATCGGCTGTGCCAGTCATGCCGGCAAGTTTTTTGTACATCCTGAAATAATTCTGAAAGGTGACTGTAGCGAGTGTCTGGTTTTCCCGTTCTATTTTGACATTTTCCTTTGCTTCAAGGGCCTGATGAAGACCTTCACTGAAGCGTCTTCCCGCCATGAGCCTGTCCGGTGAACTCATCGACGATGATTACCTGTCCGTCTTTCACGATGTAATCAACGTCTTTCGCGAAAAACTGGTGCGCCTTCAGTGCCTGATTGATGTGATGGAGAAAATCGACATGCTTTGGGTCGTAGAGGTTGTCGATATTGATGAGCCGCTCGATCCGGGCAACACCTTCTTCGGTAAGATAGGCGCTCCTTGCCTTCTCGTCGATCATAAAATCTCTTTCTTTCTGGAGCTGATAGATGAGCTTGTTAATCTTGTAGTATTTGTCTGTCGATTCTTCGGCAGGACCCGAAATGATGAGCGGTGTCCTGGCTTCATCGACGAGGATACTGTCAACTTCATCAACGATGGCGTAGTTATATTCACTCTGGACACACTCTTCCAGTGTATAGTGCATATTGTCCCGTAAATAATCGAAGCCGAATTCATTGTTGGTCCCGTAGGTAATATCAGCAACCGTATGCCTTCTTGCGCTCCGCGTTATCCATGTCGTTGATAATGGTCCCGACAGAAAGGCCGAGAAAATTATAGACAGGGCCCATCCATTCGGCGTCCCTTTTCGCGAGATAGTCGTTGACGGTTACCACGTGGACGCCAAGTCCGCTCAAGGCGTTTAAATATACCGGCAGTGTGGCAACGAGGGTCTTGCCTTCACCGGTTGCCATTTCAGCGATTTTGCCTTCGTGGAGGACAGCGCCGCCGATGAGCTGTGTGTC
>CAWAOG010000038.1:0-58748 GCA_963783625.1 uncultured delta proteobacterium | reverse complement strand
TTGTTCCCGAGGGAGGATAATGTATGAAATACTATATCATTACAGGAAGCTCCAAGGGGTTAGGTGAATCATTGGCAAAGAAAGCCGTTGCCCACCTCCCTGATTTTGTTGCTGATAATCTTATTGCGCATATGTCAGATCCGGATTCAGAAAGGTATTGTTCGTTAGTCTTGGAGATGTAGCAAAATGATGCTTATCTTATAATCGTATTCTCATAAAGAGAGGATGTATGGAAATATCCACCATAGCTTATTTTTCCATGGAAATCGGCATTGAACCGGATATGCACACCTACAGCGGTGGTCTCGGGGTTCTTGCGGGGGACACGATACGCTCAGCGGCTGATCTCAAGGTGCCCTCTGGTCGGCGTAACCTTACTTCACCGGAAAGGATATTTTCAGCAGACCATTGATTCGGCAGGTCAACAGCACGAGGCAACGGCACGAATGGTTCTGACGGGCATTTCCTGGAAGAGATGCCTTATAGAGTCCAGGTGGAGATTGAAAAACGACAGGTCCATCTCAGGGCCTGGCGCTATCAGGTCAAGGGGATCACCGGGTTTTCCCTCCCTGTCTTTTTTCTTGACACAGACCTCCCTGAGAACAACGAAGAAGACAGGATTTTGACCGACTTCCTTTACGGAGGAGATCAGCGATACCGCCTTTGTCAGGAGGTCATACTTGGTATAGGTGGGGTCAGAATGCTACGGGCTATAGGGTACGAGAGCATTGAGCGATTTCACATGAATGAAGGTCACGCAAGTCTTCTTACACTTGAACTCTTGATGAGAATGCCCGGAGATCCGGCAGGGAGGGTTATATTACTCATGACGACGTGGAGGCAGTGAGGAATGTATGTGTTTTCACGACCCATACGCCAGTTCCCGCTGGACATGATCAATTCCCCATGGACCTTGTCCACCGTGTTGTCGGTCCCCGTGACGTTTTTTCTAGACTTAAGGATGTTATGGTTTTCGAAGACCGCCTCAACATGACACATCTTGCCCTCAATCTGAGTCACTACGTTAATGGGGTTGCCAAAAGGCACAAAGAGATTTCAAACCTTATGTTTGGAGGGTACTCTATTGACTCCATCACCAATGGGGTCCATGCGGCCACCTGGGTTTCACCCCCCTTTCAAGGGCTTTATGATGAGTACATACCTGGCTGGAAAGAAGACAATTTCAGCCTTCGATATGCCCTCAACATGCCGGAACAGAAAATCCTCGAAGCCCATAAAAAGGCAAAACATGAGGTGATCCTTTACGCAAACCAAAGCAACGGAACCCAGCATGGAAGAGAGTATTTTTACCATCGGTTTTGCCCGACGGGCCACAGCATACAAGAGGGCAGATCTGCTCTTTCACGACATCGACAGACTTATCGCTATTTCCTCACGAACAGGTCCTCTTCAGGTCATTTACGCCGGTAAGGCCCACCCGCAGGACGGGGATGGGAAAGAGCTTATTAAACGTATTATCGAGGCCGGAAAACAACTCAAAGGTAAGATCAAGATAGTATATCTCGAGAATTACGATATGCGGCTCGGCATGTTGATTACATCCGGGGTAGATCTGTGGCTCAACACTCCCGAACCGCCCATGGAGGCCTCAGGAACGAGCGGCATGAAGGCTGCCCTTAACGGTGTACCAAGTTTAAGCGTACTCGATGGATGGTGGATTGAGGGGTGTCTGGAAGGGATAACAGGATGGTCCATCGGAGAAGGTTGGAAAGGGTCTGGAGAAAAACGTGACAGGGTTGCAGATGCCCGATCCCTTTATGAGAAACTGGAGCGTACTATTATTCCTCTCTTCTACCATGACCGCCAGGGATTTACCCGGGTTATGCGAAACGCGATTGCCCTGAACGGTTCTTTTTTCAATACACAACGAATGCTTCAGGAATATGTCCTCAAGGCGTACTTTCGATGAGAAAGAGCTGTTGTTAAAAGACAGGGAATATTTCAGGAAGTAATTGGACAGAATTATCCAGTACCACCAGTAAAAAGGGGGAGGACACATATGAAGTGGCATCAACTTGAAACGAATGAAGCATTGAGAGAAGGTAATACTCGTCTTGAAGGGCTTACCCCCACAGAAGTGGAAGAAAGACAGAAACAGTACGGACCCAATAGATTACCTGAGGCAGAAGATGTAAGCAAGCTTAGACTCCTCCTCCATCAGTTTACAAGCCCTCTCATCTACATACTCCTTGTGGCTGCCATTGTCACCGCACTGCTCAGGGAGTATATAGATACGGGTGTCATTGTGGCTGTCGTGATCCTTAACGCCATTGTGGGTTTTTTTCAGGAATACAAAGCAGAGACAAGCGTCAGGGCTCTTAGAAACATGGTTGTTGCCAGGGCCAGAGTGGTACGGGATGGGAAAGAAATGGAGATCCCCACTGAAGAGCTTGTCCCCGGTGATATTGTGGTCCTGGCCTCAGGAGCAAAAGTCCCTGCCGATCTGAGGCTCATGGAAGCGATGGAGTTGAGAATCGAGGAGGCCACCCTCACCGGGGAGTCTGTCCCTGTGGAAAAAACAGTGTATGCTATCACGGAAGAACACTTAACTGCCGGGGATCAGACCAATATGGCCTTTATGGGTACTGCTGTTGTCAACGGCCGCGCCCGGGGCATTGTTGTCGAAACCGGGGCGAAGACTATTCTGGGCGGGATAGCCCGTGATGTCCAGGAGCTTTCCGTTACCGAGACACCCCTGCAGAAAAAGATCGTCAAGTTCGCACAGTTCATCGGTTTACTCGTGTTGGGAAGCGCCACGGCCATCATTGTCCTTGGCCTCTTCCTTGGTATGACTCTGTCGGACCTCTTTACAACCGCAGTGGCGGCTTCTGTGGCCACTGTCCCGGAAGGGCTTCCCATTGTGGTGACAGTAACGATGGCCATAGGGATAAGCCGCATGGCAAAACGTAACGCCATTATACGAAAACTGCCCGCCGTGGAAACACTGGGGAGCACAACCATCATCTGTTCCGACAAGACCGGAACACTGACAAAGAACGAAATGACCGTCAAGGCCGTATACGATGGGTATCACGCCTACGAAGTCACCGGGAGCGGCTATGACCCTGAAGGCGAGATACTCCACGACTGGGAACCGACAGACAGGGAATCGCTGAAAAGTCTCCATTCATTACTCAGAATTGGCCTGCTCTGTAACGAATCGCGGATTATCAAAGAAAACGATTCAATCCGAATAGATGGAGACCCTACAGAAGGCGCTCTTATAGTATCGGCCACGAAGGCAGGATTTGATCATGAGAAAGAAAAGGGGATGTATCCTCAAATTGGAATGATCCCCTTTGAATCGGATCGAGGTTTTATGGCAACGCTCCACAGGCATAACGGCAAAGCGATAGTTTTTCTCAAGGGTGCGCCGGAGAGGGTTCTCGACATGTGCTCGCGCCTGCCGTCAGGAGAGGTTCTCGACCGGACAAGGATCATTGCAACCGCAGAGCGCTTTGCGGAAGATGGATTAAGAGTTCTTGCCATGGCATTTAAGGAAGTTTCCGCAAGTGAAGCACCGGCCAGGCTTACCCATGACTATCTTGGAAATGATCTTGTTTTTGCCGGTCTTCAGGGTATGATCGATCCGCCGAGACCGGAGGCTATAGAAGCTATTCAGGGATGTAAAGACGCCGGTATCAGAGTCGCTATGATTACCGGTGATCACGCAATTACCGCCTCAGCGATCGGTAAGATGATGGGTTTGGCGGCAGGTAAGGCACCGGCTATCACAGGAAAGGAACTGGAGGAAATGACCGACGATGAGTTGTTTCACCGGGTTCAGGAAACCTCGGTCTATGCCCGGGTTTCTCCCCAGCATAAACTCAGAATCGTTCAGCAGTATATGAAACACGGTGAGGTCGTCGCAGTCACCGGCGATGGAGTCAACGATGCTCCGGCGCTGAAAGCTGCACACATAGGAGCTGCCATGGGAAAATCAGGAACAGATGTGGCCCGTGAAGCGGCGGATATGATTATTACCGACGACAACTTCGCAAGTATCTTCCAGGCTGTAGAGGAAGGAAGAATTGTCTTCGACAACATACGGAAGGTGACACTCTTTCTGATTCCCACAGGGTTTGCAGCTATACTGTCCATTCTTATATCAATGATCCTCCATATTCCCATACCGTATGTAGCGGCGCAGTTGCTCTGGATCAACCTTGTAACCAACGGACTCCAGGATGTGGCGCTTGCTTTTGAGCCCGGAGAAAAGGGTATTATCAAGAGAAAGCCGCGAAATCCGAAAGAAGGCATCATGTCGCGGCTCATGCTCGAACGAAGCGTTATCGTCGGTATTCTGATCGCTGCGGGTGTAATTTACAATTTCCATGATGCCTTGTCCGATGGAGCATCCCTTGAGCATGCCAGGACAATCGCCATGACCACCATGGTTCTCTTTCAGTTCTTCCAGGCCTGGAATTCCCGTTCAGAAACCCGATCTGTTTTTCTCACTAACCCTCTGAGCAACCCTTTTCTCTTCTATAGCATGATTGCCGCATTTCTTGCCCAGATTGCCGTTATCTATGTGCCTGCGCTTCAGTGGGTATTCAGGACCGATGCCCTCACGGTCGGAGAGTGGGTGAAGATCGCTTTTGTGGCTTTAACGGTTGTAACGGCGGTAGAGGTTGATAAATACATCCGAACACACAGGAAAAGTAACATAATGTAATAGGGATCGTTACAAGAGTCATTATTGTGGTAAATGTTGAAATTGAGAATAATGAAGCATTCGGGGTGATAATGAACAAAAAACATATCGTTACTCTTACAATTAATCCGGCCGTAGACAAGAGCACAAGTATCGATCATGTAGTGGCAGAACACAAGATGCGGTGCAAAAACCCCGTCTATGAACCAGGCGGTGGAGGGATCAACGTTTCCCGTGCAATAAAAAAGCTTGGCAGGGATTCAATAGCGGTCTGTACTGCAGGAGGACATACAGGTCGATTGCTCGAGGCTCTTCTCCAAAAGGAAGAGATAACACACCGCCTCATTCCTGTAGTGGAGTGGACAAGAGAAAGCCTTGCAGTCTTCGAAGAAGCTACCGGGCTCCAGTATCGATTCAATATGGAAGGCCCTGTTTTGCGTGATACGGAATGGGAAGAAACGATCAAAACGGTATGGCAGGAAAAACCAAGACCGGATTACATTGTAGGGAGTAGTCTGCTTCCTCCGGGCGTGCCGCAGGACTTCTACGCCCGGCTATCCCAGACCGGCCATGATCTCGGTGCACGTGTTATCATTGACACATCAGGGGAACCCCTGCGCCTTGCCCTTCAAGGGCACCCCTTTATGATAAAACCAAATTTGAGAGAATTAAGTATGATTGCCGGCCGGGAATTGCAAGGTACGACGGAACAGGGTAGGGTCGCCATGGAGATTGTTGCAAACGGGCAGTGCGATGTTGTTGTCGTTTCGTTGGGCGAGGAGGGCAGTTTATTAGCTACACGGAACGGTCTGCAACGATTAAGAACACCGAAAGTGCCGGTGCTAAGCAAAGTTGGTGCAGGGGACAGCATGGTGGCAGGCATCGTTGTTGGTCTTGTATCAGACAGGTCAATAATAGATGCCGTGCGTTATGGCGCGGCGGCAGGAACAGCCGCGGTGATGACTGCGGGATCTGAACTGTGCAGTCTCGAGGATACGGAACGATTATTCCCTCTGGTTACAATTTATGAATAGGTTCGCCTTGGGTGTTCTGATTCATCAAATGAATCCTCTGTCCCCATGGTCCTGCGAGACCATGAAAACATCAAAAACTGAGGTGTTGTCATGAAAATATCTTTGAACGATCGAAGTCTCTATTATAAAGGTCTCATGTTGCTCATTCGCAAGGACCATGAGATACACGAAAAGGAAAGGAATATGATGATGCACATTGGTGAAACACTTGGTTTTGAATCAGGATTTTGTGCGAATGCAATCGAGGAGATTATGGAAAACAAGTACATAACAGACTCACCGCCACTCTTCTCGGAACCAGGGATTGCCGCCTGCTTTATCCGGGACGGGTTAAGACTATCGGTTTCGGACGGGCAGATACATAAGGCGGAAATTGACTGGCTGGAATCTGTTGCCGAAAACAATGATCTCGATACCGAATGGGCCGGGGAGTTTGAGAGACTCAACCTCACCAACTGTACCGACAGTCTGGAAAACGGTCTGGAGATGAAGCATTTCGACTGGGAATGAACCAGGAGACAGGACACAGTCGCCATGTTACCATCCTTGAGAACACATAGTATAACCTCCCCAGAGATGCGGACAACACCTCTTCTTGTGCTTATCTCTTACCCTGAAACGTTTCCTGAATCTTCTTTGCCGATTCTTTTGTTCCAATGATGATAAGTTTGTCTCCCTGCTTAAGTTGTTCTGTCGCTTTTGGCATTGATATCCGTGTCTGGTCCCGGATGATTCCGATCACTGTTGCTCCATACCTCTTGCGGAATTCAATTGCAGCGAGAGATTGACCCAAATGTGGGGAGTCCGTTTCCACCTCGACTTCGGCAAAAGTAAAATACTGAGGTTCCGTTGCCGACGTATTCTCCTCTATCTGTTTAAAGAAATCCTCAGCGTGTTTGAGGGTAGTTGGTTCGCCCATGAGCACAACCCGGTCGCCTGGGAATAACTGAAATCCGGGATCAGGATGGAGGAACATACGTCCGGCCCTGTTAACAGCTATTATAAAAATGCCTGTCAGCGAACGAATATCAAGATCACGTATGAGTTGGCCTGCAAAGATTGAATCCCTCCTTAGACGGACCTCCTTCAAACCCAGGGGCCAGTCAATTGCCTGAGGAAACAGGTGCATGGCGTCCGTCAGTGAATCGGCAGCTTCTTCGGAAGCATCGCTGAAAGGCTTCAATACCACGTGGGCGCCTTTTGATGAGTATTCTTCTGCTTCTTTCTCGTTCATTGCGGCAAGAGCAATTTTTCCTTCATATCGATGTCCTTTGAGAAGGTGAAGCAGTGTCAGGTTAAGCTGCCTGTCTCGCACAGTGCTCACTACCCACGCCGATTTCCTGAAGGGTAAATTGTCAAGGAATTCCGGGTCACCTACATCGCCAAAGACGACAGGGACACCTTTTGAGCGCCATGCTCCCAGGACCTGCGGATCAAAATCTACCCCTGCGATGTGTTTCTGTCTTTCCAGAAGATGCTGCGCAATGCCGCTTCCGTAGTTGCCCAGTCCGATTATCAGAATATCAACTTCCGGAACATCGGAGAGCTGGTAATCCAGCTTTTCACGATGGGGATGTTTTCTCTCAAACACACTAAGGGGCTTGGAAAGCCACCGGTAAATAGTTCCGGAATAGATGATCATGTAACTGGAAAGACAAATCGTCACAACTCCTACAAGCGTAATAAGACTCATGGCTTCCATATTGATATGTCCGAGGCTGACGCCCAGGGCGCCCAAGATGAGTGAAAATTCGCTGATCTGGGCAACCGTCAGCCCAGCCAGGAAACCTGTACGTTTTCTATACCCCATGATGCCCATAATCAACATTACAATCAGGGGATTGCCGACAAGGACGAAGAGCGAAAGATAGACTGAATTGAAAATCTGTGGACCTACCATATTAAAGTCTAGACGGGCTCCCAGATCAATGAAGAAGAAAAGAAGGAGAAAGTCTCTCAAACTGACCAATCTGGCGCCGATAGATTCCCGATATGGTGTTGACGCAAGGGAAACCCCGCCAATAAATGCGCCAACCTCTTTGCTAAACCCAAGATAATCACCGACAGTGCCGAGAAAGACAGCCCATGCAATAGCAAAAAGGACGAGCAACTCCTGGTTGCCGGCCAGTCTCCTCATGATGCCGGGAATTACGAAACGTACAAGAAGCCACACGCATAAGATGAACCCCGCACCTTTTCCCGCAATCAGGACAATTGTGAGAACCGTATTACTATCCTCGACCCTGGGGCCCCCCAGAGCGGTAAGCATGATCATGGCAAGGATTGCCACGATATCCTGAACAATGAGAAAGCCCACGGCAATCTTTCCATGGAGAGCATCGATCTCTTTTTTGTCGGAGAGGAGTTTCACAATGATGATTGTACTGGAAAAAGTGAGCGCCACGGCTATGTATAAAGCGCTGACGACGGAAAAACCCATCATTAAAACAATCAGGAAACCGAATAGGGACGTAAATACTACTTGACCGAGGCCCGTTGCGAGGGCAACCGGTCCGGTAGTCTTGATAAGACTTAAATCAAGTCTGAGCCCAACGACGAAGAGCAAAAGTGCGATTCCGATATGAGCCAGCGTCTCTATTTGTCCATGACTTTGCAGCAGCGAAAATCCCGAAGGCCCGGCGAGAATTCCCGTGGCGAGAAAGGCGATTATGAGCGGTTGTCGCAAAAGCATGGCGATGGACCCAAGGATGGCAGCAAGGACCAGGATCGATGCGATCTCGTAAAAGGTCTGTTCAAACACTCAATAATCTCCCCCTATATATAATCATACAAATTCATATTCAGGACATATGAATTCACTTCAACGTTCATTGAACTTACAGGTAAAATTCCTGTTCCTTGCGCTGTCCCTGGTATGCTATCCCACAACAAGTACATCGCATCGGGACAGGGACAGCATATGCAGTGTGACGCTGCCAAGCAAGAGTTCCTCCATGCGCGACCTCCCATGCTTTCCGATAATGATGAGGTCAGGATCCCATTTATCGGCGATCTCCGGAAGTTTGCCCGCCGCATGGCCGTATTCAACGAGCACATTCAAGTTATTGAAGCGCATTCCTGTTGCTGTTATAAAATCTGTCATTTCTCTCTTCGCCTCACTTTGTGCCTTTATCCGGTACTCCTCAATGGTTTTATCAAATGCTCCAGCGGAAATCATTTTTCTCTCGAAAAGCGGTTCGAAGACATGCACGACATGGATGAGGGCTTGTGGTGCTATCACAGGACCAAACGCCAAGGCCTTGCGGGAGTTTGGCGAGAAATCGACGGCAACAAGGACGCGTTGATACGATGTATCCGGCTTTTGCTTGACCACCAGGACAGGTTTCTTGGTTTTGCTCAGAATTCTCTGCGAGGTGGTGCCAAGAGCCAGAGCCCTAACCGGATGCTGTCCGTGTGCTCCAAGCACAAGCAGATCAAAATCCAAGACAGTATCGACGATCGTATTCAGAGTATTTCCCTTGAGCACCTTTGGTTCTAAGGCAAAGTTCAGGTCCTTTTTGATTTCTTCAACCAATTTGTCAAGGGAACGTAAACTTTCCTCGACAATCTCTTGCTCAACCCGTACCCACGCGCCTATAAACTGTTTCAACGCATCCATCCATGATTCTTCCAGCACGTGCAACAACAAGGTTTTTTGGATTCCGAGAGTTTTGGCGAGCATCGCTGCTCGTTCTGCAGCGTGCCTGGCATCGATGAGAAATCTGTTGTAGTCAGAATGGATTGAATCGGCACCATCTCTAAACCTCCTTCAATCAGCAATCCGTTACAAACTTACAGAGAAGGGTACCCCCGGGGATTAAGCTTTTGGGAATTATTGATTAAAGTGTTGGTTACCCTTCCAAATTGATGTATTTCCTCAAAATACATTCTCGTCAGCTATAAACTTGGCGGCGGGATCTTAGCTCCACAGAATTTACAGGAAACAGTCTCACGTTTCTTGGCTGAGGGCACATTTTGGTCCCTCTTGCACTTCGGGCACGTTCTTTTTAAATGGAAAAGCCTTCCTATGATGGAACCGAGAATCATCAACAATATTAAACCTCAATGCAACATGGCCAAGCAGTAACCTTTATTTTTTTGTGCCTAGCACCCATAAACAAATTCTCTTCCTTTCCCATACCCAACAATTACTCTATTACAAGGTGTAATTTCCGATATAATAGTCTTTGCAAAGTTTATTGTCAATAATATATGAGCTACAATGATGGGATCGATTACCGGTTGAAACATTGTGTGTCCAGAGAAAATACTACAATGAGGAGTTCAGGAAGCTAGTTGATGCGCTCATGCACTTACGAGTGGGGATAGTAGGGTTGTTTTCGAATTACTATAAGAAATATCGCAAACTGTTTGGCGGGGACAAAACCGGGATCCAGCATTCGATGCGTAAATCTGCGCCCTGCATTTGCTTACTCTCATTACCAAATACGTTGACAATTCATTCTCTCCTGTGAAACATTATGGTACCATGCGAAATGAAGAGAACATCTCCCGCCATGCGATAAGAAATATATTGACTCGTGACTTTGCTCTCGTGTACCTTACGTACTTTATTTTCGCAGTTGCCAATCAGTCGCTTGTGCCCACCATGCCCATCTTTCTTTCAAGGCTAGGCTCTAGCGAAAGAGAGATTGGCGTGCTCATCGGAGTTTTTGCTATATCATCATTGGTTTTTCGACTTGTCGCAGGGGGAGTCGTTTCCAAATACTCAGAAAAAAGTGTGATGATGGCCGGCGCACTGCTATCGGCTCTCACTTTCCTTGCGTTGATGGTGTTTCGCCCGTTCTGGCCTATCCTTGCTGGTTAGGGTCTTTCAAGGGATCGCGTTCGCATTTTTGAATACCGCTGCATTCACGTATAGCCTCAACATCATTCCTCCGGTGCATCGAGCCCGAGGGATAGCCTACTACATGATAGCGCCGAACGTCGCGACGGCTATCGCAGCTCCTTTGGGTATATTTCTCATTAATGAGTACTCTTTTGACGTTCTTTTTCTTTTTTGCGCTGGCCTCTCCCTGTGTGCTTTCTTTTTCCCGTGGAAGGTGAAGCGGCGGGAGCAATCCATGACTGGCAACGAGACCCTTGCCCGCGATAATCATCTCTTTGAATGGAAGATCGCTATCCCTGCTTTCATGGGTTTCCTTCAGACATTTGTCTTCGGAGGACTCAGCGCCTTCTTTCCTCTTTATGCAATACAGTGCGGTGTGAAAAATCCGGGACACTTCTTTTCAGCCACTGCTCTCGCGATTATCGCATGCAGGATCCTTGGAGGGAGGGTCCTCGATACCTATAACAAGGAAAAAATCATTCTGACGTTCACTTTTCTGTCAGTAATAGCCATGGTCATAGTCGCTCTGTCAAAAACCCTCCCCATGTTTGTTCTGGCCGGATTTCTTCAAGGAATAGGTGTGGCGTTTGTCAATCCAGCCATGATGACGTATTCTTTAGAATATGCAGGTTCTTCAAGCGGTACTGCTGTTGGAACCTTCCAGGCGTTGATGGACCTGGGAATCGCCATGGGACCACTAACCATAGGCCTTGTTCTCCCTCTTACAGGCTACCGTGTGATGTTTATTTGCCTTGCCTTTGTCTACGTTATCAGTCTTTGTTATTTTCAGTTTTATGTGAGGAAAAAACGTAATTTAGCACAAATAGTTTATAAGATACTGTGATACAAGGTTCTCCCACCATCCCATGGGCACAATTTCGGGCACAATTCAGGTTTACGGGGCTGGCATATGCTGGCCCTGCTCCTCACAACAAAGGGCCTCACTACGCTTTGAGAACTGCCGACAGGTCTTCTGCTCTCCATCCCCCTACATTGACTCGGCAGTACGTCCATCTCCACTTCTTATCTTTGGCCCAGTAAATGCACATCACATATCGTCCGAGCTGGTTTTTCAGAACCGTACCATCAAAGAAGATATATTTGGGGGCATCCGTCGTACCCTTCCAATGTTCAGGAATAAGATGCTGGTTGTCCCATAGCGTTTGTAAAACCCTGGCGTCGAGCCGTATGTACCCCGTCTGGCCCAGCCGCTTCAAATGTTCTTCGCCGCTGATTACCATCTCATCCCTAAGCATCGATTCAAGGGCTATGGCGCAAGGATCTATTTCTTCCAGCATGACCGAGCGTTCGTCTTGCTCCTCGAGCTCCAGCCCTGTCTGCCGCATAAACTGGACGGGGTCGAATAAGTCTGCTCGGTTAATCCTTATGACAGCCGGTTGTTTCTTCTCATCGATGTCTTCACTGACCGCCACACTCCCGGGTCCCCGCTCCTCCACAATCAATCTTCCTATATTCTTGAGAAAGTCGGTGAATTCCTCCGCTACTTCATTGCCATTTTGAATGATCAAATTTAGGTCTTCGTTACTGATTGCGTCTAAATTTACGGTTGCGGCAAGCATGTCGATGACCTGCTCTAATCTGCCTGCTTTCAAAGCATCAATATTTGAAACTGCCTCTATCTGTCTCATTCTATTCTCTGAACGCATGTGCTCCTGCCGCATACTGCATGGGGTTGTGCTCATAATAAATAAGCATGATTAACGTACCTTTATCACAATGTTGATATCGCTCATCACACTGCGGATGGAGCAATATAGATTCAATAGCGATACACAATAGTTATTCCCTCTCAAACTCCTCCTCCAGATACCTGAAATTGTGTGGCCTCGTCAACTACTTCATCCCCTCTCTGCGGAAAGAAGACTGCTTCTCTTGCTGCAACATCGTATGGTAGGTCGCCATATATTGGCAAATCACTACCCAATCGATGGATGTGGTGTGGGTGCCTACCTGTATAATTATTCAATAAGCGGTCTAATGCTCGATTACCACCACGCAGAGATGATCGTTTATCGGAATTTCCTCTCAGGCACTGTTCGTATGCAGCATCGTCGGCTGTTCTCTTGCGATATAATGTCATGTACCCTTTCTCCCCTGTCATCGAAGTTGGGCTATGGCAACACTACCATTGTTATCGGCTTAATAGAAATGACCTCTGTCACAAACCCGAATATGTTCGTGGATTGTTATTAATGCAAGTTCCCACCGTTTCAGTCTGTTGGGGGGGTTTGACCGGTATGGTCATGAAACGGCGGGCCGCTGCCGGGCAGGCCATAGGACGCGACACTTCCTCAACGCTTCTTGGAGCGGCTATTGGAGCGGCAGTGGGCGGTCTGGCCGGAGGGGCAATCGGCCGCTACATGGACAATCAGGAAGCATCTATGCGCCAGGCGCTGGCCAATGTTGAAGGGGCAAGCATCCAGCGGGACCAGGAAGTGCTGGCACAAGCCGGGAGGGACAGCACGCAAAAATCCGTCGATGTCCTGACGGTGACCTTCAAGTCGGATTATCTCTTCGCTGTCAATTCTTCCACATTACTCCCCGGCGCCTATGATGAATTGAACCGGGTGGCAAACGTCCTCAGACAATACCCTGCAACAAACATCCAGATTGCCGGTCATACCGATAGCACCGGGTCCGTGGATACCAACCAGAGGCTTTCCGAGCGGCGCGCAGAAGCAGTCAAAAACGCACTGGCCGGTATGGGCGTAAACCCGTCAAGATTGGCCATGATCGGTTACGGCGAGGGTAAGCCGATAGCGAGCAATAATACTGAAGCCGGCAGACAACAGAACAGACGCGTGGAGGTCCGTATTATACCGCAGCAGGCACAGTGATTGCGCAAATATGCTCCCCTGCGAGAACCCGCCGGCTTTGCATGTCAAGGCAATGTCGACTGCGAATTGTGTTTATTACGAGATGAAATCCAGCATCTTCGTCGCGTTTGGTGTTTTACTCATTTCGAGAAGAAGTTCTCAGAATGAACCTCCCCGCAGCAAGCTACGGGGTATCTGAGGAATGAAGACCTTATCCCCCTCACCCTTCCCTCTCCCTCGAAGGGGCGAGGGGGTAGGGTTACCCTGCAACAAGTTGCAGGGAATCAATAGATTTGAAAAAGGGGATAAGGCCGCTCACCTTATCCCCGTTTTACTTAAAATCTTTCTAACGGTTTTCTAACGAAACAACATAAAATGCTGAAAGGCAGTGTTGGTCTTAATACATAAGTGCACCGCAGGGAAAATCCTGCACCGACTTTGACTCTCCGCCCATTCCATGCTGGTCTGAGGTCTGCAAAATTCGCCCGAACATTGACTGCGGAGACTGGAAAGCACTTTTCAAGATGGATCCGGTTTCGCGTTTGCCGCTGAACCGGCATGATTTTTCTAAAAATAGTAATTGCCGACCCGTTCCGGCTGATACAGAATCTCGACTATCTGGAACTTTTTCATTCCTTCCGGGCCCTTCCACTCGATCTGGTCTCCTTCCCTTGAACCAATGAGGGCTGTCCCCATGGGATCGGTAATTGAGACACTGCTTTCGCTCATTTTTGTCCTACCAGGAAAAACGAGTGCAAAAGTCCTTCCTTCATCAGTATCCAAATCCTTAATCCGGACCACTGAATTCATGGTGACAATATCGCTCGGGATATCTTTCGGCTCCACTACTTCTGCTTGATCGAGTTCCTCTGCCAGGCGTTCAGGGTATGGCGCATCATTCCACCCATAGATTTCGATGATGGTCTGCAGCCTTTTCATATCATGTTTTGTTACCAGGATTTCTCTGCCGGTCACAGTGCGATCTTTCGATACTTTTTTAAGTGCCTTGCTCATATTGAGACCCCCCATATCTCACCGGGAGATGCATTCAGATATGGACTCTTAAATCGTCGTTCACAACGATCTTGCTGATCCATGCCCCCACGTCCCATCATTTTCTCACCTCGGTTTTAGACTATAAGGACAGAGTTTTCAGTGCCAAAGTCGTTCACACGTCTTCCTGAGCCCTGAGGGTCGTTCTGCCAAACTCCATCCACTACAAAACGGTATTCATATAGACCCGGTTCCAGATACACTGTTTTCTGCCACCTGCCGCCGCCCTTTCCGTTGCGGCTTTGTTTCAACGGATGAGAGAAAATATCCCAATCATTAAAACTCCCTGCCACGGAAGCAACTTGTGCCTCAGGTGCATCGTACTGAAAAGTGATCCGCTTCTTCTGATTTTTTTTGGCCATTTCGAAAATTCCTCCTGTCGATAATGTATTGTAATAAGCAATTATTCTTGCGCGGTGGGTATACTCCCAACTCGCAAGTACTGCAAACTCTCTACCATAGTGTTTAGTTTTAACGAGGTTTTTGCGACACCGCTATCTTTGTAAATCGTAAGCTTGGGTTTTAATCGGTATGCCATGGCTTCCACGAACTTATCTCTCTTTGGAAGAACAAGCATGATAGGGACTCCATTAAATAGATCCTGCATGGAGTAAATGTCTATGAGTTCTTTTTCATCTGCAGGTACAAGGATGGCCACCTTTTCTTCATTCAGGTCCTCAGAAAGCTTGAGTGCAAGACTGCCGGCTGTTGCGCATAAATCCACACTTTCGTCTGGAAACTGGGTTTTAATGGCTTGTATAATTGCTTCTCCGGTTTTGTCCGAAGGTGTTACAAAAAAAAGAAAACTCATAATTACCCCCCCTTTTTTTCCTGTGTCTCTTGCCCCTTCCCCTGCATCTCTTAGCTTACCAACCCAATCCGTTCAAGCTAATGGACGATAATAACACAAAAGTGCGATAGATTGTCATGATAGAAAAAAGATATACTAATGATAGTATATAACTATTATTATTGAAGGGACATGAGATATGCCCTGAGGTTAACCTTTTGATTGTTCAATCCAAGCTTGTTTCTGATGTGTTGTCTGTGGAGATTGATCGCACTCTCTGAGACGCCAAACGTTTTTCCAATTTCTTTGACTGTTTTTCCCTCTCTTATGAGATCTGCGACTTTAATCTCTGCCGGAGTAAAATTCTCATGGATAGAAGTCAGTTTCTTTGCAAAAGGGGAGACGATATTGTTCAAATTTGTTTCAAGAACATCGAGATACGCCCTTTGGTCTTCATCCAGCTGTCTTTGTTTCAACGCATCAACATAAGGCAAGACCAATTTTCTCACATTGAAAATGATTTTATCTTCCAACTCGTTCTTGTCTTTTTCTCTCTGTTCCAATAAAACTCGTAAGGCGGTGTTGACTTCCTCAAGGCGAAGAGATTTCCTTCTGAGTTCTTGGTCGATATTCTTCCGTTCGGTAATGTCCTGGTTTGCTCCGTATCGCTTAACGATATGGCCTGCATCATCCTTAACAGCCCTGGCTCTTACCAAAATATGGCGCACTTCTCCGTCACGACGAATAATACGGTGCTCAATGTCGGGAAGGAATTCGGGGCCAGGCGTTGTAAGTCTCTGCGCAATAATTTGAGACAGGTATAACTGATCGTCAGGATGCACGAACCTTTTCGAGTATTCTTCCCTTGTCATTTGGTATCCTCCTTCCTGTTCGGCGGTGGTACCGTAAAAAGCATAGAATGAATCATTGAGAATGAGTGTACCACGTGCGGGATCAGCCTCCCAGTAAACGATTTTGGCAAGGTCCACTGCTTCAGATAACTGAAGTTGGCTGGTACGCAAGGCTTCTTCTGCTCTCTTACGCTTAGTGATGTCCCGTATGGTACCGACGATGTACTTTTCGCCTTTTTTGCTGGCATATAACATCTTCTTTGTTTCAATTGTTCGGATGTTACCTTGCGTGTCGGTGATCTCTTCCTCATTGACGTCCTCTTCTCCTGTTTCGAAAACATGGCCATCATGTATCCTGAAAACGTCTGCCTGCTCCTTCGGAAAAAAGTCATAGTCCGTCTTTCCGAGCCATCGTTTGTAAGGTATGCCAAACATCTTACAGGCAGCATCGTTGACAAACACGAACCTGTAGTCTTGATCCTTAACAAAAATGGGATCTCCTACGCAGTCAATAATAGGAAAATCTTTCATGGCTATTGCGAAGGTCTCCTCTTCAGTGAACAGAGAGTGTTCGATTCCACTCTTCGATTCGCGCTGCTTGCTTTTGTTAGACCGCGAATAAGACGACGGTTATTCTTGAGGCTTATTTGCTCCTTTCCATATCTTGCTCGAGGCATAGCGTCGGGATAATAATACCTGCTGCCGGCCCGATTTTCAAATGTATTCGAACTTTGCAATCGGCAACTTCCACAGTCTTTTCAAACCAGGGTGCAAATAAGCACTACTAATTCAAGACCTTATCCGATACTGGTTGATATTGGCAGGGCAATCGCTCAATTTTCGTCATATGATATTATAAGTCAATGAAAGTAATTGAATAAATGAAAAAAAGCAGTGAATTGTTGCCTTGAAAATGTAAAAAGGTTAAAATTATAAAAATTGCGCGATGTGAAGCGCTATTCTCATCATGAAAGAGAGAATAATGAAGGACTATATGACGGTTGAAAAGTTACTGGAATCTATGAATTTAACCGCAGAAGAGCGTGAGTTGCATAAAGATCTCATCGGAGAATGTCTGAAGAACGAACAGAAGCTCACTGAATGTGCCGCGGCGACAAGGAATAATATTGAAAGAATTTCCGCTGTCCTGGGTGGGATATATAAAGACATGGTTTTAATGGAAGCGGCCCTGGATAATTTGACAAAAGGAGCGGAAGAATATTCGTTACGAATGATTCCTGCCGACAAATTTTATCATGAATAACGAGTTGTCTGTGTAGCCCTATGATGTTACTTCTTAAATGGTTATTAATGACCCTCTCTGTCGGCATTGCCGCGTACCTGCTGCCGGGTATTACAGTGAACGGTTTTTTCTCAGCGCTCCTGGTTGCTCTTTTTCTGGGGATTGTCAATACCCTGGTAAGACCTTTTCTGATTCTTGTTACACTCCCGATTACCATTTTGACACTGGGGCTTTTTACCTTTGTCATCAACGCGGTACTGGTACTCCTCGCGTCCAAAGTCGTTCATGGTTTTGAGGTAAGAGGGTTCTGGACAGCGATGCTCTTCAGTATAGTTCTGTCAATCATTCAGTATATTCTGAACAGAATCTTTACCGCAGCGCACCCCTGAATAAATATTCATCGACGCTCCTTTTTAATCACTATTTATTTTCAGAAACGTAAATAAGACTTGACAAAATAAAACAACTGTTTTAAATATTAGATTGAAACAAATGTATTAAACAACTGTTTTATTCAGGAGCGCCATGAAAGAACAGAACAATCTTCTCTCTGACACCAAGAAACGTATTATTGAGACAGCCGGGAATATCTTTGCCGAGTTGGGATTTCAGAATACCACGGTCCGTGAAATATGCAAGCAGGCCGGGGTCAACATCGCCGCCATCAATTATCACTTCGGCGATAAAAAGGGACTCTATCTTGCCGTCCTTAAATACGGGAAGGATGCTGCCTTCAAAAGACACCCTTTCGATGAGGGATTAGATAAATCCTCTCCTCCGGAAGAACGTCTTAAAGCATTTTTGTCGTGGTACATCGGCAGGGTCAGGGAATGCCATGAAGGGGAATTCCCCTGGGTCAGAAAGTTGATCGCCCATGAACTTCTCAGACCGACTGAAGGCCTTGATATGGTAGCAGAAGAGGGGATAAGACCGATCTTTAAAACCCTTTCGGCAATCGTTCGTGAACTCCTCGGAAAAGGTGCCACAGAAGACACGGTAAATCTCTGTTGTGCCAGCATCATTGGTCAATCTCTTTTCTTTTTCTTCGCTCAGCCTATGATAAAGAGACTTTTTCCCGGTAAGAATTACGCTGATACACAACTGATAGCAGACCATGTCACGCATTTTTCTCTCAACGCGATCAAGAAGTTTGCCGAACATAAAAAAGGAGACAGGGAATGAACCTTTCCGGTTTGAGAAAAACAACGAGAACAAAGAGTTCTATTATCAAGTTCATAGGTGTCTTCGGTTTTATCTTCTTCACTGTCTTGTCATGCTACGGGGAAGAAGTGCGGACGGAGGGCCCGCAAAAGATCGAGAAAACGGCGTTGGTTGACTACTCCGCATCCGGACCACAGGGCAATAGGTATAATCTCAACTCAGTCATCAATTATGCCCTTAAAAACAATCCGGGCTTAAGAATCGCCGGGAAGGACATAGAGGTTGAGCAATATGGCATCGACATGGCGAAGGCCAACAGGATGCCCAAGATAGATCTGGGAGGAGGCATTGCACGGTTTCGCTACGATACGGCCCTTACACCTCTTGTTGTCACGCCCCCTATTGGTGTGACCACGGATTTTCCTGTGGTGAGAAGAGTAATATGGGACACCGGTGTTTCTTTTACACTGCCGTTGTTCAGGGGTGGAAGACTTTACAGGGCTGTTAATATCGCCGAAATGAAAAGAGATATCGCGCAGGACGCTTACAGAATGACTAAACAGGAACTTGTCTATAACCTTACAAGCATATATTACAAGATTGTACAATTCGAAAAACTCATTCTTGCCAATGATCAGTCGGTAAAGCAGCTTGAGTCTCACAAAAAGAACGTGGAACTCTATCTCAAGACAGGCACTGTGCCTAAGCTCGATCTGCTGAAAACGGATGTTGAACTCTCACACGCGATTGAAAACCGACTCATCGTGAAGAACAGTCTCGCCAGCGCTTACGAGTTGCTGAAGGCCCTTATGGGTATGGATAACATGGATGCTGAATTTTCCCTTGTTCCTGAAAATACGACCAATGAATCCTTCCCTACTCTTGAAGAAAGCATGAGTAAAGCTTTTTCACAGAGGCCTGATTATAAGGCCATTGCATAAAAAAAGACTTATCCGCGAGGAGCAGGTAAAGATGGCCGAGGGTAAGAGGCTTCCTGATATTCTGGCCACCGGCAACTATATCGCGAGAGCCGGTGATTACACTTCCTTTAAGGAAAATTGGAACTACGGCGTGAGATTCGTCATTCCCTTCTTTGACGGCGGGCTTATACGGTCTGAAATAAACAAGGAAAAAGCAGAAATGGAAAAGGTAAAGGAAGAAGAACGGGCAATAAAGCTTCTCATAAACGGTGAGGTAAGGGATGCTCACCTACGAATCGTGAACGCACGGGAGAGGATAGGAGTAACCCAAAAGGCCCTTGAGAGTGCCCGGGAAAATGTGAGGATCGAAGTTCTGAGATATGATACGGGAGGAGGGACAAGCATGGACGTAATTGACGCGCAGACGGCCCTTCTGAGGGCGGAAACAGATTATTACCAGGCGCTTTTTGACAGAGAAACTGCCCTCGCCTATCTGAAGAAAGCGGTTGGTGAAGACGGATATGACGGGGAGGTAAGAAAATGAAAAAAAAGAGAATCCTCATAGCCGCAATAGTTGTTATTGCGGGGATAACGGTTTATCTCATCATCAACCTGAGAAATCACCGGGATGATGGCTCCATGCTCCTCTCCGGCAATGTTGAAATAACAGAAACAAATGTGGGTTTTAAAATACCGGGACGAGTGATAGAGATCCCTGTTGAAGAAGGTTCTGTCGTAAAAGCGGGTGATCTACTCGCGAGACTTGATGGCGCTGAGCTTTCTTCAGTGGTAGCGCAGAACAGGGCATTCCTGCAAGAGTCATCTGCGCGACTTTCTGAACTGAGGGCAGGGGCCAGGACCCAGGAGATAGAGCAGGCGAAAGCAAATGTGATCGCCCAGGAAGCAGAACTTAAAAAGGTGAAACAGGATTATGAGAGAGCTGAAGTGCTTTATAAGAACGGCGCCATATCGAAGGCACAGTTTGATGCTTCGAAAAGTGCCTATGACGTGCGCGTGGCCATGCATAAAAACGCCCAGGAGGCATTGAGCCTTGCTCAGGAAGGGGCAAGAAAAGAAGATATAAAAATAGGGGAGCATCGTGTTGAACAGGCCAGGGCAATGCTTGCCGCGTCGGAGACAAGATTCAAGGATACCGTTATTTATGCCCCAATTGCGGGTGTGGTACTCAGAAAGAATGTTGAGGTTGGTGAGACTGTCAGTCAGGGAATACCTGTTTTCACCATAGGAGACCTTAAAAGCCCATGGATAAAGGTCTATGTGAAAGAAGATAAAATCGGTCTTATAAAACTGGGACAGAAGGCACAGATATCCGTCGACAGTTATAAAGACAAGACATATGAAGGTGTTGTTTCCTATATATCATCTGAGGCCGAATTTACCCCCAAGACTGTCCAGACAGCCGGAAGAAAGGGTAAAACTTGTTTTTGGCGTAAAAATCCGGATTAAAAACGAGAATGACGAACTGAAACCGGGCATGCCGGCGGATGTAAGGATACTCTTAAAACCGTGAGATGTCACGGGTCCTCCTATGGAAAATGATATTGCCATCAAGACGTTAAACCTTACGAAGACCTTTGAGGATAACGTAGCGGTCGATAATTTGAATCTTGAGATTCGAAGGGGCGAGCTCTTTGGTCTTGTGGGGCCTGACGGGGCAGGCAAGACAACGATCATGAGGCTCCTTTCGGCGATCTTGAGACCAACTTCAGGGGATGCCTGGATCGCGGGACACTCGATTCTTGGTGAAGAAGAACAGATTAAAGAAAAGATCGGCTACATGTCGCAGCGATTCGGTCTCTATGAAGATCTGACGGTCATGGAGAACATCGACTTTTATGCCGACCTGTATGGAGTGCCTCTCAGTGAAAGACCCTCCCGGTATGAAAGACTGCTTGGTTTCAGCAACCTTACACCTTTTAAAAAACGGCTCGCCGGAAACCTTTCAGGCGGGATGAAACAGAAGCTGGGTCTCTCCTGCGCCCTTGTCCATACTCCTGAAGTCTTGCTTCTCGATGAACCGACGGGCGGGGTTGACCCTGTGTCGAGAAGGGATTTCTGGCGGATACTCTACGATCTCCTGAAAGAACGGGTAACTATTTTTATTTCCACTGCCTATCTTGATGAAGCTGAACGATGTACGAGAATTGCCCTTATCCATAAAGGGAAAGTCCTTGTTACCGATGAGCCTTCAGGAGTGAAAAAGATCATTGGCGTGCCGATGATAGAAATATCAACCTCCGAGGCCCGGTCAGCTGGCGATTTTATCGGATCCATCGATGGTGTTCTCTCAGTCAGCATATATGGCGACAAGCTCCATGTGGCAATTCAAAGCAAAGAAATAGCGGTGAAGATAATGGACCAACTGAAAGCAAAGGGTTTTTCGATAGAAGGGGAGAGGGAGATTGTTCCTTCTCTTGAGGATGTCTTTATTTCTATGGTCAAAGACCGGGAATCGTAAATCGTAGAGAAGGGCATAGCGCATAGGGCATGGAGAGCGGGCTCAAGGTAAAAGGTAGAAGGTACAAGGTGCAAGGAAAAAAATGAGATGGACCTTCCGCCACGACACCGGAGGACAGGCGCGGGAAGCAAGGGAAATGGGAAAGGCGTCATAGGGTCGTTGAGTCATAGGGTCATAGGGTTAGCAAAAAGACGCAACGCCTACGGCAGACTCAATGACTCGACGACACAACGACTCGATAGACTCAATACGGGAGCAGGGCATGGGTGATAATGGAATAGCGGTTGAGGTGTGGGATCTGCGGCGGACATTCGGGGCATTTGTCGCTGTTGATGGCATAAGCCTTAATGTCAAAAAGGGTGAAATATTCGGTTTTCTCGGGCCCAACGGCGCGGGAAAATCTACAACGATCCGCATGCTCTGCGGGCTTCTTATGCCCACAGGCGGCAGTGGTACTGTAGGGGGATTCGACATTATCAGAGAACCTGAAGCGATCAAAAAGATCATAGGATACATGTCGCAGAAATTTTCCCTTTATGATGCGCTTACCGTGGAGCAAAACATAAACTTCTTCGGGGGTATTTATAATGTTCCCGAAGAAAAGAGGGAAAAGAGAAAAGAATGGGTTCTTGATATGGCTCGGATCAGGGAGCGCAGAGATTCTCTGACGAGTACCCTTGCCGGTGGTTTCAAGCAAAGGCTTGCCTTGGGATGTGCCATTCTCCATGAGCCGCCTGTTATTTTTCTTGATGAGCCTACATCGGGAGTAGACCCCATATCGAGACGACATTTCTGGGGTCTCATTCGTGAGATGGCCGATGCCGGTACAACGATTTTTGTCACCACCCACTACATGGATGAAGCGGACTACTGTGACAAGCTCGCTCTGATTTACAGGGGCAAAATTATTGCTGAAGGGACACCCACGGAACTCAGGCGCGAATATATGAAACAGGATGTCCTGGAGTTGGAAACCGATAAAGTTGTCGAAGCGATGGAGGTCCTGTCGAAGCACCACATTGAAGCGGCCATTTTCGGGAGTACCCTTCATATTACCGTGGAAAAGGCGGAAGAGAGCATGGTACAGCTTGCCGCATTGCTACGGGAATCAGGCATTGAGTTGAGAAGATGTGAAAAAATTGCACCTTCCCTTGAAGATGTTTTTGTGACGCTTATAGAGGCTTCATGAGATGAAATTCGCGCGAATAAAGGCCATTACAAGAAAGGAATTCATCCAGATATGGCGTGATCCCATGAGCCTTGCCCTGGCTTTTATTTTACCCTTGATCCTTCTTTTTATCTATGGTTTTGCCGTCACCTTCGATGTGGACAAAATTACCACTGTTGTATATGACATGGATAAAAGCAGCCTCAGCAGGGAACTGATTGATGAGTTCGCCCAATCGGGTTACTTTACGGTTGTTTCCTCTCTCGACAGCTATGAAGAGATCGATCCTTATCTCGATGGGAATAAAGCGAAGGTAGCCATTATCATACCTCACGATTTTTCGAAATGTGTACGGACGCGAAGGGACACCACCATCGGGATCATTCTCGACGGCGCTAATTCCAATACGGCCAACATTGCCCAGGGATATATCACTGCTATTGCGCAAAGATATTCCCAGAAGATGAGGGGCGGTCCCATTACCCCTCTTATCGATTCCAGAAGCCGGGTCTGGTACAACACGGAATTAAAGTCGAGAAATTTCATTATCCCCGGGCTCATCGCGGTGATCATGACGGTTATTATTGCCCTCCTTACCTCCCTTACCATCGCCAAGGAATGGGACAGAGGCACCATGGAACAGCTCATATCAACGCCGATAAAACCGGTTGAACTGGTTATAGGGAAGCTGGTCCCCTATTTTGTCATAGGTTTCGCCGATACGGTTTTTGTCATCATCATGAGCACCGAACTTTTCGGAGTGCCCCTGAGAGGCAGTGTATCCTTACTCCTTGTCCTCTCGTCTATCTTTCTCTTCGGCGGTTTAAGTATGGGTATCCTCATCTCGATAGTGGGGCGGAACCAGACATCTGCAAGTCAGATGGCAATGCTCAGCTCCTTCCTGCCGGCTTTTCTGCTCTCGGGTTTTATCTTCAGTATTTCAAATATGCCGGGCCCTCTTCAGATCATTACCTATTTTGTGCCTGCCCGGTATTTTGTGACAATTCTGAAAGAGATATTCCTGAAAGGCTCTTCGCTGAAATATCTCATATGGGAAACAGTATTGCTTACCATTTACGGAGCAGTTGTTTTCCTGCTGGCGACGAAAAAGTTTAAAAAGAGGATCGACTGAAATGTTTGAGCGCATCAAACACATTGTCATCAAGGAGTTCATACAGTTATTCAGAGATAAAAGAACGATATTTTTTCTCTTTGTAACCCCTGTCATTCAACTCATGGTTTTTGGTTATGTGGCGACCTTTGACGTCAATTCCATCTCAACCGCTTTCTATGATCTTGACAAATCATCTGAAAGCAGGGAACTGGAAAGACAGCTCACGTCATCAGGCTATTTTGCGGTTCGACACAGGCCCTCGTCTGAAGAGGAGATTACGGACCTTATAGAGAGGGGTAAGGCCCTCTGCGCTATACAGATGAACAGCGGATTTGCAAAGGACCTCAAAAGGGGTATCCCAACACAGATACAGGTCATTGTCGATGGTACAGACTCGAATACAGCCATGATCGCCATGGGCTATGTGAATACCGTCATTGCCCGTTACGCGCGGGAAAATGCGGTGCCGCCCGTCACTCCCGTTATTTCAACCGTGGATTTTCGGACACGGGTCTGGTACAACCCCGACCTGAGAAGCAGAAATTATATGATCCCCGGGGTAGTAGCGCTGATCATCATGCTTACCTGTCTTCTGGTGACCTCCATGTCTGTGGTACGGGAGAGGGAGGCAGGCACCATGGAACAGCTCATGGTGACGCCTATAAGGCCTATGGAGCTGATGCTGGGGAAGACGATCCCTGCCGCTGTAATCGGTTTTTTTGACATGTTTTTTATCACCACCGTGGGTGTTTTCTGGTTCAATGTCCCAATTAAGGGAGAATTATGGTTTCTCGTTTTATGCACCGCCATATATCTTGTCCCTGTTCTCAGTATCGGATTGTTCATATCGACCATATCGAAAACACCGCAACAGGCCATGATGGCGTCCTTCTTCTTTTTTCAACCGGCCATTCTCCTCTCCGGTTTTGTGACGCCCATTGAAAACATGCCGCAGGTATTTCAGTACATCACCTATGCCAATCCGCTCAGGTATTTCCTTGTCATTCTGAGAGGTGTCTTCCTGAAGGGTGTTGGCATAGATATACTCTGGCATCAGATGGCGGCGCTCTTCCTGATTGGAGTGGCCGTGCTGGTGCTAAGCGCTCTGCGCTTCACTAAGCGGCTTCGGTAGAAGATCGTAGGACGTAGGATGTGGGATGTGGGACGACCGTCCTGCGTTGCAGGACTGGGAAGAGGGAAAACGGAAGAACAGAACAGGGCTTGATACATCTGCGAAAAAGACAATTTTCTTTTGAATATTACTCCGGCAATAAAACAACTAAATTTCCGTCATTCCGGCGAAAGCCGGAATCCATTGAAAAGACTGGATGCCGGATCAAGTCCGGCATGACAAACCTTAAGATGTTTACCTACTGGAGTAATATAATGCAAATACTTGGTAATTCTTGCTACAATAGTCTTCAGATTGTATAACATGAAGGAGGTGAGTCTTAATGACTGTTGTTAAGCAAAAGATGAAAGAGATCATAGAGTCTTAGCCCGACGATGCATCCTATGAGGAAATCATCCGTGAATTGGCATTTGAACGGATGATATGATAGAAAGAGACCTTATCGATGTCAGAAACAGACGTGTTATGTCAGACGAAACTATGCAACACCGGATCAGAACGTGGCAGAAATAAGATGGACATCTGAGGCTGAAACCTGGCTTCGTGACACACACGAATATATGAGCAACCGATAACTCAAGTGTTCCCAGGACACGGCGTTACGGGACATTCTCGATCTCGTTGAGCGCGGCATTCTCGTCAAAGACCCGGCAGGCGGCCGGAGCACCAGTTATTCGCTCACCCTTACACAAACAAAGTAAAGATATTACCCTCCAGACCTCTTTTAACAAGAATATAAACCCATCGCTCAATTTCAATATTCTTTGCTGGCCCCAATCCTTCGGCCACCCG
The DNA here is from genome assembly GCA_963783625.1 of uncultured delta proteobacterium. GTDB lineage: Bacteria > Desulfobacterota > Syntrophorhabdia > Syntrophorhabdales > Syntrophorhabdaceae > PNOF01. Next base: position 32,650 of record CAWAOG010000038.1, on the reverse strand, counting down.
AAAGAAATCCATCCGCTTTAGTGCTTCCTGAACTGTTGTTTCCTGCTCTTGCTCCATGATACCCCCTTTTATGTGGCAATAAATATCCCTTGTGCTTTTCTCAATCCACGCTATAATTGAAATTAAGGGCTCTATTGAGGAGAAACAATGGAAGAAAAAGATTTGACACAAAAGCTGTATGATATGTTTGAGGCGACAATGCCTGCTTTAGAGAATATCACGAACGGCTTTCTAACACAGAATCAAACCATGCTGCAACAGGGAGAGGCACAATTCGTAGAGATACTTTCTTCAAACCTCTCATTTGCGGAAAAAATTATAACGGAAAACCAAAAGAGCGAAGCAGACAAAAGGTTCCTGAGCCTCTTGGTGCCCCTTCAAAAAATTGCCTCTGCAGTAAGAAGCCTGATGGCCAAACAGGAGATGATACTCCGGCGCGATATTACATTTAGTGTAATGGCTATTACGGAGATAACGGAGCTCTTGACAGTGATGAAAAGACAATTCAGAGACACAAGAGACTTGATCCTTACCAAAAACCCATCTCTGAAAGAAATCGTAAAATCAGAAACGGAGAGAATCATAAAAAGGGCTGATACATTCTTGTTGGCACATCAGGAGAGGTTAATTGCAGGTGCTTGCGCGACAAAGGCTTCCTACCTCTACCTTGACATAATTGGTTCTATTAAAGGGGTGGCACAGGAACTCGTCAGTTTTGCAGAAAGGATATAGCCCGACCGTAGAATATAAGTGAGGGTAAACTGGACCTTGCTGGCAGTTTAAATCTATAGGTAGGTGGAAGAGATAATTTATGCCAATTCGGATTCGTTTAGAGAGCGCGACGGCAAAGGACGGGGATGCACAGGCGCACTGGCAATACGTCGAAGCGTCACGAGCCGAAGGACAACAAAGCTGCACTGAACGAAGTCGGATTGGCATCAATACTTGGATGAATGTTTGACATGACTATACCAGTTTTCCGCATATAACCCCGCCAGCGCTTTCGATTTAACAATCAGTACATTTTCCGCGTTTTTGGTTTCTGCCGAGTAGGTAAAATTGAAGGAGCCTGTAAGCACTGTTTCCCTGTCGATGATGATTAGCTTATTGTGCGCGCTGGCATGGTTTCCATCAAGATAGACGGCAACCCCACTTTTTGAGAAGGCTTTGGCGGTTTTGTAATTCTGATCTTTTTGTCCATCCTGGTCGAAGATGATCTCCACTTTCGCGCCCCTTTTCTGCGCGTTAATCAAGGCGTTTCTGATGGGGGTTGATGAAAAGCTGTAGGCTTGCACGAGAATTTCACGGGTGCCCATTTCGATTTCTTTGATGATTCCCTTTAGACAACCTCCCTTGGGGCTGAAAAATACCTTTGTCGGGGCGTTGTCCAGTGTCAGTTCCGCTCCTGATGCTGTGACGCAGGGCAGCACAAGGAATGAGAGCAGAATGAGGATAAGGAAAGGATGAAACTTCTTCATGATAGGTCTCCTTAAGTGTGATAGGGTATTGTAAATCGCGGTTGATTCCCTCGTCAATATGATAAAAATTTTTCGTGGCTGTCATATGTGCGATATATTTATGAGGATGTTATTTCTCGAGAGGCTACAGTGAAAACAGTTGTTCTTTTAACGATCTCGAAGGCATTCTGATGACCTGGTGCTGCTATGGCCATGCTCAAAGCAATATAATCAGCCCTATTCATGTTCCTTCGGGACGGCACAGATTACAATGAAGGGCTCTGCAGCCGATTTGTTCTTATACTGGTGTTTTTCATTAGGGAGGATGAGCGCGAAATCTCCTTTTTTGACAGGATGTTCCTCACCTGTTTCTGTAACAAGGGCGCCATTTCCGCTTATGATGTAGTTGATATGTTCAAAAGCATGGACATGATAAGGTGTATGACCGCCCGGCTCGATGGTGAAGACACGGAAGGAAACAGTTGGCGTTCCGTCGCTTTTCGATATGGGTATCTGTTTGTAAGTGTCCTTCGCACCTTCCATTGTCATCTTTGTCTTGTCAACCTTGTCAAGGTCTGTTATTTTCATAAAATTGTGTCCTCCTTCCGCATGCGCTATGTGGTCTTAATTATACCACAATACCGCCTCTCGCGTTGACGACGACGACTTCTGTTGAGATCGATTGACCGGCCAGTTCCATCCCTTTTTGGACGATGAGGGGCATTTTGGAACAGCAGGGGACTTCCATGATAGCGATGGTGACACTTTTGATGTTGGCGATCCGGAAGATATCAGCAAACTTTTTGATATATTCATCAATATCATCAAATTTGGGACATCCCATGAGAACGACCCTGCCTTTCAGAAAATCCTCATGGAAATTGGGGTAGGCAACGGGGACACAATCGGATGCAATAAGGAGATCGGCATTTTTGAGGAATGGCGCTGTGGGCGGCACGAGTTTGATCTGCACGGGCCAGTGGGTGAGGGTGGATGCTTGCCGTGTTCCGGTTGTTGGTTCATCGGAGCAACCGCAAGGCGCCTGAAACATCTGCAGTTGTGTTGACGGACACCCGCAGGGGAGCGTGGCTGTCGCCGCTCGGATTGGAGATTGTTCGTATTGTATCCGATTTACGATTTACGATTTGCGATTTCCGGTTCTTCATCTTGATCCGATTTGGAATTTGTGATTTGGAATTTGTGATTTGCCGTATGAGAGAGATGTTTTTCGACGGCTTCAGGGTCGAAGTCCTCTGCTTCCCGTTCTATCATGGTGATGGCCCCCTGGGGACATTCACCGAGACATGCCGCGAGACCGTCACAGTAATGTTCGGCGACAAGGCGCGCTTTGCCGTCTGCAAGTTCTATGGCCCCTTCCGCGCATGCCGACACACACTCGCCACAACCGTTACATTTTTCAGTATCTATATTAACTATCTTTCTTGTTATTTTCATGATAATCTCCTATGGGCACGGTCATAGAGCATAGGGCATAGAGTATAGAGCAAAGCCATGTTTGGAAATTAGTGTATGGTCCTCTTGTCAGTTGTATTCCGATCTTCGATAAGTCCTTGCACTTCGCTGCATGACTCTACTGCTCCATGACATTCACTATTTACCCGTCCTCCGGTTTCAGCTCCGAACTATTTCCGTCTTTTACCCTGCGTCCCCCATGCTCCTTTGCTCTTCTACCCAAGTATTGCTTTCAAATCCTCGTCCGGTGTGGAAATCGGTTTAATATCATAATTCTTCACGAGGACATCGAGGACGTTGGGCGTAATAAATGCCGGCAAAGACGGTCCGAGACGGATGTTTTTAATACCGAGATAGAGCAGCGTCAAGAGAATAACGACTGCCTTCTGTTCGTACCAGGAAAGTACCATGGAGAGCGGGAGGTCATTGACGCCCACATTAAAGGCCTTTGAAAGGGCAACGGCAATCTGGATTGCCGAATAGGCATCGTTACACTGCCCTATGTCGAGGAGCCTCGGAATACCGCCGATATCGCCGAGATCTTTATCAAAGAAACGGAATTTACCGCAGGCAAGGGTCAATACCACGCAGTCTTTGGGGACTTTTTCAACGAATTCCGTGTAATAGTTTCTTCCCGGTTTGGCGCCGTCGCAACCGGCCACAAGGAAGAAGTGTCTGATCTGTTTGTTTTTCACGGCATCAATGACTGCCCCGGCAACGCCCATAACTGCGTTGTGAGCGAACCCTACCATGACCGACTTCCCATTCAGGTCATTCGTAAAACCTGGCAGAGCAAGAGCTTTATCGATGACAGGGGTAAAATCGTAACCTTTGACATGGGTTACGCCGGGCCATCCGACAGTACCGGAAGTGAAGATATTACCCGTGTATGTATCAAGAGGTTTCTGGATGCAGTTGGTGGTCATGAGGATTGCCCCCGGGAAGGCGGCAAACTCTTTGTGCTGGTTCTGCCAGGCAGTACCGTAATGACCATAGAAATGGCTGTATTTCTTGAGATTGGGGTATCCGTGGGCCGGGAGCATTTCGCCGTGGGTATAGACGTTGATTCCCTTTCCTTCGGTCTGTTTCAGGAGTTCTTCGAGGTCCTTCAGATCGTGGCCGGAAACGAGGATTGCCTTGCCGGCTTTCGAGCCGAGAGGGACTTTTGTGGGTACAGGATGACCGTAAGCTCCGGTATTTCCCGCGTCGAGAAGTTCCATGGCCTTCAGGTTTACTTCACCGCATTTCAGGACAAGGCCGAGCCAGAAATTGAGATCGCCTTTATTTTCCAGAATGGCCTTCAGGGCTTCGTGGGTATAGGCGTAGACCGCGTCATCTTCCTTGCCGAGTATCTGCGCGTGGTACGCGTATGCCGCGAGACCTTTGATGCCGAAGAGCAGGGTATGTATAAGTGAATTGAGATCGGCGTTTTCATTTGCTGTCTCTTTGAGTCCTACTGCCTGACCCTGTTTTGTCAAACCCTCGATGGTTGATTCCGGTTTAATCAGTGTTTTTCCAGCGACAAAACCGGTATTACCGCCTTTTGCCTTGATTGTGTCGATAAGAGTATTCCGCGCCGCCACAGTCCGCTCGATCATTTCTTTAAGCCGTTCCGGGTCGAAATCGACGTTAGTCAGTGAGTGAAAAAGCCCTTCAATGGCGAGAACGTTAACTGTTTTGTCAACAGTTATCCCTGAATTTCTCGCTTCCACCGCATAGAACCCGAGTTCTTCAAGGGTATAGACAAGCAGGTCCTGCAGCGCCGCCACATCGGGTTTCTTCCCGCATACTCCAACATTTGTACATCCTCCATCCTTTCCTGTCTGTTCACATTGATAACAAAACATATGTCCCTCCTATTTTTTATTTTTTTCCTGCTTCATAGTATGCAATATAAGACAGATTAGGATGGATGTGCTTTGACTTAAGTCAAAAAGGATAATTATTTCAAAAAAAATGGCATGGGGACTTTGGCGGTCTCCATGCCGTGGAATGTCTCAAGTGTGTTTATTACGGTGTGAAGGTGGAAAGCTGATAAGGCAGTTCTTTGTCTTCCAGCGCTACTTTCTTTTCAAAGTAGATGAGATGATCAGCGATTTCCCTGAGCGCTGTAACAATCTCTCTATTCGATGATTTGGTGAGGGGTTTCGATCCCTTTATAAGCTGTTTCGCTCTTTTTGACGCGAGGTGGACCAACTCGAAACGGTTTTCAACCATATCCATGCAATCTTCAACAGTTATTCTTGCCATTGGTATTTCTCCTTATTTCGCTGATTGTTTCTTTAAACATGTTATAAGCCTTTTCAAGCTCATCATTTGTTATAGTATACCTGAAGAGAGCCTTACTTGCAATTTCTTCTTTGACCCGCTTCATTCTGAGTTCGATTTCCTTTTCCCCTCTCAGGGCAAGACGCCTTATAAGTTCCTCTGTTGACGGGGGTTCAATGAATATGAGGCAGGCATTTGAGCATTTTTTCTGGATGTTGAGCGCCCCCTTTACATCGATATCGAGGATGATATCCTTGCCTGTATTCAGAATTTTAAGAACTTCTTCTTTTGGTGTGCCATACATATAGCTGTGGACGCTTTCCCATTCGAGAAAGCTGTCTTTCCCGATCATTTCTTCAAATCTCTCCTTGCTGACGAAATGATAGTCTCTGCCGTCAATCTCATGGTCCCTTTTTTGCCTCGTCGTGTAGGAGACGGAAAAACTGCTCTTCCCGTCTTCCCTGAGAAACCGTTCGATAAGGGTCGATTTTCCGGCTCCTGAAGGACCAGACACGACAATTAATATACCTTTTTTACGCTCATCCATATACTACTTTACTCCACATTCTGCACCTGTTCCCGTATCTTTTCTATTTCAACCTTTATCAGTATGACCCGTTCGTTGATGTAAAGATCATTCGATTTGCTCCCGATGGTGTTTGTTTCCCGTACCATTTCCTGAATAATGAAATCGAGCTTTCTGCCGATGGAATCCTCTGCGTTAAGGGTGGTTTTAAAATTATCTATGTGTCCTTTCAGTCGTATGGATTTCTTCGGATATATCGAGCCGTTCCATATAAATGGCGACTTCCTGGAGGACCCTCGTTTCGTCGATTGTGATTGATTTTGTTACTTCCATGATCTTTTCTTTCAGTTTTTCTTCGTGTGTTTTAATCGTCGCGGGCCAGCGGGCTTCTATCTCGGAGAGGGCCGATAAAATAGTCGCAATCCTTGCTATGAGGTCTTCTTTAAGGAGACGTCCTTCTTTTTCACGCTCGCTGTTGAGTTCGGTTATCAGCGCTTCAAAGCAATCGACCAGTTTTTCTTCTGTGACATTATTATTTTCTTCGTATACAAATACATCCCGTAAGTTGAAAATATTATCGACTGTAAGATGGCCCTTGAGCCTGTAACTCTTTTTCAGGACCTTTATGGTTTCTGCATATTGTTTTATAGTATTCTCATTGACCTTCGGTATATTGACCTCTTCGCCTGTTTTTTCCCATTTCATGGAAATGTCGATTTTGCCTCTTTTGACGCGCTTTTTGACAAGCTCCCGCAATTTCTGTTCATAGAAGAAGTCGATTCTAGGAAGCTTGATGCTGATTTCGAGATAGCGGCTGTTAAGCGACCGGGCCTCTCCACTTAATTTCCCTTCTCCGTATTCTTTCTCGATCCGCGCGAAACCTGTCATACTTTTTGGCATTTCAACACCTTCTTATGATTTTCTCTCCACCGCATGAAAGAGGGAGATTGTTTGCTCTTCCGCGTAGTCCGGGTAGGTCCATTCAAGGGGTCTGTATGTCCCGTTCCTATACATCAGCGTGAGATCGGCATATATGCCGTTTTTGAGATGCACCCTGTGGGCATATCCTTTTGTTGTTGCCAGTATAACATGTTCAAGGGCCACATATCCAGGGTCGATATTGACAGTCCGTTTTCCTTCTGACGCGAAGGACTGTTCTATTTCATTTGTGATGATTTTAATCTCAGAAAGAGATTCTCGCTCAATGGGTACTCCAAATAAAATGAAGGTCCTCATGAGGTCCTTGCCCATTTCCTTTTCATAATAGTTCGTATGCAGGAAGGGTGCGACAGGGGTTTTCTCTTCAATAGCCCCGATCTGTGCGCTCAGCATATCGAGTGTCTTCAGGAGGTCTTCATTTCCCCGGAACAGAATGCTCGCAAAGAGTTTTACCTGTTGAGGTTTATTCGTGGTTCCCATAGTATTAAATATTCCCGGTTCTTTTTTTCTTTTTCCCGTGGTGATTCAATGACGTCTATCGCCTCAATGCCGAGTGTTTTCCCGAATGCTTTTATGTCCCTGATGACTTCTTCGATCTTTTCCGTACTTTTTACAATACCGCCCTTGCCGACTTCAAATCTTCCCACTTCAAACTGGGGTTTTACAAGAGAGATAATATGACCGTCGTCTTTTATGAATTGGACTGCCACAGGCAATATTTTTTTCAGGGAAATAAAAGAGACATCGATGGTAATAATATCGAACTTTTCTCCCAGGTCTTCAAATTTCAGATAGCGGGCGTTACAGTTTTCCTGTAGAACAATTCTCTTATCGTTCCTTAATTTTTCGTGGAGCTGATGTGTGCCCGCATCAATGGCGTGTACTGTGGATGCTCCTCCCTGAAGCAGGCAATCTGTAAAACCTCCTGTTGATGAGCCGATATCGAGGGCCTTTTTCCCTTTTACATCAAGCGCGAAAGCATCAAGGGCTTTTTTCAGCTTTACTCCGCCATAGCTCACATAGGGAATGGGATTTCCCCGTACTTCAATGGGGGCATCATGTTCAATTTTTTTGTCTGCTTTGGTGATCTCTTCGTTTCCGATGTAGACCGCACCTGCCATGATGAGTGCCTGCGCCTTTTCCCGTGAGGGTGCGAGACCCTTCCTGGCAAGGAGAACGTCTACTCTTTCTTTAGCCACGCTTTAATTGCCTTTTTAATGCCTTCCCGGTCGATTCCAAGTGCTTTTCGAAGTTTCTTCTGGCTGCCATGCGTTATAAATGTGTCAGGCATACCCATTGATTTTACAGGTATGGATATTTCCTCTTTGGAAAGGAGCTCCATTACCCCGCTTCCAAAGCCGCCCATGAGTACGTTTTCTTCGAGGGTCAAAATTTTCTTTGTCCGCGAAGCAACTTCAGACAGTATGTTATTATCCATAGGCTTTATAAACCTGCCGTTAATAACGCCGATAGCGATACCTTCTTTTTCTAACTCTTCCGCGACATCGAGGGCCGGATAGACCATATTGCCGCAGGCGATGATCGTCAGGTCTTCGCCTTCTTTGAGGATTTCCCAGGTGCCGAGAGGTATTTCTTTGAATGTTTCATCCATAGGGACGCCCTGGGCTTCACCACGGGGGTAACGGATGGCGACAGGCCGGTTATAAACATGTGCCGAGTAGAGCATCTGCCTGAGTTCATTTTCATCTTTTGGAGACATGAGGACCATATTCGGAATGTGTCTGAAATAGGAAAGATCAAAAGCGCCGTGATGTGTCGGGCCGTCCGGGCCGACAAGGCCGCTCCTGTCAATGGCGAAAACGACAGGCAGGTTCTGGAGGCAGACATCGACAACAATCTGGTCATATGCCCTTTGCAGAAACGTAGAATATATGGCTACAAAGGGTTTAAGCCCCCCCAGCGCGAGGGCGGCGGCAAAAGTAACGCCGTGCTGTTCCGCTATGCCGATATCGTAAAATCTGTCAGGAAAGAGGGCTGAAAACGTATCAAGGCCGGTGCCGAGGCCCATAGCGGCGGTAATGGCCACAATCCTCTCATCTTGTCGCGCGAGTTCTATCATGGTGGCACCGAAGACGTCAGTATAGGTTTTAGCGCCGGTTTTGGTCGACTCGCCTGTAGTCAGTTCAAAGGCGGAAATGCCGTGGAACCTTTCCGGATCATCCTCGGCATAGGGGTATCCTTTCCCTTTTTTAGTCATAACGTGAACAAGAAAGGGCCCCTTAAGCCGCTTTACATTACGAAGCATCTCAATAAGATGGCCCATATTGTGACCATCTACAGGGCCAAAATACTGGAACCCCAGTTCTTCAAAGAGCATACCCGGTGTAAAGAACCCCTTGACAGCCTCTTCAAGGTATCGGGCCGTTTTATATACAGTGGGCATATTTTTAGTAATTTTTTTAATCTCTTCCCTGACATTGCTCATAAATTCGCCGGTCATGATACGGTTCAGATAAGAGGACATGGCGCCGATATTTTTCGATATGGACATCTCGTTGTCGTTCAGGATGACAATTAAATCACTTTTGAGATGACCTGCCTGGTTGAGTGCTTCAAAAGCCATTCCACCCGTCAATGACCCGTCACCGATGACCGCTATTATTTTATGGTTCTTATTGACTCTTTTCTTGCTTTCCGCGAGGCCAACGGCGATTGATATGGAATTGCTCGCGTGTCCTGTATCGAAGACGTCGTAAGGGCTTTCTTTTTTTGACGGAAATCCGCTGAGACCTTCGTCCTGACGGATAGTCGTAAATTGATCACGTCTGCCTGTTAAAATTTTGTGGGTATAACACTGGTGGCCAACATCCCATATAATCTTATCTTCCGGTGTATTGAAAACGTAATGAAGGGCGATGGTAAGTTCAACTGCGCCCAGGTTGGAAGAGAGATGTCCGCCGGTTTTTGAAATGATATCGGTAATATATGGTCTTATTTCATCTGCGAGGCCGGCAAGTTCGGTGAGAGAAAGCGTTTTCAGATCATCAGGCGAATTTATTTTTTCGAGAAGCATTACGAAACCCTGCTACCGATGAATTGGGCAATCTCCTTGAGGGTTTGTCCGTTGTCTCCCAGGAACGCAATCGATTTTATTGCCTCATCAACAAGCTGTTCAAGCTTATATTTTGTAGCCAGTATACCATAATGCTTTATGTAGGTCTGTTTGTTGGTGTCTTTTTTCAGTCTCTTGCCGACGATTTCCTCGTCACCTTCAGCGTCAAGGATGTCATCCATTATCTGAAAGGCAAGGCCGATGCATTCACCGTATTTTGTGAGATTTTTCAGTTCCCGTGCCTTTGCTCCGCCCGCGATGGCCCCTATGCGGACAGCCGAACGCATGAGTGCCCCGGTTTTGTGCAGATGGATATAATTGAGGATATTCTTCGATCCTTCTTTTCCGTCATAGAGGATGTCCATTACCTGTCCGCCCACCATGCCTTCAGCGCCCGCGGCCTGGGCAATTTCAAAAATGATTTGTTTGGTAATCTTCGGACTTATTCTGTCGGTATAGCGTACATCGGAAAGCACCCTGAAAGCCTCTGTAAGGAGCGCGTCACCGGCCATGAGGGCGATAGAATCACCGAAGACCTTATGACATGTAGGTTTTCCCCGTCTTAAATCATCATTATCGATACTGGGCAGGTCGTCGTGAATGAGCGAATAGGTATGAATCATTTCCAGGGTGCAGAAACATGGCAGCAAATCATCAGAACTTTTCCCTTTTGCTTCGCAGGTGGCGATGGCAAGGATAGGACGGATTTTTTTCCCGTTGGAAAAAAGCATGTACTCCATGGCGTCTCTGAGGACCCCCGGAGTGGAAACAAAAGATGTGCAGATATCCTTGAGGACATTTTCAATGACAATCTTTTTATCGTGTAAATATGCTGACAGGACCACTATGGGCCTTCCTCGATAAAGGGCTTTTTTTCCATGGAGCCGTCTTCTTTTTTTATCAGAATTTCCACCTTTTTTTCTGTTTCATCGAGCCGCTTGGAGAGTTCTTTTGTAAGCGTAAGACCTTCCTTGAAAAGGGTGAGCGCTTCATCAAGAGGAATTTTACCTTCATCAAGGGTTTTTACAATGTCTTCAAGTTTTTTTAACCCGTCCTCGAATTTCATCATGGAGGCTTTTATTATAGAACTTAATTTCCTCTTTTTTCAAGCATTCATTTTGCTTAAAAAAGAGATCTTTTACCGATACCCGACTTCCCCTTTTAAATCAATGTTATCCGTGACATTTTTCGTGGCCTGCCATGATAATCATCAAATATGATTTGCGTAGATACACCCCTTTTATTCGATGGCAATATTTTGTAACAATATTGAACAACAATAAGTTACAATTATACTATGATGAATATCACCTATGGCATCAGCGAAAAAGCAGGCTTTCGAAGCCTCATGGAAGACGCGCACGCGATTTACCAGGATGCAGACCGGAAGTTCTTCGCGGCTGAAATATATGATGGCCACGGAGGAAGAGAAGCTGCCGAAATCACCTCCAGGATGTTGACCCCATATTTCATGCATGCATGGGGGAAGGAGTTTGAAAAGCACCTTAAGGATCGAAGAAATGAATCTGAACTCATGCGCGAGGCATACCTTAGTGTTGATGCTCACCTGGTGGAAAGGGTTATCAAGAGTGGAACAACAGCTGCAAATTTGTATATTATCGGAGACAGGTTTTTAGCCGCCAACGCGGGTGACACAAAGATCATAATCGGGACGAGAAAGGGTTTTTCCTCTCTCACAAAAGACCACAAGCCTGACCTGCCGGAAGAGAGGGCTCGTATAGAAAGCCTGGGTGGTAGAGTCCTTTCCTACGGGGCCCCAAGAGTGGAAGGGGTCCTTGCCATGAGCCGTGCTCTGGGAGATACAGGCCTTAAGCCATATGTCAGTAGTGAGCCAAGGATTGTTGAAGGGTATCTGGGAAAAGAAAACGACTACGCGGTGCTTGCCTGTGATGGCGTTTGGGATGTCCTCACACCCGATGAGGCAATAAAGATAGTTCGCATTGCAATCGATCCCTGGAGGGCCTCTGAAGAGATTTCAAAAAAGGCCCTTGATAATGGAAGCACAGACAACATTACCGTCATTGTCCTTGATTTACGGCAATATGTGAAAAGTATCAAGCGGAAGAAGATGGAAATTACAAAGGTTGTTGATTACGGGGTATAGGGCAGAGGGCATGGCTAAAGCATGGAGGACAGGTACATCGGAAATCGCAATCGGGCGTATAAGTTAAGACAAATTTTCTCATTGAACGATATGGTACGAGCATGAGCACAAGACCTTGAAGCTGCATGCAGGAGCATAGAGCTTGGAGCTTAGTATAGAGCATAGAGCTTTGAGCTCAGAGCCGAAATCGGGTCCATTCGGATTGTAAAGTAAACGACGATTACGACCGATAATAACAAGGAGGTACGCTTATGCCGTTTATCGAATGGAACGAAAAATACTCGGTCCATATCGAAGAGATCGACAGTCAGCATAAGAAAATATTTAGTATTATCAATAGGCTGCACGGTGCCATGAAAGCCCGGAAGGGCAAAGAGGTCATTGGTAATCTCCTCGATGAACTCGTTGATTACACATATTACCATTTTGCCACGGAAGAAAAATATTTCCGTCTCTGCAGCTACCCTCATTTTGATGTTCACAAATCTGAACATGATTTAATGAGAGGCCTGACGGCTGACCTGAAAAGAAAATTTGACACGAATGCTGAAATGATAGTCATTGAAGCCATGGAACTTCTCAAAGATTGGCTGTCGGACCACGTACTCGGATCAGACCAGAAATATGGTTCTTTTCTCAACGAACGAGGGATCACCTGAACATTCTGTTGCGAGGCCCCTCCGTTTAATATTTTCCTTTTATTGCCGATAAGTTAACGTGAGGTAAGGATGTTGGGCGTTTCGAGGGATACGCGAATGGAAAAATATTTTTTGCAGGGATCACATGATTTTCTTGCGGAATATCATCGCAAAAATATGTCCGTAAAACCTGTTACCGATATTGTTGATCATTCCTCAAAGCCCTACTGGTCAATCCGACAACCAACGTGACGCAGGATATTAGTCAAGAGCATGAATCATTAGAAACACCGGCGCAGAACGAGAATGCCGCTATTCATCCGGCCATAGCCATCGAAATAAATGAAGAAGAGAAAAAAGCATATGTAACGATTAAGAAAACAGACTCTTTTCCTGGTTATGCTGATGTAATTGAAGCTTTACGGGCAACAGGCATCCCTTACTGGATTGACGAAGATACTATCCAGAAAGAGCTTGATCGGTGCGTTTTTGATAAATCCTTTGTGGCCGCTTTCGCTAAAGATGGAAAACTGGAAATAAAAATAGAAAAGCACGATAGCGCGGCGCGCCTTGTTTTAAAGCCTGCTTACGGTGGCAAAGATATTACCCTCGATGATATAAAAGAAAAAATAGCACAGGCCGGGATCGTATTTGGTGTTGATTATGAGGAAATCAATAATGTGTTCACAGACAAAATTTACGACAACCCTGTCCTTTTTGCTCAGTGCAAAGAACCCATACATGGAATTGACGGACGGATTGAATACGATTTTCCCCTGGAGTTCAAAATGTCGCCGAAGGAGCTTGAACATGATCAGGTAGACTATAAAGAACTGCAATTAATTTTTGCCGTCGATAAGGGGGACATCATCGCCCGGAAAATACCGCCCACATCCGGTGAAGCCGGTTGTACGATTACAGGGAAAACGATTGCCGCTAAACCGGGAAAGGAGATCCCGCTTTCAGCAGGAAGAAACGCTGTGCTTTCCGAGGATTCTCTGTCCATTAAATCCCTAATAGAAGGACAACCCATCCTGAAAGGTAAAACGGTTTTTGTTGAGCCGGTCCTTGTTGTCCAGGGGGATGTAGACTATTCTGTGGGCAATGTAAATTTCAAAGGGAGTGTGAAAATATTAGGCAGTGTTGTATCGGGATTTACCGTGAAAGCAACAGAAAACATTGAAATAGAAGGCGTTGTAGAGGATAGTTTTGTTGAGGCGGGAAGAGATATTTCCATCAAATGCGGGGTACTTGGCGCTGATAAAGGGTCCATAAAAGCCGGAAGAGATATTCATATGTCTTTTGTAGAGAACTGTTATATCGAAGCGGCCAGGAATGTTTTTGTTGGTGATGTATTGAATTCCGAAATTTCGGCAGGTGATACCATCGATGTTATCCTTGGGAAGGGAAGGGTTTTTGGTGGAAAACTGAGCGCCAGAAATCTTATCACGACGAACATCCTGGGCTCCGGAGCTGCGGAGAGAACGCAGATAACAGTAGGATATGAGCCAAAAACAGTAGCGAAGCTGAAAAATATCAAGGAGGTACTTGTAAAAGTTGAATATACCCACGAAGAAATAAAAAAACATATCAGAGGACTGGAAGAATTAAAAAAGGCAGCCCCTTTCTCCGAAGAGAAAGAAACACTCTTTATGAGACTTGTCGCAACCGAAGAAGAGCTGGGACATACCATAGATGAGCTGAAAGGCGAAATAGCTATGCTTGAAGCCACAATGACAAAGGCTGTTCAGCCAATGGTAAAGATTAGAAAGACATCTTATCCAAATGTTCGCATCAAGATCGGCAGACTTGTTTTTGATTGTTTTGAAGAATACAACTCGGCAGTCTTTTATGAGGAAGAAGAGAAGATAAAAGTGAATATGTACGAAAGCTTCGCGTAGATAAAATCCACGGTTTTACGCCTGCCGCTTGTGCCTTGCGGCCTGTGACTTTGGCCGTCTTTCGTGGTCAGGCCAGATATGCTTCCCACATTTTGGCGGTTTTCTTGATATAATTCGCCGGCACCCCTTTGACAATCTGGTTGTGCCCGGGCAAAAGGAGATCAACATCTAATCGCCCAAGCCTGTTAAGTGATTCTTTCAATTGGGACGCGTCAGCGCCGTAAAGATCGAAACGACCGATTGAGTAATCAGCATAGACAACGTCACCGGGAATGAGAATTTTATGAGCAGGTTCATAGAGGGCTATACCTCCCATGGAATGACCGGGGATATGGATTACTTCCCAGACCATGCCCCCGATTTCGAGCATCTCAGCCCCTTTGAGTTTCCGGTCCACTTTAAATTTGAGATCGTCGGGCCCAAGGCCGTACTGCATCTGACACATACTTTTGAAAGCGTCCATGCCATAAATTGCCCGGTCGTCGCCATTTTCCATAGGTTCAGCTTCGTTTTTGTGGACCCAGAGTTCTATGTCCGGTATGGCCTTTTTTATCTCAGCGAAACAGCCGATATGATCGAGGTGTGTGTGGGTCATAATGATCCGCTTGATTGAAGAAAGATCAATGCCCAGTTTTTTAATTGATTCTATTTTATAACTCCCCTTTCCCATTAACCCCACATCGACAAGGGAGAGATCTTTTGACTCAGGGTTACCGATGATATAAACGTGGGAATCGGGTATAAAATCGTCCTGTCCGGGGATGAAATAAATATTATTATAAATCTTTGCCATCTGAAACTCCTTTCCCGATATACCAGATGTAGAACATCGAGGTGTGTGTGGTCCTTAACTGAACAGACTATTGTATGTTGTCATCGGAGGCGAGGTCAAGTAATTATTGTCGAATCCTATTTATGTCGGTAAGTTACGAAGTATCACTTTTTCATTGCAGTTTGAGGAGCACCATGTCGGTCACGCTGTCAAGATCGCGGACGGCGTTTACACCCTTGATTTCAACGATGACTGCTTCCATAACGATAAAAGTCTTCCCTTTGTCTCTGAGACAACCGGTCTTGACGGAATCGAATTTGCCATAAGCGCCGTGAAAATGTATCCTCGGTTCATCCTGGTACCAAAAGATAGTCCCTATCCCAAGGGTCTCATGGCTTTCCATAATTTCTTTCCATACCGGCTTCGGCGGTCGCACCTTATCATCGTCAGGACCCACGACAATCCGCGCGTCTGTTATCCCACCCAACAGATAAAATATAGAGGCCTTTATGCTCTCTTTTTTGACGATATCAGTAAGATTTCCAAGGATTTCCTCACCGTCTTCAAAACGCGCGAGGACGATTCTTCCAATTTCACCAACCTGATATTTCATGAGATCGTCTCCTTACTCTTTAGAGTTAATGACAATGTGCATTGTCCTTACTTTAGTATTTGTAACAGACATATGGGACCTATTGCAATCGGTTTGGTAACTCACCGGAGTTTTCCGTAAACCGCTACGACTGATGATATCAATCGTAAAAACCTTGACAAAGGTTTTCTGTTACACTATTGTTTCCAATGAGAAAGTTTCACCCGGTTAACAGGAGTAGACGCATGATTCCTCGAGGGAAGAATCAGCCTGCTGCGGTTTCACCTGGAATAATTGCCGGATCAGTAATGAATTTCACAGTGGAGGACTTATAGCATGTCAGATCTCGAAACCAATAAGAAAAATGTTGTCGAGTTTTACGATCTCATCATTAACAAGAAAGATTTTGAATCCGGCAGGAAATATATGGCGGACAGTTACATACAACATAATCCTCGAGTGGCGGACGGCCATGATGGGCTCAGAAACCATATCGAAGACCTGAAAACGAATTTACCGGGATGTGCGCAGTGAAATAAAAAAAATCATCGCTGAAGGAGATTATGTCGTGCTTCATGTCCATTCACGACGGACACCTGAACCGGCAGTTGGCGATCATTGAAATATTCAGGTTGGAGAACGGCAAGATTGCTGAACACTGGGACGTAGTTCAGGAAATTCCTGAGACTTCATTAAACTCAAATGGGATGTTCTGATGTCTGTGACATGACCTTGATTTTCCGTATGCGCTAAGTTAGAGTTGAAATATGGAACATCATAACGCGCTGAAGGGCAAGGCATTCTTCTTTCTCCTGTTTCTCTGGTACCTCTGGTTTATTAACTTTACGGTAAGGGCCATATTCGCACCCATCCTACCCCTTATCGAAGATGAGTTTGTCATCAGCCACGCCAAGGCAACAAGTATCTTCATATTTCAATCCATAGGATATGCCGTCTCGGTGATTCTTTCAGGTTTCTACTCCGGCAGGTTCGGCTATAAAAAGACGATAGTTTCTTCGCTTCTTATCTCCTCAGCAGCATTTTTCCTCATTCCCTTTGTAAAGATTTTCCTGGTTTTTTATGTTTTTATATTTTATCCTTGGTTTTACCACAGGCCTTTACTTGCCGTCGGCCATATCGTTCATTACTGAGTATTTCGCGGAAAAAGACTGGGGTAAATCCATCGCGATTCATGACTCGGCCGCCTCGATATCTATATTTGGTACCCCACTCATTGCGATTTTCCTGCTTCATTTCTTCAAGTGGAGAGGAATTTTTGAGATCTTCGCTGTTATTTTTCTTGCAAGCGCTATCATTTTCTATTGTATCAGTGATGAAGTAAGGGTCAGGCATTCCGGAACAAAGGCCCCCTTCGGTGATCTTATCAAAAAGCGGTCCCTCTGGACAATCGGGATTAGTTGCTCTCTTTTGTGCCGGGGCAAATATGGGTATTTATCAGATAACCCCTCTCTATCTCACAAAGGAGCTGTTATTGAGTATCGACTATGCCAATACCATATTGAGCATATCAAGGTTTGGAGGGATTGGTGTGGCTATTCTCTGTGGATTTCTCGCAGATAAAATAAGTCTGAGAAAAATCATGTTTATTATGGTGCTTGTTACCGGTATCCTCACGGTCCTCATCGGTATAGCTCCTGTCAAATTTGTAGTGATTGTTTTTTTGCTGCAGGCGCTTTTTGTGACCGGTTTTTTCCCTCTCACTTTTGTGCTAATCGCGAAGACCTTCAGCAGGGAGACAAGAGGTATGGCTACAAGCCTTGTCTTGACCGTGGCTACCATATTCGGTAGCGGAGTGATATCCTATCTGCTTGGTCTTTCCGGTGATCTTATCAGTTTCAGGTTTGGCATTACAGTCCTCGGCATATTTGTCATCCTTTCGAGTTGGCTGCTTACTCAGGGAAATGGAATAACCGTCAGTGATTCCTTGTGGTTTGAAGCAATGCTGATCATCCGACGCCCGTTTTGTTATGAATTGTTATTTTTTAGTATGATATTATGGATCAAAAGAATGCAGGAGGTTAAAGATGATGAACAGACAAAGCCTGCATGTTGTTTTTATTACTATGATTGTTCTGTCTTTCGCACTCTTTACAGGTTGCGCGAAACCGCCTACAGCAAGAGATGACAAAAGCAGAGAAGGCCCTGGAAGAAGCGAAACAAAAGGAAGCCCCTGTCTACGTGCCGGATCTCTTTAATAAAGCAGAGGAATCAATAAAGAAGGCAAAAGAATATATAACCAATAAAAAATATAAAGAAGCAAAACAGGTTGCAATTGAAACCGAAACACTTGCCCGTCAGGCAATAGCAGGGATCGAAGCTGCGAAAGCTAAAATAAAGACCGAAGCCGAACAGGTTGCTCAGGATGTGCAGAAGGGTATTGATGATTTGAAGGCCTTTGTCGCTGGCGCGGAAAAGAAGAAAGCTCTTGCAAAAGCGCGTGAAGAAGTTCAGGGGGTAATAACGAAATGGGAAGCCGACTTCGCAAGTATCAAGGAGAAACTCCAGGGTAAAACAAAAGAAGCGCGCGAGGAACTGAAGGCAATGAAGGAACAGATTGATAAAAAGAAAGAAGAGGCCGCAGCCCTTCTGGCGTCCCCACCTGCGCCTGCGGCTCCACCGGCAAAAAAGAAATAATTCTGCACTCAGGATTGTAAACTCAGAGGGGGCGGATAGCTAAAACCATTCGTCCCCTTCATCATGCTGTGCCATCCGGCAAAATTCTTTTTTTGTAATAAATATTACATTATGGTAAAAATATGCTTGCATTTTCAAACCAACAAGTTAAAATAATACTGACTTAACGAAGAAATGGGGATATAATGCGCGTTTATTTCTGGGGTACACGGGGTTCGTTGCCTGCATCTATAACGGCGGAAACTGTCCGCCTAAAGATGATAAAGGCGATCAAAGAAGCCAGTGGCCGTAAATTTACAAATGAAGCAGAGATAGAGCAGTTTGTGAATAGAGACTTACCTTTTCCTATACGGGGAAGTTACGGAAATAATACGTCCTGTATTGAAATAAAAGGCGGCGAAGAATATATCATCTGTGATGCCGGCACGGGTCTGAGAGATTTAGGCAACCACCACATGAAAATGGAGGAACAGGCAAAAAAACATAAAAACACTGTATTTAACATATTGATTTCCCATTTTCACTGGGACCATATCCAGGGATTTCCTTTTTTTGGTCCTGCTTATGTGCCCGGCAATCAGGTGAAGATATACGGTTTTCATAAGGATATTGAAGATGTTTTTGTGCGTCAGCAGAATGCCCCTTATTTCCCGGTGCCTTTAAAACACATGAGAAGCGATATTCAGTTTATTGTTTTGGATGAAGGCGAGGAATACGAAATAGGCGGATTCCATGTAAAAGGCATTAAACAGAACCATCCCGGTATTTCCTATGGATACAGGTTTGAAAAAGATGGTAAAGCGATTGTTTATTCATCGGATGCCGAACATAAAACAAGCTGGGACCAGACCGCTCGTGATGATAATTACCCGTTCCTCGAATTCTTCAAAGAAGCAGACCTTTTGATATTTGATGCCCAGTACGAATGGTTGGAAGCGGTGCAATCAAAGGATGACTGGGGGCACTCGAGCTATATCGCGGCAGTTGAGCTCGGCGTAAAGGCAAACGTGAAACATGTCTGTCTCTTCCATAACGAGCCGACCTATGACGACGACCGGCTTGAAGTCCTCCTTGAAGACACCAGAAATTATCTTAAAATATATAATGACCACCAGTATCATCCGCTCAAAATAGATCTGGCATATGACGGTCTGGAGTTAGAAGTCTAATACCATTATCTAGTGTGAAGCCTCCAGTAATTGAGGATTTGCAGACGACGATACCCTAAAGGGTACAGGTAAAGCTTCATCTATATTCATGGATTAGAATTGGTATCTATTCTTTAAAAAGTTTCAGCCTTAATGAATTGCTCACAACGCTGATGGAGCTCACGACCATTGCGATAGCGCCGTAGATTGGCTCAAAGCGGATGTGAAACAAAGGATAGAGGGCGCCGAAAGCGATTGGAATGCCAATGATATTATAAATGAATGCCCAGAAGAGGTTTTGTTTTATGACGCGAAGTGTTTTTCTGGAAAGTTTGACAAGGCCCGTCAGTTTTGACAATTGTCCTTTCATGAGAACCACGTCGGCTGATTCTATGGCGATGTCTGTTCCTTTTCCCATGGCAACACCGATATCAGCGGAAGCGAGAGCAGGGCGCGTCATTGATGCCGTCACCAACCATGATTGTAACACCCTTTTTCTTGAAATCTTCCACCACTTCGGCCTTTTTGTCAGGAAGTACGCGGTAGGAATAGCGTTCTATGCCGACAGTCTCGCTGATCCTTTTAGCGCCTTCCATGCTATCGCCGGTGATCATGACGGACTCAATACCCATGTCCTTAAGGTCGCTCACAACTGCCCGGGATTCATCGCGCACCTTGTCGCTGAAGGCGAGAATTCCCATGACCCCTTCGTCGCCCCACACGAGAACGGGAGAAGCCCCGGCACGTTCCGTTGCACGTGGTACCTTTCCTGAATGGTTTCATTGAGCCGGCCACCCTGATCTTCGTAAAGGGCGGTGTTCCCCACAAAATAATATGAATCGCCGATTTTGCCCTTGATACCTTTTCCGACAACTGCCTGAAAATCCTCAACAGGAACGGGCATAAATTTCATCTCATTCGCTTTCTTCCTGATCGCGTCTGAGAAAGGATGTTCGGATTGTCTTTCGAGGTTAAAGAGCACCTCGAGAAGGTCTTTTTCGGAAAAATCGTTGAGAGGCATTATGTCAGAGAGTACAATGATACCTTCCGTAAGGGTCCCTGTTTTATCAAAAAGCACGTATCGGGTTTTGTTGGTGAGTTCGAGGGCCTCGGCATTTTTAATGAGAATGCCTTTTTTTGCGCCGACACCCGTCGCGACCATAATAGCAGTCGGCGTGGCAAGACCCAGCGCGCACGGGCAGGCAATGATGAGGACACTCACGAATGAGAGGAGGGCGTTGGTGATCTTCGGGTCCGGGCCGAAAATAAACCATATAAAGAACGCGGCAATACTGATGAGAATGACAATGGGAACAAAAACCCCCGCGACACGATCAGCAAGTCTCTGAACGGGCGCTTTGGTGAACTGTGCTTCTTCAACGAGGCGGATGATTTTTGCAAGCACAGTGTCTTTTCCGATTCGTGTTGTTTTTACTGTTATGGAACCCTTGCCGTTGATTGTACCTCCGATCACTTCTTTACCGGCGCCTTTATGAACGGGCACGCTCTCGCCGGTTATCATGGACTCATCGACATGAGTGCTTCCCTCGGTAACTTCACCATCAATGGGAATTTTTTCTCCAGGTTTTATGAGAATGAGATCGCCCACCTCCAGGGTGTCTGTCGGCACGGATACTTCCTTGCCGTCTTTCAGGACAGTGCATTCTTTTGGCGAGAGTTCATAGAGCATCTTAATGGCAGTGTAGGTCCGTGTTTTTGCTTTCGATTCAAAGTAGCGTCCAAGCAGAATGAGTGTAATAATCATAGCGCTCGAATCGAAGTAGGTCATGGGCATAACGCCGGCGGCACTGATTACGTGCGGGAAAAATGTGACAAAAACGCTGTAGAAAAAAGCCGCTGAGGTTCCCACAGATATGAGGGTATTCATGTCGGCGGTAAAATGTTTCAGATTCAGAATAGCGGCCTTGTGGAACCGCAAGCCCACGTAGAATTGGACGGGAAGCGCGAGAAGCAGAAGAATAAAATTACTATAGGGCAGTACCATCCACATGGAAAAGACCATAACGGGAACGCTGAAACAGGCCGACAAAATAAAATCCTTCTTTAATTCCGCTTCTTCTTTTTGCGCGCGGATTGTCACGTCGGCTTCGATGTCCACGTCATAACCGATGTCACGGATCATGGAGATGATTTTCTTAATTCTATGTCACCCTTAGGGATAATGACCGCTTTCTTGAGGGGAAAATTGACATGGGCCTCCCTGACTTCATCCATCTTGTTAAGCTCCCGCTCAATGCGCGCCGAGCAGGCCGCGCAATTCATACCCGTGATAGGAAGCTCTATTTTATCTGCCATGCCATCCTCCCGAAAAGTCTCTTGAAAGCTGCCTGATAAAAACATTATAAGTCAGGAATTATGAAATGACAATGCCACCTAATGATTCCTCGCAGCTTGCTGCGGGGTAACCGTGTTCCCTCGCCGCCCTGAGTGAGAGGGACAGGGTGAGGGGGTATTATATTTCCGTTGTTTTGTTTCGGTGATATCCCACAGCTTGCAGCGAGGTAGTTTACACAAACCGCTTCGTTGACTCTGCCTCCGTAACAGTGTACTATAAATGCAATTTTCCGCTGGCCACAGGCGAGGCAGGACACACAAAAACATTTACCGGGGAGCAGTATCTTTGGAATTTATTGATATGTTGTTGCAGCTTGTAAAATTTCTTTTTGAGTTCATCATACATATTGATGTACATTTGAGCGAGATTATCCAGTCCTACGGCGTGTGGACGTATCTCATCCTTTTTCTCATTATTTTTTGTGAAACAGGACTTGTTGTTACGCCCTTTCTCCCCGGTGACTCTCTTCTTTTCGCGGCAGGCACTTTCGCGGCGAGAGGAGATTTTAATGTGATGTGGCTTTGTATTCTTCTCTCAATTGCCGCAATTCTCGGTGATACAGTGAACTACTGGATAGGGAGTTTTGTGGGGCCTAAAATATTCCATAAAGAGCATGTTCGTTTTCTCAATAAAGAGTATCTTGACCGGACACACAAGTTCTATGAAAAATATGGCGGCAAAACGATCATCATTGCCCGTTTTGTTCCCATTATCAGGACCTTCGCGCCCTTTGTGGCAGGTATCGGCAGCATGACCTACTGGCATTTCATCAGCTATAATGTCATTGGCGGTATTGTCTGGATAGTGGCATTTGTTTTTGCCGGTTTCTATTTCGGTAATATTCCTATGGTAAAAAACAACTTTACTATGGTGATATTTGCCATCATCATCATCTCAATCCTTCCCGGTGTGATTGAATTTATACGCCAGCATAGAATGAACAAAAAATAGAGTATTAATTGTCTTTTAAGATATCGCCGATTCTGATGGTGCCATTTTGCCGGTCTGTTGGAGAGAAGGGTCCAGCTCAATCGCGGCACTTAGTTTCCATCGCTGAGCTTTCCGGCTAATCTTTCTTTAAAAGTTTTTTCATCTCAGTCTTGGCTTTTTCCAAACATGCCGGGCAAATACCATGAGTAAAGGTCGCATCGGTGTGTTTACTGATATAGGCTTCTAAATGGTTCCAGTAACCTTCGTCATCCCGTATTTTCTTGCAGGTCGCGCAAATAGGTATGCACCCCTTCAGGGTCTTGATCTCTGCAAGGGCCTCCTCGAGTTGTGATATAAGTGTCTGCTGCTGCCTTTCCTTTTCCCTGAGGGCATCCTCTGCCCGTTTGATACGTTCACCTGCCTGGACACGGGCAAGAAATTCCTTGTTGGGAATAGGTCTGACGATATACCCGTCTGCCCCGATATCAAGGCCTTCTGCCTGATTCTCAGACGATATCCGGATTCCCGAAGCAAGAATCACAAAAATATCCTTGAGGTTTTCATCATTTTTGATCTGTCTGCATACCTGGGTACCCGTCATATCGGGCAGCATGACATCGAGCAGAACAAGATCAGGATGATGGACCCGCACGGCATCGAGGCATTCCTGCCCTGTGGATGCTTCCAGAACCTCATATCCGGCCCTTCTGAGAAGCATAGTCGACATGAGGCGGATTTCCGGGTTATCGTCGGTAACAAGCACTTTAAATTGTTTGCTCACCTCATACCTCGTTACTCAGCCATAGATTTTTTGTGGCTTTTGATACTCTATAATCCTCTAATCATTATAAGGGATATCGTCAATGGTCCTTATCTCAACCTGAAAGTCATCTCAGCGAATCATTTCTTCTACAAAAGGTTCCATGTGCTGTTGAGAAGACTTGGAGGAATATTTATTTTTTAGCTCAGACAACCACCAGTCCGATATTCCTGCATTTTTTCTATTGCGAGATAATGGATTCTTTGATATATTAATATAAGTACAATAAATAAAAAGACATTATCCTCCTCGCCCCCCCCTGAAGGCAAGAGGCGTTATGATTTAATGAGTCTTCATTAAACAGCCTTTACGTATAGCATTTTGTGTTTTATATTCACATTATTACTTCAAATTCCTAAAAGTTCCAGGAGATGACTATGGTTAAGAAAAAACATGATGCTGTTGTTCTTGAAAAATGTCCGACAGGCATCAAGGGTCTCGATGAGATCACGAAGGGAGGGCTTCCGAAAGGCAGGCCAACCCTGATCTGCGGCAGCGCCGGTTGCGGCAAAACACTTTTCGCCATGGAGTTTCTCATGCGGGGCGCCATGGATTTCGGAGAACCCGGAGTCTTCATGACCTTCGAGGAAACACCTGATGATCTTGCGAAGAACTTCATTTCCCTTGGTTTTGATCTCCCGGATATGATTTCGCGTGATCTCATCGCAACGGACCACGTCTACATCGAAAGAAGCGAGATTGAGGAGACGGGTCAGTACGACCTGGAAGGATTGTTCATCCGCCTGGGCAGCGCCATTGATTCCATCGGAGCAAAACGGGTTGTTCTGGATACCATCGAGGCACTATTCTCCGGGCTGTCCAATACCGCTATTATTCGGGCAGAGCTTCAGGCGTCTTTTTCACTGGTTGAAAGAACGCGGTGTGACGGCTATCGTCACGGGGGAAAGCGGCGACAGGATGCTCACACGCTACGGGCTCGAAGAGTATGTGGCCGATTGCGTGATCCTCCTCGACTTCCGCGTCGAGAAGCAGATTTCCACCCGTCGCCTGCGTATTGTCAAGTACCGCGGTTCATCTCATGGCGCCGACGAGTATCCCTTCCTTATCGACGAGGGCGGCCTCTCGATTTTGCCTATCACTTCCCTGGGGCTCGACTACCCCGTTTCCATCGAGCGCGTCTCCACGGGCATCCCCAAGCTGGATGCCATGTTTGAAGGGAAAGGGTTCTACCGGGGCAGTACCATTCTCATCTCCGGTACGGCAGGCACCGGAAAAACAAGTTTACAGGCGACCTTTGCCGACGCCGCCTGCAGGCGAGGCGAGCGCTGCCTGTATTTTGCCTTTGAGGAATCGCCCAGTCAGATCATCCGGAACATGGCCTCCATCGGCATAGATCTCGCCCAATGGGTGAAGAAGGGGCTGCTCAAGTTTCATTCAGCGAGGCCTTCGCTTTACGGCCTGGAGATGCATCTCCTCACCTTCCACAGGATGCTCGAGGAGTTCAATCCCCATATTTTCATTGTGGACCCGATCAGCAACCTGAGTGCCGCGGGATCAACAGCCGAGGTCAAATCCATCTTAACGCGCCTGATCGATTATTTGAAGATGAAAAAAATAACGACTTTCCTGACGGACCTTACTCGTTCTGAAAGCAATCTTGAACACACCAGCGAAGAGATATCTTCCCTGATCGATACGTGGCTGCTGCTTCGGGATATCGAACTCAACGGGGAACGCAACCGGGGCCTCTATATTTTGAAGTCCCGCGGTATGGCCCATTCCAACCAGATTCAAGAGTTTCTGCTCACAAACGAGGGTATTGATCTCGTCGACATCTATACCGGCACAGGCGAGGTATTAACCGGCAGCGCCAGGGCTGCTCAGGAAGCCTCCGAAAAAGCCAATGAGTTGACGCGCACGGTATGAGGTGGAACGCAGACTCCGCGAGCAGGAGCGCAAAAGAAATGCCCTGGAAACAAAGATCGCAGCGCTGCGCGCCGAGTTCGATGTTGAAACCGAAGAAGTGCGGTTGATAGCGGAAGAAGAGCAAGAAAGACAAACTCTCCTGGCAGAAGACCGTTTAATTATGGCAAATCTTCGCAAAGGGAAACCTTCAGATCCATGGGCAAAGCGCTCGAAAAAGAACAGGAAAGGATATTAAGATGAAAACCGTTTCAACAGTTAAAGGGGGAAAAAAAGCAAAAACCACTGTAACGGAAGAGGTTTGGAATCTGAGACTATATGTAGCCGGTCAGACTTCGAAATCGATTACGGCCTTTGCTAATTTAAAGAAGATCTGCGACGAGCACCTCGCGGGGAAATATCGCATTGAAGTGATAGACCTGATAAAAAATCCCCAGCTTGCTAAAGGGGACCAGATTATTGCAATACCGACACTGGTCAGGAAGCTTCCTGAACCGATTAAAAAGATTATCGGAGATCTGGCGAATACGGAGCGCGTGCTGGTGGGACTCGACATACGGCCTGTTTGAAGAGGATAAATCGGAATTCAGAAGTCAGTAGTCAGAATGAGGATGAGCGATGGAGAGGAAAAAAGGGAGAACGAGCGCTGAGGAATTCGAACAAGCGGCAGCTAAGCTTGACCATGCAAAGTATATTCTTCGGCTCTATGTTACAGGGATGACCCCAAAGTCAACCAGGGCTATCGCCAATGTCCGGAAGCTCTGTGAAGAATACCTGGAAGGCTGCTACGAGCTCAAGGTGATAGACATGTACCAGCAACCCAAACTGGCAAAGGGGGAGCAGATTATTGCCACCCCGACGCTCATCAAGAAACTTCCACTGCCACTGAGGAGGCTCATCGGCGACATGTCGGATACGGAAAGGTTTCTTGTCGGCATCGATCTGAAACCCAGGAATTCATGAGTACGAACCAATGAAAAAAGCGGATAAAACACGTCAGCAACTTTTGGATGAGCTGCAGGACGTCACATCGCGAATGACGGAAGCTGAGGAATCTTTGCGCGCTATCCTGAGTGGCGAGGTGGATGGTCTGGTCGTCAAAACGGCACAGGGAGATCGGGTTTTTACGCTATCGGGCGCCGATCATCCTTACAGAATAATGGTCGAAACCATGAACGAAGGGGCCGTTACCCTAGCCTCAGACGGTACGATCCTATTCTGTAATCAACGTTTTACGAATATCGTCCGGGGGTCTCTGGAAAAAGTAATGGGATCCTCAATCTACCAATACTTTTCATCAACAGACCTTCCATTATTTAAGGCATTGCTTAAGGAGGGTTTAAAGGGCAACAGTAAGACAGAACTGGCCTTACAGACCGTGGGCAATAATTATGTGCCTGTTTTAGTTTCCATAAACACCCTCAAGCATATGGATATGCCGGGCACGGTGTGTATGGTGATTACGGACCTGACGGAGCAAAAGCGCAACGAAGAGATGCTGAAAGAGGATAAACTGATATCGGAAATCCTTAATCAAGTTGCGGAAATATTTGTTCTTTGCGACACCCAGGGGCCGTATCATCCGCGCAAGTCAGTCGAGCAATGAACTTTTCAGTAAAAGCCCAATCTTTCAGGATTTTGATGATGCATTTCAACTCCGCTATTCCGATGGGACACTTTTTGTGCTTCTCTCTGCAATGAGTGACAATAGCCATCACGCGATTGAAGTCACTTTCAAGGATGGGAAAAACAATATTTATTCCTTTCTATTGAGCGCGAGCCCAGTTATCACTGGCAGGGGAATTATCGGCATCATTGTCGTCATGGTGGATATTACCGAGCGCAAGAAGGTGGAGGAAAAGATCGAGAAGCTTGCTTCATTTCCTCGTCTGAATCCGAATCCAGTGTTAGAGACAGATGCAACCGGCACGGTCATCTTCAGCAATCCAGCCTCATTAAGCATTCTTAAAGAACTTGCGTTGAAAAAAGAAGATTCCATTCTTTTTCTGCCAAAGGATTTGGACACAATCTTACGGGATTGGGACAAAAAAACCTCTGTGACCTTATTCCGCGAGGTGATTGTCAAAGGCAGGATTTTCGGTGAGACCGTTCAGTTTGTCCCTGAGTTTAAAGCGGCCCGCATCTACGCGCATGAGATCACCACGCGCAAGCAGGCCGAAGAAGCGCTCAATAAGATCCGTGACGAATTGGAAAAACGCGTGCAGCAAAGGACCGCGGAGTTGAGTGATGCATATGATGAACTTCGGATTGAAATGGAAAAGCACAAAAAAACCGAGGAGGCGCTCCGTCAAGCCCACAAGATGGAAGCCATAGGCACCCTTGCCGGGGGCATTGCCCATGACTTCAACAACCTTCTCGCTGCTATCATGGGCTTTACGGAGATGGTCATCGAGGACCTTCCCGAAGGCTGTCAGGAGGGAAAAAATCTCCGTCATGTCCTGAAGTCCGCTCACAGGGGCCGTGACCTCGTAAAACAGATCCTTTCATTCTCCAGGAAATCCGATTATATACGTGGCCCGATGTCACTTACCCCTCTCATTACAGAAACTATTCAACTTCTGCGGGCATCAATCCCGAGTACTGTTAAAATCGTCTTCAAGACAACGGCAACCCTGGATACGGTCCTCGCGTCCCCCACAGAGATACAGCAGATGCTCATGAACCTTGCCACCAACGCTGCTCTGGCCATGGAGGATAAAGGAGGAACCCTCGAGATTAATCTCAACGATATAGATTTCCAGCCCGACACCCCCGTATTTGACCTGGACATCACGCCTGGGGAATATATCCAGCTTGTAGTCAAGGACACTGGTAACGGTATGACTCCGGAAGTGATGAAAAGGATCTTTGAACCCTTCTTTACCACACGGGAAGTGGGCAAGGGCACAGGTATGGGGCTCGCTGTGGTATATGGTATCGTAATTGACCTCCACGGAACTATCACTGTTGAGAGCGAATTAGGGATTGGTTCTCTCTTCCGGGTATTTCTCCCGAAGATAAAGTCCGATGTAATATCAGAGTCAATGAAAGCCTGACGAGAGTCCCGGAGGGAGTGAACGGGTCCTTTTTCTCGATGATGAGGCGCTGCTTGTCGAATGGGGTCATGCCGCGCTCACGCGGCTGGGCTATAAAGTGACTTCAATGACAGACAGTATAAAAGCCTTAAAGACCTTTTCTGACGACCCCTCCCAATTCGATCTTGTCATTACCGATCAGACCATGCCGGCCTTGACGGGCATACAGTTTGCCCGGGAATTACTGGCCCTTCGGCGGGATATCCCGATCATTCTCTTTACCGGTAATAGCGAGACAATCACAGCAGAAGAGGCACAGGCAGCAGGGATCAGAGAATTCCTTATGAAGCCCTTTGGGAAACAGGAACTGGCTGGGGCGATACGGCGGGTACTCGATAACAAGAGTTAATACCGAGGCTTTAACACAACCCTGTATAACGGAATATTCCTGCCCTGACCTCTTGTGCGGAGAAACCCGGAATTTTTCTTCCACAACAACAACCGTCGAAAATTATTAATTTTTTTCTAAGGTTGACAGTACCATATTTGCTGCCTATATTGACTTAATAGAGGACAAGAAAATAGATAATACAACCAAAATACTCGTCACCGACGATAACCCCGAACTTCTCCTCCTGACCACTATGGTCCTCAGGAGAGCGGGGTATGAAGTACTTGAGGCCTCAACGGGTAGGGAAGGCATCGAGGCAGCCCGCGCCCATCGTCCCGATCTGGTCCTGCTGGATGTGGTGCTCCCTGATATCTCCGGTATTGAGGCATGCAGGCAGATCAAGGAGGACGAGGACCTGAAGGACATTTTTGTAATCCTCACCTCAGGTATTCGGACCTCATCCGATCACCAGGTGGAAGGACTCAATATAGGGGCCGACGGGTTCATAGTAAAACCCATTTCCAACAAAGAACTCCTTGCACGGATCCAGTCAATGGTGCGGATCAAGAAGGCAGAGGAAGCTCTTAAGGCTTCCGAGACGCGTTACCGGAGGCTCTTTGAGGCGGCCCAGGACGGGATCCTGATCCTCAATGCAGAAACAGGTCAGATAGATGATGTGAACCCGTTCCTGATAGACATGCTGGGCTATACCTATGAAGAGTTCGCAGGGAAGAGGCTCTGGGAGATAGGGGCCTTTAAAAACATTGAGAAAAGTAAGGCTGCCCTTACCGAGCTGCAGTATAAAGGATATGTCCGTTATGAAGATTTACCGCTCGCAACAAAAGACGGGCAGGAGATTGATGTGGAATTTGTCAGCAATACGTACACGGTAAACCACCATAAGGTCATCCAGTGCAATATCCGTGATATCACAATCAGAAAACGGGCCGAAAAAGAACTCCGGAAAGCGCACGAGGAACTGGAGAGACGTGTAAAAGAGCGGACAGCGCAATTGGTTGAAGCAAATAAGTCACTTAAAGCAGGAAATAGCTAAACGTACAATCATTGGGGACGAGTTGAAGGAATCCCGGGAACGACTACGGAACCTCACAAAGCATTTGCAAAAAATCAGAGAACAGGAAAGGGCTTCTCTCTCCCGGGAACTCCATGATGAATTGGGACAGGCCTTAACGGGCATGAAAATGGATATCGCTGGATAGAAAGACGATTGCCCGAAGAGAGCACATCGATTTTAGAAAGACTGCATTCAACAATTGCGCTTATTGATGACGCCATTCGTTCCGTACAAAGAATTTCGATGGCATTGAGACCACCTGCTCTGGATGATTTCGGCCTCAGTGAAGCAATAAGATTAGTGGTAGACAAACTTTGAGAAGAAGGCGTACTTTACCTGCAAGTTTATTTCAATGCCGCAACGGATAGTCCTCAACAGGGAAATTTCCACAGAGGTCTTTCGTATCTGCCAGGAAGCGCTTACCAATATTGCCCGCCACGCGGAGCGCAAAAAATGTTACAGTACTCCTGCAGAATACGGGAGATAAACTCATTATGGAAGTCAGGGATGACGGGAGAGGCATTACAAAAAAAGAGATCATGGACCGTACGTCTATCGGATTAACGGGCATGCGTGAACGGGCATATGCCATAGAGGGAAACCTCACCATTATCGGTATGAGAGGGAAAGGAACAATAGTTACCTTGAGTGTTCCGCTCAATGAAGGGAAAGAAAAGAATACCAGAACAATGAAGCGTGCCGGAAAAAGCCGCCAGAGGAGGCTTGAGGTATGCTTCGTGCTATTATTACCGATGACCACCCGGTTGTGCTCAAAGGCCTGAAAGAAATCATTTCGGAAGGCTTTGATGATGCGACAATCGATGTATGCTCCAAAGGCTATGAACTGCTGGGCAAGATCAGCAACAATGATTACGACATTGTCCTTCTCGATATTTCGCTCCCCGACATCAATGGACTGGAAGTCCTCAAGGAAATTAAAAAACTAAAACGAAAACTTCCCGTTCTTATGCTGAGTATGTATCCCGAAGAGAACTATGCCGCCCGTGCAATAAAGGCTGGCGCGCAGGGATATCTTACAAAAGGAAGCGCACCGGATGAACTGCTGCAGGCAGTGAGGAAAATATTATCAGGAAAAAAATATATAAGCCCGGCCTTTGCCGAAAAGATGGTCTTTGATTTCGAGTCAGATACGGAAAAACCTCCCCACGAAAACCTCTCCGATCGTGAGCTTCAAGTACTGTCCATGATCGGCACAGGAAAGGCGGTGAAGGAAATAGCCGCGGAACTCAATCTGAGCGCAAACACCATACGGACCTTTCGGACCCGCATTTTAGAAAAGCTTGGCGCGAAAGGGACCAGCGAACTGATTCATTATGCCATAGCACACAACCTGACAGGATTGTAATACCAATTCTAACTGGAGCCAAACAGGTTGTGGCTTCAGGACGGGAATAAAGCGCGATTACTTAACAGACCTGTCATGCATATAATAAAGTTTTACCTATGCCCCTCTTCAAGAGGACAGGCCCCGTAGAGGTATCGTTGTCGGAGAATACTCATATACTACTAGATGGTACGCGTGTTTATTTACGTCTATGGTTTATTTGTGGCAAATGTTTTCAGTTTGTCGCTGAAATATACTTCCGATTTTACAGTTGTACCATCTGCAAACCGCATCAAATATGGTTCGCCTGTTATAGAGGATTTAGATGCGCAAAATTTGATAAAGTCTTCTGCCGTTTTCACCTTTTTGCCTGCCACTTTGAGCTTTAGGCGTAAGTGATCCCCAGCAGCGCGAGCATCATACTCACTCCCGTTCCTGATAAATTTCGCCCCCTCCAGGGCTTCGACGGAGGCAATTAAATACTGAATTTTTACTGTCTCTGAAGGATCCAGAGCAAAAGCATGCGCTGCCACCAGTGAAAGAAGAACCATGAGTACTGTGGAAATGTTTTTCATGTAGAACTCATTTAGTTTCGAACAAAGGCCTCATGTACTGCTGCCAAACGACCGGCGTCGATTAAATCCAAGGATAGGCCAACATAATTAGCCCTACCTCCGGCGACAGCGATGCATCAAGCATGGGAGGTACCTTAATGGCTTGCCCAAGCGCGGGGGCGACGAAAGCGACAGGTTTCAGATTATGGTCCTTTAATGATGCAACCAGTACATTCACAGCATCATCAAACCCCTCGATTCCAAGACGAAATACCTGGTAATGGGCGGCGATGCTGAACGTGTTCCCAAATCAATATGCGCCTTGACTGCCTCAGCCGGTCCCATGTGGAGCACGGGGCGATATTCCCGATTAGAGTCCTTGGCCTCTGGCGGTCGGAATGGAGCGATAGGAAGGATTGCCATCCTAATCGGTGAAAACGGCGCGCGATCTCACGGAAATGGGGACCATATCCCGTGTCTCCGGCATAATATATATTCCCTGATGGCCCTGAGATAACAAAGCCTCCCCAAAGAGTCCGATCGCGGTCCCAGAGGGTGCGCGACGAAAAGTGCTGCGCGGGAACGAGAGTTATCGTTACGTTTGAAGACAAAGGCACCGACTGCCACCAGTCAAGATCATCCACCGTGGCGATGCCTGTACTCCGCATAAGGTCGAGATTGCCAAGGGGCACG
>CAWAOG010000037.1:0-16361 GCA_963783625.1 uncultured delta proteobacterium | reverse complement strand
TTAATTTTATCTGTTCTTCTACGGTCAACAGACAATCAATTTTATAAAGGACAGACGATCTTCGTTGCAGTATCGTCGGTCCAGTGTTCGATCTGAGAAATATGGCCATCCCTCATCTCGAGTATCCGGTCCGCGCATCGGGCCAGTTCCTGATTGTGGGTGACCATGACTATCGTGAGCCCCACTGTCTTATTAAGCTCCCGAAGTACCTGAACGATTTCTACGGACCGTTTAGTATCAAGGTTCCCTGTCGGCTCGTCGGCAAGGAGTATCTCGGGCTTGTTTACCATGGCCCTGGCTATGGCCACTCGCTGCATCTCACCGCCTGAGATCTGGCCGGGGAGGTGGTCCTTTCGGTTGTCGATCCCAAGAAGCTTCAAAAGTTTGAGCGCTTCGTCATTGGCGCCGGGTTTACAATAGAACGTTAGCGGCAGCACCACGTTTTCCAGGACACTCAACGTCGGGATAAGATAGAAATTCTGAAAGATATAACCGAAAGCTTCTCTCCTTATTTTTGTCAAGTCACGTTCGGAAAGACGTTTCGCTTTACCGAAGATAGAGCGGTCTCCAAGACGAAGTTCGCCGGAAGAAGGATTATCGAGGCAGCCAAGCAGGTTTACCAGCGTGGTTTTGCCTGATCCCGAAGGACCGATGATGGAGACAAACTCTCCTTGATTGATCTGAAACGAAACCTCATTCACCGCAATAATTTCCTCTATACCACGGTGATAGATTTTTGTAAGGTTGGTTATCTCGATAGCTGCAGTTTTCTCGCTTCATCGGCCGGCCTCCCCTCTAATGGCCTCAAGGGGCCTGATTCTCCCGGCCCTCCATGCCGGATAGATGCCGCTGATAAGGCCAATAAAAATAATGCCGATCAGTGTGACTAAAACAAGCTTCAGGTCAATCTGCACGAGGCCGCCCCCGGGGGCAAAAGGTAGAATACGGCGCACTGCTATATCGGTCAGTTTGGAGAGCGCCAGTGCAAAGATTACCCCGAGTACACCGCCCGAAAAGCAGAGCATCAGGGTCTCGGTCCAGATCAGTTGGAATATATC
The DNA here is from genome assembly GCA_963783625.1 of uncultured delta proteobacterium. GTDB lineage: Bacteria > Desulfobacterota > Syntrophorhabdia > Syntrophorhabdales > Syntrophorhabdaceae > PNOF01. Next base: position 15,303 of record CAWAOG010000037.1, on the reverse strand, counting down.
CCAGGGCATGGCGCCGATAGTCTTCAAAATACCGATCTCCTGGAACCTCTCCCATACCGATGTCAGGATCGTATTTATTACGCCGACAACAGCAATGAGAATAGCAATGATGGCTATGGAGAGGACCATTATTTTTGCCGTGGAGATAAGCTTCATGATGGTGTCCTTCACCTGCGCGAGGCTCACGACCTGGACATCGGGAAGCTTATACAACTGTGTCTTCGAGACGTGTGCTGTCAACACCCTTTTTCAATTTGATGCCGATAGTGGTGATTTCGGTGGGTTTATCGAATATCTTCTGAAGCGGTTTGATAGGCACGAAAATGGTCCCGTCATCCTGTGTGCCTGTTCTCTCCAGTATACCGACCACCTTGAATTGAACATTCTTTTCAGGCATGAGGATCATGTCACCCACTTCACGCTGTTCCAGTTCCGCTGCCTCAAAACCCATGACAGCCTCATGGGAATTTTCATCGGTAAACCAGCCGCCCTGTCTGAACTTGAGAAAGGGTTTCATTTCAGCGAAACTTTTGGCTTCCACCCCGAAATATGCGGCTATGCCCCCGCTCTCCCCTTTGTTCGGATCAAAGACGGCAGACATGAGGATCGGCGTGATTTTGTCCACCTCGGGTTCTTTGAGAATGTCCTTCATGATAGACTCGTCCATGTAGCGCAGTCCCGTACCTCCCTTCAGCATCAGGGTGGCCGCCTCATAGGGACAACCCTTTGCCATGATCATCAACTGAAACCCCATGTTATCGATGTCCTTATTGAGCGAGTTTTCATACCCCTGGTTAAACCCGAGGAGACTCACGAGCACCCATGCGGAAAGGGCAATGCCAATAATCGTCAATGAGCTTCGGACTTTTTTTCTGAGGAGATTTTTATATGCTACCTGGAATTTTGTGATCATTTTTTAGGTGCCTCCTGCGCAGATGGACTGGCCTCTGCGGAATAGACAAATTCATCCATGAGAATGAGGTTTTTTTTCGCGGCCCGAAGCGCTGCCCTGAAGTCGGCTTCCGCCTCCGGAGCGGGGTTTTTTATGGCTTCGACCTTTCCCGATGATTTTCCTGAGATTACATCATAGAGACCAAAATCTTTAATGGTAAGACCGACGAACTGTTTCCCGAATTTAGCGTCGCGCAGTTTGCCCGCGTACTGGCTTGTCATTTTCTGTATGTAGAAGCCCTTTATAGTCCCCTGGAGGTCGAGGACGAGAAATACCTGGATGCCTCCGAACTGGCCCTTCTGATTTACTCCGTGTATGTAGCCGATCTTTTTCTTATTCGCGAATATTTCGTAAATCGTATAGGGGACGTCGATGGTCTCATAGATGCCGTGGAATTTGTCTCCGAGTCGTGTTTCAACGGTGGACAAGAGCTTTTCTCCGCCCTTTTTCTGTATCGAGGTATAGACGGTCTTGTATCCTGTTGATTCCGGGAATAGTCGTGCCACGTCACGGTCAGGGTCATTGAGGTCACAGCCCACCGCGCCCCAGACTGCTGTGCATAATGCCAGGGTAAAAAGACAAGCAAAAATAACGCCTGTAACCGCGGGGAATATGGACTTCATTCGGTTTGTGAGCGATGACAGCATGTGTTTTGGTTTCATAGTATCGGCCTGTAATAATAGAGTTGCATGACGACCCTCTTGTCCCTGGTGTAACTTTCGTAGCTGGGCGTCAAACGGATTGTCAGATTCGAGGTTACCTGACTTGAGAAGCAGAGCGCCATGAGAAAATTCTTTTCATCTCCGAATTTGTAATACGTCGGCTGGGCCTCTATCTTCAGCCGTCCCTCAGGGTCCACGTTGAAGCCTAACCGATACATCAGCGCATAGGTATCCTGATCGAGCCATCTTCCAGCGAGTGCATCAAAGCGGTGTTCAAACCGGTTCCTCAGAATGGTAAAATCAAGCCCGGCAAGCCTCATCTCCTGGGGTTTCGGGTCTCTCAGTTCGTAGCCCATAGTATCAAGTGTCTTTCCGTAACCCAGGGAGAACCCGATGTTATAATTACTCTGACTCAGAACACCATAAGAAATCCTTGCGGCGCCCATTGAATTGCCCTTCGTGTATACAGGCATGCCTGATCCTGTGGTGAGAGTGGCCGCGATATCTCCCCAGGAGAAATCCTTATAAAGACCTCCGCCCCAGTCGCGATCATACCCGAAGCCTTGAATGGGAAGTGTCCTCAGCAGTAAACCGTGACTGTCGAAATAGGAGCCGATCCCGAAAGCTGGGCGGTTGTGCCCGACCCACACATAAGGTCCGGGGGTTTTCACCTTGAAATAGGCGTTATACACCTGGGGTTCCCACGTTACAGAGTTTGCCCCGTCAATCCCGTCTACGGTTAAAGCCGCGCGAAACTGGAGGGCGAAGGTTCCCCAATCTCCGGACTCGCCGGAAAACCGTTTCAGATAATCAAAACCCACGCTCGGCTTTTGCATCTCCGCATCGGGGTTCATGGAATAGTAGATCGGTTTCCCAAGTTGGGAGGAATAGCCGGCGATCCCCTGGGCTTCAAAAAAGAGTAGCTGGTCAGCGGCCTTCACCGGACTTGCCAGACACAGGAGTGCCGCGCATATGGTGAGAGCTTTATACATTGAAATTATATCTGCCCCTGAAGATGACTTTTCCTTCTTTTGAGACCGTGAGCCTTATTTCCCAATCTCCGGGCATAACAATGTTGATAGGCAGGAGATAATCTCCTTTATTGGATAGCGCAAATGCCTTATCTCCCGTCTCGTGGGCGCCGCCCATGGATGGCATACCGGCATCCGCCTTCATTTCAAAGGTGGTATCCTTTTTACCATCGGTGTTAAAAGCCTCAACCTTCATAATCACTGTACCCATTTTGGGTCTCTTGTCGAAGCCGTATATCAGATAATAACCATTTCCGATGGGGACCTTCTTTCCCGGATCAGCCATGGGAACAAAGACGGGTTTTTGCGAGACACCTGCATCTTTTGCTGTTGTTGGTCCATGCCCCATGTGGTCTGCCCCATATAAGGCGGCAGTGAATAAAACGAAAGAACAACAAACAGAATGATAAAAATATATTTCTTCATGTGAATCATATTTCCGGCTCCTTTATTATTATTTCCGGCTTACATAAGCCGATAAAACCCTGCCTCGTCGATATAAATGGATTACGCACTTATCTTATGAAACCGTAAGCACCCCCTTATGCTTTGTCAAGACAGCCGGCAGGGCTAAACCATTTGTCAACAACCTTCTTTCCGATCGAAGTTACTGTTGCTCCATAGCTGTTTTAACCCAGATCATGCATTAGGATTCACCGGTATCGGATTACCCGTTGAAAACACGCTCATTTCGCTCCGGCGGCTACATTCGCTCGCGTTCGACTTCGAAACTTTTGCCTTTTGGCAAAAGACCGAGCTTTCTCGCCTCTCGACGGTTTTCCAGGGCAACCCGATGTTGGTTCTAACGAAATATTTGGGTTTAACCGGCCCTGATTGTCGGGATCCGGGATTATGGTGGTCATATTATAAGAAGTAGTGAAGGCATCAAATCATGTCTCCCTGTACGTATTTCACTGCGTCTTCGTGTCCGATATTTGACATTGAGACAGGCATAGCTTTAAATAGAATGAGAAGAAAAAACCAAGGGGGTCTCAAGTGCTTTACGGATTTGACGGAAAAGAACCTGTTGTCGGAGATGATACCTATGTCAGCGAAACTGCTCTGCTGATAGGAGATGTGAGAATAGGCAACTATTGTTACATTGGCCATGGTGTAATCCTGCGCGGGGATTACGGCACTATCGAGATTGGGGACGAAGCAACTATCGAAGAAGGGGTCATTGTTCACGCTCCCCCTGGAGAATGTTGTTCCATTGGCAGAGGCGTCGTTGTGGGCCATGGGGCCATTGTCCACGCAAGGAGTGTGGGAGAAAATGCCGGTATCGGTATGGGGGCTATTCTCAGTGTCAGATCGGAAATAGGTCAGGAGACTGTTGTTGCCGAAGGCGCTGTTGTCAAACAGGGGCAGTCTGTTCCCGCATCAATTGTTGTGGCCGGCAATCCCGCGAAAAAAACGCGTGATATTTCCGCGAAAGACAGAGATTTCTGGGCATACTCGAGAAAGGTTTACAGGGATCTGGCAAAGAAGTATCTTGTAAAAGGTATGCATGTATTAAGTTCCCCTGTTTCCTGATGTGCGCTACGATATCGCCGATCTTGATAAGGGAGGCGGCGTTTTTCATTAAGACAATAAAAAACGAGACTTTTCCGTTTTTCCTCATGATTGCTGCAAGAGAGCAGGGGAGCTGAAAATATAAGCCTTCTCAAAAGGATATTGAGTAAATAAATAAAAAAACAGATTGAGGAAAATAATGAAATTTGGATGATATGCGGCACTCGTTGCAATCCGATTTTAAGGTCCACGTGGTTTGTGCCGTATGGATATGCATTTTGACTTAAGTCAATTACACGTTGATGAATTTTCTGATACAATGAAAAATGACGTTAAATCGTTGCGATGTTGTAATCAATATTCTTATTTAGCAAGGATGAATGGAACGACTGATATATCCCCATCAGCTCATTCTTGAGCGAGAGGGGGTGGCTCCAGCCGGCTTTGCTGTTGGAGGGGGCGACCACCCATGCGGGTGGCAGGCGTGAGCCCCTTTGATAGAAAGGAGGATGACCATTGTTTGCCAAAGCGTATGTCTTCATCAGTTTGTGTGTAATACTTTTTATAGTCTCATGGTTTAAGGATAAAAAGAAAACCATCGCAGGGGTAAAAAAAGGGATTATGATGTTCAGGAATATAGCCTTACCCTTTATTAATATTCTGGCCCTCATAAGCATCTTTTTGTACTTTATTCCACCGCATGTCATCGTTCACTATCTGGGAGGTCAGTCAGGATTCGTGGGTATTAGCATTGCGGCTATTGTGGGATCGATTACCCTTATTCCCGGTTTTATCTCATATCCTATCGCAGGCACTCTCATCAGGGCAGGGGCATCCTATGCTGTCGTTGCCACCTTTATGACAACTCTAATGATGGTGGGGGTTATGACTTTTCCTCTTGAGGCACGGTACTTCGGCAAGAAAGTAGCCTTTATCCGGAATGTTCTCAACTTTTTTGCCGCCATTGCAATCGGCATCGTCGTGGGGTGGATATTATGAAAGATATGATGAAACACAAAAAGTATATCTGGCTTGTCCTGTTCTTCTGTTTTATCGTTGTTTCTTTCTGTTATCGGTTTTGAACCGGGTAAAGCGGTTTCCAGGAACTTTCTTACCTATTTTCTTGAGATGATCACGTTCATACCCTTCCTGTTTATCATCGTCGGTCTCTTTGATGTCTGGTTTCCAAAAGAGAAAATTGAAAAGCACATCGGCCAGGACTCAGGTGCAAAAGGGATTTTCCTGGTGGTTCTGCTGGCCATGTTGCAGGCTGGCCCCCTTTACGGCGCTTTCCCGGTGGCATATATGCTCTACAAAAAGGGCGCCAGTATAAGAAATATTTTCATTTATCTCGGTGCCTTTTCTTCCCTGAAAATCCCCATGCTCGGCATGGAGATAGGCTATCTCGGCATACAATTTACGTTGGTGAGGACCTTGATCTCTTTGCCGTTGTTTATTGCTGTCGGGTATCTGATGGAGGCTTATTTGAAAAATAGAAATTTCAGTGTCAGTGATGGGAAATAGCAGTAAAAACATTTACGAAAGGAGACTACTATGTCATTAATTACAGCACAGAATTTAGCAAAAGATTATCATACAGGAGAAGTAAATATAACCGCTCTAAGCGGGGTGAGCTTCGAGATTGACCCCGCGTCGTTTGTTTCTTTTGTTGGGCCTTCAGGGAGCGGGAAGACAACGCTTTTGAACCTTATCGGCTGTCTCGACAAGCCTACGAAAGGCACTCTCACCGTGGCAGGTACTGATGTGGCGTCACTCGACCGCAAGCAGGCCGCTGCCTTCAGAGGCACAAATATCGGGTTTATCTTCCAGGATTTCAACCTTATCCCCGTCCTTACCGTCTATGAGAATATCGAGTATCCTCTTATTATGGTCCAGAATATCCCACCGGCAGAGCGGAAGGAGCGGGTTATGAAAGTCCTCGATGCTGTGGGGATGCTGGAACAGGAAAAGAAGTATCCTGACCAGATATCGGGAGGGCAGAAGCAGAGGGTAGCCGTAGCGCGGGCGCTTGTGACGAACCCGAAACTTGTCCTTGCCGACGAACCGACGGCAAATCTCGACCACAAAACAGCGTACATGGTGATTGGGCTTATGAAGCACATGCGTGACAAGTACAAGACGACCTTTGTCTTTTCCACCCACGATCAGAAAATCGTCGGGGAAGCAGAGATCCTCTATACTCTTGAGGACGGACAGATAACAGGACAACAGACAAAGGGAGGGAAGAACAATGGGTAATCTTTTTAAGATAGCAATCAGAAACCTCATACGTTACAAACGTCGGACCATCCTTACCGGTTCGCTCGTGGCGATAGGTATTATCTTTGTCCTTGTCTTTGTCGCAGCCTCAGGCTTCATTCAAAAATATCATGATCGGAGAGATCACCGATTCCATGATCGGCCACATACAGGTCCACCAGAAGGGCTACGTGGCGTCTATCGACAACCTGCCCTTAAATATGAACTTGAAACCACAGGCCGTGGCCAAAGTGGAACAAGCCCTGAAATCCATACCGGAGGTAGAGGCTGTATCACCACGGGTGAAATTCGGTGGCATGTTCAGCAACTTCATGGAAACAACAAATATACGTCTCAACGGTGTAGACCCTGAAAAAGAGATAGCGACAGTCCCTCTTCTCATAAGACGGGTGAGTGAAGGAGACAAGGCCATCAAGAAAGGGGAGATCCTTATCCCGGACCTTCTTGCCAGGGGTATGAAGGTGAAAGTGGGCGACATGATTGTGGTCATTGCCACCAATAAAGATGGCTCGGTGAACGGCAAACAGTTGAAAGTCGGCGGGGTCCTTGATAGCGCCACCGGACCGGGTGGAAGAGACGGCTACGTTCATATTGACGATGCCGTTGAAATACTCCGCATGGACGAGCGAGAGGTGAGCGAGATAGCGATCAGACTGAAGGACTTCAGCAAAATGAAGATGGTCTATCAGAAACTCGAAGTCGCGCTCGGCCAGGAGATGAACAAACAGGGCAAATCCATATTCGAGGTACACACCTGGGAACAGCTCTCCCCGTTTTATAACATTGCCCGGATGATCGACGTTATGACCTTCTTCATCAAGCTCATGCTTATTGCCATCGTCCTTGTGAGTATTATGAACGTTATGATTATGGCGGTCTATGAGCGGATACGGGAGATCGGAACCATCGGCGCCATTGGCACTCTGCCGGGGAAGATCCTCTCCATGTTTGTCATAGAAGGTTTTTCGCTTGGTGTCTTCGGAGTTTTTATCGGCAACATAGTGGGCCTTGGTATAGTTTTCATAATGAATCTTGTCAAGATACGTTTTCAATTTCGGTAGAGGGCTGATTACCCTCGCTCCTGCAGTCCAGCTTTCCGATATCATCACTGTTTCCATTATCGTCATTATTGTGGCTGTTCTGGGGAGTTTACAACCCGCGTTCAAGGCGTCCAGGATGGAACCCATTGAGGCGCTGAGACATGTGTAATAGAAAGAGACATCAACAAAATATGATCACTTCCCTTGTCGTCAGGGACGCACTGTGTCAATATAGATTGAAAGGAGATAGACTATGTTAAAAACATTAGTAGCAGTGTTAATGGGAATATTTTTAGCGGCACCTGCGTTTGCGGTAGATGGCACTAAGCTTCTTGAGCAGATAGACAGAAATCTGAATCCGGAGACCTATGAATCCTACCGAAAAATCATCAACATCGAGCCGGACGGAAAGAAAAAGGAATATGTGTACTACACTGTGAAGAAAGGGAAAGATAAGGTGGCAGGTCTTTTTCTCGAACCGGCAAGCGAAAAAGGGCGGACCACACTACGTCTCGATGAGAATATGTGGCTCTATATTCCCAATGTGGGAAAGCCGACGAGAATTACCAGTCTCCAGTCGGTAGTAGGCGGTGTTTTCAATAACGCAGATATACTTAGTTTTGATTTTTCCGTCGAATATAACGTGGAAAAGGTCGAGGAGCAGGGAAAGGAATACCTCCTTCACCTGAAGGCAAAAACAAAGACAGTGGCCTACGACAGACTCAAGATGTGGGTTGACAAAACGAATTCCACACTTATGAAGATAGAATGCCTCACCGAGGCCGGTATGCTCATTAAGACCCTTTACTATAAAGACATAAAGGATTTTGGAGGAGGCATTGTACGCCCCGCGGTCCTCGAAACTGATAGCCCTCTCTATAAGGGATACAAATCGGTCATGATATTCGCGAAGATAAAAAAGAGGGATTTCAAGGATGAAGTATTTACCCTTCCCTTTATGTCCAAAGTGGATTCGCTCAGATAATGATGAGTTCAGGGTTCAAGGCCCAAGACTTGTTCTCCGGTGCATCGGCGAAAAGTTCAAGATCCAGGGGTATTTGCAGACTCTTGCTTACTTGTTTTTTATTTGTGGCACCTTGTCTTCCACCACTCGCCCATTGGTCCCCTGCCCATGCCGAAGAGTACACCTTCGATATCTCAGAGGTTGAGAAAAAACCGTATTATTTTTCGGGCTATCTGGAGTTTATCCCTTCTCTTATTGGGTTTGACAAAAACTCGTCGCTTTACAAGCTCAATTTCTATGACCGGACAACAGGGGCGACAGCGGACCAGTATAGAGCAGGGGTTCAGTTGGAAGGAAGCCTGGAGAAGGACATCTTTAAGCTGTACGCAAAAACATATGCGAGTTACATCAACTTTGACCAGGGAGAGATTACGAAGTTCAACATCATGGAAGGATACGGATCACTGAAACCTTCGTCATCGCTGACATTCGACTTTGGTAAAAAGACGTTGAACTGGGGGAAAGGTTATGCATGGAACCCTGCGGCTTTTCTCGACAAACCGAAAGACCCGAACGATCCTGAACTCTCCCGGGAGGGCATTATCGTTGCGTCTGCGGACTACACAAAGAGCTTCACGGGGCCTCTCAAAACATTTTCTTTCACACCGGTTCTTGTACCGGTCTATTCAGACGTAAATGATGATTTCGGAGAGGTAGACCACTTGAACGGAGCTGCAAAATTCTACTTCCTTTTGTATAATACTGATATCGATCTTATGTTTCTTACGGGCGGAAGCAGAACGACGCGGTACGGATTCGATTTCTCACGGAACATAACGGCGAACCTGGAAGTGCATGGCGAGTTTTCACTCATCAACGGGTATCAGAAAAGATACACCGATAGTAATGGGATTGTGAACCAGACTACATATAACGCGAAGAATTATCTTATCGGTTTGCGGTACCTCACCGAGAAAGACACCACGTTCATTGTTGAATATTACCATAATGGCACGGGATTCAGCGCTGGAGAGATGGAAGACTATTTTTCTTTCATCGATAAAGGCTACAACCGGTATATCACTACAGGGAATGTCTCTCAGTTAAACAAGGCTGAAGTGCTTTTCCAGAGTGGTTACGGCAAAATGAACCCCGCTAAAAACTATCTTTACCTGCGCGTGAGCCAGAAAGAGCCCTTTGATATCGTTTATTATACCCCTGCCGTGACGTTTATCGCCAATGTTGATGACAAAAGTTTTTCCATAACGCCGGAATTAATGTATACTGGCATTACTAATCTGGAGTTACGTTTAGCAACAGCGATCATATCCGGCACCAGAGGAAGCGAGTACGGGGAAAAACAGAATGACTATAAGATAGAATTCAGGGCACGATATTATTTTTAAGAATCCCTGCGAATATTATACCGGAGGTAGAGCATAATGGAAAAACCTAATAGAACAAAAGTGGCAGCTTTGTTTCTGGTAATTGTTCTTGCCGTGGTCTTTCTTTCTTCATTGTCTAATCGACTCATGGGCGGGAAAAAGGAAGAGATTAAAGAACAGAAACCACTCTCCATAACGGAAAGTATGACCATTGAGGAATTCGGAAAAGTCAACGGTTTGTCAAAAGAGGTCCTCAAGGAGGTCTTCGGTATTACCGTGAAAGAAGATCTTCAAAAGACAATTGGACAGAGCGGTATACCGAAAGAAGAGTGCTTTCAAAGGTAACGAAAGAAGGGGCTATACACGAGGAGTTTGCATCTAAGAACTGGGTGCTCATACCTATTAAATTTGCCCTCTGGATCGGATTCTTAATAATGGTTTTTGTGTATATGCGGAAAGGGCTGATTACACCGAAGATTCGGAGAACTTTCTACCTTGTCGCAGTCGCGGTTTTCGGGGTCATCCTTGGCTCAGATCCAAGTCCCATGGGTACCGTGAAGGATGCTGTTGTTCTTTTGGGAACGAAAGGGGTCATTTTCCCTCCCCGTATGATTGCTCTCACCATCTTCCTTGTTACAGTTTTTCTCGCCAACAAATTTATCTGTTCCTGGGGGTGCCAGTTCGGCACCCTTCAGGATACCATTTTCCGATTGAATCGCAGCGAAAACGATAAAACGGGCATGTTCTTTCAAATAAAACTTCCTTTTGTCGTGACCAACACGATCCGTATCGCCACGTTTTGCGCTCTTGCTATTGTTGCATTTGCGTGGGGTTTTGATATTATCGGTGCTGTCGATCCTTTTAAAATTTATAAACCCTCTGTTGTCGCGGTCTATGGCTGGATATTTATCGGAGCGGTCCTCGTTGCCGGTCTCTTCATATACCGTCCATGGTGCCATCTCTTCTGCCCATTTGGTCTTGTGGGCTGGATTGTTGAGAAGATAAGCATCTTCAAAATACAGGTAAACTATGATACCTGTATCGCCTGTGAAGCCTGCGCGAAAGCATGTCCGTCATCCGTTATGGAGGCAATCCTCAAGCGTGAACGGAAGACAATACCGGACTGCTTTGCCTGCGCCACCTGCATAGGGGTTTGTCCGACGAACTCCATCAGTTTGAAGTCAGGGAAACGGACAATGCCGCCTGAAGGCAAATTTACAAAGAAGGATAACGAATAATATACTGTTCAGGATAATCGTTACCCAATCAACATCTTTCTGAAGCAGATTTATCTATTCTGCAAAAAATCAATTGCGTGATAGATTGCTGCTACGGTTTATCAAGCCATGAGTAGTAGCTCCCGCTTAAATAGACAGCCGCAAGAGGATTATGTCCCGTCACTCTGTCTTTTACGGCCAGTACTGTCGTGGGAGCTTCAGTGTATTTAAAGAAAAGGGAATCGTGGCCGACGCAGAGCCCGAGCAAAACATTGAAATCCGTTTTGGCATCATTCACCACATATGCCTGAAAAATGGGATTACACATGGGTTCAAAGTCGCCGATATGAATTTTCTCGCTTTCCTGAATTCCGATCTCTTCTTTAGGCACACCTCCAGCCTTACACATCGCTGAAACGACGTCAAAACCTCGGCTTTCCAATATTCGGGAAACGACCTCGCCCTCCCTTGCAAGTCCTCCGCAAAAAACAAGGCCCAGCTTCTTATAGCCCATCTTTTCGGCAAACTCACATATTTCAAGTATTCTCGGCTTTACCGGATGCATGGTATAGGGTTTTTTATCACGGCCGGCATAACATTCCCCTTCCTGGATAGATGCGTTACGGGCGAATTTATGGATATCTTTTTTGCCATACTCTTTCATTGCCCGGGAAAGGAGCGTTTTTTTTGATACGGTGGGGCATCCTTTTGCGCTTTTTCCCTTCTTTTTTTCACTTGTGCAGGCCTTGTCCCGCATGGACCCCGGACATTGCAGCGCATTGCGCTTCAGCATTTGTTTTCATAGCAAAACCTCCTTTCGGTTTCCCAAGTTTTTGAATGTCTGGATAAGAACCTCAATATTATATATCCCGTTTGTTACTTTTGGATATCCAAGGGGTATTACCACCTTTCCTCTGCTCACGGCTTAACGCAGAAATTGGACAAGCTCGCTATGCACCGCTCAGACTTGTTCGGCCCTGTATACCTTACATGCTATGCCTCTCACGGTGAAGGATCCTACTTCAGGGCTAAAGGGCGGACCATCGTCGGTCAGAGCATTATAATTCGATTCCGCAAAACCATACAATGTTTCCTGTCCTTGTTCCGGATACCACCAGCCATGTTCCGCGACAACTACTCTCCGGGCCACGGCAGTCGAGAGACGCGCTTTCTGTCTCACCTTACCCGTTTTTGATTCGATGAAGACCCAGTCGCCTTCTGCTATCCCTCTCTCGTTGCCCTGTATCAGGGTGGATAATGACGAGAGGGTCTGGGTGCGTTTCCCGGAGCCGCTCTATCTGTCGTCCTCCCGAATGTTGATAGGGCATCACCTTGTGGCACGTACACATGAGGTCATACTCATCTGTGAGCGTCCTTATGTCGCTCGAAAGCGAAGGTTCCCGGTATGTCGGCATGGGGTCAAAACCCAGATTTGCAAGTTGTTCTGAGTAAAGCTCGACCTTGCCCGTTGGTGTCATAAACCCCTGATCTTCATATTTTCTATACTTGTTGGACCTTGTCTCCCGGAAGCTCCCCATCTCCTGGAGTTGCCGGAAGGTAATTCCCGCGGGTTTCAGCACATAATTCCAGAAACTGTCCAGATCATCCCAGAAGAATTCCTGGAGGCCAAGCGCCCGGGCCAATCCGTTCACTATCTCAATATCCGATCTGCAGTCACCGAGTTGGGCGACTTTTCGCTGGCACTGCGCCACCCCGCCTCCCGCTCCCATCCTGACCCCGTCAAACTCAAGAAAAGTGGCCACGGGAAAGAGGACATCCGCCATGGCAGCAGTCGGTGTCATAAAGAGGTCGGATACAACAAGAAAATCCAGGTTATTGAAGGCATCGCGGACTTTCATGATGTTACTCCAGCTCGAAAGAGGATTGGAAGCCTGGACAAAGGCCGCGCAGGTCCGGTATGGTTCACCATCGAGGACTGATTTCACGAAAGTGGATGGTGTGTTGTACCGGAAATCGGGGAGCAGATGAGGCGCAAGTTTTTGTTTCTGTTGAGGCGCCAGTCTTTGCCGCAATTCCATCTGTTCAGACCACCGTCCATGAATGCGCCCCTTGTGGGCTTCTGTGTCACACCACCGGAAACCTGTGCCGGCGTTTTGGGCCTCGCCCCCGGGGACATCGAGATTCCCGGTTATTGCCATAAGCATTGCGATTGCGCGACATGTCTGGAAGCTGTCAGGAGTCCCATCGAGGGCATTACCGAGAGCCATACAGGAGGGGCCGGACGTGGCATAGAGTCGGGCGGCCCCTATAATGAGATCCTCCGGTACCCAGGTGAGATCTGCAACCTTACGGGGAGAGAAGTCCATCAGATGTGTCTTCAACGTATCAAAGCCGACGGTCCACTTTTTGACAAAATCAGCGTCATAAAGATTCTCCGTTACTACCACATTGAGGAGCCCAAGGGCGAGGGCCAAATCAGTCCCTGGTTTTGGCTGCAGCCAGAGGTTTGCCGAGTCCACATAGGGTGTTCTGAGAGGATCTATAACAATAATTTTTGATCCCTTTGATCGGGCCTGAAGGATTTCACGGTTTCTGAAGATACCCGTTTCCGCTCTGTTTGTGCCCCAGACCATTGCACAGCCGGGTGGATGGCCGAACTCGGGAGACGGCGAGAAACCAAAGGTCAATTCCATTCCGAGGAGCCTTGGGACCGCGCAGACATGGTCAGCACAAACAACATTCGGTGTCCCGAAAGCATTGGCAAACCTAACCGCCAGGGTGTCGATGAAGGGCTTGGCCGCTCCGTGAATGATGGTAACAGATTCAGCGCCGTGCTCCGCCTTCGCGCGGGTCAGTCCATCTGCGGCAAACCGGAACGCTTCATCCCAGGATATTTTCTCCCACTGGTTTTCACCCCTCTTGCCCGTTCTCCTGAGGGGTGTTGTCAGAGCGGGCAGGACTGGTCAGATACTCAAGAGAGGCCTGACCGACCCTGCAAAGTCCCCCTCGGTTGGATGGGCCATCAGGGTCCCCGCTCACGTCAACAGGCTGTCCGTCTTTGAGCGTGATGAGCATTCCACAACCGCCACCGCAAAGACCGCATACACTTTTCACAATTTGATTTGTTGACACCTTTTTAAACTCTCCCTTCATGATGTATAAACGATATAAAATAAACCCCATGGTCTCAAAAAATTTCTGAAGCGTGGTCCTCTGTTGGACACGCTATCGTCATTCGCGAGGTGACACTGAAAACTTATACTGTTTTTTACCTTTGACTGAACCTCCATTACAGAAAAACGAAGCAATTCTGGAAAATCTTACCTTATTACACACTCGAAATAAATATTTGTTTTATTAAATGATGATCTTGCTACTGGCAAATGGCTTTGATCGGTATTATAATAAGTCAGCATTATGAGGTGTGGCCCGCCCGCCATGTTCTCGATTACCGGGAGAGGGTTAATCCTGTACGGGATGTGCTTGGTGATAAAATGAGGACCTATTAAAAAGGTTCCTAACCGAAAAAGGAGTATGCTTATGGTTAAACATGTTGTATCAATGGTTCTACTTGTATTCATTGTCCTTGCGTATGGTGTGTCGAAAGCAGATGACACGCATGTGATGACAAAGGAACAACTCCTTCCCTTGCTGGGAAAGTCCGATGTCATTATTATTGATGTGAGTTCCAATGAAGGCTGGGATAGCAGGAAAGAAAAGATTCCCGGGGCCCTGAGGGAAGAGCCCATGAAATTCGAATCCTGGATGAATAAGTACCCCAAAGACAAGACTATCATCCTTTATTGTTCCTGAGTGAACGATAATGCGAGTGTCAGTTTGACACCGGACTATTTGAAGGCAGGCTGGGAAAAAGTATATCATTTAAAAGGTAAGAGTCCGAAGAGCGGCTGGGACGATTGGGTCGAGGCAAAGTATCCGACGGTACCCAAATAGTTCCCGCAATAATTGCCTGACCGTCAAAACGCTGTTTCAGATGAAGGGGTCTGAAGAAAGAATTTAGCTTCTATGGAAAAGGCTACGTACCTGTGCGCTATGGCACGGACTTTTGGACTCTGTTCAAGTATCCCTGGTAGATACACAGGACCACCGATAAAAGAGGTTTGCAACAGCCATAAGAGTCACTTTTACCCGGCAAGAAGATCATGGCTGTCTACTCTCGCACGAGTCTTTAACCTATCCTAATCGCCAGGTCAATTTTTTCGTATTGTAATATCCATCAAAATAAAAAGAGCCAAGGATAATTTGTCGTCGGGGAGAATGTAACCTTCTCCTATCTTG
>CAWAOG010000036.1:0-42783 GCA_963783625.1 uncultured delta proteobacterium | reverse complement strand
TCATCGATTCAGAATCGAAGCTGAAGGGCGTGCAATGATAGGGCGGATCATCGAATTATGCGCTAAGAACAGGCTTAGTAACAATTCTTTTTGTCATCATCCTCGTAGGATGGGGATACTGGGCAATCAAACATTCTGCCTTGACGCACTCCCCGATCAAAGCGACACACAGGTCATCGTCTACACGGACTGGCCGGGCAGAAGCCCCGATCTTGTCGAGAACCAGATCACCTACCCCATCAGCGCCACGCTCCTCGCCGCGCCACAGGTCAAAGCGGTGCGGGGATATTCCTTTCTCGGAAGCTCATTCATCTACATCATTTTCAAAGACGTACCGACATCTATTGGGCCAGAAGCCGTGTGCTGGAATACCTTCAGGCTGTGAAAGGCAAAATACCGCGGACGTAAACCCCGTTCTCGGCCCTGACGCTTCAGGCGTAGGATGGGGATTTTCCTATGCCCTGGTTGATGAAGAAGGAATAAGGACCTGTCAGATTTGCGTTCCTTCAGGACTACAATGTGAAACTCGCCCTTGAAAGTGTGCCGGGGGTTGCCCAGGTAGCAAGCATCGGCGGTTTTGTCAAACAATACCAGATCACCGTCGATCCCAACCGGCTTCTCGCATACGGCATACCCATAACACGGGTTTTTGAGGCAGTACGGGAAGCAACAGCGACATCGAGGGCCGTGTTGTTGAAATGTCCGGCGCAGAGTATATCATTCGCGGCAGAGGGTATATCCAAAGCATTAAAGACCTCGAAACCATTCCTGTTGGTAACGACGGATCAGGGACCCCTGTTTTTCTGAAGGACATCGCTCAAGTCCGCTTAGGGCCCGAAATACGCCGTGGTTTGGCCGATCTTGACGGAAAAGGAGAGGTCGCAGGGGGCATCGTTGTCGTCAGACACGGAGAGAATGTCTTAAATGTTATCGATCGTGTAAAAGAAAGGATCAAAAACGATATTGCCCCGAGCCTCCCCAGGGGCGTAAAAATCGTTACCACCTATGACCGTTCCGATCTTATCTATAAAGCCGTGGGCACCTTGCGCAATGAAATTATTATTCTCATTATTTCCGTCAGTATCGTCTGTCTTGTCTTTCTTCTTCACCTCCCCAGCGCCTTTGTCGTCATCCTCACCCTGCCGGGGGCTATCCTCATCTCCTTCATATTTCTCTATTTTTTGAGGGTGACCTCCAATATAATGAGCCTCTCCGGTATAGCCATCTCCATAGGGGTTCTTGTTGATGCTTCTATCATCATGGTGGAGAACGCGCATAAGAAGCTGGAAGAGTGGGAGGAAGCCCGTAGGACGTGGGACGTGGGACGTAGGACGACAGGGGAAACTGACGAACCAAAAGATGTGAAATCAGCGGAACTTGCAAACAAGAGCAGGGTTGAAATCATTATTGAGGCGGCGAAGGAGGTGGGGCCTTCTCTCTTCTTTGCACTCATGGTCATCACGGTCGCCTTTCTGCCCGTATTTACCCTCCAGGGACAGGAAGGAAGGCTCTTCAGACCTCTCGCCTACGCGAAAACCTTTGCCATGTTTGCCGCTGCCTGTCTTGCCGTTACCCTTACACCGGCGCTGATGACCCTTTTTATCAAGGGTCGCATACGCCCGGAGAGCGATAACCCTGTGAATCGTTGGTTGCAAAGGATTTATGAACCCATCGTCCGTTTCTGCCTCAGGTTTCATAAAAAAGTAATCATCGGAGCGCTGATTCTTATGGCTGTGACCATCTATCCATTCTTCAAGCTGGGTAATGAATCGATGCCGGTCTTTTTCGAGGACGCGCTTTTTTACATGCCCGTCACTACCCCTGGTGTATCGATTTCAGAAGTGTCTTCGCTCCTTCAAAAACAGGACAAAATTCTCAAAGGGTTCCCTGAAGTCTCGCAGGTATTCGGCAAAGCGGGCCGTGCTGAAACCGCCACTGACCCGGCGCCCCTTGAGATGTTCGAAACAACGATTAATTTGAAACCGCGGTCACAGTGGCGCAAAGGCATGACTGTCGAAAAACTGACCATGGAGATGAACGAAGCCCTGGCTATGACCGGCGTCTCCAATGCTTTCACCATGCCCATCAAAGCAAGAATCGATATGCTCACCACCGGCATCAGGACGCCTCTGGGGATGAAGATATTCGGTCCGCACGTCGATGAAATTGAGAGGATAGGAATCGAAGTAGAGAAGGCTCTTAAGGACGTACCCCATACGCGGAGTGTCTACGCCGAAAGGGTAAATACGGGTTATTTTATCGACATATCTGTTAACCGCGAAGAGGCGGCACGTTACAATCTCACCGTCGATGATGTCAATGGTATTATCCAGTCTTCTGTCGGAGGCCTTAATATTACCACCACCATCGAAGGGAGGGGGCGTTATCCCGTCAATATCCGCTACGCCAGGGAACTGCGAAGCGACATAGACACTCTCAAAAGGGTCCTTGTTCCTGTTTCCTTTTCAGCAACTCAACCGGACCTGCCCGCTGTAACCGCACCCGGCACCGCTCAGGTTCCTCTCTCGCAACTCGCCGATATCAAAATAGTAAAGGGCCCGACACAGATTAAAAGCGAAGCGGGTATGCTCACCGGATACGTCTACATTGACTACACCGGAGGGGATACCGGGGCCTATATCAAAGAGGCAAAGAAGCGGTTGGCCTCTTTGAAAATCCCCGAAGGTTATCGTCTCGAATGGAGCGGTGATTATCTGCGTCTGGAGAGTATCCGCGAACACCTCAAAACCGTCATACCCCTTACGCTCCTTCTGATTATTATGATCATTTATTTCAGCACCCGGTCTTATGTGAAAACCGCTATCGTGCTTCTCGCCGTCCCCTTTTCCCTTGTGGGTTCCTTCTGGCTCCTCTATATCCTGGGATATCATATGAGCACCGCCGTCTGGGTCGGCATCATCGCCCTTGCGGGTCTTGACGCGGAAACAGGCGTAGTCATGCTCCTCTATCTCGATCTTTCATATGATAAATGGAAAAAAGAAGGACGATTAAAAAACATTGCAGACCTGCAAGGCGCAATCATGGAAGGAGCGGTAAAACGACTGAGACCCAAAATCATGACAGTAGCCACGGATATGGGGCTCATCTTCGTCCTCTTTGATACGGGCATCGGTTCGGAGGTAATGAAGAGCATCGCGGCACCCATGGTTGGCGGTCTCGTGACGTCCATGATCCTTGAACTCACCATCTACCCTGCTATCTATATGCTGTGGAGAAAAAAGAGTCTGGCCAGGGAAACACCGGCATAAGAACAATGATCTTCCGACAAACCTCTGTTTCCAGGATAGGGGTTCACATAATGCGGTGATGCCAATTCGCTATCAAATGATAAAATGTTGAATGCGAATTGGCATCACTTGTGCATATATATGTATTCAACCTTGCCCTTTGCTATCATGCAGGAATAGGTAAAACCATATTTTTTGATAATGGCCATAGTTTGATCCGCTTCATCTTTTTTTTCGCCAAAATCAAATAGCTCTTTGCTTCCGTCGGCTACCTTCCATCTGCCATTCATCTGCCTGACATTCGTTGTTACCGGATTAAAAGGTGAACAATCTATAGGCCTGAAAGAACCAACCGGCGCGGAACCCCCTGCAAGCATATAATGGAAAGAAGGTCCGGGGCGTCCCACAAAACAGGACTGCGTCATTTTGTAATGTTTGATTGTAGCGAGGGCAATCATCGCCTCGGTCTTATCGAAATCGAAACCGAATACTACCTGGCTGCCATCCATTACCCTCCACCCAAATGATGTCTGCTCCATTGTTGTTGTGTCCGGATTAAAGGAAATGCAATCTTCTTTCAGCACAATGGCTTGTCCTTGTTCATTCCGAAGGGCATTGAAGTGTTGCCGGGCATAGGTCCTTTTTGACCCGGTTGAAGCATAACATATCACCTGGTCCTTGTCCTGGTTGACCCGGTTGGGGCACAGGCATACCGCCTGGCCCTTGTCCACTCTGAGGGGGTGGCATCAAAGGAAGACCGCCTGTTAACGGTTGTCCTTGTTGGATCATGGGAGGCCCGGACGGCACAGGTCCTTTCCCTTGGGGCAACTGAGCCGGGGTATTACTCAATGGGAGTCCTGGCATGTTTTGACCCTGCTGTGGACCGGATAAATTCTGCTGTTTTATGCTGTCTTGTGTTGATTTTTCTTCCCGGTTTGTACAATTAACCTTGAAGTTGACTACATTCGATACAGTCTTCATGTTGGTTGGATAGATAGCCTGAAGGACTATCCATCCATTGAATTCCGGGGACCCACTTGTTCCCGCAACTTCCCAGGAATAGGTTATTTCCTTTCTCTCATCTTTCCCTAACTTAAGAGTTACTGGAACTGTCCGAACATCGTCGCTTCGGAGAAACCTGTAGTGCAAAGTCATGGCCCTGTTTGTAGAGATACTGCCCTTGAAGATAAAAGTCGTTGGGCATGAGCCTGTATAGGTAAGCTGTTCTGCCCTCAGGTCTGCGATGACTTCAAGCCCTGCCTGCCACTGGAAACGATTCTGGAATGGCTGCCTCTCTACCGGTTGTTTTTGAGCTGCAGCAGGCTTTTTGGATGTCTCTGAGCTCTGCTGAGAATAGCCGGCAGTTGTGAAACCGCCAATAATCAGACTCGTAAATAAGATAACGACGATTATGAACCTTTTCCTTCTCGTCATGGGTCTCCTCCGTTCTTTTCCGCCAATCTATTTTACAGCAATATTATGTCAGTTTAAGACCACGAAGTGCCGTTGTCAATCCGTTTCGGGACTACCAAATCACCAAACATATTCCGAGGAATTGCAATCCCTGCCGATGGCCCAACCCTCTAAACAGGCCATTTTGTGGGTAGTAAGACTCTTGTGGTATCACGACACTCGTGTGCTACGGAGGCCTTTCGTCCGATGGCAGCTGCCTCATAAATGGGTACGGTACCCTCCCCGCTCGCCTGCGATACTTGTCGGGATACGCATCAGGAAGAGGAACATTCTGAGCAATCAACTGAGTGCCGAGGTAGGTAAAATCAACCTTTCTTACACTCACGCCCTGCCTTTCAACGTTATGCATCCATTGTCCCGGGAGGACATTACTGCTCGTCCTTGATCACCTCGTATTGACGAGCGGTCACGGTAGAAAAGTGATAAATAGGTCTGTCGACGCGTCTTACAATAAGCGGGCAGTGCTTCATACCCTTGGGAACAAAAATATAACAGCTTTTCGTGATAATATGCTGCTCATCTTCCAGCCAGAATTCTATTTCACCCCCCAGGTCACTGGGATTCTCAGGATCATTCCCGATAAAACCGATAATCTCATCGCAATCGTGCCAATGTGGTCCTGGTGTATTCGATGCACCACTGGGATGAAGGTACCAGGAGGAGTTCATTTGAAAGGACCCTTCCACCACATCTTCATCTATCCAGAGTATGCGTTTCGCGAATGTGGCGTAATTGGCGGCTTTTTCCGGACTCACAGGCTTCATTTTTAATTCCGTAACAATCTGTTTTCCATATTTTGATTCCATTATCGTTGAACCTCCCTTTCGTATTTTCCCATCGAGGGATATGGCTGCCATTTATTTCAATAACACATTTCTCTGTATCTTCCGAACCTTTTTTTCAAAAAAACATCGATAAGATAGTTGACCTGTTACAGTCATGGATCAGTGTCTTTCATTCGTCGGCGTCGGCATCCTTGGTTTAAATACTATACAAAACATATCTTTCCTATAGCAATTGGTATACTGATACACAGAAGGATGATAAAAATGGCCATACTGATGAACCAAATCGCTATAGGGAACAAATCCGGCGTTATGCTGACACCATGGGGTGGAGTAGAAAATACCGCGAACTTTTGGTTTGACGCCCTTTTTTTACTCATGCCATTATCAGGGTAGAAACCTCGAGAAAGGTCCGGGTCCGGGACATTTCCTTATAAGCAATCAGGGGCTTGCCGCCATGGTGGAACAAGGTCTGCGGTATCGCGCTGGTGAGCGGCACAACACCACATGCGGCCCGGCATGCCATGGGTCGACACATCATAGACAAGACCGGCAACATCGCGGCGGTTTAACGCCAGCTTGGCCGTAGAAGGATTGCCTACTCGGTACAGTATGCGCGAGTATCCAACAAAGAAGTGCGGGATGTCTTGAATGACCGTACTTGATCTAAACCGTAACCGTATGTTTCTGTATCCTTGCTCCTGCTGGTCGGTCATTAAACACTTGACAATTCCATATTATCCTATTAGGATAATTCTATTAGGATAATCCACAAAGGAGCAAGCATATGAACCCTTTTGTCCTTGGATATGTTAAACCGGAAGAAAAACTGTGCGACCGGGAGACAGAGGTTAAAGAACTTCTACAACATGCAAGAAACGCCACGCACGTTGTAATGATTTCATCGAGACGTCTCGGAAAGACATCTCTTGTATGGCGTGTTCTTGACGACCTTAATAAAGAGGGATTTCTTCCTATCTACGTCGATCTTCTTTCAGTTACCAGCAGGGATAATTTCATAGAAAAAGTTGCGTCATCTGTAACAAAAAGCATCGGCAGATCGCTTTCGCCTGAGACGTTTTTCAAAACTATCCGTAACTTCTTCACAAGGATAATCCCCTCAGTTGACTTCAAGCCTGAAGGGATTTCAGTTTCGGCAAGTTTTGACACCTCGGTCAAGGCAGATCTTCTCATTGGTGACATCTTTGACAGTCTTGAACAATACCTCAAGAAACACAAAAAACAATGCCTTCTCGTCTTCGATGAATTTCAAGAGATCACTGAACTTCCCGAAAGCAAGGAGATCGAGGGGCTTCTGAGAGAAAAACTGCAGGCAAGCAGGACAATATCCTGTTTCTTTGTCGGCAGCAGAAGGCGTGTCCTCCAGGAAATGTTCACAGACAAGCGACGGCCCTTTTATAAGATGACGATGTCTTTTGTGCTCTCTAAAATTGAAAAGAAGTTTCTGGCAGAATATGTCGCGCAGCGTTTTCGCGACACGAAGAAACACTGTTCGTCCACACTTGCCGAAAAAGTTTACGATGAGGTTGAAGGCCATACTTATTACGTCCAGAAACTTTCTCATATAGTGTGGGACAAAACAGAAAAAACCGCCACTGAAGACATCATCAAAGAATCACTCCGGGAACTCCTGGAGGCTGAATCGTCAGATTTCCAAGGGATATGGACAGGCCTCGGTTGGACTGAAAAACGAGTTCTCATGGGCCTCGCGCTTGATCCTACGTCAAAACCATACTCAACTGCTTTTCTATCCCGTCATGGTCTCTCCGGCGGGGCCACCCAAAAGGCTCTGAAACAACTCATACAAAAAGACATCATTGAGCTCAGTGAATCGAGCGTCTATCAGCCTACCGATCCTCTCATCAAAAGATGGTGCAGGGCTATTTCTTCAGGAAGTGGCCTTCAACGATAAAAACAAAATTTGATTATTGTAATCGAAAACAGGGTCCAGGGTTATAAGATTATCTGCAAGCCGCCTGAAATATCATTCATTAGCTGCAAATTATGTCATTCATGAATGGTGGTGATGGCCCTCTTCACCTGTTGGGGCAATCTGACAATAAAGTCCGTTTACCTGGCACTCCGCGCATTCCATCTGCAGTACTGTATGTTTAATGCCAAGGACACTCAACTTTTCTTCTATCTCTTTTCTGACACCATCTGTCTCGCTTATTTTAACGTCATCAACAAGGACATGCGCGGAAAACGCCGGTATCCCGTGACCGATAGACCATATATGGACATCGTGGACGCCAAGGACATTTTTCATGCCGCAGAGCATCTTTGAAATCTCCTCGGCATGGAGATCAAGAGGGCTCAGTTCAAGAAAGACCCATAAGACCTCTTTGATGACAGGCCAACTTCCCACAATAATGACGATTCCCACGATGACGCTGATAATAGGGTCTATCAGGTACCATCCGGTGAATCTGATGATGACGGCCCCGATTATTACACCCACGGATGTAAGCGTGTCGCCCACAACATGAAGCCAGGCGCTTTTGACATTGAGATTTTTGTGGCCCTTTCCAAGAATCCACATCATGATCATGTTGCCCACAAGTCCGGCCACTGCCACAAAAAACATAGTGCCCGTATGGATTTCGGGCGGTATTGAGAACCTTTTGTATGCCTCGATAAAGATAAAAACCGAAATCAGGACAAGGGTACACCCGTTCACCAGCGCCGCCAGCAATCCTATTCTCTGATATCCGTAAGTCGCCCGATAATTGGAGGGCCTGCGCATAATGTGCAGCGCGACAAGACTCAAACCGAGAGCAAATACGTCGGTAAAGACATGGCCGGCGTCGCTCAAAAGTGCAAGGCTGTTACTTAAAATTCCGCCAACAATCTCTCCCGCGAATACGATGAGAGTAACACCTATTGACCAGCCGAGCCGGGTCTCGTAATGTTCTTGATGCTCTTCATGTGTTTCATCATGTTTCATATATATTTTATTGTGCAGCATCACAGCGGCGGTGTCAAGCCTGTCTGAAGGACCCGTCTGTTACCAAATGTATGTCTGGTAATATCAGACCTGTCATAGTTTTTAGTTTTGAATGTCCAGCCTTTCCAGATCCTCGCTGTTTGAAGCAGGACACTTCATAAATCCCTCCCTTGAGGGGAGGGAAAAAGGGAGGGTGTCAAAGAACTTTCTGCAGGTGACTACAGAGTCATCAGTCTGGAGTTGCTGGAGCTTGAGCGAGCGTGTTTTCAAAGGGTAGCCGGATATCAGTGAATCCTAATGCATAACTTGGGATAAAAACCCATCGTTGCGCATCGGGCATGCAAATTCAGATGTAGATCTCTTCTTCCCGGACGATCTCCGTCTTAATCGTTGTAAGCAACTCCTGCAAAGCCGGCAATATGTCTGTCCTGAAGCGGCCTGCCACACAGACGTTCATGATATCATCACCGATTTGAAGCTCTCCCTCGTTGATCCACACTTTCACATCAGCGATACCGTGCTTTTTTTTACACGAGCTTATCGCGGATTCCAGTTTCGCTTTATCGTAGGTAAGTCGCATAGCTTTCACAGGCTTTCCGTCCTTTGTTGTCGCGCGGACAATACCGTTATGGGCAAGGATCATTCCCAATGACCGGGGATCACAGGCTTTTTTAATCTCTTTCATCCATCCTTCAATCATGATAACCTCCATAGACATCTTTTCTATATTATCGCACAAATTAGATCAATTTCAGCAGCAATAATTTCGTACCTCTTGACTTATTATGAGCATATGCTTATAATATTTACATGTCACGGCCAAAAAAATGCAGATGCACCAAATGTACACCAGGACTCGTACTATTTTAAACCGCGAGGCATCCCTCTTATACACCTTGAGGAGGTCACCCTCACTATCGATGAACTTGAGGCATTGCGTCTTGCCGATTATGAGGGGCTTTACCATGAGGAAGCGGCGAAACAAATGAATATTTCCCGGGCAACCTTCGGCAGAATACTCGATGGAGCCCGTCATAAGACAGCAGGGGCGATTTTACATGGCAATGCCCTTAAAATAGAACCAAATATAAATCAAAATGGAGGCAACAAATGAAAGTATGTTTTCCCGTAGAGAAAGATGAAGGAATTGAAAGCGCGGTTTATGGTCACTTTGGCTCCGCCCCAACATTTGTGGTAATCGATACAGACCTGGCAGATGTGGGTGCAATTTCGAATGCTAACCAGATCCATGAACACGGGGCCTGTAACCCTGTTATGGCTTTAGGCGGAAGGTCCTTTGATGCTATTGTCGTTGGTGGTATTGGCGCCGGAGCGCTTATGAAACTGAATGCAGAAGGGATTAAGGTTTATCGGGCTGTTGAACCAACCGTGAAAGACAATCTTGATCTGCTTAAGGACAGTTTGCTTCCGGAATTAACAATGAACCAGACCTGCGGCGGACACGCAGGTGGGTGCGGACACCACTGAGAGGACCGGAAATCGTGAATCGTAAATGGTAAATCGTGAAAAACACATATAAATATAAGGAGAAAAGAAATGCCGATTTATGAGTACAAGTGTGACAAATGCGGAACAATCAATGAATTTATCATCTTTGGTGATAACGAACAATTACATTGCAAAGATTGCTCAAGCACGGAACTGACAAAAATAATGTCCGTTCACAACACAACGAGTTCTACCCCACAGTTCGGAGGAATGCCTACGGGCGGCTGCTGCGGCACACCGGGCTCCTGCGGCACACCGGGAAGTTGCTGCGGCGGATAGATAATACCAAGTTGCAGTCAAAAATAGAATAAAGATGAAGAGGAGGAGGCACCGGAGGCATACGCAGATGTACGTCGAGGATGCTTTCGACGATGAAGCTTTATTATATGAATGAATGCGACTTGGTATAAGGTTATGTCTCTTGTTCATCAGGAGACAATACATCTTCAGATATAAACATTCTTTTTTTATGGATATCCGGTAGATCAACTCTGCCGGATATCCATAAAATTACTGCGCACATTCTATTACGCTGGTTCTCATGCCTTTGAGATGGAAATTCGATAATTTTCCCCATCCTTATCAATACTATTCACAAACCAGCCCTTGCTTCCAGCTGCCCGTACTACGTTTTCTTTTGCTGTATCAGTATCGACAAGTATAGCAATGGTACCTTTAGATATTTTATTAATCTCCGCCATGGTCATAATGACCGGTTGGGGACATGAATAGCCTCGTGCGTCAACGATATTTTCCATGATAACCTCCTCTAAGCAATTTTGGGCCTGAAAGAAAACCCTATAAACAAACAAACCAGAAGTCCGATGATTACTCCGGCTACTCCATGAGGTCCAATACCCGCAGGCGAACTTGCCAGACCAAAGTTATGTGCAATAGCCGCGCCGACAATCATTCCAACAACAAAAATAGCCGCGTCCCCGTCCCCTTCTCCGGAAAGAAACAATTGACGTCCGGGGCAACCTCCCGCAAGTGCGAAAGCAAGACCGGCCAAGACCATTCCCAGAAAATTCCAAAGACCCATAGTATGGGCAACAGGTTGATCCGGCAAAACCAGGATGAAACTGACCTACAATCAGATTTGTTACGAATGCGGCAACAACAAGAGCGACTATACCAGAGAAAAGATGGGTCTGGCGGAAGAGAAAAAGATCCCGGAAGGCACCCATAGTACAAAAGCGACTGCGCTGAGCGACAAACCCTATGGCAAGACCCGCTATAAGAGAAAGAGCAAGTGGAGCATGCATAGAGCCCGGACCTTTTATGCTGTAGAATAGAATACCGTTGATACTCTGGCCTTGGACAAAAGGAAAGATTAATACCAGAACCAGAAAACTTAGCATGATGAGGGGAAACATAATACCCGCCGTAACATGGGTCTTCCCGGAGCGTCCGAGATCATATCCGCTTCGCAAGAAAAGCGCCCCTATGCCTACCCCAACTCCAAGCCCTATAATACCGAGTATAGCGTTCCAGTCTCCTCCCGCCAATCTCAGCAGCGCTCTCCAGGGACATCCAAGAAAAACAAGAGCACCGATCATGGCAAATATACCGAGGACAAACCTGATGATCGGCGATGAACCGCCTCTTGGCCTGAATTCTTTAAATAAATAGGCCGCAATCAAGGCCCCTATGACGAAACCGATAATTTCGGGGCGCATGTACTGCACCAGATCGGCACGGTGGAAACCGATAGAGCCGGCAATATCCCTCTCAAAACAGGCTACACAGACACCCATATTTCCGGGATTTCCCCATTTCTGTAAAAGGGCCGCCACAACACCTATAAAGAGACCGGTGCCTATAATCCCCCACCGTGAAGAAAAGAAGTTTGTTATTCGGTTCATCTTCATCCTCCTTTAATTATGAGACGTTTTGATGAGTAAAACCTATTGTAATATACTGCTTTTCTATAATGCCAATGATTATTATTCATATTTTGGCAATAACTAATTCTCAAAATGAATTTATAATAGATATTCATACAATGTTTGTTTTCGGACCCGGATAGTCTCTCGGAAGTGTTCCGGAAAAGGTCTTTGATGACGGCAGGCAGTACTTACTTAAGAATGCAAAAGGAGCATATCCTGAATCATCCAATATTCTCGATGAATCGGATATGCCCCTCTACATGTTTATGCGGACGAGCTGAAATATGCTTACAAACCCAGACCGCTGAAATCACCAAAAAGCATATACGTCTGAGAAAAGGTTGTCTTCACTGTTCCCGCGGCTTTCGCGAGGGCAACCTGATCCTTTCCATCGATCAGACCCGAAAGGGCGTTGAGGATTTCCCGCTCCTTCTTCACCTGGCCCGCGTATTTTGCTGTCTTTTCCTCGTTAAAACCAAAGAGCTTCGTGTCGAGTTTCGCCTTCTCCACAATCACTCCACTTCTCTGAAAGCTCTGCAAGAAGACTTTTTAGCTTGGCTTGGTCAGCACCAGGTTTTTCCGCGAGATCCACAAAAGCCTCCATGGGCTCATGAAAAGCTGTATGCAGGTCAAGCAGGTAGCTGATACCCATATCGTCTCCGTGCCTTCCAGAAGACAATCCTCACCATTTCCAGGGCCTCGTGGGCGTCTCTCCGCTTTCCCGCGGCAGCCAGTTTCTCGGCCTCGGCCACACTGCCGCTAACCTGTGTAACGGCACTCTTGAGGGCCGCGTTTTCCCTGTCTTCTTTGGAAAGGCCATCGACAAACTTCTTCCAGAACTCCTTCAGGCGCTTCATCGACGCCGTGACGGCTTCAGCAGGTTTGTCGGGCTGATTGCTCAATACAAGCGCTGCTACATAAGCCCGGTCAAGAACAGCCATATCATCGATAAGCGCCGCAGTTGAATGCCCCGCAAAGATCATCGATGCGATCATTACTCCTACGCCAATCATCACTACATTCCATTTCTTCATAATACTCTCCTTCCGGTTATTCACGCCCTGCTTCGCGGGCAGTGTAAATGAGAGAAAAGCAATAAACATGCCGTAATCGCTTATTGGCTTAAAACCTTGTTAAAGGTGAAACTCATCAACAAAACTAATTGCCACACACGTGCAAGAGATGCAGCACAATATGCAAATTCTGCACAGAATCTCCACGACTAATTGATGCAAATTGACATCTGTAAAGCTTTTATTATGTCCTTCATATAACGATAAACCTCCTGCTATTGCGCCTTGTCGTTCGCTGCTTATCATTATGCTTTTTCTCTGGCATTGTTGTTGCATTTGTACCTTTCATGGTGCAGCAAAAAATCAGCCGCCCAAGAAAGAATAAAAGGAGAACGTCATGAAAACAATTAAAAACACAAAGATTCAAAGAATTGGTTTGGTAGTAATCATGGGAATTCTCATGATTGCTCTTTTTACACCCGTACTGCAGGCAGCCGGGTTAAACGATGCTGAAAAGAACTATCTTCTTCTTATGCGGGAAGAAGAAAAACTCGCCAGAGATGTTTATCAGGCATTGAACGCGAAATGGAACCACCGGACCTTCACAACATAGCAAAGAGCGAGCAGCAGCATATGGACTCTTTAAAAGTACTGCTCGACAAATACGGCATACCCGATCCGGCAGCAGGGAAAAAACCCGGTGAATTTACAAATCAGAAACTGCAGGGATTATATGCCGAACTGGTCCAGAAAGGTTCCAATCCCTCAGCGATGCCCTCGCAGTCGGTGTTGAAGTGGAAAAACTGGACATTGCCGATCTGGAGGAAGCTATATCGAAGACAACACAGAATGATATTAATCTTGTTTACAAAAACCTTTTGAGAGGCTCCAACAATCATCTGAAAGCATTTTCTTCTCAGCCGGGTGGAAACGGACGCGGCGCAGCTCCGCGGACGTTAAAGCAGCCGGCAACATACCCCTCCCCCTCTCTTCCGCTCGTCCGATTGCTCGGGCGGGCGGAAGTTCTTTTGTGCATCAGGTCAAGGAGTGCAAAGGCCATTAAAAGATGCTATAGTTTTTGATGAACGCAGACGGCCATTGGGCGGAATAAAAGGATAACTCAACAACAGAACCCGTCATAGACGGAATAGAAAAGGGATGGATTTTGTGACAAAGAAGTCTTCACAGTCTCAACCAGTCAAAGGGTATTATATTCCTCCTGTTTCTTCTTTTGCTTTTTATAACCGGCGCAATTATCATTACCACCTGGCAAAATCTCCGTTCAGTCAGGACCGTGGCTGACCAGTCCATCCAAAACCTCGCCATAGCCCTGTCACTATCCGCCGAGAATGCACTGCGGGCGCAGAAGGTCAGGGCATACGACGAGATTCGCAGGATCTTTTCCGATAGAATTGTTGCCTATGCCTTTATTGCCAGACCGTGATGGGCAGATCGTCTATCACACCAATCCCTCGCTTATCGGTTCAACCGTGGAAGACAAAGAACAGGTAGATAGCTGTCTTTCGCTCTCAGAAACCAGCAGGCCGCGGAACAACCTTACGGACAGGTGTTTCTGCATACCAGTTCAACTATATGATTACGCCTTGGGAAAGGACATGACGAGGTCCTTGGACTTGTATTGAACAGATCAGCCTCCGATAAGGTTGTTGCAGAGGCCGGACAGATCTGGTGGACTCGTTGCCGGCATTCTTACCGGGTTCTGGATCATCGGCTTCATTCTCGCCTGGACACTGGTCCGCTATACAAATCTTCAGGAAGAACTTGAACAGCGCAAACGGATGGCCCTCATCGGGCAAATGACCGCTGTTCTGACTCATGAGATCAGAAACGCCATCGGCGGCATCAAGGGTTTCGCGCAATGGGTTGATGAAAAAACAACCGCTGAAGACCAGCGGAAAACAGGCCTGACGATGATTCTCAAGGGGACAGACAGAGTCGAAGGTCTTGTGAATAATCTCCTCCTCTACTCGAAGGAAGAGACCTATACGCTTACCGAGTTTGATCTGCCCGGTCTGGTGAGAGAGATTGTCGATTCCCGACGAACAGGCTGGAATGGAAACATAACCATCTCAGGAGAACCGGCGCTCCCGGTAACAGCCGACCGTGAGAAACTGGAGAGGGCAATTCTGAATGGTGTAAGAAACGCTATAGAGGCCATGGGCGAAAGCGGCAATCTTATCGGTCTCCATAGCAAACAACCGGCATACAGCGGCAATATCCATTGAAGATACGGGTCCCGGCATTCCGGAATCGGATCTGATCACGTATTTTCACCCCTTTCTTTACCACAAAGACCGATGGTACCGGTCTCGGACTTGCCTATTCACGAAAGGTAATGGAAGGTATGGGCGGACAAATTGATTTACGAAACAGAACCGACCGGTCCGGAGCCATATTGACAATCAATCTTCCGAAGAGGAGAAAAACTATATGAGCAAGTCAATCCTCGTCGTTGACGACGACGAACTGATGAGAACATTCATCACCACAGTCCTGCGCGAAGACGGGTATGGCGTAGACATGGCATCGGATGGAAAAACCGGGCTTAATAAAGTCAAAAACAGGGATTTTGATCTGGTGATCACTGATCTCAAAATGCCCGACATGAGCGGTGTCGATCTGATGCAGGCAGGGCGTGAGGCAAAACCTGCTATGCTGTGGGTAATCATCACCGCATACGGCTCCATCAACAACGCGGTAGAGGCAATGAAGGCAGGCGCTGTTGACTATCTGACGAAACCCTTCAAGAGTCCCGATGAGCTTCGCCATGTCATTAGACGCGTCCTGAAAGGAGGCCGAGGCAGAGGAAAAAATAGCCTTCCTTTCCGAAGAGCTTGGAAAGCAGTTTCCTCCTATGGAGATGATCTTTCTTGGCGACAAGATGCAAAAGGTCCACGAAATGGTACGGAGCGTTGCGGCCACGACTGCTACGGTATTGATCAACGGCCCGAGCGGTACCGGCAAGGAGCTTGTGGCACGGGTAATCCACCAGCTCAGTCCGCGGCGTGAAAAACCCCTTGTGGCAATACACTGCGCGGCCCTTGTCGATACGCTTTTGGAAAGCGAACTTTTCGGCCACGAGAAAGGCGCCTTCACCGGGGCCGTCTCAGCGCGAAAGGGACGGTTTGAGGTGGCAGATGGCGGCACTATCTTCCTGGACGAAGTAGGTGAAGTTTCACCCGTCGATGCAGGTAAAACTCTTGAGAGTAATCCAGGAAAGGGTCTTCGAACGGGTAGGTGGAACAACCCCCAGATCAGTAGATGTCCGGATTATTTCCGCAACCAATAAGGACCTGAAGGCAGAAGTAGCAGCAGGACGTTTTCGTGAAGATCTCTTCTATCGTCTCAATGTTTTTCCCATCAACCTCCCTCCCCTTACAGAGCGGCCCGAAGCGATCGTACCGCTGGCAGAGTTTTTCGTAAACAAGTTCGCCCAGTCCCTGGGAAAGAAGGCGCCTTCTTTCACGGCAGAAGCAAAACAGCTCCTTGGGGCCTATCACTGGCCGGGAAATATCAGGGAGCTGCAGAACGTTGTTGAACGTGCCGTTATCCTTTCGCAGACAACCATCGGTCCCGAATACCTCAATCTTGAAACAACATTAAAGGGAGAAGCCACAACGGGACTACTCGATGCAAACGAACGCGACATGATTCTGAAAACACTGAATGAGGTTGGCGGAAATCGTAAGAAGGCCGCTGAAGTGCTCGGTATCTCTCTCAGAACACTCCAGTACCGGATCAAAGAATATGGATTATAGAGATATGTGCAAAATCTGCATTTGCCGGTGCATTGGTTGCACTGATTCAGCCGAATCATCAGGGAACAAGAGCTTTCATATTTTATTAAGTTATGTCATATCAATGTGTTATGATGCGTATGATCAACGGCACAGGCCTTGCAGTTTAGGAATACAGTATGTACCTAAACTTTAAGGAGGAACACAAAATGAAAACAACAAAACTTGGTAAATGGGTAATGGTTGGCTTAATTGCAGCGGCGATGGCGGCACCCCTTCCGGCTCTCGCAGCCCAAGGCGCAGCAGGGCCTAAGGCAAACACACAGGTAGCACAGGCACAACAGGTCAGACCGGATTGTCCGAACAACGGTCAACAGCTCCGTGACGGTT
This sequence comes from uncultured delta proteobacterium, assembly GCA_963783625.1. Taxonomy (GTDB): domain Bacteria; phylum Desulfobacterota; class Syntrophorhabdia; order Syntrophorhabdales; family Syntrophorhabdaceae; genus PNOF01. The sequence continues at coordinate 25,750 of CAWAOG010000036.1, read as the reverse complement.
CCGGACGGACCCGGGAAGGCAGCCTGCATCAGAACAGGGGCACGGGCTTGAGAGATGGATCGGGCAGAGCAGGCAACCGTGGCGCAGGTCCAAGAAATGGAGCATGCAACTGTGGCGCAGTACAGAGCTAAAATGAGGTCTTTCACATGCAGGGTGCTTACGGGCACCCTGCTATCCTTCTTATTGTGTTTTGTCCTTCTCTTTCCCGCAATGGCGGCCGATCAGGAAGGGGCTTTTGAACAAAGCGGCATTCACTTTCCCGGCGGGTTCGATCTCAATACAGTAGGGGATTTAAGCGGCAAGGCCACCGGTCTCTCCCGGCCGGCCGGCAACGGACCGGTTATATTGAAGATTGAAACGGCATGGGAGAAGTATGCGGTAGTGACCTGCCCTCCCTGGTACTGGGATGAGTTGAAGGTAAAGGTCTCCGTCGGCGAAGAGGTACGAGTGATCGGATCAAAATCCCTCGGCAAAGACTCCAATCTCTATATTATCGCCCAGGAAATACACTTCGTCGGACAGGGGAAAACAATCACTCTGAGAAGCAAAACCGGTACCCCACTCTGGAGTGGGCACCATGGCAAGACAGATTCACAGCGCGGCGCTGGTAAACGGACCAGGGGGCAAAAGTAACAGTCCGGACAATGTTCAGTTATTTATGTTGATACTAAAAATATTTGAAGCATTACAACCTGGAGTTTAACAATCTGTTATGAAGGAGGGTAACCGATGAAAAAGATCAGTAAAATACAGATTCTAAGATACGCGGTACTCACAGTTTTTCTTATTATCGTAACGGTGGCTGCTTACCGGCACCAGGTACTCGGCGGCGGTCCCGGTGGAGTAGCATCGATTCACACCATTTGTCCTTTCGGGGGCCTTGAAGCGCTCTATAAATATATCGCCGGCGGAGAATTTTTAAAAAGAACAAACATTTCAAATTTCATACTCCTTGGCGGCACGATGATCCTCGCATTACTCCTTGGCAGAATTTTCTGCGGATGGATATGCATGTTCGGCTGGATACAGGAACTCCCCGCCAGGCTGGGACAATGGATTTTCAAAAAAAGATTTACCGTTCCTTCAGCTATCGATAAACCGCTAAGATACCTGAAATATGTAGTGCTCTTTGCAGCCTTGTATTTTACCTGGAAAATGGCCGACCTGGTAATCAGCCCCTATGATCCTTTCGCGGCATACGCGCATATACCCGCAGGTTTTACATCGGTTTTTGATGAATATCTGATAGGCGCGATAATTCTTTTCGGCACCGTCATTCTTTCTTTTTTCTATGACAGGGTTTTCTGTAAATATCTCTGCCCCATGGGCGCCTTTCTTGGCATTATCTATAAAGTCACCAATTATAAAATCAAGAGGGATGAAGAAACCTGCATTCACTGCAACAAGTGCACAAAAGCATGTCCTGTAAACATAGATGTCGCGAACCTGAAATCAGTCACAGACGCCGAATGTATAAACTGCCTGGAATGTGTGACCGTATGCCCGACAAAGAAAGATACTCTTAAACCCTTTGTTCTGAGAAAATATATGAAACCATTGATAGTCGGGATAGCCGGTGTCATTATATACGTCGGTATTATTGAAGGCACCGATCTCGCCGGAATCTGGAAAACGAAAGAGAGCAGCCTTACCGAGGTCGTGGCAAAACAGGGCGCCCTTGATCCTTACAGCATTAGAGGATTCATGACGATGGAAGAAATCGCCAAAACCTTCAAAATAGACATCAATGTCCTGTACAAGGAACTCGACTTAAGCCTGGAAAAAATTCCCGCTACCACAAAAATGAAAGAAGTAAAAAATCTTGACAAAAGAATAGGAGAAAATAGCGTACGGGATGCTGTCGCAAAAATTATCGGATTCGTTAAGGGTCAACCATCGGTTGCAGCCGATTCCGACAAAAAAGAGCCCCGTACCGAGTAACGAAAAACCGTCGAACCTGCGCCCGCACTAAACAAACACCCACCAGCACAAAAGAAACAGCGCCTGCCGTGAAAACACTCCCTGTCAGCTCCCAGCACCGCTCCTGCAGCCCCTGCAGCACAAAAAACACCTTCTATACAGAAGATATGGTAAAAGCACAGTTTGAAGGAAAAGGGATTGGAGAAAAAACCCTCGCCCAGGTGGCTAAGGAAAACAACATCGACATGGAGTACATTAAAAAGAGATTGTCCGCAAAGGGTTTTACAATGAAAGAAGGCGAGACCGTGAAAGAAATGGCCGCACGGCAGAATGTGACTCCCATCGAATTCATGAAGATGCTTCTTGTGGAGAGCCCATCAGGGAAATAGAGCGTTATTCTCTTTAGAATTACATGACCATCGCAAGGTGCCGCTCCCGGCAACAGGGGCGGCGCCCTGTATTATTCTTTTCTCATAATGGCGCTTATTTTCAATAGCAAATAGTTCTTCGCTGTCAGATATGCCAGATAGCTATTTTGGCCATCTTCATTGATATCAGCCTTCTTTATCCGAACATTTTTTAAAAATAGACTTTCAATTTGAATGAATAGTAATTAAGATACATCTATTAGAGGTGAACATGGCTCGCTCCTTTTCCTTACTGATCGTATCCATTACTGTTTTCGCGCTCTTTCTCCCTTCCGACGGGCTTGGAGAAGAGAGGAAACTTACACTCACCGAGGCTATCAAAATAGCCCTGGAAGAGAATTATGAATTACGGGCAGCGAAAAACGCGCTCTTTGCTCAGAAAGAAGGGGTCGGCATCGCTCGAAGCGCCTTTCTCCCGAAACTCACCTTTGAGGAAAGAGCAGCACGGACAAACAACCCTCCCCTTTCGTTCATGATGAAATTGAACCAGCAGAGATTTTCACAAAATGATTTTATGATCGACACATTGAACAATCCGCAACCTATCAATGACTACCAGACAGCGTTCTTTATCGAGCAACCGGTATTTTCCATGAGATCTTTTACGGGTCTTTCTATAGCTAAAAATGAATATGCCGCTAAGAGCGGCGATTATCAGAGAAGAAAGGAAGAAACTGTTTTCAAGGTTGTCCAGGCTTATCTGAGGGTACACACGGCGAGAGAGTATCTTGCCGTTGCTCAAAAAGGCATTGAAGACGTCGGAGAGCATATCAGGATTGCGGAAGCCCGCTATAAGAATAACCTCGGTCTCTATTCAGATCTTTTGCGGGCCAGGACATCACTCGCGGAGGCAGAGCAAATCCTGGTAAGCAGCGAGAAAGAGTATAGCGTCGCGAAAAAATGGCTCGGGCTTCTGCTCGCCTCTGCTGAATCGATTGATATTATCGATGAAAATCTACCTCTCGATCCGAAAGACCTTGACTACTACAAAGAAATTTCTCGTACCCGGAAGGACCTTGCGGCTATGAAAATACGCTATGAGACTGCCAGAAAAAACATCAAGATTGCTGAATCAGCCTATTTCCCTTATATCGGCGTCGGCGGTTCATATCAGATGAACGATCATCGAAATCCCTTCGGCTCCGAAGGTGATAGCTGGCAGGTCTCAGCCTTTCTCCGATGGGAACTCTTTGATGGCACAAACAGGGAATACCAGAGAAGCAAAGCACAATATCAGGCCGCGGAAGTAAAAGAACACGTCAACAGTCTCAGAGAGTTTATTTCCTTCAAGGTCCATGAAGCCTACCTTTCTGTAGAAGAGGCAAAAAAGAACGTTGATCTTGCCCGTACCGCTCTTAAAAGCGCCGAGGAAGGCAAAAGACTCGTTATGAGCCGTTATGAGAATTCACTCTCACCGATTGTCGACCTCCTCGATGTCCAGCTTAATCTCAACCATGCAAGGGCTATTGCGGTGGCGCGGGAAAACGTCTATAAACTTGCCGTCATTAATCTCGGATATGAAAGCGGCACTATTATGAAGGACCTGAACATTGAGTAATGCCATTTCTCTATCAAAGCGCTATCTTTGCTGGCAGCGTCGGCGTAAATCCTCACGTACGGATTGTAAGCATCTTTGATTTAGAAATGGCGTAGGCATAACGGGAGAAAGTCATGAAGATAGAAAAAGCGTATGTTATCGGTCTCGGCCTCATTTTCATCCTTGTGCTCGCTGGATGCGGCAGCAATAAGAATGAGGCTCCGGTAAAGAGAGAAGCCGTCAGCGGCGTCACAGTCATGAAGATCGATCCGGCAACAGTTGATGATTACTATGAAACCTCCGGCACTGTGCGCGCAAAAACAGTAAGCATCGTTGCAAGCAGGGTAATGGGGACCGTAACATCTGTGAGGGTAAAAGAGGGCGACAAAGTAAATGCCGGAGATGTCCTTATGACCATTGACAACAGGGATACGGCCCAGCGGGTCACCGCGGCGGAAGCCGCCTTCAATGAAGCACAAAGCGCCCGGCAAGCCGCGGGGGAACAACGATCTCTTGCAGATGTTACCTACAGACGATTTAAAAATCTTTACGACGAAAAGGTAATCTCCCGGCAGGAGTTTGACCAGATCGAGATGCAGAAAAAAGTAGCTGATGCCGAGTTCAACCGTATGTCTCAGAGCGTGGAACGGGCAAAGGCAAATCTCCAAGAGGCCCGTGTGCATGACGGATTCACCCAGGTGAGGGCCCCCGTATCGGGTATCGTCACCGAAAAGAAGATCGAGGCAGGCAGTTTAGCCACCCCCGGTATGCCGCTCTATACTGTCGAAGATACGTCGCAATTCAAAATCGAGGCGGCCATCGATGAGGGCCTCATAAAAAAAGTCTCTCCAGGCATGCCGGCCTACGTTCTTTTCGATAAGACCGGCGAGAAGGTAAACGGCAGGATCACTAAAGTCGTTCCTTCTATCGATCCGGCATCGAGGACATTTCTTGTTGAAGTAACTTTACAGGACCGGTCTCTGAGGACCGGATCATACGGAAAGGTGCTTATCCCCCAAGGGAAAAAAGGAAGCCCTCCTCATACCGGCCGGCACGATCGTGGAGAGAGGTCAGCTCACGGGTGTTTTCGTTGTTGACGAAAAAGGGATCATCACCTACCGTCTGATCAAGGCCGGAAGGGTGCATGACGGGCTCGCCGAAGTGCTTTCCGGTCTGTCAAAAGGTGAGAGCATCATCGTTTCAGGCATGGAAAAAGCCGTAGATGGCGGTATAATAAAACAATGAACAACCTGAAGAATTATTTGGTCAATTGTAATTTGGTTATTGGACATTCTCGACTAATGGATAAACTCGGTTTTGCAGGACGAATCGCTAAGACATTCATAGAATCGAAGCTGACGCCCCTTGTCGTCATCGCATCCATCCTGATGGGCATCTTTGCAGTTATCGTCACCCCCAGGGAAGAAGAACCCCAGATCGTCGTGCCTATGATCGATGTATTCGTCTCCTATCCCGGCGCCTCCGCGGAGGAAGTAGACGAAGCGGTCACAAAACCCATGTCGAAGCTCCTCTGGGAGATAAAAGGCGTCGAATACATCTATACCATGTCAAAACCCGGCATGAGTATTGCCATTGTCCGGTTCTATGTCGGTGAGGACATGGAAAAAAGCATCGTCAATCTCACCAATAAACTCACGTCAAATTACGACAGGATCCCGCCGGGCGTGTCTCAACCGCTGGTAAAACCACGCTCCATCGATGACGTGCCCATCACAGCCTTCACTCTCTGGAGTTCACAATATAACGGCTATGACCTGCGAAGGGTCGCAGTCGAGGTCTGCGACGAGTTGAAGAAAGACCCCGATGTAGCTGAATTCCGAATCATGGGCGGGCAGAAGAGACAGCTCAGGATCACTATGGAACCCCTCAAGCTCGGGGCATATCACCTTTCCCCTCTTCAAATCGCGGAATCCCTGAAAAAATCAAATTTCCTGCTTCCCTCGGGTTCATTTCCATCGGGGGGCGAGGAGTTTATGGTTGATACCGGTGGTTTTCTCGCCAATGCCGAAGATGTGGGAAATATTGTCGTAACAATATATAACGGCAGGCCGGTCTACCTGAGAGATGTGGCCCGCATCATCGATGGGCCCGAGGAACCTTCCAGCTATGTCTTCATGGGTTTTGGGCCAGGATCAAAGAGCGCCCGGAACGCCGGCCTCTCTGAGGCGGTGACTATTTCCATCGCCAAGAAGAAAGGTACCAACGCGACGCATATCGCGGAACGTGCCCTCAAGAAGATAGAGGCATTGAAAGGGTACGTAATCCCCACCGGCATAGAGATAACCACAACAAGAAATTACGGCGAAACCGCCAAGGAAAAATCCGATGAACTCCTGAAACACATGGCGCTTGCGGCCCTTTCCGTAACCCTTCTCATCGCCCTTGCTCTCGGATGGAGAGAATCGATAGTCGTTGCCGTGGCTGTGCCTGTTACCCTTGCGCTCACCATACTCGTGACCTATCTGTATGGCTATACCCTCAATAGAGTGACCCTCTTTGCCCTCATATTCTCCATAGGCATTCTCGTCGACGATGCTATAGTCGTCGTCGAAAACATCCACCGTCATTTCAAAATGAAAAAGGTAAGCACCCAGGTGGCTGTAGAGGCCGTTGACGAAGTAGGCAATCCGACAATCCTGGCCACTTTCGCGGTCATAGCGGCCCTTCTGCCCATGGCCGCCGTATCGGGACTCATGGGGCCTTACATGCGGCCCATCCCTGTGGGGGCTTCTGCCGCTATGGTCATCTCCCTGCTTATCGCCTTTATCATTAGTCCCTGGTTGAGTATGATCGTCCTCAAAGGGGTAAAACATACACCGAAAGAGGAAGAGAAAGAGGCCAGGGGACTTCTCGCAAAATTCAACGGCATCTACGAAAAGAACCTCCGGGACCTCCTTGAGAAGCCGAAAAAAGAGACATTTCTTCTTTGGCCTTGTAGGCGCACTCCTGATTGTTGCGTTCCTCCTCGTTCCCTTCAAGTTGACCACCGTAAAGATGCTTCCCTTCGACAATAAAAGTGAACTCCAGGTTGTCATCGATATGCCCGAAGGCTCAGCCCTTGAAGATACGGCGCAATTGACGCAACAGGTAGGTCAGTACCTCGCGACAGTTCCCGAAGTTGACAAATTATCAGATCTATGTAGGCACCTCAGCGCCCTTCAATTTCAATGGTCTTGTTCGCCATTATTTCCTGCGGTCCGCCGCCAGTCAGTCAGACATCCAGGTCAACTTCGTCTCCAAGGATGAACGAAAGGCCCAGAGCCACGAAATCGCAAAAAGGATACGGCCGGAGATCAAGCGTCTCGGTGATCTTTACAAGGCCAGGATAAAGATAGTTGAAATACCGCCGGGCCCGCCGGTCATGAGTACCCTCGTCGCTGAGATTTATGGCCCCGATCTGACAAGACAGGTGGAGATAGCCGCACAGATTAAAAACATATTCACGAATACCAGCGGTGTTGTGGATGTGGACTGGTACAGAGAAGATGATCAGAAGAAGTTTTTCTTCGACGTTGATAAAGAAAAGGCGGCCTATCACGGGATCAGTACGGATGTTGTGTCTCAGACGGTCCGCATGCTGTTGGGCGGCCAGGTGGCAGGTCTCGTCCATACGGAAAAAGACAAAGAACCGGTGGAACTCTACCTCAGAGCGTCCCTTGCCGACAGATCAGGCGTGTCGCGCCTCGGAGAGATTTCTCTTACATCGGCATCGGGGGCTTCCATTCCGCTCTCCCAACTCGTTAGGGTGCGGGAAGGCATAGAGGACAAGACCATTTACCGGAAGAACCTGAAGAGGGTCGTATACGTCGTCGGTGACGTGGCGGGCACAGAAGAAAGCCCTGTATACCCTATTCTGAAAATGGGCAGCGTCATAAAAAAACTCAAACTACCGGAAGGATATGAGCTGAAACAGTATTCCGCAATCCAACCCTGGCTCGAAAAGACATATTCCATGAAATGGGACGGCGAATGGCATATCACCTATGAAGTCTTCCGTGATCTTGGGATGGCCTTTGCCGTTGTCCTGATCCTCATTTACGTCATGGTCGTGGGGTGGTTCAAGTCCTTTACCGTACCCCTTGTCATCATGGCCCCTATCCCTCTGTCTCTCATCGGCATCCTGCCGGGGCACGCGCTCATGGGCGCATTTTTTACTGCCACATCCATGATCGGCTTTATTGCCGGCGCGGGTATCGTCGTGAGAAATTCTATTATCCTTGTCGACTTTATCGATCTGAAACTTGCCGAAGGCGTACCCCTCAAAGAAGCCGTCATCCAGGCAGGTATTATCCGCTTCAGGCCCATGCTACTCACTGCGGCAGCCGTTGTCGTCGGATCGTCGGTAATCCTCTTTGACCCCATCTTCCAGGGTATGGCTGTGGCGCTCATGTTCGGCGAAGTTGCCGCCACGTTACTCTCACGGACCATGGTACCCGTCCTCTATTACCTGCTGAAAAAACGAAACGCCGAGGAGAAACTGACAGTATCAAGTAGAACATCTGTTGAAGGAGGCTCATTAATTATTAATAACAATTCTAAGTCAAAAATAGAATGAAGATGCCGAGGATACCCCTTGCGGGGCACAGGTGAGGAAACCGGAGCGTACACATCAGTACGTGAGGATTTTCAACGACGAGAAAGCTTTATTATATGCATGCATTAGAATTGTTATAAGGAGGAAAAACGATGTACTTACTCAAAACAGACATCATGGTATCTGGAAAGAATCATCTTTCTGATGGCCGGTATCCTTGTGCTCGCAAGCAGCATCCTTGCCTGGGCCCACAGTATCTACTGGCTCATCCTGACGTTGCTCGTTGGTCTCAACCTTTTCATCCTCGCTGTCACCGGTTTTTGTCCCTCTGCGGCTCTCCTCCATAAAATGGGGGTAACACCAAGGTTGGCACAAACCAAAGAATAGCTGAAAAACATTACGATCTTGTTTATTGAAAATAAACTCTATTTTTAACACAGTGGGGATGATATGAATAACCCGATTCTCTATATTCTGTTGGGCCTGGTAGCAGGCGTAACGAGCGGTTTCATCGGAATTGGCGGAGGAGTAATTATTATTCCTCTTCTGGTCTTTGTCTTTGGCTTCACACAGCAGCAGGCCCAGGGGACCACCCTTGCATTAATGGTGCCTCCTATTGGGCTCCTTGCCGCGTGGATATATTACAGACAAGGATACGTCAATGTGGAGGCGGCGGCGTACATCTGTATCGGGTTTTTTGTCGGTGGCCTTGCAGGCGCACGGTTTGCTACCGGTTTCTCAAATCTCGTGCTTGAGAAAATATTCGGCGCTGTCCTTTTATTGATTGCCCTGAAAATGATAATTGGTAAATAACACCGAACATATTTCGCGGGTAGGCATCGTTTTGCAACTGAGCCGTAAAACGTATTTTGTGGAGGGGGGAATTAAATATAGTTGGCTGAAACAAACGAAATCGACCATTCTTAGGACATAGTAGCCTTCAAATGCTAATCGTGTTCCTCAGCGGTGAAAAAAAACTTAAGCGTCAGAAGTGTTGCTCGGACACCTGACGCTATGCCACCTCTTTTCCTCACATAAAACTGAAAATAGCAGAGGTTGATGAGACAGATAAGGGCCAAGCTGAGAAACATCATCCGGTAACCTGTGAAAGGTAGGATGACGCCCGCAAACACCGGACCCAGAGCTGATCCCAAATCCGAGATGGCCCGGAAAGTCCCGACAGTAGTACCGTCTGAGGAACCCGCATATTCAAGGGCATATGCCATGGCTGCAGGAAAGAAAAATGCACTTCCAACTCCCCAAATCATTCCCACTAAAATAAACAGGGGAAGCGTTCTTGAAAAGGAAAGTACGACCATGGCGGCCGTTCCGATAAAAATGAGAGTCAGAATGATTTTTTCCTTGTTGTAAGTATCAACAACCTTTCCTCCCAGAATCCTGCATACGATAAGCATTACCGCCATGGCTGAAAAGAAGTAGCCTGGATTTTTTACCCCGCACTGGATTGCATAGAGGGGGAAGAAGGCCACGATGCCTCCATAGACAAAACTCTTCAGGAAACTCATCACAGAAGGAACAATGGCCCGCCGGTTAAGAAGAAGGGTATCACGAGGAGATAAAACTGTGTTGGACTTAATAGTCTCCTGTCCCTCCAATTTCCACGCAAAGAAGAAAGAGCAAAGAGACAAACCCACACAGGTCAGAAACAGGGTAGTAAAGCTATACTGGTTGATTAGAAACATCGCACCCAAAGGGACCAGCGCCGTACTGAGAATTGGTGCCAGCGTGAAGTAACCGATGGCTTGTCCTCGATGTGCCAATGGGGTAACCCGAACAACGAAGGCAAGGGCGGCTGTGTCTATACAAGCAAAGGCAATCCCCTGAAAGAACCTGACGGCGAAAAGGGGCCAGAAGGGACGAAGCACGATGAAAGCAAGGAAGGTGAGAATAGAGACTATAGCGCCGAACATCATAACGTTTCTTTCTGAGTATTTCTTGAGCGCTGCACCTGCGATGAGTCTGCTAAATAACGCTGAAACTCCGAGAATACCGACGAGGATCCCTATCTGCCTCGTGTTGGAACCTAACGTCTTAAGGTAGATGGGAAGCGTAGGATACAGGGCATGCTGGTTGACTATAAAAGCAAGTAATCCAAAAAACGCAAACAAAAAATCTCGGGTCACTATACCCATTGCTGTCTGGTGGAGCACTTTTTCTTTGTTGCTCATGATATTCATGATATCTTAATGTGGCATGTTGGTGAAGCGACTGTCAACTTATTTGATCACTTGGTGGATCGTGAATCCGTTCGTTATAGACCATATCAGAAACGACCCTGTTTTTTTATACATTTCAAACCATAATTTTTACCTGAAGTAAACAGGCGTAACGTAAGCAGGACTCGCAGGTGTTACTATAGCGGAATGATAGAATCCTGGCGATTTTCACATGAATAGTCGCGATACCCTTGTATCTCAAACTCCTTATTTTGAAGTTTTTGGCAAATGTGGAATATAATCGTTATAAGGCACGGCATTTGCCAAGCACATCAGGCTCTCCTTGCCAGACGAAAACCGAAAAAGTCGCAGCGGAAATCAGGTGAGAAATAGCTGCGGAACCCTGACCTGCAGCGCTTCGGGCCATCGGACCAACTGCCGCCCCGAAGTACCCGGTCTGTGCCTGCAGAAGGTCCTTCGGGATCGGTCGCCTTCCAGCGCGGATAAGGGGCATACCAATCCTTGCACCATTCCCAGACACCACCATTCATGTCGTACAAGCCCCAAGGATTAGGCAATTTTTGTCCAACAGGATGAGACGTGCCACCAGAGTTGGCATGATACCAGCCATATTCGCTTAGCTTTTTCTTGTCATCTCCGAACGAATAAGAAGTCACTGATCCTGCCCGACAGGCATACTCCCACTCCGCCTCAGTTGGCAGCCGGTATTTTGCCCGACCTATCTGATCGTTAAGCCTCCCTATAAACTCCTGGCAATCTTCCCAGGAAATATTCTCAACGGGATAATCCCCCTTTTTGAAATGGCTCGGATTACTTTCCATTACTGCATCCCACTGGTCTTGCGTCACCGGGTATTTTCCAAGGTAAAAACCCTTACTGATCGTTACCCGGTAGAAATTGCCGAATCTTCCCATCCGAAATGTACCTGCCGGGATATGAGAAAATTCCATGCTCGTGACCCGTTCTCCATCCTGATAGAAATCGTCCCTGATACTTTGTACAGAACTTCTGATGCTGAGCCTTCGCTTCTTCACCGCTGTCTCGCCCAGGGATCCATCAGGTTTGATGATTACGTTTTCCTTTTCACTCTCCTCAGTGGATGCAGCCTCCTTAGCGACACTTGTCAGTGAATTTTTCTTAGTATCCCTGATTTGTTCTATTTTATCCGTTTTCAACATTCCAAGATCTAAAGCATTTCCTGAACGCATGATTCCTCCTCTCTTACTGTTGTCTGCTCAGTATATATGCAATAGATATGCCACAATATCAGGCTACAACATATTAATATACTTGGTGTAATAAAGGGCAGGCCAATATCCATTGACGCACCACTACATTCTTTGCAGTCCTGGCTACACTAATTGTTTGCGCAATCATAGGAGTTGGAGAACACTTTAGATGCGAGGATACTCTATTTCATTCCGCAATGAGTAATTTGTGGCCGAGAGCTGTAAGGCCGATCCGTAAGTGGAAGCAACAAGCATGGAGTATTGCCTGAAATGGCGCTTTTGTTATATCCTTCTGATATACTGTTACAGATCGTATTCAATAATTCTATAGCGGAGTAACTCACTTAAGAGAGGGATGCAATGACTTGAGGCGGGTCATGGATCCCGAATTACTATTTATTCATTATCCCTATCCTTTGCTATGGATTGAGCTATCTTCAGAATATCGATGGCCCTCTTTTGAACCTGTTCTTCGATCTGGTTCAGTCGTTCAGTAATTGTCTGTTCCTGTTCAGCAAGCTCTGAACGTTTGGCATCCAGGTTTGCTGACGCTTCCTCTGAAGACTTCTCTCTGAGACTAATCTCTTTTTCACGTTCCTCGATCTGGTTCAGTCGTTCAGTAATTGTCTGTTCCTGTTCAGCAAGCTCTGAACGTTTGGCATCCAGGTTCGCCATTTCTTCCTGTGAGGATTTTTCTTTCAAACTGATGTCTTTCCCGCGCTCCTCGATCTGATTCAATCGTTCCGCCATTGTCTGTTCCTGTTCAGCAAGGTCTGAACGTTTGGCATCCAGGTTTGCCGTCTGCGCCTTTAAGAAATCTTCTTTGAGATTGACCTGTTTTTCGCGTTCCTCGATCTGGTTCAGTCGTTCAGTAATTGTCTGTTCCTGTGCGACCAATTCTGAACGTTTGGCTTCCAGGTTTGCTGACGCTTCCTCGGAGGACTTCTCTCTGAGACTAATCTCTTTTTCACGCTTCTCGATGCGTTGTGCTTTTTTATTGATCTCACGTTTACGCTCTTCGCTCTCTTCAGAAGCCCGCAGTGCCCTTGCCGCCTCCTCTTCAGAAAGACTTCTTTTCGATTCCGCTTCCTCTAGAACTTCCTTTAGCCTCTTTTCCTCCAGGAAAAGCTCTTCCTTGAGCGTTTTCAGATTGTCCTCGAAATTCTGAAGTTCCTGTTGTCTCTCGTCAAGTTGGAGGTTTTTTCGGGACAGCTCTTCCTCTTCAGCTATTAATCTCTCCCTTTCACTGTTAATCTGCATTTCTTCTTTGGCTATTTTTCCAGCCTGTGAGTCAGGATCTGCCAGTTTCTGGTTTAATTCTTCGATTTGAGAATCCAACAATGCACGCTCGGCTACCAACCGCTCTTCTCTTATTCTTAAATCTTCAGACCTGCCATTGAGAACAAGTTCGGTTTCATCAAAGTGTTTCAGTACTTTTTCTGCCTCTTTGAGACGGTGATTAGCTTCGTAGAGACTTTGCATCCGCTCTTCAACGGCTTGCTGCTTTTCTCGTAGAACCAGTTCGCGATGGTCTATTTCACGTTCAAGATAGTCGTGAAGTTGTGGATCGGGTGGTTGCTTTTCAGGAGAAAGCTGACGTTTCTTAAAAAGGCCCATCTTATCCCTCCGGTGTTAAAGATGTGATCAACTATTCAAAAGAAAAAACGTTTAGTTTGCTTGAGAAGAACCCGAGGTATTCCATATTTATCATATTGTCTCGTCAGTGTATTTGTTGTCTCAGAAACATCTAACGTTCTGGTTCATTACCATTATCTTTCTATTTCTGTAGGTTGTCAAGCATTCGCAGTTCAATTGCTCCTGATACAACATTTGTACATTCTTTATTTGCTGCTTGCTGAAAGAGTGATCCTTGAGTCTCGCCTCGTAATACACCATTTCATGGTAACATGTGATCTTTGATGTAGGACACCTAAGCCATAAAGGTAAAATACTCCACAAAAATCACTGAGAGGTGCTATAATTAGATTACATGGGGGGCGTGCAACGAGGCGCTGGGAGGATATGGAACATGCTCATGCCAACCAAGATTCTTGTACCAACTGATTTTTCGGAATATGCGGACAAAGCATTGGAACAGGGACTCGACATAGCTAAACAGTATCACGCAAAGGTTTTCCTTCTCCATGTTATCAGTGAAAAATTTCTGTATCAAACAGACACCGGTTTTATTACCGATGAAGGACTATGGCAGCAGATTAGGAACAGTCAATTGGCCGAGGCTAAAGAGAAACTACAAAATCAGATTAACAAATTTCCGCAGGCAAAAGAGGTGGAGATAGTTTCCATAATCCGTGAGGGTATTCCTTACGAAAAGATACTTGAGGAAGGAAAAGAGAAAGGGATCGACCTCATTGTAATCGCATCTCTCGGGAGAACAGGCATCGCAAAATATCTTATCGGCAGCGTGGCTCGCAATGTCCTCAAGGGTTCCACATGTCCCGTACTGCTCGCAAAATAGAAAAGGGTGGAATAAAAATCGCAGGGGCAAGAAGAGGGGGGCGCTCCGGAGCTTCATTTCTTTTTTTTGCGGCCACACCGCGCTCAATGCCTCTTATTTCTTGATTTTCCCGTAGTGTTTAGACACATATTTTCCTGTGCTGTAGCATAGCGCGGCGTGATGAAGATCTACATGGAGGTGTAAAAATGACCAGACTGCAAAGAACTATGAAAGTGAAGCGCGGGAAACGTGGAATAACATGGGCAAAGGAAATGTTTGATTATATGAACACCACCCATGGGAAGCCTGCTATTCACCTTTTCAGATCGCGTTTCGGTAACATTTCGACTCTCTTTTGGACGGTCGACTTCAAGGATCTTGAAGCCCTTCTGACATGGCAACGGAAAGTCGGGGTGGATGCCGGATATTTACAGCTGGCTAAAGACTCTTTAGAGATTATTATAGATGGAACTGTCGAAGATACCATACTGGAGTCCGTTTAAGGATCATCGGTTTTTTTCAGGGCCGCGACTTTAAAATTGACAGTTATTGAATTGGCCGAAAAGGGCAATTCCGATAAGCCAGTAAAAAAGTCGCCGTTGGGATAGACCCAGCTTAGAAATAGGCGGGGTTTCTTTCTTCCTGAGACAAACGAAATCTCCTTTTGCAGAGATTAGAAGATTGCAAACGGCAACCATAAAGGAATGGGGGAACAAAGATAGCAGGTTTACCACTGACCCCGCCTCCGGCCGATCTCTCACAACACTATTATTTACAATGAATAATTCTAACCAAATCCTTTCCTTCAATGGCAATCCCATCGAGTGTCTTACCCTTGAGAATGCCCTCGGTGTCACCACAGTTGAATCCCGCTACGTCTACATAAAAATAGCAGACCAGGTCGTCCTTTAAGCCGCCTCGCTTGCGATCCTTTGGCTTGTGATTGCAGAAGGCCAGGCTCTTTTCATTCCCGGTAGCTCCGAAGGTGAGAGAATCCTTGTCTACCTGACTCGGGGCATCAAAATCTTCTGTGGAGAGAATGGCAACCGGGAGTATTCCGTGGCCCTTCTTGTAGTTTATAGGGTTACGTTTGCTCCATGGCCTGATGTCAATGGCGACTTCAGCCATCGAAACGGGGGTGCCGACATTCCCTGAGTGAACTGCCATAACGTAAAAGAGGAGAGCCTTATCGGCATGGGCTTGACGGCCCGTATTGAAGTCGAAGACAAAGGCGTTACCGGCAAACTGTGCTGTGGTTGTGCCTGACCAGTAAATGACAGGCTGAAGATTTTCCAGGGGCCCAGTGTTTGTCAATGGACCGTATGCGGCATTGCCCAGTTCCACATAGTACAGGTGCCCCAGTTCACTGCCGATCACATTATATTCATAGAGAGGATAACTTCCGTCCTGGTTGTATGCTGTGGGAAGTCGCCAGCCGGTCGCTCCTCCTACCGTCAGGCCTTCCGCCCAGGCCATTGCTTGATCCCAGCTCATGGCTGAGAGATTTGGATTGTACCACGTGATATCGCGATCAGTGTCATAGATAAGATCATTACCGTTGTTCTGAAGATCTGCGTTGGCAATGCGTTGAGAATCCAAGAACCGTTAAGAAGATGCCGATAAGGATTACCTTTTTCATTGCGTTTAACCTCCTCAATACAACTTCCTCCGATTTCTCGGACTTTAATAATTTCATAAGACCCTCCTGATTTTAACACACAAGCTGTGTTTTGTCATGGTTAGAAAATTCCGTCGATGTTACAATTCGGATACTACTTGGTCAGCTCTGTAGAAAGATTTAGATAAAAATAGTAACTGTCGGGCGATCAGAGCCTTTTCCGCACAGAGAATTATGTTCGGCGCTCCCGACTTCTTGAAATACTCATAGCGGTCAAGACTCTTCTCAAGCAGATAAAAGCGCTGAGGCGATAATTGCTTCCCAAAACCGGGTTGCCGAAGCTCAGTTACATTTCCCACTCTCTGTCTCAACGCTAAATTCATATTTTCTTCCTCTTTCTTTATGTCTTCACAACTGAATATACAAAAACCATGCCATGAGAAATGCCGTTGCAACCTGTTAATATCATGGATGATCGTTCTGATGAAGACCACTTGTGTACTCCAAGGTCTACATTATTTGCGGCTTTTGCTACGTTCACTGTCGGCATTCATTGTTTGTTTTTGGGAAGTTCAAGGGGTTCGATATTTTGTCGAGTTACAGTACTTTTCTCCAGCGAAAACCGAAGAAGTTACAGCGGAAATCAGGCGAGGAATAGCCGCGAAACCCTGACCGACAACGCTTCGGGCCGTCGAACCAGATACCGCCGCGAATCACCCGGTCGGCACCTGAAGAAGGTCTTTCGGGATCGGTCTCCTTCCATCGCGGATAAGGGGCATACCAATCATTACAACATTCCCAGACACCGCCATTCATGTGCCAACGGGTAAAGAATTAAGAAAAGGCAAGTTGGTTTATTAATTGTTATAAGAGGAATAAGAAAGGCAGAGCTCTTTCTGACTCTGCCTTCCAATAATAGAATCAAAGATGTGCGGATAATTCCGGATTATTTCCCGTGGCCTCCACCGCCACCGCCATTGCCACCACCGTGACCACCACCATTGCCACCGCCGTGACCACCACCATTTCCACCAGCCGTTTCCACCACCATTTCCACCCCTCACCAGCATTTCCACCACCGTGACCTGCGGCAGCTGCTCCTCCATTACTATGACCAAATGCGACATACGCATTGCCGGAACCCCTGCTCCCGGAATTATCACTGTTGCTGGCGGTCATGCTGTGCCCCATCGCCAGTCCTGTCTTCGAATCCCTGTCTGTTGCTGTGATCTCCTTAGAGTGGCCAAGACCAAGCACGCCTGGATGGACCCCCAGTTCATGAGCGATTTGCCCCCATCCCATCCCGTTACTCCTCATCGCGGAGATTTCCCAGGTAGTGACACATGTTGCTCTTGCCAAGGCATTTTCAGCATGTGTTTTAGCTATGTCATAGTTTCTTTGTGCAGCGGCGATAATTGCAAGATTGCCTGTAGCCTTTGCAGCCTCAAGAGCCTTCTCGGCATTCTCCAGGGTAGTAAAAGCCCTCTCTACACGAGGATCATTTTGAGCAGCAACGTTAGCAAGATTCTCGGCATGTGCGGCTTGCGCCGGATTGCTAAACGTTGACCTCTCCTGGCTGACCATAGATATGTCCTGGGTTGACTGGGTCTGAGCTATAACCGAAACCGGACCCATCTGAAAGATAATAGACGCGAAAAAACCTATCATCACAATCTGCAAAAAAGATTTTGTTCGTTCCTTCATGGCTGTTACCTCCTCTCTTAAGAAAATCATCTTCCTTACCTTTGTACGGCAGTGATAAAATTGATTGATTCACCCTCTTTAAAAGTGTTCTTTCCGATCCGTATCTCTTCCTGGACACCAAACCAGCTTACCATAAGGCGTGAGGATTGTATATCAACAGATTTGTTGTTGAGGAGATACATCTTAATGCTCTTGGCCCTCATTTCTGCCAGTTCCTTGTTTCTGTTCTGGTAGGCAACGATGTGGATGGCAAGATCTTTATTATTCGTAAGTATCTCACCCAAAAGGTCAAGATACATGTGAGAATCCTTTCGGATCGTAGCGGTCAATGGCTCGAAGAAGGCTGTTCTCAAAGTAATTACGCGATCTCCAATGAGATAATTGCGGTATTCAAAATCACTGAGTTCATTGAGATTCGTGGCCGCCTGTGACGCCAGAAGCCCGGAAGAATAGATACCCAGATATTTCTTCCAGGCCAGTTTCTCCTCGGAAGTCCTCTTAAGACGCTTGAGAACAAGGGCCCGGTTATAAAGGGCCGATGGATGATCAGGCACGAGTTTCAGAACTTTGTCGTATGTGTTAAGCGCGTTTTCATATTCAGATCTCTCCATCTGGTTGTAACCCAGATACGTCAAGGCCTGTACATGATGAGGGTCAAGCTCAAGAGCCCGAAGATAGCTTTTCCGTTCAAGGTTGCTTTCCTTGTTGGCGGCGTAAGCCACTCCCAACCAGAAGTGATAATCAGCCTTTTCCGGGGATAACTGGGCAGCTTTTTGCAGGTGTTGCCGGGCTTCCCCGGGTTGGTTTTCAGCCAGCAGACAGCGTCCGAGATAAAAATGTGCCTGTGCGTTCTCGGGGTTAGTTTCGAGTTCTTTTCTGAAGGCTTCAATGCCTTCCTTGTATTTCCCGTTATCCAGGTAATAGCTGCCGGTAACCTTATATTTAACGTTATAATAACCGGATTTTACAACCTGCAATGCCGTGCAGCCGCAAAAGGACACAAGAAGAACCGCTGTCAGGAGGATACACTTCAAATTCAAACACTTACAAAGATATTTTATGCCTCTTCTCATAAGACTTTTGTACCCATACAAGAATATTATAGCACAAACTGTACTAAACTTATTTTATGGCAACTTTTGTCATATGCCAATGATGTGGCTCACATAGTATATCAAACGGCTATATCTGAATATTACCTTATGTACTACACAAATCCTGCTCATTCCATTGGCAAAATCGTTATAAATTGAGGGCAGAAATTACGATATTATGAAACAATGAAACCATATCATGAGTCAAAAAACTTTAAAATTGCGTTGAATTGAAATAAGTTCTTTATAGTTGACTGTAATTCTTACTCTTTGTTTTGTTCAGGAAGTGCTCTGTTTCAAAGAGTAATGACAATGCAAATAATGCGCGGGCATGAATTATCTCCGGTCGTTTGTAACCGGACAATACCAGTATCCGAAGGCTGGCCTCTGTGAGCCGCAGGGGCAGAAACTGTCCTGCCCCGCTAACCCTCCGTGCAATAAAAAACGATGAGGCAGTTTTACCGGCCTGTCTGAGTTCTGGTCTGAATCCTGGTATGGGTTTGAGTCCTGGTCTGGGTCTGAGTTCCGCTCTGGATCTGGGTCTGGGTTGAGGTCTGGAGCCGGATCCGGTCCTGATCCCTGGTCTGGTCCTGTGTCTTGGTCTGGGCAAAAACTACTCCTGAAGTCAGAAGAAGCGCCAGGATAGCAGCTATCAATGTTTTCATATCATTCACCTCCTTTGTGTAATACCAAGTCGCCTTCATCGACTCACCTTCGTTGTCTCCTCGTCGCACTCCTCGACGTACTTATTGTACGCCTGCGTCGGCTCCTCGTCGCCGCCTCAGTGCGCCTTCGAATGCAACTTGGTATATGATCATTGCAAATCTCCGCTCAAAAATCACAGCGACACTTCGAAATGGATCCTCCGGGCTGCTTCTATGGTTCGTATACAACCCCCAGCATTCCCAGATTGGAGACGAATGCTTTAAGGTGATTTAACGAACCCAGCAGGAGATTGCTATAGACGGTCTTTATGTCTTTGCGCTTAGTCGACGCGATTCCGGCATTCAGGTCATCGATATCTGTCTCTTCTATAACCACGCCCACGTTGAGTGCTTCGACCAGAGAAACACTCCCATCCTCGATCAGCGCGTTGTACAGGTCCTGCAAATCCTGGTTGGTAAATACACCCGGCCCTTTGCCGGCTGCCGGATCCGGGATTCCATACCTGTCGAGTAAAGTCTTTATGGCGTCCATGTGCGTCTGTTCGCTCACTGATATGTTACTGAAAATCTGTGAACCCCACTTGTCATACATAAAAATGTAAACATCTCTTGCCAGCTTTTCTTCCTCGCGCATATAAGTCAGCCAGTATTCCTCATCCTGAGTCAAACCGGCCGCTTGCACGAAACCGATCGAAGTGATGCTCATCAACAGTAGAAGTCCACCAACAAGCAACAATTTCTTTGTATTAACTTTGAATCTGTCTTTCATAACCATGTCCTCCTTTGATTTTGTTGTCCGGCAATTCCTATGCCATCATTACATACACATTTGCTGTGCCCTTCCTCCATCCGATAGAGCAGTCATAGCCCTATCAGCCCTGCAAATAATTTCTCAACGGTGTCCTCCTGCACCACCACCACCGCCGCCGCCTGAACCGCCATCGCCGTGGCCACCGCTGCCTCCCCCGTCCGCACCGCCGCCACCGGAGCCACCAGATCCTCCCCCCGTTCCGTACGCGCCCAGACTACCAGCTGTTGCACCTCCTCGAATACTTTGGGCATACCTTTCGGCAAGGGTATTGGGCGAAGCTTGTCCTGATTGGTTTGAGAAGGACCTCCTCATCATCTGCATCTCCGCCGCACTATAGCGATGTTGAATGGCTTGCGATAAAACTTCCGTGGCTACCCCAGGCGAAACCCCTAACCGCGCCATATCCCTTGCAGTCGTGAAAGTCTCTACTGCAAGCGGTCCCAGCCTTGCTGCTGCCATGGTCTCAATACGGGCCCTCTGCTGAAGCGCCTCGGTCATTGCCTGCACATCCCTCTCCCTGAGGCCCGCGGCAAAACTGTGCGCGATAGCATTTTGAATTTGTTCTCTTGGAGCTTCTCTCTTCAGTGATCCTGTTCGCGAACTTTTCCGCACTGGCATAGCGGGCGTGAACGGCCTCCATCGCACGCACAATGTTTCCTGCTTCGGCCCGCTTGGTCATCCCTTCGAATGCCTTGTCAATGACCGGTCCTGCAGGCAGGCCTCCCTTCCTGGCATTCATAACCGTTTGATGAGCTCTTAAGACTTCCTCTTCTCTAAATCGGTTCTGTACCATAAGGCGGGTCATCCTTATGGCCTCATCCTTATCAACCCCGGACTGTATCATTTGCCTGGTACTTGTCCTTGTCTGGGCTGTGGCCTCCTTTGGCAGCCCATCGTCCACCTCGTCCCCTAACACAGGGGACACACAAACCATGATTGCGAGTAATACCATTGTTATCGTCTTCATAATCTCCTCCTATCTGAAGCCCTTTTCTTATAAAACGCACGGGAGAGACAAAGGTTACATCTCCGGAACATAGACGCAGTTTTCCGTGCCAAAATCATCCCGTTCTTTAAACCTGCACCGGGGTGTGAACACCAGATCATCGACAATGTAGAAATATCTGAGCTCTCTTCCCGCCGGAACAACTATTTGCCATTTGTTGCCACCCAGTCTTTCCATCCTGTGCAATCTGAACCCATCCAAAGATGAGGCGAAATAAACGGTTTTAGCTTCAGGCTTGTTGAGACTGAGATATAACTGGTTATTCTTCACCACATAATCATGACTGGCGCAGCCTGTCAGCATCACACCGACAATGAACAGGAGAAGGCTCACTCGTTTCACGCCTGCCTCCCGTTCACCCGCAGAACAGAGTTTTCGCCGCCAAAATCGTCTCCTTCACGGGTCAATATGGTTGGGTCTGCAAACCGCTGGTTTCCCTCCAGGATATACGTGAACTGGTGTTCTGTGCGTGGAATGTTCAGAGTAATTTCCCAATAACCACTCGATCCCATCCGTTTCATAGGAACCCTTGACCATCCGGTAAAACTCCCCGTAATCTCTACCTGATTAACATCGGGCCGAAAGATGACAAACCGATAAGGTACAGTGGGATCAGGTCTTGCAGGGATGAAGAAGAGCATCAGAATAATTGCTCCAAGAACGACAGATGAAGGAATCAAGACAACGGGGCGAAATAGCCAGAAAGAAGTTTTCTGTTTCAGTTTTATTGGAATTGCAGGGACGCTATCCACTACCTTGGACCGGATCAATTTCTCCTGATTCAGAAGCGCAACTGTCTCATTCTTGAACAGCGGGGATGCAGAAATGTTCTCTACAAATTCTATTTTATCGTCAAGATCCAACTCATCATCGATGAATAGACTGATTATGGGGTCACTCATTTTCATCTCCCTCCAATATTTTTTTTAATTTAATCCTCGCACGGTGGACTTTCACTTTCACATTTGCCTCGCTTATTCCAGCAATTGTTGCGATTTCCCGATACGATAAGTCGCTACTGAGGATAAGGGAGAGGATATCCCTCTCATCATCATCCAGTTTCTGCAAGGCCAATAGTACCTGACGGTATTCTTCCCGTACGATGAGGACTCGCTCGTGGTCGACATAAGACTCGTCCTGGCGGTTTTCGACCAGGGAACTTCTCTTTTCCCTTCGAATATGATCAAAAAATGTATTCCGCGCTATGGTGTAGAGAAGCGAAGGGGTATCCTCCTGTCCGTAGTGTTCAAAGTATCGTGTAAAGCTCTCCTGCATGATATCGCTGGATAAGTGATAATCTCCTGTCATCCTCATGAGATAGGCGAATAGCTTATCTTTATGGTTTTTATAGAATATCGCTGAAATATTCATACAATTATATATATAACGCACAAAACAGAAGAAGGTTACATTCTCCCCGACGACAAATCATCCATGCTTCTATCTTCTTGATGGAGATCGCTATACGAATTTATTGTATTTTTGATTGTTATCCCCACTCCCGCGTTGTTCAGAAAAGACATTGGCATGCGGATATCCATTTGACAATTCATCACATCAGATATAGTATTGATTTGATTCTTCAATATTTCTCGCTTTAGGAACGCCAGATGAAAGATCCATCCGGGACCAGGAAAGAGCTGATCGAAGAAATATCCGCCTTAAAACAGAGAATTCAGGTACTGGAACAATCGGAATCCGAGCTTAGGAAGATATCGAAAGCGTTCAGCGAGGATATACGCCAGGCGGATAATATCTTCGACGCGATGGATAACTCTGTATGCGTCATTGATCCAGACGGTCGGATCATCAAGTGCAACCAGTCTACCGAGAGGTTATTGGGCAAATCCGCCGACGAATTGAAGGACCATTTTTGCTTTGAGGTCATCCATGGCACATCAAAGCCTCCTCCGGGCTGCCCGTTTCTTCGGATGAAAGAGACGAAGCGCAGGGAAAGTGTGGTAATCCAGTCCGATGACCGGTGGCTTGAAATCACGGTAGATCCTATACTCGACGATAACCAGCGTATTGTGGCAGCAGTGCACATCATTACGGACATAACAGACCGTAAACAGACTGAAGAAGAATTGAGGAAAAATGAAGACAAATTAAAAAGTATTTTCAGGGCAGCGCCTGTGGGAATAGGGGTCGTTTCTGACCGGGTGATCATGGAAGCAAATGATCGTTTATGCGCCATGACAGGGTATAAACGTGAGGAGTTACTTGGGCAAAGCGCGCGCATGCTCTACCCGGATGTGAAAACTTTCGACTTTGTCGGGAGTGAGAAATACCGTCAGATCGCCGAGACAGGTACAGGAGCAGTAGAGACCCGCTGGCGCACGAAAAACGGAAAAACAATTTATGTTCTCCTGTCTTCGACACCTTTTGATCCCAACGACCTGTCAATGGGTGTCACATTTACTGCGCTCGATATCTCTAATCGGAAGTTCGCCGAAGACGCACTACAGGAGAGTGAAACACTGCAAAGCACTTTGCTGGCAAACCTCCCTGCCGGAGTAATGATCGTTGATCCAATGACAAGAATGATAGAAAACGTAAACAAGACCGCAGCGGTCATGTTTGGGGCCGAACCGGAGGACATTGTCGGACGCCGGTGTCATTTATTTCTCTGCTCGGCAAGCGAAGGTGCTTGCCCTGTCTGTGATCTGGACAAAGAAGTGGACAACTCGGAACGAGAGATGATTTGCGTCGATGGCAGTAGTCGCCCAGTTCTGAAATCTGTTAAACGTATACAAGTACGGGGTCAGGAAAAGCTGCTGGAGTGCTTTGTGGATATCACTGACCGCAAGCGGGTAGAGGAGGCATTGCGGGAAAGTGAATGGAGATTCCGTTCTCTCACGGAAGCAACGAGCGACTGGGTATGGGAGATAAACAAGGATGGATTCTATACATACGCGAGTCCGAAGGTAAAAGACCTACTGGGATATGGACCTGAAGATATCATCGGGAAGACACCCTTTGATCTTATGCCAAGGGATGAGGCGGAACGGGTAGCGGTGTTGTTTAAGGAGATTAAAGAATCCTGTCGGTCTTTCTCGGGACTGGAAAATATAAATCTTCACAAGGACAAACGGGAGATAGTGCTCGAAACAAACGGTGTGCCTATCGTTGACGCGCAGGGAAATATTCTGGGGTACCGCGGCATCGATCGCGACATCACGGACCGCAAGCGGTCGGAATCGGAAAAGACACGCCTCGAATCACAGCTCTTTCAATCACAAAAGATGGAAGCCGTGGGTACCCTCGCTGGAGGCATTGCCCATGATTTCAACAATATCCTCACGGCCCTCGCTGGATATGCAGGTCTCCTGAGAATGAAAACAACCGACGCGACTTCACTCAAATATGTGGATCAGATTCTTTCCGCTTCACAGAAAGCGACGGACCTTATCCAGAGTCTACTATCCTTTAGTAAACAGCAAAACATCAACCTCAAGCCTATCAGTATAAACCACGTTATCATGGGGACCGAGAAGCTTCTCAAACGCCTATTAACTGAAGATATTGCCATAAAAACGCTCCTCGCACCAGAGGATATTACCATTATGGCCGATGCCACCCGGATTGATCAGATTCTCTTCAACCTTGCCACTAATGCCCGAGATGCCATGCCCCAGGGCGGAACTCTTACAATTGCAACAAGTGCTGTTGTGCTGAACGATGAGTTCAAGCGTTTTCATGGGTACGGCAAACCCGGTACCTACACGCTCCTCTCCATCGCGGACACCGGCATGGGTATGGACGAGGCAACCCGGAAAAGAATATTCGATCCCTTCTTCACCACGAAAGAAGTAGGCAAAGGAACAGGCCTCGGCCTTTCAACGGTCTATGGAATCGTTAAACAGCATAAGGGCTATATTAATGCTTACAGCAAACAGGGCATGGGAACGACCTTCCATATTTACCTTCCAGTTACGGACGCAGTTGTCAAAGAAAGCGAGCCAAAACCGTTAGTTGTTAAGGGAGGTAATGAAACTATCCTTATCGCGGAAGATAATGATGGGGCACGAGACCTCATAAGTGCCGTGCTGACCGAGCATGGCTATTCCATTATTGAGGCAATTGACGGAGAAGATGCTATAAACCGGTTTACAGGAGCAGAAGGGATAGGCCTGATCATCCTCGACACCGTCATGCCGAAGAAGAACGGTCGAGAGGTCTATGATGAGATAATAAAAATAAAGCCGGGCATCAAGGTGCTCTTTACCAGTGGCTATACGAGGGATGTGTTTCTGGATAAAGGTATCGAAGACAAAAAAGTTAATTTTCTCCAAAAACCTATCTTACCCGATACGCTCTTGCAAAAAGTGAGAGAAGTGCTGGATGACGTGTAGGACACATACTTAAGTAGACTGGAGATTTCCCTTGACCTGAAGAAGCGCATACAGTCAATACCGTACCACAGAAGGGCGCCTTTTCCATAGAAGCTAACTTCTTTCTTATGACCCCTTCATCTGAAACAGCGTTTTGACGGTCAGGCAATTATAACAGGGAACTATTTGGGTA
>CAWAOG010000035.1:0-145256 GCA_963783625.1 uncultured delta proteobacterium | reverse complement strand
TTTCACTGCCGGTACTGCTTTCGGTGTCGCCTTCGGCTCTGCTTTTTTTGCTTCAGCGGCATACAAGGGGTGTGTCCCGAACAACAATAAAGATACCACACAGATGAGCGCTGCCAGCACGAAGAGACTCCTGCTTTGGCGGAATTTCATATTACCCTCCTTGGTCCTTTTATTGGTATTATTTTTAATCATCTTTATAACAGTCGGTGCCGATCTACTAAATAAGTTTAATCAATATCGCGGGCACTGTCAATCCAAATCTACTCTGGAAATCCCCATGTTTTTCTCCATTCCGACCATAAAGCCGTTTTACTCCCTGCGCTCCATGTACCCGTTAACAGCACTCATGCAGGAAAATATGGTTCACAACGATAAGATCATCAAATGTAAATATCGAAAGAGTGCCCTATAGTGCCTAAAATCAAGAAAATTAAAAAAGTTACCTACGCCTTCGACTGGCTGAAGATATAGAAACAATTGTGTTTATCATGTTAATATGGAGTAATAAAAACTAAAAAACAAATGCTCCGCAAATGAGCAATATATTAAACGTGGGATGTTGGATAATGAAAGAGAATAGAGATAGTACTAAGATTAAAAAACGCTTCCGAAGAAATTGAAAAATGTATTTCAACGCTTGAAACTCTTGCAAAAGATTCGGACAGCTTGCCAATCTTCCGGAAGAACAAAGAATTGCACTCCTGAAAGTGGCCGGGGAAATATCCCGTCCCGATAGAGCGGAAACGAAAAAAAGAAATAAGGCCGCAAATAAAACACAGAGTCTGGCAACTTTTGAAAAAAACAGACGCGCCAGAAATACTACTGGTATTCGCAATGCACGTATTGATGCCACATTTACAGCACCTGCACAGATTGAATTTACTTCATCCGAATCCGGACAGAGAGGTGAAGAATTACACTCACCGCGTAATTGCTATGTCTGCAAAGAAGAGTTCACGCAGTCTGCACTTTTTCTATGACACAATGTGCAAAAAATGCGGAGACCTGAATTACAGGAAACGTTTTCAGACAGCGTCTCTTCATGGGCAAGTTGCTTTAATTACCGGCGCACGACTGAAAATCGGCTATCAGGCAACCCTGATGATGCTGCGTGCCGGCGCCACCGTTATTGCGACAACCAGATTTCCCGTTGATGCAGCTATCCGATATTCCAGGGAAGAGGACTATGCGGTCTGGGGAGACAGGCTGCAGATTCATGGTCTTGATCTGAGACATATTCCAAGTGTTGAAATATTTGCAGGCTATGTAGAACAAAGGTATGGGCGTCTTGACATATTGATAAATAATGCCGCCCAGACAGTGAGACGGCCTGCGGGTTTTTATGCCCATCTTATTGAAAATGAAAAAAATGGGTACTCTGTATTGTCCAAAGAGGCGCAGAAGCTTCTTGGAGACCATGAGGCATGCAAAAAACAGCTTACGTCTCTTTGCAACAGCAATCAGGAAAAGGAATCCGCCCTTTCTCCGGCATGGCATGATCAGGGACCGGGAATAGGTTTGCGTGAATCCGCTCAACTGTCACAGATTCCTTATCGTCATGATAATTCTCTTGTGTCTGAAGAAATATTTCCAAAAGGAAAGCTGGATGCAGACCTTCAGCAGGTGGACCTGCGGAAGACAAACAGTTGGCGTTTGCGGCTGGGAGAAATACCAACCACGGAAATGCTTGAAGTCCAATTGGTCAATGCTGTGGCCCCATTTGTATTATGCAATAGATTGGTATCTCTTATGCGACGCGATTACACCGGGCAAAAACATATTGTAAATGTGACTGCCATGGAAGGTAAGTTCTTCAGGTTCAAGAAAGACGATAGACATCCCCATACCAATATGGCAAAAGCAGCCCTGAACATGATGACCCATACCTCAGCAGAAGATCTTGCCAGAGATGGCATATATATGAATGCCGTTGATACAGGCTGGGTTACCGATGAAGATCCTGTGGAACTTTCTCAATTGAAACAAGAAGTTCATGACTTCCAGCCCCCCTTAGATATTGTTGATGGAGCCGCCAGGGTCTGTGATCCATTTTTTGACGGGATCTTAACCGGTAAACACTGGTGCGGAAAGTTTCTGAAAGATTATTTTCCTATTGACTGGTAAGTACAAGAGTAATTATACAGTTTCGTAAACTGTCTGAGCCATCCCGCAATCACAGCAACGGCAAGACACAGAAACCGATAATCCAAGACCTGACCCACGTACTTTTTTTGATAGGTGGAAAGAGAAGCTAACTTATAGCCAATTGTTTATCCTTAAGCTCTAATAAGCAAGCATGTGCCATAACCGTTTCGCGAGCTTAGATTCCGAGACGCCTGTGAGCGACGTGCCCGTAGCACTGAGGGTATCTCAGAAGGCGGCTTCAGCTCTACCGAACTAACGAGGAATGAACTGTTTACGTTTCTTTCCCGTTCGTTGTCTGCAAAAATTCTGATCGTGCCGAACTCGCCGTCGTAGCCCGGCGCAATATGGACTTTGCCCGCGCGGACCCGTGCTATGGCCTCACGGATAAGCGGTGACCCTGCCCGTTCAATATCATCAAGGGACGTATCCATGAGGATAGTGAACTCGTTCCCCAGTTTCTCTATGAGGTTCTGATATACCCTGTCCACTGCCTTGCTTGCCCGTCCCACACCGAGCGTCTCCGCGATGATCTCCGCCAGAGGAATAAGCGAATAATATGGAGGCGCGCCGGATGGAGCTACTCCCTCTGCCCTGTCTGCCAGCTTTTCCACCCTGTGCAGCACACCAACAGTGACCTTTTTGCCACATACCGGGCACAGATAATTATTGTCTATGGTCTCTTTCGGTGATGAGCCGCGTTTTGCATGCTCTGTGACCGTCATAGTGATATTTGCCTTCTTCGGGAAAAAATTCAATGGTCCCGAGAAAACCCTTTTTTGTTTCTGATGGCATCTTGAATGGCATTGTATGAAATGCCGGTATCGAAGATATTCGCTTCCCTGCCCATCCTGGCCGGTGAATGGGCATCCGAATTTGAGATGAGGGTGAGCCCGTCGAGGGCAGAGAGACGCCGGTTCATGGGCGGGTCCGAGGAAAGCCCTGTTTCAATGGCATGAATATGGGGCGTCAATTCTTCAAAGCATTCCTCCAGAGAATCGAAGCCTGATACAGCGCCAAATACCGAGAAATGAGGGGTCCACGCGTGGGCAGGCACAAACATGGCGGAAGAACTTTCGTCTATTACGATCTTGAGAAGTTTCTTCGCGTCAAGACCGAGAATGGGCCTTCCATCAGCCCGTAAGTTGCCGATCTTCGAGAGTGCCATATTAATACGCAGGGCACTCTCGAAGTCAGGGACAAAAATCAAGGAATGGATTTTCCTTGTCTTATCAGCCTTCCGGTAGATGCAACTGATCTCGGCGGTGAGGAGAAACAAGACGTCCTTCCCGCAGGAGTCAGGAACATCATCATCTTGAAACTCCTCCCTCAAATGAAAAAGGCCGTTTCCCAAGGGGCTCAAGTTTTTGGGTCAGTTCCTTGAACCACGCGGGATGGGTAAAATCACCGGTGCCGACAACAGTGATCCCTTTTATTTGCGCCCATCTCCAGAGCTTCTCCGGCACCATTTCGGGGCTTGTTGCCCGTGAATAGCTCGAATGGATGTGAAGATCGGCGATAAAACGCATGGAAGAGTATGGAGGCAGGCGCTCTCCAAGTCAAGAAACTAATTCATAAAATGGATAGCAGACAGTTTGCCGCCACCAATCGTCTACTCCAGATATAAGAGCAACATTATAATAGATGAGAAAGGCTTGAAATATTTTCATTTTTTTTATTGACATCATAAAAGTTACTGAAGTACAGTATGCGATATTGATAATAAAAATGGACTGTTTTATAGTAGAACTGCTCAATATCATGACCTTTAAGCAAAAAATAATGAGTCATTTAAGATTGATGTCTTGATGTATTGGAAAAAGAAAATACGTAATATACACGCACAGGTTCATCCGCAAGGGACAATGTTTACACATTTATTGCAAAGTACCATGTTTTTGGTTTTGAGAGATAGTAAGGGGAAGGGAAGGTTATTATTGAAGGATTACATTTCTACTAATAAAAAGGAGGCATTATGAAAGGATTTACAGCGCGGTCACTTATTTTTTCCTGTGTAATGGTTTTATGTTTATCATCCTTTGCTTTCGCGGCAAACACCATCAAGATCGGTATCGCTGACAGCTATTCAGGTCCGGCGGCCATCTTCGGTCTCGACATGCGTGACGGATTCAGGATGGGCATGAATGAGATCAACGCTAAAGGAGGGGTCCTCGGCAAGAAGCTTGAGATTGTCACAAGAGACGAGAAATTCCAACCCGCTGTCGCTCTGGCAATGGCGAAGGAACTCATTATGAAAGAAAATGTTGATCTCCTCATGGGGACCATCAGCAGCGCCTCCGCCCTCGCTATATCGGACCTTGCGAAAAGAGAGAAAGTTCCATTTTTAGTCACCTACGCGAAGAGCGAGAAAATAACCGGTGAACTGGGGCATCGCTATGTCTTCAGCATGGCAGATAATACAGCCATGGCCGGACGGGCGGCCGGTGTCGCGATCGCCAAACAGCCTTATACAAAGTTCTGGATCGCTGGCGATGATATGGAATACGGCCATGCCATCTGTGAAGCAACATGGAACCAGATAAAGAAACTCAAACCGAGCGCCCAGCTTCTGGGTCAGACATGGTGGAAAGTCGGCGAGACGGACTTTGTGCCTTACATTACCCAGATCATGGCAGCAAAACCTGACTACATCATTCTGGGCAACAGCGGCGCCAGCGTCATCGGTTTCCAGAAAGCCGCCAAAGCCACGGGTCTTATCCAGAAAGTGCCTATCTATCAGCACACAGCTATTGAATTTTCCGTTCTTACCTCCCTCGGCCTTGAAGGGCCGGAAAATGTTGCCGGCACGGCAAGTTATGTATTCTACTATCCGCAAACACCTGAGAACAAAGCCTTTGTGGCCA
The DNA here is from genome assembly GCA_963783625.1 of uncultured delta proteobacterium. GTDB lineage: Bacteria > Desulfobacterota > Syntrophorhabdia > Syntrophorhabdales > Syntrophorhabdaceae > PNOF01. The sequence goes on along the minus strand of CAWAOG010000035.1, from coordinate 140,250 downwards.
AGTTTCAGAAAGCTTACGGCAGGCTCCCCACGATGCCCGCTTTCTTCGGCTATGTAACATCCGAGATGGTCGCCAAGGCATACCAGAAGGCAGGCGCTGTGAATAAAGAAAAATTTATTGACGCCCTTGAGGGCATGACAGTAGACGGAACTGCTTTGGGAAAACTTCAGGTAAGAAAATGCGATCACCAGTTGCTCTACCCTATCTTCTACGGGATGACAAAGAAGGTGCCTGAGTATAAGGACCATCTTGTAGGTACTAATATTGTCACCGTTCCGGCGGGAGAGGGCTATCCGACCTGTGAAGAAATCGCGCAGCTAAGGGCAAAAGCAAAGTAAAAAGCCGGGATATAAACGGTACACAAAGAAGCGGGGATGTAAGTTCCCGCTTCTTTTTTTCATTAACATTCTGTTTTCAGGCTGTGTATACCTGTCGATTACTTCTTCTTAAATTCTTTTCGATTTGAGCACACCATCAATCATCACAATTTATTAATAGAGTTATATCGAGACAATGTTCGTGCAAAGAATATGGTCCGCAAATCCTTGCCAGACAGTATCCCGGTCCGAGCATCAAAGAGCTGATTAAATTTAATTGACAGTAAAGATTTAGATAGTGTATAAACAAACAATCCATTATGGGCACTTTCATCATCCGAAGGTTAATACAGACAGTTATCGTACTTTTGGTGGTCAGTTTTATCGCCTTCCTGCTCCTGCATCTCATCCCCGGAGATCCGGTGGTGACCATGCTCGGTCAGGAGGCCTCCCAGGCCCAGATCGAGGCCTTGAGAAAAGAACTCGGTTTAGACCAGCCGCTTGTTGTGCAATACACGCGCTGGTTCCTGAATGTCCTTCGCGGCGACTTCGGTAAATCGATCATCTATCGGGAGAACGTCACCGATCTCATCATAACCCGTCTACCCATCACGTTTCATCTCGGATTAATCGCCATGATCTTAAGTACCCTTATCAGTATCCCCGCCGGGGTGATCAGCGCTGTCAGACGGGGCAGTTTTCTCGATTCCATCATTACCGTTTCAGCCAACCTGGGTATGGCCATTCCCCTCTTCTGGCTCGGCATCCTGGGCGTCTATTTCTTTTCGTTAAAACTCGGCTGGCTTCCCGTACAGGGCTATACCTCACCCTTCAGCGATTTCTGGATGAACACCAAGCAGATCATCATGCCTTCCATATGTTTAGCGGTAGTGCCTCTCGCATCACTTGCCCGCCAGACACGATCAAGCATGCTGGAAGTCATCCGTCAGGACTATATCCGTACTGCCCGTTCCAAGGGTTTAAAAGAGAGAACAATCATCACCGGGCACGCCCTGAAGAACGCTATTATCCCCGTCGTAACCCTTTTAGGGATCCAGCTTCGTAACCTCGTCGGCGGTTCGGTACTGGTAGAAACCGTCTTTAATATACCCGGCATAGGCAGGCTTATGGTGCGGGCTGTCTTTGACAAGGACTTCCTGATCGTCCAGGGCTGTATCGTCATGATCGCCCTCGTGGTAGCCTTAGCGAACCTGCTTGTCGATATCTCCTACGGGTTTTTTGATCCGAGGATACGCTATGAAGACTGACGCTTACGATTATAGATGAGATGAATAGTAATGTTACCAGGGAGCAACAGGAATGACAGAGATTGCAGCACAGACTGAAGACCTGAGAGAGACCCCGCTTCGCACGAATGAATTCCGGCGTTTCTTACGGGTATTTCTCGGCAGGAAGGTGGTCATCTTCGGCACCGCAGTTATTCTCATCCTCATCATAACGGCAATCTTCGCTCCCCTTCTCGCTCCCTACGATCCCTATAAGCAGAACTTAAGCGAAGCCCTTCAGGGTCCTTCCCGGGCGCACCTTCTCGGCACCGACCCGCTGGGGAGAGATGAGCTCTCCCGTATCGTGTATGGTACACGGATATCACTGGCAGTGGGCATCATTGCCGTCGGTGTTGCCGCCATCATCGGGATGATGCTGGGGCTTGTCGCGGGCTATTTCGGCGGTTTCATCAATACGGTCATTATGCGATTCATCGACGCCCTCATGGCCATTCCGCCTATTATGCTGGCCCTCGCCATTGCGGCGGCCCTCGGCGGCGGACTGTCGAATGTGATCATATCGCTCGGTGTTGCTCTCATCCCTACCCAGGCACGGCTCATGCGCGGCCAGGTGCTTACGGTAAAACAGGCAGACTATATTACCGCCGGAGAAGTGATAGGCGCCGGCAACCTGCGTATCATGATGGTCCATATCTTCCCCAATTGTCTGCCGCCCTTGATCGTCCTTATCACGCTCAATCTCGGTGTCGCCATTCTCGCCGAAGCGGCCCTCTCCTTTCTCGGTATCGGCATACGTCCGCCGGGAGCGGCATGGGGTTCTATGGTGAATGACGGGTACCGGTATCTCTTAAGCAACCCCATACTCTCTTTCGCGCCCGGTTTTGCGATCATGCTGGTTGTGCTGGCTTTCAATATTGTCGGTGACGGTCTGCGGGATGCCCTTGATCCCAGATTGAGAGGCACTATTTAATGGTATATGAAGACGCAATAGGCGAGGTAATATGGCTGCTCCCCATCTGCTGGAAGTAAAAAATCTCACGACGGAATTCAGAACAGACGCTGCCGTAGTCCGGGCTGTGGATGGTATCTCGTATTACATCGATGAAGGTGAGATCGTCGGCCTTGTGGGAGAGAGCGGCTGCGGCAAATCTGCCGGTCAGCTTTCGGTCCTGCAATTGATCCCCACACCTCCCGGCAAAATAGTGAGCGGCGAAGTCCTCTTTCAGGGGGTGGATATTCTCGGCTTTGACCCCGATGGAGGAGGGATGCGCGCCATTCGCGGCGGGAAGATCGGCATCATCTTCCAGGAGCCTATGACGTCCCTCAACCCCGTCCTCACGATCGGCAGGCAGATCATTGAGATGCTCATGCTCCACCTGAAGATGGATAAACAGGCTGCCCGCAGGCGTGCCATTGAACTGGTGGAACTCATGGGCATCCCCGACGCGGCCGAGCGGATCGACAATTATCCTCACCAGTTCTCCGGCGGTATGCGGCAGAGAGTGATGATCGCTATTGCGCTCTCCTGCAATCCCAAAATACTCGTGGCCGATGAACCGACGACGGCACTTGATGTGACTACCCAGGCCCAGCTCCTTGAGGTCTTAAGAGATAAAGTCAGGAGTTTAATACCGCGCTTCTGATCGTAACACACAATCTTGGCGTCGTGGCCCGTTACGCCCACCGGATTTATGTCATGTACGCCGGCCGGATTGTGGAGTCGGGAACCGCGAAGGACATCTTCGGTGACCCCCGCCACCCCTATACGATTGGTTTGCTAAAATCTGTGCCACGATTAGACGAGCCAAAGGGCCGCAAGCTGATACCCATCACGGGTCTGCCGCCCAATTTAAGCAATATGCCTGCCCGCTGCGCCTTCTATCCCAGGTGCTTCAAGCGCAGTGACACCTGCAGCAATAAACCCTGGCCGGACTTGAGGCTCATCAGCGGTCAGCATTACACCGCCTGTGACTGCGATCTTGGTGAAAAGTGAGGTATCTCCTTGTCCGATAATACGCTCTTAGAGGTCAAAAACCTCAAAATGTACTTCCCGGTAACGAAGGGCCTCCTTAAGAAGGTCGTTGCCAACGTCAAGGCCGTGGACGATGTGAGCTTTTCTGTAAAAAAAGGCGAGACACTGGGGCTCGTGGGCGAGAGCGGCTGCGGCAAAACCACGGTGGCCCGCTGCATTCTTCGTCTCTATCGTCCCACAGCAGGAGAGATTATCTTCGAGGGACAGGATATCTCCGGCTGGCCAAAGGACAAAGTACGTCCCCTTCGCCAGAAGATGCAGCTCATCTTTCAGGACCCGTACAGTTCTCTCGACCCCCGTCAGAGCGCCGGTAATATTGTCGGCGAACCCCTCACGATCCATCAATTGACAAAGAATAATGACGAATACAAGCAGCGTCTTGCAGAACTCTTTACGATGGTTGGTCTTGACCCCGGTATGGCAGACCGTGTACCCCATGAATTCTCGGGAGGACAGAGGCAACGGATCGGCATTGCCCGGGCTCTGGCCAGTAACCCCTCTTTTATCGTCTGCGATGAACCCATCTCCGCGCTGGATGTTTCTATCCAGGCCCAGGTCATCAATCTCCTCCAGGAACTCCAGGAGAGATTGGGCTTAACCTATCTTTTTGTTGCTCATGATCTCTCTGTCGTCCGCCATATCAGTGACCGTGTGGCAGTGATGTACCTCGGCCGTATCGTTGAGATCACCGATTGGAAAGCCCTCTATGAAAATCCCCTGCATCCCTATACGAAGGCATTGCTCTCAGCAGTGCCCATACCGGACCCCGTTGTGGAAGAGAAACGGGAACGGATCATCCTGACGGGTGATGTACCAAGTCCCATGAATCCTCCCCCGGGATGCAATTTTCATCCGAGATGTCCCATGGCGATTCCCGAATGCAGTAAGACGATACCGACCCTTAGGGAGATCGGTGAGAATCATGCAGTCTCCTGCATCAGAGTGTAAAAAAGGATTTAAAACACTTTACAGAATGCCGATTCTGAGGTTAAGCGATATCAAGACCCAACAGGGCATAGATCACCCTGTAGTCACCGACGGTACTGACCTCTTTCATATATACAAAGGATTTAAAACAACTTACAGAAGCAAACTAGAGATTAGCCAATGTATTGATTCCCGTCAAGATGAAGGGAAAAATCATGGGCACTGCTAATCTGGCAGTCTAAACCCGGCACCAATGAGGTGTTCAGTTACGACCTTTGGAGGTGACGTGAGCATGGATATACCAATTTCGTGGATTGGCCGAAAGTCTGAAATTGCTTTCTCGTCCATGAAGAATTCGTGATCAGCGATATACTCGGTCCGACAGTATTTTGAAAACGAAGGACTGCTTACAGGGCCAAGGCACATGTCTTGCATAAAGCGGAAATATAGAACTCTGCTGTAAACATCAGTGTATCTAACTGGCCCTTCACGGAGAATCTGTATTTCATTGCTGTTTCTGACAGCAAGGCATCTCGGTCCAATCGTCCAGCTTGAAAGCAGCATTACTGTCTACTATTGCAAGGACACGCCAGAATTGTTATCTTTCATAATAAAATTTACAATAATTAGTTCTAAAATACGATATAATTGATATATTACAGATATCTTCACGGAGGAGAGGATGGACATTCGACCGCGATGTTACGATAAAGTGGTTCAACTGATCAATAAAGGCGTTGATATTCCAAATCCCTTAACCATAGATCTGGGCAACGAGGTAAACATTGACCATATATCCGGGAAGGGCGTCAGGATCTATTCCGGGTGCAGGATCTACGGCAAGCAGACAGTCATATCATCGGGCTCCCAAATCGGCTACGAAGGTCCTGTTACAATAGACAACTGCCAGTTAGGGCACAGGGTTGAATTGAAGGGCGGATATTTCAATAGGTCCGTCTTTCTGGAAAAGGCAAATATGGGGCTGGGAGCACAGGTGCGTGAAGGCTGCATCCTCGAAGAGGAGGCCAATGGCGCGCACTGTGTCGGTATAAAACAGACCATACTTTTCCCTTTTGTGACACTCGGCAGTCTGATTAATTTCTGCGATTGTCTCATGGCCGGAGGAACAAGCCGCAAGGACCACAGCGAGGTCGGCAGTTCTTATATCCATTTTAACTTTACACCCGATGGAGATAAAACCACGGCATCACTGATTGGCGATGTACCAAGGGGTGTAATGCTTAACCAGCCTGCAATATTTCTTGGCGGCCAGGGCGGCATCGTGGGACCCTTACGCATGGGATACGGTAATGTAGTCGCCGCCAACTCGGTACTGAGAAAAGATTTCATTGACGATAACAAACTGATTGTCGGAAAAACACACACGGGAAAGACAATTAATTTCAGGCCCGGGGCCTATTCGAGTATCCGCCGGATCGTGGAGAATAATATCATCTATATTGCGAATCTAATGGCCCTCGAGGAGTGGTATATCAACGTGAGGCGTCCATTTTTTGATTCACAGGAATTTGGGCGGCTTATCTTTGACGGATTGATCGATAAACTGGCCCTTGCAAAAAAAGAACGAATAAAACGTTTACAGGTATTGGCTGAAAAAGCTAAGGCATCTTTCGAAGATGATACGGAAGCAAAACCGGAAACAGCCGGGAGGAAAGAATTCTACGAGAAGTTTTCAGAAATAGAAGCGCTCTTCGCGAGAGAGACACAGGACAGCACAGTTCAGAAATACCGCGATGATTTTCTTTCAGACTCCAACAACGCAAGGAGCAAAAGCGGGGCCAGCTACATTGCTGCCATACAGGGTCTCCCTGCCCATGTTTCCACCAAGGGCACGTTATGGCTTCAGAGCATTGTTGATAATTTTTGTGAAAAGACAAAATCTATTATGCCGTCATTGAACATATTCGGCAAATAATTTTTTTGGTATAATAATCCGGGAGGAACTTTTATGGGTAAATTGTTTGGCACTGATGGCGTCAGAGGAGAAGCGAACCGCTACCCGATGAACGCTGAAATAGCTTTTGCCATGGGACAGGCAGTTGTCTACCTTTTAAAGAAGAAACATGACCGCCCGAGAATAGTTATCGGGAAGGATACACGTATTTCCGGCTATATGATTGAGGGTTCACTTGAATCAGGCATAACCTCAATGGGCGGCAACCCTTATCTGCTCGGCGTTTTGCCAACCCCGGGAATCGCCTTCATTGCCCAAAGCATGAGGGCAGACGCGGGGATTGTCATTTCCGCTTCGCACAATCCTTATCAGGACAACGGCATAAAGATTTTTTCCGGCAGCGGTTTCAAATTGTCCGATGAGGAGGAAGAAGCCATCGAGGACTTGATGCTGAGCAATACACTCCACGGCCTGGTGCCGCCCGTCAAAGAGATGGGCCGGGCATTCCGTCTCGAAGATGTCCATGGCCGTTACATTGTCTTCGTGAAGAACACATTCCCACGGGATTTATCAATGGAAGGGATGAAGATCGTTCTCGATACCGCCAATGGCGCCACCTATAAAGTCGCCCCTGATACCTTCTGGGAACTGGGCGCCGAGATAGAGATCATCCACAATGCTCCCAATGGCATCAACATTAACGATAAATGCGGTTCACAGCATACACAGGACCTGAGGAAAAAGGTCGTCGAAAGCGGCGCTGCCATCGGTCTTGCCTTTGATGGCGATGGTGACCGTCTGATAGCTGTCGATGAAAAAGGGCAGGAGTTAACCGGTGATCAAATTCTGCTCATATGCGCAATTATGCTGAAAGAACAGGACAAATTAAAAAATGATCTTCTGGTGGGCACTATCATGAGCAACCAGGGGCTCAAGGTTGCCTGTAAGAAATATGGATTCACGTTCCATGCCTCTAAAGTTGGGGACCGTTACGTTCTGGAGGACATGCTGCAGTTGGACGGCGTGATAGGCGGGGAAGAATCGGGCCACATGATATTTCTTGATCACCACACGACTGGTGATGGTATTGTTACGGCCATGCAGTTGGTTGCCGCTATGGTCAGAACAGGCAAGCCTCTTTCGGAGCTTTCAAAGATGATGGATATTTATCCCCAGAAGTTGATCAATGTGGAGGTTAAGAAAAAACCCGACATCTCCACGGTACCTCAGATTACAGAGGCAATTGAGAGGATTGAGAAGCAGTTAGGCGACGATGGCCGTGTTCTTGTCCGATACTCCGGTACCCAGAATATATGCAGGGTAATGGTTGAGGGACCGTCAGACGGAGAAACAGAAAAGTACTGCAAGGAGATTGCTGATATCGCGAAAAGTGTCCTGGGTTGAAACTTCGGCCCTGTCGTCATAAACCGTCAGGATTATTTTTCCTGGGTTGATGTCGTAAAGGTGCTCCCGCGATCCCTGATAAAGCCGCGGCCAGTCGGAGTAAAAGCGCCTCCTCCTCGTAAGTAATGGCCAAATTTCAGAATCAATTACTTTTATTCTCTCAGCGCAATTATTTTTTTAGTCCCTTTAGGGGCTAAAAGGCAATACGCAGTTGCCCCATCAGTCCATGCGACTGATATTTCTCCCGGAATTCCCCTCTGTATTCGAGGGAGGTAGAAACCCCACTCTTATGAATAAACGTTAAACCGGCACTCATTGTTGCTCCGTACTTCTCAGCCTTCTGTCCGTTCACAGAAAAGGCTGCATCGGGAGAACCGGAGAATGAGGCAGTGATTACCCGGTCATCTATATCAAAGTCGTAATTTAACGCAGCCGTCAATTCAGGGATCAGTTCGCCCGAGTTGGTCTTGAATACCCGTGAAGCGCGGAGACCCAACTCCGATATAAGGGAATCCGTCTTACGGCGGTCAACCGTCAGGTTGAGGCCGTACGCTCCTGTTTCGGTAAAGCCTTCCTCATTCAGATTGACATATATCAAAGAACCGAAGGGGCCTATGGTCCATTTATTAACATTGAATAAATAACCCCCGCCCAGGTAAGCCGAAAAAACGTCACCATCATGGTCACTGTCAGCCCTTCGCTGAATCGACCCGATCGTAAGATAGCGATAATTGCTATATTTATTTTTCCCATAAGAAAAATCGCCTTCAACATAAGCATTCTTAGTAAAGTAACTTCCATAAAGCGAGCCGGTTGTGTTTTTGATATCTCCCTCCCCCCAATTATCATCAAGATTAACCGAGGTTCTTGAACGCCCGACACTGATGCCGGCCATCAACTGATCTGAAAAGGTCCGATCAAATCCCAGGGTACCTCCGTACAGATTGTAATCATAACCGGTAAAACAAGATTTATCCTGCTGGTTCCCCCTTTGCTGGTATCCGTTGAGCCAGAGACCGCTTTTGTTCTGGGCCTGCGATAATTGGCCTGCTGTAAAGAACCGGTCAAGGCCCGCATCCGATCCCGCGAAAGCGAGGAGCAGGGGTTTTGATCGGCTGTTTTGTCCTGTAAGACCATAAGAACGGACATTGCCCATGCGGCGCTGGAGAGACCCGGTGTTCTGCCATGAGCCGAAATAACTAGCCCTCGTGGAAGCATCATATGCCTGGGGGCCTAAGCTGGAGAAGGCTTGGCTGAGCTGTGAGGCTGGCAGATTCTGAATTTCAGCAAGGACAGTCAATAAATCGTCAGAATTGGTATGTTGAATTCTGTCCAGATAGTCTGCCACTACCCATTCAATGGGATTGGACGCAAAGGTTGTGAAGCTCCTGGCGTGGGTTGTAACCTGAACGGCGGTGGGACCCTGAAGCATACTAAAACTTAACAGCGGTGTGGATTGCGGAAGCGTGACGCCGGAAAAAGCACCCGTGACAGAGTTACCGGTAATGATATCATAGACAGACCCGTTGTAAAAATATCCCCGTCCCTTAACTACGGTCAACGCACCGGCCAGCGATGCTGTGCCATTAACCGACAGGAGGCCTGCACCCCCGTTGTTGCCATTGACATAGGTCCTGAAAGCGCTATTGCCGGCCATGGCATAATTGCTGTTCACCTGGAGAGTTCCTTGATTGATTGTAAGATTTCTCATTGTAGGCATGCCAGCCAGCGTGAAAGTGCCGGTACCCTGCTTGGTGGTGTTCTCAAATCCCGAAAAGTCGTAGCCCAGTGTTCCTGCTCCGTCAAAAACCAGGCTATTGCTTCCCGTCCCCGGAAGGATGCTGCCCAGCAAACTGCCGTTGATGGTGGCCGTTCCCAAAAACGTCAAGGTATCGTCTCCTGTTCCCAGGTCGATTGTGCCGGTGGTCACTGAGCCCGCGCCGAGCACGACCGTGTCGTTTCCCGCGCCGGTTGTGATAGCAGTGCCTGGTAAGGGCCATTCGATTATCCCGACTATCCAGGGTTGTGTAGTCGTAATCGTTCCGTAGTTCGTCACGACGTCGTTGCCGCTTCCCGTCCGGATGCCGATAGAGCTTGCGCTTTTCGTAGTGCTCGCATCTGAGCCGACGCTTACCGAAGCCGTTGCACTTCTCGCTGTGCTTACACTAATTGTGCCGTAATTGGTAACTGAGTTATTTCCATTGCCCGCGGTAATTCCGACGGCATTCGCCTCAGAAGTGGCTCGTGCCGTTGCAGCGTCCTCGCCGTCACCGAACGCAGACACAGTGGCAGTAGCCGTTACCGTCATGGTCCCGTAACTTCTGATCGTATTCTCACCGTCTCCGACAGAAATTCCCGTGGCGGTAGCCGTTCCTCCGGCATATGCATCACCACGGTTATCGGCCCAATCTGTGTTGGAGTGCCCATGTGCATTGGAGGTGAGGGTTGATGTTACGTTTATATTGCCTCTGGTTTCAATTGTATTTGCTCCATTTCCAACAGAAATTCCCGTGGCATCCGAGGTCAATGAAACGTCACCGGCCCCGGCATAGGCTATCGCGTTATCAAGATGTGTAGAGGTGTAGTCAGCAAGCGCTGTTCCCGCATTGGTAGCTGTTACGGCGAGAGGTCCGTTGCTCGTTATCGTATTATTTCCGTTTCCAGCTTCAATTCCTGTGGCACTTACCGAGCCGCCGGCCTTTGAAGTGGCCGTAGCGGTATATTGTGTGGAGGAGGCGCGCGCGTGTGAATCCGGCGTCGTCTCAGCCTCAACCGTAAGTGTGCCAAGATTCATGATGGTACTATTTCCATCTCCGGACCGGATACCCGTGGCATTTGATGAAAAAACAGCGCTGGCATTAGCATCTTCGTCTGAAACGGCAGTAGTGTGCTGTACCGCCCCGCTTTCCCCGTCCACGGTGAAAGAGAGGCTGCGGGCATACGAATGAACGACTATTGTGCCACTTTGTCCGTTGGTAATGGTACTGTCGCCGTTGCCGGTCCGGATGCCGAAAGCTGTTACATCGGAAGATGATTGGGCATTGGAAATAGTCCTATCAAAATCCGTGTCGGCTTTTGAGTAATTGGAGACTTCGGCCGTCGCCTCGGTGGTTACACTCCCGTCATTCACTACCTGATTCTCCCCGTCGCCGGCATCGATTCCAGTGGCCCTTGCCGTCATGCCGGTCGTGGAATTTGCTATAGCATGTCCGGCAAAGAGCGCTGCATTAGTGACGGCCTTTGCGAAAGCGTATGCGTCGATGTCCATGTCCCCGTTGTTCGTGATAACATCCCCGCCCGTGCCGCCCGTTATCCCCTTGGCCGTGGATGTCGCCGTGGAATTCGCGTCCGCCTGGGCCGTGCCGCCAAATGTCTTCGTGCCGTTTTGGGCTGATGCGCTGGCCGTCGCATCGACGGTCAAATGAGCCCCGCTGGCATTGAGGACCGTATTGACGCCGTTGCCGGCGTCCATGCCCACGGCGGTTGATGTAACCGTATCGTTTGAGCTGGCAGTACTCGTTCCGAATAAAGTATAGGCCGAACTTGAATCGGTGAGTGTAGAACTGGCAGTAACGCCGATTGTTCCGTAATTGTACAGATAATCCGTGCCGATGCCTGCCCGCATGCCATAGGCGGAAGCAGTAGCATTGGTTCCCGCCGTAGCGTCTCCGTCTCCCCCAAGTTCAAGAGTATAGCCGCCTGCTTGTCCCGTGGCTGTTGCCGTGAGCGCGATAATCCCCGTCGACAAGTTTCTTATGGTATTGTCACCTTCACCGCCGTCTATTCCGACGACTGTGGTATTGGAAGTGCCGCTCGTATTGGACTCACCATCCCCGAAAAGCTGGGCCGAAGTGGCAGAACCATAAATCGCTGAACTTATGTTTACGGTAATTGCGCCGGCATTTTGAACAGTATCGTTTCCTGCACCACCGGCCATACCGTATGCATTGCTGTTGCCGTTGCTCCGCCATCCGCTCTTTGATCGCCTGCAAGTTCTACCGTGGTCGACGACATATACACCTTGGCTGTCGGGTCCAGAGTGATTTGATCATCCACTATGGTAACGTGACCATTTGCATAATTCGTTAGAATATCGTCACCGTCACTGCCGTCCATGCCAATAAGCGTTGCATGAGCCGCATTGGTTCCGTTGGAACTGGCTTCACCCCCAAGCGTGACAGAAACACCTGTCTGAGTCACTTTGGATGTGGCCGTGAGGTTGATGGTACCGCTGTTATCGATAGTATCGTTGCCCGCGCCTCCGGCAAGTCCGGTGGCATAGGTGTTTGCCGTGGTACCAGCATCCGCATAACCTGCGCCGCCAAACATTTCCACCGTCACAGACACGCCTTTGGATGTTGCTGTGCTTTTCACATTTATGACATTATGATTTGCAACCGTATCGTCGCCGTCACCACCGTCCATACCGATACTGAGGTGGATGTGCCGGCGATGCTGACATCGGCTTCTCCATAGCCTCCAAGAGTCCCGGCAACAGACAGCCCGGTTGGTGTCGAATTGGCAGTGATCGTAATGGTCCCGAAGTTGTGCATCGTATCGACCCCGGCGCCGCCTGCCATACCGTATGCGTTGGCTGTTGCCGTGGTTGTGCCGTCAGCGTTGGAGTCACCCAGAAGGGATATGGGGACATTGACTACCTCACCTCTGGCCGTGGCGGTACCGGTGATGGTGGCACCGGTGTAATTGGTCATCGTATCATCGCCTGCGCCTCCGTCCATACCGGTAATTGTTGCCAGTGAGGTGTTGCTTCCGTCAGAGTCGGAATAGCCTCCCAGTACGACCGAGACGCCTGTCTGGTCCACATCGGATGTGGCAGTGAGTGTGATGGAACCGCCATTGTCGATCGTGTCGTTGCCCGCGCCGCCGGCAAGTCCGGTGGCATAGGTGTTTGCGGTAGTAGAAGCGTTGGCGAAGCCCGCGCCGAGAAGATCCACCGTTACCGATAGACCGGTCGAAGTTGCCGTGCTCGTCACGTCGATTATATGATGATTGGCAACCGTATCATTTCCGTCACCACCGTCCATGCCGATACTGGTGGATGTGGCTGTTATGGTGACATCAGCCTCTCCGTAACCGCCGATGGTGCCTCCTCCCGCTGTCCCGTCGGGTGTCGAAACGGCATCGATATTGATGGTCCCGAAGTTGTGCATCGTATCGACCCCGGCGCCGCCTGCCATACCGTATGCGTTGGCTGTTGCCGTGGTTGTGCCGTCAGCGTTGGAGTCACCCAGAAGGGATATGGGGACATTGACTACCTCACCTCTGGCCGTGGCGGTACCGGTGATGGTGGCACCGGTGTAGTTGGTCATCGTATCATCGCCTGCGCCGCCGTCCATACCGGTAATTGTTGCCAGTGAGGTGTTGCTTCCGTCAGAGTCGGAATAGCCTCCCAGTACGACCGAGACGCCTGTCTGGTCCACATCGGATGTGGCAGTGAGTGTGATGGAACCGCCATTGTCAATCGTGTCGTTGCCCGCGCCGCCGGCAAGTCCGGTGGCATAGGTGTTTGCGGTAGTAGAAGCGTTGGCGAAGCCCGCGCCGAGAAGATCCACCGTTACCGACAGACCAGTCGAAGTTGCCGTGCTCGTCACGTCGATTATATGATGATTGGCAACCGTATCATTTCCGTCACCACCGTCCATGCCGATACTGGTGGATGTGGCTGTTATGGTCACATCAGCCTCTCCGTAACCGCCGATGGTGCCTCCTCCCGCTGTCCCGTCGGGTGTCGAAACGGCATCGATATTGATGGTCCCGAAGTTGTGCATCGTATCGACCCCGGCGCCGCCTGCCATACCGTATGCGTTGGCTGTTGCCGTGGTTGTGCCGTCAGCGTTGGAGTCACCCAGAAGGGATATGGGGACATTGACTACCTCACCTCTGGCCGTGGCGGTACCGGTGATGGTGGCACCGGTGTAGTTGGTCATCGTATCATCGCCTGCGCCGCCGTCCATACCGGTAATTGTTGCCAGTGAGGTGTTGCTTCCGTCAGAGTCGGAATAGCCTCCCAGTACGACCGAGACGCCTGTCTGGTCCACATCGGATGTGGCAGTGAGTGTGATGGAGCCGCCATTGTCAATCGTGTCGTTGCCCGCGCCGCCGGCAAGTCCGGTGGCATAGGTGTTTGCGGTAGTAGAAGCGTTGGCGAAGCCCGCGCCGAGAAGATCCACCGTTACCGACAGACCAGTCGAAGTTGCCGTGCTCGTCACGTCGATTATATGATGATTGGCAACCGTATCATTTCCGTCACCACCGTCCATGCCGATACTGGTGGATGTGGCTGTTATGGTCACATCAGCCTCTCCGTAACCGCCGATGGTGCCTCCTCCCGCTGTCCCGTCGGGTGTCGAAACGGCATCGATATTGATGGTCCCGAAGTTGTGCATCGTATCGACCCCGGCGCCGCCTGCCATACCGTATGCGTTGGCTGTTGCCGTGGTTGTGCCGTCAGCGTTGGAGTCACCCAGAAGGGATATGGGGACATTGACTACCTCACCTCTGGCCGTGGCGGTACCGGTGATGGTGGCACCGGTGTAGTTGGTCATCGTATCATCGCCTGCGCCGCCGTCCATACCGGTAATTGTTGCCAGTGAGGTGTTGCTTCCGTCAGAGTCGGAATAGCCTCCCAGTACGACCGAGACGCCTGTCTGGTCCACATCGGATGTGGCAGTGAGTGTGATGGAGCCGCCATTGTCAATCGTGTCGTTGCCCGCGCCGCCGGCAAGTCCGGTGGCATAGGTGTTTGCGGTAGTAGAAGCGTTGGCGAAGCCCGCGCCGAGAAGATCCACCGTTACCGACAGACCAGTCGAAGTTGCCGTGCTCGTCACGTCGATTATATGATGATTGGCAACCGTATCATTTCCGTCACCACCGTCCATGCCGATACTGGTGGATGTGGCTGTTATGGTCACATCAGCCTCTCCGTAACCGCCGATGGTGCCTCCTCCCGCTGTCCCGTCGGGTGTCGAAACGGCATCGATATTGATGGTCCCGAAGTTGTGCATCGTATCGACCCCGGCGCCGCCTGCCATACCGTATGCGTTGGCTGTTGCCGTGGTTGTGCCGTCAGCGTTGGAGTCACCCAGAAGGGATATGGGGACATTGACTACCTCACCTCTGGCCGTGGCGGTACCGGTGATGGTGGCACCGGTGTAGTTGGTCATCGTATCATCGCCTGCGCCGCCGTCCATACCGGTAATTGTTGCCAGTGAGGTGTTGCTTCCGTCAGAGTCGGAATAGCCTCCCAGTACGACCGAGACGCCTGTCTGGTCCACATCGGATGTGGCAGTGAGTGTGATGGAGCCGCCATTGTCAATCGTGTCGTTGCCCGCGCCGCCGGCAAGTCCGGTGGCATAGGTGTTTGCGGTAGTAGAAGCGTTGGCGAAGCCCGCGCCGAGAAGATCCACCGTTACCGACAGACCAGTCGAAGTTGCCGTGCTCGTCACGTCGATTATATGATGATTGGCAACCGTATCATTTCCGTCACCACCGTCCATGCCGATACTGGTGGATGTGGCTGTTATACCCGCATCGGCAGAGCTATACCCGACGATGGTGCCGCTTCCGGAACGCCCTGTGGCTGTGGATACAGCATCGATATCGACGGTTCCATGGTTATGAATTGTATCGACCCCCGCGGCACCTGCAATGCCGGTAAAACCTGCGTCAGCATTGGTTGTGACATCGGTTGAAGAGAATCCAACAGTAGCGATGGTGACAGAAACACCTGTCACCTCTGCGGTGGCGGTGGCTGTACCTGAAATTACGCCGGCGTTTTGGTTTTCGATTGTATCGTTCCCGGCGCCGCCGGCAATACCGGTGCTGTAAGCGTTGCCGGTTGACGAGGCTTCAGCTATGGATGCTCCCCCACTGACTCCTTCGACAGAAATACTGACATCGATGGAAACGCTTGCGGTTGTCACCGTCGTAGTGGCGTCTGTCTGCAGGTTCGCATTGTTAACAATCGTCTCATCGCCATCACCTCCGTCAATACCGATGGCGGTCGCCGTGGCCGTATTGGAAGCAAACGCGAAGGCCGCTCCAGCCGCGATACCTTCCAGAGCAAAAGTACCTGTCACGGAAACGGAGGTCCTCGTGCTATCAGTAACGGCACTCACGGTGGTCTGGTTGTAGTTATAGATATTATCGCTCCCCGCGCCGCCGCTCAGACCCATGGCGGTTGCATGCACTGTATTATTTCCGTCCACTGCGGATGCCCCCGCCGCAAGTCCCGCTGACGTCCCTTCGAAATCTACACCCACACTGGCAGCGGTTACATTGGAAGTAGCACTGACGGTGTTGATGCCCGAATTGGTCAACGTGTCGTCTCCCGAAGCGCCTTCCATGCCGGTGGCGGTAGCCGTGGCAACGGACTCGCCTTTGACCAGTGCTCCACCGACAGCCACGCCGCTTATGGCATAGCCGGCCTGTACTGAGACCCCGGCAGCGGACACGGTCGATGTTGCCGCGGTTGTCATGGAGCCTGAACTGGTAAGGGTATCGTCTCCCGAAGCGCCGTCGATCCCGATGGCTGCGGAGTTCGCCGTAACGCTGATGTCAGCGGCTGCGACTCCTGCCGTTATTCCCGTTTGGGCAAAACCCAGCCCCACAGAAACGCTGGCGCTGTCTACATCTGCAGATGAGGTCACCGTCATAGCATCGGTGTTGGTCACCTGGTCATTCCCGCTTCCAGCGGTGATACCTGTCGCACTTGACGTGGCAGTCAGCGACGCATCGGCCAGGGCGGCATTTAGAGACACACCGGTCTCTGTCCCAGCGACCGACAAACTCACAACGGCGCTTGTACTTTCTGCCGTGGCACTAGTGGTGAGGCCTGCATTGCTTGTTATCGTGTCTGTGCCCGATCCTCCGTCGATTCCCACAGACGTCGCCTGGGCCGTGGTCGAATCGTCCACATATGTTATACCCCCAGCCACACCTTGGCTTGCCCACATCACGGTTGCGCTGACGGTTGTCGAATCGGCATCGGCTCCCGATATTATAGTGATTCCATGTGCCCCGGAATTTGTGATGGTATCGTCTCCTTCGCCACCCACGATTCCCGTAGCTCCAGAAACAGCCGTGGTCGAGCTATCGCTTATGGTTCCTCCCCAGGCAAATCCCGGTCCCCAGGACCCTTTAAAATCGATTCCTATACCTGTATTAGTAGCGTATGCGTTGCTTGTCACATTCAAAGTGTTGTTTTGATAGATATGGTCATCTCCCGTACCGCCGTCAATACCTGTGGCCGTGGCTTTCGCTGTGGTTGTCCCATCGACCAGTGCCACACTCGGAAGAATGCTCATGACACCGCCTCTTCCGAAACCAAGGCTTAACGTAACCCCAACGGTGTACGCGTCTGCCGTTGCATTTGCGGTGAGAGAGCCGTTGTTGGTAATAGTATCCGCGCCGTCTCCTCCCATGATGCCTACAGTCGTCGCAACAGCCCCGGTGCCGGCGGTAATGAGAGCATCCCTGCGGGAAGGGTCGCTTTGCGCCCCTGATCTATCTGCCCACAATGTGCCTATGCTCGCCCCAAGGGCAGATATGACTGCGACCCCTGCCTGGGGGTTGAGAGGCGGCGTTATGGTGACCGACCAGGTGTGAGAATCCGTGTCAGCCGATGTACCGACAGCAATTGTTCCGTTATTCGTAATGGTGTCATAGCCCTGCACCACCGTCAATGCCTGTTGCCGTGGCTTGTGTCACCGTTCGGGCGCTGTCCAGATCTTTGTTGGCGAAGAACTCGTAGGCGATGGTCGGTACACCAATCATTCTCACATCAACGCTTGTCGATGTGGCGGTCGGATTTGCGTTGACCGTCATGAAGCCGCCGGTTTCGTTTGTGATGTGATCATCGCCACTTCCGCCCGCGATTCCCACGGCAGTTGCATCTGCTTCGGTATCAGCGTCCAGACGCGATGATCCGACGGCCTCTACACCGACCCTGGTGGCTGAGGCCGTAGCGTTTCCCAGAACCGTAACCGTTCCCGCATTTGAAATAGTGTCATCTCCGGTGCCCCCTGAAATTCCGGTTGCCGTCGCGGCGGCTGTCACGCTGGAGTCGCCCTCGGTAAGAACATCATATTGGAGGCCCGACACGGATACGCCCGTTGTCGAAGCAGTGGCTGTGGAGGTAGACGTCAGCAGACCCATGTTGACGATCGTGTCATTCCCGTTGCCCCCGTCAATCCCCGTAGACTGAGCGGATGCCGTTGTCGGAATGGAAAACATTCCCAAGCCGAAGTAGGTTAACAGCACACCGTCGGAAGTCACAGTCGCCGTGGCTGTTGTGTTCACTATACCATTATTTGTGATCGCGTCTGTGTCATCACCTCCGTTAATTCCAAGAGCCGTTGCAAAAGAGGATGCGCCGCCTTTAGCTTCTGTTGACACTGCCTTTTCAATACCGTAAGATGTGAGAAGATTCGACACCTCTGTTGTTGCCTGCGCTCCTGCCGTAATGATCCCACTATTCGCGATAGTATCGAGACCGGCTCCACCCGCGATGCCGGTGGTTTGAGCTATCGAGCTCGTCGTGGCATCGGTCACACCGGGCGCCCAGAAGCTGGAGCCGCTGCTGTCTGAAGTGGCGTCGGCTGTTGAAGTTGCGGTCACAATGGAAGAGGTGGTAATAGAATCATCACCTGCATTGCCATCTATGCCCGTCGTAGCAGCTTCGGCGCGTATGGAAGCGTCGATATCGACGTTTGTTGCGCTGCCCTCAAGATTGATACTTCCCTCGGCCGTCGCCGTTGATCCCGCAGAAAGGATAAATTCGGAAATAATGGTATCGGTATTTGTGCTTCCCGTTATACCCGTTGCGTTTGCCTGTGCCCTGGTAAAGACTTCCGCCGTCGCCGAACCGAAGACGCTGGCACGGGCAGCGCCCGTATTTGCCACGGATGCGGCCGTCACAGTAATCGTTCCGAAGTTGCTGATGGAACCTTCTCCACAAACCCCGGTTGATTCGGAATGGGCTATCGTATTCACATGTGCCGAGGCGCCGTCCTGCACCTGCACATTTATGACGGGTGCGGAACTGTTCGACGTGGCATGAGCGGTGACAACCGAGAAAGCCCTGTTGGTAATCTGATTTTGAGCGCTGCCCCCGTCGATACCAATAGCCGTTGCATCAGACTGGGTGGTGTTGGAAAAAACAGATGAGATGGCCGGTGGAGAAATGCTGGGAGACGTGGCGGAAGATACGGCCGTCGATGAAATGGTGGAGACATTGGAAATCATATCCGCATTGTCTCCGGTTTGCACGGCCGTGGAACCGGCCGTAGCCTGGGACGCAGATCCGGTTGCAGGCTGGGCCGTTGCACCGGTCGTTGCCGTGATATTACCCAGATTCGTAACCGTGTTAAGCCCGTTTCCGGCGTCAATGGTGACCGTATCGGCCGTTGCCGTTGTCACAATTGTTTGTTGATCTGTCTTACTGACAGTAGCACCGGCTTCAACCGTGATTGCGTCATTTGAGTCACCCGTGGTGACGCCGGCCGGGTCTGTCCCGGTACATATTATGGCGCCGGTTATATCAACAACACAGGCGGCATTGACCTGGGGGGGTAGAAAGGCCGCACAGAAAAAGCCTGCTGCGAAGATTCCAAGCGATAACAGGCGTTTTATCCCGTAAAAGAGGGCGGACCCTCTCAAACCTTTTCTCAATGGTTTTGCCATAACATCACCTCTATATTTTTGTGAACACGCACCAGATTTCAGATAATAGTTTATAAAACATACGCATACGGGGCATTGAGGATACATCATTATGACCTTCAAACTTTAGTGTTCTATGGTTTGCCGTACATCTGAAGCATCAAAGTTTTGCTCTCTCCAGAAAGGCGGAGACTTTCATTTTGGATTAAAAAAGTAGTAAATATTATGATATAATTAATAAAATATCCAGAATATATTTCATTAATTTTTATTCTGTGCGGGTAAGGTAATGCCAGCGGCGGGAGCCAATATGCAAAACAACTCCAATGAAGGAACAACCCAGTCTATACAGGCAACTCGACCTCCCTCATCTACCTTTGAGGAATCACTGATCAAGAGCATCTCCGCTCGTTTTGAACAAGCGTGAATGAGCGAGGGAATAAAACATCGGCATCAGCACATTACTCCGAAAACCATTACAGCCATGCGAACTGGTCAAAGCCATTCGGATAGCAATTGATGCGAAGTGATATTGTGATCCGGCCTTTTGAGATCGTTACCGGGGTGATGTTCCGGAAAAAATGTACCCAATTCCTCTCGGTATCTCATTTGTCTATCATCGCTTACCAGTCGCCTTCAGAAGGGCCCTGTGGAATTCTTCAAGACCTGGATATCCTAACTCTTTGAGGGCTTCTACGTCCTTTAATGCCTGGGCATATTTCTTTGTCTTGAAGCAGGCAAGGGACCTGTTGAAATAGGCCTCAACAGATGTGGGGTCAATGGCGAGCGCTTTGCTATAGTCATCGATGGCTTTTTCGAAGCTTGACTGTTTCAAATATGCATTTCCCCGGAGGTTATAAATCTGCGCAAACTCCGGTTTGATTTCGAGGACTCTGGTATAATCAGCAACAGCACGATTGTATTGATTCGTGATAAAAAAGGCAAGACCACGATTAGCCAATGCTGCAACATTTTTTGTGTCTATCTGGAGCGCCGCGGTGTAATCGTTGATCGCTTCATCATACGATAATGTTTTCATAAAAGCGTTTCCACGGTTACTATACGCGGGGCTGTATCTGTTATTAATCACAAGGGCCTTCGTATAATTCGCTATTGCCTGATCATACTCTGACCTGTCAAAGTGTATATTGCCAAGATTATAGTATGCTGCGGAAGATTTCGGATTGAGTTCGATCACTTTCGCATAATCGGCCATTGCCAGTTCCCGTTGTCCTTTCTTTTCATAGGCAATTCCCCGATTATTATAGGTAATGCTATCCTGCGGACTCAGTTCTATAGCCATAGTACAATCTGATATTGCTTCATCATACCGCTCCCTGGCAATCCAGGAGACACATCGATTCGCGAAGACCTTTTTTTGTCCCGGATCTATCTGGAACGCCATGGTGTAATCATTGATAGCCCGGTCGTGGTCACCCATAATAGAATAAACATGACCCCTGTTGTAATAAGCGTCGGCAAGGTTCGGATTCAACGTTATTGCCATTGTAAAATCTGCGATGGCCTGCTCGTATTGGCCCTTGGCCTGATAATCAGCGCCCCGACTGCTGTAAGCTTTTGCTTGTTTAGGGTCTATTTCCAGAACCCTGGAGTAGTCGGCTATGGCCTGATCATATTCGTCTTTGCCGGAATAGATGGAGCCTCTGCTATAATAGACATCGGCGAGGTATGGATTCAACGTAATTGCTATCGTGTAATCAGCGATGGCCTGCTCAAGACGACCCGTCTTTTCATAGGCATTACCCCGTCCCCTGTAGACAAGGAAACTGTTGAATTGTCCCTCGATAGCCCTGGTGTAGTCATCAATGGCCCTGTCATACTCTCCCTTTTGATAATAGGCAAATCCCCGGTTGTAATAAACATCGGCAAAGTCAGGTTTCAGCTCAATCGCTTTGGTGTAATCGGCGATAGCTTGCTCATATTGGCTTTTAAACCGATATGCAATCCCCCGATTATTGTAAGTCTTTGCCACTCCCGGTTCTATCTCGATGGCCCTTGTGTAGTCGGCTATAGCCCGGTCGTATTCACCCTTCTGATAATAGGCGAACCCCCGGCTGATGTAGCCTGACGCGAATGCAGGATTTAGTTCGAGGACCCTGGTAAAATCCGTGATTGCCTGATCGGCTTGCCCCTTCTCAATATTAACAAGCCCCCTGTTGTAGTATGCTGAGGCATCCTTCGGCTCCTTCTCATCCCGGGCATAACAGACAAGAGAAAAAAGCAGACAAAGGATTACGGTTATAGTAACATTTGTTTGGGTTGACAACCTGATTGGTTTCATATCGGCCAAAGGGACATTTTTGTTCTTTACCGAAATGGTACAAACATGTCAGCTATTTATAGGTCCATACTATAGAATTGTAGCGGGTCTCAGGATAAAGTCAAGTGCTTCCGGCAGAAACCTCCAAACAGAAGTCATCAAATGCCTGCACTCCATCGTTGCCAGCGTTTGTATTCCGCAAGTAAATCCCCGGATCCTGTCAATACTATCCGCTCTGACTTCTCTGAAAATCACGCAATAACTTTTGGATACATTTCTTTTCTCCTTGACCGGCTATGTTAATTTCCCTATACTCCTTTCATAAAAGGCGATCTTTATCGTGTCGCACATGGTTGCCTTTCGTCCTCATGCATAGGATTGGTTAATGGCCAAAGCGTCCCGTGAATTTCAGGTTTTTGCCAAGCCCGGCGGCTCTGTCTGTAATCTCGACTGCCGTTACTGTTATTATCTGAAGAAGAAAGACCTCTATGGAAAGGGTGCCTCTTTTCGTATGCCTGATGATATCCTTGAGCTATACATTGTCCAGCATATTGATGCTTCTTCCGCCGAAGTGATCAATTTTTCCTGGCACGGAGGAGAACCGACTGTCCTGGGTTTGGACTACTTTCGAAAGATTGTAGCGCTGCAGCGCAAGCATCGGCCATCTGGCCGGCAAATCAGGAACGGTATCCAGACCAACGGTACTCTTCTTGATGAAGACTGGTGCCGTTTTTTGGCAGCAGAAGGTTTTGGAGTGGGGCTCAGTCTCGACGGTCCAAAAGAATTACATGATCTATACCGCGTCAGCAAGAAACAGGAGCCTACCCACGAGCAGGTGATGCGCGGTTACGCGCTCCTGCAAAAACACCGAATCCCCTTCGATATACTCTGCGTGGTCCATGACCAGAACGTCCAATATCCCACTGAGGTATACCGGTTCTTCAAAGAGATCGGGGCCCGTTATCTGGGCTTCCTGCCTCTGGTTGAGTTACGATCCGATGAACAGAGCGTAAGCGACCATACTGTACCCGCCGAAGCTTTCGGTGACTTTTCTCTGCACGATTTTTGATGAGTGGCTGAGTCAGGATATCGGTCGCATTAACGTGCAGATATTCGAAGAGGCCATCGGAACAGCCTTTGGGCAGGACCATGGGCTCTGCATCTTTCGGAAGACCTGCGGAGATATTCCCGTTATCGAACATAACGGAGACTTCTTTTCCTGTGATCACTTTGTCGACCTGGAACACCGCCTCGGAAATATCGGGAAACTCCACTGGTTGACCTGCTCGAAAGTCCTTCTCAGAGGGCCTTCGGACAGGCCAAGCTGGATGGACTGCCCCTCTTTTGTAAGAACTGTGAAGTCCTGGCCATGTGCAATGGCGGATGCCCGAAAGACCGGTTCATCCTGACACCGGACGGGGAAAGAGGTCTGAACTATCTCTGCGCGGGCTATAAACGCTTCTTTACCCACTGCCGTCCTTTCGTCGCCGAACTATCAGTCCAGTGGCGTGAGCAGCAGTCCGGAGGAAAAACACTAACAACTCCCGAAAAGACAACCAAAATCAACGTCAAAACAGGTCGCAATGATCCCTGCCCCTGCGGCAGCGGCAGGAAGTATAAGAAGTGCTGCATGGGCAAATGACAGTTCTCTCAAGGACCTTGCGGTACTTTTTGCACTCCAGATTGCCGGAAGCTATGTTTTCAGTTTCTCCTTGAAGAAAGCAATCGTGCGCCCCCATGCAAGTTGAGCAGCTTCCTTGTTGTATCGGGCAGTGGTTGTGTCGTTGTTAAAAGCGTGCTGAGCACCCTCGTACATATAGAGCTTATAATCAATGGATGCTTTCTTGAGCGCTGCTTCATATTCCGGGATGCCCTTATTGATCCCTTCGTCAAGACCCGCGTAATGGAGAAGTAAAGACGCCTTGATTTTGGGGACATCTTCGGAAGCAGGCTGCCTGCCG
Source organism: uncultured delta proteobacterium (assembly GCA_963783625.1). GTDB lineage: Bacteria > Desulfobacterota > Syntrophorhabdia > Syntrophorhabdales > Syntrophorhabdaceae > PNOF01. The sequence goes on along the minus strand of CAWAOG010000035.1, from coordinate 116,484 downwards.
TAATACGGGACTGCCGCCGACACATCAGGGGAATTGACGGCAACCTGGTTGGCCATTGCTCCACCCCAGCAGAAACCCACAACTCCCACCTTTCCCGTAGATATGGGATGAGTTTTCAAATATTGAACAGCGGCAACAAAATTCTTGATCGTCGATGGTTGGTCCAATTGTCCTATGAGCGCCGCCGCCTTGCTCTCATCATCGGGGGTCCCACCCACCGGTGACAGAGCATCAGGTGCGAGGGCCAAAAAACCTTCCAAAGCTATACGCCTTGTGACATCGGCAATGTGCGCGTTGAGACCTCTGTTCTCATGGATGACAATCACACCGGGCACTTTCGCGTCTCCCTTCGGTCGTGCCAACTTCCCACGGACATCACCTGTTGCACCCTTATATCTGATATCTTCTGTAGAAAGCCGAGGATCATCCTTCGAAACTAAATCAGCCCTGGCGGAGTTGCCCTCTAATATGGAGAGAAGAACATTCGCGGCCAATATACCACCAGCAAGCATGGACAACCTTTTGAGAAATTGCCGGCGATCCAGCAATCCATTATTGTATTCATCGTACAGATCGACAACTTTTTTATCCATAGTCACCCTCCTTTTGTTTTCTATAAGGTTAGTTTGTCACCAACCATCATGTCACACTTATAAAAAAATATCCTTCTATTTGGGAATTGTAAGGACACAAGAGTTTTATGTCAAGTATAAAAGAGGAGCAGGAAACAAGGGCGCGCATAAGTGTTTAAATTAACTATAAATCAGCCAATTTTCCAGGCATCTCAAAATAAAAGTGCTTGTAGGCCCTTGACAAATATATAAAATATGCCAATATAGCTTAATAGAGGGCTGAATATATAGAAAGCCTTTGTTTTGCAGCAAAACCATTGATTTCATTGTGTTTATTATGAAACAGGGGGTTTACCCATGAAAAAAACAGTTTGTTTGGGGTTCTCGGTGTTGGTGATCTGTTGTTTCTTTTCAGGCTTTGCCGCAGCCCAGAATCCTGCTGCTGACTGGCAGAAGAGCAAGCACTCAAATAAGGAACTGGCTGCCCATGAAGCCACCTGGGAAGGGCGAAGGAAACTGCCGCCCACTGTGGCCGTTGTCACAGCGAACAGGGATTCACAGCATGGCTGCCGCAACTGCTCAAGGGTGATCCGTCTTTGATCAAGAAACCTGACGGTTCAAAAGCTGATGAAGCTTATATTAAAAGCCTTGGACTAACGAAAGACCAGGTTAAACCCATTACATGCGCGGTATGCCATAGCAGTGGTTCTACATTACGCGTAAAAGATAACATACCGCTTTTACCGAATGGACTTGCCGTGCAAAATGCGGGCAAGGGCGCCCAGTGCATGGCCTGTCACAACACTCGTAACGGCCGCATCAACTGGGAAAACCCCGATCCGAAAAACTATACCCAGCCCCACGATGCCGCGCAAACGGACGTGTTACTCGGTAAAAATGTCTATTTCTTTAACGACACCGGCGCTACCGCATCACCTCATGCCACAAAAACAGGCAATACCTGTGTTGCCTGCCACAAGGAGAAAAGCAAAGGGGGGCATACCTTTAAACCCGCCGAATGCAGCGTTTGTCATGGTGATAAGGTAAAGAAAGACGTTGTGCAAAAAGGCACTGCCGATCTTCTCAAACAGCTTGCGGCAGCGGTCGAGAAAAAGGCCCTGGTCGTCAAGGATAAGGTAGCCTGCGTAACTTCATGGGACCCTAAAACCGACAAAGATACCCCAGACACGGCTGTTGACGGTAAACAGATCAAATCTATTGAAATACCTCCGGGCATTCACGGACAAGTTTCCCTGAAGTTTAACCTCTCCGACGGCAAAGCAGTTTATAGTCAACTGGGAAATATCAAAGATGCCTGTGGACAACAAGGGAAGCCGGTCTTTGCGACATCTGATCCGATCGTTCGAGCACTCTGGAATTATTATGTGGTTGATTATGACGGTAGTAAAGGCGTCCATAACCCGACGTTTACCCGCAACGTTCTGAACACTACAATCAACACAATTTCCAAATAGAACTCGGCAATAGTCAGAACCGGGACCCTGGCATGTAACCAGGGTCCTTTTTCGATAATCACAGAGTCAAACCTTTTACAGGGTAAACTCAAACAGGTCTTCGAACTGCTCCCAAGGCTTGACGAGCAATTGGAACTCCTTAAAACCATCTTAAAACATTCAGCGTGGCTGTAAAACATCATATTATAGAAAGATCAAATTCAGACAATCAGGAAAATATATTTGCAATCACACTGCGAAAGTAGGAGAATAGGAGACATACAGCGTTAGGCGTTAGGTTTTAAGTGAGAAAACGGTGGCATAACGCGGAAAACATCAACAGGGAGATGGCAATGACAACACGACTCTTTTTAGTAATAGCAATAATGTTATTCGCAATGCAAGGTCTCTCTTTTGGAGCGGTAAACCAGCCTTCTAACCAGGCGGTTATGGTTGCCGCCCAGCCAACTGCAAAGGTTGAAATCTTTGTAACTGACTGGTGCCCCTATTGCACGCAGGCCATAAAATTCCTTAAGGACAACCGTATCCCCTACGTGGCCTACGATATTGAGAAAGACAGTAAGGCCGCAAAACGAAGAGACAGCCTTTCTCCGCGTCAAGGCGTTCCATTTGCGGTTATCAATGGAAAAAAGATATACGGCTTCTCCGCAGAAGCATACTCGCAAGCCCTCGGTCTCAAGTGACTTCATTGTCAGATACCACCCAAAGGAACCTCGACCCTTTGATATAAAAGACTGTTCGCTCATCCTATTCAAAAGAATATATGGGTTTTGAAGGATATATCGTGGAAACTGCTCAATTAAGTCGTATTTACAAAAAAGTACGAACATATTTATCCGACCCGGAAGAACTTTTTCTCGTCCAATCTATTGAGACACAAAGGCTCTTTGTCTGCGTGAAAGACACTATCATCGAGCAATACGATGCTTCCTCCTCCCGTTTCGGCAATGGTATTCGGGAGAACTCTTTCAAAACACCTCCTGGTCTCCATCGCATCACGGAGAAGATCGGGGACGGCGCTCCGGCAGGGCGTATTTTCAAAGCGCGAAAAGATACGGGCATTGACTGGGACCGGCATTCGATAGAAGATAACCTCATACTGACGCGCATTATGCGACTGGAGGGTCTGGAGGAAGGAATCAACAAGGGCACGGGGGTGGATTCTTACGAGCGCTTCATCTATATCCACGGTACCAACAGAGAGGACCTGATGGGCACCCCCTTGTCTCATGGATGCCTTGCTTTACGAAATGAGGACATCATTCGTCTCTTTGAAATTGTCAGGGAAGGCACGCTCGTCTATATCGATCCTCCGCCTGTAATTATTGGCGGGAGACCGTGCCGAAGCGTCCATTTCACCGGCATCTTCGGCACCGGCATGAGCGCCCTTGCGCAATATCTGCGCTTTCAGGGGATCATGGTCTCCGGCTCAGATCGTTTGCTTGCCAGTGAGGATACAACCCCCATGCTCCTAACCCTTGAGGGCCTCGGATGCTCTATCGTCGATCAGGACGGTTCAGGTATCACAGCAGATACCGACGTGGTCTGTATATCAACGGCGATAGAAGAATCGAATCCCGACATCATTGCTGCCCGCGCCTGTGATCTTCCTATTATACATCGTTCGGACCTGCTCGCGGCAATCATCACCTCAAAAAGGACGATTGCAGTCGCCGGTACAAGCGGTAAATCGACGGTAACAGCAATGATTTTTGAATTCCTGACGGCATGTGGTAAATCGCCTTCTCTCATAAGCGGGGCGCCCTTGCGCAGGCTCGAAAAAGAGGGGCTCATCGGTAATGCCTTCAGCGGCGGCTCTGATCTGCTGGTTGTGGAAGCCGATGAGAGCGACGGAACACTTATCAAATATTCGCCCGAGGCCGCCGTTGTGCTCAATATTTCCAAAGACCACAAGAGCATCGATGAGATAAGGGCCCTCTTCGAAATACTGGTTTCGCAATCGAAATGGACCGCTTCAAATGCAGACGATCCGGGCCTTGCAACGCTGCAGACAACGGTTGGCTTTGGCGTGAGCGGTTCGGCCTCCTGGCAACCGGACCATGAAGAACTCCTGCCCACCTCGGTAAAGCTCTTTCGCAATGGAACTGAATATCACTTGCCGCTTCCAGGAAACCACAACCTTGAAAATCTGCGGGCGGCACTCTGCGTCTGCGAACATTTCGAATGCGAGGGGCCGACCCTTGCCGATGCGGTAAGGAATTTTGAGGGCGTAGCGCGGCGCTTTTCGGTAACCGTAACAGAACAGAACATCCATGTAGTCGATGATTTTGCCCATAATCCGGCAAAGATAACTGCCGCGGTGAATGCCGCGCGGGGCCTTTCAGAACGCATTATCGCCATATACCAACCGCACGGATTTGGTCCCACACGGTTCTTAAGAGATGAATACATCGCAACTTTTCGGACCCTCTTCCGGCGGAACGACTCGCTCTATCTCCTGCCCATCTATTATGCCGGGGGCACTGCCCAAAAGGATATTTCCTCAGGGGATATCATAACCGGCCTCGCTCCCTTATCATTCAACGCGCAAGCAGTAAGTGATCGTGAAGAATTACTGACCAGGCTGAAAGTCGACGCGAGACCGGGCGATTGCGTTCTCGTCATGGGAGCACGCGATCCGTCTCTGCCTGCCTTAGTAAAGAAAATAGTAGATATATTCGGCGGAGAAGCAGCAAAGCGCCCGGCTGTCTCACGGGAGAGTTAATCCATTTCTAAATCACAGATAATATTGCCGGAGGAAACGACCACTCTATTGCGGGTGGCAAAAAACTTCTTGACCTCATGCTCACTCTGTAGGATATTTAAACAATAGAATGAAAAAATCTAAGGCCATCACGCTTGTATTACTCACGAGCAGCCTCTTTCTTGGATGCGAAGACAAGGTCAGAAACCAGTACGGGAGCTGGGATGATTGTGTGAAGGACTATCAGGATTCCTCAAAATGCGAGTCCGCCACAGAGCAGAGCGCCGGGGGCACCCATACCCGCTACTACGGGCCCTGGTATCTCCCGTCAAGCTCATCCCGCTATAGCAGCAACCCCTCAAGCCTCACGGGAAGGGCCATCGGGGTCACCCGGGGAGGTTTCGGAGGAAGCGGCGTCCACGCCTCTTCTTAGCTCGACCCCGCCATGCAAAGAAAATCTGTCCCATTTATCCGGAAAGACTGGCAGAAGAAAGTGGAGGAGATCGGTTTCCATTTTTACGAAATGGACGGACTTCCCTATTGGGATGAATCTGTGTTCTATGAATTCTCTTCAGAAGAGATCGATAAGCTTGAGGCCGCGACGGAAACGCTCTATGCCATGTGCCTGGAGCTTGTCGAACACGTCATCAGGGACAATCTGCTTGGGTCACTGGCCATACCGGAACAATTTCATGATTACGTAAGGTCCTCCTGGAGAAAGAAAGAACCCAGCCTCTATGGGCGATTTGATTTCTGGTACGATGGGAAAGGAGAGCCAAAACTCCTCGAATTCAATGCCGACACACCGACGGCCCTCTTTGAGGCAAGCGTGATTCAGTACTACTGGCTTCAGGACTTTGATGCCTCCAAAGACCAGTTCAATTCAATCCATGAAAAACTTCTCGATATCCTGCAAAAGAAGATACAACGCAATGTCAATGGCAGCACCTTCTATTTCTCCTCCGTCAAAGATACTCTTGAAGACTACACGACAGCCGAATACCTGCGCGACGTGGCCATGCAGGCGGGTATCAATACGGAGCAGATATTTATCGAAGACATCGGCTACGATCATGACAAGAGACATTTTGTAGACCTCAATGAGCGTGAAATACGGTTTCTCTTCAAACTCTACCCCTGGGAACATATGCTCACCGATGGGTTCGCGGGAAACCTCCTGACAGCAACAGATATGACCCTTTTTGAACCACCCTGGAAAATGGTCCTCAGCAACAAAGCCATCCTTCCGTTACTCTGGGAGATGTTTCCTGATCACCCGAATCTTCTTCCTTCCTATTTTTCCGCGCCCAATACATCGACCCCATTCGTGGAGAAACCTTTTTTTTCAAGGGAGGGGGAAGGTATCGTCGTCGATACACGCTTTACCGGTTCACCAAAACAGGTCATATACCAGCAATACTGTGAACTCCCCAGCTTCTCCGGCAATTTTCCGGTCATCGGATCGTGGATTATCGGGTCTCAATCAGCAGGCATCGGGGTCCGGGAGGACACTTCACCCATAACAAATAACCTGAGCAGGTTTGTGCCGCACCTGTTCCGCGACTGATAATAATTTACTTCAATGAGGAGGGATTGACATGCCAGACATGAAAGACACTACCAAGTACGAATTTTGCGAAAGCGAAAACCTGATGCTCTCGGCGTTGTCCAAAAATCTTAAGAAATTAGGTGTTGTAGTTCTTGCGGCTGGTCTGCTCTTTGTCGCCTACCTTATCGTTTCTTTCATCGATCCCGTGCCCCTCATGTCCATATCAGACACAAAACACGCGCTCTTCGGTGTAGTCGATTGGGGCCTCTGGGGGGTCATAGCCGTCCTCGTCATATACCTGAGCATTACCCTGATCAGGCTTGCAGGACCTATCGGGCAGATCATCAAAACCAGCGGCGCAGACATATCTTATCTCATGCACTTTACCCGGGACCTGACGCGCATGGCCGGCGTCGCTTTCATCGCCCTCATTGCGGTGTGCCTGCTGCTGGCAGTCAGTCTCGTCTTTCTTGTTCTCATCTTTTGAGGACATTTAACTTTAAGCCGCAGGCCTATGTTGAGCGTGAGGACTTTATCGAGATAATCAATGGCATCCACTTGGTTAAAGTCAAGAAACCCTTTGACCTGCAAATAATCGATGCCGTTCTTCCTTTCATATCCTTTGAAGTGTTATCTGTGATTAACTCATCATTTTCTTCCTCCTACCATTAATTCCTATATAAATATTCTGTAAGCAGGTAAGATTTGCCCCAAGAAAGGCAGGAGGACTTAGTACTTCCCGGGTCGCCGAACCCTTATTTCAGTCTGTCCCCTGCCTCTTGGAGCCATGATAAGTTGATTGGGCGTAAAAGAGCCCTTGTTACCTTAGGAGGATTGGCCTTAAGGCACTACCTGTCTTTTTTATACTACCATCAGGAGGTGTCTGTCATGAGTTTTTTTGTCGGAGTCGATGTATCGAAAGAGAAGTTTGATGCCTGTTGTATTGATGAACAGGGAGAGAAGCTATTCTCTCTCACGTGTTCTATGAACCGAGAGGGATTTGAGAAGTTCATCGGCCGGTTGCCAAAGGACAAGTCGTCTTTTCTTGTAGGTATGGAATCCACTGCGTCGTATCATATCCCCCTTTTTAGCTTATCTCGCCGCACAGGATTACAGGGTGGTCGTGATCAATCCTCTTCTTATTAATGGATTCTCAAAACGCTCCTTAAGAAAGACGAAGACCGACAAGAAGGATGCTCTCACTATTGCCCAGTTCATACTGCAGGAGAAAGCAATTCTCTCGGTTAAGGCCCCTGATGACCTGATAGCGGAGCTTAAAGACCTTGCAAGGAGAAGAGAAAAGCTTGCCGACCACATGACATCGCTTAAAGGCGACATGAAGAGGATTCTCTCTGTCACGTTTCCCGAGCTTGAATACGTAACCGGAGTCTTCACAAAAGCAACCCTTCGCCTCTTAACGGAGTATCCTTCTGCACATGCAATAAGAGGGGCGAACTCCTTGGCCATTGCAGCTTTATTTAACAAGGGCCGGGGCAACAGACCCCGTGTTACAGTGAAGGCTCTTATGGATGCCGCCACATCATCGGTGGGTGTAGCAAGTCCCGCAAAAGAGCTTACACTCAGGCAGGAGGCATCTCTCCTTATGCATGTTGAGGAGCAGATGAAAGAGACCACAAAAGTGCTCATGAACACCTTAAACGAGAGAATGAAACAGGACACTGATATCCTCTGCTCCATGAAAGGGATAGGAGAAAATACGGCAATGAACTTTTTGATTGAGATGGGAGGGGCAGTAGAGATTTATGAAAACGACAAGAAACTCATCGCCGCCTCCGGTCTCGATCCTTCAACCTATGAATCGGGTAAATACGCAGGAAAGAGCAGGATCAGCAAGAGGGGAAACCGGCACTTGAGAAGGGTAATATGGCTCATGGCGACGAGGGTCATTATCAATAATGATTTGTTTAAGTCATACTTCAAGAAACGAAAGCAAGACGGGTTGCCTTATAAGAAAGCGGTCCTGGCCACAGCTCATAAACTTATTCGTACCATTTTTGTCATGCTGAGCCGTAAAACGTATTTTGTGGAAGGGGGAATTAAATATAGTTGACTGAAAGAGAGTTTTGAGAGTTTACACCCGATATACAACATTTCAATCGGCACCCATAAAAAGGTCTTTGTCAAGAGAATAGACTTCCCCCGCAACTTTTGTCCTTAACAAAGTTGCTTCTATGCTCCAAACTCTGCTTTACCATATCGGCTTCATGTCTCTCGCTGCCTTTGCCGCATCTTCATAGGTTCGGTGTTCGTGTTGCTGCGCCAGGCACCCATCGGGATCAAGGTGTTTTAAGGGTTCCCTTAACACCCCTTCCGTATTACGGACCAGAATATCGTCGGTACCATACCGTGTCCAAAGAAAAGTTACAATCTTCGTGGTTTTTCTCCACCAATTATCGGGCTCACGGCATGGACAGCAAAACGATAAGACACGTGCCGGTATCCGGGGTAAGGACGGCCTGGCCACTCAATCAAACAGGATTGTTCCAACCAATTGACCTGGTTCGCCGTCCTCCCGGATTATTACCCGAACAGTTTTTCCTCCTCGTAGGGGACGTGGTCCCTCATGATATAGTAGGCTGCCCGTGCGAGTTTGTTCGCGAGCACATTGTGGGCAACCGGGCTGTTTCTTTCTTTAAGCTTCCGGTTATAGAAGTTCCTGCTTGTCGTATCGAACCTGCGGGCGTGTTCGGCAAGCTTCCGAATACGCCCATGCAAGGTACCGGTTCCCGTTCTTTGTCCTTTCCTTTCACCCTCTCGCTGCTCGTCCAGATGCTCTCCGCTTTCCGGCAGTACAGAGACGTAATTGCCGACCTCGGGGAACCGGGAGATCGGTCCTGTTTCGAGCATGATGGTGAGGCCGAGGATCTTTCCGATCCCGGGCAACGTGATGAGTTCGGCATAGGAAGGTTCCATCCTGCAGTGTTTCTCCACGTGAGATTCAATCGTTTTGATCTGGTCTGTGAGCATATCGATCGACGTCTTGCTCACCTGGGCTCCCAAGGCAAGACTCTCGTTCCCGGAGAAGTGTCCGCTCACACGATCCTGCCTGCCCTTGACGTGGTGGCTCGGGATCTTCATCCCGCAGACATTCGCCATGGTGTTATGGAGACTGACAAGAAGCGAGGTCCGAAGTTTCATCAGGTGGCAACGCTTGCGCAAAAGGTCTCTCACGGGACGCTCCTGCCTCGGGTAGATGTAGCCCTCCTTGAGAATACCCAGTGATAAGAGTTCGGCGAGCCAGAAGGCGTCATGCTTATCGTCGATGTACTTGAGGCCCTTATACTGTTTGATAGCGCAGGGATTAGCCAGATGGACCGTGTAGTCATTCTCCATAAGGGTGTCCACAAGCCAGTACCAGTTGAATGTGGACTCCACGACGATCCCCACCAATTCTGTCCTGTATGGCGCAAGGAATGAGAGGATTGTTTCCCGGTCATTGGTGACGTTTCGGTTGAAGACCCTTTTCCTCTGTTCATCAATGATCGCAAGGTAACTACTTTTTGCATGAAGATCGATTCCACAGTATAATCCCATATGGCACCTCCTGATTAAGATTTGATGGTCATAATCACAGCATATCAGATAATCTCTCTGTGTTGCGGAGGTGCCTTTTTATGATTATCAATCAATCACATATTTTTATGTTGCCTGACTGCGCCAGAAAATCGCAAATTCCAGGATATATTGCATGCCGTATATCATCGATATTCCCATGTTATACTGCATGCGGCAATTTGTTACCCTGCCGTGTGTAAATGTTTTTGATGTTGATCAGTTTGTTACAATGATGTATATACAATGTGAGAACCGATTCAACTAAACGGCATAACCAGCGGAGGCAAGTATGGAGCAACTAAACCAGATCATGAAAGAGGTCCATTTCTGGACGAGCCGGGTCATATTGACAGCAGCAGAACTCGATATTTTTACCCTTCTGGATGAAGGTCCGTCTACATCATCGGAGCTCGCGCGTCGAATAAAAAGTAATGCACGCGCCACGGACAGGCTTCTCAACAGTCTCGTTGCACTGGATTTCCTCGAGAAACAAGTGGATTATTTTTCTCTTTCGGCAAAGGGCAGGTTCCTCTCCTCACGATACCCGCAAACAATTCTCCCGTCGGTACTTCATTTCAGCGGGCTGTGGCAGAGCTGGAGTCAGTTGACCTCAGTAGTGAAAACAGGAGAACCTGTAAAACGGGTAGGAGCCGAAATGGATGAGGCCCACAGAAAGGCGTTCATAGGTGCAATGGATGTTGCGGGACGCAAACTCTCAATACAGTTGGCTGAGGCTTTCGACGCGTCTCGTTTCAAACGTTTTCTTGATATCGGCGGCGCTTCGGGGACCTATACCGTCGCGTTTCTTCGGAAACATCCGCAAATGACCGCAGTCCTCTTCGATCTTCCTCCCGTCATTCCCATCGCCCGCGAAAGGATGGAGGCGGAAGGGCTCACGAACCGGGTTGATCTTGCAGCCGGCAACTACAATAAAGACGCGATCCCTTCCGGATGTGATCTGGCCCTCCTTTCCGCGATCATTCATTCGAACAGCCTCGCAGAGAACCAGAATCTTTTTGCAAAGATCTTCGCAGCCCTCGATCCCGGCGGGGTCTTACTCATCCGGGACTTCATCATGGACCCTTCGCGAACAACGCCGATAACAGGCGCCCTCTTTGCCCTCAACATGCTTGTCAACACCGCCGCCGGAGACACTTACACATTTGCCGAAGTCAGCGAGGTCCTTCAAAAGGTGGGCTTTATCAAAGTGGAGCTGCTCCAACAAGGAGAGCAACAGAACGATCTGATAAGCGCCGAAAAACCACGATAACCTTTGAAAAGCGAAAAGATCATCTCTATGTTTTGTGACCGGCCAACGGCTCCTTCGGGTACTATTATCATTGACAATATATCCTACAAATAATAGTATTTCGGAAATTACTGCTTGCAGTAGATTATATGTTGGGCCTAAAAATATTACAAGGAAGAGGATTGATGAGATGGAAGACAAGGTTGCTGAAAGGTCAAAATTCAATATTCGAGCGTTAGCATCGGTTACTTTATTTTGCTCCGGTGTATGGTTAGTTCCTTCTGGCATAGCGCTCCATTTTGCCTCACACGATGGTGCCACCAAGTGGAGCCACCTGTTCATGAACATTCATAATACTGCTTCTTTCCTATTCATAATTGCTGCAGTTGTTCACGTGATTATGAACTGGAAGGTTCTCACCCACTATGTAAACGCAAAAGCCGGAGAGTATATGAGGTTCAAGAGAGAGCTATTGATTGCAGTCCTGGGTGTGTCAGCGTTTGTGATGTTGGTGGCGTTTCATGATGTGCTTCACGTTCTGTAGGTTGAGTTTTGTGCGCAGCTAGTCAGCATGAATGTATTGAACGAACGGGAACATAGGTAATAATATTTTCAGGGTACATGAGTAAAACATTTATATAAAAGCCCAACAAGGGCAATACAGCCGATCGCTAACACTCCGGCTGATTTTTTCGTTATCCCCTGTTTCAACCCGTTAATTCTTGGAATATCATTTCAATGATGCCATTTAGCAGGTGCAGGCAACACATTTTGACTTTCTCTTTCAACATCTGTGAAGTCAAGTTCTGGCTTTTACAATTTTTAATCAAATCTCCCTGATAAATCCTATCCTGAATCCCTGAAGCGATTTGTAGAGCCCTTATGCGGCCACTTTTAGGCTTAATAAGAATCCATGAATTGAGAAGGGTGAGTCTGCGTTAACACGTCCGCTGATTTTAGCCGTAATACTCTATTTCCACCAATCAGTGACGTAAGTAACTTCCGTAACTTCCGAAATAGAAATTTCCCACCAATTATTGCTATTCTCCCGCAATCGTTGTTGGATTTCAAAAAAATAATCTCTGATCATATAATCGAATGCCGTTTGTAATCTTGACGGTTTCACAACGATTGTCGGCTTAGGAGGAAGAAGCAGAAAATTTGTTCCACAATCTTTTTAAGAAGAAAGCATAGGCTTAATTATTGCCGCGGTATCATTCTTGGGACTGTTAACTAAAGTTGATATTGGATATATTTCCATATCAGTTCCTAAATATGGCACTAAGTATTGATCAGTTTCTTTCGGACCAATGAGTGGATCAAGCCATTTTCTTTCCCATTCCTTATCTAAAATTACCGGCATGCGGTCATGGATAGTCCCAATTATTTTATTCGCTTCTGTTGTAATGATCGTAAAAGAATTAATTTCTTTGCCATTTTCATTCTTCCAGTGGCTCGAAAGTCCGGCCATAGCGAAGGGTTTTCTATTGCTCAGTTCTATCCGATAAGGAACCTTCTTTGCCCCTTCAACGCTCCATTCATAAAAACCATCAGCTATCACCAGACACCTGCCTTTTTGAAGAGAACCACGAAATGCCGGTTTTTCTTTGAGGCTTTCGGCCCTGGCATTGATCATTTTGTACCCAATCTTCTCATCCTTGGCCCAATGGGGTATAAGTCCCCACTTATATAAATGCATCTTCTTAGGATCAGTCCATAGGAATAACAATCAGATTCTGTCCCGGTGCCGCGTTATATCGGGGCACAACGGCTTCATCCGGAGGATCAGCATTAAACCTTTGTTTTAACTCCTCAATAGGGGTAAAGATGGAAAATCTTCCGCACATAATAGTACAAATATATGTCAGTTTTCTTATGAATACAATCTGATAAACTTTTCTTGACAAGTGAACAATCGTTCACTATACTTACCTTATGGAAAAGCATTATCGGAAAATTCTTGAATTCTATAGAACGTCTAAAAGGATGCCCAGCTACCAGGAGATTATGGGGTTAACAGGATTTCATTCCAAGAACGCGGTTTTTAAACTGATTAACAGATTAGTTAAAGTGGGATTCATTGAAAAAGACAATATGGGGCGCATCATACCTAAAAGGATATTCGGTGCGACCAGAGTTTTGGGTGTGGTTGAAGCAGGATTTCCCTCTCCGGCAGAAGAAGAGCTTCTGGATACAATGAGTCTTGATGAATATTTAATAAGCAACAAGGAAGCCACCTTCATTCTCCAGGTGAGCGGCAATTCCATGATTGACGCTGGTATTATGCCCAAGGATTTGGTTTTGGTGGAACGGACCAACGAAGCAAACCCCGGAGATATTGTCATTGCGGAAGTGGACGGCAAATGGACGATGAAATATTTGCGTCAGAAAGGGAGCCAACTATATCTCGAAGCTGCCAACAAGAAGTATGCCCCCATCTATCCCGAAGATGAGCTTAAAATTTCTGCCGTGGTAAAAGCCGTTATCAGGAAATATTAATTATGTCCTATTCAGCGCCGCTCTCTATCGACAGCTTTCCCCGCGCCATCCTGCATATTGACGGCGACGCTTTTTTTGCCTCCTGCGAACAGGCCCGGAATCCCAGCTTCAAGGGGAAGCCCTTGATCACCGGAAAAGAACGGGGCATCGCTTCTTCTTTAAGCTATGAAGCCAAAGCCGCGGGTGTTAAGCGCGGAATGCGCCTCTCGGACATCAAGAGGCTCTGCCCAAATGTAATAATCCTCCCTTCTGATTATGAGACGTATAGCCTTCTTTCCAAAAGACTATATGAAATCGTAAGGCGCTATACGAATGAAGTTGAGGAGTACAGCATTGATGAATGCTTTGCGGACCTTACCGGCCTAAGAAGACCTCTTCGGATGAGCTATTCCCAGATCGCGGAAAAAATCCAGAAAGACCTCTCTGTTGAACTGGGCTTTACTTTTTCTGCCGGACTGGGGCCAAACAAGATTATCGCTAAGATTGGATCGAAATGGAAAAAGCCTTCCGGGTTCACGGTTATTCCAGCGAGAAAAATCCATTTGTTTCTTGAGCATCTTCCCGTAGATAAGATATGGGGCATTGGTTCCCAGACATCAGCATATTTGAATAACAATAGAATATATACCGCCCTTGAGTTTGCACGGCTACAAGAAAGCTGGATTAAAATCAAACTCACTAAACCTTTTTGGGAAATATGGCAGGAACTTAATGGCCGTTTCGTTCTTCCCTTAGAAACCAAAGCAAAGGAAGATTATGCATCCATCCAGAAAACAAAAACCTTTACTCCTCCCTCCAGCGATCCGGTTTTTGTTTTTTCCCAGCTATCAAAAAATGTTGAAAACGCCTGTATGAAAGCAAGGCGTTATCATCTCGAAGCCAAAAAGCTTTATTTCTTTCTTAAGACCCAGGATTTTAATTATCGGGGAGCAGAAATTAAGCTTAACCGGGGAAGCGTTTTGCCTAATGATTTAATTAGGGTTATCAGACCGATTTTTGATGAAATTTATGATCCGTCCTTTGAATACCGGGCAACAGGAATTTGCCTTTTTCAACTGTCCTCAATTGGCAATATGCAGCTCGACTTATTCGGGGAAGCGCTCAGGATAGAGAAATTCAGCAAGATATTTGAAAGCGTGGACGTCATACGGGAAAAATATGGCAAGCACACCATGTGTCTGGGGTCCAGTTATTTGGCGAATAAGTTTGCGGCTCATTTGAGTGAGCGCGGAGATTTATCTGAAAGAAGCAAAACTCTTCTTCCGGGAGAAACAAAGAGAAAAAGATTAGGTATTCCGATGTTTTTGGGAGAAGTGGTTTGAAGAAAATATTTAATAATAGTCGGTTGTCGGTCTTTGTTGCGGGATAGCAGAAGTATCGGGTACACTACAAACAAATAAAACAATGTACCGTGAAAGGTATTTATTGCGACCTGAAAGAGAGATATTCACGGCACTTTTCTATTGATGGTCATTATTCCGATAATACACTTGAATGAATGTTAGGAATTAACTGCCTGTCCAGCATCTCACGAACTTTCTCAAAGAGTTCAAGGGGTAACGGCGGTTTAGCTATATTGCGGTTCAGGAATTATCAAAAAAAGCTGCTCCACTGAGCAATATTTCCTAATTCGTTGACTTCAGGATCAAGGTCTACAGTAAATGTAGCAAAGGCCACAAATAATGTAGACGCATGGTGAGTGTATATGGATCTATGGTAGTACAATGAGTACTACCAGCATGTTACAAAGGTATTTCACCATGGCACATTTATTGCTTTTATACCCATTTGTACTTATGTAGAGCGAGAAGGAGTTCGCGAAATGAGACATTTTAGATACTTTGTGGATACTGTAATGTTGAAGATAAAGATCGGTTGCAAGCTAATCGTGCCGACAATCACCTCTAACTTTCGTCTACTCTCAGGTCTTATTCAAGCTATGTTACTCCTGATACAAAAGAGATTCCAGTCTGCAAGCCTGCGCTTCAAAATTGCATTCTTTGTAGTTATTTTGACGACCTGCACGTCTCTTGTACTCTGCATCATTACAGTCCAGGTTATGAATAAATATGTGCTCAATGAGATCATCAAGCGAGGGGCATCAGTAGGCAAAAGTGTTGCCGCATCTGCCGGATACAGCCTTGGGTCCAAAGACCTGTTAGGCTTGGACAATCTTGTTTTCAAGGCAAAGGCATCAGATGGCGACATGGAGTATGTTGCTATCGTCACTCCGGACAAGAAGATAATGGCTCACAGCGAGATGGCAATGGGTGGTGGCATCCTGCCAGTTAGTCAGGGCAGGCTGATGAAGGAAAGCCAGGACGGAACTACTGTAATAGAAGTATCCCGGTCATCGGACTCAATTTTTGAAATATCGTGCCCCGTTGCCTTTATGAACAAACCCATGGGCAGCGTGATACTTGCCATTAACAAGTCCGTTCTGTTTGAAGCGCAAGGTGAGGTCAGGCACAGGATATTCGTGGTCTTCGGTATTATTCTCATTCTCGAAACAATTGCAAGCCTTCTTTTGGCATCTTTTCTCATAAAACCCATTAAGGAACTCTCTCTCGGAGTCGATGAATTAAAGAACGGAACTGCAAAGAGTCCTCTCAAAATTTATTCTGACGATGAGTTGGGCAAACTCACTTTCAATTTCAACGAAATGTCCTCCAAAATATCCGAGCAGCAGAGCAAACTGAACAAGTACGCACGTGATCTTGAAGAGTCTTATGTCTCGATAGTCAGGGTGGTAGCGGCAGCGATAGACGCAAAAGACTCTTACACCCACGGTCACTCTGCTCGGGTGTCACAACTGTCCTTGCTCATCGGCAACGCAATAGGCCTCTCCACGGAAGAATTGAAAGACCTTCAAGTCGCATGCCTCTTCCATGATGTTGGAAAGATAAAGACGCCCGACTCTATCTTACTCAAACCGGGCAGGCTTACCCGAGCTGAGAATGAGCAGATGATCCGCCACGTAGCATATGGAGTCTCTATCCTCGACAAAGCGCCATCATTACGTAGATACATCCCCGCAGTTCGACACCACCATGAGCGGCAGGACGGAAAAGGATATCCGGACGGACTGTCTGGCAAGGAAATCCCGCCCCTTGCGGCCATTATAGCCGTAGCGGACACATTTGATGCCATGACTTCAGACAGGCCCTACAGGAAGGGTTTTTCCGAACAGGAAGCGTTGCGGGAGTTGATGCGTGTTGCAGGAACGCAGTTGAGGGCGGATCTCGTCGCTGTCTTTGTAGAGCTCATTGATGAGAGAAGCACCGAACATCTATTATCGGTGGCAGTCTGATGATGAATTTTCGCAGAGCTGGCAGGCTTTCCCTCGGTTTTATCGTTTTGCTTATCTTCCCATCATGCGCGCAGATGAAAAGTATCTTGTCGCCGCAAGCGTCCAGCGAGGCACCGCAAGCTGTCCAGCGAGGCACGCAGTGAGATCAGGCAGCACATGAAGACAGGTGAGTATTTGAAGGCTCTTGACGATTATAAGTCGGAATATCGGAGGAGCCCCCATGACCGGGCGCTGCTGAAAGACTATGTGAAAAGCATCGAGGCTATAAAGGCTACGGCCGACAGGACATCCGACGCGGGAGCCCTCGCCTCTGCGGGCAGGATATACAACACACTGTTCAAGGCTTTTCCTGACTTCAAGACCTTCGCGCATTTGCTTTCATTTGACAGGGCTGGTCTCACCACAAAACTCACGAAGTGCAAGGCATCACTCTCCAGGCAGGGATTTCAGGAATACAGGGAAGGTAACCTGAGTGAAGCCATCACGTTGTGGCGAGATTACCTCTCCATCGATCCAAACAACGCCGATATCAAGCGCGCCTTGAATACGGCGATAGTTCAGCAGAAAAACATCCAGCAACAATAGATTAGCTGGGTCATGTAGTACCGCAAGATGGCCGTTCAAGATCAATATTTCATCTGTAATGAGTTTATATTATTATGTGAAACGGGCAATTTCGTCTGTTTCAGTAAGTTACGCACAGGTGCGCACCTGCCTTAGCAGATCGGCCCCGAGTATCCTGGTCACCTGAATATTTCTGTTGTTGCTGAACCCCTTCCTGCCAGGTGGTGACCATGTCACTTTGCTCCGGGGATTCGGGTGAAGGACGATCGACCTCCGGGTCATTGTTCCTAAGCTTCTGAATGAGCTTTAAAACGTCCTGACCTTGTGCGTATCCATGCCGTGCAAGGTAACAACCTATAACGGTTCCTGTACGGCCCTTTCCACCCCAGCAATAAACATAGACACCTTTGCCCTGGGAGATTGCGTCGTCGATTTCATCGAGAATGTCTCGCATATACTCAGTGCTTGGAACAGTATGATCTTTAATGGGTCTCCTCACACAGGTTATATTGATTCCCACCCGTTTGGCATAGCGCACAAAGGCATTCTCGATGCACGGGAAAGGGTCTCCCTGGCGTCGCCGTTCATTCTCCTCCATGAGGCTGATTATGTATCTGATGCCGGCCCCGAGGAGTCTCTTCAGCTTCAACTCCATTGTCAGGGTGTTGTGATCCCCTGGATAATATCCGGCAAGGAGTTTTCCAGGCACAACCCAGTAGGATTGTGAAAACGGAACGGGTGATAATACATTGTCATTCTTCATTATTATGGCCTCTCAATGGTGCCTTTCTTCGCCCATCATATACATAATCAGTGGCGACGTGTATTCTTCATTATCGGACAACACGCTTGTGCGCTTAAGAGACGCAAGAAGCGCTCTAACTGTAACTTCCCCATCCCTTTTTTTCCATTCAGCCGGGGAGAAATGAAAGTGATTAGTCCAATAATTGGAGTTTCTACGATTCCGGAAAAAGCTTAAATTGTCTCTGAGTTCCGATAAAAGAATACCCGTCTCGGGACTAAGAACAACAATGGGTTTGACTTTGAAACGACAAGGAAGATTATCATGCTTCCATATGTCACGGGCTCGCTCTCTGAAAGGACCTGACCTTACTTCCAAAACCCCAACAAAACGAGAGACGTCGGAAAGGTAACAGAGAAAGTAGTCTCCTTTAGCGATTTTATGCGCCATGTTCCAACGGGACTCTCTGAATCCACTTATTGAACTACCAGCGTCCTGAAATTCCTTCCATGTGACGCTGGTAAAAAGATCAAGCCAATAATTTCGATCCATTGAATCTCTCTCCAAAATAATGCAGGCCTGCAACAGGCTGAATAAACAATTTAACTTTTAACTCCGGCCTTCTCTTCTGACGAAGAATTAATCCGAACGTTATTAAAGGAACATACCCTGGCCACTGTATCCTCCATCGGCTATTATATATAAATGGATAAACCAAACTCTCATACGCGCATACACATTGTTTGACTTTCATCTTATCAAATCCATGCCTGATCAGAAAAGGAGATATTCGTAATCCGTTAAGATAGTGCTGAGCAAATTTTATGATTTCGCGTGTTAATTCATTTTTCATTCTGATTATACCACTGCATCCGGTATGCCACGATGGCATCATCTTGAGAAATGTAATGTTATTGATAAGTTAATAGTACAACAGGACAACGACATACATTTTCAGCAGCCACAAACAGCGTAGGAATCTACAAGAATTGAAGATTCTCCCGTGATAATGGTCCCGGTAAAATCAGATAAGAGTCCCTTCACTGGTCATATATCACTTTCAAATAGTATCCCGTTGCACGCAGGACAATAGGTTGAGTCCCCCTGTTTTAATATGATAAAAGTACTGTCAGAATAGAGCATGTACTACAACTAAATAGTCTTGATAAAATAATTTTCTAATAGATACTGGATGTAATCAAGTAACATTTGCTTAACCTGTATTTTCGCGCCCGTAGGGCTTGGCGCATTTTGTGCGTCAGGAGCGAAGCGACAGCACAAAATGTGACAAAGAAAATATCAGGTTGAAGCAGTTGTTAGGTAATTTATTTCTCTTAAACAGAAGCGAGATAACGTGCTGTGTTAACATTCCTAACTGTCATTTCTTTATATATTTTATGAGATATTATTTTATTTAATTGGCTTTTATTATAATTATCTCTTTTTACATTCCAGCTAATTGCCCCTTTTACATACATTATTTGTATATACTCTTTCTTTATTGGCAATTCATCAATAATTTTTTTATTATCTATTTCATCAAATAGATAAGCAACATCTGTTTTTTGATCGATATTATTTTCCCAATCAGCAGGTACACTTTTTGCAATATTTATTATTTCAGTTTTAGTCTTGATTAACACCTTAATTTCTACACCAGTGGTAGCAAGGAGCATTTTTTCTATATTTTCACTAATACTTTGCTTTGTTTCATTCGTTTCAAAGAGGACATTTCCAGAATTAATATAAGTTGACACATTTTCATAACCTGACAATTCAAACATTTCTTTTAATTCTTTCATATTAATTTTTGCAGAATTACCGACATTAATTCCACGGAGCAATGCTATATACTTCATATTTATCCTTACTAACTATTTTTATAAAAGTCTATTGTTTTATTTTTTAGTGAGATTTTTCCTACTGAATATCCATATTGATTAAGTTCTTTCTTAAAGTTTAAAAAAGAGTGATCAATTTCAATATGGATAATTTCTTTGATTTCATCGAAGGATAATTTAATTGATTGATTAGCTTGCTCTATAATATATTTCCAAAGTTCATCATATTTACTCATTAGATTGCCGAACAGGTAATAGGTAATAGAGGCTCTTTACATATTTACATTTGACCTGTAATGCACATAGACAAAAGAGCTGACATTTGCCCTTAGACGTGGTGAACTTCTTGCCAGTGATAAGGATATTGCGTTATATAAATGACACCTTGCAAGAAATGTAAATATGTAGAGAGCGTCCCCAATGCCCTACATCGGGCCTTTAAAGAGATCACCTCCGATTCTCCCATGCAGTATTTGAATAAAATCAGGCTGACAAAAGCAAAAGATTTCATAATACAGGAAGATATGAAATCCTACATTGCCGCTGACAAGGTGGGATATGAAAGCCCCTCCCAGTTTAGTCGTGAATTCAAAAGCTACTTTGGGCAAAGCCCTGCCGAGATGATGCGGGAGTTACGTGCCGCATGAAGTAATGCAGCACAGATACTACCCAGGCCCTTCTAATCAACGGCGGGAGATATTGGAATATGGAGGGATGTTCCTATCTGCCCGCATGTTGGGACCGGACGGCAATCCACGTATGGACAGCATCATTGGCATCCTGAAAGTTTTGCAAAAACAGGAGCAAATCAAATTACGCGCGCAATTTTAAGTCGCAACATTTCCATGCGGCAGTGAAAAATGATTTGAGGACTTGGAGGACATCCTTTAAATATTTACATTGCACGATGTTAACACCGTAACAGAGACCATCAGGGACATCCTGGTTTCAATTTGTTAAGTAACAGGTATCAGAAAGACTCGATCCGCAAGGTAGATAGTAACTGCTCACAGATGGAAAAACATGCCGCCTTTTTAACGGATAGTGTTTTAACGGGAGCAGTGGTTGGCCGTTGAAGCGACAGGCAGTGCTTCAAATAAATATTACTTTCTTTCGATATATCTTTATTAATGCCCTTATCAATTCAGCGTCATCCAGACCTGCTCGCTGAAAGGAAAAGAGGAGTTCTGCTCCTTTTCTGGCAATCTTAACCATTTCCTCAAACTCGCCATTACGTCCGGCATTATAATACTCTTGCCTAAACCGCACTATTTTTGATAAAGACCGACTAAATCTCTGATTTTCCTTTTTCCTTTCTTCCTGGCAGCTTTCGCAAAAACAATCACCGTGTCTTTGGGCCATCGCTAACAGCTTGGTGATTCTGCCATAAGGGAATTCTTCTTTTGTTCCCAAAACCCTTAAAGCTTTTACGATATTAACAAAATCCACTGCCTTTTTCCCGTCTGCTTCTTTTTCTCGAACAATTTGTTCTGGTTCTACCATAACTTCACCTCTTGTGTTTTTGAATGATTATCCTGTTTGCTCATTGACGTCTTCATGCCGAACTGATTTAGAATCTTTCCATATCCATTGGAGCAGTACCGGCTTCCCCGGACTGAGTGATGGATGAGGTCCGGTTCCGGCCTTTTGGCCGATACTGCCCCGAACAGGGACTACATAAAAGGTCTTTTGTTATCTTTGAAATTTTCTCTCGATCTTATCTTTAATCTCTGTCTTTTTTGCCTATTCTCCTGTATAAAGACTCTATTATTGCAAAATAGCCTGACATAACGGAGAGGAGGCATCCCTTAAGCTTCCCAGCACGAGAAGAGTCTTTTTGGAATGTCCCTCAGAAACACTCTTAATTGATACTATACTCTGCCGTTGATGTAAAGGATCTTCACCGCATCGGACTACCCATGGGCGAGACCCACTAAGAGTGTAAAGGGTGGAGTATGACGGCTCTACCCAAACAAGTCCTTAATAGTAAAAAGGAGGTAGTAAGGGCAACAAATAATGTAGACCTTGTCGTGCATAAGTATTCTTCATCAAAACAATGATACTTAATATCAATATGTTACAGTAGCATTACAATGTGGTATGACTCTTGCAAAGTTAGGTGTCAGGACATGAAGCTAAGGAGGAAATTATGAACTTAATACTGGGACAGGAAACAGAAAGTATGACAAAGGTTCATCAAAGGCCCCTTAAGAAGGAATCATTATCTGATCTTATTTATTTGCTTGATAAGAGCCTCAAGCGGTATGGGTATCTGCAGAAGCATGGAGCACCCGATACTCTTCTCGATATAGAGAAAAATCTGTTTTGCAGTCGGTTGCTGACTCTCCGCATGGAACTGAAACGGTAGTGGAAGGAATTGGGTCCATGAAAGACTTCAGACAGTTCGCACAAAATATGATTCCCGATTTTCTACTACTTGCAAAGTTCATCAAAGTTAAAAAGAGCCACATGGTGGAAGGGTTTTGGGGCACAAGTCTCCGGTTAAAGTTTGCCTTTTTTGTCGTTCTTCTTCTCAATGCGGCCTTCATTACCGTTTTTAGCATTACGGTCCGGGTCATGAACGACCATGTTCTGAATGAGATCATCAAGCGCGGTGAATCCGTGGCTAATAGCGTAGCCGCAGGCACCGAGGATCTTTCGTCGAAAGATCTACCGAAGCTAAACAAACTTGTTTTCAAAGCCAAGTCGTTAAGCAGCGACGTAGAGTATGTGTCGGTCGTCACTGCCGATGAAAAGACGATCGCTCACAGCCAAATAGAAATGAATAATGGTATCTTGCCTGTTATGGAAAACCGTGTAATCAGAGAAAATTCAAATGGTACTACCGTAAGGGAATTGCTCAGATCGTCGGATTCCATTATAGAAATATCGCGTTCCATCACCTTTGCCGATGGGCACAGAGCTACCGCCACACTAGCTATCAACAAGTCTGTCTTATTACAGGCGCAAGACAACGTCCGTTCCCGGATATTCCTGGTCTTCGGTATTATCCTTGTCCTCGGGACAATTACCATGGTCTTATTAACAACGTACATGATGGAGCCTATCAACGAACTCTCGGTCGGAGTGGATGAACTGAAAAAAGGAATTGCAAAAACCCCCCTGAAAGTACGTCACGGGGACGAGTTGGGTAAATTAACTCTCAATTTCAATGAAATGTCGTCGACGATACTTGAGCAACAGACCAAGCTGGGCAGGTATGCACAAGAACTTGAAGATGCATATATTTCTACTGTCAAAGTGCTTGCTGCCGCCATCGATGCGCGGGACACATATACCCATGGACATTCGGGACGGGTTTCACGGTTCTCCATGCTTATCGGAGAGGCAATAGGTCTTTCAAAGACAGAACTGGAGGATCTGAAGATAGCTTGTCTCTTTCATGATGTGGGCAAAATCAAGGTGCCTGATTCTATTCTCCACAAACCCGGAAAGCTTGATGCGTCAGAATATGACGTGATAATCCATCATGTGGAAAATGGGGCGTCGATTTTGGGAAAAGCCTCATCATTGCTCAAGTATGTTCCCGCAGTCCGGCATCACCATGAGCGCTGTGACGGCAAAGGCTACCCTGACGGACTTTCCGGCGAGAACATTCCTCTTTTCGCATCCATAATAGCCGTGGCTGACTCCTTCGATGCCATGACATCAACGAGGCCGTACAGGAAGGCTTTTTCAGTAGACATGGCTTTACAGGAACTCCTCCGCGTGGCAGGGACCCAGCTTCGGGCGGATCTCGTGACTGTATTTGTCAAACTCATCCAGCAAGATCATGACTGCGACAAACAGGTCGTCGACGGCGGAGATTCTATAACCATAGGTCTTCAAATGCAGATGTAATCGTTCTCATACGAAAGGATGGGTATTCTCGTCCTTGTATCGAGCTATCGTGCAAGGTGAGTGTCAGCCAGCGTAATTAGAGTATACAATAGCGTTTTTACCGCCAGACTTCACGGAGTACATTAATTCATCGGCTATTCTTACCAATTCTTCAGCTTTCACTGGCGGGGCAGTGCATGTCAATACCCCGATGCTGAATGTTATCGGCCAGTTGTTCCGTTGCATTTCTTCCAGAAGGCTGTCACGAAGTTTTGTGAGGACGACACGTGCTGATTCCTGGGTTGTTTCGGGTAATAACAACGCAAATTCATCACCGCCGAGTCGTGCAGTCACATCAGTTTTTCGTATATGTGTTGTGATATAACTGACCAGCATTTGGAGAACTTCGTCTCCGAGGAGATGACCAAACTTATCGTTTACGGCTTTGAAATTGTCGAGATCAATATAGACAACGGTGAATGGATGTAGATATCTCAGTGAGCGGTCAATTTCTTTCTGGAGCAACTCGAGAAAAAACCGCAAATTCGCTGCTCCTGTTAAATAGTCTGTCCGTGCCAATGCTTTTTCGTGCTTCACGGAACTTCTCAGCGCTGACAGAAGTAATCCGACCAGGCAGAAGAACGAAAGTCTGACCAGCGTATTCCAGATAGGAACAACAGGCCCCTCGTAAATATGTCCCGACAGATCCGTCAATAACCAGACAAGGGTACTGAGAAGCGATGACAGGAGGCCACTTTTTCGACCCATGAGCCAACCAGCCAGAGAAATAGGCATCACATAGAATAGCGAAAAAGCCATCTCGTATCCTGTCAGGATGTCTAAGGTTCCTATTACTCCAATGAGGGCAAATCCCAGGAATCGTTTTAATGGCGGGCTTGATTTCTCCAGTGTGTCTAATAGTCTCAGGATCTTTTTCCTATCAGCTTATGAACGCATTGCAAGCTGTTATTTCTGAGATATTAGTATTTATAGCATATATTGTCAATATTATCGGTTTGCTATTGCATGATTGATTGCCAACTAAAATATACTACATGGATGGAAATATTGTACCTGAGAACTACAGAAATAAAGGTTGAGAAATGCTACTGAGGAGAATATTGAGCACTGTTTTTAAACGAGCAAAGTGAAAGAAAATGCTCAGAACCTAATTACTGCGTGGAGACTTTGCGGAGGTGGTAGCCTGAGTATTGCAGGTGCTCCTGGCCGTCGATGGTGACGGCATGGATAGTCTCGCCCATGCCGCTGCCCAGGCCGAGTATGATCGCCTCCATATCAGAGACCGGCGCGATAGGCAATTTCACCGAGCCATCGGAAAGGAGCGATGAATAGTATTCAATGATAAGAAACCCCTCCTCACGGCCAATACGTGCACCGTCAAAGAAAAGAACATCATTCCCCGCGTTTGCAACTTCATACACCCCGATGCGGTCCAGCCATTTTTGCGGCACCGAAAGGGGGTTGATCTTCTCCCCAAACACCATATCAAGAACCTGTGAGCGGGCAATCAGCAGTTCACGATCTGCGACAACGGCCCGCGATATACCAACATCATCAAGCTCTCTAAGGCTTATAGGAACCAGGCCGAATAGCTTGTATTGCATTGACAGCATACCGTCAACACGAGGCAGGAGGCTCACCGTATTGCCTAATATTTCCGCCTTAAGAAAACCTGATTTCTCATAGGCTTTGACGAGACCGATAGGGGTGGCATAATAACCTGTATAAAGGCGTATCTCTTCGGAAGACAATGGCTTTGGGCTTTTCTGAGGCCTTGTCCATCGGGGCTGTTTGATGCCTGTCTTTGCTTCCAGGGCCAGTATCAATGCCTCCGTTGCCACAATGTCCACCACGGGCCGGGTAGACGAATTGGTGAGCACGACAACGCCGAGTTTCTGTTCCGGTAAAATAAGGAGCTGACTGTTGAAAGCGGGCAATGATCCGCCGTGGTGCACCACCTGCCCTCCATTTTTTATTTCCGTATTGCCCATGCCGTCCAAAGCCCAGCCAAGACCGATGTTGATACCCACATCAAGGGGTACCCGTGTGTTTTGAGGGCGCAGCATCTCGGCCAGTGTTTCCGGTTTGATGATCTGACGCCCGCCGGACATGCCCCTCCTAATGACCATTTGCATAAAACGGCCCAGATCATCAACGCTGGATAGCAAGCCAGTGGCAGGGAGATCTCGAATGCCTAAATCGTGCGTTGCATCACCGTCTTTATATCCTTTAGCTAACTCCATACCGGCTATTCACGAAGAAGGACGAATTGTCCATGCCGATTGGACCCAATATAGATTCATCCATATAAGAGGCATAGTCTTTCCCGCTCACCCTCTCGATAACACCACCCAGCAGCGTCACACCAAGGTTGGAATAGGAATAGACGTAATCGGGCGGATACGCCAGGTATTCATCCTTGATCTCCTTAATCACCTTTGTAAAGTGTTCGGGGTTACTGGAAAAGATACCCTTATAGAAGTTCGCGGGCAAACCGGAATGATGGGTCATCAGATTCCGCGGTGTAATCCTGCCTCCTCCGGGAAAACGGGTTTTGATGGAAAACTCCGGCAGATACGTTGTCAGGGGTTCATCGACGTTGATCCTGCCCTGCTCAGCGAGTTGCATGATTGCAGTGGCGGTAAATATTTTCGAGATTGAGGCGACCCGATAGACCGTCTGCGGTGTCGCAGGAATATTATTTTCCTTGTCGGCATAACCGAAACCCTGGGCCCAGATGAGGCCCTTGTCATCGACAAGAGCTACACTCAAACCTGTTACCTTATTTTTCGCCATCTCCAGTGCGGATCAACCGTGAGATAGATTCCTTAACACACTCGTAGTCGGCACATGAATCAGTTTCAAATCTCACAGGCGTTGAAGAACATCCGTTGAGAAGAAAAAAAACGGCAAGAACACAGACCGCCCATACAAAGATGTTCCTTGTGCGGGTCTTCATTTTATCTCCTGGTGTCGCGGAAAAAACTATTTTGCAGACGACTCATCCGATGCATGTTGCCTGATAAATTCAGCTAAGGTGTTAATGGATTTGAAGATCTTGCGGCTTGTTTCCTGCGCGTCGATTTTGATATGATACGTTTTTTCAACAGCCACCACTATTTCGACAGCGTCAAGTGAATCGAGGCCGAAGGCCGATTCGGGGCCAATGATGGGGTCATCGAAAGACAGGTCATCCGGCACGGGGTCGAGGACGTTACACACTTTGACTATGAGTTTCACCAATTCTTTTTCCAGTCCGTCTTTTTCAAACCATTTCATAATATATGACCTTCCATCGGGTTGTTACTGAATACGAATGCGCCCTTTCCGAGACAGATTAAACCATGCAATCAGTATCGTTACAAGAAAAAAAAGCACCAATAACGTGATGTCAGGTAGAACAGACCCTAAGCTGCCTCCACGGACAAAGATATCCATGAAGGCATTGAGTCCCCAGGAAAGCGGTGAAAAAATGCTTATCGTCTGCATGACGGGCGGCATGACGAATACAGGCACCATAATTCCGCCGATAGCGGCGGCAATAACCACGGAAACAGCACCGAAGGCAGAAGCCTGTTCGTATGTCCTTGCCATTGTCCCCAGAAGAATGCCATACCCGCAGGCCGCCACAGCGGCGCTCAGGGCAATTACGATGAGGGCAACCGGTGATGAACCAGTTTCGAACACGGGAGTCCCCAATAAAGGCAGGAGAAACTTTCCCACGGCCATAATAAGTCCGAACTGGGCCATGCATATGACTACGTAAGCAACTATTTTCCCGGTGAGTATGGTCAAACACGACATGGGCATGGTAAGGAGACGGACAAGCATCCCACTCTGCCTTTCCCTGATAAGTGAGCCTCCCAGAGGAACAACGATAAAAAACATGCCGAAAAGCGTCCAGGCGGGAATGTTCTGTTGGACCGTATTGGGGGTTTTTGCGTAATTTCCAAGCTGGGCAGCACTTTCCCTGACAGCCATAATCGGTGTTTTGTCCCAGGCAATCCGGGGAACGGGAAGTGATTTCTTCACCTCTTCCGACCACATGTCTCCCATGGCCTTTTTCGTGGCAGCCTCAATCTCAACAGGGAGGCGCGCGGCGAAGGCCTTGATTTTTTCGTCGGTCTCAATATCAATAAGTGCCATTTTCAGAGAATTCTTAACGCTCGTCCGGACTGTCTCAGGCACTATCGGGTCAAAGTAAACAATAAGATCAGGCACGGTAACAGTTTTTTTCTCTGGCGATGTTTTTTTTGTGTCACCGGACAAGATGGAGTTTTGTGCTGCTTGCTTTGCATTCTGTATAAAGGCCTTCGTCGTACCTTCGGGAACAATGATGGCAAGCTGATAATCGCCTTTTGCGACAGCACTTTTGGCGGTCTCCACGGCGATTGTTGTTCCTTCCAACTCCTTGACAAGTTCTAATGCGCCGGCTTTTCTTAGGGTCTCTTCGAGCTTTGGTCCCACTGTCTGTCCGTCCCTGTCCAGAAAAATCGCTTTTATCTTCGTTTCACCCATGGATTTAAGGACATTCTGTTGGACAAGGGTAATAACAATAACAAGGACGACAGGCATCAGGAATATGACGAGAAGACCGGCATAGTCCCGAAAGAGGAGTAGAAGTTCTTTGTATATGTTTGGCCAGAGTTTATCCATCACAATTCCATCAGTCTCTTAAGTGCCTTCCGGTCAGAGTGATAAAAACATCCTCCAGATTGGCACACCCGGGGATACGCTTAATCAGTCCCTCCGGGGTCCCTTCCGCTATGATACCACCCGCATCCATAATTGACACAGAGGAACAGAGACCCTCCACTTCACCTATATAGTGTGTTGTATAAACCATGGTGGTGCTCTCCTTAATTGAGGAAAGCTTTTCAAGGATGAGGTTCCTCGATTGCGGATCAATCCCCACGGTGGGTTCATCGAGAAAAAGTATTTTCGGTTTATGAAGAATCCCTGCCGCAAGGTTAGCCCGCCGCTTCATACCCCCTGAGAATTTGGCGACATGCTGGTCGGCACTCTCCACAAGCCCGACAAAATCAAGACATTCTACAATCCTGTCTTCCAGGTCTTTGCCTTTCTTACCATAAATACGCCCAAGAAAGCGCAGGTTCTCTCTGGCCGACAAAGCAGGATAGAGGGCTACTTCCTGGGGCACATATCCGATCAGCTTTTTCACTTCCTGAGGGTATCGAACGATGTCTATCCCGTAAACGGTAATACTCCCGTTCGTGGGCTTCATGAGCGTACTCATCATGGAGATTGCCGTTGTTTTTCCGGCTCCGTTGGGGCCAAGGAGACCAAAAATCTCTCCTTCCATGATGGAGATGTTAAAATCTTTTACCGCAGGCTCTGACACTCCCGGATATATCTTCGTCAGGTCCCGTGTCACGAGTATCTTTCTGCCAGGTGCCTGTCCGGTCACTTTACGATTTCCCAGAGATCTTTATAGAGCTGATATTCTTTTCCGGCACAATCAAGGATGATACCACTCAGGCTGTCAAAATTGTCCCCATCTGTAGACCTGTTTTTACAAATTCTTGCGCCATAGAAGGCAAACTCCCGCCACCGGTCACCTATGGCCGTCATCCTTCTTGACATCTCCAAGAGACGATCGTCGCCAGTGATATTGCCAGCTTCATGGAGGAAGGCGGCGTACATGAGGCGGAATCCGCCTCCGCCGGTGCCGATCTCCTCCTGCATCCTGATGGCATGACCAAGATGGAGGGGCGCCTTGCGCTTTCCGTATTTTTCCGGCCACTGTCTGAGGGATTTCGCGAACATCCTGATGCCCCCCACACCGATGAAAGGGGCTTTTATCATCATCTTACAGGCTTCTCTGATACCCTCTTGTATGGCACGTGGAAAATCAACCCTTTCGGGAAAATCGGACAGATAATACATCTTGCCCTTCGGGGCCAGAAGACCCTCTGCAAAACGGGCCTTCATGAGATCTTTCCGCGAGCAGACAACAGGCTCATCGAGGACAGGATCGCTGATGCGGTAGTCGCTTCCTTCCCTGCCGTAGACAATGAGTGAGTGGGCATTGAAATGAAACCGCATGGCGTCCGGCATGTAAGGGAGCCAGTAAACGCCTGCCTGGAGGCCTACCGGTATCCCTTTATCGATGGCGCTGTCAAGGGCGTCCATGGCCCTTTCGGGGTCTTTGAACTTGAAGGTCTCAAACCGGACATTGAGACGTTTCGACGTACTTTTCAGTATCCTCCCCGGTCCGTTACGATAGGTGATGAAGGGTGATCCGTAGACCTTGATGAAGGGAAAGTATCCGAAGAAGATGCCGGCCCCTATACCGAAGACAAGGGGTTCAGAGGCGTTGAGACCGTAATGTGAAAGCAGGCTTGATGTGGCACCGCTTTCACAGTGGGCCCCCTGGCGATGGATAAATGCTGTGTCTGTTTTTCCTGCTATCATTCAAGGCACTTCTTTCAATTGTTCTACTGTCATGTTAAAAATGGCGGCATATCGTTGCAACGTCTTGTTATCAAGGTCATTAAAAGCACGCGGTTTGAGGTGTCGTCTCACCCGCCATCTCGCCAATCCGATGTATTGGGAAAGGACTTTCAGGTCCATGAGATTTTTATTCATATGATATGCCAAGGGGCTCAGTTCCTTCTTTTTGACCTTTTCCAGAATTCCGGCAAGCTCTTCGTTCAAAAACTCCCAGGCAATGCCGTTTGCGATATTGGTCGGCTCCCAACCAACACTCTGAGACTTTACGTATTCACCGTTTTCATCAATAGCGTAACAGACAACCCGTGCATGCCCTAATATGCCCTGATCCTGGGGAACATCTTTCTTTTCCATGTGCCTAAAAGATATGTCCTTTTACACTATTTATCATTCCAGCCCCCCGTCTATTATCGGTCAATCTACTCCACCATCGATTTGTGCTATGCCCCGCAACTTGGTTCATCAACTTAATTGAACTGCATCAGGAACATCAGCGAACCTCTTGTATCATTGGGAATTATACTGTGCCATACCGGGTAAGCTTTGTCAATTTAATTGTTGTTGGAAGCCCCTCCGCGGGGAATTCACCCAAATCCTGAAACCCTTGACAAAGGTCCGCGCCATAGTGGATAATTAAGGCATGGATTTCATGAAAGTCATACAGGAAAGAAGGAGCGTCAGGAAATATAAAGATACTCCTGTCCCCGATGAAATTATCCGGGAACTCCTTGAAGCGGCACGGCGTTCACCGTCATGGGCGAATACCCAGGTCTGGCGCTTCATTGTCGTCAAGGACCAGAGCATAAAAGAACGTCTCCAGGAGACTTTGCGGCCTACAAACCCTGCCCGCCAGGCAATGGTTGAGGCGCCGATAGTCATCTGCATCGCCGCGCAGAGGGGCAGATCGGGCTTCTCCCGTGGTGAGGCAGCAACAAACAAAGGTGACTGGTTCATGTTCGATTGCGGTATCGCCATGGAACACATCGTCCTTGCCGCATGGAACTTCGGTCTCGGCACCGTGCACATAGGCCTTTTCGACGCGCAAAAAACCGATGAAATCCTCCAGATACCCGAAGGATACAACATCATAGAAATGACACCGCTCGGTTATTTTGATGAAACCCCCGGACAGACGCCACGGAAAACCTTAGAAGAAATCGCGTTTCTCAACACCTTCGGCGAACCTCTGAAATAGCCCCAATCTGTCTTTCTTGATTTAATACACCCCCGTCTTCCTGAACACGCCGTAGTCCGGACACATTTCTCAACAAATTGACTGGTAGAGAAAACAGCACAGCAGGGTATGAACGAAAGGGTTCTCCGGCGAAGAACTGTAAATGTGCGATTTAGGATATTCGATTTACGATGAGCGGTTTATTTAAATTTGTGATGTTCTTTGTTCTTTTCGTAGAGGATTTTCAGGCCGCGGAGCGTAAGGAATCCATCCACTTCATCGATTGTCTCAGAGCCTTTATAAATGAGACTTGAGAGACCGCCTGTGGCAATGACATAGGGATCGGTCCTGACTTCGTCCTTCATCCTTTTCACAATACCATCGACAAGGCTCACATATCCATAGGTAATACCCGCCTGCATGGCCTGGATGGTATTTTTGCCGATGATACTTTTTGGTTGGACCAGTTCGACCCGGGGAAGTTTCGACGCCCGCTCAAAGAGCGCCTCCATAGATATCATCATTCCCGGGGCAATACAGCCGCTGGCATATTCACCTTTCGGTGTTATATAATCAAATGTTGTTGCCGTGCCGAAATCGATGATGATAAGGGATTTCTTGTATTTGTCATAACCCGCCACGGCATTGACAATCCTGTCGGCGCCGACTTCCGAAGGATTATCCGAGAGGATCGGCATGCCGGTCTTGATTCCCGGTTCGACGACCATCGGCGTGATACCGATGTATTTACGGCAAATACTTTCAAAAGGGAAGAGTAGAGGTGGAACGACACAGGAAATGACAGCACAATCAATCTCATTGAGACGTATCTTTTCGATATAGAGGAGGCTATTGAGAAGGATCGCGTACTCGTCAACGGTCTTGTTGAGGACTGTACTCAACCTCCAGTGGTTTACGAGCGTATCGTTGTTATAAACCCCGAAGACTACATTCGTATTTCCAATATCAATAACAAGGAGCATTTAAAAACTCACATCACCGGCAATAATTTTTTTAGTTTTCCCGTCTATACTGAGAAGAATAGCACCATCTCTATCAATACCTTCGCAAATCCCTTTGTATGACTCTCCCATCTGGTTTATTTCCATGTATTTCCCTTTGATCGCTGCCCTTTCCTCCCAGATCCTCACTATCTCCTCTTCACCTTTTTGTCTGAATTGGAGATAATACTTTTCCAGGTTGGAAAGTAGTTTACCACAGAGAGAGGTCCTTTCATATACCTTTTTTGTCTCCATTAAGAGAGAGCTTGCCTTCTGTCGTATCTCTTCGTCAATCTCGTCAACATTCATGTTGACGTTAAGCCCGATACCGATAATAACAAAACGGACCATGTCCGCTTCCGTTGAAAGTTCAAGCAATGTGCCGCATAACTTCTTTCCGTGCATGAGGACATCGTTGGGCCATTTGAGCATGGGTTTCTCACCGGTTAGTTCCTCGATTGTATCATATACGGCAAGCGACGAGAGAAACGTTATGGGATAGACGACTGAAGGATGAATGGGGGGCCGCACAATGATGGAAAGATAGATGTTCTTTTCAACGGGAGAACACCACTTTCTTCCCAGTCTCCCTTTTCCTCTGTTTTGCGATTCCGCGATAACACAAGTGCCCTCCTCCTCGCCCGCGAGGGCAAGCTTGAAAGCGACAATATTCGTGGAATCAACAATGTCCCGATGAATGATCTTTTTTCCGATAACCCCGGTATTGCGATACTTATCGACTTCCCATGGATAGAGCCTGTCAGGCGTCGAAACGAGCATGTATCCTTTCCCTTTTGACTTGTTGATAACATAGCCGTAGCGCTCAAGCTGATTCATGTACTTCCACACCGCTGTTCTCGATACTTTCAGCTTTTTCGCGATATAGTCCCCGGATACACAATCCTGTTTTTCGCGCAGAAATTTCAGTACTTCACTGATATTATCCATTCTCTATCCTGTCGTAGTGTGAAAAATACATGGTAAAGGACGCCCTTCCCTGCGAGAGAGAGCGGATATCCGTAGAATAGCCGAACATGTTCGTGAGAGGCGCGTTTGCCTGCACAACAGTGATTTTGTCTTTTGCCAGCACATCGGCAATCTGACATTTGCGGGCATTGAGATCTCCGATAATTTCTCCGAGAAATTCATTGGGCGTTGTCACGGTAAGAGACATAATTGGCACAAGGAGGACCGGGCTTGCCTCGTTCGCGGCCTCACGAAATCCATCGTAGGCGGCCATCTTCAGGGTAAGCCGCGCGAATTCAGGATTATTGAAGGACCCGTCATGAATATCAATCTTGACATCGGTAAGCGGATACCCCTTGAGGACACCGATGTTCGACGCCTCCATGACACCCTCTTCGATGGCTGCAACAAAAGGATAGATCGGGTTTGTTTCCGGGACATGGTTTCTGATAACGATCCCTTTTCCTCTTCCGTTCGGCGCGATAGAGAGCGATACCCATCCCTTGCAGGGAGTGTTATTGATCAATTTCTCAAAGGTATGTTCCTTTGCAACAGCTTTTTCTATGCTCTCTTTGTAGACAACCTGGGGCTTGCCGACTTGGAGATCAATGCCAAAATCCTCCTTGATTCTTTTCACAACAACATCAAGGTGCAGTTCTCCCATGCCGGAAATAACCGTCTGGTATGCGTCTTCGTCGGCCTTGAGAATAAAGGTAGGGTCTTCCTCGGTTATCCTCTGGAGGACGATCATGAGTTTATCCTGGTCGGCGTTACGTGCTGGTTCAACAGCAATGGAGATAACCGGTTGATAGATTTCAATAGGTTCAAGGAGAATGGGCTTTGCCTTTGTCAGTGTATGTCCTGTTGAGGTTTCCTTGAGACCTACGATACCGACAATGGCCCCGGCCTGTGTTTCTTCAATCCTGTCTTTGTGGTTCGCGTGGATCTTGTAGATACGGGAAATCTTCTCCTTCTTGCGGAGGTTCACATTATAAATCTCTTCACCTACTTTGAGCTTTCCCGAGTAAATACGAATATAGCTGAGCTTTCTTCCTTCTTCAATGACGATTTTGAAAGCAAGGGCGGCAAAATCTTCTTCGACACTCGCTTTCCGCTCTTCCAGTTCACCGGTCTCAGGGTTCTCTCCGGTAACCGGCGGAACATCGAGGGGAGAAGGCAGATAGGCAATGATGGCAGTCAAGAAGCGGCTGAATACCTTTATTTTTGAGCGCTGTACCACAGAGCACCGGAACACACTTCAAGGCGATGGTGGCTTTCCTGAGCGCCCCTATGATGACAGATTCATCTAATGGGTCCGCCTTCCAGATAGTGTGACATAAAGTCATCATCGAGCAGAGATAGTTTGTCAAAGAGTTTATCACGATAAGTCTTTGCTGTTTCCTGATATTCCGGCGGTATCGATATTGACCGGTATGTGGTCCCCATATCTTCTTCATCCCAGACAATACCTTTCATGGTAATCAGGTCTACAACGCCATAAAAACCGTCCTCTCTGCCCAGCGGTATCTGGAGGGGTATAGGGTTAGCACCAAACTTCTCGACGATAAGATCGACGACGCGGAAAAAATCAGCACCGAGTCTGTCAAGTTTATTGATAAAGGCGATCCTCGGAACATGGTATTTGTCGGCCTGGTGCCAGACAGTCTCCGATTGTGCCTCAACACCGCCAACACCGCAGAATACAGCCACCATCCCGTCAAGGACGCGGAGAGACCGCTCCACCTCGATGGTAAAATCGACATGTCCCGGTGTGTCGATGAGTTGGACTTCGTAATCATTCCAGTAGAGCGTCGTCACCGCGGAGGTAATGGTGATGCCCCGCTCCTGTTCCTGAGGGAGATAATCCATAGTTGCCGTACCTTCATGGACCTCTCCGATTCTATGGGTCTTGCCGGTATAGAAAAGAATACGCTCGGTAACAGTCGTTTTGCCGGCGTCGATATGGGCCGCGATGCCGATATTGCGTATCTTCGTGAGACGTTGCAGTTCCTTCTTCATTGCGCATAAGAATAGCCTCACAGGGGGGAAAAGTCAATAAATTAGAGGTCGAAGATCGGAAATCGCATAGGGCATGGAGCATGGAGCAGAGAGCAAGGAGTAGAAACCGAAGGAAGCGGGAAAACAGGAAATGCCGTGAATCGTAAATCGTGAAGCATCGTAAATCGCAAAACACTGAAAAAATACAGAAAAACCTGTTTCTCGCAGAGACCGCGGAGTACGCAGAGAGAGATATGGATGGAAGATAGAAGATGGAAGAGGGAAGCGCATAAAGCATAAGGCTTGGAAGACCAGACGCAAAGAAACATCTATTTTAAGTAGTTTCACTCTCTGTGATCTCTGCGGGCTTGAACGATCCCGCTTCAGCGGGAAAGCGTGTGTGAGAGAGATAAATGCTCTTGCCGGTCTACGGTTTACGATCTTTGTGACTTGAGGCTTGTAACCTGCGACGTCTTCCCTCTTCCCTCTGCGCATCTCTATTTTCCATTCCCGATTTACGATGCTCTCTGCTCCATGCCCTATGCTATTAGGCCGACAACAGTTCATTGACAAGGTAAGCTCCCCTGTGTTAAAAAATACGGTCAACACAATGGAACTACGGGTTTACAATACGATATCCGGTAAAAAGGAAGCCTTCACCCCCATCGAAGAGGGAAAGGTAAAGATATATGCCTGCGGCGTTACGGTATACGACCACTGCCACATCGGGCATGCGCGGTCAGGTATCGTTTTCGATACGATCTTTCGCTATCTCAGGGCAAAAGGATACGATGTCACCTTTATCAAAAACTTCACCGACATAGACGATAAGATCATCAGAAAATCACAGCAGGAACATATTCCCTGGCAGGCGGTCGGAGAAAAATATATTGCCTCATTCTATGAAGATATGGATGCCCTCAATATTCTGAGACCCACCTATGAGCCGAGGGCAACGCAGCACATAGACGACATGATCAGTCTCATCGATACCCTTTTGAAAAAGGGACATGCTTATACCGCAGACGGCGATGTCTATTTTTCAGTAGAGAGTTACAAAGGATACGGTGGACTCTCAAAAAGACCCCTTGACGAGATGATTGCCGGGGCCAGGGTCGAGGTTGATGAAAAAAAGAAAAATCCCCTCGATTTCGCGCTCTGGAAAGCCTCGAAAGAAGGTGAGCCTTCATGGGACGCCCCTTTTGGCGCCGGAAGACCGGGCTGGCACATCGAGTGTTCGGCAATGAGTATGAAATATCTCAGCAACCCTTTTGACATCCATGGCGGTGGGAAAGACCTCATTTTCCCTCACCACGAAAACGAACGCGCGCAGACCGAAGCCGCGACAGGCTCAACATTTGTCAATTACTGGGTCCATAACGGTTTCGTCAATATTGACAGGGAAAAGATGTCAAAATCCATCGGTAACACCCTCTTAATCAAGGATTTTCTCAAGGAATACCATCCGGAGGTGTTGCGGCTCTTCTTTCTCACAACCCATTACAGAAGCCCTGTTGATTACAGCGCCAAATCCATTGAAGACGCCAACAACGTCCTTCACAGGCTCTATCACACACGTGAAAGAGCGCTTGAGGCGCAGGGAAAGGACATCGTCCCCGCGAAGTATCCTGAGGCAGATGAGCTTGAGAAGAAATTTTTCGATGCCATGGACGATGATTTCAATACAGCACTGGCGCTTTCCTACGTTTTTGAACTTTCAAAAAATATCAACAAGCTCGTCGATGATAAAGACAAAGGCACCGTGGCGCTTATCGCTTATGCCAATAATATTTTTCTTGCCCTTTCCGATATGCTGGGCCTTATGAAGGATGACCTCACCACACTGGAAGCCGACGAAAAAATACGTCACCTGAGGCGCATCGGCCTCGATAGCGCCTTTATCGAGAATGCTATTCATGAGAGAATAGAAGCGAGAAAAAACAAGGATTATAAAAAATCGGATGAGATCCGTAATATGCTTTCAGAAAAAGGTATCGCGCTCCTTGATACACCGAAGGGCACTGAATGGCGAATAAAATTTACAGTTACATAAAAGGAGGTAAATCATGATAGAAGTAAGATTTCACGGCAGAGGTGGTCAGGGCGCCGTAACAGCCGCCGAGATTGTCGCGCAGGCAGCAATCAGAAAAGGGGAATATGCCCAGGCTTTTCCCAGCTTCGGTCCGGAACGAAGAGGGGCCCCGGTGCAGGCATTCTTGAGGGTTTCCGATAAACAGATCAGGCTTCGATCAAAGATCTATGAACCTGACAACGTCCTGGTTCTGGATCCCACGCTGGTCGCTTCCGCGAACCCCGCTCAGGGTCTCAAAAAAGGCGGCTTTGTTATCATTAACTCAAACAAATCAGAAGATGAGTTAAAAAAGATGTTCCCCGGCCTGAATGTTGCCTATGTGGACGCCTCCACAATCGCAAAGGAAGAAATGGGGATCAACATAACGAACACAACTATGCTCGGAGCTCTCCTCAAAGCAACAGGCATGATGGATCTGGAAATGCTCACAGAGCCGATCAATAATCGTTTCGGAAAGATCGCCCAGAAAAATATCAATTCTTACACAAGGGCGTTTAAAGAGACGAAGATTATAAAAGCCTCGTAGAGACCCTTACAAGTCTCAAGTCACAGGCTACAGGCCTCAGGTAAAAAGGCCGTAAATCGTAAATGGCGGAGACAACATGCGGCAGGTCACCAGCAGCGGGCTACGGTCAAAGGTTCTTTCATGTGGCTTGCGACTTGTGGATTGTGACGATTGTTCACCATGAAAATTTCCGGTAATATTGTCGATGTTGTCGCGGGCGTCATCTATCCGGGCACCTTAAAGGTCCGTGACGGTATCATCGTCAATATTATCAAAGAAACTGCAAGCTACGATACCTGTATTATTCCCGGTTTTATCGATTCCCACGTTCATATAGAAAGCTCAATGCTTTGGCCCCCTCCTGTGTTCCGGCGCCGGACTGGCGGCAAATAGGCATCACAGAAACGGAAACTCTGCTCCGGGATGACTGCACACTCTATCTAAGCGAAATGATGAATTTTCCGGGAGTCATAGGCGATGACAATGAAGTGATAGCAAAAATTGCCTGCGCCAAAGAACAGAATAAACCGATTGACGGTTTTACATCCAGTTGACACGTGTCGTGTTAAATCACAATAACCAAACAAAGAGAAAATAACCAATAACCAAATTACAATGACCAAATAAAAAAGGAGCGAAAAGTTCCACTCTTTGTATTTTGATGCTTGTTTATTGGTGCTTGCTTCTTTGTATCTTGGTACTTGGTTATTGGTCAATTCTATTTGCAGAAGATAATCCGGTTGATGTCTGTCTTTTAATAAATTTCTCTGCTGCTATTCCACGACTGCTTCAATAAATTTTTTGACAAGAGAGGGGTCGAATTGTGTCCCCGCGCATTTTTTCAGCTCTGCCAGGGCCTCATTTTTTGATATTGCCGGTCTGTGCGGACGGCCACCCGTCATTGATGTGAAAGCATCGACTATCGCGATGATTCTGCTCTCAAGAGGAATTTCATTTCCTTTGAGGCCAAGCGGATATCCGTTACCGTTCCACCATTCATGGTGTTTTAAAATATAATCCGAAATATGGGCAAGGTCCGGAGCAGACTGGGCGATGCGGTGCCCCACATCAGAGTGTTTTTGAATTTCGACAAACTCTTCCGATGTGAGACGACCCGGTTTATGAAGTATATTTTTGTGTACGCTTATATTACCTATATCGTGGAATTGGGCCAGTAAAACGAGGTCCTTGATTCTCTTTTTTGTGACACCAGCAGCCCGTGCCAGTATAAGAACATGTTTCTGAAAGTTTTCGAATGACTCCTTGTTCAACGCGCCCTTCACTTCTACGGTATTAATAAGGTTCTTTACAATAACGTTACGGGCATTCTGGCTGCTGTATAGTTTTTCTTTATACATATTGTTATCTGCTTCCCGGTAGAGTTCCGCCATGCTCTGATTTGGATTGTTACGGATCGCAAAACCTGTGGCGATACTGAGCGGTAAAAGAGTATTCTTCCTGTTGTAAGTAACAACGGCATGTTTAATGCGCTGGCAAATATTTTCTACTTTTGCCCGGGGACTATTCGGAAGCAGTATGGCAAATTCATCACCGCCGACCCTTGCCACAACGTCTCCTTCACGAAAAGATTTCCGTATCACCTTTGATGCCGTAATAAGGAGCTGATCACCCTTATTGTGGCCGAGAGTATCATTAATAAGTTTCAGACCATCAATATCGCAGACAATAATACCGACAAGCTCATAGCGGCTGCTGTCGATACGGTGCATCTCCTCTTCAAAATATGCCCTGTTGTAAAGGCCGGTAAGAGGATCATGGAGACTCAGATATTTTAATTTTTCCTCTGTCTTCTTCAGGTCAGTAATGTCCTTGGAGATAATCGCCACATGCTTGACCTTTCTCATGTCAGGCCCCATGATTGGGCTCAAGGTACGAAGCGTGTAACGATCATCTTTCCTGCTTTTGTATTCGTATTGATAGGAAATACCTGATTTAAAGATCTTACTGACATAGTTCTCAAATTCACGTGTGTCGTTGGTATCATGAAAATCACTGTATCGCTTGCCGATAATTTTCTTTTCCGTTACTTTCAGCCTTGTCAGAACTCTCCCATTGACGAATTGATACCGACAATCTTTGTCAATCATATAGATCGAGTCATCGGTAGATTCTATGAGGGAACGGTATTTTTCTTCGCTTATTTTTGTTCTTTCGCCCCCTTCAATCATTTCCGTGATATTTATAAAAGAAATAACCGCCTTTTTTGTCCCGGCCAGTAAATTCTTTGTTGCTATAACATCCTTTGACCGACCTTTTCTGTCAAAAAACTTCAATTCATGGTTTTTCGGGATTCTTTTCTCCTGTTGCCCGATGAAATCCTGATATTCTTTCACCTTCGCCGGATCGCCATTGGCGAGAAAATCGATCCATTTTTTCTTGCCTTCCAGTTCTTTCTTGGAATAGCCGGATATTTTTTCGAATTCCCGATTGGCAATGAGTATTTTCGTGTCTTCACCGACGATGACAGTGGCAATACCTATTGACTTGAATAGCGCCCCACCGATATCTGTGTCCTGCAGGGCTCCATGTTTTTTTTGATTGAGTTTGGGTGAAACTTTTCTCACGTTCTTCCTTTCACCCCCTATACTACCATATTCACTGAATATGGCCTATTCACATCTTTTAATATATTTTACAATGTATATCAACAATTTCTTTTTCCACTATATTTTCAAGCATGTAAAGCATAGAGCAAACGTGGATGCGGCAGAGGACTGCGATGGAAGACGTGCAGGTGCACAGGACTATGTCAAGGCTATGGCAGAGAAAAAAGTTCTTTTATGAAAGCCTGAAGCTTGTGACTTGTGACTGGGCTGTGAACCCCGGTATTACACGTAAATGATGTCCAGGGGTGAGTCCGTCACCCGTCTGGAGTCCATCTTTTCGGACGATAAAATCTACCTCGATGCCTACGGCGCCTTCATTGGGTATGATGAACTTCGGTTCGAAGGCAAAGACCATGCCCTCTTTCAATATCGTTTTGTGCCTCGGCGTAATAACGGGCAGTTCATTGATTTCGAGACCAAGCCCGTGGCCGACAAAACTCACCTGGCCTTCGCCGTAGCCCATAAAATATTGCTCCAGTCCCGCCTCTTTCGCGCGGTCCAGGGCCTTTGCGAATATCTCTGTCGCGTCGATACCCTCTCTGGCAAAACCCATGGTCTCTTCTATGATCTCACGAGCAACCTGATAGCCCTTCAGAAAGATATCTTTCAGCTCACCCACCGCATAGACCCTGGTTTCATCAGTTATATAGCCGTTATATCCGCCGCCAAAATCAACAATAACCGGGATCCCTTTTTTAACAACATTCACGGAAGCACCCTGCCCTATGGCCGGGCTGAGGCCAAGTCCAGATATGGGTACGTCGGCGTTTGATGAGATAGTCGCCGAATAGCCGTGCGTAACATAGCCGCACATCATCTCCTGGTTAAAACCCCTCATCCTGAGAAACCCCTGGTGGTTCATCCTTCTCATTTCCGCGACGAGCGCGGCGTCGATGTCGATCTCCCGCATCCCCTCTTTTATAATGTCCTTTGCCTTTTGAAATACATGGGAGATAATCTTGCCTGATTGTATAATCTGGGCAATTTCGAATTCGCTCTTTATGAGACGCACATCCTTGATAAGCGGGGACACATCGACCATATTGTCATGACTGAGTATCGATTTCCATCGTTCAAAAAGAGTTACAGGAAGAACATCAAGCTCCATACCGCCCTTGCCCTTGATAATATTCTTCCCGCTCAGGATATTCCCGATATCTTTGTCCTTTTTGATAGGGATAATTTCAAGAGGTGATTCCATGCCTGCCCGGTATAAACTCTTCTCAACAAAAAAGAACGGCGGTTGATCCACGGGGACAATCAAGACGCCCTTCTGAATAGTCCCCGTAAAATAGAAGAGGTCCACGTTCTGGAGAATAACGGCAAAGCTGATCCCCTCTGCGACCATCCTCTTTCTCAAGCCCTCAAGCCTCGTCTCTATCTCTTCCTTTGGAGTAAAATCACAGATGTTTAAGCTTTTGTACATGTTCCACGACCTTTTCAATGATGTTTTCTTTGGGGATTTTCTGAGATTCTTTTTCGCTTCGCAGTTTAATTTCGACGAGGCCTTCCTTGAGGTTACGCTCTCCGATGGTGACCCGTAAGGGGATACCGATGAGATCACAATCTTTGAATTTGACACCGGGTCGTTCATCTCTATCATCGAGGAGCACGTCAATCCCTTTATCAAGAAGCTCCTTGTAGACAGCGAGGGCAAGTTCCATACTCTCCGCGTGTGAGGTGTTGACAGGCAACACGTTGACTTCAAAGGGCGCGATAGCAGCAGGCAGGATCATGCCGTTTTCATCGTTACCCTGCTCGATGGCCGCCGCGACGGTCCTTCCTACACCAATACCGTAGCAGCCCATGACCATGAACTGCTCCTTCCCTTCTTTATCGAGGTAGGTCGCGTTCATTGCCTTACTGTATTTCAAACCAAGTTTGAATATGTGCCCTACTTCGATACCCCTTGTCGATGTAAGATTGCCGGCGCACCGGGGACATTTATCACCGGGGATGGCAACCTTTATATCATAGAACCCTTTGACGGAAAAATCGTCAATATTGACATCAATAACATGAACATCGCGCTCGTTGCCGCCAACAACAAAATCTTCCATAAACATGACATCGCGATCAGCATAGATAGGAATCTTAAGCCCAATGGGGCCGGAAAAACCGAGCGGCCCGCCTGTTGTCTCCTCGATGACAGACTCACCGGCAAGTTCAACGTAATCGAAATTAAGGAGGTTTTTGAGCTTAGTCTCGTTGATCTCCCGATCACCACGGACGAGGACTCCGATGATGCCTTTGTCTGAGCTGTAAATCATCGTCTTCAAAAGTCTGTCAGCCGATATATTGAGGAATGCCGCGACGTCTTCGACTTTTTTCGCTCCCGGTGTAGAAACACGTTTGAACCGGCCCTTTCCCTTCCCAGCACTTTTTTCGACGATCCCCACCTCGGCACGCTCCAGGTTCGCCGCGTAATCACAAGTGTCACAGGAGATAATAGTATCTTCACCAGTGTCGGCAAGGACCATAAATTCGTGAGAGAAATTCCCGCCGATCTGCCCTGAATCGGCCTCGACAACACCAAAGCGGAAACCGCAGCGCTTGAAGATATTCACATAGGCGTCATACATGTCTTTGTAGGTCTTCTCGGCACCCGCTTCTTCAACATCGAAACTGTAAGCGTCCTTCATGGAAAATTCCCGTGACCGCATAACGCCAAAACGGGGCCTGATCTCATCACGGAATTTTGTCTGTATCTGATAGAGGGTCAGGGGAAGGTCTTTATAGGACTTCACTTCACGCCGCACTAGATCGGTAACTACCTCTTCATGCGTCGGAGCAAGACATAATTCCCTGCTGTTCCTGTCAATAAACCGCAACAGTTCCTTGCCGTACTTTTCCCATCGCGTGCTCTCCACCCAGAGTTCCTTGGGCTGGACGAGGGGCATGAGGATTTCCTGGGCGCCCTTTTTGTTCATCTCTTCCCGGATAATCTGCTCCACTTTCCGGAGGGACTTAAGACCAAGGGGAAGCCATGTATATATGCCCGACGAAAGCTTCCGGATAAAACCGGCGCGGAGCATCAACGTATGGCTTATAACTTCCGCTTCTTTCGGATCTTCTTTTACAGTAGGAATAAACATCTTTGAAAATAGCATTTTATCTCCTCTTACAATTTCTGGGACTCACAGATGGCACAGTCGCATGTCTCAGGTCTCATGCCGCAAGCTCATGTCTCAGGTCCATAAAGAACTTTTTTCCTGCAGCCTGCTGCCTGTGACTTGCGACTTATACTGACTGCGACTTGTGACATGCGCTCTATACACTATACCCATACTCTCTACTCTATGCTATTTACCTTTCCTCCGGTGCTTTAGCGGAGGGTAAGGACGTGACTGCATTTTGCGTCCTACGTCCGAAGGAGCGAAGCGACTGTACGTCCTACGTCCTTCGGTCATTCACCACCCTTGAAGATAACCTGTAATGCCTGTAATTTCAACAGAAAACAGACTTTGATTCTCTTTCGATAAAGACTTCAATAAAACAAGATAACAAAGAGAACAGGCAACGA
Source organism: uncultured delta proteobacterium (assembly GCA_963783625.1). Lineage (GTDB taxonomy): Bacteria > Desulfobacterota > Syntrophorhabdia > Syntrophorhabdales > Syntrophorhabdaceae > PNOF01. The sequence goes on along the minus strand of CAWAOG010000035.1, from coordinate 72,182 downwards.
AATCAAAAACAATGGACGTCGGTAAATGTCAGTAGTTCGTTAAATACGTAACGAACATGGGTACGTTATTCTCACCAACCTCGAAACCACATTTTTGGAAAAATTCAAGGGTCTCATCATAGGCCATTACCATTTTTCGCGCGTAATCCTTGTACTCACGGAGCATCAATGCAACTTTGGCCAACACCTTCTTCTGATAATCAGGATGGACAACGAGATAGAGAAAAAAGACATTCATAATGCCATCAGACAGGAATTTTTGGCCCAATCTCCCTGTCTGTGGCAATGTATACCTATATGATTCTAACCGGAATCTATCCAATGTCAAGAAAGATAATGAGAAATAACCTACTGGATCATCTGAGGGACAGGGGGCTCACTCAACTTGATCTCGCCAAAGGTTTGTTCATATAATCTCACATTCTCCTGAAAGGCGTTGCAAATACGCTTCATATGACCCGGTGTTACGATGATCCGTGACACAAGGTGTGCCCCGTTCGGCGAATTGAGCAACCAGTCGATGATAAATTCTTCCGGTCCATGGGCCACAAGCATCGTATTGCTGTAACGCCCCTTAGATGTCTCGTCGGCAGTATTGATCTGTATCGGGTTCTGTTCGTTTGTCTGATTAGCCATAGTTCCTCCTGTTGGTAATGATAAATCCTACCCGTTTTTTTCTTTATTTGCCATAGAAACAACACAGGACATTTCTATTTTGGCTTGACAGCACATTATTTTTCTCTTGCAAAATACTCTCATTTCAAGGAAAATAGAAAAAGTCAGATTTTGTGTCATGGATAAAATACATAAGCTGAATTGGCAACCCGGGGTTAAGTGAAACAAACACACTAAGGGGGGTTTCATGGATTTTGAAAAACAGGAAGATATATTAAGACTGCTTCGGGAGATCTCTGAACTCGCAATGTCTGCCAGCGTCGTTATTAATGATAAAATCACGCTTAACGATTGCAGGCTCATTTATAAAACTGATAAAGAAATAGAATTGCTTGTTCAGGTAGCATCCGGTAATTGCCCTGAAACAGGTGACGTGGAGCTTACATGCGCTCTTCCGAAAGCATCATATACATTCAAGAGCAGCATTATTCCACAACAAAAAATTGATTCACAAGACCATAAATATTTTAAGATCCAGCTTCCCGACAAGATTAGAGAAGAAGTAAAGCGACAGTACTTCAGGGTACGGCCTTCAGAAACAAACCCGATTCAGATCCGGCTTGCTGTGCCTGACAGTGATACCATTGATGTTGAGGTTATGGATATAGGCGGAGGGGGTGTATCTTTTGCTGTGATGAAGAGTAAAAATTACTTTAATATTGGCGATCCACTCTATCTGGATATAAATCTTCCAACCTATAATTGGCTTTCCGCCTTAGCGGAGGTTAAGAACATTACTATCCTTCAAGACACGGTTCGGATCGGCGTTGAGTTCTCCCGTGTGTCTGAAGATGCTTATAAAACCATTATGCAGTATATAACTGCTAAAATGACGGAAAAAAGATCTGAAAAAACATAGTGACACCGGTTAAGGGGCAACCTGGTTATAGAATAGCATCAGAGTTAAAACTATTCAATGAGAAGTTGTTTGAGCTTTACATAATCCACCTTGCCCGTACCGAGCTTTGGGATTTCCTTCATATAAACAATCTCTCTCGGGCAGGCAAGGTCCGGTAGACCCTTCTCTTTTAAATGCTCCCTTACAGGTTTCAATTCCGCTTCTTTATAATTGGTGACAAGGATTAGTTTTTCACCCTTTCTTTCGTCTTCCACAGGCATGACAACCACTGTTTTGCGTTCACCGAATATACCGGCAAGGGCATCTTCCACGGCGGTGAGGGAGACCATCTCCCCACTCACTTTCGAGAACCTTTTGAGGCGGCCCACGATCTTCACATAACCCTCCGGTGTCACCTCCACGATATCGCCCGTGTCATACCAGCCTTCATCCTCGACGAGATATTTATGGTTCGCCTTTTCGTTCTTCAGGTATCCTTTCATGACATTTTTACCTTTTACAAAAAGCCTTCCCACTGTCCCGTTTTTCCCGTCTATACCGGCGGCAGGAGCAAGCTTGTATTCAATACCGGAAAGCACCTTCCCGACTGTTCCGTATTCATGTTGAAGGGCGCTGTTCATGCTGATAACCGGCGAACACTCAGTGGCACCATAGCCTGACATGACCCGTACTCCATAGGTTTTAGCGTATTTCTCAAATACGGCATCGCTTAACGCTTCGGCGCCGCAGTATACGTAGCGCATGGTATGGAAATCATAGGGATGGGCCCTTCTGCCGTATCCGTTGAAGAATGTGTTTGTGCCAAAAAAGATCGTACACGCCTCGTCATAAATAATCTCCGGGACGATTCGATAGTGGAGAGGATTTACATAGAGGAAGACTTTGGCGCTTGCGAATAAAGGCAATATGGTCCCCACAGTAAGCCCAAAGCTGTGAAAAATAGGCAGGGCGTTGAAGAAATAGTCATCTTCCGTGACATCAATCCTCGATAAGGCCTGATGAATATTTGAGATAATATTCTCATGTGAAAGGCAAACCCCTTTGGGGACTCCTTCTGAACCGGAGGTAAAAAGAATCACGGCCGTCTCTTTTTCTTCGCCGGGTACCATTTTTTTGTATGGTCCCGGGAAAAGAGTGCCTACGAGTCCTCTGATCTTTTCCTTAATACCGAGGACTTCTTTCAGGTCTTCTATATAAATCATTTTTTTGCCTTCGAAGAGTGAGAGCGGAAGCTTAACCCGATCAAGAAACTGCCTCGATGTGACAATGGTGTTGAGGTCAGCAAGGTCCATTGCGTGAGTAAGCGCTTTGGAGCCGCTTGAGTAATTGAGAAAAACGGCTGTTTTATTAAAAATCTGGAGACCCATAAACAACAAGGCTGTTACGGTAATATTGGGAAGGAGCATCCCGATGTTTTTTTCTGAAGATCCGGCAAGAAATCGACCGAGGACTAAAGCACCTGTCAGCGCCTTCTTGTAACTCACCTGCGTGCCCATGGCGTCCTTATAAGCCATCCGGCCGCCGTTTTCTTTGCACAGCCGGACAAATTCGCGACCAAGTGTGGAAGTTCGATTGTGTATTTCGTAGCGCATATCACAAAGAACCTGATAGATAATCTCCGCTGCCGCCTTCTTTCTCTGCCGGGGCGGTAAACTGTCAAGATTAAGCGCCTCATGGACTTTTCCTATCGTCATCGTTATGGGCGTGAAAATGTTCCTGTGCTTCTTCTTTTTTGAATAGACCGTCGAATAGATATTATCGAGATAGAGAGGAAGTATCCTCGCGCCTGTCTTGTATGCCACAAAACCTGTACCCTCATAGATCTTCATAAGATTTCCTGTGCTCGTCATACGCCCTTCGGGAAAAATGAGTAACGCCGTACCCCGGTTGACTTCCTCGATGACTGCTTTCAGAGCATAGGGGTTCATGGCGTCTATGGGAACAGTGTAATCGTTTCGCATAAAGGGCCGGAATAACCATTCCTGTGCCCTGCCCCGATTGACAATGATTTTCAAAGGGGCTTTGATGTAGGTCCAGACGATGAGGCCGTCGAGAAGGCTGGCATGGTTCGCGATAATGATAAGCTTATCGAACGTCTTCGGGATATTTTCAAGTCCTTTGATCTTTATTCTGTGAAAAAGGGTAAAATAACACTTGAAAACTGTCCTCACAACTCCAGCCATAAGGAGTTTGAAATAGCTCTTTTTACCTGCCATATATCACCTCGATTCCTCTTGCCTGACGTTCTCGCGTATCTTTTCCATACCTTTCATAATTGTCTTCATGTCGTTTTTCGACATGTCCGACATGACTTTCTTCACCTCTTTAAAATATCCAGGTTCAAGTTTATTAACAATGTCCCTGCCCTTCCGGGTAATTTTTATGATATTGATACGCCTGTCTTGCGGATGTTTTTCTCTCCCGACAAGCCCCGCTTTTTCAAGTCTGTCGATAATACCCGTCATATCCGCTTTATTGACGACAAGTCTCCTGCCAAGATCAGTCTGGGAAAGACCTTGCTGTTTCTCGTATTGTAATTGGATGAGAACATTAAACTGGGCGTCGGTGATACCATATTGTCTGAAATAGATATAAGACGCTTTATAGAGCATCGTTGCCGTATAGAGAATATTCAAAAGGCATTCGTGCTCCATTGTTTCGATTGTCTGATTAAGTCCGAGTTCTTCTTTTAAATTCAATGGGCCTCTTATTAGTTTATATATGAACCATATAGATAAATACTATCTGTTTGTTTACTACTTGTCAAGCAGATTTTTAGTGATGCAGATTTTGTGGTTCTTTATCCGGCAGAGTTTTCGGCGGCAGAGTCACATCAATAACAATCAGGTACTGTTTTGGAGAGGTTTTTGCTCTTTGCCGCGGGCAGTTTCGACCTGTTGTGAAAGATGTTTCAATAATTCATAAGGGCCACTGACTAATCTGCGAGAGATCCTTTTCCCGCTGTTAAGAACAATGGTGATCTTTCCGAAATTTAACAGTTTACCAAGTGAAGGCTGATAAAAAGTCGCATTTGCTATCTCAACGAGGGCAATATCGTGCAGTTTTTTCCAGGGGAAAACTGTCCATATCAATAGCCGGTTGTTTGTTACCGTGAATTCAGTTTTTTGGAGAACAATATAAGAAAGGACGGCCCAGACCAACCCGATTATAAAGAGTACTATAGCCGACTTACCCTTTGTAGAGATCGAAATACCTGCCAGGAATAAAAGCAACGCCGGGCCTATAAACATCACCCAGTGGAGTCCGACACGATAGACGATCTTTTCATTGTCGCCCAGTTTATCGTCGATATGGCCCATTCATCCAACCCCTCACAGGGACAATGTGCATGTCCCGAATAGGTTTTATATCACTTCTTTTCTTAAAAAGAAAGAAATTGTCTTTCCCGTATGGGCAAGCTGTCGGGAATATTGTATACTATACAGTTGGAAGACAATCATATGTGGCTTACAAAAATATTACCGAATAAATTCGGCTCCCGTCTTTTCCTTATGACATTCATTGCCGGGATCATTCCTATCGCTATTTTTACTCTCTTGCTTGAAATATATGACCGCGAATTTCAACCGCAGATCCGCCAGACAATCAAGCAGGCTTATGATGAACAATGGGCCCATAGTGAAACCCTTCTGAAAGAGGCCGTGTGGACTTTAATACAACAAAAAGCAATTGGTGTGGCAGCGGAACTCGATTTGATGCTTCAATCATACCCGCATATGGCCCTTGAAGACCTGCAGAGAGACAAAGAATTCCGGAGGATTGCTTTACAGCCTGTAGGCCAGACAGGATATACAAGTCTTCACGACTCCTTTACCGGCATCATCCGTTTTCACGTAGACAGTGCTCTCGAAAACAAAAAATCTCAGACAATAAAGCGCAATTCCCCAAGCCTGTGGTCCATGATAGAAAAGAGTCTGGGGAAAAATCATACAAGCGGGTATTACGAATGGACCGAGCGAAATGGTGAAGTAAAACAGAAATATATGTATATTGCCCCTCTCCAACGGACAACCGCTGACAATGTGAGTCTGAGTGTTGCCGTCACCGCTTCCGTCGATGAATTCACGCGACCTCTCAAAGAAGCCTTAACAATCCACCGCAGGACCGCCGACTATCTGAGCAACGCAACAGATACTTTTTTCTATTCCATAAAACAGATGGGGCTTCTCTACATGGGCCTCGGCTTATTGATCATTTCATTGATCGCCTTCGGCGTGGGCAGGTTCTTTTCCCGTTCTATTACAGAACTCAGAAAGGCAACACAGCAGGTCAATGATGGTAATTTCAACGTCTCCGTGAAACCATCGATGTCCGGTGAAGTAAGGACCCTTACGGAAGATTTCAATCGTATGATCCATCAATTAGCCACAACAACGGTCTCCAAGAAACTCCTCGAAGAGAGCGAACGCCGTCTCTTAGAATCAAACTATGACCTCCGTCACGAGATCAAAATCCGTATGCTGGCAGAAAAAGCCCTGGCGGCTGAGAAGGAGCTACTTGCCGTGACGTTAAGTTCCATTGGCGACGGTGTCATTACGACAGATAGAGAAGGAAAGATCGTTCTCATCAACGACGCGGCAGGGGCATTGACAGGATGGCCACCGGCAGAGGCAAAAGAGCAGCTCTTTTCCGATATATTCCATAGTGTTGATGAAAAAACAAGGACACCATCGGAAGATCCCGGGCAGACGATTGTAAAAATGGATACATCGATCATCTTCGAGAGGACAGAGATATTAATCAGCAGAGATGGAAGGGAGCGGATTATTGCCCTCAGCGGGACCCCTATCCGGGACAAAGATCGTACCATCCTGGGTGTCGTGATCGTATTTCGTGATGTTACCGAGAAACGGAGGATGGAAGAAGAATTGCTTACGACACGAAAACTTGAGTCCGTGGGGACACTCGCCGGCGGTGTTGCCCATGACTTTAATAATCTCCTTGCCATCATCCTCGGTAATATTTCTTTTGCCAAAATGCTTACAGATCCTTCAAATAAAATATACGAAAGACTTACCGATGCCGAAGACGCCACAATTAAGGGAAAAGAACTTACATACAGGCTTCTTACTTTTTCCAGAGGAAGCGAGTCATCAAAAAAAGTGGCATCTTTAAAAGGAATTATTAAGGACTCCGCGCGACTCACTCTGAGCGGGTCCAATATAAAATGCACTTTTTCTTTCCCTGATGATTTGCAACAAGTCGAGATCGATGAAGAGCAGATACGGCAGGTCATTCACAATATCGTGCTCAACGCGAAAGAAACAATGTCGCGAGGCGGTAAAATAAAAATCAGGGCTGACAATATTACTCTCGGCCCTGAAGATACAATCCCTCTGCCGGAAGGGGACTATGTGATAATTTCCATAGAAGACCACGGCGGCGGCATATCGGAAGAAGACCTTTCGAGAATTTTCGACCCCTATTTCACGACAAAAGAAATAGGTAACGTAAAGGGCATGGGTCTCGGACTGGCAATCTGTCACTCTATCGTCAAAAATCATGGCGGGTTCATGACCGCCGAATCACAGCCGGGTGTCGGAACGATCATCCATGTCTATCTCCCGGCCTATAAGGAAGAAACACATACCGCACAGATACAAAGAGAAAGATCTGCCTACGGGGGAGGCTGCAAGGTCCTTTACATGGACGACGAGAATGCGTTGAGAGATGTTGCCGGGGAAATGCTTGGTCATATTGGATACAATGTTGAATTTGCCCGTGACGGCGCTGAAGCTATAAAAATATATTCAGAAGCAATCACATCGGAAAAACCTTTTGATATCGTTATTATGGACCTCACCATACCGGACGGCATGGGAGGCGCTGAAGCAGTCCAAAAATTACACGAGATAGACCCCAGAGTGAAAGCCATTGTTTCCAGCGGGTATACTAACGATCCCATCATAAAAGATTTCAAAAAATACAAATTTTCAGGGGTAATCACGAAACCATTTGATGTTGATGAACTGGTCAGGGTCATTGAAAGCGTTCTGGCAGACGGACCAAACAATCTTCCTTCGTCTTGAGAGAATCAAGCAGCTTTTTACGGGGCATGAGGCCTAAAGCCCCATGCCCCCTTCACTACCTCACCAATCAACCTTGTAAATTGCAGGTGGTGGATATCATAGATCATCTTTAGCTTGACAATAATGTTTTCTTTTGTTAAACCTTCCATTCCAGAACTGCTTTTTATTGAAAGGTTATTTTGCTTCGCCTATGATATATAAAATATTGCTCGTTGATGATTCTCCAATCGCGCGAAAAATTTTAAGAAATTGTATGCCAAAAGACCGGGAATATGAATTTCATGAGGCAACCGATGGTCAGGAAGGTTTGAATAAATTCATTGAGCTTAAGCCCGATGTGACATTTCTCGATATAACTATGCCGGTCATGGATGGTATTGAAAGCCTTGAATTAATGAAAAAAGTCGACCAACACGCCGTTATTATTATGTGTACCGCCGATATACAACCAAAAACGATTCTGAAGGTGGCAGCACTCGGCGCCCTTACTGTCATTAAAAAACCACCTTCAAAGGAAAAAGTACAACTTGCATTGCAAAAAGCAGAAGAAATCTTACAACAGTCGGGAGAGACCTGAAAGGCATGGATGAGGTAAGGCAAAATATTCTTTCTGATGAAGAATTGGATATCCTCCAGGAAATTATGAATATAGCCTTCGGTAAGGCAACGGCTGAACTGGCCGAGCTTATTGATATGCGCGTAAAACTGAGCGTTCCCTACGCGAGGGTAATATACACTGCTGAATTGCCGGTATATATACAGGGAGAAGTACGGGACTACGGTGATATAAGCATTGTGGAACAGCGGTTTTGGAGTGACTTCAAGGGATCAGCCCTCCTTATCTTTCCCGCAGGTTCCGGTAAAGAATTAATAACACTTCTGACCGGTGAAGAAACCGACGTTTTTGTGTCCGATCCTGTTGACGAGCTTGAAAAAGGCACCTTAATGGAAGTGGGGAACATTCTCATGGGGGCTTGTATCGGCAAGATAGCAGAGCTGTTGAATGACACACTAACCTATTCTCCTCCCATTGTCTACATTGGCGACAATGTTCATGACCTGTTGCCGAAAACAATTATGAGTTCATATGAGCTGACAATTGTCCTGCGGACAAGCTTTCATTTTGAAAAAAAGGACATATTCGGCTTTTTATTTGTCTTAACCAGTCAGGAATCCGTTGACTGGCTTAAAAACTCCCTTAATGATTTTATGGAACAATTTGAATGATCTTTAACCAGCTCTTTGACCTTCTGGACATGGGAATCGTTATTCTCGATAGCGATCTAAGGGTGCAGAAATGGAACAAATGGATGGAATTGCACAGTAATATACCTGCCAACCAGATCATCGGCAGCCCTATTTTTGATTTTTTCCCTCATTTGAATAATCCGGGTTTCCTGCGGAGCCTTAAGTATGTCATGAATTTCGGTAACTATTATTTCTTTTCCCAGAAGCTCCATCATTATCTTTTCCCTTTTAAACCGGTCAGTTCCCTTGCCGTCGAGATTGAGTATATGCAACAGAGCTGCAATATGGGACAGCTCATTGATGAGAAAAGTTCAGCCCGATATATCTATATTACCGTTCATGACGTCACTGAAATGTCCGTATACGAAAGAACCCTCATCGAAATGAATACAAAAGACAGTCTGACAAAAATTTACAATCGAAAGTTTTTAGAAAACCAACTGCAGAATGAATTTAAAAGGTTTAAGCGAGGGCAGAGGCCATTCAGCCTCATCATGCTTGATATAGATTTTTTTAAAAAAATAAACGATACACACGGACATCTATGTGGAGACTTTGTTCTCAAATCTCTTGCCTCTTCTATTTCATCAAAGATACGAAGCACGGACACGCTGGCACGGTACGGTGGTGAGGAGTTTTTCTGTCTTTTGACCGAAACTGATATCAACAGCGCGGTACATTTAGCGGAAACGCTGAGAAAGACTGTTGAGAATGAAACTTTTACCTTTCAAGACATACCGGTGCAATTAACGATCAGTCTCGGTGTTACGGCAATGACCCCGGAAATCCCATCGTCTGAGATTTTGTTGAGGAAGGCTGATGACGCACTGTATGAAGCAAAAAGAACGGGCAGGAATAAAGTGATTGTCATACAATAGCAGCCCTCACACATTGTTCAATTACCAGCACGGGCTGCCAACAACCCGCAATATTCATTCCACACGGTATGTAATGTCATGAAACATCGATTTTGCTGAATTTCATTGAAATATCCGTCACAGCACACTACACTAATAGACTATAAGACAATAAAAGGAGGCTTTTTTTATATGAAATCTGCAAAACTCTTTGTAGTGCTCATTCTCCTCTGCGCGCTCACGCTTCCCATTCATGTCCATTCAAAAGAAAGCCCGGAAAAAAACATTAAAATGCCGGCAGCCATCAAATTCGGCACCATTCCCGTTCTTCAGTCACTCCCTCTTTTTGTGGCTTCTGAAAAAGGTTTCTTCAAAGAACAGGGTCTCACTGTGGAAATCGTCCTTTTTAACTCCGCCATGGAAAAGGATATCGCCCTCACTTCAGGACAGATTGCCGGCTATTTCGGGGACCTCATGACGCCTATGGTGCTTCAAAGCAACAACGCCGGTGTCAAAATGGTCGCCGTAAACTTCAACACCACCAATGAACAGCGGATGTTCGCTATTCTTGCCGCGCCACAGTCAAAAGATAAAACGCTGTCAGAAATCTCGAAATCAGGCATCGCGACAGGTTCCAATACCATCGCTGACTATCTGATTATCCGGCTCCTTCAGCCCCAAAAGATCGGCAAGGAGACCATCAATCTCATCGATGTAAAGAACATCCCCATTCGTCTCCAGATGCTCCTCTCCGGGCAGGTATCGGCAGCGCTCATGCCTGAACCGCTGGCGACACTCGCTGAAACGAAAGGCGCGAAGGCACTCATAGATGATAAGAGGTCGGGGACTTTCGGCCACTGTGTTCGCATTCAATGAGAAGTTCCTTAAAGAATATCCTCAGGCGGTGAAGGCATTTCACAGGGCAGTCAATAAGGCATCGGATTATATCAATAAAAACCCTGACGAGGTGCGCGCTATCATGAACCGGGATTGCAAGATGCCGGAGCCTCTCCAGGGTTCTTTCCCGATCCCTAAATTTCCCAAACTGGTCATCCCGGCACGCGATCAGGTTATGGATGTCTATAAGTGGCTCCGTGAAAAACAGATCATCACAAAGGAGATGACTTACAAGGACATGGTTGCCGATGGATACTTACCATAAATTCCTCCATGTTGAGGGACTGGGCAAAACATTCCTCAGTGAAAAGGAACCGAAGACCGTCCTCAATGAGGTAAGCTTCGACCTGCCCCTTCCCGATTCTCTTGCCATTGTCGGGCCTTCAGGATGTGGCAAGACAACGCTCATTCTCGCCATAGCGGGGCTCCTTGAAGCAACAACCGGTTCTGTCTTTTTTCAGGATAATGTAATTACAGGACCTGACCGGAATATCGCCCTCGTGCTTCAGGAATACGGCCTCTTTCCCTGGAAGACCGTGGCGGCAAACATCACACTCGGCGCGAAAATACAGAAGATTGATGTTTCCCATAAGAGGCTTGAGGCCATGAAAAAAGAGCTCGATATTGAGGGCCTCGATCATCTCTATCCGTCACAGCTCTCCGGTGGACAACGTCAAAGAGTGGCCCTCGCTCGGGCGCTCCTCACAAATCCGCTCCTTCTTCTGCTCGATGAGCCATTTGCCGCTATCGATACGGTGACCCGGGAGAGACTTCAAAATCAGCTCCTTCAAGCCTTCAAGCAGTGGCAATTCAGTTTCATTATCGTCACCCACAATATTGAAGAAGCCGTCTTTCTCGGAAGAAAGATCATCGTTCTCGCCAATGGCGCCTCTAGTATCAAAACGATCATCGACAACCCGGCCATGGGTGATATCGATTATCGCGACAAAGCGACATTTTTTGAACTCACTACAACGCTCAGGAAGATACTTGAGGAAACAGTATGAGAAGGCAACAAATCATTATATACGCTGTCACCATTTTTCTCATCTATGCCCTCTGGTATCTGCTTTCGCTGGTCCTGGGGAGCAATATACTCCCAGACCCCTTTCTTGTCTTTCTGCGGGGGTTTAAAGAGATTGCAAAGGCATCCTTCTGGCTCCATGTAGAGGCAAGTCTCCTGAGGATGCTGGCAGGACTCTTCTTCGCCTTTATCCTCGCAGTTCCGGCGGGGCTTATTCTCGGCAGCAACCCCAAACTGGACAGGCTCTTCGCTCCTCTCATCTACCTCGGATATCCCATTCCCAAGATTGTATTGATGCCTATCATTTTTGTCCTCTTCGGCATCGGCGACATTGGAAAGATTGTCCTTCTCACCATGATCATCTTTTTCCAGCTCCTCATCACGACCCGTGACAGCGCCCGTAAAATCAGTAACGAAATCGTCTATTCCCTCAAATCTCTCGGCGCCACGCGTCTTGATTTTTACGTCCATGTTGTCTGGCCCATAAGTCTTCCCGGCATCATCACATCGCTGCGCATAGGTACCGGCACGGCCGTTGCCGTCCTTTTCTTTGTCGAATCCATCGCGACAAACAAAGGGCTCGGCTTCTATATCATCGATTCCTGGGGAAGAGCGGATTACGCCACTATGTTTGTGGGCATCATTTCGCTCTCAATTATTGGCATCATCCTCTATGAATTTTTTGATCTCCTTGAAAGGAAATTGTGCAAATGGAAAAACCAGTAGAGCGACAAATATCCTGCGGTAAAGACCGTCACCGATCATGAGCGGATCAGCATGGTCAAGGAGATATTCTCCACCATCACGGACAAATATGATTTTTTGAACCATCTCCTGAGCTTGCGCAGGGATGTAGCCTGGCGGCGTTTCGCCATCAAAAAGATGTTTTTTTCTGAAACCGGGAGCTTTCTCGATGTTGCCTGTGGAACAGGAGATTTGTCAATAGGGGCGGCCCTGAAATATCCTCAGATACGCGTCACCGGCATTGATTTCGTTCCGGAAATGATCGAGGTTGGGAAACGCAAAGTTGAGAAGCAAGGCCTCTCTGAAAGAATCACCTTGTTGCATGGCGACGCGCTCTCACTTCCGGTGCCTGATGATGCCTTTGACGTCACGGGGATGGCCTTCGGAATCAGAAACATCCCGGATAAGCAAAAGGCGCTCGAAGAAATGCTCCGTGCCACAGTACCGGGCGGGCAGATAATGATACTGGAGATGACCTTCGTTCAGAACAGGTTTTTCAAATTGATCTACTATGTCTATTTGAACTACCTGCTTCCTCTCTTCGCAAAGATATTTTCTAGCAAATCCTGCTGCCTACCATTACCTCGCGGATTCTATCATGAATTTTCCTTCGCCGGACGCATTTGCCAGACTCATGGAAGAGGCAGGCATGACGGAAATTGAAAAATATCCTCTCACCTTCGGAATCACCTGGCTTCATATCGGGAAGAAACCGGAACTGGTGGCATGATGAACAAAGCCACATTGCAGGCCTGGCTCCAGGCCAGCCGTCTACCCTTCTATGTTGCCACCTTTATCCCTCTTTTCATCGGCTGGATACTGGCAATAAAGCAGGAAGGGTTAATACGTCCCTGGCGGTTCCTCCTTGTCTTTCTCGGTTCCTTCATGGTCCACCTTCTGACAAACCTCGCAAATGATTATTTTGACCACCTTGTAGGCACAGACTCCGGCGAGGCAATCGGCGGATCACGGGTCATACAGGAAGGAAAGATAGCACCGAAGACAATGTTCCGGGTCATCGTGACTCTCTACATTCTCGCTTTCGCTATCGCCTTCATCATCATCTTCGGTTTCAAATTGTACCTCCTTGCCGTACCGATCTTCTTCGCCGCATTCAGCAGCTACTTCTATGTCGCGCCGCCCATCCGTTACGGCTATCATGGTCTCGGTGAATTATTTGTGGGAATCAATATGGGGCCCATCATGGTCGTCGGCACATACTGGGTCATCGCGGGACATCCCGACTGGATACCGCTTCTTATCTCCATTCCGGTCGGCCTCATGGTGGCGTCCATCCTTTACTACCAGAGCCTGCCCGACATGAAGACCGATGAAGCGGCAGGCAAGCACACCCTCGCCGTCAGGCTTGGGAAAAGAGGGATGCCTTCTGGGGGCTTATTCTGTTCTTCATTTTGATTTATCTGAGCATTGTCCTGCTCATTGTTTACGGACTGCTCTCGTGGTACAGCCTTGCCTTCTGCCTAAGCATACCGCTCTGCGTGAAACTCATCGGTATCGTTATAAGGACAGATGACTGGGTGTTGCTTGACCAGTATGGGAAATATGTACGGATAGTCTACTTCATCAATGGCCTAGCCATCATCGCCGGCCTTGTGGCGATGATAGGGGCCTCGATATTTTCGCGTTATGCATCGTAACGGTTCACCCCGCGTGGAGACGCGGGGCAAATCTCTTCGTCCCGGAGAGACCGTATGAACGAGGGACGCGTGCTCCTTCAGTTAGGAAGGCGCTCATTCAGAGTGAGAGGGATAAGGTATACTTTATCGTCCTCCGGTTATTGCATTAATCCGACCAAAATGCCTTTTTTTCCCGCTCTATGACGTTTACATGATCTCGCTTTTACGATTTACGATTCACGATTTCCGGTCTCTCTGCCCCGTGCGCTATGTTCTTTGCATCTCCAGTAACGCCCATGCTACAAAACAGGTCGTCTGGGTGTTCTTTTTCGTCACATTATTGAATTGAATCGGCGCGTAGCTCTTGAAAGTGCCGTCAGCTTCCTGCGCCTGTTCGAGGTATTCTATAGCTTTTTTCATATGCGTTTTATACGCATCAAGTCCATTCATGACCGTCATAGCATAGGCCGTTATCTCCGGGTCCTCCAGTGAGTCAGGCGTCATGGAAAAACCTCCTGATTTCTTCTGCGTTGTCAGGAGCCACGCGATGCCATTCTTCACACAGGGTTCTGTCAAGGGTGTTCCATACACACGCAATGCCTTCACTGCTCTGGCGGTAGCGAAAGCAACGGATGGGGAACCTCTTGATACGCCGTAGCCGCCATCCTTGTTCTGACAACTGACAAGCCATGTAAGTGCCTTTCTTACCATGGGGTCGCCGATACCGAATCCCGCTTCTCTCATGGCAAAGAGCACAATGGCCGCGTGAAGGATCGAGGGTTCGCCAACACCGGCGGTCCTCTGGAACCCACCTTCTTCATGCTGAACATTTCTCAGGTACGAGATCGCTTTTCCAATCGCCTCATCACTCATGCCCGTTTCCTGTAACGCCATTATGGCAAAACCCGTATGGGCAGCATTATTGTTCCAGCTTCCGTCGGGCTGCTGGTCATGAAGAATAAACTGCACACCTTTCTCTAACCTTGTTAAGGGCAGGTCTTATTGTTCATGGAAAGGATCTTCACGGCCCAGCTTGTGGGCTCTGTTTCACAGGGAAATTCCCCTTTTAATCTCGACCAGGCCCCGCTTTCGTCCTGCATGGATAGAATGTGGCTTATTGCCTTTTTCAGGATCTTCTCAGAAATAATATTCTCTTTCATGCAGGGCGGTCCATTGACATACTATTTATTATAAACAACTGTTGTCTATTTCACTATACCTCGATTGAAAATCAAGAAAAAGCTTTGAAAACAAAGGAGCATGGTTGGAGGTGAAAAGAGGCGGTTGTCTCAGCAGGATTGGTTTTATCGCGGGATGTTTTTTAAATTCACTATCGAGAAACCGCCTTACCTTTGTCCTGCTCCATCCTTTCGGATGAACGAAATCCGTATATAGTGAAAGTTCGCCCTCATAAAAACTGGACCGCTGAAGCCCTTTTGAATCGGGACTCAAAAGGGGAAGATTGAAGATGGCAAGGTTTAGAAAACTGATATATTCACTATGTTCCACCACAAAATCGAGGGTTGCCCGCGCTTCTTTCTCAGATTCGGAAGGGGTACCGAAAAGGAGATAGACATATACGGCAATACCTGCCTGTGAAAGTGCCTTCAGGGCACGTGAGGTAATGGAAACATCATTTCCTTTGTGCATGGCATCGAGGACACCCTGGTCACCCGACTCGACACCCAGTTTGAGCATGACGCATCCTGAGCGTTTAAGGGCCATGCAGAATGTCAGGGTCAGTGAGATGATCAGTAACACGGGCAAAACCATACCAGGGTGCCCCTGGAGGACTTTCTGTAAGGCATTTCAGGACAACGGGGCTTACGGCATTATCGGTCAGGTGGATGAGAGCCGGTTTTGTTTCATTAACGAGGTCGTGAAGTTCTGAAATAATAGCATGGGGAGGACGCTGAATATATCTGTTACCTTCAGCCCTCTCCGGACAAAAGGCGCACTTTCCCCAGTAGCAACCGGATGAGGTGCTGTAGGGCATGATTAAGCCGGGGGCAAGGTATTGACCGATATTCTCAAAATCATAGGCCGGTCTATAATGTGTTTTCTGCGATACCTCTTTGCCGAGAAGAGCAAGCAATTGCCCTTCTCCGGGGCCGCAGACAAGATGATCTATTAATGGGGCTCGCGCCTGTCCTCGCTTGACGGGGGTCGCCCCCTCCGGCAGCAAAGCCACCGGAGCCACCCCCTCTGCTCGCAGAAGCTCGCTGTGATTTTTCCAGGCAGGACTGTTCATCCATGACGTGAGAAGACCTCCTCCAAGTATGATCTGTATGCCTGGGATAATTTTTTTTTATAAACCCTATCATGGCAAAGGCACAGAGGGCCTGACTGAGATAACTGAGAGAGAAACCGATAAGGAGTGGTTGCTGTTGCCCGATGATTTCACGAAACCGTTCGGAAAAATATGGATAAAAAGGGTTTTCTTCGGGATGCTGAGCGGCATAGAGGAGATCATCTGTTTTTACAGGAGAAAGAACAGTATGTTCATAATCTTCAAGCGACAAACGGACACCATCCCCTGCCGCCGCGCCAAGAAGACGATTTACCTCAAGGACAGTCTTTTTGTATGTATCAAATTTTCTGTACAGATCAATATTTCGCAGCGACTCAAGATTAGAATCAATATGTTTGAGAGCACGCCGTGTCCATGTATCACGGGCCTCAACAGGTGTTTTCAAAAGAGATAGAATACCCTCGATGTTCGCGTCAAGAAGCCGGTACTGTAAATCATGAGCGCGGAGCGCCCCCGCAAGGTGCGCCAATACCTGACGGCGGCTCACAGGGTTTCGTAAGCGGAGGATGAA
Source organism: uncultured delta proteobacterium (assembly GCA_963783625.1). Taxonomy (GTDB): domain Bacteria; phylum Desulfobacterota; class Syntrophorhabdia; order Syntrophorhabdales; family Syntrophorhabdaceae; genus PNOF01. The sequence goes on along the minus strand of CAWAOG010000035.1, from coordinate 55,369 downwards.
CGAGCAATATCATTGAGATCTCATTGAGACGACCGCTTCGCCAGTCAATCACGTAGGACTGAGGGACGTAAGATTCATGATTTTTCGGGCTATTTACCATCAACTGATTCACTATCTTTTAGCTATTTACTGTTCATCTAACGACTATTCACTGCCTTTCAGTGAACAGCTCTCCGTCAACCATCGTATACTGCTTTTCACCAAAAGCGCCTACCGCTGGGTCGTGGGTGACGAGTATGAGTGTTGACGAAAGTTTTTTGTTCACCGAGAGGATATAATCAAAAACTTCGTGACCTGTTTTCCGGTCCAGGTTGCCCGTGGGTTCATCGGCAAGGATCACTTCGGGCTCATTGACGAGAGCCCGCGCTATGGCAACACGCTGCTGCTCGCCGCCTGACAGTTCACCGGGTTTATGGTTTCGCCGGTGATCCAATCCTACGATGGTAAGAAACGTTTCAGCCTTTTTGGCCGCCTCGTCTTCTCTTACCCTTTTTATTAACAGGGGCATCATAATATTTTCGATGACATTGAAATCCTGGAGCAGATGATAAAACTGGAAGATGAATCCGACCTTCTCATTCCTGAAAATACTCTCTTCATCTTCCGTATATGAACGTATATTTCTGTCCCTGAAAAAAACTTCTCCTTCCGTCGGTTTATCGAGGGCGCCGAGGATATGGAGGAAGGTGCTTTTGCCGGCTCCGGAAGGCCCCATGATGGTGATAAAGGCGCCTTTGTCGGCAGTAAAATCGATACCCTTGAGGACACGGACCTCCTGGCCGTCTTTCTGAAATATTTTCTTCAATCCTGTTACTTTTAAAATCGTTTCACTCATAGCGTAACGTCTCCACAGGATCAATCTTGGAGGCCTTGTATGAAGGATATATGGTGGCCAGAACACAAATCACCGCAGTAATGAGGGCAATAACAAAAATATCGATAGCGCTTACTTCCGCGGGGAGCTTCGTGATATTGTAGACATCGGGCGGCAGATCAAAAAGACTGGTGTATTTGATAAGCAGACAACCGAAATAACCACCGAGAGAACCCACGATGGCGCCCACAATACCTATGGTGATGCCCTCTATCATAAAGATCTTCATAATGCTTCGTTTTTTAGCGCCGATGGATTTGAGGATGGCGATGTCCTTCTTCTTTTCCATGACAGTCATGATGAGAGAACTGATAATGTTAAAGCTCGCCACGAGAATAATGAGGACCAGAATGATATACATAAGGAGCTTTTCCAGTTTGAGGGCGGAGAAAAGATTTTTATTCAGTTCAATCCAGGTCCTCGCGAAATACCGGGGACCGATCTTTTGCAGGATCTGCCTTCTTACGCCGTCAGCATTGTAAACATCGGTGAGTTTTATCTCAAGGCCCGTGGCACCCACACCCATAATGCTCTCAACATCACTGAGCGGCATAATCACGAGCGTATTATCGACGTCGTACATGCCTGTTTCAAAAATACCTCCCACACGCGCCCGCGCGGTTTCAGGCATGGCACCCATGGGTGAATAACCGCCGAGTGGAACCATGAGAGTCAGGCGGTCTCCCACAAAAAGACCAAGCTGTTTGGCAAGATCTTTTCCGATGATGACACTTTCTTTTGTTTTCAACGCCTCGATGCTGCCTTCTTTGACCATTGTTCCCAAAAATTTCACATCATCAGCATTGAGCCCTTTCACGATAATGCCGGAGAGACGGTCTCTGCTTTGCGCCATGGCCTGAAAGGTAGTAAAAGGATAGACATGGGAAATGCCTTTGATTGTTCTTATCTGCTCAACAAGTTTTTGAGGCTCTTTCATCTCGCCATCTCCGCTCAGCAATAATATGCGGATTGATACCGAGAATACGGGCGCGTATCTCGTTTTGAAACCCCGTCATGACAGCAATAACAATAATCAGGGCCATAACACCGATGGCAATACCGATAACCGCGATCCATGTCGTGAAAGATATGAAAGCCTCTTTTCGTTTGGAACGGAGATACCGGAAACCGATATTTGTTTCGTAGTTCACGCTATGTTTATCCTCGTGTTCGTCTTCTGTGAATCATTCTATATAGACCCCGATTACATAAATACTAATCAACAGAGTACGGGGAATTTTATATTCAACAATACACCAATGTCTTACCATAAGTGCCCCGACCATGCAAGAAAAGGGCGCATAGCCTTGTGCCGTCAATGCACGAGACACAGAAGCGTTAGGAATTGTTTGCTCCATCCCAGACTTTTTAAGAGCATTCTGTCAAGGGACACAAGGTCTGCGCCTGTCGACCGTGTAAGCCACAGGTAACTCGCATCGTATGCAGTAAGTCCGGTCTTTATTGCCAGTTCAACCACGGCCTGGTAATCAACTTCAACTTCTTCTATGGGTAGCTTTTTTGCAAATTTGAAGGCATCGGCAAGCTTTTTCCGCAGTTGAGGATGTGCTTTCATCTTTTTGACGCATACATTGGCGAGTTCAAACCAGAGAAGGGGCGGCGCTATCATGCTGACATCCAGCAGACGTTCTGCTATTTCCTCAGCCTCCGGCTCCCCGAAAACAAGGGCGCCTATCGCAGAAGTATCAACGACGGCGACGGGCATCGCGGTCCTCTCTGACAAACTTAGCCGATTCAGCAGGCGTTTTGAGCTTCGACGTCTTCAGATATTTCATGAATTCGAGAGGTGTCACCGCACGTTCAGAAACAACACTTTCTTCCAATATGGCAAGCAGTTCTCCTTGCAAGGAGCGATGACTTTTTGCCGCCCGGCTGCGAAGTTTCTCTGCTATATCATTAGGCACATTCTTGATTGACAGACTAACCGGCATATCAACCTCCTTTCAGTTCCATTATGGTACCATTATAGAACTTTTTGAGAATAAATGCAACTCCTTCGGATTCGTTCAGACACCCGCAAGCGGGTACCCGGATGACGAGGGGTTGCCAAGCGGAGGCGTAGCAGCGCTACGTTGAGCATTGCGCGACCCCGAAGGAAGCGATGCTATATGGACGAATACGGATTGGTATGCTCACCCCTTATGGGCGGAGGAGGGGGAATAATATAACCTCGCGTATCGACGCGCTGTCCGTCAGCACCATCGTCAACCGTCAATCCCAATCCCTTCCCCGGCAGTGGGCGGTAGTCCGTATTCCAAAGCTATAATATAATCCTCATCAACGGCCGCCCCTTCTTCCCGATCTTTCACCTGTTCGAGGAACCTTGCTTTCTGGTCTACGGGGTCATTGAGCTCGTTGAAACCGTTGGCGATCTCCATACCTGATATATACATCTCAAAACGTTCTGTCACTTCAGGATTTTCTTTGTTTCGTTTCGCCAGTGGTGAAACCTCAACAGGATATTGAGTAATAAACGTGGGTTGAATCAGCTTCTTCTCGCAGAGTTCTTCAAAGACTGCCGCGATGAGTTTTCCTCTGGAGAGCTTTTCAGCATCTTCCACGCCGAGATGTTTCGCGTATCCTGCCAGCTTTCCGACATCGTTAAGCAGCGCCGGATCGAAAGGTTCGGCCTCTTTCAGGGCTTCTTCCATGGTCATCCTCTTCCAGGGCCGGGCAAAATTGATCTCCTGACCGTTGAATGTGATCGTTGTCGTACCGAAGAGTTCCTGAACAAGGGAAGATATCATGTCCTCGGTGAGGTCCATGAGGTCTTCAAAGGTAGCGTAGGCCTGATAGAATTCGAGCATGGTAAATTCAGGATTGTGCCGCACTGAAATACCTTCATTGCGAAAGTTTCTGTTGATCTCGAAGACCCGCTCGAATCCGCCGACAACAAGGCGCTTCAAATAGAGCTCCGGGGCAATCCTCAGATAGAGGTCCATATCGAGGGTATTGTGGTGGGTCACAAAAGGTTTTGCCACAGCGCCACCGGGCGAGGGTTGCATCATAGGCGTCTCCACTTCCATGAAATCTCTCTGCGTGAAATAGTGGCGGATATAATCGACGATCTTTGCCCGTTTCACAAAAACCTGTCGGGCTTTTTCATTGACAATAAGGTCGAGATATCTTTTCCGGTAACGCTCCTCAACGTCTGTCAGACCGTGCCACTTCTCCGGCAGCGGACGGAGCGATTTCGTGAGCAGCTTGACTGTGTCGGCAAGCACTGTTAATTCCCCTGTTTTGGTTTTGAAAACCCGGCCCGTAATACCGATGATATCTGAGATATCGAATTTCTTGAAAACATCATATCCCGGTTCCTTGAGCATATCTTTTCGGATATAGACCTGGATTTTACCTTTTCTGTCCTGAATATGGAGAAAGGTACTTTTTCCGAAATCACGAAAGGCAAGGATCCTGCCGGCAACAGAAACACGCTCCTCATTCTTTTCAAGTTCATCGTGATCGATATTGCCGAATCTGTTTTCAACATCGTCTGTTGTCGTGTAAGGGCCTCTGTCCTGCGGGTATGTCTCGATACCCATATTTCTCAGGCTTTCTTCCTTTTCCTTCCGTACAGCAAGTAATTCATTAATCGGTTCCATGTATATGCTCCTGTTTATTATATCGGCTTGAACGGTTCTAACGGCTTGAACGGTTTAAACCAAGTTTTTATAATAATTCTACTATAACATCATAATCGAGCGTTTTCACTATTTTCCCGTCCCTGATTTCACCGATTGCGCAATCGCCTTTTATAAAAGCGATACCGTCTATATCGGGGGCCTGTGTGAGAATACGCCCTGTCATCGACGATTCATCCTTTCCTTCCACGATGACCTTCGTTTTCTGCCCGATGTGACGCTTTAATCGTTTTTTTGAAATCTCTTTCTGTATCTCCATAATGGTGTTGTATCGTTTCTGTTTAATAGATTTCTTTATCTGGGGCTTCATGCGATAAGCCGGTGTTCCTTCTTCCCGGGAATACATGAAAACACCGAGCATATCAAATTCCCATTTCTGTATGAACGCACAGAGGGCCTCAAATTCTTCTTCTGTCTCACCGGGGAAGCCTGTGATAAGGGATGTCCGCAGCGTTATATCGGGCATGGTGTTTCTGATGATGCCAAGAAGTTTTTCCAGATCTGCCTTTGAATGTTTTCTCCCCATAGCGCTCAGTATTCTGTCTTCAGAGTGCTGGATAGGAACATCAAGGTAGGGGATGATTCTTTCTTCACCTTCAATGAGGGCCATGAGTTCCTTTCGCAGGCCCGCCGGATGCAGATACATGAGGCGCATAAAATAATCGCCTTCTTTACGCAACAAAGTTCGCAACAGTCCTTCAAGGGTTGCCCCTGAATCTTTTCCGTAGGCGGTAATATCCTGGCCGATAATATTTATTTCCCGGAAACCATGCTCAAGAAGGAACCGGAATTCTTCCTCTACATCGGCTATAGGCCGACTGACAAGACCTCCCCTGATGGACGGGATGGTGCAGTATGTGCAGCGATTATCGCATCCTTCCTGGATTTTAAGGTACGCAAGCGGCGGGGCCGTCAACAGTTTTCGCGGGAATGTATCCGAGAAAAGACCTTCCGGTCTGTAATAACCCGTTTTGTCCATCAACATGGCGGCTTCAGGATAAGCCTTTCTTCCCAGAAAAAGCTCCACTTCCGGCAAAAGTTCATTCAGTTTTTCTTTATAGCGTTCCACAAGGCATCCGGTAACAATAACTTTTTTGTTAGCCGCGGCAGATTCCTGCAGTATTGTTTCTATTGATTCCCGGACAGCATCGCTGATAAAACCGCAGGTATTGATGACAACGGCTTCGCACCCTTCTTCCGAGAGGGCATGTCCTCCCTTTTCGAGGACACCGGCGAGGTATTCCGATTCCACGAGGTTCTTTGGACATCCGAGGCTGACAATTCTAAATTTCATAGAGCAGACACACCTTTTCGCATTGAGACGTTTTCTTTCCTGTACATCCTGCCCCGATGCCGATTTTGTGGCAAAGAAAAAAATCGTATTTGAGAGGATCATCAGGCGAGAGCTTTTTCAGCGCACTTGTTATTTCCAATGCAGCTCCATATGATTGGGAATTGCGTTCTGTCCAACCAAGGCATCTACCGATTTTAAAGAGATGGGTATCAAGGGGTATTACGAGATCATTCTTGTTGACAAAATTCCAGAGTCCCCTGTCTATTTCGTCTTTCCGTACCATCCATCTGAGATAGAGGTTCCATCTTTTGAGGGGGTTCGTAGCAGAGGGTTTGGGAAAGAAAAATGTCAGGGCGTCACTGTCATGAAAAAGATGCTGGCGCGCTTTCCAGAGGGCCTCACGAATATCTCCCCGATAATATGTCATGAGCATCGGGCCCAGACCACCGAAGTTTCTGTGAATCTTCTGTAAGGTTTCAAACAACAGAACAATGTCGCTGTCCTTCTGAAACCGGTAATAAAGTCCTTTCAAGCATCTAAAATCGCCTTTCTCCACGAACCTTCGCGGCCCCTCTTCCATAAATGCAAAGATCGCTTCAAGGAACCGTTTAAATATCTCAATCCTGCCATACGCAAATTGAGCGGCAAGAAAACCCGCGATTTCGATGTCCTCATGTTCATGATACCTGTGAATGAATTCGACGGGATCATTGCCGATGATATGAATAAGATTTTTCTTTTCCCGGTTATAGGTACTGTTCAGGTTAATTGTGGCTTCCTTTTGTCAGGGCTTTTTCCTGCAGGATAGAACAACTCCGGCTGCTGCAATCCCTTGATTTTGCTTAAATCTACACCAAATAAGGTGCAAAATCAAATGAAGCAACTGGGGCGAGGTAACGGCATAAGATGGGCTTATCCCGTTGATTTTATGTTATCATTACGACTGTGCAGTCGAAGATGTGCTAAGTGCGGTTATTTGATGATGAACTTCTTTGACAAATTCCGCGGGACCGGCAACAAACCGGAACGCGTATTTCTTCTTTCTTTTATCCATAACTAAGATCTTGCCAAAGTTTAACATTGAACCCAGGGTGGGTTGATAATAATCAACAAAGATGATCTCGTTAAGCAGGATATCAAAAGACTTCTTCAATGGAAAACCGATATTAATGAAAATCTTATTTCGGGATAATCCTATCTCTGATCTTCGTAGATTTATATATGAAAATATACCCCAAATCAGACCAAAGGCAACAAGTATTATCGCGTGATACCCTTGAGACTTGAGGGCCATTCCTCCGATAAAAATCACTAATATCGGCCCGAGAAGTATAGCCCAGTGCAATTGAGCACGACAAACAATCGTCTCATTTGTCGTTACTTTGTCATCAATCGAATTCATATATTCACTTATTCAAATATATAAGAATAGGCCTGCTAAAAAAGATTCCCGCGGGTTTGTGTCCCTGGGAATCCAGCGAGCTTCTGCGAGCAGAAGGGGTGGCCGGGGCACCCACGACAGTGGGCCGTGGCTTGATGCCATTGGAGGGGGCGACGTGAGCCTCTTTGATAGAATTCAGCAGGCTTGCTCCTTAGACATAATCATGAGTCTTTACAAAGCCTTTATACTGATTATCCTTTACCCATCATTAAATTAGGCAGCCATAAAGCAACCTGCGGAAAAATAAACAGGATTGCCAGGGCAACGATAAGGGCAAGAAGGAAGGGAACGACCCCCTTGTAAATTGTTTTGAAAGGAATTCCCGTTATGTTACCCAATATAAAAACATAAATCGCCACAGGTGGAATAAGGCCTCCGATCATGAGCGTCACACAAATCAAGATACCGAACCATATAGGATCATAACCGAGTTGAATGGCCGTAGGGAAAAAGATGGGCGTGGCAAGCACCATAAATGCCAGGTCATCCATAATTGAACCCCCTACCAGGTAAACAACGACTATTAAAAGCATGACAAAAGCGCCCGGTATAGGGAGCCCCGATGCCCACTTTGCAGTAATCATCGGGATTTCTGTTATTGCAAGGAAATGGCCGAAAATAGCAGATCCGGCAATAAGCATAAGAGTCATAATGGAGGTTTTTAATGCTCCCTTGAAGGACCTGATCATCATATCTTTACTAACTTCTCTCCGTATAAGAGCCAGAAGAAATATTGCCACTGTGCCTATTGTGCCTGACTCTGTGGGGCTGAAAAAACCGGTGATCATCCCGCCTATTACGATGCCAAAAATAATGCCCACGACTATCGCGTCCGGAATTACGAGGAACCTTTCTTTCCACGTTGACCTTGCAGCCTTGGGTGCTATCGCAGGATTGGCAGTTACCCAGCCGGCTATAACTGCCATAAAAAGAGCTGCTATCATAAGCGACGGCATCATCCCTGCAAGAAAAAGCCTGCCTATGGATTGCTCAACCTGAAGTCCATAAATAATAAGCACGGTGCAGGGAGGCATAATCATGCCCAGGGTACTGACCGATGCAATTGTCCCGGCAGAAAGCTCCTTTTTATATCCATAGCGGTCCATCTCAGGCATGGCAAGATTTGAAAATGTCCCCACAGTGGCAAGGCTTGATCCGCACATAGCTTTAAAGGCAGTCGCGCCTACTACCGTTGTCATTGCGAGTCCGCCCGGTATGTGGCCAAACCACTTGTGCGCCCCCAGGTAGAGTCTCTTCGCGATATTTGAATTCGAGGCAAACTCGCCCATAACCATAAAGAGGGGAATCACCGTGTAACTATATGTTGTGAAATTGTCGAAGAAATCCTTAATGACGAGATTGGATGCCGCCGAGAACGACATAAGAAAAGTAAATCCGAGAAACCCGACCAGTATCATGCAGTACGCCATTTCAAGACCTGTCATGAAAAGGACCAGAAGCAATATGACTCCGTATATTCCAGCTGCGACATCACTCATTGTCTGCTCCTTTCACTTTTTTTATCAGATCACAAAATACGGTGAGAGTCTGCAGGAGAAAGCTGAATGACAGGGCAAAAGCAAATGGGTAATAAGGCACCTTAAAACTGGCCGTACGCTCACCTGTTTTCATTACATCTATCCCATAAACATAAAAATTATAGGCAACAAATAAAAATATTATAATGCCTGTACATCTGGTAATTATTTCTATAGTCCGTTTTTTTCCCGGACTGAGCTTTTCTGTTACTATATCCACAATTACCTGGGACCCAAGCACTGTGCCATAAGGCACTGCGAATCCAAATACGATACACCCCCCATATTGTATGAGTTCCATAGAGCCGGTAATGGGATGGCCGAAGTTTCTCAAAATCACATCACAGAGGGTCAACAAAATCATACACGCCAATACACTGCCGGCAATAACATATAATGATTTATCGATGCCGGTAATGCCTGCCACAAAACGGTTCATTTTGTACCTCCAAATTTGTAAAGAAAGCCAAGACCAGGCTCTGTATTTTCCATATCATGATCATTTAGATGCGAAGAGGGCTGTAGTAACACGGCCCTCTTCTGTTAATAATAATTTTACGGATTGTTCTTCAAAAAATCCTGGACAAATTTCAGCGCTTCATCGCCGGGGAGCCCTTTGGATTTTGTCATTTTCACATAGTCATCCAGGATTGGCTGCATCTGTTTAGCTGTTGCTGCACTCTCTGCAGCAGAGACCGCTATAAAAGTTACGCCTTTCGATTTGGCAAATTCTTCCGCTTTTTTATCCAATTCAACCCACTGCTTGCCGAATTTATCGCTATACTCATCGTTGATCTTTTCTATTGCCTTCTGATCGGCGGGAGATATCGCATTCCATTTATCCTTGTTCATGATGCAATACATGGATGTCGCATATGACACACCATAGTTCTCAATTACCGTCTTGACAACTTCACCTATTTTGAATCCCTGTAATGCTTCAATCGGGAAGAGAGTTCCGTCCACAACACCCCTTGAAAGGCTATCGTATGCTTCCGTAACAGGCATTGTTACCGGTGCAGCGCCAAGCACTTTTACGATGTCCGCGTTCTCTGCATTGGCCCTGATTCTGAGTCCTTTAACTTCTTCAATCGATTTGACAGGTTTCTTCGTAAAAATGAAACCCGGTGCCGCGGCGTGGAGAAACATGACCTTTACGTCATTAAATTCTTTCGGCTGGAATTTCTTATAATACGCGTTGGCCACCCTGCTTGCCTGTAAACCATTTTTATATCCCAATGGCTGCTGTAAAACTTCAGAAAGGGGAAGTCTGCCCGGTGAATATGCCAATAAATTTGTGCCGACATCAACAATACCCTTTACCGTGTTGTCATAGACTTGCATCGGAGGTGAAAGTGTGCTCGCTGCAAATAAAGTTACCGTTACCCTTCCCTGGGTTGCCGTCTCAACATCCTTGCCCCACTGGTTGAACAATACTGAATGGGGATGTGTCGGCGGCCACATAGTTGAAAGTCTGAGCTTCATCTGGGCCTGTGCAGGACTGGATATTATACAAAACACGACCGCTGCAAATAAAACAACACTGATAATACCTAAACTCCTTCTCATAATGCTTCCTCCTGTTATGAAATGTGCGGCAGAGGCCGCGGTAAAGCCTGCGTTCATTTCCAACAAACCTGAACGAACATACCCCGATCGATTTCGGAGCAACTATTTATTTTTTTCAAGATACTGTTTTTTTATCTCCCGTTTCAGAATTGTTCCCTTCCCGGTTCTTGCCAGCGTATCGGTAACAACATAGACCTTGGGCACCTTAAAGGGCGCCATTTTTGTCTTAAGAAACGCCTTCAGTTCATCGGTATTTATAGTTTTCCCTGGCTTTGGTATTATAAAGGCAGCTACCTTTTCGCCCCATTCCTTATCGGGAAGACCAATCACGGCGCATTCCTCTATCTCCGGTACCGTAAAAAGGACCTCTTCAACCTCGCGGGGATAGACATTCTCTCCACCGGTGATAATCATATCTTTCAGCCTGTCTACGATAAAAACATAGCCTTCCTTGTCGATATAGCCGATGTCGCCTGATCTGAACCAGCCGTCTTCATGTCTCTTGCGACCTTTTTCCAGATGCCAGAAAGTTTCCTTCGTTGCTTCGGGGTTATTCAGATAACCCTTCATGATATTATTTCCACGGATACATATCTCCCCTTCTGCACCCGTCGGAAGCGTTACTCCGGTGTTGATGTCTCTGATCTGGACCTCCACACCGGGGACCGCTGTTCCGATGGACCCGATGACGTGGCGATAATAGTCGTTATAGGTAACGGCTGAAGCCGATTCTGTCATCCCGTAGCCTTCATAGATGGTAAGCCCCGTCAACTCTTTCCATTGACGTACAGTCTCTGCGGCTATACCAGCCCCCGCGGAAAAACAATAACGTACGTTGCCCAGTAATCCTTTCAGATTATCCAGGGTGAGCATTCGTGCAAAAATGGTAGGCACGCAAAAAAGTTTTGTTACGCGACCAGCTTTTATCAGAGCCAGCACCTTGTCCATATCGAATGCGGGAAGGAGCTCCAGACACCCGGCGCTCAGAATTGTGGCGTTCATGACGTGCATCTGTCCAAAAACATGGTTCAGGGGAAGAAAACAAAGGGCCCGGTCCTCTTCGGTAGAACGCTCGCTGAAAGCAACGTTGTGCGCCGATGTGTTGATGTTCTGGTGGGTGGTCATGACACCTTTTGGTATACCTGTGGTCCCTCCCGTGTAAAGGATGGCTGCGGTGTCCGTACGGTCACGGTACACTGCTTCGAAGTTTGGCACGCCTGAATCGAATAGCTTCTGGAATGTGATATCGCCGCCGGGGCTGATAACATTTTTAATTCCTTTTTTTCCTCTGAGGGTTTCGATGTCTTTCAGTCTGTCGTCAAAGGTAAAAAGGACCTTCGGTTTCGCGTGGTCGAGGAGCATACGAAGTTCATCGGTTGAAAGGGCGCTTCCGAGGGTCACCGCAACCGCGCCGGCCTTCAGTACGCCAAAATAAAACATAAGCCATTCCGATGAATTGGGTGCGCAAAGCCCCACATGATCACCGGCCTTTACTCCCATCTTGAGGAGCGCCGTTGCAACACGGTTGGCCCCTTCATTCATCTCTGCATAAGTCGTTTCGTGCCCATCACAGCTAAGGGCGGGATGGTTCGGGAAATAGAGCGAGGCAGTTTCTAAGTTCGTAGCGACATTCATGATGTGACTCTCCTGTGTCAGTGAGATGTGTATATATTATACGGTATATTACGCAAAACTCAATTTTTAATTAACGATATAATAGTTATACGGGTTCATTTGAAATGTCAAGAAAATTTCATTATGTATATATGTATAATGTTAATCTGTACAACCAAGAATTGACATGGTTTCGCGCACATTGCTACCGACAATTATGTTACCATAAGTTATACAACATATAACATAATATCATACGGGACAACCGGGCAATCATTACCTCATGGACATTACTAAAAAAGAAGTTATCAGGGAAAGCCGGTTCTCTGATCGGCAGGGAACAACAGATGCCGGCAACGGTCCGGGCGTAGATGTAGGAACCTAAATTACTGCTTCTCGATAAACCATCGATCGGGCTGGTGTCGCTCGTGGTCAATCAGTTTCTTGGCATAATCAGTGATCTGCGGGCAAAAGGCATTCCGATCCTCCACAAAACGTGACAGCAGCCTTTAAAATAGCCGATGGGCCCTACGTAATAGAGATGGGAAAAATCGTCAATCAGTGGTCTGCCGCTTCGCTGCTTGGGAATGACGAAGCCTGTAACCGCTACCTTGGCATGTAGTATTGCGCGTGAAAACTGTGGAAATATGTGGTAATATATGCTCACAGAAAAGGAAATAAAACAGTTTACGAGTCATCAATATGGAGGAAAATAATAATGTATTATGATCCTGAAAAAAATGACCATGGCCTTAAGCATAATCCCTTCAAGTCCTGCGTAACACCAAGACCTATTGGATGGATATCGACAATAAGTCCCGAAGGGGTACATAACCTGGCGCCGTACAGCCAGTTTCAGAACCTGACCTTCGACCCTCCCTATGTAATGTTCTCAGCCAACCAGACTACTCAGGGTATGCGCAAGGATTCTGTTGTCAATGCTGAGCAGACCGGTGCCTTCGTGTATAACATGGTCACCTATGAGCTCCGTGAAGCCATGAATCGCTCGGCAGTGGAAGTTCCACCCGATGTTGATGAGTTTGAACTGGCCGGAGTGACCAAGGCGCCCTCAATAAAGATCAAAGCATGCCGTGTGGCAGAATCACCGGTTCAATTCGAGTGCGTCTATCATCAGACACTGCGGCTGCCAGGAAATGGGGTCATGGGTACTGTTGACATAGTTATTGGCCGTGTGGTGATGATACATATTAAAGACGACATTATCCTCCCTGATGGTCGTCTCGATATTCTCAAAATCCGTCCGCTGGCACGCCTCGGCTACTATGACTACACGACGATTGATTCACTCTTTGAGATGATTATTCCCGGAGAAAATGAAGCTTTGCTCAGTGGTCTTGAGGGAGCGGCTTCAACGAGAAAGTAAGCTGCGATCATTCCCCGGTTATCATGCTCTTCAGGTACGAGGTCACTGTCTTTCCAAGAGTTGCCATATACATGTGAATAGCAAGAAATAGAACAAGCAGATAACCCGTGATGACATGGATTACATCGAGTATTCTCAAACCTCCCATGGCGTTAATGACTTGAGAAAACGAGAGGATGTTGCCAAAGAGAATACCCGTTATAATGATAACGGGGACCAGAATAAACATGACAGCGCCATAGCTGATCTTCTGGAGAACGTTAAACTTCTCCTCTTCGGAGGCAGTGAAAGGATTTGACTTGCCTTTGAAAACAAAGAAGGAATAGAAAGCTACCTGTTGAGGAATCTTACCGATATCTCTCCAATGAGGAATGTAGTGTTTTATGGAGCCCGTAAAAATGCAGTAAAACAACCAGAAAAGAAATGAAAAGACAAAGAGGGTGCCGGCGTACCGATGGAGTGCTGTAGCTGTACTGTATTGAGAAAAAATAGAAAAATTCGGCGCTCTCAATTGTATCCCTGTTATGATGAGCGCAATAAAGAGAATGGTATTCACCCAGTGCCAGATACGCAGTGTTAGAGGGTAAAGGGGTATCTTCTTTATCGTCTCCACGTGATCCTCCCGACTATATGCAAGATAATACCGATGAGGACTATACCGAAAAAGGTGATACCGAAAAAATCAATCCATTTCCACCCAAGTTCTTTGATAAAGGTTATCCTTTCTTTCCCGGTAAGTGTAAAAAGTTTTCGTATATCTTCATTTTTAATCTTTTCTTCACCGAGAAGAGATAAATCAACGAAGAGGTAAGCCGGCAAGGCGCTCAGGGTAGTCCCTTTGACCGGCAAATAAACCTGCCCTTCTTCCTCGGGTATGACAAGGTACATGGATTCATAAAAGGGCGCGTCTTCAGAGTGACATGTACCGCACACCTTTTCCTTTTTGCTCAGCGACGAATAATCGTGATGCGCCTTTGTGACGATGAGCGAGCTTCCCACAAAGAGATCTTTCTTGAGCTTTCTTTTCAGTTCAATAAAAAAATCAGATAATTCCTGCGATACAACCGAACGGTCTCTGTTTGTATCAATGAGCGATGTGATGTTTTTTGCGTCCGCAAATGTCTTTCGCAGGTCGTCATAGGTAAGGTTCCTTTTTGCGCCTCCTTCCCGATAGCTGAAAGAAAATGCAATGCTTTTTGTTGACTTGGGGCTGTGGCATGTTGAACATTCAAGGTAATCAAAGTGGAGCATTGTATTGGGAAGCCAATCGTGCTTTTTGAGATAGTCACTGTGACAACGAACACAGACATCCAGCCTCTCCCTGACATTCAGTTCTTTGTACGTAGTAATACTGTGGGGATTATGGCAGTCAGTGCATGCAGTAGCACCCGATGACGCGTGTGACGTGTGTTTATAGACGTTGTAGGTTGTTTGATGACAGTTTACACAGACCTGATCAGTGACTTTGGCCGGTGAAGCATGACAATCAGAGCATGTAACTCCTTTTCTGCCATGAAGTGTTTTGTTGAATTGCCCTACAGAAGACAAGTCAGGAATGAAGGCCGTCGGTTCAACGGGTATCTTGAAGGAGACAGTACCGGAAACCTTAAGCAGTGCCCCTTTGAAAAGGGACCCATCTGCATGGCAGGTATTGCATGATTTCGCCTGTTTTTTTGCGCTGTGATTGTCACCCTTTACAAAATATTTCCTGTCTATTTTGTATGTACCCTTCTGCAGAATACCGAGAAAACTATTCCACTCTTTTTTATCAAGCATATTATTACTATCAGGATCGATGGTGCTCTTTGTAAAAGGGGTTCCTTTATTGACAGAAAGGTTCACATCGATGAAGCTTGTCTGTACATCGCCATGACAGGCGGTGCAGGTCAGTTCGCTCAAGTGTTTTTTTGCCGATGGCAGCGACCGGTGTTGAAGGTCCGTATGACATTGCTGACAGTTTTTCTTTTCTCCGGATGGGGAATGAGCATCATGACAATCAACACACTTCATTTTTTTTAACGCATGGATGCTTTTGGTGTACGATGACAGGACATCATTATGACACTTCACACATGTTGGTTTCTCAAGCTTCTCATCGTGAGGTAAGGTCTGTATTCCCCGGTGACAGTCCGTACAGGAGGTACTGCCATGACGTGCGTTTTTATAGGTATCGTGGCAACCAAAGCAGTCTTCAGACGGCAACGCGGCGCTGTGGACCGTTATGGGAAGAAAAATAATAATAAAAATGAGAAGGAACATTACCTTGATGCTACCAGAAGTTAGTCGTTTTGTAAATATTATTAGGTCTTTGCGTCGGCAAATATTTGTCTCTGCTATCGTATACCCAGGATTTTGTGGGTCTGGAGACTCAATCGCCATTGGGGATGAGCGAGACAGTATTCGACGGCACGGCTGGTGTTTTCTTTTATATCGGGGCCGTCCTGAGGCTGGAGCAGGAAATGGTGAAAATGGAGGTTTTCAAACAACTCAGGGGAAATTCCTTCCTGAGGATAGACGAGTTTCAATTCATTACCCGATTGAACAACGATCTGCGTGTTTGCCTTGGGGCTTACCGTTATCCAGTCTATTCCTTCGGGAAGAGGTAACGTTCCGTTTGTTTCGATGGCAATTTCAAAATCATGCTCATGGAGCGCTTCGATAAGATTATTGTCCACCTGGAGCGCCGGTTCACCCCCGGTGAGTACCACCAGCGGGTGTATTCCCGGCGATGTATCCCGCGGAAATGTTTCGGCGATGTTCTGCGCAAGTTTTTGCGCATCGTCAAAGACTCCTCCGCCGGGACCATCGGTTCCCACGAAGTCGGTATCGCAGAATCTGCAGTTCGCACGGGAACGGTCCTCCTCTCTTCCTGACCAGAGATTGCAGCCGGAGAACCTGCAAAAGACAGCAGGTCGCCCCGTCTGAACACCCTCGCCTTGAAGTGTGTAGAATATTTCCTTCACGATATATGCCATCTTCAGCTCTTTATGTTCCTCTGATACACCACAGGATCGGCGATCCCATTCTCCTGAAATCCTTTCAGCCGCAGAATGCAGGCATCGCATGTTCCGCAAGCCGCACCGGATGATGAGGGATCATAACAGGTTGTGGTCAGGGAAAAATCAACTCCCAGTCGCAAGACCTGTTTTTATAATTTCAGCTTTTGTCATCTTGATGAGCGGTGTATGTATCTTAAAAACTTTCCCCTCAACACCTGCCTTTGTAGCCAGATTTGCCATCTTTTCATAGGCTTCGATGTATTCCGGGCGACAATCGGGATACCCGCTGTAATCAAGGGCATTGACTCCAATGAAAATATCATAAGCCTCAAGCACCTCTGCCCAGGCAAGGGCAAAAGAGAGAAAGATTGTATTTCTTGCCGGCACATATGTGACGGGGATATCGTTGGCCATTTCGGCAAGCCGACGTTCTTTCGGGACTGGGATATCAGCTGTCAGCGCAGAGCCACCGAAGCTCCTCAAATCGATATCAAGAACAATATGCTTTTTGACAGCAAAATATTTCGCTACATTTTGTGCTGCCAGAATTTCTCTATCATGCCTCTGGCCGTATCGGAAACTCAGGGCATACGTTTCGTAACCCTCTTGTTTCGCGATTGCAAGGGTGGTGGAAGAATCCACTCCGCCGCTTAAGAGAATAACCGCTCTTTGTTCTTTTCTTTTCATTGATGACCCCTGTTATTTCCTGAATATTGCAAAAAGGATTGAAAGGACTATGCTGATGATGATGCATGTCGTAATGGGAAAATAAAAACTGAATCGTTCTTTTTGAATGGAAATATCACCGGGCAGTTTGCCCAGAAAAGGTATTTTATCGCCAAACAGAAAAGCGAGTCCGGCAACGATAAAAACAATCCGGCAACAATCAGCATCTTGCCGAGCGCAGGCATCAGCCGGCCCTCCAGTATCGTCTCTTTTTCACTGAATATGCATCCACAGTAGGGTTGTCTGTACATGTTGAGTGCCTTTGATTCCTCGACTCCTTCGCTCCATCCTTGCCTGAAGTCTCTATACAGAAACGGGATACCGTGTGTGACCGACAGTTCCTCGCCTATTTTTCGTATGTCGTCATGCCGTTGGTATTTACTGTAGAGGAGCGTCGTCGTCACCGCGTCAACCTTGTCTTCTACTCCCTTTCTGAATGTCTTTTCCAGCCGTATCCTGTAACAGAAAAGACAGCGATCTTTCCCATGGTCCAGAGCGCCCTGCAGGAATGTATCCAGGTCATAAGTCTTATCAACAGTGAGCGACAGATTGGTGAATTGTGCATAGTCTTGAAGAGTAGCAAGCCGTTTCTTGAACTCCGTATAAGGCTGGATGTTGGGATTGAAAAAATACCCATACACATCAGCCCCTTCTCCTCTCAGTTTTTTTAACGTATATATGCTGCACGGCGCGCAGCAAATGTGCACAAGGACTTTTTTTTGTTTATTCTTTGAATTATTCATTGTCTTTTCTGTGTCCATGTTTGCATGAAATACGGCCATACAATTCTACCACTACAGCCGCTTTTTTTCCATTTATAGAAATGTTAGGAGCCTTCTGCCGTGTCCTGCTCTCAGCGAAGCGCAAGGTAATTGAATACTCCTTAAGCTTCACCCCAGTTTTATCAGTTGAGATAAACTGATAAAACTGCTGAAGTGGCTGAAGGCACGGAGGAAAGGGATTAGATGTGCCGATATGCCGGGCTCCTGCTGGCGCGCAGGCGTATATGCATACGTCGAAGCGCGCAGAGTCCGGTAGAGCGGTGCAGATGGCCCTTTCCTTCGTGCCTTCAGCCGGTCTTTAAAATATGACCATAAAGCACGTATGTACAGTACAGATCATAAACTCATTCTGGCATCCACAACAAAGATACTATCTTCATAGGCAATGATGGGATTGAGGTCCATTTCCCGGATCTCCGGTATATCCGTGACCAGTTGAGAGACACGCTGGATAATCTCAATCAGTCTTTTCCGGTCTACTCCCTTCTCGCCTCTGACACCTTTCAGTAATGGCGCTGCCTTTAAAGAAGAAAGCATCTCCTCTGCTTCAACATCTGTGACAGGAGACAGCTTAAATGCTACATCCTTGAATACCTCAACATAGATGCCGCCAAGACCGCACATAATGAGATGTCCGACCTCATCATCAGCTTTCGCGCCAACAATGACCTCTTTGCCGCCTGGAAGATATTTCTGAACAAGAAATTTCAGGTCAGGTTCCTTGTGTGCCTTGCTCATCTTTTCAACGGCCTGACGCACAGCATCCGCATCCATAAGATTTATTGCCACACCACCCATTTCACTCTTGTGGACAATGGCTTCCGGATCGGCCTTCACTGCCACAGGAAAACCAATTTCCTGTGCGGCCTTGACTGCCTCATCAGCATCTTTCGCCATTCTCCACTCAGCGACAGGAATTCCATAGGCTGTCAGGATTCCATTCACATCATCGAGCAGAAAGCATTCTTCGCCCGGCCGTTTCTCGCCTTCTCTATGATTATTTGCGCTTTACCCCGATCTGTATCATTAAACTGCTTCACTTCACCTGTCTTTCTTCTGCGAATCTCGCCATATCGTGTCAGCGAAACCAATACTCTCGCTGCTGTGGACGGAAAATCATAGCAGGGAACACCGCCGTCCTTCATGATCTTCACTGTTTCGGCACAACCGATCTTGTCTGTCATGAGCGTGCAGACAATCGGTTTTCTCTTCTGTTTGCTTACCTCCACAATCTGCCGGGCAATACTGTTATTATCGACAAAGAATGGTGTCACCATGCTGATATAAACACTGTCAATGCCGTCATCATCCATGAGTACATCAAGGGTGGCCCGGAAGTGGTCCGCGTTGGCCGTTGCAAGGACATCCACAGGATTTCGCACTGTCACTTCTTTGAGGAGTTTTTCTTTTAAAATGGCTGTCGATTTTTCGGAAAGGGGCGGGATGGTGAGACCGCCGCCGACAAGCACATCGGTGGCAATAACCGAAGGTCCGCCTGTATTTGTTATAATGCCTACCCGGTTGCCTTTCGGAATGGGTTGTGTGGTGAATACCGCCGCAGCCTGACAGAGTTCCTGTTCATCATGAAAACAGAGGACCCCGGCTTTTTCAAAGATAAGGTCTGTTGTGATATCTTTTTTCGCGAGACCGCCTGTGTGAGAAGCAGCAGCCTTGGAACCTTCCTCTGTGCGGCCCGCCTTCATGGCAAGAATCGGTTTTTTCGCTACAACCTCATGAGCTACTTTCAGGAATGTCTGCGGATCACGGAGGCCTTCAATATACAGAACAATTGCCTGTGTTCCCCCGTCCTCACCATAGTGTTTTATGATCTCCGGGATGGAAACATCGCAGGCGTTCCCATTGGAGGCGTACATTCTGGTCCCGACACCCATTTGAAATAAGGTTTGATGAAGCAGTTCGGCAACACCACCACTGAGAGCGATGAGAGAAACAACCCCCGGATCAGGTCTGGTAAAAGTAAAATTGCAGTATGCCCTGGACTCAACAGCCGTGTTGATGATCCCCTGACAGTTAGGCCCGAATATTCTGATGTTATGTTTTTTTGCTATTGTAATGCATTCTTCTTCAATGGCCGCACCCACAGGTCCGATCTCCGAAAATCCGCCACCATTGAGAATGACGAATTTAACACCCTTCTGACCGCACTGCTCAATCACCGGCGGCACAGAAGCAGCGGGAATGGGCAGATGGACAACATCAACGTCCGTGGGAACATCAAGAATAGATTTGTATGCTTTTACTCCGCGGATATCATCTACCTTGGGATTGATCGGGTAGATCTCTCCCGTGAACCCGAAATCTACGAGGTTCCTGATGATCCGATTGCCGACATTGAGTTCCTTTACCGAAGCTCCAACAACCGCTACTGCCTTTGGTCTGAATAAAGCGTCTAACATTTTTGTTCCTCCTTTTATTTTGAATCTTTTTCTGCGTTCACTTTGTTGTCGTAACAATAAAAAAGGCCCTGTACGGTTTATCCGCACAGGGCCTCATAATAACTGAGTATAGGCCTAAGGCGGACTTCCGCGATAGTAATAATAGTAATAATAATAGTTGGCTGCCATAACTTCGATGATGCTGCTATTCATTATTCTAAAACCGTCATCCTTCATATTCGATCCTTTATCCAATTCCCTTCACTCCCGTTACAACGCATAAAAAAAGCCGCGGGCTTTTTCCGCCCGCGGCTCATAATCAGAATTATATCCGATCAATCTACAGGCAGATTTCTCCCCTTGGTATAATAGTAATAATAAGCCTGGATTGATGTGGTCTGTTTCTTCATTTCAGTTAACTATGATATTCGATTCAGCTTTGTTTGTCAAGAAATTCTTCTTATCAGGTCTCTGTATGTATCCCACGGCACATAACGCTACGGCTTATCGGTCTCCCTTCTCGCGGCCCTTAGTTCGTCAAAAATCGTGTTTCCTGGATTTATCAATTAATAGCAGCTTAGGAACAAAACTCACCAGCAGAGCCACACCAATGCCTATAACGGTTTCGATGAGACGGAAGAGCGCGTATGACCATTGATGACCTTGATGTTCGAGCATGACGATGCCACAGACATATCCGGTTATTTTGGCCGCACCCCGTAGACGCAGAACGTAGCTGAGAAACATGGCTAATAGAATGCTGAACCCGATTGTAACAGGACCGGGAGGTAGAACATGAATAATAGCAGCACCAATAACGGCTCCCAACACGGTACCCGCCAGACGTTGTAGCCCTAACTGGCGTGTCTGCAAAGGCGAGAGGTCGGTAACGATAACCGCCCCGACCAGCGCATAGAGTGGATACTGCAAGTGCAAAAACTGCGCGATCGCGACTGCCAATCCTGCCGAAACTGCAGCCCTGATGGACAACTGAAGACCGGATGCGAGGTCCGAAAAAGTGGTAGGTATTTTTCTTCGCATTATGTCCACCAATGATAGTGAAGAAGTCTTGTCTTTCCCACTCATGGATTGCAGAATGTCTCCATAGTCACGTCCATGTCAAAGAATTCAATGGGTTGTCCTTGTATGGCGTGTATACTCTCACCGGTTTTTCTGAATCCAAGACTCTCATAAAGTTCCATCGCCGGATAATTGTTTTTTCTCACAATTAAATAGATCCGATCCATCCTGAGCTTCAAAAAACCTATTTCGAGAATTGCATGGGCAATCTGCCGTCCGAACCCCATACCTGTCCAATGAGGATGAACTGCGATACGGAATTCTGCTTCGCCCCTGGCTGTAACACTCAGCAGGGTAAATCCAACTCTCTGTTTGTCTGACTCGGCAATATAGATAAACGCCTCGGACCTGTTCCTGTATTCATCAAGCCACCCACCTTGTCTCAGAGCATAATCCATTTGTTCAAACTCACGCTCGTAAGGCGGCCACGTTTCTATTTCTGCAAAATCTTTTTCCGTAATTGGTCTAAGACTAACCATCGTTTTGCACCTTTATCGCCCACGACAAGTTCACCAGGAAACCCGCTTTGGGTGCGATCCGGTGGAACGGCTTGGACGGGTTGTTGGTTTCTGTGCAAACTCAATCAATGGAAGAAGAACATTTTTCTCCGCCTCTTCATTGGGAAACGTTTCAGCCACCTTCGGCCTGAGGACCATGACATTAGATGGTTCTTTCAGACGGCTTGCATATTTTCCCCTCACAAGACCGCCAGGAAAGTCAGCACGCTTATATTCCGTGCGGAGCCCGTCTTTATCGATTTCTTTATCTTTTTTCATAACGTTCATATTATAAATTATATCATGTCTTTGTGATTATGCTCGGATATTTCTCATTATTTGACGCCCAACAAAGAAATCAGCTATTCCCTTTTCCGCCGCCTACCAGATGCCGGGGAGGAGGCGGTACCGCACCAAGGCAACATAACTCGACCATCCGGCATCTTGAGAGAGTATCCGCTCTTCGGCACGGATGCGGTAGAACAGGGATGCCCAGCCCATAATCACCAGCAACACTGTTCCGAAATTATATTCATTGAGGCTGTAACCAATGTCCGCGAGAACGTAGGCCAGATACATCGGGTGGCGTACGAGCCGGTAGGGGCCTCTCGTTGCCAGGCCCCGGAAGGCAGGCCAGACTCCGAACCATCTGCCCAGACTGAGGAGGCTGGCGAAACTCAGACACGCCCCGAGTATAACAAACACCAGCCCAACCCCGGGCCACGCCGGGTTGCCGGGCGCCCACCGGAGATACACCACCTGGGCATAGGGGTAGGCGTATGCCACAACGATGGCGATGCTGGAAGACAACGAGAGATCCTGCGCCTCTGGCGGGGGCCGCGTAAGGGCGATCCCCAGAACCAGGAGATGCCCTGAGACGTAAATCCAATCTTCGATCGCGAAGGTGGGTGTCAGAAAAACGAGCAGAACCAGCTCTACCAATGTAACGGCAAACAGGAATACGTCTCCGAACCTTCTCCGGGATATTTCAGGAACGTGCATACTCACCCGATAACCGACCTATGCAGCTTTCGGAGCCAGCCGGGTAACAACAATATCGGCAGCCCGTTTGCGTGTCTGCGCAAGGTCGTAATTAACCTGCATCCTCAGCCAGGTGTCAGCGGTACCGCCAAATGCTTTTTCAAAACGGATTGCCATTTCAGGTGTGATACTGCTGCGCCCGGCAATGACGTTATGAAGCTGTTGCCGCGAAACACCTAAGGCTTTCGAGGCCGTTGCAACGCTCAACTCAAGATCGTTAAGGCACTCTTCGACGAGAAGACCAGGGTGCACAGGGTTCTTCATCTCCATAATTTTCACCTCCTTCAATGGTAATCTACAAAATCAATGTCGAAAACATTTCCTTTTTCAAAACGAAATATGATCCGCCAATTCGCACGGACAGTAATCGAGAAAAAACCTTTCAAGTCTCCTTTAAGAGGATGCAGCCGAAAAGTCGGCAAATCCACGCCCTCGACACCTTCCGCGGCGTGCAGGACAGAAAGAATTATCTTGATTCGTACCAGCATATCAGGCGGCAACTTGCTGCCGTCGTCATGCTGAAACAGACGCTGCAGCCCTTTGTGCCGAAAACTCTTAACCATCTTTTATTAGTGTAAACTGTTAATTGACATTTTACAAGTGTTTTCTTTGAAATAAAGAATATGATTATTATTGACTTAAGAATGTCCCAATTGCCTTTTTTCCATTGCTTTTTTTTTCAATTCTTTCGGCATTTTTTCGATTGCATATCGCAATGCTGTTCGGGGCATTGCAGCCTTATGAGTTAGTACATACCTAAAAACCTCTTGCTGGTGTGCCTGACTTGCCACCTTCAACATCCAGCCATACCCCTTCTGGACCATGTCGTCTTTATCCAGAAGAAGGATATCGGCGATCTGAAAAACATCTCGCAGGAACTTTCCATTTTTGGCAGGGATTATGAGGGACACAGCCGCCGCGCGCCGCACCCAGCGGTTAGGAGACATCGCCCATTTTTTTAATTTGGACACGATACTCTGGATACATTTCAATGAATGAACCGACAGTATGATTACAGAGCGTATCGCAAGACGCCCAGTTTCTGACGTATTCTTTCACCCATTTTTCAAAAATGAGAAAATCCTTCGGTTCATACTGTTTCCGCAGGGCATAGGACCATGTGCAGGCAATAAAACCTTCCTCCATATATCCCGACTCCCAAAGCAAATCGCAGAGCGAAAATATTTCCGCCTTACTCTTGCCCTTTGATCTCTTTAAAATATTCTTTCCCGATCCTATCAACTAAAGGTTTCTTATCCCGTAAAACTTTACCGGTTCTTTGAAATACTTTTCCCCGCACCTATTCTCCTCTCCTCATCCGCCTTTTCCTTCAGCTCTTGTCTGATTTTCTTTATTATGTTGTTCTTATCATCCGTGTTTCTTGTTTACATAGATCTAACTTCACCGGCATGATTCAAACACAACACAGAGTTGCGTCGGAGCCTATTTCCGTTCCTTCAATTCACTCCATTTGTAGTCAATCAATTCAGCTAAGACACCATTAAGTTTTCCGGGATGGATTAATGCGAATTCACAATTCCGAAATGACCTTGCAACATTTCCTTTCTGATCAGGAATAAACTGATATTCTTTAGTTTTCAGTTCAGCTATGGCCTCACGGGTATTATTCACGTTAAGGCTTACCACCATGACACCTTCGCCGTTCTTCTTGATCCATTCTGCCACTGGTCCGTCAGATGTTGTCGACTCCATCAGTTCAAAACCCACCTCTCCGATCCAGTATCGGGCCACACGAATCTTTTCAGACTCGTCCACATAGCGATCGTCCGGTTCTGATTTACCCAACAGAAGCTCCCACGCTCTTCGAGCCCCTCCAGATCCCTGACGCGATAGAGATATGATCCAGCTTGTTAACCTTCATAGATTCCTCGTTTTCTAACGTTTCTCACATCCCTCACCTGTAATGCTCCAACGGATGCTCCTTAATGTCCTTGCGAGGCCAACATAGTGGCACCGACAGAAGCGGACTAAGAGAAAGAGGCCATTTAAAGCCTCCTCGAAAAGAACCTGATGTTTCATCATGTTCGGTGTACCTACTCGTTATGCCGTTTTTCTTTCAAGCACCTTTACCTCTTCTTCAAGGTGCCCTTTGAGCCTGTCCTTCTCCGTCTCAAGGTCATATCGAGTTTGGAGATTAAGCCAAAAACGTTCTGACAGTCTGAAATAGCGAGAAAGGCGAAGTGCCGTATTGGCAGTAATTGACCGTTTCCCGTGTACTATTTCATTAATGCGGCGCGCAGGGACACAAATGTCTTTGGCTAATCTATACTGACTTATATTCAATGGCTTAAGAAATTCCTCGGACAATATCTCCCCGGATGTATTGGCTCCATTGTTTTTACGCTCATGGATTCCTCCTAATGATAGTCTACTATTTCGATGTCAGAAGCATCTCCATCTTTCCACCAAAAACATATTCGCCATTGCTCGTTAATACGGATACTGTATTGGCCTTGCCGGTTTCCGGAGAGCTTTTCCAATTGGTTGCCCGGTGGCTCTCTTAAATCGCTTAATCGTTCAGCAGCATCAATAAGCAGCAGTTTTCTTAGCGCTTTTCGACAAATGTCTTGTGAGAATTTGGAAACCGGTTCCCTTAGAAATACTTTCTCTGTGTGTTTACATCGAAAGGTCTTTATCACACTTCAATATAGTAACGCTCTACGTTAATAATGTCAAGCGTTATTATTCTCTTTTTCGATGCACGACCATGTGTGGTGGCTATCGGCTGTAATCGATTGTTGGTCAACGCTTTGCATAAGACTGTCCCATGTCAAAGGCAAACCCTTCATCCCTTTCTCTGTTTGTGCAGCTAGTCTAAAATAACCTTATTGGCAAATGTTTTGCGTAATTTTCAAAATCCTTATCTATTGTAAATATTGCCATATTTTCTAAATGCGCAACTGAGCAAATAAGAAAATCGATGGTTGACCCCTGTATGCCTTTTGAGCGGCACACGTTACAGAATTTAGCGGCCTTAACAAAATGCGTATTTATCAGTTGGATTTCTTCAAAAGAAGAGAGGATATCTTTTAATTTTTCAAACTGAGCAGGTCGGCGAATACCCGAAAGTAGTTCTTGTTTGATTGGGCCTATGAGAACGGCCCTGCCATCATCGATGAGATCCGAAAGTTTTTTAGTGATGTTTTTATCTGGATTATTATGTCTGAGTGCCTGTGACCAAACACAGGTATCTACCAAGACCTTCATTTTTTTCTTGCTCTTTTATAATCATATTTTTCATCAAACTCGATCTTGCCGAAAAGGTTGGTGATCTCTGCCTGTTTTTTGTGGGTAATATATTCCTTCAGGGCAGTTGTGACCGTCTTCTTTCTTTGTTTTGTGATGACCAATATTTAATGCCTCTAAAATTAATTTGTCGTCTATCGCGAGATTTGTTGCCATAATGTCCTCCTTCTACACAATATATAACACAATTTAACGTGTAAAACAAGGAATCTTCTTTGTTTACTATTCAACGTCCAGTGTTTCATTCCCAACCTTTATGCATATTATAAACAAATATCGAGAATTGCGTTGGTGACGAGGGCATTGTGTAGCGGAACAAAACAAAGTCTCTGAGGTGTATTGTCAGGTCTTACATGGTAGTGGTAGAATTCACCACACCCCACCAGTTAGGAGACACTTCCTCGAATGTTTCATCGAGTAGATAAGATCATCAAATCAAATGTAAATATCGAAAGAGCGTCTCCAAAACCCGCTTGCTTGGCACGTCCAGTAAGGCATTTTAACCCACTGGCAATGTGCTATAGGCACCTTTCCTGAACACATAAATCGCCCATCCCAATGTTTCTCGTCCCCACCTCAGGTAAGCTGTCTTGCTTTCCCGGACTCGTTTCAGAACCTTATCCACATCAGGATCATCCTGATGATCACTCGCCCAGGTTTCCGCAGCATACCACTGTAACCCTTCATATCTATCCCAGTCATCCTGGCTGCTTACGAGTGTGTAGACCGCCTCTAATCCGTGCGCTCGCCTGTCCGCTTCTTTCTACAATTGTTCCAAGTCGGTTCTGTCACTCCCATCGAATCTCAATACTCTCTTTCCTTCACGCTCCCAGTAAGGCTCTCCCACAACGATCCAACTTTCCGGGGCTGCCATCTTCTGCAGCGCGTTCAACGTCCCTCGATGCCCGCCATAAATCCAACTCGCACCGATGCAGGCGACCAGATCAAAGCTCTCTAAGGTCTCTGGGACATACTTGGCCCCGTCCATCTCCAAGAAATGGAGTTGGGCATCCGGAACACGTTCCCGATGCTTCTTTTTGACATCAGCAATGCAGTAGGGAGAGAAATCAACGCCTGTCCCTGTCATTTGTCGGTACCGCTCTGCAAGCCTGATGAGAAACTCGCCCTTTCCAGCGGCGATATCAAGCACGCGTGCCCCAGGCTTCAGAGGCAGAAGCGTGATAAGCTGTTCAAGTTTCTCAAGACTCATCGGATTGCAGAGAATATGCTCCCGATGCGTGATGTCAAAGAACTTCCACATGTCCATTCGTATACCTCCTTTTCAATGCCAGCCGAACATCTGCATCAGCCAGAGCCGGTTTTTCGGTGTTCGGGTGCAGGCGCGTTCAGCGTTCATCTCTCAGACCTTCATCTGCTTTTTTACAGATTTAATCAAGCGTCCAAATGCTCTATCCTTCTTCCGTTTGCCCACGTATGACAGCTCATGGTACTCCGACTCCTTTTTGAGCTTTATATAGCTGGAATAATGATCTTCAGTCAATACACCGCTTATGACTGCTGCACGGACCGCGCAGCCGGGTTCCTGCCTGTGGCCACAGTTCGGATAGCGACAATTCAGGGAAAGCTGGATGATGTCTTCAAAACCTTGGTTAACCCCTTCGCTTACAGCAAGAAGGCCCATCTCTCGCATTCCAGGCGTATCAATCAACATGGAGCCTTGATTAAGAACAATAAGCTGGCGGCGCGCAGTGGTATGCGTGCCTTCTCCCGTTCCACTCACAGCCTTTGTGTCAAAAGCATCCTGCCCGATCAGGCGGTTGATGAGTGTTGTTTTGCCGACCCCCGATGAACCGAGCAGGCAATATGTTCTTCCTGAGACTAACACCTGTTGGAATTCGTCAAATCCGATACCTGTGATATTGCTGAGAGTAAGGACTCTGGCGGCAATAGTGCTCGACCCGATGGCGGCAAGCTTATGCTCCAGTTCTTCGGGGGTGATCAGATCCGTCTTGGTGAGAACAACAATCGGCTCAACACCACCGTCGGCTGCCATCACCAGGTACCGATCCATCCTCCGCGTATTGAAATCAAAGTGGCACGACTGGACAATGAAAACAACGTCAATGTTAGCTGCAATCATCTGGAAATCCACCTTTTCACCGGCGGATTTACGGCGCAGAAAGGTCTTTCTTGGAAACACCTCGTGGATAATCGCCGCAGTGTCGTTACTGTGATATTGCACGGTTACCCAATCGCCGACGCACGGCAGATCCACCGGGGATTCAACCTGGAAATAGAATTTCCCGGCAAGTTCAGCCGGGACTTCCCTGGTTTGATTTCTAATAAGATATGAGCCACGGTCAACCGCCGATACGCGCGCAATGTCCCGATCCTCTTGACGTAAGTCACTGACATACGATTGAAACCATTGGTCGAAACCTATATCACTCAATTTCGTCATAATGTTGTCACCAAAAAAAGTAGACCGGGGCACAGCGATCGGACACGAGGGACATCCTGTATTCACTCAAATGTAAATATCGAAAGAGCGTCCCCAAAATCCCACACAAACTCGACCTTGCACAAACATATGCTGATTTAACTTGGCGGAGATTGAACTCAGCGTTCTAAAAGGACAATGTCTTGATCGCCGGATTCCCGACATGACAACCATGCAGAGCGAAGGCGAAGTGGCTGCATGAGAAAAAGACTGAAATAAGCAATTATTAAATAATATATATGGAAATGCAAGACACCGGACGCTCGCATAAAACTCAAGCACCTTTATCCAATTTAAGTGTTCATCTCACAGTGGGTAAACGTATAAAAGTTAGGTCTTGTTTCTCAACTGTGAGCCCTTCACAGAAAAGGCGGTGTCCTCCCTCTATTTCTTCTGATCGTCCTCCCTCGGTATCTTGAGGTCGGCAATCCACTTGCCGTTGATGACGTAAGCGGCTTCCAGGAATTTCCTCGTGTCTTCAGAGTTTCTGAAGGCCGGCGTGTGATCGATCCTGGCAAGCAGATCGAGGTACTCCTGATCCGCCCAAGCCTTGTGGAAGGCGTCTTCGAGCTTCTTCACAATCGGCATGGGCGTCCCCTTAGGGGCCATTATAATGAATGTTGTGTCGTTGTAGAAATCGTAGCCCAGTTCTTTCAGAGTGGGAACATTGGGGAAGTTCTTCATCCGCTTCTCGCCGTGCGTGGCAAGCAGGCGCAGTGTGCCATCCAGCACAAAGGGCTTCCATTCGGTACTTGCGGAGGCGGCCGTCACATGGCCTCCGAGCAATGCCGTAACCGCAGGCATGCTGCCCGTATAGGGCACGTGTGTCCACGTAATGCCTTCTTGTTTGGCGATAAATTCCATGGAGAGGTGCATGGGCGAACCTATGCCCAGGGTGCTGTACTTAACTTTTCCCGGGTTTTTCTTCGCATACTCCACGAGGTCTTTCAGGGTTTTAAAGGTAGAGTCAGCCCTCACGGCGAGTCCGCTTTCCGTTGAAGCATGTTGCATGACAGGCACGAAGTCATTATGACTGTAAGGCACTTTTCGGTACTGGGGCATGCGGACAAGCGCCGTAGATGTTCCTGAAAAGAGATTGTAGCCGTCAGGATTTTGCGTGGCGATGATGCTCGCGGCGACCGTTCCGCCACCTCCGCCGTTATTGGTGATCACAAAGGGCTGCCCGAGGAACTTCTCAGCCTTGGCAGCGAGCGCCCTTGTCGATATATCTACCACACCACCCGGGGCAAAGCTGACTATTATTTGACAGGTTTCGTGGGAAAGGCAGATTGGCTCCAAAGAGAGCCCGCCGACAGAGCGAATGATACACATACAAATCCTATTACAACAATAACCGTTCTGCATCTCATAAAAACCTCCCGTGTTCTCGTTCTGCATCTCATAATAACCTCCCGTGTTCTCAAGAATAACCTTTACATGCCTGTTTTGACGTCAGGCCGATCTCAGAGATGGAGCAGCCTCCGTGCATTACCCTCGTATATCTTCGTCCGTGTCGGTTCGGATATATTCATCCTGTCGATTGCCTTGATCGTTTCCCGAATGGAGACGCCCCCGCTTTCCACATCATAGGGCATATCGGTGCCAAAGAGGAGGTGATCCTCGCCGAAGAAGGCAAGCCCGCACTCCATCGAGTAGTTGCTGTTCCCGTCAAGAGCGGTATCAGCGTAGAACATCCTCAGATAATCCACCGGATGTTTTGTCAGCCCCGGGAAATGCTCTGCGCCGAGGCGCTGCAAGCCGTTATTGTAGTGGACGATGAGCCGATCCGAGAAATAGGGTACCATGCCTCCCAGATGATGGGTGATCAGCTTTATGGTGGGAAATTTCTCGAAAATACCGGCAAAGACGAGGCGCACCATAGCAGTCGTAGTATCGTAAGGCCAGCCGAATATGGAGAAGAGCTGGTTATAGGAGACCGTTTCCGTGGAATAATCCGGCTGGCTGGAGCTGCGCATAGGGTGGATCCAGATGGGTAGATCGTAGCTGCACATCAGTTCATAGAGGGGTGTCATCTCCTCTGTGCTGATAGGCTTCCCATTCATCCTGGTATAAATCTGGACGCCCTTAAAGTCCAACTCCTTAATCGTCCGCTCCACCTCTTTTAACACAGCATCCATGTCATTCATGGGCAGGTTTGCAATAGCAGCGACATACCTTCCGGGGTTATCCGCCACCATTGCAGCCATTTCATCGTTTGAGATACGGGCAAGCTCCGCCGCCTCACGGGGGCTCGCTATCTCTTCCAGGGGCGGCATGGTGGTTGACAGGACCTGTGCGTAGTCTTCGTACCCTTCAAATTTAGTAAGCCTCAGCTCATTGTCGGTGAGGGTGGGTCGATTTGCCTGGACAGCCCTTTCCGTGGCGAATTTATCCCCGTATTTGTAAAGTGCATCCCTGTACTTCCTGGTCATAACGTGGGTAAAAATGTCAATTTTCATGCGTTGCCTCCCCGCTTATTTATTGCGTTTAAAAAACGCT
Source organism: uncultured delta proteobacterium (assembly GCA_963783625.1). GTDB lineage: Bacteria > Desulfobacterota > Syntrophorhabdia > Syntrophorhabdales > Syntrophorhabdaceae > PNOF01. The sequence goes on along the minus strand of CAWAOG010000035.1, from coordinate 24,248 downwards.
ACTTGTAGAGAAGCATTTCCGGCAGCGGAATCCTGAGGTGTATCGCCTTTGCCGGGCACTCTTCCACGCAACAGTTGCAATGAAAGCAGAACCCCGGATAGGTTATAATTGGTACTTTCCCCGGCTCAGACCCGAAATATACGTCTTCTGCGCACACGTCAGCACAGGACCCGCACCTGACACACTTGCTTTCATCTATATGCGGCGGCATATTATCTCCTTCCTTCCTCTCGTCCCACGCGGGCGGGCCTGCATGGTTGCATTTGCGTCCCTCGTCCGAGCGCAGCGGTCGTCCCTCGGTTCCTACTGCACTTTCCTCCATTCCATGACCGGTTTCCCGTCCGCCTGCCTCACGAAGATGGCTTTGCCGTCCAGGACAGGATCGGTGAGGGGATAATCGGGCCTGTCGTGCAGACCTCGCGTCTCCTTCCGTTCGTTGGCCGAAAGCAGCACGAGTTCTCCAAGTTCTATCAGGTTTCGCGTTTCGAGGCAACGGGTCAGTTCCCACCTGTTTCGAGCGGTAAGCCCCTGATAGATCTTTTCCTTCAACCGTCGGATATAACTCAAGCCTGCTGTAAGCATCGGCTCTGTTCTTACCAGTCCTGCATAATCCTGCATGATCTGCTGGAGAGCGATGTTAGCCTCGCTCCAGTCCGGTCCGTCTTTCCGATTGCTGATCTCTTCGACCGTCCGCCTCTTTTCCTCAATCTGTGCTGCGACCTTGCCGATCTCCAGATCGGCAGCGGTTCTCGCGTAAAGGGCGGCGCTTTCACCGGCTATCCATCCATAGGTAGCTGCAGGACCGATGCTGACGATCGACTCGTCTCCGGCAGCATAGAGGCCCTTCAATGAAGTCTCCGCCTTTTCGTTGATCAATATCTTCCCCTCGGGGTTTATGTGGTAAGTGCCGAACTCCACCGGATTCTTCCTGAGATCTATCCCTTCCTCCTTCATGTAATCCACGACTGAAGACATACCTTCATGTATGAAGGCCTTCATCATGTATTCATAATCTTCCTCGGCAATACCTCTGCAATCCATGTACACAGGCCCTCTGCCCGATTTCAGGTAATCCTCAAGAATGCTGCTCCTTACCTCCATGGTCATGTCGCCGTACTTTCTGTCCGGCTTTGTCACATAGGGACCGATCGGTTTGCCCTGGGGGTCTCTCAAAACCCCGACCCAGGTGGCCTGTCCGAACCGGCCAAAATAGCGCGGACCCATGTGGCGCTTGGGACTCTCCGGACCTACCAGCGTACCGCCGGCCCTGTAAGTCATGGCTTTGCCGTCACCGGTCAGGGTCAGGCAGTTGGGAGTGCTCGCCATCCAACCCGGTACGGGCGACGGATAAAGCCTGTCCGTGACACCGGTCCCCACGATGACACTTCTGGCCCGAAAGACGATCGTCTTGTCCTGTCTTGTATCGATGCCGATCGCACCGACAATACCTTCGTTGTCGCGCAGGAGATCGAAAACCATCACCCGGTTGACTATCCGAACTCCCTTTTCCAGGGCTTTCTCCATCAAGACCTTTTTTTGCCATCGTCCCTGATATTTGAGGTGGGTCAGCACATCGCCGGGGAAGGAATGTCCTGCGAAATCCCATTTTCCGTCGTGCTTCATGGGAATCCCCCAACTGTCCCAGAGCTTCACGATGTCGAAAGATTTCTCCATGAAGGTTCGCATCACCTTCATGCTTGTCCCTGACTGCATTATCCTCAGCTTAGGTCCTTTCAGGCATTCTTTCAGGAAGATGTCTATGTCAGAGCCGTGCACTTCCGGTATGTAACACCAGAAATGATCGTTTCCAGCGCGCCCACGACCGCTGAACAGGGCATTTCCTTTTTCGGCAACGACGACTTTGGCGCCCAGTTCGCCTGCTCTGATTGCAGCCATAAGGCCCGCTATGCCGCCGCCCACGCAGAGAACATCGGCTTCGATTAGCTCTTGTCTTGAGGAATCATCCGACATGAATAAAAACCTCCTTCAATTCCAGCATAACGCACAGCGCCCTGATGCAGGCGGTCGGATGCCGCTTCACGAATTGGGGCCAACTACCAAACACACACTGAAGGCCATTTTGCATGTGCCTTATTCCATAATAGTCTTTTTCCCAAAGTGTTGTCAATAATATTAATTGCATCGATGTTTTCAGCGAAGCTGCACCCAATTGAAAACTCCGAGCACAAAACACAGATTCATAGCTTCAGATCATTTATCGTTTTAGATTATTATAATTTGTCGATAGCCTTCGTAACTTTACGGAGTTTCTTGGGGAGTTTGCGGGGATTGCCCTTCTTCATTCCCTGAGACGGACCATAATCATCTTCCTCATCCTTTACGAATAATGGAGACGGCGCTGCCATCATCTCAGCAAGCTTCACCGACGTCAGGAATGGCACCCCATTCGCCTTTGCCTCATCGATGATCGCCCGGTCTGACGTGACGACAACCATGCCCGCCCGTTTCTGCCGTATCCAGCCGATCATCACCTCATCGGCCGTCTCATTCTCCTTCGAATAGACCACATCAATCCCCTTGTAGCTCTCCCGCTGTCTCGTCAGGGAATAACTATTGTAGGCATCGAAGACAACCGTTATCTTCGCGCCTTTTGCTTTTTTGTACTGGAAAAGTTTATCAAGGAAGGTACGCCGGAGCATGTCGAGGTTCGTATCCCCGACAGCTTGTGTTTCGTACTCTGTTTATATAGTTATATCCATCAATAACGAAATGAGCCATATAACCCAAGTTGCATTACCATTCAAATTAAAATAAAGCATACCGTCGAACAAAAATAACTAACGTATTGAATTACTGCTTATGGTTTGTGCCTTCTCCTTGCGTCTTGTTACTATCTCTGAAGCGACTTGGCATCGCCCTCATAGCTTTGCACGGTCTCTACGACCTTGAGACCTCGATACCTTGAACCGCCCGCAGGGCTTTACCGGCTCTTGCCGCCGGCTTGTTTTTCTTTCTTATAAAAATCTTTCAAGACCCTGTCGAGGACACCGTTGATAAATTCACGGGAATCTTCATTGCCGTATTTCTTTGCGATCTCGATGGCCTCATCGATGGCCACCTTGGGAGGTACATCTTCGGAATAAAGCATTTCGTATATACCGAGCCTGAGGATGTTGATGTCCACATAGGTTATCCTGTCAAGCCTCCAGTTGTCGCTGGCGCTCTTAACAAGCCCGTCTATGGCATCCCTTTCCCGTTCTATGCCGGAAAGGAGCACCCGTGTGTAGTCTATAACATCCTGCTGGTAGGGAAATGTTTCACAGTATCTTGCCAGTGCATGGTCAGTATCTTCACTGTTGGTTTCCATCTGGTAGAGCATTTTCAGTGCTAATTCTCTCGCTTTCCTTCGCCGCACAAGTTATTTTCCTTTATGAGATTCACCATTTCAATGGCCGAGATTGCGGCATCGAAACCTTTGTTGCCTGATTTAGTCCCAGCCCGTTCTATGGCCTGTTCAATATTATCGCTTGTGATAATACCGAAGGATATGGGTTTTTCAATTTCAAGGGATGACTGGGCTATCCCCTTTGATACTTCCGATGCTACATAGTCAAAATGCGGAGTTGCTCCCCTGATAACCGTACCGAGACAGATAATGGCATCGATCTCTTTTTTCTTCGCGAGAAGTTTCGCCACAAGCGGTATCTCAAAAGCACCGGGGACTTTGTAAATCTCAATCTGTTTTTCCTCTGCTCCATGCCGTTTCAGCGCGTCAAGGGCCCCTTCGAGCAGTCTTTCGGTAATGAAGCTGTTGAACCGGCTTACAACAATAGCGAACCTGAAACCTTTTGCGTTGAGTTTTCCCTCTCGTATCATATTCGCTCCTTATAGGTTATTGAGAATATGACCAAGCTTCTCCTGCTTGGTCTTGAGATAGGCCACATTGTCCTTTCGTCGGTTCCATCTCGATGGGCACCCTCTCGGTGACAGTAAGTCCATACCCTTCGAGGCCTTTTATCTTTTTCGGGTTATTGGTAAGAAGCCTCATCTTTCTCACGCCGATGTCGGCCAGGATCTGCGCGCCTATACCGTAATCGCGGAGGTCAGGCGGAAAATCCGAGGGCAAGGTTCGCCTCTACTGTGTCGTGGCCTTTATCCTGAAGACTGTATGCCTTTAATTTATTAACAAGTCCGATGCCCCGTCCTTCCTGTCTCATATAGAGGAAAACACCCTTCTCCTCTCGCTCGATCATCTTCATCGCCGCCTGGAGTTGTTCTCCGCAGTCGCACCGGAGCGAGCCAAGGACATCGCCGGTAAAACACTCCGAATGCACCCGGACAAGGACTGCGTCATCGGCCTTGATGTCGCCCTTAACGAGGGCCAGGTGCGTCTTTTTGTCAACATCATTTTCATAGCCGATAACGGTAAATTCACCGCCAAACCGTGTAGGAATTCTTGTCTCCACAACACGACGCACAAGTTTCTCATTCTGCATCTTGTATTTGATGAGGTCAGCTATGGTCACTATCTTCAGGCCGTGTTTTTCCGCGAATATTTCCAGTTCAGGAAGCCTTGCCATAGTGCCGTCTTCATTCATGATCTCGCAGATAACCCCGGCAGGCTTGAGCCCCGCAAGGCGGGCAAGATCAACAGAAGCTTCCGTATGGCCTACCCGGACAAGCACCCCGCCCTTTCTCGCCATGAGCGGAAAGATGTGGCCCGGCCGTGAAATATCATCTGCTGTTGACTTATCATCAATGGCAACCTGGATGGTACGGGCCCTGTCATGGGCGGAAATGCCTGTTGTAACACCGTGCTTTGCTTCAATGGAGACCGTAAAGGCCGTCTTGTATTGAGAGGTGTTGTTCTCTACCATGAGGGGAAGCTTCAGTTCACGGACCCGTTTCTCTGTGAGAGATAAACAGATGAGACCGCAGGCATATCGTGCCATGAACGTGATCGCCTCCGGCGTTACCTTCTCCGCGGCGATCATGATGTCCCCTTCATTCTCCCTGTCTTCATCATCGACGATGATGACCATCTTTCCTTCGCGAATGTCCCGAAGACCGTCATCGATGCTCGAAATTGCCATGTTCTATTCTCCTTTTACGTATCCGTGCCGGTACAGAAAATCCATGTCGATACTTTTACTTTTGTTTTTTGTGATAAAACTCTCCACATACTTTCCTATGATATCTGTCTCTATATTGATTGCATCCCGCAGGTTCTTTTCGCCTATTGTCGTTCGAGAAACAGTGTACGGAATTATGTTAACTGAAAATATATTATCACGTTGTTCGTTGACTGTCAAGCTTATCCCGTCGATTGCGATGGACCCTTTCCCGACAATATAGCGCGAAAGTGACGGAGAAACTTCGATGACGAGCTGCGTTGAATCGCCTTCTTTCTTTTTTTCGATGATGGAGCCGACACCATCGATATGGCCCGTCACAAGGTGGCCCCCGAAGCGGTTCTCAGCGCTCATGGCCCGCTCAAGGTTTACCCTCTGACCGGCCCTTTTGTCCTTTAGAGTAGTAAGGCGCAAGGTTTCAAGAGAAGCGTCAACGGAAAAAGTATTATTGGAAAGTTTCGTTACTGTGAGGCATACGCCATCAACACTGATGCTGTCACCTTCTTTGATGGTGGCCGGCGGCAAGGCCGTTTTGAGAGAAATCTCCCACCGGCCTGCCATCTTATTGATATTGGCAATGACGCCAATATCTTCAATGATTCCTGTGAACATAACCTTCTATGCAGATATTATCTTTGAATCGTTTCATTGCCACAATATCGATCCGGTAAGCATCTTTCAGAAAATCGATACCTTTCCCGCCTATGAGATTGAAGGCCCCCTTGCCGCCAATCAATATGGAACCATAGAAGAAAAATATTTTATCGATGAGTCCTTCCTTGAGAAGCGCGCTGTTGACCTCTCCGCCGCCCTCAACGATGACATCCATAATCCCCCGTTTATACAGTTCATCACAGACGTGTTTGAGGGACACCCTGCCGTTTTCGTCTTTAGGGACCCGGATAACATCAATGCCCATGGACTTTAATTTTGTCTCTTTGTCCGCCCGTGAGTCTTCGCCGGTGAATATCCACGTCGGGTATTTTTCCGAAGTTTTTACCATATCACAGGCAAGCGGTATCCTGAGTTTTGAATCAAGGACAATCCGGACGGGGATTTTTTTCGGCCGCACAATTTTTGGAATGAGCATTGGATTATCAGCAATGACCGTATTGATGCCTACCAGAATGCCATCGGCGACAGCGCGCAGGCTGTCCGTGTATTTTCGTGATTCTTCATTGGAGATCCATTTGGAATCGCAGGTCTTTGTGGCAATCTTCCCGTCGAGGCTTAAAGCAGCCTTTAACGTGAAGAAGGGTCTTTTGCGCTCCATGGAAACAATGAAGGCTTCGTTGAGCCTCTTCGCTTCTTCTTCGAGGAGCCCCACCTTCACATCGATGCCGGCCTTTCTCAGTTTTTGTACCCCTTTTCCGTTCACCAGGGGGTTGGGGTCAAGCATGGAGACGACAACCTTCTTAATCCCAGCTTCGATGAGCGCGTCAGCGCAGGGCGGTGTTTTCCCCAGGTGCACGCATGGCTCAAGATTCACATAGAGCACTGAACCCTTTGCTTCTTCTTTCGCGTCAGAAAGCGCGGCTACTTCAGCGTGTGGTCCGCCTGCCTTTTTATGGTATCCTTTGCCGACAATTTTTCCGGCTTTCACAAGGACAGCGCCAACCATCGGGTTCGGTGATGTGCCGCCAAGTCCTTTTCGCGCGAGAGAAAGGGCCATACGCATGTATTGTTCGTCTTTCACATGAAATCCTTTTTCAGTTACATAAGACCGGAAACAAGAACACTTTTCTCACTCATAAAAGTTGATCGCTTATTATGAATTACTATTCCTCTTTTTTCAAGAGAAGATCTTTTAATTCGCTCATAAATTCATTAATATCCCTGAATTGTCTGTAAACAGAGGCAAAACGAACATATGCCACTTCATCGAGCTTTCTCAATTCCTCCATGACCATTTCTCCAATCTCGGAAGCGCTGATCTCATGGTCGCCTTTTTCCAGAAGGTTGTATTCGATGCGTGAAACAACCTTTTCAAGATTGGTAATACTGATGGGTCTTTTTTCACAGGCCTTTTTCAAACCGTTCAGTATCTTCATCCTGTCGAATACTTCCCGTCTATCATCTTTCTTAATGACAAGAGGGAGTCCTTCTTCCATCCGCTCGGCTGTCGAGAACCGTTTGCCGCACTTGAGGCACTCCCTCCTGCGCCTGATGGTGTCCATTTCCTTGCTCAGTCTCGAATCGAGTACTTTGCTCTCCAAATGGTCACAGTGGGGACATTTCATGATTTACGGGGACCTTTTTGTGTTTTACGTTTCGCTTGAGTTTTGGGTCGAGAGACACCTGGTACATTCTTCACAGGAGCGCTGTTCTCATGTTTTTCGAAATCTACTTTTTCAATATGAATGGACGATTCATCGATCATTTTCAGGGACAGATCATCAGGGTAACCATCGAGGTAAAAAACCTTCTCGATCCCCGAGTTGATGAGCATCTTGATGCAGATAGAACAGGGCAGGTGGGTGCAATACAGGTGCGCCCTGTTGATCGTTACCCCGTGATAGGCCGCCTGGATGATGGCATTCTGTTCCGCGTGGAGGCCTCTGCAGAGTTCATGCCGCTCGCCGGGAGCTATCTTCATCTGCTCTCGGAGACAACCCACTTCCATGCAATGCTTGAGGCCTATGGGAGCGCCGTTATATCCTGTGGCAAGGATCTGTTTATTCTTGACAATAAGGGCCCCAACGTTCCTCCTCATGCATGTAGACCTCTTTGAAACAATTTGTGCGATCTCCATGAAGTAGGAATCCCAATCGGGACGCTTTGGTTTCATATATCGTATATGCGTGAATAAAAGGGAAATTGTTTACAGAGTGTCCTGACTTTTTCTCGTGTATCAACGCGAAGCTGTATATTATTAATGTCCTTTAAGACGCTATCAATAAGTTCGCAGATGATCTCCATTTCCTTTTCTTTCATGCCCCGTGTTGTCACGGCGGGGGTCCCGATACGGATACCGCTTGTCGTATTGGGGTTCTTTGTGTCAAAAGGAATGAGGTTTTTGTTCACCATGATACCGCTTTCCTCAAGGGCTTCCTGGGCTTCTTTGCCTGTTACATTTTTCGCGTTCAGATCGACGAGGAAGAGATGGTTATCAGTGCCGCCTGAGACGATCCTGAAACCGAGACCAGCCATACATTTCGCCATATACTGCGCGTTTATGATAATCTGCCGCTGATACTCTTTAAACTCATCGGTCATGGCAGCCTTCAGCGCAACGGCTTTGGCGGCAACAACGTGCATGAGCGGCCCGCCCTGGATACCGGGGAAAATGGCTGAATCGATCTTCTTCGCAAATTCGCTCTTACAGAGAATAAGACCGCCCCTGGGTCCTCTGAGCGTCTTGTGGGTTGTAGTCGTCACGAAATGCGCGTGACGGAACAGGGTCAGGATGAAGTGCCTGCCGCTACGAGACCGGCAATATGCGCCATATCGACAAGAAGATAGGCGCCCACTTCATCGGCGATTTCGCGGAATTTCTGAAAATCAATTATCTTCGAATAAGCGCTGGCCCCGGCGATGATAAGTTTCGGCTTTTCACGACGGGCAATGCTTTTAATCTCATCATAATCGAGCATTTCATCTTTGGCAGATACCCCATAGGAAACCGCCCGATACCATTTTCCCGAAAAGCTCGGGGCCGCTCCGTGTGTCAGGTGTCCTCCATGGGCAATATCCATACCGAGGACCGTGTCGCCTCTGTCGAGGACGGCAAAATATACGGCCATATTGGCAGAAGAACCTGAATGGGGCTGCACATTGGCGTGTTCGGCCCTGAAAAGGGTCTTTGCCCGCTCAATGGCAATAGCTTCAATGTCATCAAGATACCTGCAACCGCTGTAATAGCGTTTAGACGGATACCCTTCCGCATACTTGTTCGTCAGCACACAACCCTGCATGGCAAGGACATCGGCATCGACATAATTTTCGGAAGCAATGAGGATCAGGCTATACTCTTCCCTGTCCAGTTCACGCTTCACAAGATCAAATATTTCTCTGTCGTTTCCTTCTAGTTTCATCTTTTACCCATATATGTATTTTCCCAGGCTGTAATCTTATCAATTCTTTTCTGATGCCGGCCCCCTTCAAAAGGGGTATCGAGCCAGGCCTTTACTATCTCTTCAGCAAGGCCCTTTCCGGTTACCCTGCCGCCGAGAACAAGAATATTGGCATCGAGGTGACGCCTGCTCTGAATGGCCGTGTAGAGATCAAAAACGAGAGACGCCCTTATGCCTTTTACTTTATTGGCAATAATACTCATACCTTCGCCGGTGCCGCAGACCAGAATACCTTTTTCGACTTCTCCCAGCGATACAAGTTCAGCGACTTTGAGCCCGAAATCAGCGTAATCAACAGATTCCAGACCTATTAGTGCCGACATCGGTTACGGTCTCATGCCGTTCCAGCAATATTCCCTTTACATATTCCTTCAATTCAAAACCGGCATGGTCTGACCCGATGGCAATTTTCACTGCTCATATCTCCGGAAAATAAGAGTGCCGTTTGTTCCGCCAAAACCGAATGAATTTGAGAGGACAACATTTATCGCGTGACTGCGGGCCTTGTTCGGCACATAGTCCAGATCACAATCAGGATCTGGTGTTTCATAATTGATTGTGGGCGGGCAAATATTGTCCCTCATGGCGAGGATGCTGAATATCGCCTCTACCGCGCCTGCCGCGCCGAGTAAATGGCCCACCATGGACTTTGTTGAACTGACAGGTATTTTGTATGCTTTTTCCTTAAATACTGCCTTTATTGCCAGCGTCTCCGTCTGATCATTGAGGTCTGTTGATGTGCCGTGGGCATTGATATGGTCCACATCGTCAGGAGACAAACCGGCATCTTTCAGCGCCATTCTGATGCAGCGAATAAAACCTTCACCATCAGGGGCCGGCGCGGTAATATGATAGGCGTCGCCATTGTACCCATAACCGGCAACTTCAGCATAGATTCTGGCGCCTCTTTTCAAGGCATGTTCGAGCTCTTCAAGAATGACAATGCCGGAGCCTTCGGCAATAACAAAACCATCTCTGTCTTTGTCAAAGGGACGTGACGCCTTTGTCGGCTCGTCGTTTCTCGTGGAGAGGGCCTTCATGGCGTTAAATCCCCCCACGGTGAGAGGCGTCAGGTTCGCTTCCGTGCCTCCGGCCACCATGACATCGGCATCACCATACTGTATGACCCTCGTCGCATCTCCAATCGAATGGGTGCCTGTGGCACAGGCAGTGACAATACAGAGGTTCGGTCCTTTCATTCCGTACTGGATGGCAATATGACCAGGCGCCTCATTTGCTATGAGCATGGGGATAAAGAAGGGCGAAATCCTGCCCGGTCCCCTCTCAAGCAGTATGCTGTGATATTTTTCCAGCGTCGGCAGCCCTCCAAGCCCCGTACCGACGACAACGCCGACACGTTCGGCGTCTTCCTTCGTCATATCAAGGCCGGAATCATCCATGGCTATCTTTGCCGCGGCAAGAGCATACTGGATAAAAAGGTCGACCCTTTTTACCTCCTTTGTGAGACATATACTCTTCCGCTTTAAAGTCCTTTACTTCACCGGCAAATTTTGTGTCATGCCGGGTTGCGTCAAAACGTGTAATCGGCGCTACTCCTGATTCACCATTCAGGATTCTCTGCCAAACGTTGTCTATACCAACACCGAGGGGCGTAACAAGCCCGACACCGGTTACCACTACCCTTCGTTTCAATGTATCCACCTCTTAACGTTTATTTCGCCAGATGCGTCTTCAATGTATTTGATTGCATCACCGACGGTTTCCATTTTCTCCGCGTCTTCGTCAGGGATCTCAATACCATACTCATCTTCCAGTGCCATGATAAGCTCTACGATATCAAGAGAATCCGCCCCAAGGTCATCGATAAATTTTGCTTCTGGAAATACTTCCGATTCACTTACCCCGAGTTGGTCCACGATCATCTTTTTTACTTTTTCAATTACTGCTGACATTAAGCCACCTCCTGTTTTATTAAAAAATGCATTGCATGTGTTTCTCTATTACATGTGTAAACCGCCGTTGACGTTTATCACCTCCCCGGTTATATAACTTCCATATTCTGAAAGAAGAAAATATACCGCATAGGCAACATCTTTTGATTCCCCAAGTCGTTTCAAGGGAATTGCTTTAAACATCTCTTCCTTTGTCTTTTCGTCAAGCGCGTCCGTCATTTTTGTACTGATGAAACCGGGGGCAACCGCGTTGACCCGTATACCCCTTTCCGCATATTCCTTTGCCACGCTTTTCGTAAAACCGATCATACCGGCTTTGCTTGCCGAGTAGTTGGCCTGCCCGGCATTTCCCATGACCCCCACAACAGAGGAGATATTGACGATGCTGCCGCCTGTCCTCAGCATATGCTTTACCGCAGCTTTGGTACAGTTAAAAACACTTTTCAAATTCACATTAAGGACCGCGTCCCAGTCTTCTTCTTTTATCCTGAGAAGCAGATTGTCCCTGGTAATACCGGCATTATTTACAAGATTGTCAAGTTTTCCAAAATCCTTTACCACTTGATCAACGGCATCCTTTACCATCTGAGTATCAACCACGTTTACCTGGTAGAACCGGCATTTTCTGCCCTTGAGCGCTGATCTCGGCGCATGCTTCAGCTCCATCCATAATATCAAAAATGGCGATGTCGCTCCCCTTCTCAGCGAGAAAATCTGGCAATAGTCCGGCCGATCCCCTGGGCGCCGCCTGTTACAATCGTCACCATTTCATTCATGCAAGAAGCCCCTTTACCATTTCGATCTCTTCCATTGATTCCACATTATAACAGGGAATATCGGGGACTATCCTCTTGATGAGGTTTGTAAGCACCTTCTGAGGACCAACCTCAATAAAAAGCTCGACACCCTCTTCGGCCATCTTCTTTACGGACATCTCCCATTGAACAGGCGAAACATCTGTTGGTAGAGCTTATCCTCTACAGCATTGTTTGTCCTGCCCCGGTATGGCATCCACATTAAAAACAACAGGGACTTCCATGTCATTCCGGACAAGCTTTGAGAGTTCATCTTTCAGCTTCTCTGCCGCCTTCTTCATGAGAGGGCTGTGAAAAGGACCTGAGACATTGAGAAATACGGCCTTTTTGTAAGAGCCTTTCGATTTCTCAACAGCTTCTTTCAATGCTTCCGTGTCCCCTGATAAAACCACCTGTTCCGCAGAATTGAGGTTCGCGGGCACCGCCACGTAATCGTCGTGGGATATTTCTTTAAGTATAGATCCGATCTTTGTCATGTCGGCACCAATGAGGGCAACCATACCGCCCTTGCCTTTCGGACAGGCCTCTTCCATGAAAAGACCTCTTTTGCGCGTTATGGCAAGGGCATCTTCAAAGGTAAAAAAACCGCTTGCCAGGAGCGCCGTATACTCACCCAGGCTGTGACCGGCCATAAGATAAGGCTTAATGCCGGTCTGTTCCTTGAGGACCTGCCATACCACATAACCGATAAGCACAAGTGACGGCTGGGTATTATATGTCTGCCTCAACTCATCCTCAGGACCATTGAAACACAGGTCGGTTATGGAAAAACCGAGGGCTTTATCTGCCCTGGCAAAATATTCCTTTACAAAATCGAACCTGTCGTACAGTTTCCTGCCCATGCCGATATATTGTGAACCCTGACCTGGAAAAACAATGCCAATCTTTTTCATCTATGTCCTTTTTTTAATCTCAAATCTCTAATATGAAATTTGAAATTTCTCTCCTCATTTTTATTACATTTCAAATCGACGTTCAATTTGAAATCTTATTTCTTGCGCGAAGCGGCTTCCTTGATAAGCTCAAGGGCGATAATGTTTCTCTGGATCTGGTTCGTGCCCTCATAGATCTGGAGTATCTTCGCATCACGCATCATCTTCTCAATAGGATATTCTTTCATATATCCGTATCCGCCAAAAACCTGCAAAGCATCGACGACAACCTTCATGGCCACATCGCTGGGAAAGACCTTGCTCATTGCCGATACCTTGGAAAAATCCTTGGGTTTGCTGTCGATATATCGCGCCACGGCATATACGAGAGCACGGGCGGCCTCGACCTGTATTGCCATATCGGCAAGCATATGCTGAATTGCCTGAAAGCTGATAATCTTTCTGTCAAACTGCTCTCTCTCTTTCGCATACTGAACCGCCGCATCCAGGGCACCGTGGGCAACACCAACAGCCTGGGCGCCGATGCCGGGACGTGTCCTGTCAAATGTCCTCATGGCAAGGATGAACCCCATCCCCTCTCTACCTATAACATTTTCCTTCGGAACTTTGCAATCCTGAAACACGAGTTCCCTTGTCGCGGAAGCCCTGATACCAAGCTTGTTCTCCTTTTTGCCGAACGTAAACCCTTCCATGCCCTTTTCAAGGATAAATGCCGTTGCTCCCCTGCCGCCCTTTCGATTTGTCTGTCATGGCAATAACAGTATAGATCTCCGCCTCACCGCCATTTGTTATCCACTGTTTTGTGCCATTTAGAATATATTCATCGCCGACCTTTTTTGCCTCTGTTCTGATACCCTGGGCATCGCTTCCCGCATTCGCCTCCGTAAGACCAAAGGCACCGAGCTTCTTTCCGCTGGCTATCTGGGGAATGTATTTTTTCTTCTGTTCTTCAGAACCGCCCAGGAGAATCGGATAGGCCCCGAGCAATGACGCTGCATAGCTCACCGATACACCGAGACAGGCCTTGCTTAATTCCTCAACGACAATACAATTCTCAAAGGACCCTCCGCCCATTCCGCCATATTCTTCAGGGATACTTACCCCGAAAAGGCCCGTCTCTGCACAATTTTTCATAATAGCCCAGGGGAATTCACCGGTTTCATCAAGCTCCGCCCTGACGGGCACTATCTTTTCTTCAGCAATCTTTCGTGCCATTTTCTGAATACTCTTCTGGTCCTCCGTTAAAAAATAATCCATTCCTATCTCTCCTTTGTCTTCTGAAGTGATTGGTAAACCTGCATGGCTTCTTGAATTGATTCGTTCAGATTTTTTTCCACAAATTTTTTCGCCAGCGCTATCGCGTTCCGTATCGCCTTTCCATTCGATTTTCCGTGGCAGATAATACAGACCCCATCGACCCCAAGAAGCGGCGCCCCGCCTGTTTCCGCATAATCGGTCTTTTTCTTGAGTGACTTGAATATATCTTTCAGCAAAAGATATCCGATCTTATGCTTTGAAACTTTTCTCAATATGTTCCTTAAAAAAATTGAAAAATAAACTCCGCCACGCCTTCGCTTACTTTCAGGGCAATATTGCCTACAAAACCATCGGTTACAACCACATCAGCCCTTCCGCTTGTTATATCGCCGCCTTCCACATATCCGATATAATTGATGCCCAAGGTTCTTAATAAGCGCATGGGATTCCCGCGTCAGCTCATTTCCTTTTGTTTCTTCTGCGCCATTGGTGAGAATGCCGACCCGGGGGCATCAATCCCCTGGAACAAGCGGGCAAAGGCCTCTCCCATAAGTGCGAACTGGGCGAAATGTGTCGGTTTACAATCCACGGTGCCGCCGCTATCAAGGAGGATCGACAGCCTGTCGCCTTCGTTGGGGTGGAGGACGGCAATAGTCGGCCTGTCAACACCGGCGATCCTTCCAAGGGTAAAGGTGGCAAAGGCCATTGTAGCACCGGAATTGCCGGCAGAAACAACAGCCTGTACATCACCGCTTTTGTGCAGTTCAAAGGCTTTATTAATAGAAGAATCTCTCTTCTTCCTGAGGGCAGTAGAAGGCGATTCGTCCATTGCCACATAAACCGGCGTATGGACAATTTCCAGGCCTTTTGTGTTATGGATATAGGGCTTCATAAGGGTTTCATCGCCTACGAGCACTACTTCAGCTATACCTTCATTGGCTGCCGATTCAGCACCCTTAACGATAGCCTGAGGCGCAAAATCGCCCCCCATTCCGTCTACGGCAATCCGTATCATCCTCTTAGACTTCCTCGACCTCTAAATACTTTTTCCCGTTATACATGCCGCATTTCGGACAAACTACATGCGGCTGCTTCGGTTCCTTGCAGTTAGGGCAGAGGACAACAGTCACCGGTGTCGCCTTGTCGTGTGTACGCCGCTTATCACGTCTTGTCTTTGAAGTTTTTCTCTTCGGAACAGCCATTGTGTACTCCTTATTAATTTAAAAAAGATTTTAGTTTTTCCCCGAGAAGGGTACGAGATGTTTCATTGCAATTACAGGTTTCGAAGTTTTTGTTCTTACCGCATATTCCACAAAGCCCCTGGCAATCCACCGTACAAATAGGTCTGAAGGGCATATCAAGCAGGACTTCTTCATAGATAAAGGGATCAAGGTCGATTTCATCGCTCTCATAATAGTAGACATTCATATCTTCATCTTTCAGTTCAAGCTCTGACGACTGAGGGATTTCAGTTTTGGGAGCAAGCCTGATGTCCATATCCATGGCAATCGATTGCTGGAATTCCTCCAGGCATCTCCCGCAGGTAAAGAGAGCTTCAAATGTAACAGGGCCGGTAACGGTCAGGAGATTGTCAAACTTCTTCACCGTCAGCGTGTACTGCACCGGCATCGCGATATGAAACTCGTTGTTTTCTACTTCCATAAACCTTGAAGCCTCCATACTGCCCTTAACCACTAACGTATCATCTATCTCAGATAATCTGATAATCATAAGGCAGCCTTTTTTGAGACTGATAATATAATGAGTTTAACATTTGATTGTCAAGGAAATTAACCTGTTGCAACTTTTGCCTTTTCATGCAAAAAAGCCCTCAATGTCGCATCATCAACAGGTAATGCGATAACTTTATTTCTTTCTTTTGCCCCCCGGATGATCTTAATGTCCGATTTCCTGATGTGGAAAAAATCCGAAAGATATTCAATAAGTTCCTCGTTTGCGCGACCATCTCGCGGGAGTGACGTAAGTTTGACCTTTAACGCAGGACCCACTGCCATAATCTCTCTCTTTTTCGCGTTAGTAATAACTTTAATATCTATATTCACAGGTTGTTATCCGCAGTCTTCAACGCAGCCTCTCTCCCATGTCAATAAGGGTCCTCACAAGAAATTTCTGCAGAAACATGATTATGAGCATAAGAATAAAAGGAGAAAAGTCAATCGTACCGGCCCTCATCGGAATTATCTTTGAAATCCGGTAAGTTACAGGATCAACAAGCCGGCAGATCGTTCTTACAATGGGATTATAGGGGTCCGGTCTCACCCATGAAAGAACGGCCCGGGCAAATATGATCCAGAAATAGATGGTAAGGAGCATATTTAAAATACTTCCTATCGTTGAGAAAAGATTTCCAAAAACAAACATATAACCTCCTTTAAAAACCGTAAATACGTAAATGGTACCAATCGCAAAGGGCATGGGGAAAGCGCATAGAGTACAAACTAAACCGCAACCCGCAAAACTTTATCGTAAAGCTAAATTATCATTAATTATTTGTCCTCTATCGGGCTATACTTCCCCGGAGGAGACCATCTTCTATCGCTTCTATTGTAACCTCAAGAAGACAATTTTCAAGCTTTTTCTCATAGGGGAGGTGGAGAGGCAGATAATTATCCGTATAACCCCTCATATATTTTCCCTTATATACCTTCCCTTCGGGTATGATCCACATCTTACTGCCGATGAAGCGGCGGTAAAAGGCCTGTCTTTTCGCAACATCAAGGTCTCTCAGGAGGCGGACCCGTTCTTTCTTTTCCGTTTCAGAGACTTTTCCGTCCATTTCAGCAGCTTTTGTGCCAATACGGGCTGAAAAAGGGAACACATGGAGGTAATAAATATCTGTTGATTCAAGAAATTTCACTGTTTCCCTGAACCGGTCCTTGATCTTCACCCGGAAACCCCACAATGACATCGAGGCCGATACCGATATGAGGAATCCTTCTCCGTGATCCTTTCCATGAGGTCTCTCATGAACGTCTGTGTATAGCGCCTGCCCATCTCTCAAGAATATCATCAGAGCCGCTCTGAAGCGGGATATGAAGACTCTTCATGATCTTTTCCGATCCTGCCATAATCTCCATGAACTCATCATCAATAAAGAGAGGGTCAATGGAACTCATCCTGATTCTGGGAGGCGTCTCCGCCTCAGTAAGCATTTTCAGCAATGCCTTGAGATCCATCTTTGTTAGCAGGGTCCCGGTATGCCGAGATTTCAATCCCCGTGAGAACAACCTCCTTGACGCCTTTCTCTTTCAGGCTTTTCATGATCTCCATAATTTCCCCGGCAGGCCTGCTTCTCGGATTACCCCTCGCGTAAGGCACAATGCAGTAGCTGCAAAAATTATGACAACCATCCTGAATTTTCAGAAAAAAGCGGGTCTTGCCGACAGGCAGACTATCGATATGGACTCTTTCCAGAAAAGATGTCTCCTTTTCTGATCGAAAAACACCGCTTTTGCCAAGAAATCCGGCAATATGGAATTTTTCCTCCTGCCCCAGAACAAGATCAGCCCCGAAAGCCCGTTCAGGATAGACCTGGCCGTGACAGCCGGTAAGGATAACAGTCGCCCCTTCGTTCTCCCTTCGTGCCCGGCTGATAAAACGCCGAATGTCCCTTTCAGCGCCGCTCGTCAATGTGCAGGCGTTGATAACAACAATATCGGCCTCTTTCAGAGAGCCTATTTGAAAGCCCGGCCCGTTTCAGGTCATCGGACACCACGTAAGAATCCCACTGGTTAGCTTTGCAGCCG
Organism: uncultured delta proteobacterium; assembly: GCA_963783625.1. GTDB lineage: Bacteria > Desulfobacterota > Syntrophorhabdia > Syntrophorhabdales > Syntrophorhabdaceae > PNOF01. Next base: position 6,437 of record CAWAOG010000035.1, on the reverse strand, counting down.
GTTGTATGAACGAAGAATCTTTTCATAATCCGCCATTGATATAGCAGATTTGGGCGGAAAAGGAAAATAGTTCGGGAAAGACAGGTAAGAGGCGGTAGGTAAAATATCGCGAAAGTCGAAACGCGAATCGCAAAAAAACGAGGAAGCTGGGAATACAAGAATTCCCGCTTAGACTACCACTTCATCAGATTGATGAGAGCATAATGATTTTACGTATATTGTTAACCATGTACGATTATGTACATTTTCGGTACAAGTAAAGCATTATTACAGCTTCCTGTATCTCGTTGCTCTTCCCATTCCTATTCTTTCAACCTTTTTCAGTTTGATTAATCTATTGAGGGCTTGGATGACCGTGGGCTTGGTTATCCTGGTTCTGTCACAAATTTCACCTGGAGCAGTTTCGGCGACCTCCTGCAAATAATTCCACACTTGCAGTTGTCTCGGGGAAAGAAGCTTTTCTATCTCTTCACTTTGAATAAGTTTTGCTGCAATTTCAGATTGCTTCAGTAAAATGTCCAGAAAATAATGGAGCCAGGGAAAAATGTCTTCCTTTTTCCCGCCGAAGCTATTCTGACTTTTGCGAAGCGCCAGATAATAGTTGGTTTTGTTGTCTTCAATCAATTTCTCATGAGAAACATAGGGCATATACCGGTAGCCTGCTTTTAAGAGCAAGAGATTTGTGAGAATTCTGGAAAGCCTTCCGTTGCCATCCTGAAAGGGGTGGATTTTAAGAAACTCTACCAAAAAGTTGCCAATAATAAGGAGGGGGTGATACTTTTGTTTTTCCAGGGTATCTTTGGTCCAATCGACAAGTTCCCGCATTTCTTTGGGGGTAAGATAGGCTTTAGTGGGCGCAAAGATTATCCCCATGCTTTTTCCCTTTTCGTCAAACATTTCGACCACGTTTTCAGTTTTCTTGTAATCGCCTCGATGCCTTTGGTCTTTTTCTACATACTTGAGAAGCTGATTATGAAAATGCTTTATGGTGCTTTCGCTCAACCGGATGCTTGGCCATGTATCAAAAACATTTTGAAGAAGTTCATAATACCCCTTCACTTCCTGTGAATCTCTATCGCTCAATTTCCTGGTTTGTACGCCTTGCATCACTTTTTCTACTTCTTCATCGGTAAGCCGTGCTCCTTCAATACGAGTGGAAGAACCGGTAGAGGTAATCAGAACAGAGCGTTTCAAGCGCCCCAACGCCTGGGGATTTAATTGCAATCCACCAACCCAGCGACCCTTTAACTCGTCAATTCCGGCAACCTTCATCAGAATTTCCGCCGGTACACGATCTAATCTTCTCTCAAATCTGTCCTTCATATGCCTCTTTCTGCGTATGTAGTTAACTATATACGATTATATACGATTATGTACGTAAGTCAAGCGGCAGAGCAACCAGATAAATGTTTTGTGTAAGGCCAACGTTGAATTGATCGTTGATGTCCGAGCACAGCATACCCGCTTTATCTCTGTGCATGGCTCTCAGGTCTAAGATTGATAATGCTCGGGACGAGATGAAATGATTCGTGGTAACGTAACTACAAATTGAGAACCCTGCCCGGGTGTGCTTGTGACAGTTATTATTCCTTCATGAACCAGGACAAAGGCTTGTGCCAGGCTAAGCCCAAGCCCATTCCCCTGTGTGGATCTACTCTTCTCCCCCCTGAAGAAACGGTCGAAAACGCGGGGCAGATCCTCTGCGGATATACCCACACCCCTGTCTTTGATTGTGACAATAATAGCGTTGTCTGCCTCCTTCATCGATATGTATATAGACCCTCCCGGTGGCGTATACTTGAGAGCATTATCAAGAAGATTGGAGAAAACGCGCTGCAGTTTCTTGGGCTCGCCAAGCACTATCGCCGAGCGAGGAGTTTCCAATGCCATGTGTATATCCTTATTGTCCGCCACCGGCTGAAACAGGTCGGATACGTCACGGAGCAATTCGGCAATATCCACTGATTCTGCCTTTAGTTTCATAAGACCCGATTCCGCCTCAGAAATGTCTAGCATGGCGTTGATCATTTCAAGGAGCCGATCACACTCCTCTATAATGGTACCTGTAACAGCCAAGTGATCTTCGTCAGCATTTCTTACAGTCAGCGTCATTTCTGCCAGACCCCGCATGCGCGTAATGGGACTTCTGAGATCATGAGCAATATTTTCAGTAATCTCCTTCATCTGACTCATTAGTTCCTGGATGCGGTCCAGCATTGTGTTGAAGGCTTGGGCCAAACGATCTATCTCGTCTCCATTTAATGTCGCAGGGACGCGTCTGTCGAGCGCGCCATGTGTAATATCGACTGCCGCCTGAGTCACCTCCTCCACACCGGAAAGCGCTTTTTTTGCCATGAACCAACCCACCCCGGCAGACAGAATGATTAGGATTGCAACGGGAACACCGAAGTAACGGCGGAATTCCTCCCGTAGCTCCTCTAAAAGGTATTGACTGGCGCCTTGGAAGCCATGTAACGGGATGAAGTAAAAGGCCGCCAAAGCGCTAAGAAGCGATATCGCGATAAATACCGTGTACCATATGGTAAGGCGGAAGGCAACCGAATGACGCAGTTTATTCAGTTTCCTTAAGTATGTAGCCAGCTCCCCGGACTGTGTGTATAAGTTTCTTTTCATAATTCTCATCTACCTTGTCCCGTAGTTTACTCATCCGAGCTTCGACGATGTTCGTCTGAGGATCGAAATTCAAGTCCCAGACATGTTCCATGATCATCGTTTTTGAAACCACCCTGCCCACATTCCTCATAAGATATTCGAGGAGAACAAATTCCTTGGGCTGGAGATCGATCTTCTGTCCCGATCGGAAGACTTCTCTCGACAGCAGATCCATGTGCAGGTCTGCCACCTCCATCTTGGTAGGACTTGACGCACCCGTGGATCGACGGATAAGGGCATTAACACGGGCAAGGAGTTCGGAAAAAGCAAAAGGTTTTGTGAGATAATCATCGCTCCCTGTTTGTAGTCCTTTCACTCGATCGTCTACTGAACGCTTAGCGCTCAGGATCATCACGGGGACTGTCGGTTTATTCTCCCTCACCTTCAAAATAAGGGTAAGGCCATCAATTTTCGGCAGCATGAGGTCCACGATGATAATATCATATGGTTCGGTGAGCGCCAGATGCAGACCATCTTCTCCATTTACGGCATGATCCACGGCAAATCCGGCTTCTCTTAAACCCTTCACGACAAACAGCGCAATCCTTTCATCATCCTCAACTAACAAAACGCGCATCTTATATCCTTTCTAAAGAGTTGCTCAATAATTGCAGAAGATAATTACGCGATGTCCCTTTGGTTCCTTTCACCTTTTCGATTTTCCTGAACGGATTCCCGATCGCTACGGTTTCTTTTCGGTACGTCTGACAGGAGTGCAAGTGTCCGGTCCGTACCCATCATTTGTTTTGTATGAATAAAGAGTTTTCCTGTATTCAATAGCTCTTTTTCTGTCTTCTCTTTTTTGTCTCTTATCACGATGAAGAAAGGTTCATTTTTCTCAAGGAGGGGCGTTATATCCTGAAGGTTCTCCATCTCTATAACATAACGTCCTGTATAGAATGGTACGGCGCCCCGAAGCGTTTCATCGGCTTGATAGGCATAGAGTGGAACATTGGTGGGCACCGTGGCAGTTATACTACGGCAGAAAGGTACAAAACTTTTGTGATTGTCCAGGACGGGGATCACAACCATTATCGCAAAGAGTAGCATAAGGATGATAGAGACATCCATTGAAATCCAGTATTTTTTGAGGTCTTTTTGCTGAAAATACCTTATCGCTGTAATAGAGAGTGCTATCATAAATACAGAGAAGACGATGATCAGGATCAAAAGCGTTCCGGACACGTCCATGGGGTAGAGTTTCTTCATATACAAACAAACAGGCGTTAAGGCAAGACCGATAAAAAGCAAAACTATACTAAAAACCCAGAGAAAAAGCTTCCCGAGTGTCGTCAACGATTGCGGTGATTTTAACGTCGAGTCAATGTATGCTGCTGTGAGCATGGCGATAGGGGCGAAAATGGGCATGAGGTAGAGCGTCCGTTTCGTTGAAGCAATACTCAGGAAGATAATCCCTGCGAAAAACCAGCATTTTGAAAAGAGTGTCCCTTTTTCTGACAAAACATTGGTGCCGCCTGACCTATTAGATTTTGAAAAGGCGTGGAAAAAAACAGGTATGAGAAGGAGGCTCCAGGGGAGAAAGCCGCTGGGAAACTCAGTAATGTAGTGATAAAAAGGATGGTGATGCCCTGAGGCAGCCCCCGATATGATCCCCGCATAACCGCTGGGAAAGAACCTTTGAAGATGGTTGTGGAGGAAAAATACTTTTAAGTGCTCTGTCCCTCCATGCTGCCAGAGAGCAACAAACCAAGGCAACGTCAGGGCAAGAAATATCAGGATACCGAGCCAGAGTTTCATCCTGATCATCTCTTTAAAGTTGCGCTCGATAATGAGAAAAACAAGAATGCCCAGTCCTGGTATGACAATACCGATAAACCCCTTTGTGTAGAAAGCAAGAGTACAGGCAACATATAACAGGATGTAATAAAGAAGCTTTTTTCTATCCGTCTCAGAAAGATATCCCATAATAAATGAATACATGGCACTCATAATAAAGAATGTGAGAGCGCTATCGACTACAACCCAATGAGCCACCCGAAAATATTCCCCTGATGTTGCGAGGATAAGACCTGAGAGCAGTGCAATCCGTGGTCCGAAGAAGAGATTGGCCATGAAGAAGATAACGAGAATAGCGGCAAAAGCGAAAAAGGCCGATGGGATCCGAGCTACCTTGTCGGAAACCCCGAATATCTTGAACGCGAGGGCTAAAGAGGCGTAATAAAGTGGTGGTTCTTCGAGAAAGGGTCTTTGATTGAGCGTCGGCACTGCCCAGTTACCTGTGAGCGCCATTTCACGGCCAATCTCGGCAACCCTCGGCTCATCGGCAGACCAGAGTCCATGATTAGATAGACCCAAAGAAAAGAGGGGGACAATAACAATTAAGAGCAGGATCAGGTGCTTTATGACATGTGTTTTTTGATCAGTCATAGATGTTTTCCTTGTGAGTATTCACTGACTTCATCATGATACCCAAAGGAAGCTAACGGGAAGGTTACCGGGACATTATCATTCGGTAATATACTAAAGACCTGATAGCTTTTATTAAAAATGATGCTTAAAGTATGCAACAATGGGTTTTGACCAGAAGGTGAGCGCGCGACAAAGTGTTTAACCAATAAAATAGGAGGTAGTTTGATGAAAAGGGCAGCATTAGTTGTTTTGGTAATGGCAATGTTTTTAGGTCTCTGTGGAATTGTATATGCCGGGGAAAAGAAGCCCGATGCCACCCTCACCCTGACGCAGGGCCAAGTTGCAGCTGGCATCGGCTGGAGTTGGGGAAAAGGTGTGCTGAAGTACGAAGGCAAGGAATACCCCTTCAAGGTAAAAGGGCTGTCCGTGATTGACATAGGGATTACCAAGGCCTCTGCAAGCGGCAAGGTTTATGGGCTGAAGCAACTTGAGGACTTCGACGGGACGTATTCCGGTGGTGCTGCTCAGGGTACAGTTGGCGGAGGTGCAGGCGCCACCCGGTTGAAGAACCAGAGTGGGGTCGTGCTCGAGCTCCTCTCAAGAACCAAGGGTGTTAATTTTAAGCTCGCAGGTGAAGGGGTAACCTTTACGCTGGAGAAGTAGAAACCCAATAAAAAAAGGACCACTTCAATCGGTAAGAAGCGGCAATATATATTATACACCTGAGGGGTATTGTTCCCTTGGGTGTATAATATTGAGGAATAGAACTGTTGCCCCAACAGCTGGGTACGGTCAACGATTACCAGGTATAAGTTGGTATAGATGTCAGATAAGCTGTGCAGCGTGTTACAGGAAGAAGTTCTCAGATTGAAAAAGGGGCCAGCATATACCAACCCAGTGGACTCCTTGAGCAAGACTCCCCTAATAAGATTTGAATAGAAAAGGCCATGTACGGGTATATGAAATATGGAGTGGCTGTGCGTGGACGTTGAATACTCGCTTAGATATGGAGTCCCTTTTCCATATATAGGGGGGGTATGGGTTTGTTTCTACACAGTCATTTATCAAATGCTCATAGAAGCAAAAGAAAAAAGGGGCCAGCATGAGCCAGCCCCTTTCTGCATGATTTAAGTATTTTCTTACGGGTTTTTTTTATGCAGTCAAAATCCATGGGCACAAATACGGGCACAATCGCAATTTTCGGGTAGCAGTATTCCAAATGAAGTGTATTGTAAGTCTTTGACTTTATTGGTGCCGAAGGGGGGGCTTGAACCCCCATGTCCGCAAGGGACACCGGATTTTGAGTCCGGCGCGTCTGCCAATTCCACCACTCCGGCACGTGGCAAATATTAGCAAAACGATCTTGCGTTGTCAATGAAGGAATATAGAAACTA
>CAWAOG010000034.1:0-123197 GCA_963783625.1 uncultured delta proteobacterium | reverse complement strand
ATTGAGTGAATAGATTTTCATTATACCTCTATACAACTATCGGTTTTATGATATTAACCTTTACAAATATTAGACTGAGTGCTTTGGTTTGTAATGTCAGATTATTGTTCAATGGAAACATCATTTCTGACTCCTTTGTCGGAACCAATTGAGTAATACATATTTGTATACCTTTATATTATACGACCGGTGACGCCACGAGTCAAGTGCCGGCGGGAAGATAATTGATATCTCTCACTTTTATTGATTTTTTTGACGGGGGACGCGGACCAGGGACGTAAGTATACCCATGCAGGCAATAGCAAACCCTACCAGCATTGTCTCTTGATAACCGGCAATGGACGCCATTTTCTTTGCCGTCAAAAGGTCAATGCCCATACTCGATGATCTCTTCAGAAATTCTGTCTTATAGCTGTTGAAGAGCGCCCCGGCGACAGTAAGGCTACCGATGGAGACTGTAACGAGTACCCACCATTTATAGGTGTCTCGTTCATGAAAGGCAGGTTTCTTTAATGAACTGTGAATGATGTTTTCAGACCTCCTCGTCTGATATTTGAAAACAAATGCATTCTCTGCTGCGGAAGATAAATATCGGGGAGACACAAGACCTGTCTCCCCGATCCGCCTTATCAAAATATATACCGAGTTACATCTACGGATTGCCTATTTTACTCGCGGCAGCCGTGTCTATAATCTTCTGTGCGTCTTCTTTAAGGAGGAGCCTCTCTTTAACAAGTTTCTTTACTGCCTGTTCTACTTTTTTTACATAATAGTCATGGCTCGGATAGCGTTCCTCAAGAGAAAGACGGGGATCACCCGACGCCCCCCGCTCAGCCTGTGTTTTCGCGAAAGGAATAAATGAACCGCTTGCGATACAAAGCTTAAGTCACGGCCGAATCCTGTTTTTGTTCTGCTGTATGAGATCTGTTAAGACACCGGCCCGCAAACTGTGAAGCTTACGGGCCGGATCTGTGACATCCATCTGTTAAACAGTCTCAAGAAAACAGCTTATCTTCCTAAAATCGCCCGTGTCTCTTTCAGGGCATCGGCAAGCTCCTGATTATTGCCGACAAGTTCAGGCCACATTTCTTTCATGCCGTCTTTCCACTGGGCCAATTCCTGGGCATTCGGGGTGTAAAGCCCTTTCATCTTTATTTTCAGCTCGGCCATATGTCCCGCAAGCTCTTTCATGGTCATTTCTTTTGACTTCTTTTCCATTGCCGCGCTTGCATCGACAAGAGCCTTCTGCTGTTTCGGGTTCAGTTTATCGAAAAATTCTTTATTTATAGCGTAGTACGCTTGAGCGCCCGCGATTGGAAGAAAAATAGCATATGGGGCAACTTCATATCTTTTCAGCTCAATCTGGAGCATAACAGAACCAATGCTACCCTGCAGGGTGTCGCGCTGGAGTGCCGGATAGACATCCATGCCGGGGATCATGGAGGGAGTTCCTCCCCACTTTGCCACAACCTTCGCGTCATCAGGGCCGGCAACCCGGATCGCCATACCTTTGAGGTCAGCCGGTACCTTTATTGGTTTTTTTGCGGCAATAAGCTGGTCTTCAGGGGAAGGATGAACCATAAGGCCCATGAGCTTGACACCCTTTTTCTCGGCTGTCGCTTTCCAGGCATCACCGACTTTTGAGTGATAAATCTTTGCCATCTCATCGACATTCTGGAAAAGGAAAGGCATTTGGAAGACCCTAAAGGCCGGAACGAGCGTTGGTCCCGCGAAGACGCTTGCCAGCAATCCACCCTCGACAGCACCGGTCGAGATTGCTTTTGCCAGATCAGGATCCTTATAAAGCTGTGCGGAATCATATACCTGGACTTTTAGTTCGCCGCCGGAATTCTGTTCAACAAGTTTCGCCCATTCTAAGGCCTGTTTGGTCATAAAGTTGCTGGGCGGCATTGAGCAGCTGAATTTCATAGTGACCGGCGCTGCGGAAGTTACACTAATGATGCCAAACACACATAACAGTGAAACAGCCATAGTGATAACAAATAATTTTTTCATCTCTCTTCTCCTCCTTGAATTTAATTGTTCTCTATATATTGCACCGTCGTTCTCTCTCTTTATTTAACGACAGATGGAAGCCACAACGTTAAGGGCGGCCAGAGCAGTACAATGGCAAGAAAAACGGCCATAATGGCAAGATAAGGCATTACTGCCTTCCAGACTTCTGTTGATGTTCCTCCTGACATTTGCTGCAGGACAAAAAGGTTCATGCCCTCAGGCGGCGAGATAATGGCCAGTTCCGTATTGATGACCATGGCTACACCGAACCAGATACCGTCATAACCAAGGGATCTGACAATAGGATAAAGGATGGGGCAGCATATAACCATAATAGAGACTGCTTCAAGGGGACCACCAAGTATAATCATCAGTACCATGATAAAGACAATGAAAACCCATGGCGGGAAAACCATCGTCTGCGTCCATGCGATAAGGTCCTGCGTAACACGGGACATGGTAATCAATATAGCGGCAATGTTAGCAGCAACAATAATCAGGTTAAGCATACCACCCATTCTTGCTGCTTTCAGCACGCATTCTCTTAATTCTTTGAACGTCATGGTCTTATACCAGAAGACAGTGAGAAAAATACTGTAGAGGACCGCTACCGCGCCCGCTTCAGTGACGGTAAAAAATCCGGTGTAGATACCCCCGATAATGATGAGAATAACGATGAGTCCGCCCGTAGCTTCTCTCAAGGCCTGGAGGACCTCCTTGAAACTTGCCCTCGTGTCCCTTTCGATATTTTTGTCCCGTGCTCCAATCCACATAATATATGCGATAAACATGAGGCAGAGGAGAATACCCGGCAATACTGCAGCCATAAAAAGCTTGGCGATAGACTCTTGCGTGAGGGCCGAATAGAAGATGAGACCAACACTTGGCGGAAAAAGGATACCGAGGGTCCCACCGGCCGCGAGGAGTCCGATGGTTGTCACGCGGCTGTAGCCCCTCTTCAACATCTCCGGCAAAGCAATAGCGCTGATCGCGGCAGCAACGGCAACGCTCGATCCTGTCATGGCTGCGAAGATGCCACAAAATACAATTGAAGCGATACCGATGCCGCCCGGCAGATGACGCACAAGAGAATTGGCAAAATGGAAGATCCGGGGACCCAGTTTACCGGCGCTCAGGATTGTACCGGAAAGAAAAAAGAGGGGAAAGGCGATGACTACCTGGGAATTCATAGCGCTGAATCCTGTTGCCGGTGCGTTCATAAGCATTTTGTAGGAACCGGAAAATATATAGAGGCCAACGATCCCGAAAAGACCCATAGCAAAGGAAACCGGCATGCCGCTGAAGAGGGTCGCCAGAAAAAGGACCAGCAAACCAAGAGACACATTTACTTTCAGTAGAAAGCCCCCGGCGGCAAGACCAGCGGCAAAAATGAGCATGGGAATGTAATATTTGAAACCCGAAGTGCCGGCAACCGCTCGGAATTCTTCTTTGTGTCTGTTAACGAAGATATCATCCTTCAGGAATTTGATTACAACAAGAAACATAAGGAAGAAGGAGATCGGCAGACAGCCTTGAAACACCCAGAGAGGAAGCAGCAATACAGGGGAACTTTCTTCCATGATACGGGAACTTTTCACCATGTCTATACCGGTCCAGACAAGAACACCACAGAATACAAGACAGAGAATGTTTGTAAAGATGGTGAGAATAAAGTCAGACCGTTTCGAAAGATGGGCGCTGATAAAATCCACCCGCACATGGCCTTTTTCCTGAAGGGTGTAGGCAAACATAAAGAAGGCAGCCACAATGGTCATAAAGGTGGCCGTCTCGTCGATCCACATCTGCGACTTACCAAGGGGACGCAAGATAACTTCAATGACGATTATCAAAGCAACGGCAACAAAACCCCAACTACCCAAGTGGCCCATGGCAGTAACAAGGCTCGTCAAGGGATTGCGCAGAATATTCGCGATAACACCTCTGTCGAGCACTCGCTTTTGATACGTCACTTTCCATCTATCCCTCCCGTATAATCGATCTTTATCACACCTTGATTCTTACTTTCGTACTCAACGGGTTTTCTCTTTATTCCTTAGCGCTCCTCTACTTCATTACACTTGGCAGCCAGAGACTGATTGCCGGGATAAAAAGAAAGAGCGGCATCGTAATAAGCTCCATATATATAAAGGGCATAACACCCTTATAGACTTTCTGGAGCGTTGTCTCATCTTTCAGCATACCGGCGACAACAAAACAGACCATGCCGACGGGTGGAGCGATAAGACCGATTTCGAGGAGACGGACCTGTATGACGCCGAACCAGATTGGATCATAGCCGAGCGTATTGACAAGCAGGGGATAAAAAATAGGGATCGTCAGCACCTGGATCGACGGTTCGTCCATGAGGGCCCCCATTATGATATATATGACGGTAATAACACTGACAATCACCCAGGGGGCCACAGGCAGTCCACCCGCCCATGCGCCTACTACCTGCGGCAGGGTCGATTTGGCACAGAAATAGTTGAATATGAAGGCACCGATACAGATGCCGTAAATGAGGCCCGTAGTCTTCATTGTGGTGGTAAAGGCTTCTACGAATTTCGCAAAATCAAGTCTTCTCCGAATGAGTCCCAACACAATGGCCCCTACCGCCCCAACGGCACCGGCCTCTGTCGCCGTAAACCACCCCACAACCATTCCTCCGAAAACAAATATCGCAAGAAAAAGGATTTCCCAGCAATCCTTGAGGGAGACAATCTTCTCCTTCAAACTCGTTTTCTCTGATTTAGGACCCAGTTTGGGATTGAAGAGACATTTCAAATAGATCGTCAGAAGGTAAGAAATCGCTGTGAGTAAGGCAGGAATAAGAGCGGCGACGAAGAGTGTACCGATGGAGTTCTCAGTCAATATGCCGTACATGATAAAAGCGCCTGAAGGCGGAAGCAGCATGCCTATGGTACCACCGGCACAGACAGACCCTGTGGCAAATGTATGGTCATAGCCGCGTTTCTTCATCTCCGGAAGGGCAACAAGCGTCATCGTCGCCGATGTAGCAAGGGCCGATCCCGTACAGGCAGCAAAACCCGACGCGGCCATGATGGTGGCCATTGCAAGGCCGCCTCTGAAATGTCCGAGCCATTTCGCGGCAACCTTAAAGAGGTCCTCTCCGAAGCGCGCCGAGAGGATGATATTAGCCATGAGAAGAAAGAGCGGAAGAACTGCCAGCGCGTAATTGGACATGAGATCGTAGGGTACCGTTGCCATCTTGATCATGGCTGCAGGTAAAGGAAAGAGGAAGCACATACCGACAAAGCCGACAAGACCCATACAGAACCCTATGGGCATACCAAGGATAAGAAGGACAAAGAGAATAATAAAACCGGTTATACCAATTTCTACAGGGGTCATTTCTCGTCTCCTCCCTTGATTAATCTTTTAACATGATTGATAAGCTTCAAAGCAAGGAGTATGACCATCAGTATGAGGGCAAAAATCCATACCGCGCGGAATGGGGTAACGGGCACTTCGAGGAGTTCCGTCTCCTCCCCACCGATATATCTGTCAATCCCCAGTTCGATACCTGTGTAGAGGAGCACCACCCAGTAGAAGAGGCTGAGTACTCCGAGGAAACTCTCAAGGCCTGATTTCAGCCTGCCTTTTATGCGCTCCATGGTTAGCTCCGTCCTCAGGTGACGGTCCTGCAACTGGCCAAAAACCAGGGCAAACGCAATAGAGACCACCATCATGGTCTCCACAAGGTCAAAGGTCCCCGGAAAGGCTATATGAAAAGCGCGGCCTATAACAGTGAATGTGACCAGCAGCGCTATGGCCAGCATGAAGACGGCACCCAATCACCGTTCCCCAGTTGCCTATCTTATGAATAACTTTCTCGAATGCTCCCATTCCATGGACCTCCTAACCGTTTTTAATACTGTTCAGAAAAAAAGGCATGTTCCTCTTTGATTGCCATCAGCGTTTGAGGATCTATCTTTATAAACATCTTTACGATCTATCCACCAATGAAAACTTTTTTCAAACCCCTGGCTTCCACAATCTCCTTGAGAGACTCCATATGCGCCTCATCAGGAGGATTGGTTGATAATTGTGATCCCGGTCTTTCCAATTGTTGCACCTTTGACTCTCCCAGTCTGTGATACGGAAGGAGATGGACTTGAAGAAAGGGACTTAATTCATTGACGATGAACCCTGCGAGGGCATCGATATTGGCAGGAGAATCATTATATCCGGGTATGACAGGAACCCTGATCCAGAGCGGGATATGCCGTTCATGCCATATCCTTCTCGCGTTCTCAAGAATAAGATCGTTGGAAACACCTGTCAATTTCATATGTTCAGCAGGATCCATATGCTTTATGTCATAAAGGACAAGGTCTGTGTATGACAGCACCCGTTCCATTATTTCCCATGGCGCGTAACCGCAGGTTTCTATAGCAGTATGGGCGCCGGCTTCTTTGCAGAGTCTGAGAATATTAGCAGAAAATGCCGGTTGTGTAAAGGGTTCCCCACCGGAGAGCGTGACCCCGCCGCCGGACCTCTGGTAGAAAATGGCGTCCTTCATTACCTCTTCCACAACCTCTTCCACGGTCATGTATTTCCCCATAAGTTCCCTGGCGTCCTCCGGACAGGCATCAACACACAAGCCGCATGCGGTACAGATATTCCGGTCAGTTATTACTTTTCCGTCACCCATTTCGATAGCCTTTACCGGGCAGACAGTAATACACTTACCGCATCCGACGCATCGTTCCGCGTTATAAAATATTTCGGGTTTTATGGACTGCGATTCAGGGTTCTGACACCAGAGACATGAAAGTGGACATCCTTTGAGAAAAACGGTCGTTCGTATGCCCGGACCATCATGGATTGAATAACGCTGGATGTTGAAAACGGCACCCTTTTCACCCCTGATCGCGCTGTTCGCTGAAATATTTTCTGTTTCTTCTTTACCCATACGCAGACCACCTCTGGCTTTTTAAATCTGAATTGTATACTATTATACGCTATACGCTATAGTCAAGGTTTTTATGATGTCTCGTTCTCGCGATAAAGCGTTATAATATGTATTGACAAAGGAATTAAGTTTGTGATTATTTGTGTTGCAGCAGCAACTAAATCAATGACGGCAAATAAAACGACAAAAGAAACCTTTTCACAAAAAGAATTACAGGATAAAATCGGTTTACTGTCAAAGAAAATCGTGTCACTCTCTGATGACTTGAGGGCCAGCGCGCTCGTTTCAATCATTTCCACGGCTGAAGTGGTCCTTGAATTTGAACGCATTGAATTAAAGCAATCCGAATCCAGCAGAACCCGGTTTCGCATCTTGAACGCTTTAATCACACACAAGGGAAGCTTAACGCTGACTGACATAAGTAAAAGAGTTTTTCGTTCCAAATACAGCACCACCAGGGTAATTGACAAACTCGTAAGAGAAGGTCTGGTAACAAGAGAAACCATCGATGGCGACCGTCGGGCCAAGAATATAACAATCACGAAAAAAGGTATAGAATTTATTGAGGAAACAATGCCGAATCGTCAGAAGATGACTGATGAAGTAATGTCATGTTTGACCAGGAGCCAGATGATTTCATTAATGGGCTTACTGAAAAAACTTAAAAGTCATCTCCTCGGCATCATTGCGGCAAAAGGTCCTGATTTTAGAAGCGGGGTGGAAACATGTTAAACGGTTATCGAGTATTAGATCTTACAGATGAAAAAGGGTTCTGTTGCGGCAAAATCCTGGGTGATCTTGGCGCTGATGTAATCAAAGTAGAGAAGCCGGGAGGTGATCCCGCGCGGCGGATCGGCCCTTTCTTTCATAATACGGCTGATCCTGAAAAGAGTCTTAACTGGTGCGCGTATAACAGCAGCAAGAGGGGCATTACCCTCAATCTTCATGACCCTGAAGGCCGGGATATATTTCTCAAGTTAAGCAACACAGCGGACATCATTGTTGAGTCTTTCCCGCCGGGCTACATGGATAAGCTGGGGCTTGGATATGCCGCTCTGAGCGCTTCTAATCCCAGGATCATTATGACATCCATAACACCTTTCGGACAGACCGGACCCTATAAAGACCGCAAGGCTTCAGATATCGCCATTCTTGCCATGAGTGGTCTCATGAGTATTACCGGCGATAGTGACCGGCCACCGATCAGAATGTGTCTTGATCAGACGTACTTGCTGGGCTCCATACATGCTGTCGTGGGAACTCTTCTTGCCCTTCGTCATCGCCGGACCTCCGGTGAGGGGCAGTCTGTCGACGTGTCCATATATGAAGCTACCGTTCGCGGCAATTACTGGGAACCTGCGCGATGGGAATTTCTCCATGAGCTGGTTAAAAGGTCCGGAAACCGGTTTCCCCGCGCACAAGCAAAAGGGTTACAGCTTTGGCACTGTAAGGACGGATATGTTACCTGGCTGCTCACCGGCGGTGTTACCGGCGCGAAGCAGATGAATGCCCTGGTTACGTGGATGTCTGAACTGGGCCAGGCCGATATTCTGAAAGACGTCGATTGGGGCAGTCTGCATCTCTCGAATATATCACAGGAAGAGCTGGGGTCCTGGGAAGCTGTTATAGAGAAATTCTTTCCTCAATTTCACCATGGACGAACTTGAAAACAAGGCCATCACAAGAGGCATCCCTATGGCCAGAGTGAACAGGATTGATAATGTGACGCAAGATGAGCAGCTTATGGCCAGAGGCTTTTGGGAACAGCTTCCGATACCGGGGACAACATGAAACGATCGGACATCCGGCCTTCCCCTATATTACGAGCGAAGGTAACGCCCGCGTAAGGAACCGGGCGCCGCTCATCGGCGAACATAACGAAGAAGTCTATGAAAAAGAATTAGGTTTATCCAAACAAACACTATCAACCTTGAAAGAACGCGGCGTTCTTTGATTGTGACGGGAGAGGTATACATATGACAGCACAAAAAGGTCCTTTAGACGGCATAAGGATATGCGATTTCAGTTGGGTAGGCGCGGGTCCGCTTGCAACCAAGTATCTGGCGGATTTTGGCGCCCAGGTTATTAAAATAGAGTCCATAAAACACCCCGATATCGGACGGATGAGCGCGCCCTTTAAAGATAATATCATTCACCCCGACCGAAGCGCTTTCTTTCTCCATTCCAATACGAGCAAACTGAGCATCACCTTGAACATCAGACATCCCAAGGGTCTTGAGATCGCGAAAAAAATTGTGAAGATCTCTGACATCGTCATGGAAAATTTTACCCCCGGTGTATTAGATAAACTCGGTCTGGGATACAATGAATTGAAAAAGATAAAGCCTGATATTATCATGGCCAGCTCAAGCATTTACGGACAAACAGGCCCGAAGACCCGTTTCAGCGGCTTTGGGAATTCCGGCGCCTCCATCTCAGGTCACTATATGCTTACCGGCTGGCCCGACAGAGACCCGGTCACTCCCGGAATAGCATATGCCGACGTCGTACAGCCCATATTTACTGCCGCGGCCCTCATGACTGCTATTGATTACAGAGAAAGGACCGGAAAGGGACAATACATTGATACAACACAGGTAGAGGCGATGGTCCAGTTTATATCACCTGCTATCCTCGATTATTTTGCCAATGGCACTATCCAGACACGCCAGGGCAATCGTTCTACCTACGCGTCTCCTCACGGCGTCTTTCCCTGCAAAGGCGAAGACCGCTGGTGCGCTCTTGCTATTCTCGATGAAGAAGAATGGAAAGGTCTCTGTGACGCAATGCAAAATCCCTCATGGACGAAGGATTCAAAATTCTCGACCTTCGTTTCGAGGAAAGAAAACGAAGACGAACTCGAAACACTGATCGCTCGGTGGACGGCCAACTATGATCGTGATGATCTGGTAACAATGCTCCAGAATGCCGGCGTGCCCTCAGGCCCTGTACAGGACGCCTCAGACCTCGTCGACAGAGATCCGCAATTGCGGGAAAGAGGAAGCTTTGTAAAGCTCAATCACCCGGTCATCGGAGACTGCAACCACCCGGTGCCGCCGGTAAAACTGTCAAAAAGTCCATCGCAGGTTAAAACATCGCCCTGTCTCGGTGAACACAATGAATACGTATACCTCGAACTTCTCGCCATCCCTGATGAGGAATTCGTAGAACTGTTGAACGACGGAGTCCTGGAATAATCGTTCAAATCGTCTATTGAGTCATTGGGTCGTTGAGTCATTGAGTCGTGGGTCGTTGGTCATTGGGTGTGGGTCGTTGAAATGTTTTTGTTTTTTCCAGAATCGGATTCTTTCCCTTGCCCTTTATGATTTATGATATCCGATTGACGGCTTTTAACAATTTACGATTTACGATTGACGATTTCCGGCTTTTAACCTTAAGTATATTAGTATTCATTTAATCAATACCATTGAATTGGATGGCCATGTGTGGTAAAAAAGTATCAGCTATGAAACCAACACAGAAAAACAAGGTGTTTTTGTAAAGCAGGAGGGAACATGGGGCCGTTTGAAGAGATCAAAAAACTATATGAGCAGCGTGACAGGGCCGCGTGGGAATGGAAAGCAAAAGGCGGGAAGGTTGTGGGGTATATATCCGACGATGTTCCCGATGAAATGGTCCTTGCCGCGGATTTCTTCCCTTTTCGGATGAGCGGAAGACCCGAAGAGGGCACAGGGGAGGCGGACAAATACACAGAATACTTTCTGGACCCTTCTGTACGGTCTATATTGAATATGCTCTTAACAGGAAAATATGACTTTCTCGATTTCATTATCATTCCCCATCATAGCGATGCCACCCTCAAGCTTTATCATCAGCTCTGGTGGATACATCGGGTCAATCCGGCCATTACCTTTCCTCCTGTCTATTTTTTCGACATACTCCATACACCCTTTTTAACGTCGGCCCTCTTCGTCCGCGACAGTTTATTCGATCTCAAGAAACAACTGGAAGAATGGTCGGGCAAAGGAATCAGTAACGAAGCGTTGTCACAGGCAATAGCGACAGGAAATAAAAACAGGGCGCTCCTGAACAAGGTCGCCAAATTACGGATTGCTGAAAAACCAAGGATTTCAGGGGTAGAGGCCCTTCAGATCATCGGAACATCGGCGTTCATGCTGAAAGAAGAACACAATAAACTGCTTACACAATTCCTTGATGAAGCAGAATCACTTCCTGAGAGAAACGGCGTCAGACTCTTCATCGAAGGAAGTGACCTCGATAATCTCCAGTTCTATGAACTTGCAGAGTCCTGTAATGCCGTAATTGTCGCTGAAAACAGCAACTGGGGAAACAGATATTTTGATGACCCCGTTGACGAATCGGCTGATCCGATGGAGGCCCTTGCAGACAGATACCACGTGCGACCATCGCGACTGAGGACACAAACATCGGCCCAAAGGGTTGACTATTGCGTGCAAAAAGCTGTTGAGGCAAAGGCCCAGGGAACTATATTCTATCTCCTTGAATGGGACCCCTCTCTTGCCTGGGACCAGCCTGACCAGAAAAAGCTCCTCGACGAGAAAGGTATCCCTTCGCTCTGTTTCAGCGACCAGAAATACTCCCTGTCCGACTCTGATCGGGCGACACTCAAAACCGGTCTGGAGCAATTTGTTGCCGCAATAGGGCAAACGCACAAGGAGGTGTCCCGATGAGTGAATCAAAAACTGTGAATGATCAGCCTAAAACCGACGCTCACGGACATATAAAACAACTGAAAGTCGCCGCAATCTCTGCCAAGTATCAGAAGGACTGGTTTAAATCAACACAGGTGAGGCTGGCGGCCGGTGAACCTTTTTGCCTCGCAAACGCCGATGCGCCCCATGAAATATTCCTCGCCATGGATGACATACCGGTTGTCATGACCCAGTGGTGGTCGGCGATCATCTCTGCCAAACAGATGTCGGGCTATTATTTTGATCAGATGAACGATAAGGGCTATCAAAGAAGTTTGTGCCGTTACTGCTCTCTGCCGCTTGCCTGTGCCATGGACCACAATCCGGAACGTGCTCCCTGGGGAGGACTTCCCAACCCGACGGTCCTATTGGCCCAGCTCTCATGCGACATACAAGTGAAGATATTTGAGCGCATGGCCCGTGAGTATAATTGCAAATTTTTTCCCATGGAGTATCCCGCTCCCGCGCCGTCGTATCCTCGCTGGTGGGAAACATTGGAATCACGACTGGGAAGAAATAGTCGGCGCCAAAGCCCTTGATCTCAGGGTTGAAGAGTTAAAGGCCCTCATACGGTATCTGGAGACTGCTACCGGCAGAGTGTTTAATTACAAAAAGTTTGTGGAGATCATGGAACTGGAAAACGAACAGGAAGAATATCTGAAGAAGATCCGTAACCTCCTCTCCGTGACCCGCCCTTCGCCTGTCGGCTTGCCCGATCAACTGGCGGCCACGATGAACCTCCAGTGGCACCGGGGTACACAGTGGGGCGTGGACCATGCCAAAATGTTTTATGAAGAGGTGAAAGAGAAAATAGATAAAGGCGAAGCAGTCTGCAAGAATGAAAAGATCAGGCTCATGTGGATCGGACGGGGTCTCTGGCATAATACGGCATTTTACCGGTACTTTGAAGAAAAGTACGGTGCTGTCTTCACCAATTCAATGTATCTCTCTATCGCAGCTGATGGTTATATCCGTGACTATCGCGATAATCCTCTCAGGGCATTGGCCAGCCGTCATTTGTATATGGGATACTGGCTGCGCGACCCTGAGTGGCAGTTGAATGAGGCCAAACGCTTCGGCGTCCATGGGGCCGTCATGATCGTCGCCAGCAACTGTATCGACTCGGTGGGCAATATGTTTATCAAGCTGGTCCTCGAAAAAGCGGGCATACCGGTGCTTCCCATCTATGCCGATGTCGTTGACGCGAGAGAGTGGGATGACGAAGGCATTCAGACACAGGTTTCAGCAATTTATCGAAGAAAAGGTGTATGGCCCGATAGGGTAAGTTCACGATAAGCGTGGTTTCGCTATACCACGCTAATACAAAAAAAGTGAGGTAATGTCATGCTCAACAATTACAGGGTATTGGATCTCACCGATGAAAAGGGTTCTCTATGCGGCAAAATCCTCGGGGATCTCGGGGCCGATGTGATTAAGATTGAAAGACCGGGAGGAGATCCTTCACGGCGTATGGGTCCTTTTTTTCACGATACAGCCGACCCGGAAAAAAGCCTTCACTGGTTTGCCATGAATGCGAATAAACGAGGTATCACGCTGCAGATCGAAGATCCTGAAGGCAGGGACATTTTCAGGAAACTCACCGATGAGGCCGACTTCATCATCGAATCTTCACCGCCGGGCTATATGGACAAGCTTGATCTTGGCTATTCAAGTCTCAGCGAGCGCAATCCCCGATTGATAATGACATCTATCACCCCTTTCGGACAGACGGGCCCTTATAAAGACTACAAGGCCTCGGATATTGTCATTCTCGCCATGAGCGGATTTATGTGCATCAACGGCGACAGAACAGGCCGCCGCTTCGGATGTGCCTTGATCAGTCCTATTACCTGGCCTGTGCCTAGGCTGTTGCGGGACGCTCCTTGCTCTTCAATACCGCTATGCCTCGGGAACAGGACAGCACATCGATGTTTCCCTCTACGAATTATGGTCCGCGCCAATTATCGTGAACCTTTCCGGTGGGAATGGGAAAAGGCAAAGACTCCGCGCATGGGAAACTTTTTCGCCAGAGGCAGTGCAGCCTTTCGGCAATTGTGGCCCAGCAAAGACGGGTATGTGACATGGATGATCATGATGGAAAATCCGAAGCCGGTACGGGGTTGGGTCGAATGGATGAAAGAAGAGAACCAGGCAGGCAGATGGGGAGATATAAACTGGGACGAGGTCCCAAACTTCATGAAGTGGAGCCCTGAAGATATCGAAGCGATACAGCAGTCAATCACGCAATTTATTCGCACGCATACGACAAAAGAACTGGAGGCAGGCTCCATCAAGAGAGGTCTGTTGCTTTCACCCGTCAATCCTGTTGATGCCGTTGCACAGGACGAGCAGCTTGCCGCGAGAAACTTCTGGAAAGAGATCGACCATCCGGAATTAGGTAGCACCCTCACATACCAGCGCTTTACCTATCTGTCCAGAGAGGGCACGAACGAAATCAGATTTCGCGCGCCCCTCATAGGTGAACACAATTCGGCAATCTATGGCGATGAACTTGGTCTCACGGCAGACGCTCTCTTATCCCTCAAACAGCGGGGGATCATCTGATGGTAACAGGAGGACAATCATGACAGCGCAACAAGGCGCGCTCAAGGACATAAGAGTACTTGATTTTACCTGGGCCGGTGCAGGTCCTTACGCGACAAAGTTTCTCGCTGACTTCGGGGCACAAGTGATCAAGGTAGAATCCCGGAAACGGCCCGATATAGGACGCATGACGCCTCCTTTTGCAAATAATGTCCGTCATCCCGACGGAGGGGCCTTTTTCTCCATACCAATACAAGCAAACTGGCTATTACCCTCAATATGCAGCATCCGAAAGCTGTTGAGATCGCCAAGAAAATAGCCGCCATCTCAGACATTGTTATGGAGAACTTTACGCCTGGTGTTATGGAGCGACTCGGGATTACCTATGAAGAATTCAGAAAAATAAAACCTGATATCATTATGGCCAGTTCGAGTATTTACGGACAGAGCGGACCGAAGTCCCGTCTCAGCGGCTTCGGCAACACAGGGAGCGCCATATCAGGTCATTATATGCTGACAGGCTGGCCCGACAGTGAACCGGTCTCGCCCGGAGTGGCCTATGCAGATGTGGTCCAACCTGTTTTCACGGTAATCTCTCTCCTTGCGGCCCTTGATTACCGCAGAAGAACAGGCAAAGGGCAATATATCGACTCAACACAGGTAGAGACCATGGTCCAGTTCATCTCCCCGGCCATGCTTGATTATTTTGCAAACGGGCGGGTCGAATCACGTATAGGTAACCGCTCGCCTCATGCCTGCCCCCATGGGGCCTTTCCATGCAAGGGTGATGATCGCTGGTGTGCCATTGCTGTTTTCGATGAGACGCAGTGGCAGAGCCTTTGTCGCGTTATGGGAAACCCGCAGTGGTGCGGAGACGACAAATTCTCAAGCTTTGCTGCACGCAAAGCCCATGAAGATGAATTGGAATCACTCATAAATCAATGGACCGTTGGATATGACTGCCACGTGTTGATGACTCTCCTCCAGAAAGCAGGCGTGCCTGCAGGCGCGCTTCAGGATGGGGCAGATCTGGTCGACCAGTGACCCCCAGTTGCGGGAGCGCCAGAGCTTTATCAAGCTCACTCATCCCGTCATCGGAGAGTGCAACCATCCGACACCGGCAATAAAGCTCTCGGAAAGTCCCGCAACAGTTACAACGGCACCGTGTCTCGGGCAGCATAACGGATACGTCTACAAGGAACTTCTCGGCATCAGTGACGAGGAATATGACACGCTTCAAAATGAAGGTGTCTTTGAATAATGTTGAATAAACAGCTCTCATAAAGGAAGTGATGCTGTATTGCTAAGCAAAGTTCACAAGGCTGTGCAAGCAGCGTGAAGAAAAAACATCAAGGAGGGAGTTATGAAGCAGATTCGCGGGTTAATGTTTTTATCTCCGGATATATTTCAAAAGAAGTCTCAGATGAATAAAAGGGTCCTCTTGCCGATGTTCCTTTGCTTCGGTATATCCCTTTGTTTGTTGGCATCCATGGCAACCTTCGGCTGGGCCCAGGCCAAACCAGGGGCAGTCAAGCCAGTAGCCCCGTCGAAACAGCCACAACCACGATATGGCGGCATACTGAGAATCGGTACCGCCGTTGATTCCAATGTACTGGGTTATCCACCGGGTATGCTTACAACGCAGGATTTTGTTACCTCCAAGACCTGCATCGAAGCTCTGGGACGTTATGACGACAAAGGCCTGATGCTGCCCTGGCTGGCAGAAAGCTGGAAAACAGATGCCAAGGCAAAAACCATTATCCTTAAGCTGAAGAAAGGCATCAAGTTCCATGACGGCACAGATTTTAACGCCGCAGCAGTGAAGTGGAATATAGAAAAGTTCATAGGCGCGAAGCGGGCTGAGCTTCCTGGGGTTACCTCCATCGATATTGTCGATAACTATACCCTGAAGATTACTCTTGCTGAGTGGGATAACACCGCTATCATCGGCATGGGCTATTTTGCCGGTCCCCAGATATCACCCACTGCCTGGCAAAAAGCCGGCGCTACCGATAAGGACCGTGACGACTGGGCAAAACTAACCCTGTCGGCACCGGCCCCTTCCAGTTCGTGAGCCGGCAGCGCGATGTCAAACATGATATACAAGAAATTCCCGGAATACTGGCAGAAAGGCAAACCATATCTTGATGGCATAGAATGGAATTTTGTTGCAGATCCCATGGTGTTGCAGGCTTCCTTTAAAGCAAAGGAACTGGACATCCTCTGGAACCTTCCGCCCCTTACCTCGAAAGATTTAAAGACATCAGGTGCTAATATCACCGAACTAAAAACAGGATTGGGTCTCCAGATGAAGGGTATTGTGGGCAATAGCGCTCTGCCGGATTCTCCCTTTGCCAAACTGAAAGTAAGACAGGCCATAAGCTATGCCATTGATGCCAAAGCAATCCGTGATGCCGCATATTATGGGTTTGCTACAGCCATCCAGCAGTGGGCAGTACCGAATGGCTATTGGGCCAACCCTAATTATAAGGGTTACCCGTATAACCCGGCTAAGGCAAAGCAACTGGTTGCCGAGGCGGGCTATCCCCAGGGCTTCAAAACCAAATTATTAGTTCTTAATATTCCCGAAGAGGTGGCTGCAGCGACCGCTGTCCAGGACATGCTTGCCAAGGCAGGAATCAACATTGAACTTGATCCTGTGGACAACGGCAGATATCGTCAACTCACGTCTCAAACAAATTTTGAAGGATTATGCTTTGGTTCCTTCAGGGCAGATTCAGACCCTGCATTGATAATGCCAAGGAACTTAAGCGCCAATGGCACCATAATGATCAAGAGCATCATGCATCCGGAAAAGATCGAAAAGATGCTCTTAGATGCAAAGAGAGCACCCGATCAGAAAAGTAAACAGGCCGCGATTTGGAAACTGCAGCAAGTCGTTTTCGGAGAATACAGCATTTTTACTCCTATGTATGTTGTCTCGGGGCTCGCCGCCAAACAGCCCTATGTGCATAACGACGGTCTCATGACCGTTGAGATGACACAGTGGACACCGGAAGATGCCTGGAGGGATAAGTAATCTGATCTAAGCAGTACGCTTATGTATCTTGCAATCAACGGTGCAGGTTCATTTACAAGGACCTGCACCGTATTTTTTCATTGAGATTCTATCCCCCGCACTATGCCTACAACACTCTATACCCTGCTTTTTCCTCGTTCATCATCCCTCGTCCTAATCCCGCTGCCTCAACGTGACGGTTGTCCATCGGTTTTTTGCTCCATGCGCTATGCCCTATGCTCCATGCATTTATTATTTACCTACGTCTTCCTGCGCCATGCGATTTCGCCGTTGATTATGGTCATCTCTACTTTGATTGATTTTATCTCATCAGCACTTACCCTTGTCGGATCATTGTTCAGCACGACAAGATCAGCCGCTTTCCCGACAGTAATGCTCCCTCTTTCCTGTTCTTCAAAACTCGCGGCAGCGGCAGTATCGGTGTACATCCGGAGCGCCTCAAACCTTTCTATAGCTTCTTCCGGCAGTAAAGGCTTTCCGTTTTCTGACATTCTCGTAACGGCAGCATAAATACCAATGAGAGGGTTCGGTTTCACAATGGGAAAATCTGAACTGGCCGCTACTCTGACGTGATACTTTATAAGCCTCTTTATGGGATAGAGATTTTCCAACTGTTCCGGTGGAACGGTCTCCAGATAGCGGTCCCCCCCGTAATAGAGAAAAGCCGGCTGGGTAACAACCATGATCCCAAGATCACCGATCCGCTTTGCCAGGGCAGGAGGACAGACTGAACAATGTTCGATACGATGCCGATGGTCATGCCGGGGGAGTTGTTTCAAAGAGTATTCAATGGCATTGCAGGCGGCCTCAATAGTCTTTTCCTCAACAGCATGGAGTACGGCCTGAAGCCCTGCTTTGTGGATTTCAAGCACCATCCTGTTAAGCCTTTTCTGACTCGGCTCCAAATCACCTGTGATCTCATGGACAATAATTTTAACTCCACTGATACGAAGCCCGTTTTCACCACTGGAGGGTTGATATATTTGTTTTTTATATTCATCGAACCCTTTCATACCAAGCATCATTGTCACTGCAGGTCTGAAAATCATTCTCACTCTTCCATTGTCGAAACATATTCCAGTTATGAATATCATTATGCGATGTAGCATCCTGAATCGATGTGATTCCCAGAGAGAGGAGTTCCTCATTCGCGAGCCGCACCCCCTGTTTCATTTCGCTCATCATCGAGAGCGGGTATTCTTTTCGCGAGATAATTTCCCATGCCAAACAAAATTCCTGTAGGTTCTCCTGTTTCAAGATCACGGTCGATGAGACCGTCCGGAGGATCGCCGCTTTCGGCAGTAATACCAACATGCTTAAGAGCAAGGCTGTTCAAAACATGGGCGTGTCCGGAACGGTGCGTGAGCTTAACCGGACGCGACGGTGCGGCCTTGTCCAGGTCGTGTCTGTTCGGATGGCGTTTTTCTTTAAGGTAGAATTCGTTATATCCCTTTCCTCTTATCCATGAGGCCGTTGGTCGATCCATGGAAAACGCCCTGATTTTGCGGCGCATATCTGCCAGAGACCTCGTTCCTTCCTGTGGTGAAAGATCTATAGACACAAGGCCCTCGGCATAGGCAGCAAGATGGCAGTGGGCATCGATAAAACCCGGGATGACGGTCTTGCCCTTGCAGTCAATCACTTCTGTTTTTCTGTTTCTCAACTCACCCGATTGCTTTATTATCTGAAACCGCCGTAATACGGCCATTCTCCACAGCAACCAGTTCCGCCTTCGGACAAGCGGGGTCCATGGTAATCACATTGGCATTATAGAGAATAAGGTCAGACATAAGAATTTCAGAATAAAACGTTACGATGAAGAGAGACAAAAGTCAATGAGATGATTGCGAGGCGTGACCGGATCCCCTTTATCCGCTTCAATGGTTTCTCTTTTACCGGTTCATTGCCGGACCACTCTTCTATCATCTGCAGGTTTAGAAGAGGTAATACCTCCGATACCGCTTGCGCGGCCAGTACCGGAGGTCTGGGATATTGAATCGCTTACAGGAGTTAACGCCGTCTATAATTACTAATTTCCTATCGTGCTCGCCGCTGCAGCATCTATAATCGCCTGTGCGTCTTGCTGAAGGAGAAGTCTTTCATGGACAAGTTTCTTTGCTTCATACTCACCTGCTTCACGTAATAGTCATGGCTCGGATAGCGCTCCTTCAGGGACAGACGGGGGTCGCCCGAGGCAAGCCGTTCAGCCTTTGTTGCCGCGAAAGGAATGAATGAACCGCTGGCGGTGCAGAGTCTGTTATCACCGCCAAAACCCACTTTTGTCCTGTTCCACCCTGTATAGGTGGCGATGGGCACGGTAATATCAGGCAGACGGACACCGTCAATGCCATTGCCGTCTTTGTTCACCTTCATGGCATAGACAGGATATTCGCCCATAATCTGGGGAGGCTGATCGCTGTAATCGATCCAGTAAGCATTGAGATAGAGAGCGTTATAATTAACTGCCGGAAAAGCAGTAGGCGTGGGAACAGGAGGAACACCAGCGGGAACAACATACGAGTAGGCCGGGATATTGGGGAAATTCAGCTTCTTCGGGAGATACTAAGGTCTTCTTTGAAAGATCAGGATAACGGGTTGCGGGTGGTTCAATATCCTGGGTTACCCATTGATCGAGGGCTTTCAAGACCGCCCTTGAAAGCGGTCTGTAATCCAGAGGGTTCGTCGGTTGTTGACAATTACCCGGGGCGATAGTGCCGCCTGCCCCATGCTTGGCGCCGGTGAATAGGTAGGCCCTGACGTTTTTCGGAAGCGCCATATCGTGGATACCCCTTGTATCGGTCCTCACCAAGGAGGCTGCTCCCGGACCATATTTCACTTTCCGTGTCTGTATGGATCATCTTAGGACAGGTGTGGGACTTTTCACATTTCTCAAGGTTACTGTCGAAATCACCTGTAAAATGATCTCTTGTGCGTTTGTAGGTGAAAGGAAACTGATCATTTCCGAAGATGTCTCCCGGATGAGAGAATTCACCGTTGACCCAGACCTTGCGGGACCCGCCGATATGCGTATTGATTCCGTCAAAGACAATCTTGCCCTTTTCATCTTCATTAAATCCTTCATAAACAAGGGTCTTTACAACGCGTCCTGTCTGCGACATGCCGTAGGCCAGGGCCTTCTTAATAGTCCTGTACTTTGAACCGGCAATTTGCAGGGGATTAGGATTGCCTTTGTCGTCCTGGTACTGGTAACGCAGAAAGGAGACGACATCACGGATGGAGGCAAATCCCAGACCATATACGATCGGGTCTTTTGCCGGATAGACAAATTCATAAATGTACCCGGGGTCGGCATAGGCCGGCTTGACAAAGGTAAATCTATATTCATCTACATATGACCAGTCAGGGATGACAACTTTGGGGGCCTTTTCATGAGCACGGGCAGTCAGAACTGCCTGGGATTTGTCGAAGGTCGCGGCGGGATAGGTGAGGAATTTTGTGAATACATCCCCCGGCCCGGGTACGTTGAACGGAGGATCGTAGTATTCCTCTCTGCTCATGGCAACGATGGATGAACCATCAGGGATTCGTGGCGATGGGAAGACGTGCCCTCAATGATGATGCCGATGGCAGACGGCTCCCGAGACCGACAAGAAGGACATAGGCGGTAATTGCCGGATAAGGTGCCTGCCAGCCATTGGAGACAATGGTATATCCTTCTTTCATGAGGAACCCGTTTCCGGGGGTACCGTTGTTGAAGACCCCCATCGTGATCATCCCGCCGCGGTTCGGAGTATCGTAAAGAATCTTGCCGTTCCCCTTGCTCATGTCGATGGGCTTGTAAATTACAAAATCCACATCGTATTCTACAAAGCCTTTTCCATTTTTCGGGGCTTTGTCGATATTAACAATATCTGCATTCAACGGATGTTTTGGGTTCACTTCACATTTTATGATACCTGTGAGCTTTTCATACTGACCCACTGTGCCAAAATTTGTTCCTCCGAATGCCGGTGATTCCGTCGACACAATCTGAATTTCCGTCACGCGGGCATTGGTCACCAAAGGAACAAATAGTAAAGCCATTAGAATTATTAAAATTGTGTTTCGTCTTATTTTCATGTTTTCTCCTTGCAGGTTTAAAATCGGGGAGAGCGGATCAAACCCGCTCTCCTTTTAATTAAGGACTTACGCTTAGAAACAATTCTCAACTACTTGCATGAGTTAAACGCCTTGCCCGGTTGATAACCAGAGCATGGCACGTACGTATCCCAATCAGATACATCCCATGGACGCAGGGCTTGTCGCACGCCATTATTCTCTATGAATAGAGGAGTTTCGTTAGGGAACACATAATCAGCGGCAATCTGCTCCGCCAGGGAGTTCATCCCTGCTGCCGATGTGTCACCCCACTTGCCCGTGTCGAGGCGGTTAATGAGGGCAACAAAGGCAGTGACTCTTTCAAGATCGGTTTGGCCGCCGTGACCAGCCCTTTGTATCCAGGCAAGTCTGAACAGTTTTTCATTGCCGGCCCTGTTCAACGTATGCCTGTATGCCACTTTTGCGGGCGAGGGATCTACCGGGTCACCAATGTTATCAACATTCATAACGGGTCCGAAGATCTCCCCTGTATACGTCATCAGTTTTTCTGCCATTGCCACCGCATTAGGATTGGCGGCGATTCTTGGCGCGTTTTTCAGTGTTTGGAGGTCTTCCTGAGACTGATCCCCGCCTTCGCGTACATCGCCTTCACGAAATCAGCCCTGCCGGAGCGCGCCAGCATGTCGGTATAATTTACACCATGGTTCCATGAAACGACGCCCCCTGCAAGTTGTTCAATTGGTGCCCTGACCACGATCGGGTTGGCAAATACGAAGTTCATACCTATGGGGCCGAGAGCGTTACAAGCTGAGCATACTGCGCATCGTAATCATCTGCAGCCGGCTCTGGAGATCCTGAAACAGTCCAGGCACTGAATTGCTCCATTGCCGCAGCAAGGGAAAGGCGTGCCTGTCCTGCCGGAGTGGAGTTTGCCAGATTAACAAGGGCTGTCTGAGCGGCTGTTTCTGCCGTCGTGTCCAGCAGGGTTGTTCGGAACGCCAACGATTTTCAGAGATGACGCCGGGATCGACGAGCGTCTTCAACACAAAAAGGGCATCCAGGAATCTGTTCAACGTGCTGATCTCGCCACCGCCTCCGCCTGCCATCACTATGGCGGCGTTAAAAATGTCCGGACGCAATTCCATGCAGAGACGCCCGACAAATCCACCCCGGGAACTGCCCCACGCAATGGTTCGCCAGGGGTTACACCGAATGGCTTATGAAATTCATCGGACAGTAATAAGGTTTTCAACAGCCTGCGGGAAGTTATATGCCACCGGTGACCTGTTAGTACCCCCATAGGCATACCCGTGGTCAAGGAGCCATGTGACGGTTGTGCTGAGCCTTGTCCTCACGGAATTGCCGTCAAGGTCAAGTATGATCGTGCCATTCCAATTGGTCTGTGGTTTTACGACAGCCCACGGTGTGGTATCCGCAAGCGTCCCTGTTATCGTATCATAAGGAACGACAGCGAACGCCGGGGTTGCTCCGAAAAAACAACGAACAACGCCATGAAAAGAATCTGAACCCCGAACTTACCAAAACATATGTCCAAAATCTGTATATCATGTATTTTCCTTTCGACTACATTAGTTGCCTGGGGCAGGACGTGTTCCATTACCCTAGTTTCTACTTCATATCCGGACTATAGGTGTCCCAGTTTCGCACATCCCATGTCCGCATTGCATTTGGCAATGCCACCTGCACAAAATTCGATCCTTTCAAATTAACGGGGGTTCCCGCTTGCAGTTCTTGTACTAGTCTGTTGAGTCCATGAGCACTCGCATCATCTTCCCATTTTCCAGTATGAGCCCTCGGAACATCGTTTCAAATGCGGCAATTTGTTTTCGCCTGTCGTGAAATTGCAATGCCCCCCGATATGGACGAGGCCGTAGGCAGAGGAGCAGATTGTTGTTGCCCACACGTCGCACTATATCAGCGTATACGATTTCTCGTCAGATATAGGTCCTGCAGGGTCACCCGTAGTTGTTACATCAAAAACAGGCTGCCGTATCTCGCCGGTCCAACTCATGTTGTGTTTTTCAATGAAAGCTAACCGCATCCGGATCGGCGTAAACTCTCGGGGCTTTTGCAAGTTTCTGCAGGTCTGCTTCGAGACTTATGCCGGCTCTTCTTGTACATTTCTTTGACTAGTTTTTCGTATCCGGAACGGGCGAGTTGAACACGATAGTCTATGCCGTGGTTCCAAGTAAAGGGTCCACCTGCCAACCCTTCGAGAAAAGGAACAAAGGAGGTCCCCAAGGCGAAGGCGATCTGAGATGCCTGATTGTTTGCCTGCGCTTCATAATCGTCTTTGGCAGGTTCAGGCTGCGAGGGGGAGTTCCAGGTAGCAATCTGGGAAAAAGCCGCTGCGAGTGCGATCCGTGCGCGTCCCTCAGGGGTTTTCCGCGCTTCGGTAACTATGTAATTTATATTATCTGTCTCTTTCTTTAGATCCGTTATATTGTTGAGCTGAAGTTTGATTCCTGTATTGACTGCCGAGAAGAGCATCAAGAGCAAAGGTAGCGTCCAGTTTAAAATTCCACATGGCAACAGTCCCGGCCCCGCCGCCGCACATCGGGATACCGCCGTCGAAACCTCTCCGGGTAAGAGCTGCAGGGCAGCACGTGCCGTTATGCCACCGCGTGACCTTCCCCAGATAATGGTTCGCCTTGGTTTTCCCACCATGTGTTTCGAAATTGTCCCATTGCCTCAATTATGTTTCTTGCATGCCTAGGTCAAGTCCCAATTTGCCGTGCCACGGGCCGTTCCGGCAAGTGCATATCCGCCGATCAAGAAGCCAGTTCCGCACGTCACCGGCACCCGATTGTATCCAGGCTCGCGAGAAGTGTTCCGTTCCAGTTGGCAGGTACCAGCAAATTGTAGTCTGTCAAACCATCGCTCAGTTTACCAGTGTATGCGGTCGGATTGTGGCTGCCTGTGTCCAGGCCTGTGACTGGACACAATACGACGATTATAAAAAAGCTCAAGAAAAGGAACAATAAAATTATTTTTCTTGTGATCATAAAATGCCTCCTTTTTTTAAATTAATGAATCAAAATTGATAAAGAAAATGTTTCTGTTTGACCTCCACCTCCTGTTCATCCACCTCAATGGACGACTGCGTGTTGGCGAGGGGCACTTTAATGCCCCTCGCCTCTTCCTATGCCGTTTATTTCGTGACTCTTATTGTTCCACTTCCTGCAAACGGAATGTCGTAATAGTACTTACCTGATATGTTGAGTGTCACCGAGGAACCTGCCGATGTGTTTGTGAGGTCCTGTCTTCTGAATTTCGCAACGAGCGTATCGTTTGCTACCTGACCGCTTATTGCAGGAGCACCATTGCATACCAGGGTGCTGACATCAATATCCTCGTGCCTGGTATCCCTTCCCAAGGTCAGCAGACGGGGTAATAAATACCGTGAATTCACCGTTGCTCTTTAGGTTCAAGGTCTGAGGTTCGATCTTTACGGCCACATTTATAGGATCGGTGATGACAGGGAGAGAGACATATGAGGCCATCACAGAGTTCCGGTAAACGTTCACAACCGGCACCGGTGAATTAGCACAGGTGTATTTGGCGCTGAATCACATATAATGTTGATTCTTATACGATTACCTGCCTTGAACACTTTGGAAACCGGCAGTAAATCAAAAATTAGCTCAACCGGTGCGCCGGGAGTAAGCTTCTGTTCATCCGACTGCAGCGCGCGCCGCCAGGGAAGACCCATGTAACTGAATGGTGGCTCTGCTATCTTTCTGAGTGACGCTCTTAATTTGCCTGTAGAAATGACTGTCGATGTTCCGGCGGTGTCGTTTACTTCTTTAAGGTTCACAACGAAATCTCCATCTTCATGATCGGAAGAGACCCATAGATACATGACCGGATGACCGGTGACCTCCATGTCGGCAGCCAGTGGTTCCGTTGTATACGTGAGTCCTTTTGTATCCTGGCTTTTCCCGCATTTATGCCGTAGAAATACCGTATATGAATCTGCTCCAGCTTTGCACGGATGGAGCAGTCTGAGCCAAGTTTCCCATTGTTTACACCGGGTGACTGCTATCCGGAGTGCTTTGTGGCTGTGCCAGATAGAATGTCACATTCTTTTGATTCGGGAGCGGCCATCTCCAGGCGAAACGCCAGTCATTGCCCGCAGGCGCGCTCAAAACGTTGTAGAAGACCGGCGGTTCATCCATGATCCCGTTGTTGATGCCTTTCAGCCAGTAGTCAAAATAGCGGAGATGTTCGGTATTAAAATTGAAGGTCGGCATATTTGATGTGGCCGTCATGATCAGTTTACTCGGATTGGTGAAATTGGAGAAAGCTGAAATGCTGCCCCGCCTCAGCCAGTTGTTCCAAAATCCCATACTGTAGATGGCCACATTGGAATCCGCTATCTCAGTGAGATAGTTGCTCGGGCTGGACTCATAGTAGAACTGTGTTCCCACGAGAGGCCCAATGCTATCCCTGTATGGAGAGACACCGACCTGACTATATGGTCCCGTCATCTGACCGAGGCCGGCAGCGTATGCCGCGATTTTGTCATAGTGGGGTTTATGCTGCTGGACTGCTGTATACCACATGTCAGGATAACCGTCGGCTTGGCGTCCACATCACCGTCGACCGGTGCTGATGCCATGTCGTTGGCCATACTCCCCAGTTCCCCCAAAGGTCCGCGGATTTCAGGTATTGTATAAAATTCATCATACTGATCAAATGGTGTCTGCGCCGGAAAAGATTGCCTTTAAGTGCGGCGGTTTCGTACGCAGCGGTAAACACCTGAATGCCGCCCATATCTGGAAGATCCCCACATACCGACGTTCCCGTTGCTCCAGGGCTGTACTCCCAACCATTCCACGAGATCATGGGTATCTTTTGCTTCTTGCGTGTCCCATGATGCCCCACGTGTCCCGTAGGATGCGCCTAAACCTCTCGGGTCACCGACAACTACAACATAACCATACTTTGTAAGTGAATCTGCCATACTCTTTCCAACTCAACACCAGATTAGCTACCCTGATAGTATGCCCTCCGGTATTGCGTTTGCTGAAACACAACCGGATGCGGTGTATTTACCGCCACTCCATTCACTACGCCTGGACGAAAAATATCTATTGCCAGCTTTGTTCCGTCCCTTACTGTTATATACTGGGAGCTCCGCACCCATTCGTTGTCCCCATAAAGCGGTGTAGGAATAACCCCTGTATTGCCCCGGTTTGGAAACCATCTGGCTGTATCCTGGCGTGGGAAACAAAACACAGTAAAATAAACAAACTGTTACAACCCATCACTAAAACTTATCTCTTGTAATTTCATTCTTTACCTCCTCTGTTTATCCGGCCACAGCCTTGTGCGAGTACCCGGGTGTGTCCTTTAAGATACCATGCAGATTATATGTTAATAAGGAGAGGGCAGGGACCCTCTCCACATTGTGAATCGTTAGAATCCTTTTGACTGGACGTGCCAACCGCTGATCTTAGCGAGTCCGTCAGGTCCGATCACCCAGTCGAGTGCCTGTTGGTTTCCGTTGAGGATACCATCCAGCCAATCGACCACGGTCTGCACGGCTTGAAGTTGGAGAGTGGTGGAAGCAGTACCTAAGTAGCCGCCGTGGCCGGTAAGATCTCGATACGCAAGAACAGCGGGAACAGTAGAGATGAGGTGGTAGTTTGCAATAGCATTGGGGTAAGCAATATCATCAGGCGTGATCCAGCCTTCGGCACTGCCTGGGAAGAAGATTATGGGACCGTATAGATTCGGGAGCAATCCTCGGGAGTGGGCATTGCAGCCGGACATACTGCAACCTGCCCCTGCCGTAGATCCGGATAGAAGCCGCTGGACACGATGACGGACGTTTTCACTCGCCGGTCGGTCACAGCCGCATATTCCGCATCCACACCTCCGCATGAAAATCCTGCAGTGGCGATCTTCGAGGCGTCGAGCTGGTTAAAGTACGCTGGACCGCCACGGCCGGGAGGAGATGTCGCCCAATCTATTGCCGATTTCATCCTGGCGGCCTCGGCCTTTCCATTCCCGCCAACATGAACATACGGTTCACCGAAGGCCACAACCACGAATCCATGCGCTGCGACCTGCTCCAGAAAGTAGAAAGCACCGTCGTTGGTCTTGGTGCACGCACCGTTGCTCCAGATCATAACCGGCAGTCTGCCTTTGATGCCGCTTGTCAGATTTGCCGGACGATAAACGGTCCAGCCGGGAAGGCCGGGCGCGGCCTCGCGGACGACGTCATAATACCTGTCCATAGCGCTTATCTGCGCCTCTGCCGCATATGAGGTTGTGACGCACATCAGTATTGCGGCAATGATCAAAAGAAAGTTAATTTTGCGTAACCAAATTTCTATATTCCTCCTTATTAAGTATTTCGCTCGTCAAAAACAGATTTCCAAAAAATTTCTAGGTTCAATAGTTTTCTCTGTCTTCTTTTATTTCTCTTTCACCTCCTCTTTTTCGTATTCCATATTGATTTCTTTATCATTAGTACTTCGGTGTTCCTTTGAAATGTACACCATTGCCGTTTGCCTGCGCTACAAAGGCAGCCTTGCTATTGCTGGTAACCACGACATTGATACTGGTCCCTGAGCGCTTCTGCCCTTGAAGTGTTCGGTCATTCCTGATATTCCATTTTTTCTTTCTCTGTCCCATTTGAACCATTTACCTTCGTAATTAATGTAAATGGCCGTCGGAGAGGTGTAGAGGTCCGCGAGCCCTGAATAAAAAAAAAAAAAAAAAAAAAAAAAAAAAAAAAAAAAAAAAAAAAAAAAAAAAAAAAAAAAAAAAAAAAAAAAAAAAAAAAAAAAAAAAAAAAAAAAAAAAAAAAAAAAAAAAAAAAAAAAAAAAAAAAAAAAAAAAAAAAAAAAAAAAAAAAAAAAAAAAAAAAAAAAAAAAAAAAAAAAAAAAAAAAAAAAAAAAAAAAAAAAAAAAAAAAAAAAAAAAAAAAAAAAAAAAAAAAAAAAAAAAAAAAAAAAAAAAAAAAAAAAAAAAAAAAAAAAAAAAAAAAAAAAAAAAAAAAAAAAAAAAAAAAAAAAAAAAAAAAAAAAAAAAAAAAAAAAAAAAAAAAAAAAAAAAAAAAAAAAAAAAAAAAAAAAAAAAAAAAAAAAAAAAAAAAAAAAAAAAAAAAAAAAAAAAAAAAAAAAAAAAAAAAAAAAAAAAAAAAAAAAAAAAAAAAAAAAAAAAAAAAAAAAAAAAAAAAAAAAAAAAAAAAAAAAAAAAAAAAAAAAAAAAAAAAAAAAAAAAAAAAAAAAAAAAAAAAAAAAAAAAAAAAAAAAAAAAAAAAAAAAAAAAAAAAAAAAAAAAAAAAAAAAAAAAAAAAAAAAAAAAAAAAAAAAAAAAAAAAAAAAAAAAAAAAAAAAAAAAAAAAAAAAAAAAAAAAAAAAAAAAAAAAAAAAAAAAAAAAAAAAAAAAAAAAAAAAAAAAAAAAAAAAAAAAAAAAAAAAAAAAAAAAAAAAAAAAAAAAAAAAAAAAAAAAAAAAAAAAAAAAAAAAAAAAAAAAAAAAAAAAAAAAAAAAAAAAAAAAAAAAAAAAAAAAAAAAAAAAAAAAAAAAAAAAAAAAAAAAAAAAAAAAAAAAAAAAAAAAAAAAAAAAAAAAAAAAAAAAAAAAAAAAAAAAAAAAAAAAAAAAAAAAAAAAAAAAAAAAAAAAAAAAAAAAAAAAAAAAAAAAAAAAAAAAAAAAAAAAAAAAAAAAAAAAAAAAAAAAAAAAAAAAAAAAAAAAAAAAAAAAAAAAAAAAAAAAAAAAAAAAAAAAAAAAAAAAAAAAAAAAAAAAAAAAAAAAAAAAAAAAAAAAAAAAAAAAAAAAAAAAAAAAAAAAAAAAAAAAAAAAAAAAAAAAAAAAAAAAAAAAAAAAAAAAAAAAAAAAAAAAAAAAAAAAAAAAAAAAAAAAAAAAAAAAAAAAAAAAAAAAAAAAAAAAAAAAAAAAAAAAAAAAAAAAAAAAAAAAAAAATTTCGCGTGAATTCCACCCCGAAGGAACCCGTCATACTTGTTAAAAGAATAGTTTCCGGGGAAAACGGCCTTGAGGTGAGAGGGCTTCGATGTGGTCAAAGCGTGAATCACGGCTTCTCCTGTATTTGAACACCCGTACATGCCGACATTCCCGTCCCTCCTAGATTTCTGTTCCGAGCCAATCGATCATATCATGGGTATCTCTCGCCTCATCACGTGGATGATATCCGATCATGCTCCCGTAGGACGCGCCCTTACCTCTTCTGTCCACTTCTGCTATGATGTAGCCGTACTTGGTTAAATTTACCATCCCGTCATTGACGGCCGCTAAAGACATTGAACCGTCCGTCTCTCCAGGTAGCACGGCCTAGCTGATGCTGCCAAATCTCGGGGAGTGGATTCGTAACGAGAACCCCATTCTTTGTAGGACGGTATATGTCAACCGCAAGCTTTGATTCATTCGCTGTGCCGGCCTGAACCATTTCGTATTGAGAAAATCGTTGATACCCCTCATAAAGCACATCCGAATATCTGCTGTCTTCTTCAGTGCTTTGATACTCCCTCGTTTGGGCGAGACCTGGCGCCATCAACGACACTAATAACAAAGCCGTGATTAAAATGCGCAACGATTTCATTCCTCTCCTCCTCTCTTTCCTTGTATCATCCTCACCGGGTTCAAAGCCCCGGTGAGGATGAAATGTACTCCATATTGTTTCCATTTGCCTGTGCTACAAAAGCAGCTTTGCTGTTGTTATTCACAACAACATTTATCGGTCCCTTCGGTTACTCGACTATGTAACACTCGCGGATTTGGGTGTTGCCTTTGGTATCTACATACACTTTGTACTTGTCTACAGTATATGTGTCCGCGGCATTGTTATTGATAGTGAAAGTCTCTGTGTATACGTTCTGACCGCAGCAAGCTTCTCGGTAATCGTTATCGTAAGCTCGTTTTTGTTGCCTTTGAGCTTCTTGACGGAAGCTGTCGGAGTTGCGCTGTGACCTTTAGCTTGGCTGCGAGAAGCAGGGGATACTCCCTGGTTATCGGCATAAGCAGGTCGACGTCTTCATTGCGGACGCCGTTGACCATGTATAACGGGTTCTGGGTTAAGATCATCGTATCTCTCGTTTGGCAGCGGTACGGGGTCCATGTGGTTCCGAGCCCGCCGAAGTTCGGGTTCCCGGTGCGGATGAAGGTCGCCCAGGTGTCGGAAAATCTGTTGGCGGCTTCCATCATCGCTGGATCTGCATTGGTATAAGTCCTCATGATAACGGTGTTTTCGCTGCCGTGGGCGGCGCGTGTCGTGGCTGTACTACCAAATGTGTTGTGGTAGAAATAAACGTTCGTGTAGAGGGACGCCGCTTCCGCAAAGAGAAGGGCGGGCACGCGCATCTGCATGTCGGCATCAAGGTCTTTCCCGGTGGTCAGGATATCGCGACCATACAGCGTGTTGTGTGAAATATATTCCTCGACAATCCAATCAGCGAAGTTTGGTATATAATCGGGGTCTCCCGTCTACTTATTTGGGTAGCCGTGCCAGCCGGTCGAACCCAGGTTGCCTGGTTCCTGTTTCTGGCGGTGGCGATGGCGGTGCCCGGAATAGAATACATCTGGTCATAGGTACCATTGTTGGAACCCAGTATTATCTTCTTGCCCTTCCACAGGCCGTCGAGCAGCAGCTGGTAGTAGTTATCCTTGATTACCACGTTGTCGATAACCGGGGAAAGGAGCTTGTATCCAAAGCCTGCGGGGGCCGGTACATTGGCGTTTACCTGGGCATTGGTCAAGGCCAGGAACTGATCCATGGTCGTTACGCTACGTGCGGTGAACACGCCTTGGGCTACTTGCTGCGCGGCTTCAAGCGGCATCAGGCTGCTATCCAGGGGGAAGGATTCCTGGTTCAGAGACTTCTGCCAGTAGGGCGCGGCTTCCGGCATCATCTGACGGCGAGGCAGAGATTCGAGCCGGAGGAATGTCCGCCTATGGATACGTCGTTCGGGTTCCCACCGAAGGCGGCGATGTTCTCGTTTATCCATTTGAGGGCTTCAAGAATGTCAAGGCGAGCGATATTGTTGCTGACGTCATAGGGGTTTTTGCCGTTTGCGTCCCTGTAGGCGTCATAGCCTGCAAGCTGGCGGAGGTCTATGCTGCCAAAGCGTCCGCCTCGATGGTTGGGCGTCACGACTATGATGTCGGGGTTCGCGGCTACAAACTTCGTCCAGTTGGACGCGCTGGGGCTTCCGCCGCTGTTCGCGCTGCCGAATATCCACATGAATACGGATTTCGGTTTTCCGGTGTCTATTGGATTAACATAGACCGCCAGGTTGAGGCAGTCAATATCTCCGCCAGTTGCTCCGGACGTAGATTTGCCATGAGTGAACGCGTTGATCGCGTTGGTGCTGTCAGGCGTTTTTCCCGGAGCCTGGAAGCGCGG
Source organism: uncultured delta proteobacterium (assembly GCA_963783625.1). Lineage (GTDB taxonomy): Bacteria > Desulfobacterota > Syntrophorhabdia > Syntrophorhabdales > Syntrophorhabdaceae > PNOF01. Next base: position 91,512 of record CAWAOG010000034.1, on the reverse strand, counting down.
GGCCGTGGCGAATTGTATCCCCCTCCAAATATCGACGCCGGAGTCGGAGTCTGCCTGGCCTATGTAGGAGCCTTGCCTGAGGTCGACCTGAAGACCAGGGACGACATAAGCTGCACTCGTTGTAACGGCAACACTTACGAATAAAATAAATACCAAGAGAACCTGTGCTAATTTGCGGTGTAGACGCATTGTGTATCCTCCTTTGAAATAGTGTTTACGTGAAAAAAGTCATTCCTGATTATTAAGGATCTGTCTCCTTTCAAAAGTATTTGTGGTGACAAAGACCTGATCGATTTCTCCGGTTGCACCTCCTAAGTCTCATTACAGCTCCCTTTTATCTTTGCCGCCATTCCAATTTACAACCATCTTGCCAATCCAATGCTTTGCCGGATGCACTCTTTTCAGAGATTACATAGCGTGATTACCGGCTGCCCATTTAGCTGCCTCCTTTTACCTCGACCCGATGGACTCTTGCGGCATGTTCCACGGCTTCACTGGAAGGCCAGGTCGCATCGGATCCCAGCAAAGAGGAAACCTTTCTTGCCGCTTCCGCAACCTTGTTGCCGTAAGAGGGAATAACGGTTTTTGGAAAAATACCAATAATAAAGATAGCTCCAATCGGATAACCCTTCTGACCAAGTACCGGTGAAGCAATTATCCTGATCAAAGGACTCACTTTCCCGGGGGCTTCTGCGTACCCGGTATGCCTGCACTCATGGAGTTCTCTTATAAGCTCCTTACACGATCAAGGTTAACCGGTTCTCCGTGAAAAAAGAGATTGTCTTCCGCCAAAAGCTCTTCCCGTTCTTTTCGGGTAGAAAGGCCGCAATAGCCTTACCCGCAGCTGAATAGGTGAGCGGGGTGGTATGTCCCGGACGAAGAGTAACGCCTACATCATGGTCCGAATCCTCACGCCAAACGACTACAACTTGATCTGCCGCAATCATTCCGAACAGAGACGTACAATGTGTTTCCTGTGCAAGCTCCTCAAGAAAAAGTTTCGACTATCTCTTTATAACGAACATTGGCAAGGGTGCTGATGTCCTAGCGAGATGAGGCCGAAACCTAAGGAATATAATTTTGTATTGTCGTCTCTGTTTACGTAACCGGCTTCCTGCAGAGTATTGAGAATGGCGTAACCTTTACTGTTGTGGATACCTACATTGCCGCAAATATCCTTCAGGTTTGCCTTAAAGCCGGGAGTTGAGCAAGGTACTTGAGGATTTTTGTGGCCTGTTGAACTGCAGGCACAAGATGTGAATAGCTGTGTTTCTGTTTATTCTTGGAAGACTTCACCCTGCTGATCCTTCACTCATTCTGTATACAGAAACTATTTATGTATCCTAAAGAATAGAATTTTAAGCGCGGGCATGTTCGTTGTCAAGAAAAAATGTGATATTTCTCACTGAAAAATAGAACCTTTAATAGTTTTAAAAAAAAACACGTAACCCCTCAACATAATTATTTTTTTATGTCTGTAAGTTGCTTATATATATAGGCTTATGTACATTTTACCTGACCTGACCATGGCCAGTTCCCTCCTTGCATGCTTGTTCAAAACAGCTATTTCTGACATTCCATTGCGAATCCGGAATACCTCATATTTATAATTACAGAAACTCTTGAATAGTATCGTAGAATTCCGTATCCTTTCCGAAAACAGCGGTTTTAGGCCGAGGCTAATTTTTTTTCTTTCGCGCGCTGGATTCGGGAAGAGATTTTGGTATCCGCTCCAGAACATCGGGGGTTGGAACAGTACCTATAATGCCCTTTTCTTCAAGTCTCTTCATCTCGTCCCCTGACATACCTAAGACTTCCCCGTAAACATATCCATTATGTTCTCCCAGATCAGGAGCCCTGCCGTCAGTTTTCATGGGCGTTCTCGACAGGGTAAACCCCTTGCCCTTGCAGATATAGCTGCCAAAACCAGGTCGGGGGTCTTCGATTGTGTCCCAGTATTGACGGGCTTTAAGATGCCGGTCCTGCATTAGGTCCGGCACTGAAAGGAGAGATGAAGCGGCAATATTCTTCTCCTGCAAAAGATCCATGAGTTCTTTTCTTTCATAAGCAATCGTCCGAGAGGCAATCACTTTATCGATCTCCGCTCTGTGACGCCAGCGATTCAAACCACCGCCAAAACGGGGATCTTTTGCGAGTTCCCGTATATCCATCGCTTCACAGAACTTCCCCCCATTCATCGTCGTCCTTTACTACGATGGCGATCCATGAATCTTTACCTTTACAGGGATAACAGCCGTGAGGGGCATAAAAAGAATGCGCGTTGCCTTTTGGCTGCGGAATACGTCCGTTCATGGAATAATCCATGATAACGTCACCTATACAGCTCGTCAACAGTTCACGCTGCGAAATGACCACATGGATACCCTTCCCGGTTTTTCTCCGATAGCGGAGCGCCCCCAGTGCAAACCCTGCCGAAACTGTGCCGGAAAGAGGATCAGGGATATTCGTAGCAGTAAACATACCAATTTCATTTTCATAGTCGGAAATAGATCTGACCCCGCTTGTAAAGGCAAGAATTTCTGCGTTGGAACCGTATGTTCTTTCCGGGCCGTTTTCGCCCTGACTCGACACCGATAAAAGGATTATCCCGGGATTGAATGTCCTTTAATACGTTGTAACCGATCCCTAGTTTCTCCATGACACCCATTCGAAAATTTTCGACTACAATGTCGCTCATTGCCACCAACTTAAGAAAAACGCCCCTTCCTTCCGGATGGGACAGATCGAGGGTAATACCAAGTTTGTTACGATGCCGTCTCAGGTTCAACATCCCCCTGTTCCATGGACATCGCCCAATTCATTATTGAGATACAAAAGCCCCTGGGTAACAATCCTGTCCGGGTCAGGATGTCGGCATGATTCTATTTTAATTACTTCCATATCCAGTTCACCGAGAAGTTCCGCGCAGGTGGCCCCCGCCCAGAACATCGAGAGGTCCAATACTCTTGTTTTAGATGGAGCGGCCGGTCTGTTTTCCATTTTCAGATCACTCCCATTTGTCTTAAACGGACCAGATCCTGCCGGCTGTATCCGAGTCCATCGCAGAGAATTTCGGCGTTGTGTTCGCCCAGAAGAGGCGCCCGTCCACCTTTCCACTCCACATCTTCCATCGTCGCATATGCCCCTGGATAAGCCAGCGGCCCAGTGGCAGGATGATGAATAGTGTAAAATAATCATGTGTCTGATATTGCTCGGATTGAAATAGATCTTCCACGTTTGCAAGATAGGCTGTTGAGACCTTGTGTTGCTGCAGTTTATCATAGACTTCTTTCTTGCTGTATTCCACCAGTCTCGACAGGATAATGGCGTTCAATTCATCCGCATGTTCGCCCCGTGTTTGCATATCGATGAACCGTTCATCTTTTTCCAGTTCAGGCAAATCCAGCGCTTTGGCAAGGCGCGGCCATTCATGAGGAAAAGCGCGAATATAAAACCAACCGTCTTTGCAGGGAAGAAGCATGGGTGCCAGTCTTCTCCGGAGGTCCTCTCCCCGGCACAGATAGGCTTCGACAGTGATGAAATCATCATGGAGGAGCACTTCCTGAATCGACACCTCGACCTTCTGCCCTTTTCCTGTCGCCTCTGCGTGAAGAAGGGCGGCCATACTTCCTGTAAAGGCCGATGCTCCGGCCCGGTAATATATGATGTTACCCCCCATTTTTATGGGTTCACGTTCCGGACTTCCCTGCTGGAGCATCATGCCGCTCGCCGCTTCCAGAACGATGTCTTCCCATGCATAGTGGACGTTGGGGCCCTTTTCGCCAAAAGGCGTGATTGCGGTATAGACAAGATGCGGAACTTTTTTTTCAAGTTCTCCGTAGCCGAGCCCTAAACTTTCCATCACGCCGGGGCCCAGGTCTTCAACCAAAATATCCGCTTTCTCAACCAGCGCGCGAAAGATCTTCTGCCCTTCCTTTGTGTGCAGGTTTAATGTGATATCTTCTTTCCCCGTATTGAGATAGAGAAAGAGCCCGCTCTTTTCCGGATGAGGTTCGTCTTGAGGAAACGGCCCCATTCTCCGCGCGGGGTCGCCACCGCCAGGAGCTTCTATCTTGATCACTCTGGCCCCCAGTGCAACCATGGTCTTGGTACAGGCCGAAGCGCTGATATGTTCACTCAGTTCAATAACCGTCACGCCGTTTAGAAATTCCATCTGCGCGTCGCTCTCATGTAACTTTCTATTCATGTCTGACTGCGGCTCCATCTGTTTTTCCCTCACGTCGCGATGAGTCTGCAGAATAGCGGCGGGAAAGAGACATAGACCATCTGACCTTCGGACATACTGACCGCCTTCTCATAATCATATACATGTACGAGCACTTCAAGATCAGGCTGCTTCAAGCGGGGTCACGAGAAATTTATAAAAATCTCCGGCGAAAGTCTTCACGGTTATTTTTGCCTGGAACGTATTCGCTGTCTGCGGATCATTCCGGTGCAGGGAAATATCCTTGGGCCTGATGCACATCATAACGTCTTTGCTATCATTCGGAAATAGAGAAGACTCATGCTGAAATGTTCCCCACTGTACATCGATATTTTGTAAGTCGCCGGTACAGAGCGTTCCTCTGAGGATATTGGAGGACCCCATAAAATCGGCAACAAAGGCACATCCAGGTCGCGTATAAAGGTCAATGGGCGTGCCGATCTGCTGTATCTGCCCCTTTTCCATGACGATGCAACGATCGGCAATGGCCAGCGCTTCGCTCTGATCATGGGTCACATAGAGGGCGCTGATATGGAGTTCCTTGAATATGCGTCTGAGTTCAAAGCGGGTCTGCTCTCTCAGTTTGGCATCGAGATTACTCAAGGGCTCATCAAGAAGTATGGCCGACGGATCGTAGACAAGGCTTCGTGCAAGCGCCACGCGCTGCTGCTCTCCTCCACTCAGTTCTGATGGAAGCCGGTCAGCGTATCCTCCAGGTGGACTAACTCGAGAATCATCCGAACCTTCGCACGGATTTCTTTCTGAGATCGTCTGCGCAGTTCAAGGGGATAAGCAACGTTCTTGTAAACAGTCTTGTGCGGCCACAAGGCGTAACTTTGGTGGACAAAGCCCAAACCTCTGTTTTCTACCGGCGTCAGAATACCCTTATTTCCGCTGCTCACCAGTTGATCGTCGATATGAATTTCGCCGGAGTTCGGTTGTTCAAAACCCGCGATGCACCTGAGTATCGTCGTTTTTCCGCACCCGCTGGGTCCAAGCAGCGCCACTATTTCTCCCTGATGAACTTTGAAACTCACATCATTCACGGCAGGACCTTCTTTTGCATACACCTTTGTCAGGTTTTGTACCGATATCATTCTTTCAATCCTCCGACCTGTTGATCTGCATAAGTCCGGGTTTATTTCACAGACATGAATTTCCCTTTCAAAATATATTCGAAGGCAGCCAGTGTAACAATAATCATTAATGACTCAATAACCACGAGGGCACTCAATTTCACGTAGAAGCCTTCCTGATAAATATCATAAATAAGTGTTGCGATGACATTTGTTTTCGGTGTCACGAGCAGTATGGAGGTATTCAACTCTTTGATGGATAGTATGAAAACAAAGGCCCAGGCGGCAAGGAGGCCCGGTTTGAGAAGGGGAAAAACAATATCCTTGAGAATGCTCACCCACGATGCTCCAGCGACTCTCGCGGATTCCTCAAGATCTTTCGATATCTGAATAATGTTCGATCCGAGGACCCGCGTGCTGTGAGGGATCGTCCTCGTCACATAGGCAATAATGAGTATCCAGAGGGTGCCATAGATCTGTATCGGAAAACGGATCCAGGCCCACAAAAAAGCCACGCCGAAGACTATTCCCGGGACAGCAACAGGTGCCATGGCAAGAAATTCGGCAATTACTTTGAACCACCCCGTGCCCCGGTTGATGACCCAGGCAATGATAAGACAGATTGCCACCGAAAGAGTCGCGGCGCCCACGCCAAGGAGCATACTATTAGCAAAGGCGCTGCGTACCTGAACCGCGTAGGTGCCGAAAAAAAGATCATAATAATTGCCAGTCGTTAGAGCCTTGAGCGAAATGGACCCGGACCAGTAATCAGAAAGTGACACGATGACGAGTATAAAATAAGGCAACAACACCCCGATGAGGATAAAAAGACCATAGACGCCCGCCGCAGGCCATCGCCATTTTCCCAGATCCACTGTGCGCGCGCGGGGAACTTTCCCGGAGACAGTGACGAACCGCTTACTTTCTTTTGCAACAAAACGCCGTTGAATGGCAATAAAGATAAGGGTGCCGATAAGAAGCAGCATTGATGCTGCTGCGGCAACATTGTGCTTGACAGGAAAACTGGCAACCTGCCGTTGAATAAAATTGGTGAGCATGAAAATCCCCTTCGGTGTCCCCAAAACGGCAACAATACCGAATAATCCTATGCTCGACACGGCCACAAGGATGGCCCCCGACACGATGCTGGGAGCGATGAGGGGAAAGGTGATCTTTCGGAATGTGGTGAACACGTTGGCGCCAAGGACCTGTGAGCTCTCTTCCAGTGATGAATCAATGGACTGAAACGCCGGATAGGCAAAGAGAAACATATAAGGAATGTGATATAGTCCTGTTGCCCATATGAGCCCTCCAATGGAGAAGATATTGAATCGGGGTAAGCCGAGTGAGGAAAAAAGGTTATTAAGAAGACCTATTTCCGGTGATAACAGGAGGGCCCAGCTTACCCCGACGAGAAGGCTGCTTGTGAAGAATGGAAGCAGGGTTACCGTTCTCACCCTGCTGCGCCCGGGCATATTGGTGCGCGCCACAAGCCACGCGAGAGGAACACCAATAAGCACACTGATAGCCGTGGTACCAATGGTCACCCAGAAGGTATTCACGATGGCGCTGATTACCCTGGGGCTTTTCAGTACACTGATGAAATTGTTGATGGTCAGATATCCCGGGCTTGTGATACGGGTCGCGCTCCAGAAACTTCCGTACAATAACATGGAGATGGGATACAACACGAGAAAAGCCATAACGATGATTGGTATACGCTGCAAAAACCACTCGAATGCCTTCTGCCTCAAGTCCCGACGGGAACGCTCAATCTGTTTTTTGTCCTGCGATAACGCGTTATCAGTATTCAATATCGTCTCCCATTCTCTTCACTTTCAAGCGCACCCTGGTCTGTGCACATCAATGCTGGCTCCTATTTCTTCTTTAACCCATCAATAAACTGGATTAGTTCGTCAGTTCTCCGCCCCATTTCCTCCCACTTTGCCATAGGTACCTGGATGACCTTCATATCCTTTACGGCCGGAAAACCTTTTGGTGTCGGCGTGCCGGGCAGCAGAGAGTAATTGCCTGTCACTTCCACAATGAGTGTCTGTCCTTCCGTTGAGTTAAACCAGTTAAAGAGCAGCTTAGCGGCATTTGGATGCGGCGCTTTGGCGTAAATAGACATAGGTGAGAGATGAACAGGCTGACCATCGCTTAATACCGCGGCTTTGACAGGGGCACCTTTTTCAATTGCAGCCGCGAAACGCTGGCTTGGCACGAAAAAATCAAAGGCTTCCTGGCCCGATACAACGGCATTCAACTGGTCAGCGCCTCCCTGATTCATACGCATGCCCGCGGCGAAGAGCCGTCGATAGAACGCCTTGCCTTTTTCTTCACCTTTATCGGACAAAACCGTAAAAACAGATTCAATTCCTCCTCCGGTTGCCAGGTCCTGAGAACCAAAACGGTTCTGGTACTCCTTCTGCTCTGCCAGTTTTACCCAATCTTCAAAAGTTTTTGTCTTTGCCACAACCTGGGCCGGAACAAGGTTCGTATTATAGGCAATGAAGGTTCCAAGATTTCTCGACGAGATTGTATAGCCGGGATCAATACCATTTTTGGGAAAGCTGGTGTAAACAGGACTATCATAACGCATAAGCATGCCTTTGTTTTTCATTTCCGGCCATGCAAACCCTGCATGGAAAAAGAGAACATCTGCACTATAGATTTTGGCTTCATGTTCTGACATCAGTTTTTCGAGCACGGTCCCTGATCCGGCACGATAAAACTCTGTCTTGATACCGGGATACCTTGTTTCAAAGGCCTTAAGCATTTTCTGCATCTCCACCGTATCGCCCGAAGTATAGAGTATGACTTTTCCTTCGGTTTTCGCTGCCTGATAGAGGCTTTGTTGCTCCTGCTCATAGGTGGCGCTGCCACGTTCACTGCATGAACTAGCAAACAACATTGAACAGGATGAGCATACCACTATTGCCAATAATGATTCCGTGCTTACAAGTGAAGAAAACTTTTCATAATAAACCTCCTTGGTTTTGATGAATAATGAAAAATAATGCTGATGTATTAAAATGACTCCTTAATTTTTAGTGTTTCAATCCCACTCTTCATTTCTGTAGCATTAAATCTTCTCTTCCGACTGTTCGTGAAATTCTGCTTTTTCGAGGCGCGATAAGTGCCGCCCCAAAGGCCCCTACTAATTGAGGCTCTTTGGGGACAAGGATCGTTGTTCCAAGTTGACTTTTCCAGCGACCGCACCACACCTATGTTCTTCGCGACTCCTCCGCTCATCACGACCCGTTCGGCAAGTCCCACATGGTCAACCATGATCGATACCCGCTTGGCGATCGCTTGATGGATGCCATTGATGATATCACTTCGGCTGCACTTATTGCCACTGCGGAGACCACTTCCGATTCCGCGAATACCGTGCACATGCTGCTGATCTGTATGATTTTTGTCGAACTCAAGGATAATTCTCCCATCTTGTCCACTTCCGTTTCCAGCGCCCGCGCCATCACCTCCAGAAAATCGGCCGCAGCCCGCCGCGCACTTATCGTTCATGATAAAATTAGGGGAACCGGATTCACTGAGGCGATGGCTTTACTGTCCTGTCCCGCCGATGTCGATAATCGTTCGTACTTCAGGAAAAAGTTTATGGGCGCCTTTCGCGTGGCAGGAGATCTCTGTCATCTCGGCATTGGCAAAAGGGATGTTTTTTCTTCCGTATCCTGTGGCAAGGATGTATGTGATGTCTGACGCTCCTATCCCGGCCATAGTGAGGGCCATCTCAAAGGCGTTCTCTCCTGCTTTTTGACTGAAAGCGCCGGTAAGGGTGATGGCTTGGCCCACAACCCGGCCTTCATCATCGAGAATGACGGCCTTGGCCGGTTAAAGAACCGATGTCTATTCCGGCAACAAACATAATTTTCTCAGCCCCTCCTCCCGTCATAAGACGGTTTACATTTGGGCTTCCTCTTCTATCTGTACTCCTAGCCATCGGGGTAACTCTTGCGTGGCCACAAGAAGATCTGGCGACGTGAGTACCACAACTTCGTCTCCTTCCACTCACGCTGGGTGTTCAATTTGGCCCTCTCGTTATCTTGTCCATTACTTAAAAACCTGCTGCCCCTTTTCCTCACTCTTGAGCACCTCCGGCTACCCCTTCTTGTTCACGAGGCATGGCAGAAAACCGACTCTTCCGACCTTGTCCCCTTCAATAGTACAGGCAACAATTATGCTGTTCTTAGCCTCTACCGCTTCTCCATCCAGACGTTTTCCGGCGTCCAGAGATTGCTCTGGGTCGTTGTCATCCCGTGCGCATGCACGGCCGGCACACATACCGTGGTGTCGGTGATACTGAACAGGGGAATAACGAGGGCGTACTTATCGATCATCAGCTTCATCGCCGCGTGGACCATCTTCTGCTTGGTCTTGAAGTCGGTGGCAGTGATACTGCTCTTCACGGCTTTTACATAGTCGTCCGGCACTACCATCATATTGAAATTCTTTCCTCCCCCCGAATACCTGAGCGCCAGATATGACGCCGCGTCAGGGTTGGAGTTAGCCCCGCTCACCAACAGCCCATCCCATTTGACGCCATCGTACTGCAACCGATGGAGGACTGCGGTCGTCGCCACCGGTTCGAGCACTCATGTCGATACCTACCTCTTTGAGGAAGCCTTGGACGGCGATAAAGGTCTGATCGTATTCAGCGGTACTCCGGTAGGTCAGCTTTGTCTTGAACCCGTTGGGGTAACCCGCCTCAGTAAGAAGCTTCCTTGCCATCGCCGGGTTGTAGCCATAGCCAGCTACCGCTGGATTCCAACCCCAATGGCCCGATGGTACCCATTGATTGGCAACAGCATACACATTCTGGTAGACGTTCTTAACGATTGCACCCCTGTCAATCGCGTGAGCAACCGCGCGCCTGACTCTCACATCCGCCCAAGGGGATTGCGGATCAGCCGATGCGGGCACTAGGCTCGTCGAACCTGAACCTGGATACATGCTTGTCAGCTCGAATCCATCCCTCTGGAGGCCAACCACGATCTTCGGCGATACCACACCCATCATGAGATCAGCCTCCCTATTTCGCAACGTGAATTCGCGCGTCATGCTGTCGACGACGACATTAAACTCGATCCTGTCGAGATAAGGCTTTCCCTTCTGCCAGTAACCGGGGAATTTCTTGAACGTTACTTTCTGGTCCTTTTCCCAGCTCACAAATTCAAACGGCCCCGTGCCGATGGGATGGGTAGCTGCCCAGTCCTCGCCCTTCGTCTTGTAAGTGGTCGGTGAGATAATCATACCAAGGTTCTGGGCAAGGTTGTTGGACACACCATTGTCCCATTCCGTGAGATTGATCCGGATCGTTCTATCATTAACAAGGTCGACCGACTTGATTTTATCGGTCCCCGCCACCTTGTTCCTCACCCCCTCATCAAGGTTCCATTTGACCGCCTCCGCATTGAAGTCGGTTCCATCATGAAATTTCACTCCCTGTCTCAGCGTCAGGATGATTGTCTTTGCCTTCGCGTCTTCTTTGCGGGACGTCGCAAGCCAGGGCACCAGATTGGCTGTCCGGTCCATCCGAAAGAGCGTCTCGATGGCTGCCCCTGCCACCCGATAGCCGTCTGATACGTTGAGTTTGGGAGGATAGCCAATATCTCTCCCCTCCGAGACGCTCACGACCCTGAGTGTCCCGCCATATTGAGGCGTCTTCGCGCTCTTCGCCTCCTGCGTCTGAGGCTGGGATTGGCCCTTCTCGGCACCGTTTGCTATATCGGCCATTGAGATTTCGAGACTGGTTCCGAAGAACAGGCACAACGCTACAATGATAAAGCATCTTTTGGTCATTTTCATAAGAACTCCTCCTTTTACTTGCATAGTTATTCGAGGATCCTGACCTCATCTCCCTCCCATTCGAACCGTGAGGAGAGCCCAGCAGACTGGCTTATCCTCCGGACGTAATCGAACACTTCCCGCCCTCGCTCGTCCGCTGTCAGGATCTCCGGCTGCCCTTTCTTGTTCATCAGGCATGGGACGTAGCGGACATCCGTGATAGCTCCTCTCTCCAAAAGCACTTTCGCGATGATCGTGTAGCGGGCCTCGGGATGGAAAGGGTACGTGGGGTATTCGGGATCTGGGGAAAAGTGGAAAAGCTCCTTTCGCCTTCTCGCCCAGTCGCTTGAGCCCTTGCTCGGGTCGTCCGTCAGGTGTCGAACGGCGGTGACAAAGTTGCAGAGGCCGTGGAAGATCACTTTTCCTTTATAGACCTCGACCCCTTTCAGGATATGCGCGTGATGACCAAGAATGAGATCAGCGCCGGCATCGATGGCAGCCCTGGAAATATCCTGTTCGGCGGTTGCAATCTTTATTGGTGTATGCCCAATTCCCTTATGAAGAGTTACGACGAGCACATCACACGCAGATCTCAGTTTTTTCACGTCTTCCACCATAGCTGTCAGGCTCTTTGGATCCGGGAATGTGTAGATGGTCGGTGGGCCGCCCGGGCTCGGGTTGTCGAGCTCATAATAAGTAATAATGTGAACGTAGGCACAACCTGCCTTATCCCTCCCTGCCCACGTCTCTTTTGGTCCAACACAGTTGTAATCAAGAAAACCGATGCGAGTTCCCTTTTTTTCGATGATCACCGGTTTTCGCGCTTCATCGATGTTCATGCCAGCCCCAAGAGTTGCGATGCCCAATGAATGCAGGCCGGCGATGGTGTCCTCGATACCGAAAGGTCCGGAGTCCCATACATGATTACTCGCGAGTGTCCCCACTGTGAGACCCGTGAAGCTAAGCGCTTTCATATTGGCAGGGTCCGCCGGTGGCGCTGTGGTATCGATTCGCGTCTTAATCGGCCTCGCCGTGAAGACGTGTTCCACCTGTCCGACCACCACATCCGCTTGGCGGACAGTCGGAGCGACAAGTTCGAAAAAGAATTCCGCGTTCGGCATCCCGAGAGAGATGTCCCCGACCGCAAGCATAGTCAATTGTTCCTGGTTCATTATTTCTCCTCTCAATTTCTTGGAGAGACGCTTTTGCATCACGTCCCTCCCGCATTACGTCACCATTACCTCATCGGCTTCAATCGCGAAATTCGCTGGGAGTCCCTGACTTCTCGTGACCTTTTCGACGTATGAAACCACTTGTTGAAAACGAGGATCATCGGCTTTTAAGACCTCCGGCTGAGCATACTTGTTAATGTACGCGGGAAGATATGAAACTCGTTCAATCCCACTTTTTCTGATCTGCACTTTGGTGATCAATGTTTTTCGTGAATCTACAGGATGGCCATAACCCACATACTCGGGGTCAACGTCCCAGGGGTAGCGCTTTCGTAATTCGATAGAACCAGCGTCATTCATGTTAAAGGCTGCGGACGTGTCAAAGGCGAAATTACCAAGGCTGTGGAAAATAACCTTATTCTTGTAAACCTCAACTCCCTTCAAAATATGGGCATGATGACCCAAGATCAGGTCTGCACCGGCGTCGATCGCCGCGTGACCAGCTTCCCGTTGGTACATTGCGATAATTTCTGGAGCAAAATGGACGCCCCAATGCATGGATACAACAACGACATCGGCAATCACCCTGACCTTTTTAATATCATCGATCATGGCTTGCAGATCACGCTCCTCTGTGAACGTTACTATTCTGGGCGGCGTTCCTGCCTGCCAGTCGATCTGTTCGTAGAAGGTTTTTGCACGCAGGGGTGTACACCCGGGGATGCCAGGTGCCGCATCATAGCCTTTCGGGAGAACTGTACAGTAGCCGAGGAAAGCGACACGAATCCCATTTCGCTCCACAATCACGGGTTTCCGTGCCTCTTCGATATCCTTCCCGACGCCCAGGGGCAGCATTCCGTTGCTGCGGAGTAGCTCGACAGTGTCGAGGAATGCAGTGTGTCCCCAGTCGAGGGAGTGGTTGCTTGCAAAGGAAACCACGTGGAAACCCGCGGCTGTCAGCGCCGAGACGTTTTTCGGATCGACCCGCGAATGATGGGAGCGAATGGTAACTTCGGGCGTACCTCTCGTAGAGAAGATCCGCTCTAGTTGGCAAAAGGCGATATCAGCCTGGCCGATTACAGGCGTGACGAACTCAAATATGGACGGGGGATCATCACGGTTAGGTCCCACATCTCCAACCGCCATAAGTGTGATATTGTCATTCCCAATCATCAATTCCTCCTTTGTTTTACGGAAAACATACGATAGGAAAGTGTAACAACTGCTTCCGGCATGTTTATAAATGCTGCCATCTTACGCATTCCCCTTGTTTCTTGCACTTTGCACACGTGCCGCCTAATTTGCAGGCTTAGTATTTTGTACCGTGAGTACTTCCATTATTTTCCCCACATCGTCCAACTCCTCCAGTCTGTCAATCATCGCAATTGCGCGCTCTACGTTTTCTGGAGACACCTGAACAGCTGAGAACGAGACACAATCGCGGAATTTATTTATGAGATCTGCTCCTGCTACAGGTTTTTCAGGCATTCCGTAGATAACACTGTCCTGACGGTATACTGTTGCGCCGCTCTTCGTTCGTATCTCCACCTTGGGAGGCTCCTCTTTTCGTCTTGAGGCGATCTCGTCATCGTATACATAAGAGACACGTTCCGCCATCGCAAGGACCTCCGGATCATTGAGCCCTTCATCTGTATACTCACGAAGAGTTACATTGCCTTTAACTATAGCAGCAGCAGCGGTAAAGGGAATACTGTACTTACCGTCAATTGCCGTTTTCGGTCTTCGTTTCGACTCTATTGGTTCAGACAGGAGTTGAGTGTGGGGCGTACCTCCGATGATACGCACCTGTTCCACGTCAGCTGGATGTAACTCGTGTTCACGCATGAGTTCCAGAACGGAGTAGATAGCATGATGCGTTCCGCCGCACGCGGGCCAAGGTTTGAACTGCATCCCCATGGCATCGAAGCGCCGTCCGAGATCTCCAACCAATGAATCTCTGTCAGGTTCTGCCTGCATGTAAACCTTGAAGATTCCATACCTGCCTTCGAGGCTCTCCCTCGCACCCGTAACACCTCTTTCTGCAAGCAGTGCCGAAAGCACTGAACCCTTGCCGGTCCATGCTCCCTGAATTGCCCTCGTCTCAGCGGCAAAGCCCGTGGCCATCTGCCTGCTGCCGGATAGCTGCGCTGAGGCGATGCCGATGGTATCTATCATTTGTGTTTCGCTAAGATTAAGAAGTTTTCCCACAGTGACAGCACCACTAATAAATCCGAAAAGTTGGGTTGAAAACCAACCCTTATCCATGGTCCATTCATCCCGTCCCTGAGGACTCAACGTGATTGCCCGTCCTAACCTGACCATGATATCGTTTCCCAAAGTCACGGCGGCAATAAAATCCTTTCCCGCCACTTTTCCGATTCGTTCCGCAACAGCAAAACCGGGAAGAACAGTGGTTATCCCGGAATGGATCTTGCCCATGTTATTCATGTCGTCATAATCCACCATGTGTCCCATCGCACCGTTAGCAAATGCGGCCATCCAACAGGGCACCTTACCACCAAAACTCAGAATCGTACTCTCCTCCTTACCAGCCCCCTTCTTTGACGAGGTCCACAATCTCTTTTGCCATGGGATCCAACGTGGACGCGGCGATTGTAACACCAAGGGTGTCGAGAATACAACGCTTTGTCATCTCCACAATCTCGCGCGGCAAGTCCGCATAGGCCGTGTTCACTGCATAATGTGCGAGGTCAAAGGCTGCGTCGCGGCCCTTGTTTCCACTGGAAATTCCCCCATCTCCCCTTTGTCTGAGAAAGACAAGGAACAATTATTTTTTTCACTTGATGACTCACGTCTGTTATCAACCATCGATCTTCTCCTTCCTCAAGTATGGCAGGCGACCCAATGTCCTGGACTTGCCTCGCGCAAATCAGGTTCCTCCTCAGAACAAATCTTGTTGGCATCAGGACAGCGGGGATGAAAACGGCAGCCTGAGGGAACATTCAGGGCACTCGGCACCTCACCTTCAACAATTTTTCTTTTTCTTTGTCTCTCCAGGATTGGATCCGGAATGGGGATTGCGGAGAGCAGCGCGTGGGTATATGAATGGAGAGGGTTTTCATACAACTCTGCTTTGGGCGATATCTCAACAATCTTTCCCAGATACATGACAGCAACTATATCACTGATGTAATGCACTACTGAAAGGTCATGAGAGATGAAGAGGTAGGAAACATTCAATTCCTTCTGGAGAGACTTGAACAGATTAAGAATCTGAGCCCTGATGGAAACATCCAGTGAAGCAACCGGCTCGTCGCATACGACAAAGCTCGGCTGTACAATCATGGCCCGGGCGATACAGACCCGCTGCAGTTGTCCCCCGCTCAGCATGTGAGGATAACGTTCACCCATATCTTCCTCCAGTCCGGTCAACTCATAGAGCCTCTTCAGTCGCTTGGACATGGCCATCTTGGCTACATCTCCCTGGATCACGAGAGGCTCAAGTATGATATCCCTTATCTTGTGCCGGGGATTGAGGGAGCTGTACGGGTCCTGAAACACAACCTGCATCTTAGAACTTAGTTTCTTCGGTCTTGTGCTAGTCTCGAAAGAGATTTCTTCCCCTTTAAAAATAATCTGTCCTGAACTTGGCCGAATCGTCTGAAGGATGCAGCGGCCAAGAGTTGTTTTGCCACAGCCGCTCTCGCCCACAAGCCCAAACGTCTGGCCTTCATTGATGCCGAAACTGACTCCATCAACAGCCCCTATACTGCCGACGGGACGCTTGAAAATCCCTTTTGTAACTGAATAACGTTTCGTGAGCTTTTTCACTTCAATGAGAGGTGTAGTCATTAGCTCTATCCTTTCTCTGCGCGCCAGCAGGCAACAGCGTGATTCGCTGAGATGTTCTTAAAAGGCGGAAGCTCCTCATCACACTCTCTCAACTTCCGGGCGCACCGAGGTGAAAAAGGACAACCAACTCCCAGGCTATCAAGGCGCGGGGGGAAACCGCCGATCGGTGCAAGTTCATAGTCTGCGGTACGGTCAAAACGGGGCACCGCCTTTAAGAGCGCTTCGGCATAGGGATGCAGGGGTTGAGAATATAGTTCAACACAGTCGGCGGTCTCCACAATGCGCCCTGCATACATGATATGGACGGTATCCGCATACCGGGCAACAATGCCAAGGTCATGGGTCACCAAGATTGTCGCTCTGCCTTCCTTTTCGTTGGCAGAGGCTATTAGTTCCAAGATTTGCTCCTGCGTGGTCGCATCCAGGGCAGTGGTAGGTTCATCGGCGATGACAAGTTGCGGTTTACAGCATATGGCCATTGCCACCATCACGCGCTGCCTCATGCCACCGCTCAATTCAAAGGGGTAGGCCCTCATTTTGCTCTCTGCATCGGGCACAGATACCATTTCAAGCACCCGCTTTGACTCGTTAAAGCTTTCTGATCGGCTCATTCCAAAATGGATCTCAAGGCTCTCGCTCATCTGACGAGCGATCGTCATCAGTGGATTGAGCGAACTCAAGGGATTCTGAAAAATTACGCCAATTTCTCTCCCTCGGATCTGGCGCATCTCTTGCTCGGAGGCTTTTAAGACATCCCGATTTCGCCACATTACTTGTCCGTCAACTATGGTGCTTGTAGATGGATTCAAACGGATAAGCGAAAGGGCTCCCATCGTTTTTCCACACCCCGATTCTCCCACGATGGCTACCATTTCTCCTCGCCTAACATCATAGCTCAGCCCATCAACGGCCTTCATGGACGGTCGATAACGCCTCAGAAAATGAGTCCGGAGATTCTTCACGCTAAGGATCGTCTCTTTTGTCATCGCTTCCATGATGTCTCTCTAGAAAGGTTCATGCTGCCCTATTTCGATTTTGTCCATCTCTTTGCCGTTCCCTGGAACCATATACGATCGATGCTGTTCCAGTTCGTGGCAACGGGTTGTATGACTACCCCCTTCTTGGGTGGCCATCCTGTCATTAAATCCGGGCGCCAGGCAACTCCATAGGATGAGCCGCAGAAATTGATGAATGGCATATCGTCAAAGAATACCGTTTGAGCTTTTCGGGCGAAGGTGATCCTCTTCTTAGGATCCTGAGTAGAGATAACCTGCTGGACGAGGTCATCATATCCCTTATTTGACCATTTACCGTAATTGACCGTTTCTCCAGTAACAAAGCTGCTTAAGAACTCGATGGTAGAACTTCCCGTAATTGTGTTCAGCGTATCAATTACGACATCAAAGTCACCCTTGTCCCTCCTGGTAAAAAACAAAGCCTGATCCAGAGGCGTTACCTTCATATCAATGTTCAAATGTTTTTTCCACATATCAGCGGCATACAAAGCTACATTGACTCTGAATTTTTCATCAGACCTGGTGATGCACTCAAGGCTGAATCCGTTGGGCACACCCGCTTCCGCCAGCAGCCTCTTTGCCTCTGCGATCCTTTTGTCCATGGGACCTTCAATTCCCAAGGCTTTGGCAACTTCCTTCTTGGTCCATGCTTCTTTCAGATAAAAGGGTACAAGGCCTGCCCCTTCCACATAGTTCAGTTCCAGGCCACCAACACCGGCAATGATCAGTTCCTGATAATTAAGGGTCATGGCCAAGGCCTTACGTACCCTCGCATCATTCCATGGGCCTTTATGCACAAAGCTGAAATAGGCACCACGTGCTGAACCCGATGGTTCGAGCACGGTGATAGCCTCAGGGGCATATTGCTTCACCTTTAACACTAGCATCCGATCATTGTCTAGATAGTACCTTAGGGTACCCGAGGTATCGAGATTTCCCCCAATGAAGGCATCCACCATGGCCTCAAAACCGAGGACATAGACCGTATACTCGTCGAGATAAGGCAAGCCTTTGATGAAATAGTCCGGATTTTTCTCATAGGAATAGATCTTACCAGGCACATGGGATTTGAATTTGAAGGGTCCGGTCCCGATAAGGAATTTTGTGGTCCGCTTATCAACATCCTTAAGGTGTTCCGGATAAATTGATGCATAGGGGGGGCACAGAAAGAGGAGGAGTTCCGGATAAGGGTGTTTGAGGAGGATCTTGACAGTGTAGTCATCGACGATGTCCACGCCTTCTATAGGAGCCACATAAGATGCAAAGGCACTTCGCTTGGGATCCCGGTATTTGTCGATGCTGTACTTCACGTCCTTTGCGGTAAAGGGTTTTCCGTCATGAAACTTTACCCCTTTGCGCAGGTTGAACGTATAGGTTTTGCCATCAGTGCTAATCTTCCAGCCTTGGGCAAGATCGGGTATTATATTCTCCACTGTCACTTGTTCCTTCAAAGGATTAGTCCTTACCAGGCCGTTGAATACGGCTGCAGCATGGATGAGAACCCGACCCGAGGTGGAGGTATGGGAATCGAAACTCGGTGCATCGGAAACCATGGCTAACCTCAGGTTTCCACCCCTGACTGGGCCCTTGGGCTCGGCACTGGCAGCAGGCATAGCAGTTACTAATACCAATCCCATGACAAATAATATAATGAAGAGAACAATATTATGTGTGTACTTCATGATTTGATCCTCCTTATTTGGATTTTATCCATATTCCTTGCCGTTCCCTCGTACTATATCCGATCGATACTTCCCCAAGCAGAAAACGTAATTCCAAAGTACAAAGACTCACAGCCGAATAAAAAAACCATTGCGACGAATACTACACTTCTCTGTTTCGTGGGTCGATCCTCCTTTTCTTAGTTTCTTATACTTTCTTTAACCTGGGATCTAATAAATTCCGCGCGGAATCTCCTATAAAATTTGCCGCAAAGACGGCCATACTGATCCCAAGGCCGGGAAATATACAAAGCCAGGGTGCTAATTCAAAACGATTCATGTTTTCCGATAGGTCTCTCCCCCAGGAAGGGGTAGGTGGGGGCACACCCAGACCCAAGAAACTTAAAGTCGCCTCCGCCAGAAATGCGGTACCCAACAGTGCTGAGGCGTAAACAAGCCACGGACCGATGCAATTTGGCAAAATATGGTAAAGGCCGACCCGGAGCTTTGATGCACCTGCGACTTTTGCCGATTCAACAAAAAGGTTTTCCCTCAGCACTACCGTTGTTGATCGGGTCAATCTGTTGACTCTGGGAAAATAGGCTAGGGCAATGGCCAGGATTGTATTTTGGATCGATGTTCCCAGTACAGCCATAATCAAAATAGCAAGCACAATGGCAGGCATTGCCATCAGGGCATCCATGAATCTCTGGAGATAATTGTCGACTCTACCTCCTATCAACCCACTAAAGATACCAACAAGTCCGCCAAGAACAGAGGCCAGCCCTACGGCCCCTAACCCAACGAGCAGTGAAGTGCGCGATCCGTAAATAAACCTGCTCCAGACGTCGCGGCCCAATTGATCCGTACCGAACCAGAAATTCCCTGAGGGAGCCTTGAAAACGTTCATTATAGATGTACTGATGGGGTCCCTGCTGGTGAACAGAGGGGCACCGATGGCACAGAGCAGAAGGGCAAAAAGAAGGAGCACACCGATGGCGCCCAGCGGTTCCTCCATACACAGCGCCACTGCCTTTCTCATCCAATTTCCATCCACTTGCCTCGGTGAGGTATCAGCGCTGTTCATGATTCATATCTCACTCGTGGATCCAGTGCCGCATACAGTAGATCAACAACAAGATTGATAAACATGGCAAAGACCAGCAGCACGAGGATGCTTCCCTGCAAGACGAACAGATCGCGACTCTGAGCCGCCTGGACCACAAGGCTGCCAATGCCTGGTAGCCCGAAGACACGCTCTATCACAACAGCAGCGCCAATAAGGATTACTGTTTCGAGACCAAAGAAGGTCACTACAGGGACAAGTGCATTTGGCAGCGCATGGCGTCTGGTGACAAGGGCCTCGGACAGCCCCTTGGATCGTGCCGTTCTTACATAGTCTTCTCCAAGAATTTCTATAAGGGCCGAGCGTATCATTCTCGTGCCTATGCCGATGGGCCGGAGGGTCATGATAAAAGCTGGCAGGATGAGTTGCTTTGCAGCATCATAGGGATGTGTAAAAATGTTGAAATACTCAATAGACAGAGACGATCCTCGGAATTTTAGAAGAAGCATAATAGCTATGACTGCGATCCAGAAGTGGGGAATGGATATGGAAAAAGTGGAAAAAACACGCATGAGCCAATCAGGCCACTTGTCGTGATAAAAACCACTTATTGCTCCGCAAGGCAATGACAGAAGAACCATAAGAATTGCAGAAAGGGTCACAAGGCCGGTAGTGATAGGGATTCTCGCCGAAAGCTGCTCTTTAACAGTGTCACCGGAATAGAAAGATATGCCCAGATCGAGATTTACCACATCCCATAGCCATTTGAAGTATCGCACGTAGACAGGTTTGTCCAACCCCAGCTGGGCTCGTAATGTGCTCAGTTGCGCTTCGCTCAATGCCTGTTGATCCCCGAATGCCGCGCGAAGAGGATCTCCGGGGACAATCTGGAGAAGGAAAAAGATGAGAGTCAGGGTTATAAACAGAACAGGTATGAACCAGAGCAACCTCTTGGCGATATATCGTATCATCGCGTTCTCCTTTCCATCCCTGAAGGCGTCCTGGGGAGCCGTTTCCTGAATTTCCGGGTGGTATCTATGATAACCTCCCTCTACCGCCTTGAGGGCAGCGTTTCGATAAATGCCTGTAATCTGTTGTCTACTTCCGCTTCGGAATAAAACTGGGGGTCACTGTGGTCCGCTTCAATAATAATATAGGGCAGGCCGAGTTCCCGCTTGATCTTCTCTCCTTCGTCAAAATGGTCCCACGAATTGGGCCGGCAGGTTCTGGGCGCATGAAAAACAATACCGTCTACCTGAAAAGCCTGCGCAAGAGTTTTCAAAAATTTATCGGTTTTGTATTCCATTGTGCGCACGTAGGGCCTTGTGGGGTGTTCTTCCGCTATTGTCCAGAGAGGGCGGTCGGGCTGTATTTTTTCGGGGTTCGAGTACGGTCCTATTACGTATTGTCCGCCCATAACAGCCGTATCGTGGGCCGCGAAGAACCTTGACAGGTGACCCACTTTGAACCAGGGGTGGTTCATATACCAGAGGAGACGATGCTTTTCATTGGGGATACTGTAGATACGTTTTTGAATTCTCTCGGCCGCTTCGTCCCTGATGGCGGTAAAGTACGCCAGAGCCTCCGGCGTTCCTCTGAAGACATTGGCCGCCCCAAGAGCGATGGCCATATCCCAGTAGGTAATCACCGCGGGCTTGTGGCACCAGAGTTCAAAAAGTTCTTTCCGCACGAGAGAGGCTTTTTTGATATACGTATGGATCTCCCGCAAACGTTCCCAATTATAGGGTCTGTCCGTGATATCCTCTATGAAACGGACCGCGTCCTGCAATTGCTCTACGGCATAGAGGATGTTGCGCTGATACTGCGCTTCATCCTTGTCATCATAAAACAGGGGCACATCCATGATAAAAGCGGGAACGTCGTAAATCTCACGGAGCGCCTCGGTCCACTGCGCCATGGAAGGGCAGGTGTTGATTGCAAACAGAAAATCAGGTTTCGGGACACGCAATTCCGGTGACAGGTTATCCGGTATTTTCCCCTTCTGCTGGAGCAGCGCGTAGCCGATGTTGATGGAGGCGTAGGAACAGCAATCCGAAGAATAACCGGCCCGTGCCGCTTCCTCAACGAGAGGACGTTCCATCTTACGCGCACTTATGGCAACTGCCCAGTTCTCGGTTTGAAAGTGCGCGATGTCCTGTGCTTTGAACAGCTCATAAGGACCTGCTCCGACACACCAGCAGACTTTCTTTCCTTCCCCTGGGGCCGCTACAACGTTGTCATAGAAACCCTTAATGATCCCGCTGATAAGTCCTGTTGCTTCGACCTTACGATATTGTTTCGCTGTTTCCATGCTACGTTCCCCTCACAATCTCAAGAAAAGCCTGCAGCCTGGTCTTGATCTGTTCTGTTGGCGTTGTCTCGTGTTCCGTTTTGATCATCAGATAAGGGATGCCGGCCGCATCAAGGTGGCGCCTCATATGAGGATAGGTGTAATCATGGGCCTCGCAGAATTTGACCATTATAATTATGAGGCCCTTCGCGTCTGCTTTCTTGATCATGTTCACCAGGTATGGTCCCAGTTCAAGTTTCGGGTATATCCTCGTGGGACAAGGAGAAACCATATGCAGGTATGCTTCGGCCAGGCTTTCGACTGGGTTCGCAAACTCGGGTGTTTCCGTGAGAAAGTACCGGGAGCCGGTATACAGATCATCATCGACAATGATACCCCCCATCTCTTCGGTGAGGTCAAAAAGCTCATCTGACGGCGCTTCGCAGAGGCTTCCCGTCATCACCAGTCTTGTCCTGTCTTCTCCACTTGGGTAAACCCTGCGTCCATCGAGCGCAGGTATCAGTTTTTTTAACAACCCGCTGTGTTCTTCTTTGGGCATGAGCATGCCTGCCACATTTATGGCAACCATCTCTCCGGCGGTTATCATTTCGGGTCTTCCACGTCTGAGATCATAGAGCATTCGCATCAGTTTTCTGTTCTCATTGTAAACACGAATACTGTTCTCAAGGGCACTGTCGGTTATCTCACGTCCCGTGAATCTTTCAACGGCAACTCTGAGTCTCTTAAGCTCCTCCAGAAGAAAAGGTTTGGCCTGTGGTTTGGCAAGCGCCAGAGGCATAAATATCCGCTGCATAAAAGGGAAAGGGTGGTTCGCATTGATGATATCATACATGGGCCGCATGGTATGGCAGGTGTCCTGAAATACCATACCGTCGAGAAAGTCCAGTTTCCCTTTGAGCGTAACATCGATGATGTTGCGGGCATAACCGCAAAAAAAATTCTGAATATGCTTTGTGGCGATGGTAATCGGTTCTTTACTCTCCGGTATGATTACCGGAAGGGCCCCTGCGGCATGGATGATCTCTTCCGGTATCTGCATGGGCATACAGGCAATGATTTTTCTGCCCTGTGCTGTTTTCCAGTCCTGAAGACTCTGGTAAGGTTCTTTCGCGAGTCTTCTGAAAACACCCAGAATATCCCGGACCTGCTGTTCCCTTCCTTTTTCTACTGCAAGATCACTCATTTTCTTTCTCTCATCATAATTCACTTCCTGCCAAAGTTGTCTTCCTATAACCTGATAATCGCTTTATAAGAATTTTTGTCTCCACGGTAAAATATCTGAGTTATCAATACGGGTTTATGCTCGTTTGTGTAATAGGTATTTTCGATATGGAGAAGAGGAGAACCAAAACCGACTTCTAATATCGCCGACAGATCGAGGTCTGCGACAGCAGCCTCAACTTTTTGTTCCAACCTTGTTAACTTGAGGCCGGATTTCTTGCGGAATAAATCAACAAACCCGCCCCTTTCAGCCTCGCTTTTGGCGATATTTACACACCATCGAGGATCGCTGTAAGTAATATAATATGCCATGATTATTTCTTCATGTCTGCGGATCTTTTTCATTCGCCAGACTTTTTTCTTCGCCCCAATGGAGAGAATCTTCCCTATCTGAACCGGGCAGGCCATTTTCGTGATTTCAAGTACTTCAGCGGCAAGAGAAACTTTATCATAAGAATTTCTGAGGCTCTGAAGATTGCCGTCAGTTCCCAGGTGATATTGTCTTCGTCAATTTTCGACACTTCAGTGCCAATCCCCTTTCTGTGGTTGATAAGGCCATCCTGTACAAGAATTGCAGCAGCCTTTCTCACGGTGATGTTGCTGACATTAAACTCTTTTTCCAATTCCCGGTAAGAGGGGATCAGGTCGCCCTGACTATAGTGATTAGCAAGAATCCTGCTTCGTATTGTTTCGGCAACTTGCAGATAATATGGTATTGGTAATTCTTTTTCCATGGATCCTCAACTATTATCCGACAACTATTAATTTACTGGTATGTATGCATGTATACATACATACTTTCAAAGGGTAGCCCCGATTCCCGGCAAAGTCAAGACTTTTCTATGCCATTTTGAGCACATTTGAGATACACCTGAGGACCGGCGTTTATTCTGGCTATCAACCGTTTGAATAGTATATAATAAAGCGATAGAATGATGCGGAATAACAGAGATGTATGTTTCAGGCTATAGAGTGCAATGGATACAATATCGAATATAGAAACCATTTCCAGCAGATGAGCAAGGTAATGGTAAAGAAAGATGGTGAATATATGATTGAAGAAATTGCATCAAATTTATACAGAATTGAAATTCCTCTTCCCGATACTCTCCTTAAAGCCGTTAATTCTTACATAATCAGAGATAGGGAACGGAACCTGATCATTGATACCGGTATGTATGAGGATGCGTGTCTCGATGCAATGCGTGCGGCCTTGAAAAAGCTTGATGTTGATCTTACAAAAACAGATTTTTTTATAACCCACTGTCATGGTGATCACATAGGCCTTGTCCCCAGGCTAATCAACGCAGGATCAATTGTGTACGTCAACGAAGGGGATGCTCAGATTATTTCTAAAATCAAAACCGGCGTTATTTTGTCAGAGATCGGGGCCTTTCTCCATATGAGCGGTTTTCCGGAGAAGGACCCTGAAAAAATACTTCCGCCTCGTATCGGACGGGAGTATACATTCAAGAGATGCGCTCCCTTTCAGGTTTGTTGAAGACGCTGACACCATAGTGAGAGGGGGATACCGGTTCACGTGCGTAAAGACGCCGGGCCACAGTAGGGGGCACATGTGCTTGTACGAACCGGACAAAAAGTTTCTTATCGCAGGTGACCACATTTTGAAAGACATTACCCCCGGCATTCAGGGAAGAGTTGACGGCGAAAACCCTCTCAAGGAATACCTGTCCAGTCTTGATAAGATATACGCCTTAGACGTCGAGACTGTGTTACCAGGCCACAGGGCCCTTTTCGGAAACTGCAAAACAAGGATCGAAGAGATAAAAGAACACCATCAGCAAAGAAATCGCGAAGTACTTGCCATCTTGCAGGAAGGTAGCAAGAACATTTATGAGGTAGCATCGCAAATGACCTGGAATGTTGATTGTGACTCCTGGGACTCTTTTCCTGTTGTGCAGTCATTCTTCGCGACGGGAGAGGCCTTCGCACATCTCAGGTACCTTGAGGAAGCCGGAGAAATCCAAAGAAAAATGGACGGGCAGACGGCTTTCTACCTGCTCAGCACTGTTTCGTAAAAAACCATTTTTTTCAGGTAGTTATCGATATCTTTTCTTGCTGCAATAGCAACCAGTTTGAGTTGAAGACAATTGACTTCCTGGCCGGCGAAATGTATACTAATATACATTGTCCGCAATGCAGTGTAGGTTTTGCAGCAACGCTCAGGAGACATACAAGACCGTTTACAAAATGCTTCTCAATTGTTATTATCTGACACATTTATGGGAACAAATAATAAAATTACTGGATTTGAAAAACGAGAGCATATAGCAATCATTACCATACCCGGTTTCACTACAGATGATATCGGGACGGATGTGTTTTCTTATGAGCTCTCTGGACTGTGCGCGGACATAGAAATGGATGAAGAGGTCCGGGTAGTTATCATCGCTTCTCCTGAAGAAAAAACCCCACAAAAAGGGGAGACAACAGAGAAATCTTTGTTTACGAGCCCTCAAGGAGAAACATCGGCGCTGTTACCCCATCTTTCAGAATCTATTGCCGGTCTTGACCGGCCAACCATAGCGGCTATTCATGGAGATGCTTTTGGACAGGGCCTTGAACTGGCCATGGCCTGTGATATGAGGATCGCCTCAAAGTCATCCCGTTTCGGTATGCCCCATATTCATGAAGGATTGGTCCCGCAGGACGGCGGAACGCAGAGGTTGCCGAGACTTGTTGGGAAAGGCAAAGCTCTTGAGATGATTCTCACAGGAGAATCGATTGATGCATGGGAAGCCCTCCGGATCGGTCTCGTGAATATGGTACAATCGTCAGGAGACGTGACAAAAAAGGTGCTGGATCTGGCCCGGGACATGGCAACAAAAGCTCCCATTTCGCTGCGGTTCGTCAGAGAAGCAATCTATAAAGGGATGGATTTGACCCTTGATCAGGGACTTCGTATGGAGGGTGATCTCTACCTCCTGCTCTATGGAACCCAGGACCGCATACACGGTATAGAATCATTTCAAAAGAAACAGAAACCTTCCTTTCAGGGAAAATAACAGGGCAATGGACGGATTCGAAACAATACTTTACGAGAAAAAAGAGCACATCGCTTATGTGACGCTCAATCGTCCACATGCTCTCAATGCCTACAGCGTGCAAATGCGCGATGACCTCTATGAAGTACTCAGGGCCATCAAAGATGACGATGAAGTAAGGGTCGCTGTTATCAGAGGTGCCGGAGATAAGGCATTCTGCGCGGGCGCCGATCTCACGGAATTCCTCACTGCTCCTTCCGCGATCAAAGCACGACAGATACGGTTTAGACGGGACATCTGGAAGCTTTTTCTCTCCATTCCCCAGCCCATTATCGCGGCAGTTCACGGATATATTCTGGGGTCAGGCATGGAAATCGCCGCGTGCTGTGACATCCGTATTGCCTCCGAAGACGCCGTCTTCGGTTTGCCTGAAGTGGGGTTGGGCATCATACCCGGCGCGGGAGGGACCCAGACAATCCCCCGGCTCATCGGTGTGTCACGGTCCCTTGAAATGCTGCTCACCAATCGCTGGATACCGGCAGATGAAGCCCACCGCTTTGGATTAGTAAATAGGGTGGTCCCAAAAGGGGAACACGTAAAGATAGCCGAAGAAATTGCCCTCAGGATAGCGTCCTTTTATCCTGAAGCTGTAAGAAGGGCCAAGGAAGCTATTACAAAAGGCCTCGACATGTCCCTTCAGGAAGGACTGGAACTTGAAAAGAGACTCGTATTGAAGCGAGAGTCTTCTGATGCACAATGATTTATGTCATAATAGATAATAACGATTTATGTCATAATAGATAATAACGATCTTCAAAGAGGTTACTCATGAACAAAACATTCAAAACCGTAGAAGAAGCAATAGCGGATATCAAGGACGGAGCCATCATCGGCATCGGCGGCTTCTTTGCCGCAGGTGTCCCGAGGACCCTCATCCAGGGGCTCATCAAGAAAGGAACCAAGGATTTAACGATCTGCTGCGGTTCCGGTCCGCTCCTTGGGGCCTACGGGGAACTGGATGAACTCGTGGCAGGCAAACAGATCAAAAAGCTTATCGATTCTTATGGTCTTTTCCGTTCGGCAACAAAAGGAGCCAGTCATCCCTTCGAACAGCAGATCCGCTCCGGAGAAATAGAATTCGAGGTTTACCCCATGGGGACCCTGGCCGAGAAGTACCGTGCCGCAGGCGCAGGCATCCCCGCCTTCTTCACCCCCGTGGGTTCAGGCTCCCTGGTAGAAGAGACGATCCTTACCAACATTACAGAAAACAGAAAAAAGAAAGAAGCACGTATCATCAACGGACAGACCTGTGTCCTTGAGTATGCCCTGAAACTCGACTATGCCTTTATCCATGCCTATATGGGTGATTCCGAAGGGAACCTGAGATATAGAAAGACCGCCCGGAACTTTAACCACGTCATGGCAACAGCGGCCTCTGTAACTATCGCCGAGGTGGAGAACCTCGTCCTCCCCGGTGACATCGATCCCGATACGGTCCATACCCCGGGTATCTATGTCCAGAGGGTCGTCCACATCCCGAGGATCACCTTTGATATTACCAATCTGTGAGAAGGAGAGAAAACAATGAAGAAATTTGAGGGTCTACCCCGTGAAATCATAGCATTACGGATAAGCAAGGAGATTGAGGAAAATTCTTATGTAAACCTCGGTATCGGAATACCAACCTTAGTGGGTAACTGGCTCGAAGGCAGAGATGTCCATCTCCAGAGCGAGATCGGGATGTTGAAAACAGGGAGCATGGCTGAAGGGGACGATGTAGACCAGGACCTGATCAACGCATCCTGTCAGGCAGTCACGGAGATACCGGGCAGCTGCTACTTCGATATCTGTGAATCCTTTGCCATGATCCGGGGCGGCCATGTGAACGTCACTGTCATGGGCGCCTTCCAGGTAAACGAAGAGGGAGACTTTGCCTCCTGGATGAACCCCTCCCGGGGACTCTCCGGGGTCGGCAACGTGGGCGGTTCCATGGACCTCGCCGTAGGTGCCAAGAAGCTCTTCATTGCCATGGAGCATACGACAAACAAGGGAGAACCCAAACTGGTGAGCACACTCACCTATCCGGCAACAGCCAGGAAGAAGGTACAGAAGATCTTTACCGATCTTGCCGTTCTCGAAGTCACCCCCGAAGGACTCCTCTTGAAGGAGATCTATCCCGGGTCTTACCCCTGAGGATATCCAGTCGGTTACGGAACCGAAACTGATCATCGCGCCTGATCTCAAAGAGATCGAGCTGTAACGAACATATAAGGAGGGTATACCAATGGCCAACACAGTCGGAAAACGATACATATGCGCGAAATGTGGTGCTGAAGTGATCATCACCCGTGGCGGAAACGGAACCATCACGTGCTGTAATCAACCCATGGAACTCAAAAAGTAAGGAGGCTTATAACCATGCCCAGTAAACTTGGAAAACGATATAAATGCGAGGTCTGTGGGACAGAGGCCCTCTCCACAAAACCCGGTGAAGGCACACTCACCTGCTGCGACAAGGAAATGACCATCCAGGAACCGAAGACGATACCATCGTCGGATTGAGATGACACAGGGCAAAGTGCCGTAAATCGGAAATCGGAAATGGTTATTAAACTTGGAACCGCGTATCACAAAGAACAAATAAATTGATCTTGTTGTCTATTCCTTGCTTTTTGCACGATCCCCTCTGCGATTTACGATTCGCGATTTACGATTTACGGCCTCTCTATGGGCCCGGAAAATGAGGTATTTTTGTGCTCAAAGACCTGCGGGTTCTTGATCTTGCCGATGAAACTGGCAGCTTCTGTTCCAGACTGCTCGCCGATCTGGGCGCTTCCGTCATAAAAGTCGAAAGACCGGAAGGCGATAGATCACGGAAAATCGGGCCCTTTCCGAACCGACCAACCGGAACCTGAAAACAGTCTCTTCTTCGCCTATCACAATGCAAATAAGTTTGGTATCACCCTTGATCTCAATATAGAAACCGACAGGAAAACTTTCCTCGGATTGGTAAAAGATGCTGATGTCCTTGTGGAAACATTTCGGCCCGGCTATCTTGAAACAATCGGTCTGGGTTTTGAAACCCTCAAGAGAACGAATCCCGGCCTTATTCATGTTGCCATCACCGGCTTCGGTCAAAAGGGTCCCGGAGCGCGTTGTCGCTCCTGCGACATCGTCGCTTCTGCGACAGGCGGTCAGATGTTCATCATGGGTGATCCATCCGGACGTCCTCTTGTGCCTTTTGGTGAACAGTCATATTACACCGGCTCTCTTTTTGGCGCGGTCCGGATCATCCTCGCCCTGAGGGAGCGCGACCTGACCGGAAAGGGAATGTACGTTGACCTTTCGCTTCAAGAGGCAGTAGCCTCCACGCTCGACCACGTCATGGTGCGCTGGTTTTATGAGAAGACCATAACGAGAAGACAGGGTAACCTGTATGGCAACAGTTTTTTTTGCATATTGCCCTGCAAAGACGGCCATATTCAGTTGACCCTTCTTCAGCAATGGGAGACCCTCGTCGAATTGATGGCTGCCGAGGGGATGGCCCGTGATCTGTGTGACTCACAATGGAATGATGAAGCCTATCGGATCGACCATATCTCCCATATCATCGAAGTGGTGGGAGAATGGACCAAAAAACATACCGCAGAAGAACTCTTTTCTTTGGGCCAGGCCATGCGCTTTCCCTGGGCCCCGCTCTGTTCTCTGGAAGATGTTCTGAAAAGCCCTCAACTCAAAGCCCGGCAGTTCTTTAAACCAATAGGCCAGCAGAGCAATCGTTCAGAGCTACCCTGCCCCGGCCTTCCCTGTAAGTTCAGTGCTTTCCCGCAAGCACAGATACGACCTGCCCCCCTTCCCGGAGAGCACAATGAAGCGCTCTCAAAAGGCACGGTTTGGCCCCAACGGGCAACACCCCGAAAACCCTTTCTCCCCGAGCAGATTAAATCTGCTGCAGCACAGAGTATCCGCTTAACCCATCCCTCGAGGGGAGGGAATAAAAGAGGAGGGTGATATGGGCAACCCACCCCACCCTGCCCTCCCCCTCAATGGGGAGGGATAATGGCGTCCCTGTAACAAGCCGCAGGAATCATCAGTTCAAAACCCGATCCGGCCGGGCGTCCTTGCCGGTGTGAGGGTCCTCGATTTTACCTGGATGCTCGCCGGGCCATACGCGACAAGGATACTTGCTGACTGCGGCGCTGAAGTGATAAAGGTCCAGTCAGCAAGGACCGCCAAAGGCGCTGAACTGAATACCGCAGGATACTTCAATACCTGGAACAGAAACAAGCGGGGCATAACACTTGATTTAAGCCACCCCGAAGCACGGGACATCATTTTGAGTCTCACTGCAGTAAGCGATATCGTAGTGGACAATTTTTCTCCCCGCGTCATGTCAAACTGGGGATTCTCCTATGACGCTCTGAAAAAAGTAAAACCCGATCTTATCATGGCAAGCATCTCAGCCATGGGTCAGACAGGCCCCTGGAGAGACTTTGTAGGCTACGGTCCCACGTTTCACGCCCTTTCGGGTCTTACCTCGATGACGTCTTCCGGTCAAGAGTCTCCTATCGGACTCGGCCACGCTTACGCGGACACGATTATCGGCCTGTACTCGGCAATGGCAATGCTCGCGGCCCTAAGACACAGGGACGCAACCGGCGAAGGCCAATACATAGATGTTTCGGGGTATGAGGCCATATGCTCGCTCCTCGGCCCTGCCCTTCTCCATACAGGCATAAAGGAAACAGCCGTCTTCTCTCAGAGACTCTTATAATAACCATATTTCCGCGGCGCCGTACGGATGTTACCGATGCGCCGGAGATGACAGGTGGTGTGTCATTGCTGTTTTCAATGAAAACGAATGGCAAACATTCTGCCGTCTGCTGGGCAGTCCTGATTGGACGCGTGAAGAAATATTTTCCACGCTTGCCCGAAGAATAGAAAATCGCGCCGTCTTAGATCATCACGTCGAAATATGGACAAGCATGCGTGATCCAAAAACCGTTGTTGAACTCCTGCAAAATAACGGCATCGCTGCCGGCATCGTTGAGAATGCTGAAGACCTAGCGAAAGACCCGTACCTCGCGTCACGCAATTTCTTCATAGAACTCGTTCATCCTGTCCTCGGAAAAACTATTTCCGACAGATCAGCCGTCACGTTTCCCAAAGAAGCAACAGACAGGTGGAAAGCAGCGCCATTGCTCGGTGAAGATAATCGATATGTCTTCATGGAACTGCTCGGTTTTGCGGAAGATGAATTCCTTTCCTTCATAGGGCGTGGGATTATCAGCTGAATTTATTTAGATGAATAAGATATTTTTCTGCATCTATGCCCTGTTACAGCCTGCAAAAATCACACCGCGTGCAGGTTCCGGGATATTAAATCCGGTAAACAATAAACTCTCGTAACTTTACACTTTTTTCATGGTATGATAATCAATATATAGATTTTGTTGATATAATGAAAATCATCGCACATAAACCTTCAGAACAACATGAAAACATCGGAAGACGTTTTTCTTTATTTGGCTCGCCGTTCAAGTATTACGCATGGGCAGTGCTCTCAGTATCAATTGTTACTGCTATCGGGGAAATCCTTACTCCACATTTTGATTTAACAAATATCGCTCTTCTGTATTTGCTGCCTGTGCTGGTCAGTGCTGTCCGTTGGGGGCGCTGGCCTTCATTTCTTTCCTCTTTGCTTGGCGTGTTAGCTTTTAACTTTTTCTTCGTACCGCCCATTTTCACCTTTGCAGTAGAAAACATGCAGCACCTGTTTGTTCTCGTTGTTTTCTTTTTAGTAGCCCTCGTTACCAGCACTATGGCAACAAAGCTGAAAAATGAAGTGGAGAAAGCCACTGAACGGGAAAAACGAACTCTCACCTTATATGCGCTTAGTCGGGAAATCGCAGCAGAGGCTGATCTGGAAAAGGTTTTTAAGATCTTTATCAGGAAGGTTGCTGAAATTCTGAACGGCGCGGCTATTGTGCTCATCCAGGATCCGAATGCCGATAGTCTGAACAAAACGGCCGCGTCTCCCGAAGATGCTGTGTTTGATGAGAAAGAATATGCGGTAGCACAATGGGTGCTGGATGCACGGTCAGCCGGCGGGCAGGGGGCTTGGTATCTTCGAAGGAGGACGGTCATTATTCTTTTTTCCCATAAAGGCAGAAGATAAAATACTGGCCGTCCTCGGCATCAGACCTAATATAGAGCATGCAACTCTTTCATCGGAACAACGGCAGCTCATAGAAACCTTAACCAATCTTGCCGCAGTCGCAATAATCCGTCTGCAACTTGCAAAAGAAGCTGAACAGGCAAAATGGTTGACCGAATCAGAGAAACTCCACAGGACATTATTGAATTCCATTTCCCACGATTTCCGCACACCCCTTGCATCTATCACGGGCGCGGTGACAAGTCTTCTGGCGGAAGGAAGCGTTTATTCCCCAGCAAACCAGAGAGATCTTCCTGCATACAATTAAAGAAGAGGCGCACCGCATGAACCGTTTCATAGAAAACCTGCTTGATATGGTGCGTCTTGAAAGCGGTACACTAAAATTAAACATGAAATGGTGCGATATCCAGGATATTATCGGCGTTGTCCTGAGAGAAACAAGAGATACTTTGCAGGGTCATCAATTGCAGATTGATATCCCGCAGGACCTTCCTTCCGTCAAGGCTGATTTTATTCTCATAGAACAGGTAATTATCAATCTGCTGGAAAATGCAGCGAAATATTCTTTTCCTGGGAGCACAATCACTATTTCCGCGCTTTGCCGGGACAAAACACTATTCCTTACTGTTGCTGATCCTGGCCCCCCTATTCCAAAGACAGAGCAGGAGCATGTCTTTGATAAGTTCTATCGGCTGCGTTCTTCGAAGCCGGCAAGCGGGACAGGACTTGGTTTGTCCATCTGCAAAGGAATCATCGAAGCCCATGGCGGCAACATAGCGGTTGATTCATCGCCGGAATACGGTAATAGATTTACCTTTTCTCTTCCTGTATTCGAAGAACTTTCGGAACAAAAAGATGCCACAGAAGGAGCAGATCATGTCGGCTGATGGTCGCACGAATACTTGTCGTCGATGATGAAAAACAGATACGTCGGATGTTAAAGGCCGCATTAGAAGGTTATGGCTATGATATCGGAGAAGCTGCTTCCGGACATGAGGGCTTAAGTCAGACATCAATATTCCATCCCGACGTGGTTATTCTGGATCTGGGGTTGCCGGACCTCGACGGCATTGAGGTCATTCAGCGCCTCCGTGAATGGACGCAGGTCCCCATCATCGTTCTCTCGGTAAGGGAGCATGAAGATGATAAGATCAAGGCCCTGGATGTCGGGGCAGATGACTATGTTACGAAACCGTTCAGTATGGGTGAGCTTCTGGCCAGGCTCCGGGCCGCCCTGCGGCGCACAGCCGGGTCGGAAGATAAGCCAGTACTCACCTTCGGTGAACTTTCGATGGATATAGCGCACAGAAATGTGACCATCAAGGGGAGAAGAAGTAAAGCTCACGCCAACGGAATATGAAGTTCTCAAATATCTGGCCCAGCAGGCAGGCCGGGTAGTAACCCACAGGCAGCTCCTAAAGGCCGTCTGGGGATCAAACTATCAGGAACATTCCCAGTATCTGCGAGTTTATATCGGTCAACTGCGACGCAAAATTGAGGTTG
This sequence comes from uncultured delta proteobacterium, assembly GCA_963783625.1. GTDB lineage: Bacteria > Desulfobacterota > Syntrophorhabdia > Syntrophorhabdales > Syntrophorhabdaceae > PNOF01. The sequence continues at coordinate 57,457 of CAWAOG010000034.1, read as the reverse complement.
ATCCGTCACAGCCAGCATACATAATCACCGAACCCGGTGTCGGATATCGGCTGGTTACACGGGATTAGTTTGTCCATAACACAGTCATTAGATTCTCAATAATTTATCTTAACAAACCACATTCCGACTATCCGGCACTTTCTTTATGTTTTCTTTATACTTATCGCCAATCTTTTAACGCCTAATTTATACCAAACTGTTTAAAATTATCATGTGAAGAGATGACTTCACAAGGAGAATGAACATTATGGTGAATGACATAACGTATATTATAGTCTTTCTGGGGATATTAGTATTTCTGGCTATATTTTTGGGCAACTACATGGCAAAGGTCTTTACAGGCAAGCGCACCATGTAAGCTTCATAATCCGTCCGCTTGAGATCAGCCTGTATAAGATTTGCGGGATTGATGAAACAAGGATGATGTCATGGAAGCAATATTCCATTACTTTTATCCTCTTCAACATAACCGGTCTCATTGCTCTCTTCCTGCTCCAGATACTTCAAGGCCGGTTACCGCTCAACCCGATGGGCTTCGGGCCTGTCCGCTGGGACACCGCTTTCAATACCAGCCATATCCTTTGTGACAAATACGAACTGGCAGGCATACGGCGGCGAAACAACCATGAGCTACTTCACGCAAATGGCGGGGTTAACAGTACAGAACTTTGTCTCTGCGGCAGTAGGAATGGCAGTCTTACTGCCTCTTATCCGGGCTTTTACCTGCAAACTGAAAGAGACTATCGGCAATTTCTGGGTTGACATGACCCGGTCGCTCCTCTATGTTCTTCTCCCTCTGAGCATTATCCTGGCCATCCTCCTTGTGTCTCAAGGTGTCGTACAGACCTCTATCCTTACGTAAGGGCAGAGACATTGGAAGGCGCCGAGCAGGTTATTGCCGTCGGACCGGCGGCCTCTCAGATCGCCATCAAGGCAGCTTGGTTCCAACGGCGGCGGTTTTTTCAACGCCAATTCGGCCCATCCTTTCGAAAACCCGACACCGGTCTCCAATGCTTTGGAACTCCTCGCCATCCTTCTCATACCTGCGGCGTTGCCTTTCACTTTCGGCAAAATGGTCAATAACCGGCGACAGGGCTACGCCATCTTTGCCGCGATGATGGTCCTCTTCCTGATAGGACTCGTGCCGCGCTCGTGGCAGAGTGGAGCGGTAATCCCCTCCTCGCCAAAGCCGGCATTGCCGGCGGCGCCAATATGGAGGGTAAAGAAGTCCGCTTCGGCATAGGCCAATCAGTCCTCTGGGGCCAGGCTACAACGGTCACATCCAACGGGTCCGTCAACAGCATGCATGACAGCGCTATGCCGCTTACCGGCCTGGTATATATGTTCAATATGGCGGTCGGCGAAGTCATATTCGGAGGCGTCGGAGTGGGCCTCATCGGTATGCTCATGTACGCCATCCTCGCCATGTTCCTCGCGGGTCTCATGATCGGCCGGACCCCTGAGTTTCTGGGGAAAAAGCTCGAAGCAAGGGAAATGATCATGGCAGTCATCGTCATCGTGGCGCCCGCGATTTCATCGCTTATATTCGCCGCTGTCGCTGTGGCCACCCCTGCAGGTCTCTCAAGCTTAAACAACACCGGACCGCACGGTCTCTCGGAGATACTCTACGCCTTCTTCTCCGCGGCGGGCAACAATGGTTCAGCTTTTGCCGGTCTGAACGCAAATACGGTCTTCTATAATTTGACTCTGGGTTTTGTCATACTTATCGGACGGTTTATGACCATTCTCCCTGCTCTCGCCGTTGCGGGATCTCTGGCCTTCAAAAAAAGTGTGCCGCCCAGTGCTGCCACATTCCCCACTGCCAGTCCACTGTTTACTGCCCTGCTCGTGGGTGTCGTCATCATTGTGGGGGCTCTTACGTTCTTTCCCGCCCTTGTCCTGGGGCCATTTCTTGAACATCTCATGATCCTCGCCGGTCATACATTCTGAGGGGGAACCGACTATGGAAAATAAAAAACCAACATTCTGGAAACCTGAACTCATACGGTCTTCAATTAAAGGGTCTTTTCTGAGGCTTGATCCGCGAACTCTGTGGCACAACCCCGTTATGTTCGTTGTAGAGATCGTTTCCGTCATAACGACAGTCATCTCCGTCAATAATCTCATCAACGGCGGCCCTTTCTGGTTTAACATCCACATCAGCGTCTGGCTCTGGTTCACGGTGCTTTTTGCCAATTTCGCAGAGGCCCTGGCGGAAGGACGCGGCAAAGCCCAGGCGGAAACACTGAGGCGCGCCCAGAGTGAAGCATACGCAAAACGACTCAAGTCCGACGGAATGTCCGAAACCATCCCTGCCCTCTCTCTGCGTAAGGACGATCTTGTCATCGTTGAAGATAATGATCCGGTACCGGGCGATGGCGAAATCGTCGAGGGAGTGGCCCTTGTCGACGAGTCGGCTGTAACAGGCGAATCCGCTCCAGTCATACGGGAGGCAAAAGGCGACCGCAGCGGTGTCACAGGCGGCACGCGGGTCCTTTCCGGACGTGTCACCGTGCGCATAACTGCAAACCCCGGCGAGACCTTCCTTGATCATATGATCTCCATGGTGGAGAGCGCCAAACGGCAGAAAACACCCAATGAGCGCGCCCTCGAAATCCTCCTTGTGGGTCTCACGGTCCTCTTTATTGTCGTCGTGGCAACACTCTCACCCTTTGCCGCTTATACCACCGTTAGTATCACCGTACCCGTCCTCGTGGCCCTTCTCGTCTGTCTTATACCGACAACCATCGGTGGCCTGCTGCCTGCCATCGGCATCGCAGGGATGGACCGTCTTATCCAGCATAATGTTATCGCCCTTTCGGGTCGGGCCGTCGAAGCTTCGGGCGATGTCAATGTAGTGCTCCTCGACAAAACAGGAACTATCACACTGGGAAACCGCATGGCGACAGACTTCATCGCCGCTTCAGGCGTCTCGAATGAAGAATTAATGGAGGCAGCGCTTCTGGCTTCGCTCGCAGACGAGACCCCTGAAGGCAGGAGTATTGTGGCCCTCGCCAAACACCATCTTAGCGTCCGTGGCCGCGATATTAAAACCGCCTCAGGCGCCGTCTTTGTTCCCTTCACGCCGGAACTGCGTATGAGCGGTATTTCATGGAATGGAAGTGAAATACGTAAAGGCGCTTCCGACGCTGTTGCGCAATTCGTAACCGAGAAAGGCGGTATAGTGCCGGAAAGCATTACAGCGGCTGTGGACCGCGTGGGTCGCGAGGGCGGGACCCCGCTGGTAGTGGCAAATTCCGCCAGAGCACTGGGGGTCATTTATCTGAAAGACGTTCTCAAAGAGGGTATCAAGGAGAGGCTCCACTTGCTTCGCCTGCTCGGTATACGGTCCATCATGATAACCGGCGACAATCCTCTCACTGCCGCGGCCATTGCCGCCGAGGCAGGTATCGATGATTTCGTTGCCCAGGCCCGTCCCGAAGAAAAATTAAAACTGATTCGAAAGTATCAGGCAGAGGGCAACCTGGTTGCCATGATCGGCGACGGGACAAACGACGCGCCTGCGCTGGCCCAGGCCGATGTGGCCGTGGCCATGAACGCCGGCACACAGGCATCGCGGGAGGCGGCAAATATGGTAGACCTCGACTCAAATCCGACGAAGCTCCTCGATATCGTCGAAATAGGAAAACAGATCCTCATGACACGGGGCGCACTGACAACCTTCAGCGTTGCCAATGATGTTGCCAAGTATTTTGCCATAATTCCTGCCATTTTCGTGGGCTCCTTCCCCATGCTTGCCATGCTGAACATTATGAAGCTCGCAACGCCTGGGAGCGCGATTCTCTCAGCTATCATATTCAACGCCATCATCATTCCCCTTCTTATCCCGCTCTCTTTGAAGGGCATTAAGTACCGCCCCATGACCGCAGTGGCCCTTCTATGGCGTAATCTTATCATCTACGGCGTCGGCGGGCTCATACTGCCCTTTATAGGGATCAAGCTCATCGACCTTGTCATTGTATTTCTACACCTTGCTTAGGAGGCATTTTATGAAAGACCTGCTGCGTTCCCTACTCATCTTTATTATCATGTCCCTTTTAACGGGGCTTGTGTATCCATTCATCATCAGCGGCATATCGAATGTTGCGATCACCGAGAAAGCACGAGGCAGCCTTATTATATCAAAGGACAAAATCATTGGTTCCGCGCTCATCGGTCAAGATTTTACAAATGCCCGATATTTCCACGGGCGCCCTTCAGCCCTTGGAAAACCATATGACGCAAGCAATTCGGGCGGCAGCAATTTCGGGCCGTCGAACAATAAATTTATCGATGATGTAAACGAAAGAATACAGCAGGCCCGGGCTGAGAATGGTCTCGAACAAGCGGCGCCCGTTCCGGCTGATATGGTCCTCGCATCTGCAAGCGGTCTTGACCCTCATATCAGCGTTAAAACGGCGTTTCTTCAAACGGCAAGGGTCGCCCGCGCCCGTGGTTTACCGGAAACAACAATCAAGAAAATAATCTCAGAAGTTGCGGAACAGCATCTCGGAGGGCCCGAAATCGTTAACGTACTGAAGTTGAATCTGGCCGTCGACGGCTTGATCACTAACTGAGTTCGTCTTTAAATAACTGCCATACACGGCAAAACGTTTTACACATGTATCCAGCGCACTGCCCCCAACGATGACAGGCTTGATATAGCGCTCAGGATACGGCGCTGGTCGAGGAGAAGTTCCTTATATGCGTACTCTATACCAATGACGCCAACAGTCTCTTCCTGGTTTTTCATGGGCATAAAAAAGACTTTCACGTCAGCGAGGGTCTGCGTGCCGGCGCCTGCTACTTCTCCATGCTTGAAAGTCCATTCTGCGACGGCAATCTCATGGGGACCAAGGTCCATATCGGGGCTGCTCCGTGCCCAGACTTGAAGCCCGTCATCCTTCCGGCTGAAAAGCACAAATGCCGGAGCGTCGATTACCTTCGCGATATACTTGATCAGGATGTGGCTGATATCGTCCAGGACTGTTGTACGTAAAAGAGGGAGGATACTTCTTAAGTCTCCGGTATTCTGCGTAAACCCGTCAACCAACTGCTCCACAGGGGGCATCATGAGAAGTTCCTTGCTCATCTCTTCTATGAGAGAGATACGCTGGACGCGCTGTTGCAAGGAAAGATTCTGCTGTTTTGTGATTTTGACAAGGTGTCCGACAACCACTGAAGTCAAAAGGAACACGATAACATTAACGATGTCGTAGGTATGATACATCGTGAAGCTGAAGCGCGGCTCGACAAGAAAATAATCGAAGGCCAAAAGACTCATTATGGACGCGAATAATGACGGCACCATGCCGAAAAAAAGCGCGCTGGCAATGGTTGCAATAAGATAGAGAAACACGAGCGATCTCGGATGAACAACGGTCTCCAGAAAAAAGTTCAAACAGGTAATAGCGGCAACCATGACGAGAGGAATCGCATAATCTTTTGGACGAAGAGTAAACCTTCCTAAATCAGGCTTTACTGAAATCTCTTTTGTCGCAATCATCGGCGTTACGAGGTGTAGCTCACAATTGGTCTTTGCACGGAGTAGACGATTTATCGGAGAACCCTTACAGAGTCCGCTCAGGGCTGATCTCAAGGGTTTGCCGATGACGATACGGGTAATACTGTTCTCCTCGGCAAAACGCAGTAATTCGTCTGCGATGTCGGTCCCCGTGAGAGTTATTGCTTTGGCTCCCAACTCCTCTGCCAGATTCAAGGCGTCTGCCAGATACCCTTTTTCAGCTTCCGATGGCTCCTTGACAGACGGTGTGCTCACATAAAGGGCATACCAGTCCGCACGTGTATCTTGTGCGATATTGTACGCACGACGGAGTAATTGCTGTGCATATTGATTCGGCGCTATGCAGACTACCAGCCTTTCTCCCGCAGGCCAGGTACCTTTGATTGCCTTGGCCTTCATATAATTCAGCAGTTCCGAATCCATCTTTCTGGCTGCAAGTGTAAGTGTTAATTCTCTGAGTGCAACAAGATTCCCACGCTGAAAGAAATTTTCCATGGCCCGTTTTGCGCGATCAGGTACATAGACCTTCCCTTCCCTGAGCCGCTCTGAAAGCTCCTCCAGAGGGATGTCGATAACCTGTACTTCATCGGCTCTGTCCAGCATAAAATCCGGGATGGTCTCCTGCATCCTTATGCCTGTAATACTCTCCACGATATCAACCTGACTCTGAAAGTGTTGAATGTTCACAGTCGCATAGACATCGATTCCATTTCCGAGAAGTTCTTCCACATCCTGATATCTTTTAGGATGGCGACTTCCGGGAGCATTCGTATGGGCAAGCTCATCAACAAGCACAATGAAAGGCCGCCTTGTGAGGACGGCATCGATGTCGAACTCTTCGAGAACAATATTTTCGTAGGGTACACGCTTTCTCGGAATGATTTCCAGATCGGCAAGAAGCGCTTCTGTCTCGGCACGTTTGTGTGTTTCTGCAATGCCGACGACGACATCTTCTCCACGGTTTCTCAGAACATGAGCTTCCTGCAACATGGCATAGGTCTTTCCAACACCCGGGGCGTATCCGAGAAACATCTTTAGTCGGCCTCGTTTCGCTTCTTCACGTTCTACCTCCTTGAGAAGTGCGTCAGGATCAGGCCTTGCTTCATTATTGAATTTTTTTGGCTCCATCATTGTTACCAACACCCCTTGATACACCTGAATTCAAGAACAATGTTTCGCATTATACCTATAAACTGTTTCTATAATTTAACTATATATAACACTAATCGTTTTTTCAAGGTAATCCTAATAAGCGCAGTGGGTGCCTGTGCAGGCGCTCATATTTCGCTTATCCTGTGCTTTCTTTATGTTTTCTTTATACGTATCGCCAATCTTTTAACGCCTAATTTATACCAGACTGTTTAAAATTAATAATGTGAAGGATGACTCACAAGGAGAATGAACACCGTGATGGAGATTGAAAAACACGGTATAAAGACAATACTTGTTCCGACAGATTTTTCGGAACCTTCAGACGTGGCATTGAGGACAGCAATCGATCTCGCTCAACAACAGAAGGCCCGGATCTATCTTCTCCACGTTCAACCATCTCAACAGATAGGCGATGACTTGAAGTTAATTCGGAAACAACTTTCTCAATTTCCTGAGGCAAAATCTGTTGAGATATTTCCGGAGGTCAGAAAAGGCAGACCCCATGAAGAAATTCTGAAGGTACAGGCAGAAAAAAATACAGATTTAATTGTTATTGCCCCACATAGGCAAAAGGGATTCATATACAACGTTTTTCGAAGCGTAACGGGAAAGGTTAAAAAAAAGGCAAAATGCTCGGTACTGGTAGTGGGGACTTGATGGAAAATGCTTTGTCATTACATATCTGCCTGCCTGGCAACAGGGAAATACATGCTTGTACCTGACGCTTACTGGCTAAAAACTAAATGTTGCTAAGGAGACCAGATGGAAGATAACACTCTCTGAACGACCGCGTACGATCCTGGAAGGAATAAAGCGAAAACTGATAGGTTCGCCCCGAGACATTAAAGAACCGTCAATTTTTCATAAACTGTCGCTGATACCGATTCTTGCATGGATTGGTCTTGGCGCCGATGGTCTGTCCTCATCATCATACGGGCCGGAGGAAGCATTTAGAACCCTGGGGGAACACACGTATCTTGCCATCTTTCTGGCAATTGCCACTGCCTTCACGGTTTTAATCATATCCTATGCCTATTCTCGAATCATCGAACATTTCCCCCATGGCGGCGGCGGATATATCGTCTCCACACACACGATAAGTAAGAACAGCAGGCGTCGTATCGGGATGCGCCCTCCTCGTGGATTATATGCTGACCATTGCTGTTTCTCTTGTATCGTGCGGGGATGCCATGTTCAGTTTTCTTCCTCTTTCTTTCCAGCAATATAAGCTCGTTTTTGTGGCCTGCCTTATTGTTTTGCTCGTTATCCTCAACCTCAGGGGCGTCAAGGAATCGGTCACTTTCTTAGCGCCGATTTTTATCATTTTTGTGGTGACTCATGTTCTCCTTATTGGATATGGCATACTCACACATACAGGACAGATCAAACCTTTGTTTAACGAAGTCAATGCAAACCTGGCTTCCGGCCTCTCAACACTCGGATTTATTGGAGTTCTCGCTATTTTTCTCAGGGCCTTTTCCATGGGATCGGGCACTTATACCGGCATCGAGGCAGTATCAAACGGAATGCAGATCATGCGGGATCCAAAGGTACAAACCGGAAAACGAACCATGGTTTATATGGCAAGTTCGCTTGCCATAACCGCAGCAGGACTCCTTATTTGCTATCTTCTTTTTAATATACAGCCCGCAGAAGGACGAACTCTCAATGCCATACTGGCAGGAGCGGTTTTCTCTCATTGGCCCCTTGGGGAATGATTGCCCTCATTACCATCCTCTCAGAAGGCGCGCTTCTTGTCGTAGCAGCACAGACGGGCTTTATTGATGGTCCGAGGGTTATGTCAAATATGGCCATAGACTCATGGCTACCCCGGCGATTCGCGTCGCTTTCCGAACGCCTTGCCATGCAAAATGGTGTCATCCTCATGGGCGCCGCCAGCTTTGCCCTTCTCCTTTATACCGGTGGTTCTATCAGGGCACTGGTAATTATGTATTCCATCAATGTCTTCGTGACCTTTTCCCTTTCCCAATTCGGTATGATCCGTTTCTTTCTGAAAAACAGGGGCAAAGATACAAAATGGAAACAGCATATTGTAATCCATCTCATAGGCCTGACCCTCTGTCTCACAATTCTTTGTGTTACGGTTTATGAAAAGTTTGGAGAAGGAGGTTGGGTTACCTTGCTCATTACCTCTGCTGTAATAGGTTTATGTTATCTCATACGCAGGCATTACATGAAAGTCAGGGACAGTGTCCGTCATCTTGAAGAAACACTCTCCGATATCCCCGCTTCCGCCCCTTTTAATAATGATCCCATTGACCCGAAAGATATGACGGCCATACTCCTCGTAAGCGGCTTCAATGGTTTCGGACTTCATACACTTCTTTCCATCGTTAAGAACTTTCCCAATGTCTATAAAAATTTCATTTACATCTCCGTCGCAGAAGTAGACTCGGGTTCATTCAAGGGAACAGCAGAGATTGAGGCGCTGAAGGAGTCCGTAAAGAAAGACTTGTCGAAATATGTGAAGGTAACCCGTTCACATGGGTTCTCGGCCGATTACCGCACGGACATTGCCACTGACGTCATAGGAAGCGTGACAGAACTGGTGGCAGCGACAGTGAGGGAATTCCCGCGTTCCACGGTATTCACAGGAAAACTGGTTTTAAGCGTGAAACCCCTTTTCAGAGAATACTCCATAACGAAACAGCTTACGCCATCCAGAGAAGACTGCAATGGAACGGTATCGCGGCAATGATACTGCCCATCAGGGTCGATGTATAAAATCTGAAGTCTGCTTTTTCATTGACTGATTCGCATTACAATGTTGAATTTCCATTCAATTAAGGGTAACATATATGCACTGTATATGGAAACACGATATCTCAGCGCCAAAACCTAACCGGCTGCAGCACATTGCCGGCGATCTGCTGGCCATCATCAAGTCCCTTGGTCTTGTCTTCGGGGATATTGGAACAAGCCCCATTTATACCCTCACCGTTATTTTTCTCCTCCTCAAACCTACCACCGATAACGTCATGGGTGTTCTTTCTCTTATAATATGGACCCTCATCATTCTCGTCTCTGTCGAGTACGCATGGCTTGCCATGAGCCTCGGCGAAAAAGGCGAAGGAGGAACAATCGTTCTGAGAGGCATATTGATCCGTCTTCTCAAAACAGGAAGAGGTGCTGTATTTATCACCATACTGACTTTTGTCGGCATATCCCTTCTCGTAGGCGATGGCGTTATCACCCCCGCAATAAGTATTCTCAGTGCTGTTGAAGGCATACTCCTGATCCCCGGATTTCAGGGAACAAAGCAGATGACCCTTATCCTTGTAGCCGGTGCAATCGCCATAGTCCTTTTTGCATTTCAAAAAAAAGGGACAGAAAAGGTTGCCGGCGCCTTTGGCCCCCTCATGCTCCTCTGGTTCTTCGCTCTTGCCATTTCCGGCGTAATATCGATCATTCAGGTCCCTTCAGTCTGGAAAGCGATCAATCCTCTCTACGCGGTCAATTTTCTGTATCAGAATGGAATTGCCGGTTTCTTTGTACTCTCCGAGGTAATACTCTGTGCCACCGGCGGCGAGGCCCTCTATGCCGATATGGGTCACTTGAGAAGAAAAGCCATTATCAGGGCCTGGTATTTCGTCTTTTGCGCACTCATCCTCAACTATTTAGGGCAAGGGGCCTTCATCCTCGGCAATGCAGGCCGTTCATCAAATGTACTCTTCGGCATGATATTCCATCAATCATTTTTTCTCTATGTGCCATTTCTCATCCTCAGTATTATTGCTACGATTATTGCTTCTCAGGCCATGATAAGCGGCATGTTTTCCGTCGTCTACCAGGGCATAAACACACGCCTGATGCCACTGTTCAGGGTTGAGTATACATCAACGGAGATGAGGTCTCAGATATATATAGGCTTTGTCAACTGGTTTCTTCTCCTGTCAGTGCTCTTCATTATGTTCCAGTTCAGGGAATCAAGCCGTCTTGCAGCAGCTTATGGCCTCGCTGTTACCGGTACTATGACGCTAACCGGGATTATGATGACGTCCATATTCTATCTGAGAAAGTCATATCTCAAAACCTTGATTGCTTTTCTTGTAACGCTCGCCGACCTTGCTTTCCTCACCTCCAACATGTATAAAATACCCCACGGCGGATACTGGTCTCTGATCATCGCCGCAATCCCTCTCGCTTCATTCTTATCTACACCGGCGGGCAAAGAAAACTTTATCGGTCAATCCGGCCTCTCGGCCTTGATGTTTTTCTCCACAGCTATAATGAAGTCTATGAGACTTTGAACAAGATCAAAGGCACGGCACTTTTCTTCGCCCGTGATATGAGGAAAGTACCTGCCTATATCGTACACACCATGTTTATGAATAACATAATATACGAGGATAATATCATCGTTTCCATCACCACCGTGGATAAACCCTTTGGAGTGAGAAGTTTTTTCAAAGAGGACCTGGCCCCGGGACTGAGGGCCTTTGAAATCCAGATGGGGTATATGGAACTGGTGGATATCGAACAACTCTTGAAAGGCGCCGGCATAAATGAAAAAAGTATCTTCTACGGCCTCGAAGAGATAACCACGAGAAACATTTTCTGGAAGATATTCTCCATGATCAAAAGACTTGCCCCGCCCTTTGTCCAGTTTCAAGACCTTCCACCCAACAAACTTCATGGTGTAGTAACCCGCATAGAGCTTTAAAATATTCGCAGTCTCTGTGATGCGCAACTTGTCGCGCCATAAGTGGAGATCACCCCCTCCTTTTCTTCTGTATGAACGTAGGATGTCCGCTCACTTTGTTCGCTTGGACGTCCGCTTCGCTAGGACGATTGCTTATGCTGTCCTCCAGTACAGTAGTCGGATAGTAAATGCATTCTTTACGTCCTACGTCCAAAAGGAGTGCAAGGACTGAACATCCTACGTCCTACAAGTAAATGAAATTCCGTTCTGTATGGAAAGAAAAATGCCGGACAGGTATTCCTGCCCGGCACAGATGCATGGACTTTATAACGAAATTACTTCAATAAATTCGGCAGCCACGTGATAAGCTGCGGCCAGTACATAAGGGCCGCCATAACCAACATATCGCAGAAGAGAAACCACATGACGCCCCGGTAGACTGTGGCCATGGGCACGGTCTTGTCGAGACCTGCAATGATAAAGACAGTGATACCCACAGGCGGCGCGATCATACCGATATTGAGGAGCTTGCACTGGATGACCCCGAACCAGATGGGATCGAAACCGAGCTTCATAACAAGGGGGTAGAAGATAGGCAGCGTCAGAAGCTGTATGGACGCCTCGTCCATGAGGGCCCCCATGATAATGTAAATAATAACGATGACAGTCATAATGCCCATAGGAGGCAGATTAAACCCTGCCACCCAGTTGGTAAGGTGTTCCGGCAGGTTGCTGGCCGCACAGAAGTAGTTGAAAATCATGGCGCCGACGATAACGCCATAGATCATACCGGAAGTCTTCATACTCTCAATAAAGGCCTCTTTCGTCTTTGCCCAGTTCAGTTTCCCTCTGTATGAAGGCCGATACAAAAGCACCGAAGGCGCCAACTGCGCCTGCTTCCGTAGCGGTAAAGATGCCGATGATGAGACCGCCGATGGTGGCGATGACGAGGAGGAGCAGTTCCCATATTTCCCCAAGGGACTTGATCTTATCGATCATTGCTACCCGTTCCCCCGGAGGTCCCAGTTTCGGGTTTGATCCAGCACCGGATGCCGATCATGAGGATATAGGAGAGAGCAACAATGATACCGGGGATAATACCGCCCACAAAAAGCTGGGCGATGGAATTCTCCGTAATGATACCGTAGATGATGAGGATACCGCTGGGGGGATCAAGCTCCCGATGGGCCCACCGGCAGCAAGGGACCCGTTTGCAAGGGCCGTATCATAGTTGCTCTTCTTCATCTCCGGCAGGGCAACAAGGGCCATGGTCACTGCCGTGGCGATTGCAGAGGCGCAGACGGCGCCGAAGGCGGCGCATGCCCCGATCGTTGCCATAGCGAGACCGCCGGGGGTCCTTCCGAACCATTTTTTGGCGACCTTGAAGAGTGTCCCACCCTGACCGGTAGAAAGGAGGACATGTCCCATGAGGATAAAGAGGGGCAGTGTGGCAAAGGTGTAGCTCGACACAAGATCATAGGGGGTAATGGCCATTTTCACGATTGCCGCCTGGACGGGGAGTATGAATAACATTCCGACAAAACCGACGATGCCCATACAGACACCGATAGGAAGGCCGATTGCCATGAGGATAAAAAGTACTATAAACCCCAGTAAACCTATTGTTTCCGAACTCATGGCTCAATCCTCCTCAATTCTCTGAAGTTCCGGTAGATATTATAGATAACGAGTACGGCCATGAGGACCAGCGCGAAGCTCCAGATGCCCCGGAAGGGGATAATGGAAACCTTGAGAAGGTCCGTTGTCTCACCGATTACTGCTTTGTCTATAGTGACCCGGATGGTTGCATAGGCAATCGTTATCCAGTAGGCAAGGCTGATGAGGTTACAGAACTGTTCAAGCCATATCCTGGGTTTGTCCTTCATGAGGACGATGAGCATATCCACATTGGTATGTTTTTTGGCCATCTCACAATTGGTGAGAGCAAAGGACGCCACAAGGACGGTGATGGTCTCAACAAGGTCGTACGTCCCGGCGATAATACCGCCAAAGACCCTCAAGATGACATTTGCCACAATAATCATCATGACCGCGGCCAGGGCAAGCGTGCCAATGTATGTTGAGTAGTCGACCGTCTTTTCCATAATTTTGTCTAAAACATTCATTAGTTTAATACCTCCCGCCTGTCCTCACATGGGAAGCGCCTTCCGACGCTTCCCATGTCAATGAATTTATTAAGCTTCTCTTGTTATTTATTGTACTGTTTTACGAGACGGCGTGCTTCCTGGTAAATCTTTGTGCCGGGATATCCCTTCGCGTCAAGGGCCGCAGCTTCTTTTACGTTCTCCGCGTCAAAGGTGTCGCTGTATTTCTTGAGGCCTGCCGCGTCCATCTTGACAAACTGGATGCCGGCCTTTACTGCCATGGCCTTGCCTTCTTCTTCAGGCTTCTTTGGATTCATTGTAAATGGTTTCACCATACCAGTCTCTGCTGGCATCGAAAACCTTCTGGACATCGGCGGGAAGTTTGGCCCAGACTTCTTTGTTCATGGCCCTGGACACATATATACCGCGGTCCTGCGATAAAATTCTCTGTCTCAAACTTGACAGCTTCTGCCAGTTTCAGTGATTTGTAATCGCCGTGGGCGAAGATAACACCCTGGATGATGCCTTTCTGGAAGCTTTCCAGCATCTCAACAACAGGCATACCGACTGGCTCTGCGCCGAGAGTTTTGAAGGTCCTCATCATGGCATCACCGGTCACCCGGATTCTCATCCCTTTCAAATCATCAAGGCTTTTCACAGCTTTTTTGTTCGTCATTAAATACATGGGAATACCGACATTGACGGCAAGGATTTTCACTTTGTCATACTCTTTGCGGATTTCCGGGAATTTAGTTGTAGAGTTCCCAGTATATCTTGGCATTTACTTTCGGATCGGAATCAGCGAAGAAATCAAGGATAGCCTTCGTGAGATCAACGCCTGATTTTTCATAGATAGGTGTGACAAAGGCGATATCAGCAACGCCCTTTGCCACTTCTGTCATACTTTCCCTGCTCGAAATAAGCGTTCCGTTCCAGTATGGTTTGATCTTTACTTTACCATTTGTTTCTTTTTCAATCTTCGCGATCCATGCCTGGTCAGCCAACTGAATAAGGATGTGCCGGCGCGTATGGACTCGCGTATCTCAGCTCAATCACCTGGGCCTGGGCCGTGACTGTCAAAGCGGGTACAAGGGCGCACAGAAACATCACACCCACCAATACTAACATTACTTTTCTTACCTTCACCATGTTCTCCTCCCTTTTTGGCCCTTGTGGGACCAATGTATTTGCTTCACTTAAGCCCTATGGGCGTCGCGAAGAGTGTCCATTTCCAAGCATATCATAAACTAAAACATTTTCAACTATACAAATATCGCTGTTATATTCCCATCCCTCTGGAATTTCGTCTGAGGGCCCCTTGCCTGTCTGTCTGATATATGTGTCCTGAATTATTCTTTCTTTTCTTTACCTATTCTGATTGTTTCATCGATATAGTCATCGCTAAAAGGTATCACTCTATACTATTATACATAATGAGAACAATAATCAAGATTTTTTTGTTTTGCATGCAACTATTTTTACCTCTGCAAACAAAGACGCTACCCTCGAACTATAACCTCATCTCCGTCAGGAATAAACTGTGTATCAAATCCCTGACTTCTGGTGATTTCCTCTATATACTCCGTTACTTCCGTGAATCGTTTGTCCCCGGAGGCAAGAAATTCAGGTTCGGCACGGGTGGTGAGATAGGCCGGTAAAAATGAAACCTGTTCAATGGTCTTTCCCGATATGACGCATTTGACAAGGATTGTTTTTCTTGTATCGGGAGGCATGGGATATTCGGGATCGGCATCCCACTGAGGATTCAGGCTCTGGATCTCTTTATGGCGCGTAGTTCCTTTGAGCTTCTTATCAAATTGAAAAGGCAATTCCAGAGCAAAATTACCGAGGCTGTGAAAAATAACCCTGCCCTTATAAACCTCAACGCCTTTCAGGATATGGGGGTGATGACCAACGATGAGGTCCGCTCCGGCATCAATGGCCGTATATGCTATCTCTTTGGCATAATCGGCAACAACGGCGGGAATAAAATGGACCCCCCAGTGTGTGGAGACAATGACCAGATCGGCCTGTGACTTTGCCTTTTTGATATCATCGACCATTGCCGCGAGATCATCTTTGTGTGGAAAGGTGTGGACCCGGCTGGGTGTGCCCGGCTGGTCATGCTCGATCTGTTCATAGACGGTAAAAGCCCGAAGCGGAACACAACCCGGTCGTCCCTCCTCGGCCCAATAGGCCATAGGCAGGACCGAATTATAGGCCAGAAAAGCAATACGGGTACCTTTACAGTCAAGGATCGCCGGTTTCCGGGCTTCGACAATGTTTTCGCCGACACCGATAACAGCCAGTTTCTCTTTCTTGAGAGCATCAATGGTATCGAAAAAAGCATCCCTTCCCCAGTCCATACAGTGGTTGCTCGCGAAGGAAACAACATGAAACCCCGCGTCCCTGATGGCCCGCGCTCCTGCCGGATCGGCCTTCATGGGAAGTCTGGCTTGCGGCAGAGGGGTACCTCGCGTCGAGAAATTGAGTTCAAGCTGACAGAAACCGATATCTCCCTCTTTGAGAACAGGAGCTACAGCACGGAACATGGAATCAGGATCATCCCGATTGGGCCCTACATCTCCCGCGCAATATAAAATTATCTTATCTGTCGCCATAGGTGCTCCTTTCGAGAACTGGCTACTCCAGCACAACCTCATTGCCTTTAACAATATATCGCGTACTCAGACCCGCGTTTTTCGATATCTCTTCCATGTATCTGATAACGGCCTTGAAACGCTCATCCTCTGCTGTGAGAATTTCCGGCTGCGCTGTCTTCTTATCAACGAAGGTCGGGAGAAAAGAGACGCTTTTGAGGGTCTTGCCCGAGATAAGGCATTTGATGACAATGGTTTTTTGCGAATCAGTGGGAAAATTGTAAAGGGCTTCAAAATCAGGGATCCAGTCAGGGTTCAGTTTCTGGATTTCCTTGAAGCTTTTACTTTCAGCATGTGCCTTGTCCATTTTCAGATCTATGCCAAAATTGCAGAGGCTGTAAAAGATGTTCTTACCCTTGTAGACCTCGGCGCCCTTGAGTATGTGGGCATGATGCCCCAATATTAAATCGGCCCCGGCAGTCAATAGCGGCATAAGACATCTCCTGCTGGTACTCAGCAAGCACAGCGGGGATCATATGGATGCCGAAGTGCATGGAGACGATAACAACGTCGGCCTGTGCTTTGGCGCTTTTAACATCGTTGATCATATTCTTCAGGTCTTCCTTGTGAGAAAAGGTATGGATCCGGCATGGCGTGCCCGGCTGGTCATGTTCGATCTGTTCATAGACGGTAAAAGCGCGGAGCGGGGCGCATCCCGGTCTTGCCTCCTCGGCCCAATAGGCCATAGGCAGGATCGTGTTATAGGCAAGGAAGGCGATCCTGTTTCCTCTTATATCAAAGATTGCCGGTATGCGGGCTTCGGCTATGTTTTCACCGACGCCTATAACGGCAATGCCTTCTTTTTTCAGGTTATTGATGGTATTTGTAAAGGCCTCCCTTCCCCAGTCCATACAGTGATTGCCCGCAAAAGAAACTACGTTGAAACCGGCGTCTTTTATAGCGACTGCGGTCTTCGGGTGGGTAAGCACGGCATGCCTCGCCTGAGGAAGACGGGTCCCCGTCGGAGAAATGACTGTCTCCAGTTGACAAAAGGCAAGATCAGCGGTTTTCAGAGTCGGCGCGACACGCTCAAAAAGTGTTATCGGGTCTTCCCTGTCAGGCGCTATATCTCCCGCTGCGTAGAATAGCACGTCCTGATGATCCGTTTGAGCCATTTATTTCCTCCTTAACGAAAGGTCTGATATTCTTACAACTCTTTCATGAGTTCTCTAATGTCTTGCAGGTCTTCCAAGTTCATTACCATCCGGATCACTCTTTCAGTGTCAATCTTCTTCGCCGAATGGGAGGCGCAATTGATGAATTTCGCCACAAGCGACTCGGCATCTATGGGGTTTTTAGGATGACCGTAGACAAATTCGACATTCTTCGTCTTTATTTCCCCGTTTTTCAGCTTTATCTCGGTATAACCCTGCACGGAATCGCTCCGCTCCGCATTCGCATCAATCTCATAGGTAACTTTCTCCGCCATGTTCAACACGTCGGCATCCGTAAGGGCTTGAGCGGTAAAACTATCCAGCGTTATTGTTTTATGCACCAAAGCAGTCGCGACAGTAAAAGGGATACTGAACTTGGCATCGATTGCAACGGACGGATGCTGTTTCTTTTCGAGAGGTTCGCAGAGCCTCCTGTTGATGGATTTCTCTCCCACAATAACCTTAATGCTTTCTATATCGGCAAGCCCTATGTTGTGCTCTTTCACGATAGCAAGGGCCCCTTCGACATAGGCATGGGTGCCGCGGCAACTCGGCCATGCTTTGAAGGCAATATTGGCGCTTTCAAAGAGCGTTCCGAGGTCTTTCAGCAATAGAGCGGGGTCATAGTTTCCTTTGGCATAGAGGTTGAAAAATCCTGCTTTACCTTCCAGGGGTTCATCGAAACCGCGGATTCCTTCCTTCGCGAGGAGCGCCGACATCACGCCGGCTTTTGCGCCAAAGCTTTCCCGTACAGCCCTTATGACAGATTTTGGGCTGTAGACAATCTCCCCACTGCACGTGGCCTGACAAAGGCAGAGAGAAAAGGCATCGAGGATCTGCTCCGGGGTCAGTTTAAGAAGTTTTGATGCTGCCGTCGTTGCCCCGAAGGCCGCGAGGATCGCCGGATGATACCATCCGTAATTAATAAGGTCTTCTTTCAGGGCAAGACCCAGCCTGCACACTATGTCACTACCCAGTGTAATTGCCGTGATCAGTTCTCTGCCGCTTGTTTTTCCCATCGATTCGGCGACAGCGAGAGCGGCAGGTATGGTAGACGAGTTGGAATGGACAAGGGCGCCTTCATGGGCGTCTTCGAAATCGAGGGCATGCGCCATGGAACCATTCGCGAAAGCTGCCATGTAACTGGGAACTTTCGCGTTAAAACCGATGATCGTGCTCTCCTCTTTTCCGCCTCCCTGTATCGCGAGGTCAACAAAAGCACGGCAGCCTTCGCCCAGCGTCCCTGCCCCCAGGGTAACGCCTATTCCATCGAGAAGAGCTTTCCTGGTAACCTCAGCCACATTCCGGGGAAGATTTTCGTAATTCGTTTCAAAAATATATCGCGCTAATGTCAGAGATTCTTTCATCATTCACTCCCGTTTATGTAGTTTAAGGGTGCTCCTCCCTGACCGACAGGTATGTCTGCCGCTCCCAGCAGGGGCTCAGTAAGCACGAAAGCTGAATCGGGTTGCGGACCGCCAGGTATCAGGTCGCCCACGGCAAGCATAGTCAAAGCTTTGCGCATCTTTACTTCCTGAGTGTTTATTACTGTCTATTATGAATCCTGCAATAAAATCAGTTCTTTCACTGATAAAGGCAGACTATGATGTACCTCGACAAAAAATATTCCTCAAGCTTGCTTGCATCTTTCCGTATATGGTACAAACAGCGGCGGTCTATGTCTCCATGGACCGCCGCCTCCATTGTCCAAACTACTTGTTGTACTTTTTGACCAGAGCCTGTGCTTCCTGATAAATCTTTGTACCCGGAAGACCCTTCGCGTCAAGGGCCTGAGCTTCTTTGGTTGCCGTCCCGACGAAGGCCGCGTAGAATTTATTCAACTCTTCTTTCGGGAGTGTTATAAACTCAACGTTCTGCTGTTTCCCAACTTCAAAACCCGCCTTGTGTGCGCCTTCAAAAAACTTGTCGTTCTCGAGACCCCACCAGTCAATATTGTCATCAAAGACTTTTCTGATATCAGCAGGCAGTTTATTATAGGCGTCCATATTCATGGCCCTGCTGCCGTTGTGGGTCCTGTAGAGACCGATATACGTATAATACTTGGCAACCTCGGCCAACCGGAAAGATTTCAAACCTTCAAGGCTGCCCATGAGACCATCCATGATACCCTTCTGTACCATTTGATAGGCTTCAGGCATGGGAGAATTGACGCCTTCCGCGCCCAATTCTTTCATGGCAGGGGCAAAATCAGCGGTTATCTTGATCCTCATACCTTTCAGATCAGCGACCTTGCGAACAGGCTTACGGGTAATAAGGTCATAATCAACGCCGGATGTGTAAGCCAGAACCTTCATACCTTTATATTCCGCGTCGATCTCGGGAAACTTAGCCCGCAGCTCCTTCACGATGCGCCTGCCTGTTTCCTGGTTGGCTCCGTAAGTAAAAAGGTACATTGCCCTGCAAACAGCAAATCCGGACTTGGCATAGGAGGGGTTTATCATGGCAATATCAACAACCTTACTTATCAATTCGTCGGTACCACCATCCTTACCGGAAAAAAGTGCTCCAGACCAATAAGGCTTAATCTTGACCCTCCCTTTTGTCTCCTTTTCGATTTTCTCGATCCACATCTTATCAACCATGCTAAAGGGGTGGTCAGCACCGTACGTTGAGCCGTATGTCAATTCAATGACCTTGTCCTGGGCCGATACAAAGCCCGGCATAATAAACGCAACAGCAAAAATTACAGCAATGACTAAACCTGTACATCTTACCTTACTCATCTCTCTCCTCCTCTATGCGTTTTTGTGATGACCGATTGTCATCACATGGTACCCTTTTCAAGTGTGGTAAGCATCTTACCGCACATCTGTATAATCATATACAAATAGAAAATACTTTTCCCGATCTAAAGTCAAGAACTCTCTGTGTCGATGTATCTACCGAAATTAATAGGATGCCCGGTTATGGCCATTATTCTCTTGTAAAGGAGAAGGGCGAGAAAATGAAACATCCGATCTTCTCGCCCTTCTCCTTATTGCTTCCTTATATCTTCCTGTTTCCTGATTTTGCTGTCCTAACTACTTTACCGTTTTAATCAAATTCTGGATTTCGGTGTATATCTTTGTAGCCGGAATACCCTTGGCATCAAGTTTCTGTGCTTCTTTCACAGCATCTCTGGCAACCAGTGAATAGAATTTATCCATATCCTCCTTGGGAAGCTTGATATATTCCACGCCGTTCTTCGCGCCGAATTCCTTGCCTGCAATATCACTCTTAATGACATCATTGTCCGCTTCGTTGCCATACCACTCGACGCTGTCAGCGATGATCTTCTGAATGTCCGGGGGCAATGATTTAATTTTGTTCAGGTTACAAACCCTGTTAGCCATATGCGGTCTGTAGAGGTCCATCATAGTCATATATTTTGCCACTTCGACGAACCGGAAAGTCTTCAGTGTGTCGGTAGTGGTAAAGGCACCGTCAAGGACGCCTTTCTGCAGGTTCATATAGGTTTCAGCCATAGGCGATGCCATGCCTTCCATGCCCAGTTCCTTCAACACATCAATGATCTCGCCTAATGTTTTAACCCTCAAGCCTTTGAAATCGGCCAGTCTGCGGACCGGTTTCTTTGCAAGGAGATGATAATCAGTACCCGAACTATAAGCAAGGGGCATAAGTCCCTTGTCCAGATATTCCTTGTCGATCTCAGGAAATTTCTTCCTTGCCTCGTTAAAAATCTTGCGACCATTTTTTACGGTTGCCCCGGTCATAAAGACGAAGCTTGCCTTGGCAAAGTCAAGTCCTGTTTTCGCCTGTCCCGGTGATATCTGACCGCAATCGGCCACACCTTTTGCCATTTCATCGATTGCCCCGCCGCCGCCGCCGATGATGGCGCCGCCCCAGAAGGGTTTAAACTTTACCCGGCCATTCGTTTCTTTTTCGATCTTGGCAAACCATTTTTGATCCGTCAGGCTGAATGGGTGGTCCACGTTATAGGGTGAACCAAAGGTCAATTCAATGACCTTCTGCTGGGCCATGACGCCCGCGGGCACTGCAAATGCCACGAAGAGTATTGCCGCTAAAACAACTACCATACTTCTGATTCTTTTCATAATTCCTCTCCCTCCTGTATTTAATTACTGTGATGACTTTTGAGCCGCCACATGGTTTAAGCTTTATGTTTTCTGCTGCTCTGTCCGGGAGATAATTTCATCCTGCATGGGAGGCGTGAGCTTCACAAAATAGGCGCTATAACCCGCCACCCGGACAACAATGTCTTTATTCTGTTCAGGGGCCTTCTTTGCTTTCTCCAACGTTTCCCTGCTCACCACATTAAACTGGACGTGTTTTCCTCCCATTTCAAAGTAGGTTTTGATGAGAGATGCAAGTTTTCTCATGTCTTCTTCGCTCTTCAAGGCCGTCGGATGAAATTTCATATTCATCAGCGTGGCCTGGAAGGAATCCTGTTTGATCTTCGCGGCGCTCTTGAATACTGCTGTTGGTCCGCAGGTATCCATCCCCTGTACAGCCGATACGGAGCCGTCTGCAAGGACAGCACCGGCGCAGCGGCCTTCCGCTGTTGCACCGGTCTGGGCCCCTCCCGGCCACTGCGACGAGATAGAAATAGCAGAGGGTATTTGAGTGCCGCCGAGGACTGTTCCGAATGTCTTCGCCTTGTCACTGAGGAATTGAAAAAGCTCCACCGCGATAGAATCGGCATAGTCATTATCGTTGCCGTACTTGGGTGCAGCAAGACAGTCTTTTTGCATCTGGTCATGCCCTTCCCAGTTGGCGGCAAGGGCATCGAGCATCTCTTTCATGGTGTATTTCTTGTCTTCGAAAACAAGTTTTTTCATTGCCGCCAGTGAATCGGCCGCATTCATCATCCCCACCATATTCAGTGTAGCAGCATTTTCCAGAAGATACGTACGATCGAGAAAGTTTTTCCCTACCCTTATAGGATCATCCATAAGGGCTGTCCTCACCGGATCAGGGAATCCCACCGAGTGGACCTGTATCCAGAGATTGCCATATTCGGCGTTGAGCCCCAGAAAATAGGCAAATTGTATTTTAAACGCATTAAAAAGGTCATCAAAGGTCTTGAATCCCGCAGGATCACCTGTCTTGGGGCCAAGTTGTTCGCCTGTCTTAGGAAAGATACCGTTATGCAGGGTAATCTCAAGGACCATGGGGACAATGAACATGAAAATGGCGCTTACCCGTGATTTGCCCGGCAGGTTCGGATCAATGCACCCGGCCAGAGCGTAATTACGGGCCTCTTCAACTGGTACTCCGTATTGCCGGATAAAAGCCATATATGATTTGTCCCCCACAAAAGCAGGCATACCGATACCCGTCTTTACCACTTCTATGCCCTTCAAAATAAGCGATTCAGGGGTCCCTTCATGGACCCTCATAGTAATCGTGTGATGTGTCGTAGGACAACGAAGGGCCGCTTCGAGGATGAGGTAGGAAAGTTCGTTACTGGCATCCTTTCCATCTCTTGTCTGTCCCCCGATGACACAGTTATGCCATTTGGCCATGCCGGCGTTTTTCTGTCTGTTTGCCTGGCCGGAGATCCTGTTGATCTCCATGTCTTTGAGGCGAAGACACTGGAAAATCTCAACAATCTCTTCATCACTGATACGACCTTCAATAATATCTTTCTTGTAAAAGGGGTAAAGATACTGGTCCATCCTGCCGATCCCTGATGTCGGAGACGGACACATCATGAGATATGTGAACCAGAACGACTGTATGGCTTCACGGAACGTTCGCGCCGGCTCCGCGGGTACTCTTTTACATGTTTCCGCAATAGCTTCGAGTTCTTTTTTCCGGACAGGGTCTTTTTCATTCCAAGCCATTTGCGAGGCAAGCTCAGAAAACCGCTCGGCGAAGCGAATAATACCCTTGAGAGATATGATAACAGCGTTGAGGAAATGGCTTTTCTCGACCGAGCCGGGGGCGAAAAATTTAAGCCCTTTGAGTTCTTCCTCTGCTTCATGAATAATGCTGGACAAGCCCTTTTCAATGACCTTTCCGTAATCATATACAGCATTATAGAGACCGGGACCAAGTCCCATACCACTCTCGGCGTAACCGCCGCCGCTTCCTTCGTCTTTACTCTTCCAGGCGGCAAGGACAATCCCTGATTGCATGAAGGGCCAGAGACGTTCATCATCAAGGGAATAACCGATCCGCGCCATGAGGCTCTTGCCTTTCCAGTATTCATTCATGACTTCAACCTCTTTGAGGTCTTCGTCACGCAACTGCCACCCTTCATTTTTGAGCGCCTCTATCTCTTCGACCGGCCAGGGTCCATAGTTGAATTCCATCTCGACACCCATATAGGTGCTTGCCCCGTTGCCGACGATCAATTCTCCATCGACGATAAAAATGGTAATGTTTTCAAGGGTATGGGCAAGCGCTTGTGCCCTTCTTAAGATCTCCGGTTGTCCTTCGGTCTGTCGGAACGATTCCGTCATAAGACGCACTTTTTCTATACAGATAGGATACTTTTCTACCTGGGTCCCTGCCTTCAGTTTTTCGATTCTTATGCTCATGTTCTGTTGCTCCTTGTTCCCTTTGCGGCGGCTTAGCACTGAGGCACAGGTTTGTTCAGTGATTCGCCGTAGCGCTATCAACTGCTTTATTTGTAATAGTTTTATTCATCCCAACGATTATTATTTCACCTGTTCGGTTATTTGTTTTCAGAAGATATTTCACACATTCCTCATCCTGGCAGACCAGACATCGTAACGTATAAATGTATACCAATACCAATATATCCCTGACGACCCCCAAAGTCAAGTTTTTCAACAGAACGGGCAGCAGTCAGGACCACCTCACAGATTGGTCAGTGTCTTATAGAAACACTTGTCGCCCCGATAGTAGTTCTGGGTCAGAATAGCAGGTTTATTTCCTTCAGTCATGTAGAGATTTTCCGTAAAAAACAGCGGCAGACCGAAACGTACCTGGAGCACATTAGACAGGTCAATATCGGCCACAACCGCTTCGATCCTCTGCTTCAGGCTGGTCAGTTTTGTTTTGGTGACTTCCTCAAAAAGGTCTACAAATGTTTTTTCCTCTGCTTTTTCTATTGTAATTTTATCGAATAATGCCGGGTCGGTATAATGGAGGTAAAAACTGAGGGGTTTACCGCCGTGTTTTCTGATCTTCTTCATGCGCAATACCTGTGCTTCAGGACCGAGAGAAAGCATCTTCCGCACATAATGCGGACAGGGAATGACCTTTATTTCAAGGACTTCCAGTTCAACAGGAAGGTCTTCAATAGATCTGACAAGACGTCTGAAATCACCGGTAAGCTCAAAAACAACGAGGTCCCGTTCACATTTCTGCACAATTGTCCCGACGCCTCTTTTTCGACGGAGCAGTCCATCCTGAGTGAGCGTCTCAAGGGCCTTCCGAATCGTAATATTGCTGACGCTAAACTCTTTCTCCAGTTCCGGCACAGGCGGGATGAGGCTCTCTTCCATATATTCGTCCGTCATAATCCGACGTCTCAAGGTCTCAGCAACCTGCACGTAATAGGGTATACGGGCATCATTTCCGTTCATCTTAAGTATCTCCTTTCCTCAAACCGTTGTTCATGTGCTGTTTCTGTATGTACTGCAAGGAGTTACCCCCTTACCTGAGTAACAAAATCATTAATATATACTTATATACTATATTCAATATAGATCAGATAAGAAAAGTCAAGAATCATCTCTGACTTTTTCGGGCCTTCTTTCCACGGCCTCGTCCAGAGGGCTTCTTCAGGGGACACTGACAAGGAGGTCAATTTTCAGGCGCCTGACTTCAGTTTTTCGTTTGCCTCTTCCAAAGAATGGAAACCGTACTGTTTTATTGTCTCGGCGAGGGTTATTTCCGACCCGTTTATATTTTCAGACTGCTCCTTGACGAGGTGCTCATGGTACAGCTTCAGGGTCTTCAGGGAATAGGTAGCAAGCTCACCCTTGAGATAGGTCTCAAGAGACGTCACAAAGAGCGTATCAGATGAACTGCGGATGGGTCTGCCCTGACGAAGAACAAGGGGATATTTTCTGAACAGTTCTTCTTCCCAGTCGAGGACAATCACAGCGATTTTCTCTATCAATGAAAGGGCTTCAGGACTTACAGGAGGGATCAGGTGTTCTATGCGCGCGTATTCTGCCGGAGAGGTTGATTTCATCATCCGGGCATACTTTTCCGTCATAAGGTTTCGTCCCTGCTTTTGTGCCTCCGTCAAATCATCAAGATAGCTCTCAAGAGCGGCTTCGGACCAGCTTGCTGCCTGGCTTATCCGCATTATTTCGAATGTCTGTCGTTCCTCCTGACAGGGGGCTGTTCCGCCGATATTGGGAACATCCTGAAACATCTTCCATTCAATAGCAATGATCTTCGCGATTATTTCTTCTTTTGTCATCTTTTCCCCTACTCCACCCAGACATTCATGTCCCGTATCCGGGTGTCCTTTATCTTTGCCTGCACAATGGGGCCGTGGTCCAGCAGAAAATCGCTTCCGGAGTCGCTCAATCGCTGTGCTTTCAGTTCCTCTATGACTAACCTGCAAGCCTCTTCCATAAGACCGCTTTTCCTGGTGTGGGCAGCCTCTCCCTCTTCCTTCCCGCAATCGGCTGCCAGATCAGAAAACAACCTGAACATGGTGTCTCCAAGAATGGGTAATTGTTTCAAGGCCCTGTGCATCCACTTATAGAAAGGCCTATATTGCCTGTTTAAAAGAAAGACCATGGAGATCGTGTCGCTTATAAAGTGTGCCTCTGCCATTCGGGCCGCCACATATTCTTCCCGTCGTATGCAACGCATATAATTATACTGGCCTGACTGGGCCATTGTCATGCACCGGGAAGCGATTTTCTTCAGCCGAATGTCCTCGGGATAAAATTCCTTTAGTCGTTGTCTGAAAGTGGTGAACTCTCCGACAGGGTCCGTAAATACTTTGCCGTTCGTCGCAACGGCCAGGTTTTCTTCAGGTATCACCTGCCATTCCCGAAGGCCCTCGGGGACATGATTAAAACCGATGAATCGTTTGTAAAACTCCCCTATTTCGAAAACGCCGGTCCTGCCGGTCCCCCAAAAGCTTTCCTCTCTTGCCTTGATGCCGGCAAACTCCCGCGGAAGTTTATCGATCTCATTTTGCAATAACAAACCGATTGCCTCGTAATCCTCTTTTGTCAGCCACAAACAGAAGGCGGGACCCCAGTCATGGTCCCGCGATATTTCATCATCAAATCCAAAGCATTCCGAACCATCGCCCACAAGTCCTGCCGCTATCTTTTCCCGATAGGCAGGGTATTTCTCTTCTATCATTGGCACGCAGATTTCAAAAAAATAACGTTCTGATAATACTAACCCTTTCACAGTGTCAGGTCCTCATTCATGGTTAATAACAGTATGGCCTCTGCAAAACTTTACGGCATTACCCTTTCATCTGATCCCGTAAATTCCGGGCCTTGTTGTCATCACCCATTTTCTCGTACATGAGGAGGAGATTATTCGCTGCCGCAAGAGAGTCAGGATGGTTTTTTCCGAATATCTTGCGGCAAATCTCAAGGGACTTCACATAGAGCGGCTCGGCCTTCTCATAGTCGCCCGTGAGAGAATAGAGCGACGCGAGGTTATTGAGCCCCGAGGCGTACAGAGGGTGTTCTTCTCCAAGTATCCGCCCGTATATTTCAAGGGCTTCCTGCGTCAATTGCCGGGCTTCCTCGTTTCGGCCCGTTGCCCGATATGGCCCCGCCAGATTGTTAAGTGTCGTCGCGTAGGCGATGGGATTTTTTTCATCTTTACGGACAATTTCAAGGGCCTCTTTGTGCAATTTCTCCGCCTTTTCGAATGTTTTCATGTCCTGATACAGAAGGCCAAGGTTGTTGAGAGCGCTGGCGTAGAGAAAATGCGTTTTGCCAAGTGTCCTGGCGTAAATATCTGCCGCTTCGATAAAAAGAGATTCAGCTTTGGCCTGCTCACCCATGAGACGATATGTTCCTGCAAGATTATTGATTGTCGTCGCGTAATCAGGATCATCCTTCCCGGGAAATTTGCCCAGAATTTCCATTGCTTTTTTGAAAGCAAATTCAGATTCTGTATAAGAACCCACAGCACGGCAGAGACCCCCTAACTCATTGAGTATAGCGCCTTGCACAGCATTTTCATCACGAATAGAATCGGCTTCCTTTTTCAGAAGCTCAATGGCCTCAGTATATTTGCCCTGGGCGGTCAGTGCATCGACATTGTTTTGTAACCCGTATAAATCATAACCCATACGTCTTCCCTCCTTATTGCTTTATTCTTAGGCACTTCTGTGACTATGTCAAGCAGCATTCGATGTTTTCCGGAATACAACAGGGAATATAACGATCAATCCGACTCATCTTCGGGAATGACATAACGGGGATGTTTGTTGTGCACCATATAGTAAGGAGTGTCCCAACCGACTTTATCGAGGGGTACAATTCTCCTGAAAGTCCCTTCTTTTTCGGCTTCTTCAAGGACCTTCATGAATTTCTCCCTCGCATGCTGCCGGAAGACCTCCACATAGGCCGTGTAATCGGCCTCGACAGCTCCTTCAGGACAGATCATTTCACAGAAATAGCAGAAACTGCACGCTCTGGCAAAAACAGGAGGAGACGCAGAAAGATCGATAGCTCCGACAGGACAATGATCCATGCAGAGACAACAGGACGGATAACGACATTTCTTTATGTTCAGTTTTGGCACGGGCCTATTAAGACTGGTACGTGGTCCCGTTTCCATCTTCGGCAGGGCCGGGGTAAATTTGGCCTTGCCTTCATATATCTTTCGGCTCAACTCCGCTATCTCTCTTCCGAATTCCTCAGCCTCCTCGAGATCTATTTCATCGGGATGCCCATCGGTTAGATATGGTGTCGGGGCCGCAGGTCTGAAAACACTGCCATACCAGTCATTAGACCCGATATAGGTAAGTCCTTTCTTCTTGAGCGCTTCGAATATCTGGGGAAAGAAGCGCTCCGGTGATGCGCCGTGGGTACTGAAGACCACGAAATGTCTTCTCTTTAGGGAAGGCATAGCATCGATGAAACGCATCACATTAGGGGGTACTCCGCCCCATACAGGACTGCCGAAGACTATCAGGTCATAGTCGCCCAAGCGCGACACGTCCGCCTTTTCAAAGGTTGTAATATCACAGCGTTCTATGTGCTGATTAATTCCATTATGAATAGCGTGTGCTATTTTTTTTGTATTTCCCGTGAGTGAAAAATAAATAACAAGACTCTTCATGGCGCCCGTTTCCCCGTACTTTTCTGATAGTGCACTTATTCATCAACAAGGGTCCAGGGAGAAAAAACCTCAGATGAGGAGAATCTTTCCTTCAGGTTCCCTGACAAATTTTCCGATTATCCAGTATTCCGCCTGTAATTGTGATGCCTTTTCAGCAAACTTCTCTTCATCTTCCGGGTCAAGAGCGATAAGAAGGCCACCCGATGTCTGGGGATCAAAGATAATGTCATAGAAAAAATCCTCCCGCGAAGAGACAACGTGCCCTCGATAAAAATCACGGTTTCTGTACAACCCGCCCGACAAAAACCCTGTTGACGCGAATTCTATAGCATCTTTGAAATAAGGGAGCTTCTCACGGTAAATTTCAACGCCGAGCGTTTCCTTTATCATCTCTTTCAAATGACCGGCAAGGCCAAAACCCGTCACATCCGTTGCCGCGTGGGTCCTTACCGAGAGCATCGCTTCCGACGCGCTCTTGTTCAGTCGGGCCATGACGGAAAGAAGATTGCCCAGGGCATCTTCAGTGAGCGCCTTCCCTTTGATGGCTGTACTCAAAATCCCTGTCCCCAATGGTTTTGTGAGAATCAGAAGATCACCGGGCAAAGCGCCCTCGTTAAGCATGATCTTATCAGGATGAACAATACCGGTAACGGAAAGTCCGTATTTTATCTCTTCGTCATCAACGCTGTGACCGCCGAGGAGGCTGACACCAGCTTCACGGATCTTATCAGCGCCGCCCCGTATAATCTCCTTTAGTATCTTGATATCAAATCGTTTCGGTGAAAAGCAGACCATATTGAGGGCCGTCTTCGGCACCGCCCCCATAGCGTAAATATCGCTCAACGCGTTGGCTGCCGCGATCTGACCGAACCAGTAAGGATCATCAACAATGGGCGTAAAAAAATCAATGGTCTGGACAAGGGCAATCTCGTCCGTGATTTTGTAGACGCCTGCATCCTCAAAACCTTCAATACCTACAATGACGTTTTCGTCAGCGGGAATATCAATACCGCTGAGAATGTTCGACAGGTCACCCGGACCTATTTTCGATGCTCAGCCGCCGCCGCGAACAAATTTTGTTAATTCCGTGTCCATATCCTTCCTTTATTTTTAGGTTTATGCCGCCCTATTGGTCAACCCCTGCCTCGCGGCAGGGCTTTCCGCTTTCTCTGAGGGCTACTGTCCTCTTTATATTTATCAACATCGATATACTTTATTTCTTCTTCAATCTTTTCAATGCCGGCATAATAACAACAGCATTCACTTTTCAGATTATTATCGAAAACTCTTACCTGGCCATCGGTAAAATTAACGCGGACATAGCAGAACCCCCCGGGAAGTTTCGACGTGCGCTCTTCCACTACAACCCCCATTCCCCAGCGGGTAAACTTTTTGTGGTATACACGATCACCGACTTTCAGGAACAGCACCTGACCTTTTATCATCACCATCATTTATAACATATATTGCTGGAGGTGAAAAGTGAATAGCGTAATAAAGCGATGGAGCATGAGTCGCAAAGGGCATAGGGTCTGACAATCGTGAATGTGCGAATAGTGAATGCAGTATATGAGGCATGGTATGATTTCTGTCATACCGGGTCGTAAGCGCTCGAACATTGAGTTTTGAACAACTTCATGGGTGAGGAGGAGGCTCATTGAAAAGCTAATGCAAAATTGGAATAATGAATGCAGAATGCAAATATGTTCAACCTGTCTTAATAATTTTGCATTTTACATTCATTGAGGAGCCTTATAATGAAAAAGATCTTTGAAACAGTACCTAATTTCAGCGAAGGCAGAAACAAAGAGACCATTGAAAAAATCCTTGCATGTTTTAAGGGCAAAGAGGACGTAAAGCTCCTCGACCTTCATAGAGACACGGACCACAACCGTCTGGTCGTAACGGCAGTCGGCGGACCGGAAGCGCTGCAGCGCACCATCGTCGAAGCAGTCGGTGTTGCCGTCAATCTCATTGATATGCGCGCTCACCGGGGTGAGCACCCAAGAATGGGCGCTGTCGATGTGGTCCCTTTCATTCCTATAAAAAATGTGGCCATGGAAGAAGCGATAATACTCTCAAAAGAAACAGCAAAAGAAATATGGGAAACGCACCATCTGCCAGTTTTTCTCTATGAAGAATCAGCATCGTCGCCGGCACGAAGAAATCTTGCCAACATTCGTAAAGGTCAGTTCGAAGGGATGCCGGAAAAACTTAAGATTGCCGAATGGAAGCCCGATTTCGGGGAAAAGGAAATACACCCGACAGCAGGGGTTGTCGCTGTCGGCGCCCGGATGCCTCTCGTTGCCTATAATGTCAACCTCGATACGGACAACATCGAGATCGCGCGGACCATCGCTAAGTCTGTACGCCACATCAACGGCGGTCTCCGATACTGCAAGGCAATCGGTATCGAATTGAAAGAACGCAAAATCACCCAGGTCTCTATGAATATGACAGACTATACGCAAACACCACTTTACCGGGCACTTGAGTTCATTCGCGTCGAGGCAAAACGGTACGGTGTCAATGTCATAGGTAGTGAGGTGGTGGGTCTCGTGCCCATGGCGGCCATTGTCGATTCAGCCGCCTATTATATGGGCCTCGAAGATTTCAATATCGATAAGATCCTCGAAGCAAAGATGGTGGAGTGAGTTTTATAAAGCGGCCAAACCACAATCAGGGCAAATTCCATTGCTTTTCCACAATTCTTATATTAATCTTGTAAGAGAAACAAACGTTAAGGCGCCAGTCAGGTGGGGAAAAAGGCTGTCCGGCAACAGGACCAGGACAGCACGACTGGTAGTTCAATGAATTGCCCTTATACCGGCTGGCTTGGTTCTCCATTATGTATAAAGAATATTTTGGCCTGAAAGAAAATCCCTTTTCAATCGCCCCGGACCCTCGCTACTTCTACATGAGTAAGGGACACGGTGAGGCGCTTGCTCATCTTGTGTACGGCACTAATACTGACGGCGGCTTCATTCTCCTCACCGGTGAGGTTGGAACGGGCAAAACCACAGTCTGCCGATGTCTTCTCGATCATCTTCCTGAAAATGCCGAGGTTGCTTTTATCCTCAATCCAAAATTAACCGTTGAGGAACTGCTGGCGACTATCTGTGATGAGTTCGGCATCAGCTACCCGGAAGGCAACACAAGCAACAAGTTATTTGTGGCCGCCATTAACGACTATCTTCTCGACGCTCATGAAAAAGGCAAACGGGCCATTCTTATCATTGACGAGGCCCAGCATCTCACTATAGATGTTCTTGAACAGATACGGCTTTTAACAAACCTTGAAACAAACCAGAGAAAACTTCTCCAGATTGTTCTTCTCGGACAGCCGGAACTCAGACGACTACTGGTCCAGCCACAGTTGAGGCAGCTCAATCAACGAATCACGGTGCGATATCACCTTGCTCCCCTCTTGAAGGAGGAGATTGCGGCCTATGTAAACCACCGTCTTTCCGTGGCAGGGCTCGTCCGCGGGCAATTGTTTTCCAAGAAACCATTATCAGAGCTCTACCGGCTGACCGGAGGCATACCAAGGCTGATCAACATGATATGTGACAGGGCCCTTATCGGAACTTTTGTCCAGGGAAAAGACTGCGTCGACAATAAAACCCTGCTTACAGCAACACGAGAGGTATCGGGCAAGAAAAGCTATTGGTGGTTTAGAAGAGGAATTTCCCCCGCTGCGGCAGCCGTCTTTTTCTTTCTCATCCTTGCAGCTGTCGCATCATTGTACTACGTCCAGAGACAGTGGACCGTCCCAATTCCCAGGTTTAACACCAATCCACAGGAACAGCCGGTTAGTACAGTCATTGATCCGGCGCCCCTGGCCACCCTTGAAAAACCCGTTGGCGTCACCAGTATTGGCACAAGGAATGCGGCATACCGTGCGCTTTTTAGTCAATGGCAGATGGCAATCGACCCGAAAGATCGGAGAAGTCCCTGCGAACAGGCAATAGAAAGAGGACTGCAATGTTTGAACGAAAAAGGCAGTCTTAATGATCTCCGGCTGATGAACAAACCCGCGGTGTTGAAAATGATTGATGAGACAAATAATGAATATTACGCGACGCTTCTCTCATTGACTGGCGATACTGCCGTTTTCGCCATCGGTGATGAGACAAAGACTGTCGGGATCAGGGAAATCTACTCGCGATGGTTAGGGGATTACACACTTTTCTGGAAAGCGCCTCATAAATTTAAGAACAAGCTGACCCCGGGCAGTCGCGGACCTCTTGTGACGTGGCTCGACCAGCAACTTGCGGTCGTTCAGGGACGGGCCGCCAGACCCGATGACAAACAGGTCTTTGATGACACAATGATAAAAGAGATCAGAGAATTTCAAATGACCGCCGGTCTTGTGCCCGATGCCATCGTAGGCGCCAAAACGCTCATCTGTCTCGCGGACATAACAGGCGTTGATGGACCGACTCTCAACGAGAAAAAAGGGAGCAAGTAAGAATGTCCTACATTCTTGAAGGATTGAAAAAACTCGAACAGAAACGCCAACAGGAAGAAAAGCCGCCTCACCTGTTGACCTTTCAGGGGGACAGCGCAGAGAAACCCGCGAGATCATCAATGTGGCCTTATGTCCTTGTTGCCGTCCTTCTTCTCAATGCCGGAGTAATGATCTGGTGGATTGGCCCATGGCAATCAACTGAGCGAAAAACTCCCGCGCCGCAATCTGCTTCGCGAAAGAGCGTGCCGACAGTTACTAAAACTATTCCCGTCGAACAGAAAAGAGAAAACAAACCGGTTCCGGCAAAAGAACCTCAACAGTCCAGGGCAATGAGCGGCCCCCTGACAACCACTGCCGGAAACGAAACAAAAGAGACTCCCCTGCCTGCTACGAAAGAAACCCCGGTCTCCAGACAACCCGCCGCAGGCACAACGGCCCCTCCCGCGAAAAGCAAACCGGCAACAGACGGACGAATTGTGAAACTGAATGAACTCCCGCCTGAAATCAGGAACAGTTTGCCGGATTTGAAAATGTCTGCTCATTTCTACAGCACTGATCAACAGGCCCGATTCGCGAGAGTCAATGACAAGATCCTCCACGAGGGAGAGACCTTAAGCGAAGACCTGAAGGTTGAGGAAATCAATCCCGGCGGTACGGTCTTTAAGTATAAGGGCTACCGCTTCCAGATAGGAATAAACGAAAACCGCTGATACCAATTCTAATTGAAGCCACATGACAGTGGCTTCCAGGATAGGAATGAAGCACAATTACCATGCGCCTGTCATGAATATAATAAAGCTTCCTCGTCGTCAGTAATTCTCATGTACTATGTGTACACTCCGGTTTCCTTCTCCTCATCATCTTCATTAAAGGAAAACAGATCTCCAGACTGTCTAAAGCACGACGCTTATTGACATCATATTGAAAAGGAAATCTGACAGGGTCAACAACAACCTGAGCAAAGCGGATAGAACCCATGATACATGTCAGAAACATATCAGGACATTTTCATTTTTGAATTTATTCTCTCATTGATAATCAATTGTTAAAGAGCCTATCAACTATGTACTCCATCTCTAAGACAAGCTGTCCCTGAGGGAACATGGAGAGAACGGGAACCTGTTCAAAAATACTTTTTTCTATTTCAGATTGGTCAGAAATACTTCCAAGAAATTTGACTTCTTTCGAAAGCCACTTTTTGGCCGACTCCTGGACCATCACAGGTATGTAATGAACATTGTTGTACGGCGGAACTTTATTCAGTACCAGGCAGGGCCTGAAATCATCCAATATTCTCATCATCAACCCCACCTTCTCCGGCACAGTGTTTTTGATAACTTCAAGGAGATCGCTTACGGGACCAATTCCCTCGTTCTCAGAGAAAGAGGTGGTTTCATCAATAATGTCTTCGAGCACTGTATCTCTTTCTTTGTGTAAGGACGACTCCGGGCTGAAGGCGCGTTTGAGTTTTCTATACAGTGCTTCACGGATAAAATCGTATGCGCTCGTATATGATGCGGGATGAGGTGTCGTCAAAACCACTCCGAAATCGGCCATGAGATAAAAATCGAGTGTGTTGCGAGACATGTCGCCACCGAGATCCAGGATAAGGTAGTCTGCATCGATGTCTCTCAGTGAGTCCATTAATCGCAACTTTTTCTTGAATTCTAAATTCGCGGCTCCCAATTCCGAGCTTGTGCCGCTGATAAGATAGGGACCATAATCACTTCTTGTCATTACATCTTTCAGCGTCAAACGCTCTCTTGCTGAGAAAGGTCATTATATTCTGTTTTGAGGGAAAATGTGGACCAAGATAAAGATGCAGGTTAGCTCCACCGAAATCAAGATCAGCGACAACTGTCTTGAACCCCTTTGAAGAAAGAAATACCCCAAGATTGGCCACGAACATAGTTTTTCCAACTCCGCCTTTTGCCCCGGCGACGGCAATAATGGTTTTTTTCAAAGCACTCTTGCCGAGAAGGACGCTCACATCTGTCTGTAATGATACGGCAAGAAGATCTGATGCACATCTCAACCTCTTTATGTCATCTATTGTATCTTCACGCCTGCGGGGTCTCGGTATGAACAGGGCTTCCGCTGTTCTCTTAATCAAGTAACTGTCTTCCCTTTTAGCGTCTATCAAGAGTCCAACCTCCGTTTAGAATAAGAATGTGTAGCATCTCCAGACCAAGGGTCTCAGTTGAGTAATATTGCAATATACATGCCATACACATTCTTGTGTTTGACTCTCCAGGCCTTTTTGTAGATAAGACGTTGAAAAGCCCGCCAAATAAGCCATTTTGAGACAATATCGCATCTCATAGCCATAATAGCTTTATTGCAGACAGTGTCAGAATCGCTATTATCTGCTGTCAAATTTTCTATCAGACCATATTAATAATGACAAGGGCATCGTTATAAGAGCCAACTCAATGAAAAACAACAGCCGGAACGTGTTATCTTTCTGTAAGCGTGATGATAATAAATTATTGATTTTGACATAACAGATCAACCCCAACTGCCTCGGGCTCGAATTCAACAAATGGGGTCAACAAAGGTTTTTTTCCATTTGCCCACCGGAGCAGCGCGGTTACAATTCTGTCGGCCGCTTTGCCGTCACCGTAAGGATTATAAGAATCAATCATTGTTCGATACAAATTATCATCATTTAAGAGGTTATCTACCTCCTGAACAATTTTTCCACGATCAGTACCGATAGCTTTCGATAGACCAGCCTCAAAAGCCTCCGGCCTTTCAGTATCATCTCTTAAGAGGAGAAGGGGTTTTTTCAGCGTTGGCGCTTCTTCCTGCAAGCCGCCGGAATCGGTAAGAATTATATAGGCTTTTTTCATTACATTGACAAAGGTCATATAATCAAGCGGCTCAACAAGATGGATCCTGTCGATACCTCCCAGAATCTGTTCTGCTGTATTTTTTACAACCGGATTGGGATGAACAGGGTATACGACAACTATATCTGGATGTTTCCGCGCAAGCTCTTTAACCGCCTCGCAAATATTCTGTAACTCTAACCCCCAGGATTCACGTCGATGTGATGTTACCAGCACAAGACGATGGCTATTCAAATCAACATTTCCCAGCACAGAATTATGAAAGAGAAAAGGCAACTGCGAAACATGCATTAACGCGTCCACAACTGTGTTGCCAGTAATGACGATTCCATCAGCAGCGACACCTTCATTCAGTAATGCCTCTTTTGCGAGAGGTGTAGGGGCGAAGTGGATGTCGGTCATCACTGTGGTGAGACGGCGATTGATCTCCTCGGGAAACGGGCTGTACTTATTGTAACTGCGAAGACCCGCTTCGATGTGGGCAACGGGTATGTGCTGATAAAACGCGGCAAGAGTACCGGCAAAAACCGTAGTTGTGTCTCCCTGCACTAAAACAATATCCGGCTTGACTGTACTGAGCGTTTTCGACATACTCTCCAGAATACGGCTGGTCAGCGTTGGAAGGCCTTGACTGGAATTCATCAAATTCAAATCTATGTCCGGGCTGATATGAAAGAGCGACAGGGCCTGGTCTAAAAGCTCGCGGTGCTGGTCTGTTGCCACAATGATGGTTTCAAAGTCGTTTGGCTGTCTTTTGAGCCTCTCGATAACAGGGGCGACTTTTATTACCTCTGGTCGGGTCCCCACTACAACCATTACCTTGATTCGTTTTTTACTATTTTCAGGCATAAACATCCTTCCTTTTAATGTACTGCAGCAAAATCTACCTTACAGTAAAGCAATGTCCGTGCCATGAAATAAATACTAAATAATAATATTGAATACCTTTTTATTAACATCATTATATTATTGACTTACCATGGCTCGTGACAATTAATAATTTCCGAACAAGATTTCAATAAAATAAAATAATAGCAACAAATACTGTTCATACTACAATATTTGTAGAAAAAAATGTGTGTATCCTTTGTGCCTGTCGAGCAACTCTTTTCGTGTAAATATATAGTCCGAAATAGTCAACAACATTCTATGGATGAAGACAACCGGTGATCATATTTTGTTTGACCCGAAGGATAATTAGTGTTAATTTTTTGCACTGACACGTATTACAGGTCAAAATGACACCATGGAGGTACAGATGCTACGGAATATATGTATTGCTCTTGTTATCGTTACTTCACTGGTATGGATAACAGGCGCGTCGGCAGAGATCAAAGAAGGCCAGTGGGAAATCACGACAAAGACAGAAATGAAAGGCATGCCCATGCAGATGCCTGCAACAACTATGAAGCAGTGCGTTACCAACAAAGACCCTGTACCGCAGAAACAGGAAAAAGGTCAGGAATGCAAAATGAAAGACCAGAAGGTAAGCGGCGATACAGTAACATATACAATGGAATGCAAGAGCGCTGAAGGTACAATGGTCAGCAGCGGCAAAATGACCTATAAGGCAAACACCTTTGATGGCACTACCGACACAACAGTTAAAACCAAGGGCCAGCCGGACATGAAGATGACCAGCACGATGTCCGGGAAGTACCTCGGGCCATGCCCGAAATAAAAGTAAAAGCAATGTATGCTTATAATGAAGAATTAATGGTGGAGTTTCAAAAACTTTTTTGATTCTTCATTTTACATTTTGAATTAGCGAAGCGTAAAAGGGGACCTGTCGTGGATATAGAAGTGACAAAAACAAAAAAAAGCAGAATTCAAAAGGTTGATTTTAGTAATCTCGAATTCGGGGTGGACTTCTCCGATCATATGTTTACCGTTCATTACAAGGACGGAAAATGGGGAACACCTAAAATCTTACCCTACGGTGAGATCAAGATAGAACCAAGTTTATGCACACTGCACTACGGCCAGGCCGTCTTTGAGGGTCTTAAGGCGTTCAAGACAGTAGATGGCAAGATTAGCCTTTTTCGTCCCGACAAAAACCACGAGCGCCTTAACAGGTCCAATAAACGGCTCTGTATTCCCTTTATTTCTTATGAGCTGTTTATCAACGCGATCAGGGAACTCGTACTTCTTGATCAGGCTTGGATTCCCGACAAGAAAGGTTGTTCTCTTTATATACGGCCATTCGTATTCGCGACGGACAATTTTCTCGGAGTAAGGGTCTCCTATACCTACAACTTTATGATCATTACCTCGCCCGTTGGCGCATATTACAAAGAAGGAATCAACCCTGTCAAACTGATTACCTCCGGCGGTTATGTCCGGGCCGTCAAGGGCGGACTGGGCGACGTCAAAACACCGGCCAACTACGCCGCTTCTCTGTTCCCCGGTGAAGAGGCCAAGAAGAAGGGCTTCACACAGGTACTGTGGCTCGACGCGGCAGAAAACAGATATATTGAAGAAGTGGGTACCATGAATATCATGTTTGTCATCGACGGCAAGCTTATTACACCGCCGCTCGAAGGCTCCATATTACCGGGTGTTACCCGTGATTCGGTCATTTCTCTTGCAAACCACTGGGGTATTCCCGTTGAAGAAAGAATGATCGCCATTGAAGAAGTCTTCGTGACAGCGAAAAGCGGCGCTTTGCAGGAAGTCTTCGGAACCGGCACCGCTGCTGTTATTTCTCCTGTGGGATGGATCCAGCATAACGACGAGATGGTCACCATAAATAAAGGAGAGATTGGACCATTGTCACAGAAATTTTACGATGAAATTACCGGCATGCAATATGGTGAAAAACCAAATCTTTTTGGATGGTGCTTGACTCTCTAAAAAACAAAAACGTTACGAACCATTTTTTCCATCAATCAACACGGAACGTTTTCCCATGGGTAACAAAACAACGAAGTTCAAGGTCACAATAAAAGGTTGGTATGGCCCGTGATTGAAATCAGCATACTTTGTGTTTTTGCCTTTTTTGCAGGTTTCATTGACGCCATAGCGGGCGGCGGCGGCCTTATACAATTGCCCGCGCTTTTCATTTTTCTGCCCCATCTTTCCGTTGCAACGCTTTTCGGCACCAACAAATTTGCCTCTATTGCCGGCACATCTATCGCGTCAGTACAATATGCTCGACATATTGAAATCAACTGGAAAGCTACCCTCCCGGCTACGTGCGCGGCCCTTGTCTTTTCATTTTTCGGAGCACGGGCGGTAAGCATCATCGATCCAAAGGTCATGCGGCCTCTTGTTCTCTTCATGCTCATCGCAATCGCCTTGTACACTTTTATTCAGAAAGATTTTGGCACACTCCACGCGCCGAAACTGAATACAATAAAACAATACGCTATCAGTATTGCCACAGGGATGACAATCGGTTTCTACGACGGGTTTTTCGGTCCCGGCACGGGAAGTTTTCTTATTTTCGTTTTCATCGGGATCTTCGGATTTAATTTTCTTTCTGCTTCCGCTTCTTCAAAACTCATTAATTTCGCTACCAATTTATCTGCTGTGCTTTATTTCGGTTTTACGGATAATATATTCTATAAGGCGGCAATCTTCATGGCCCTCTGCAATATGCTCGGTTCTCTTGTGGGTACACGTCTTGCTATTTTAAAAGGAAATAGATTTGTAAGGGTCTTTTTTCTCATCATCGTTTCCATTCTCATAATCAAACTCGGATACGACATTTTCGTGCGTTCATAAGCAGCACCCCACAGCGCACCCCTGGCACTTGCGAGCAAAGGGCAGCTCCGGTATACTTTAGGATGTAGGATGCAGTGGGACGTACAGTCCCTTCGCTCCTTTGGACGTAGGACGTAGAAAACCGTTACGTCCCAGCGAAGCGAGCATGGAGAGCTCACGAATGTGAGCGAGAGGGGGAAGGCTCCGTGGGCTTTTGCCCGTGGAGGGGGCGCTGAGCCCCGGTACATGGAGAGCTCACATCGTGAGCGAGAGGGGGAAGGCTCCGCGGGCTTTTGCCCGTGGAGGGGGCGCTGAGCCCCAGTAATGGAGCCCCGGTAATTAGTACAATTCCCCATCTTTGTGTGTGTGCATATACTGGAGGAGGATGTCATCGGTCAGTTTGAGTCTTCGCGCGAGTTCTCTGGCGATATTCATCATGAGAAGAGCAAACAACTCGATATCTTCACGCCTGAGCTGCCAGAGCGCTTCTCGTGAGAGGACCATGACTTCACTATCCTCAAGCGCGATGGCCGTGGAAGTATGTCGTCGCATTGCCATCAAAGACGCTACCCCAAAACATTCACCTGTCAACAGGGTTTTCTTTAAAAGATTGATTTGCTGGTCAATAATCATGAGGCCAATCTTCCCCTTCCTCACGATATAAATATGTGAAGGCTCATCACCCTTCTGAAAAATCCTTTCTCCTTCTTTGAATACACCGGTCTCTAATCGGTTAAAGATTTTATCAAACTGTTCTTCTGTAACGCCGCCCCATATAGCGATATCCGAGAGGATCGGCACTACCGATGCGATGTCTTCGAGGGGGACAAACCTTTTCATAAGGAACGATTTCCTTTCACCGATTTCACGGAAATACTCTCAGACCGCAGCATATCTTCCTTTATATTCCACCGGAGATATTGACAGCATACACCTTTCTGATTACAGGAACGACTCTCAGACATATTTTTTTCGCAGCTCCGACAGTTTACTGAAGTGCTTCCGTTCTTCGGTGATAATTTTGTCGATTATGTTGTAATATTTTTCTCCTGTAAACCGTTTCGCTTCATGATAGTAGAGAATGGAATCTGCTTCACGCTGCATCGCAAAGGTAAGAGATGATGTTATATCCTTCGTATCGGAAGTAAGCTCCTGCTGGGTTTCCTTTGTAAAGACTGCCTTGCCGTCTATATAATCGCTGAGGTACGAGGCATATTCGCCGTCATACGCTTCGGCAGGTTGAAGGGCTTCCATTTTTGAGAACATCTCCCGGAACAGCGCTTTGTGTTGTATTTCCTCATCGGCAAGAAAATTAAACAAATCCCGGACATCCTTATCCTCTGCGGCAAGGGCGGCCTTGCGATAAAAGACCTCGCCATCTTCTTCTATGCGTAAAGCAAACTGGATTACATCACGTGCATCGAATATCTTCATATAATTCTCCTTTTACCGGGCTCACGCCTGCCTCGCCCTGCGGGCTGTTCAAAATTAAATCCTTTGTCCTCTGTCCTTTACTCTTCGCCATTTTCCATTCCCAATTTACGATTTACGGGTTTTTGCTCTATGCCCTCTGCGCCATGCTCATTGCGCATGTCATTCCGAATAACAACTCCTGCCGTTTTCCTTCGCGCGCTGCATCGCTTCATCAGCAGCCTGAAGAAGCATTTCAGGTGTTTGATCGCTTTTCATTTCCGCGAGACCCATTGAAAGTGTAGGCTGGAATATATCTTTATCACCACAAGCAATGGGAAGAGCTTTGCTCATCGCCTCTAACAAACGATCTGCCATAAGCGTCGCGGTCTCAATATTCTCATCAGGCAAAAGGATTATGAATTCATCTCCTCCAAACCGGCAAACCATTTCAGCCGGGCGTATATTTTTTGTAATGGTGTGGGCCACTTCGTAAAGTACCTGATCGCCCGCGAGATGACCATAGATATCGTTCAGTTTCTTAAAGTGGTCGATATCAGCCAGGATAATCGAAAGAGGTTTAGTGTTTATGGAAGAACGAATAAATTGACGTCTGAACATACTATTGAACCAATACCGGTTATGAAGTCCCGTGAGAGCATCAAAACTTCCATAACTCAGGAAATCCTGCTCAAACTGAACACCTTCAACAACAATCGAATTGGTGTTACGTAAACGCTTGGCGAGAACGAACAGCAAATTACAGGCTGCCGCGTGCGAAGCCTGGGTCAGGGACCAGAGAATATCTTCGTTCATGACAAGGAGTTTACAGGCTTCATTGGCCACTACATATGCCGAGGTTAACTGGTTGTCAATAACAGACATCTCGCCGACACTTTCACCGGCATCAAGAATCGCAATTGATTCATTTTCAAGAGAATCAAGGTGTATTCGTAATCGGCCGTTCAGAATAAAAAATACCGTTTTATTCGATTCATTAGGGGTAATAAGTATCTCCTGGGGCGCCAGCATCCTCACCGAACAGGCCTCCAGCAGTCCTTTAATCGATTCAAGATTTACATTCTGTAGAATGTATAGTCTTTTCAATTCATTTATGTCAGCATCTATCTTTATTTGATTCATAACCCTCTCCCTGAACAGGTCATTCTGAGTTCATCATATATAAATATATTGAATATCCTGCTAATTGGCAATCATTTTTCGACATTCGTCACAGGTATATCTCTGTATGGAGTGTCCGCGGAATGTTTGCATGCCATATACCGATCATTTCAATTTATATACTGTGCTTCTTCCCTGCAACATTTCTGCTATATTTTTCCTGTGTGAAACCGGAGTTGCTATCGTACAACACATAGTCCTGGCGTTTTCCGAAATCACCTGTGTTGAGATAGTCTTTTTTCTCGCCTTCTCTGTCAATCTCAATCTTATCGGATATGTGCGAGTGGCCATAGATAACCGCGTCATATCCTTCGTTGAGTTTTTTCCGTGCATTTTCTCTGAAATGATTTATGATATTTTCATTGTATGGCTTTATCTTGCGGGAAAGGAAATGTCCGGCCACATGTGCGGCCTTCCATGTAGGCACAGGGCCAAGAATATCCATAATCGCGTAAATAAAGGAAGTTTTCAAGATACTGCCAAGACAAAAAAGACCCGATGTATCACCATGTGACACAAATATCTTTTTATTATCAAGTTCTATGGTCATATTCTGACCACATGTAACGCCAGTATAGTGTTCAAAAAAGGCTCCTAAACCAAATTCGTGATTTCCTTCCAGAAAGAAAACCTGCTTGCCGCTCTCCGTGAGTCCCTTCAGCGCGTCTATGATACCCTGATACCACGGGTATATATATCCGTCATAGCCATGGTAGAATTCAAATAAATCACCGAGGACAAAGATCATATCGGCATCGGCACAGCAATCCTTCAGAAACCCTTGAACAAGCTCTATTTTGTCCGTATCCTCCCGCACAAGATGGACATCAGAAAAAAAGACCGCTTTCAAGCCTGCGCTCCGGTCATAGCAAGATATTCCCTGAGCGCTTCCTGCCAGGGTCTCATCTTTAGTCCTGTATCTTTCTGGTATTTCCACATATCAAAGACCGAATATGAAGGTCTTGGCGCCTTTCTTTCAAGCTCATCGGAAGAGATGGGTATAATGGCCGTATCTATTTCGAGGAGCCTGAAGATTTCTCCGGCAAACTCAAACCAGGTACAGGAACCGCTGTTGGCAAGATGATAGATACCGGTTTTACCTTTTTCTATGAGGGCAATAAGGGGCTCTGCCAGGTCTTTCGCGTAGGTGGGTGAACCTCTCTGGTCATTGACAACACGGAGTGTACCGCTCTGTTTCGCTATCTTGACGACCTTTGTGATAAAATTCTCCCCGCCCTTTCCGTATAACCACTGTGCCCTGATAATAAGGGATGAGGGGTTTTTCTCCATGACCGCCCGCTCACCCATCAGTTTTGTGGCCCCGTATACTGAAATCGGATTCGGCGGGTCGTTTTCTTTGTAGGGAAGGGTCTTTGTGCCGTCAAAGACATAGTCCGTGCTGATATGGACAAAACGAATGTTGTGTTCCCTGGACAGATCAGCAAGGATCCCGGCTCCATAGCCGTTTACCCTTTCCGCCAGTTCTCTTTTGTCTTCACATCCGTCAACATCGGTCATTGCGGCAAGGTTGATGAGCACATCAGGGCTGATACTGTTCGATATGATGCTCCCCTGATGCCCTGTCTGTGATGTCCCAGGTATCTATGTCACAGATGGTCAGATCGAATGTTTTGTCGAGTATGGGGGCGATATTAGTGCCCAGAAGACCTTTACCCCCAATCAGTATTATTCTCTTCATGCTTTACCTC
The DNA here is from genome assembly GCA_963783625.1 of uncultured delta proteobacterium. Classification (GTDB taxonomy): domain Bacteria; phylum Desulfobacterota; class Syntrophorhabdia; order Syntrophorhabdales; family Syntrophorhabdaceae; genus PNOF01. Next base: position 13,629 of record CAWAOG010000034.1, on the reverse strand, counting down.
CTAGCTCCTTTGGAGCAAATTACTAAATCACAAATTCTAAATCCAAACAATAAGGTGAAGAAAATTCAAATGCTCGAAATTCGAAACAATATTGAATTTGAAATTCAAATATCCTTAGAATGTCTATTGTAGTCATTTTGAACATTGTGATTTGTTTAGGATTTCGATATTGGGATTTAGGATTTGTTTCATCTGATTCCCGTACATGTTCTTATAGTATTCCAGATAGGCCCCGCTTTTAATCCTTTCCCACCAGTCTCTGTTTTGCCTGTACCATTGCACTGTCTCTTCCATACCGTGGGCAAAATCGGTCTTTGGAGTAAACCCAAGTTCTCTTTTCAGTTTTGTCGAATCGATGGCATATCGTCTGTCATGGCCCGGCCTGTCTTTTACGTATTTTATCAATGTTTCAGGTTTACCGAGGGCTTTCAATATGAGTTTCACAATTTCTATATTGGTCCTCTCGTTTTCACCGCCGACATTGTAGACATTGCCCTCTTTCCCGGTATGGAGAACAACGTCGATGGCTTCGCAATGGTCTGCCACATGGATCCAGTCCCTGACATTCATACCATCACCATAGACAGGCAGTTCAATATCGTTCATGGCATTGGTGATGATGAGGGGTATGAGCTTCTCGGGGAACTGATAGGGACCATAGTTATTGGAGCACCGGGTGATAACAACAGGCATGTTGTATGTCTTATAGTAGGACATGGCCAGTACATCGGCCGATGTCTTCGATGCCGAATAGGGGCTGTTGGGGGCAAGGGGTGTTGTCTCGCTGAACTTCCCTTCCTTGCCGAGGGAACCATAGACCTCATCGGTCGATATCTGGACGAATTTCTTCACCTCTCTCTTTCTTGCCATCTCAAGGAGTTGAAAGGTCCCGTTGATATTTGTCTTGATGAAGGTGTCGGGATCGATGATACTGCGGTCTACATGGGATTCTGCGGCGAAGTTGACTATGGTTTCAATAGGAAGCTTAAAGACCTTTTCGAGGTCTGATACTTCCGCGATGTCGCCTTTGATGAAGGTATATCGTTCATCTTTTTCGATGTCCTGGAGGTTCTCCGGATTGCCCGCGTAGGTAAGCTTGTCGAAGTTAATGACATGATAGGGGTACTTTGCCAGTATATGGCGGACAAAGTTGGACCCGATAAAACCACAACCGCCGGTAACTAAAATATATTTATTCATTATTTCTCCTTATTGTAGAATACAAATCCTAAATTCCAAATTACACAAATCTCAAATACATCAATTCAAACAATAAGTTAAGAAGTCAAATTTCGAACATCTGAACTCAAGTTGAGCATCTGATTTGGTAGATTTTGAACATTGGACATTTGTTTAGTGATTTCGATATTGAGATTTAGAATTTGCCTTATTCTTATCCATCTTTCCTCTCCCATGTATAGGGTATTTTGTTCTTGTGGGGGTCCAGCCGGTATTCATCAGGGCTCTTCGGGTCATAGGGTTCTGTGGGGATATTAATTACGATGGCTTCTTCCTCGCTGATACATTTCCAGCCGTGGTAGATCATCTTCGGCACCTTGACAAGCATGGGGTTGTAATCACCGATGAAGAATTCGTTGATTTCTCCATAGGTGGGTGATTTCTTCCGGTCATCATAGAGAACGAGTTTGAGCATACCCTTGACACAGGTGATATAATCATCCTGTTTCTTGTGATAATGCCATGCCTTCACCACCTGAGGATAGGTCGTTGTCATATAGACCTGACCGAATCCTGTGAACATTCATCATCGTTGCGGAGGATCTCCATGAGCCTTCCCCGTTCATCGGGGATACGTTTTAATTGTTTTGTTTTTACGCCATTTATCATTTTAATCTCCTCATTTCCGCGTAAAACTCAGCAGATTGCTTTACGGTCTCCATACCATTTACATCTCTTTGCGCATTTACGATCTTCCGGCCTCTCTGCCATTCTGTCAGTGACAACTATCTTCCTTCACAAGGTCAAAGAGATATTGCCCATAATTGCTTTTGTTCAGTGGTTTCGCAAGATTTATAAGCTGATCGGAATTAATATAACCCATACTGTAAGCTATTTCCTCGATACATGCGACCTTCAACCCCTGACGTTTTTCAATGGTTTCAATGAACATTGATGCTTCCATTAACGAGTCATGTGTTCCAGTATCAAGCCACGCGAAACCACGTCCGAGAACCTGCACCTTGAGTTCCCCCCAGTCAAGATACCGCATGTTTACATCAGAGATCTCCAGTTCGCCTCTTGCCGATGGTTTGAGATTCCTGGCGATTTCAACTACACGGTTGTCGTAAAAGTATAAGCCCGGGATAGCATAGTTTGATTTTGGTTTCAGAGGTTTTTCCTCTATACTTACAGCCTTACTATTGTTATTGAATTCCACTACTCCGTAGCGTTCAGGGTCTTTCACGTAGTAACCGAAGACTAATGCTCCTTTATCGAGCATTACTGCCTCTTTTAACACTTCCTGGAAACCATGACCATGGAAAATGTTATCACCGAGAATCAAACATACATTGGAGTCGCCTATGAAGTCCTGTCCAAGAACAAAGGCTTGTGCCAATCCTTCCGGACGTGGTTGGGTTACGTAGGAAAAACTCAGGCCTAATTGCGAACCATCACCGAGTAATGATTTAAAGTTGGGAAGGTCTTCCGGCGTTGATATAATCAAAATTTCCCGGATACCGGCAAGCATGAGAACTGAGAGCGGATAATAAATCATCGGCTTGTCATAAACTGGCAGCAACTGTTTGCTCACTACCCTGGTGATAGGATGAAGCCTTGTCCCTGAACCACCAGCAAGTATAATTCCTTTCATACATGGCTCCTTATGACCCCTATATTTTTATATCCGTAAGTCCGGTAAGATTGAATGTAATATTGATCCTTGTATCACTGGGCCGTCTTGACTGGGTCAGTGATACCATTACAGACCAGCATGAAGGGCGATACGTCAGGCTATAGAGGGTTTCAATCCAGCTGCCGTCCTTAAAGGAATATCGCATTTGATAACCTCCCTCAAATTTATCATATATACCGCCAATATCAAAAAATGCTTCGTTGTTTAAGTCTTTTGTATAACTGTGTGTAATATTAACACGATATTTTCCCTTCACATCGTAATTAAATCCATTTCTCATGGTTTTGAGCCCTTCCCCGTAGACGTTTAATATGGTCTGGTTTGTAAGGGAAAGATTTGTCATAGGATAAAAGTTTAGCCTCGCATCGATATCGGATAACCGTTGCCCAGAGCCGCTGTATAAGACTGACGGACCAAGATTTCCTGAAAGTCCATAGGTTTGGGACACTTCCAGCAAGGCAAGTTCCCTCTGTGCCCCTTCTTTAAGACCGTAGAGATAGTGGTTGAAAGAATACGTCATTGAGTTTGTTCGATACATTCTGTCAGAGGGATCAATATTGGGTATATCTCTGAAAGATGAATTGGGTATAAAATTGTATTTCAACTGAGGCTTGATAAGGCTCTGCATCTCACCAATACCAAAGAGGTCCGTAGAAGAGTTCCTGATAAATTGCATATTCGCGTCACCTTCAAGGTGAAATGTCTGTCTGTAAGCGGTATCTTTATTAAAAGTATCGCTTCTGCCTATCAGGTAGGCAGTTTCGATCAACGTGCCGCTTACAAGAAAATTTATTCCTTTCAGTGAGTAGGGCAATCTTAATTTCGGCTCAAAACTTAGCCTAGAAAAGGTGTCTCCCTTCTCCCGGTAAAAAGTGGTAAAGTCGCTGGAAACATCGGTGAAGAGTTTGTCACGCAAAAAGGGAATATATTCGGTAAAAAAGGAGACGCGGGGAAGATGTTGATAGGTATAATCATTATCCTGTGTAAGTAAATTCCTGAAATAGCCCATTTCTGTGGTGAGCAGAGATTTCTTGAAGGGTTTTTCCAGATATGCCGTCGATTTCAGTTGTGTTTCACCTCTTTCAGCATATGTGTCGCCGAAATCCATAAGATAATCCTTGTCAGAAACAATACGGACATCTGATTTCAGCTGCAAATCGTTAAAGAATTTCTGCTCGTGCTGGCCTTTCAACTGCCAGCGTGTATGGTCATAATCTCTATCGTCGATAATAAAAAATTGCCAATTACCCTTGAGATCTTCTTTGGGTATATATCTGAATTCCCCTCCCAGGTTGATACCCCTTTCCGCCATGTAGTTCGCGTAGAATGTCGCATCCTTGTCCTTTGAAATGGCCCAGAAGTAAGCGTTATTGAACATAGCCCCATTTCTTGATGACAGGGTAATCTCGGGGATAAGAAATCCCGATTGTCTTTCCGTTTTTACGGGAAACATACCCCAGGGAAAATAGAATACGGGATAATCAAGAATATGGAATTTCGCGCTCTTTGTTGTCGCGTATCCCTCAACGGTAATATCGACATCCTTCGCGGTAAATTTCCATGCAGGTTTGTCCCAGCCGCAGGTAGTAAACTCGCCTCTGCTCATTCTGTACCGGGACTCTCCAACTTTTTTCATCTCTTCACCGGCGATATAAAAATTACCCTCTTTGGCAAATATTCTCGCGTTTTCCAGAGTTCCTTCTTTCGTTTCCAGATTGAGGGTCAGCCTATCGCATTCCACCCGGTCTTCATCTTCATTGAAAATTACATTGCCTTCCGCGAGGACATCCTTTGTATTGTCATTGTATAAGATATAATCTGCCGCCAAAGACTGTGAGCCTTGTTTCAAATCCACATTGCCACGGGCGGTGAATGTATTGTTTTCCCGGTTGTGTTCAACGGCATCTGCTGATAATTCGACAGGAGCAGTGAACTTGTAATCCGGCGCTTTACTGAAAAGGCTTAACGGAAGGAGCAATAAGAGCGCGATAGCGGATACATTAAAAAATCTCATTGATAATTGTCTTTGCCTCCCCGATGGTATAAAAAGAACCGGTAACCAGAATCAAATCCTTTTCGGTAGCCTCTGTTTTTGCTTTTTCGAGAGCACTTCTCATGTTGTCGGTAATGATAGCATTATCAAGACATGATTGCATGCTATAAGGTGAAAGCGCCCGTTCAGTATTCGGCTTCGTGAATATGACCGTATCCATTGCCGGTAGGATCTCTTCGAGCATTTTTTCGTATTCCTTGTCTTTCATAACACCAAAAACAAGTATTTTCTTTTTATCCTGATAATGAGTATATATAAATTCAGATAAGGCATGGATCCCGTGGGGATTGTGAGCGGCATCCAGAAACACAAGGGGGTTTTCTTTCACTTTCTCAAGCCTGCCCTGCCATGTCACACGTGACAGCGCGGTGAGGATTGCATCATCGTCAACAAAAAAACCGAGAGGCGACAGGACCTCGGCAGCGCATAAGGCAAGAGCACAGTTCATGAGTTGATGATCGCCGCAGAGATTGATAAAAACATCCCCTAAATTCCTGCTGATGCCTTCATACGCGAGTCTCTGGTCACCTGTCTTTTCATAAGAAAAATCACGATTCAAAGTATACGCCCGGCACTGAAGCTCTTTCGCCTTGTCTTCTATAATCTGTCGCGATATTCCTTCACTGGCGGTAACGACAGGGACGCCCTGTTTTATGATGCCCGCTTTCTCAAAGGCAATCTTCGCAAGACTGGAGCCAAGCTGATCAGTATGATCATAGGCAATATTAGTTATCATACTCAAAAGCGGTACTATAACATTCGTGGAATCAAGTCGACCGCCGAGACCTGTCTCAATGACAGCAATATCAACTTTCTCGCGTCTGAAATACTCAAAGGCAAGGGCAGTCGTAAAATCAAAGAATGTAAATGGTCTGTTCTTGTCTTTTTCTCTGACCCTGCCGCGAATATATTCTGTAATATCAGCAACTTCTTCTTCTGTGATTTCCTTCTCATTTACGGTAATTCTTTCCGTAAAAGAAACAAGATGGGGCGAGGTGTATTTACCGACCCTGAAGCCCCCTTCTTTCAGAATATCGGTGAGCATGGTTGCCGTGGAACCTTTCCCGTTGGTACCCGCGATATGCACTGTCTTTATAAAATGATGCGGGATTTTCCACGAGTTCCAGTAACCACCTGATGTTGTCGAGCCCGAAAACCATTCCGAATTTTTCAAGACCGAAAAGATATTTCAGTGTTTTTTCGTACTTATTTTCCCTCATGTAATTAAAGAGAGTATCGTGTGTAATTTCTGTTTCAGTTCTTTTCTTGATGATATCATATCAATCATGCCGTGTTCCAGAAGATATTCCGCCCTCTGAAACCCCGGAGGGAGTTCCGCCTTGATTGTTCCTTTAATGACTCTGGCGCCTGCAAAACCGATCATCGCCTTCGGTTCCGCGATGATGATATCGCCAAGCATACCCATGCTCGCGGTAACACCACCAAGTGTGGGATCCGTCAAAACACTGATATAAGGGACCCCCTGGGACTTCAGATTATATATGGCCCCTGATACTTTCGACATTTGCATGAGAGACATGATTCCTTCCTGCATCCTCGCTCCACCGGATGAACAAAAAAGAATGACGGGGACCTTTTTACGGGCCCCTTCTTCGAGGATCCTCGTAATTTTTTCCCCCACAACGGAACCGAGGCTTCCGCCCATGAAACTGAAGTTAAAAATTGCCGCCAGCACGTTTATCCCACCAACACTGGCGCTTCCACAGACCATCGCATCGTTTCTTTTCGTGGACTCCTTTGTCTCAGCAAGCCTTGTCTTATATGGTTTTGTGTCCTTAAACTTGAGAAAATCAATGGGTTCTACCCCTTCATAATATTCGACAAAGCTGCCTTTATCAAAGGTCAAGTCAATCCTGTTTTCAACGGTTATAGGAAAATGATAGAGACATTTTGGGCAGACATGCTGGTTTCTTTCTACTTCTTTTCTGTAAAGCAATTCCTGACAGGAGCTGCATTTTATCCAGAGCGATTCCTCTTTTTCCGCCTTTTTAACCTCTTTTTCAATATCTATTTCTTTATACGGTTTGAATGGTTTTTTTTCTTTTTCTTTCTTTTTAAAGAGACTCATCATTTTTCCTATTGAATTTTTGCTGAAAAACTACCAAAATAAGTATGTTATGTCAATAGAAAGGGTCACCATAGAATCGGATTACGCTCTCGAGGGACTTCTGCGTAAGAAAACCCCCAGCGCCGGCGCTATCATATGCCACCCTCACTCGCTTTATGGCGGGGATATGCACAACAGTGTTGTCGGAGCCATGGAAGAAGGGTTCTCATCACAGGGTTATTCGACGCTCGTCTTTAACTTTCGCGGTGTAGGTCACAGTAAGGGCGAATATGATGAGGGCGAAGGTGAGATCCGGGATGTATTTGCCGCGCACCAGTTTTTACAAAAACAACTGAAAGATAACGCGCAGATTATGCTCGCAGGCTACTCCTTCGGGGCCTGGGTAATGAGCAGGGCAGCGCTGGAAATCGGACAATTTGACGGCCTCTTTCTTGTATCTTTTCCTTTTGTTGTCTACAAAAGCGATTATTTGAAAAAATTTGACAAAAAGATGTATTTTGTCGGCGGCACCGACGACGATATAGCCCCCGTGGAAGAACTTCTTGCCCTTTACAGGGAACTCACCGTTATTGATAAATACCTGAAAATCATCACAACTACCCATTTCTATCCCGGCAAAGAAGCAGAAATAGCCGATTTTATTAAAGAAACAGTAGCCTTACAGAAATAATCAACAAATGAAATAGAGAATTGTGTCTTTCGTTCACTGCCTCTCTTTTTTTCACTATTCACTATATACTATTCATTATTCACTTTCTTTTTTCTTTTGCGTTTCTTCTTCGTCGCCATCTTCTTTGTCTCTCTTTTTCAAGGCTTCCGATATCTCGGTGAGCCGTTTTTCTACGAGAAAATTGATGGTGCCCACAGGGTATGAGCCGTCTTTACCTTGTTCACCAGCTTTCATGCCTGTCAGTATCTCAAGGCCTTCTTCCATACGGTCAATGGTGTAAATGGAAAAAAGGCCCTTTTTCACTGCGTCGACGACTTCGCTGTTGAGCACAAGATTTTTTCTGTTTCTTTTCGGGATGATAACGCCCTGTGTCTTGTCGAAGCCCCTCATTTTGCAGAGCTGGAAAAACCCTTCGATCTTCTGGTTTACTCCTCCGATGGGCTGCACATCACCGTTCTGGTCCATGGAACCGGTGACGGCAAAGCTTTGTTTCAGGGGTACGCCTGAGATGCTGCTTAAAAGGGCATACAATTCAGCACAGGTAGCGCTGTCGCCCTCCACCATGTCATAGAGCTGTTCGAATGTGATCGACGCTGAAAGGCTGATGGGTTTTTTCTGAGCGTATTTGCTGCCCAGATAACTTGTTATGATAAGGATTGCTTTCTCATGGATTTTGCCGCTCATCTTTGTTTCACGTTCGAGATTCACAACGCCTGCGCGCCCGGTATAGGTCTTTGCCGTGATCCTCGATGGCTTCCCGAAGCTGTAATCGCCCATATCGAGAACAGCAAGCCCGTTGACCTGCCCCGTTTTTTCGCCTGATGTATTGACAATGAATGTGTCATCGAGCATCATTTCCCGTAAGCGTTCCTCAACCCTGTTTACCCTGAAGATCTTTTCATCGACTGCCCTTGAAACGTGTTCACCTTTAACAACCTTGCTTTTCTCTTTTTTGGCCCAATAGTGTGATTCACGGACCAGGTCGGCAACTTCGCTGAGTCTTGTGGAAAGTTTGTCCTGATCATCGGCAAAACGTGAGCCGAATTCAACAATCCTCGCAATGCCGGTTCTGTCAAAGGGAAGCAGGTTCTCTTCCTTCTGACACCGGGCGATATACATGGCATATTTTTCGACGTTTTCTGTTGTGCGCTCCATCCTGCTGTCAAAATCGGCTTTTACCTTGAATAATCGTCGCGATTCCTCGTCATAACTATGAAGGATATAATAAAGATGAGGGTTCCCGATGATAATGATCTTCGCGTGAAGCGGTATGGCCTCCGGTTTCAGTCCGGCGGTGCTGATGAGCCTGTACTGCTCAAGAACATCCTCAATCTTTATCTCCTTTGTTTTCATGGCCCTTTTCAAAGCATCGTAGGAAAAGGAATTTTTCAGGAGTTCCATGGCATCAACAACAAGGTAGCCGCCGTTGGCTTTATGCAATGACCCCGCCTTTATCATGGTAAAATCTGTCGTGGCCATGCCGTATTGCACCTTATACTCCATACGGCCAAAAAGATTGAGATACGTGGGATTGCTCTCATAGATCACAGGGGCACCCTGCCGGTCTCCGTTATTGACAATAACATTGACGGAATACCTCGCGAAGGGTGTTTCCGTTTTCTGAGGTTTCAAAAAAGGGAAAGGTGATGGGGGCTCTTCGGTTGTCTTAAAATCATCGAGGTGGGTGAGCAGCTCTTCTCTCACATTTTCAAGATAGCGGACCACCCCTTCCTGGTCCCTGTATTTATTTCCCAATCCCTCAACGAGGGGGCCTATAATATCAAAGGCCACCATTCTGTCGAGTCTGGTAAGCATATCCCTGACAATCTTTTCTGCCTCCCGGAGAATTCTCGCCACATCGTTGAGTTTCTCCTGGAATAAGCGGCCCGTTTCTTCCATCTTCTTCCGTCGCCTTTTCATCAAGGGCGTCGAATTCTTCTTTGGTGAACAGTTCGCCATTCGCCTTAATGGGCACAATGAGTATGCCTGTCGCGTTCCTCTTGACGGTAAAACCCTTCTCCTTCGCCTCCGCATCAAGTCTGGAAAGATATTCAGATTGTTTTTGCTGAAATTCATCGATTACCTTATTTTTCTGGGTCTCGTACTCCTTGGATTCAAAAGCCTTCGGTATTTCAAGCCTCACAATTTTGATAAGCTCATCAATTTCTTTTTGAAAAACAACACTTTTCCCTGGCGGGAAGGAAAGTGCAACGGATACATCAGGGTCTTTAAAATTATAGACATAGCACCAGTCAACCGGGGCAGTCTCCTGCGCGGCCTTCTCGTTAAGCATGGACATAATCGTCGTCATCTTGCCGGTACCGCTTTCGCCAATGGCAAAGATATTAAATCCGTCGCTCTCTATGCCCAGACCAAAATCAAGGGATTTGAGTGCCTTTTCCTGACCGATCAAGCCTGAAAGTTCAGTGATATCTACCGTCGTATTAAAAGAAAACGCTTTTGGATCACATCGTTTATAAAGATCATCAGCTTTCAACTTTGTAACCACCGTTACCTCCTCAACCTCTTCACTTTCGACTGCATCTCAATAAAGTATAACCACTCATTCTGCATTTGCACTGCCTTTCGGAAAGATCCCCCTGTTTTTTGCTTTACCTGTTAGCGGTCAACTTTTAATTACTTACCGTTTCCGATTCGCGATTCACCTGTCCTCCGGTGCTTTAGCGGAGGGCGATTTCCGATTTCCGTTGCCTATCCCTATCAGCCCTCCGCTCCATGCCCCATGCCCTATGCTCTTATCTCATCCAGCTTCCACCGGTCACACAGATCGTCTGACCCGTTATGTATTCACCTTCATCGGAAACAAGAAAGAGTACTGTGTTGGCGATATCTTCAGGGGTACCTTTCCGTGGGTACGGTATCTCAGCAGACATCCTTTCAATTTCTTCCTGCGGGTAAAGGCCGGGTATAAATTCATTAAAGATGAAGCTCGGGGCGATCGTGTTGGCCGTAATGCGGTATGGAGCGGCCTCCATGGCAAGACATCGTGTAAATGCCATGACGCCTGCTTTGGCCGCCGCATAATGGGCATGTCCGCCGCCCAACCCTCTGAAACCGGCAACAGAGGTAATATTGACAATGCGGCCGTTCTTCTGTTCCATCATGGCCGGCAATACTGCCCGTGAGAAATAAAAAGTCCCCTTCAATGACGTATTAATGACAAGTTCCCAGATTTCATCGCTCATATCAGCAACCTGGACAGGGCGGTTAGTTCCGGCATTATTGAAGAGGATATCTATTCGCCCGAATTTCTCAAGCGTAATCTTCACCACATCTTTCACCTCGTCGAGCCTGGTTACGTCGCATTGGATACCCATTGTCTCTACACCATATTCATCCTGGATCGCCTTCGCGACAGCATGAGTACGTTCTTTATGCATATCAGTGACGACAATTCGTGTCCCTTCCCGCGCCATCATGCGTGCCGTTGCCTGGCCGATTCCCGCGCCTGCCGCGGCTGTTACTATTGCAACTCTATTTTTCAGTCTCATGGTTCACCTGTCCTCATATACTATATCATACAAAAAACCTGGAGAATGAGACAAGAAGAAAACTTAAAAGCAAAAGAAATAAATTGAGGAGCAGAGAGAAAGATTGTCTATTTTGTTACGCGATTAATATCTTTTCCATCTCGACGATTTCGTCATCCACCGTTTCCAGTTCATAGACAAATTTAAAGATATCAATATTGGCAATTTCCGGATTGGCACCCTCAATGACCTTGAAAGCTTCAGTTTCAGAAAAGACAACACCGCTCTTATCGCCGCCAAAACCAAAATATCTGACCCTTGCCAACTGATCAGCGAGAGAAATAGTGGCTACTATTACCCTGTTGTATTCCGGAGATTCCATTACTGAATGATGATATCGGGCAGAATCGGCAAAAACTTCAGGCAATCTCCATTTTTCCATAACAAACCCGCCGATAACATCATGCGATTCGCCGATCAAGCGTTTTTCCGCTTCAATCATGGAAACACATTCATCGAAAGTAGTCTGGATCACTATTGTATATATATCATGAGCAAATCTGTCCAAAATGATTTTCCCGACATCGTGCAGAAGACCAAGAAAGTAGGCAGTGATATGATCGCCAATCCTTAATTCCCGGCAAATTTTTCGCGCGATTACACCTGTCGCGACGGAATGCTTCCAGAAATCATCAAAATTAAAAGTCTGCTCGCTACGAGACGGCATCAATGCGCGATAGGCGCCACAGGCAACACATATCATAGTGATTTCTTTCATCCCCAGCATCTTAACCGCATGGTCTACGGTTGCCACTTTATAGGGCAGCCTGTAAAATGCCGAGTTAGCGATTTTCAGCACATTCATGCTCATTGAGGGGTCTCTCGCGATGATCTTCGCCAGATCATTCATATCCGTGTCCTCTTTCCCCAGGGCCTGCAACAGCTCGGTCATAATAATGGGTATGGGAGGAAGAAAATCAATAATACGTTCTAATCTTTTCGCAAAATCATTTATCACGATTTCTCACCAATAATGCGCCCTCTTATTTCAAGAGACCCTATTATATCATCGGACAAACTCAACCATATCTTAAGAAATTGATAAAATAATCCTTTTTGTAATGATTTTAATGTGTTTGCAACATCAATATATACAATTAAGTACACTATTTGCCAACTGCCGGCATCCAGAAAAACTTAATTTACAAAGCCGGCTGTATTCTGCATATTTTTCCATTGCAAAATAGATCATGTTGCAGTAAAAATGAACTTGTATCAATAAAATAAGAAGGACCTGAAAACCGTCCAAACTGCCTGGATCCTTTAAACGGTTTGAACGGTTTTACCCGCGCGGGGAACAATTTTATTGGCTGAAGTGTCTCATAGAATGGACGAAAAGGACCGCATTCTGGCAGATGATGACGCAGAGTTTGTATCCCGATGCCAGAGAGGCGATATTGACGCCTTTGAAGTTCTTGTAACGAGGCACCAGAAGAAGATGCTCAACATTGTTTACAGAATAACCGGTGATTACGATGATGCCTGTGAAGTTGTCCAGGAGGCATTTCTCTCAGCATATCGGGCAATTAAAAAATTCAGAGGGGACGCGAAGTTCTCCACCTGGCTCACGGGCATCACGGTAAACCACGCGAAAAACCGCCTGAGGCAGACACAATCCCGCTCATATCATGAAGTTGTTTCCATTGATGACCCTGTAGAAACCCAATCCGGTCAACTCACCCTTGATCCCCCGTCACAGGAGGCCTCGGCCATTGAGCAGCTTGAGCAGAAAGAAGTGCAGGAAAAGGTCCAGGAATGCATCGGCAGTCTCGACAAAGATCAACGGGAAGTGCTGGTCCTACGGGATATTGAGGAGTTTTCCTACGATGAGATAGGCCGTATTCTGAAAATACCTGACGGAACAGTAAAATCCCGCCTCTCCAGGGCACGGGAGGCCCTGAAGGATTGTCTGAAAATGAAAAAGGTCATCGGTGACTTATGATAAACTGCGCTCATTGTAAGGAACAATTATCAACATACCTTGACGGGATAATGACCGCCGAAGAAAAGAAACTCATTGAAGAACACCTTTCGACATGCGAACAATGCACTGCCGCCTTCTCGGAACTCAAAAAAACACAGGAAACTCTTCGTAATCTTGAAGAAGTCGAACCGCCGCCCTGGTTCACACAAAAAATCATGAACCGCGTCCGCGAAGAAGCAGAACCGCGAAAAGGATTGCTTCAGAGGCTTTTTTATCCACTCCATATAAAGATACCCGTGGAAGCGCTGGCTACCTGTCTGGTAGTAGTACTGGCACTTTTCGTTTATAAAAATACAGAACCGGAAATGAAAGCCCTTCATGAACCTGAGAAAATAGCAACTGTCTCTCCGCAGGACCAGGCACAAAAACAGTACGACCGGGCTCCGTCAGCACCAGCACCGAAAGAG